>CAZVZG010000005.1:0-187971 GCA_964630785.1 uncultured Phycisphaeraceae bacterium | reverse complement strand
GGGGGGGGGGGGGGGGGGGGGGGGGGGGGGGGGGGGGGGGGGGGGGCGGGGGGGGCCCCGGCGGGTGGCCGCCAGGGAGTGACAGATTTCATGGCGTGGCGTCCGGCCAAGCGGGTGCGACCAGCCTTCCCCAAGCGCGGCGTGGGCGCGCTGCTGGCGGGCATGAGGGTCCGTAAGAAGCTCGTGTTCCTGCACACGTGTTTCTCGCTCGTGCTCGCCGGCGTGCTCGCGCTGGCGATGCGCCCGGCGGTTCGGGAGGTTGTGCGTCAGGCCGAGCAGCACGAATCGATGCTGGTGCTCGACCTCGCCCTGGCCGAGCGGGCCGGCGCGCGGGCTTCGCACGCGGCGCAGGACGCGGACCCGCTCCGCGTGCTGCGTGCCCGATTGGGCGGTTCGGCCACGATCCAGACCGGGACCGCCGAGTCGATCGGCATAGAGCCCTCGGAGATCGGCCGTGTGCGCGCCCAGAGCTACGGGAGCATGGTGCGCCGGACGGACGGCAGCGACGTCGCGGCGGCGTACGACCCGGCGACGGGCGAGTTTGTCGCGGTGAACGTCACGATGGCGGGGGCCCGGGCCGCCGTGACCAACCTCTACATCCTCGTGACCGTCGCGTTGCTGGCGGTGTACGCCTTGGTGGCGCTCGCGCTGGAGATGTTCGTGCTCCCCGAGCATGTCTACAGCCCGATCCGCACCATGCTCACGGCCGACCAGGCGCTTCTGGAGGGACGTACCGAGGCCGAGATCATCCCGGAAGCGTCGATGCCGCTCGACGAACTGGGCGACATCATGCACTCACGCAACGAGTCGATCCGCTCGCTCCGCCGGCACGAGTCGGCTTTGGCCGCGGCGTTGCAGCAACTCAGCGAGGTGGCGACCGACCTTCGCAAGAAGAACCACCTGTTGGAAACAGCGAGGCAGAATCTCGCCGACGCTGACCGGCTCGCCAGCCTGGGCATGATGAGCGCCGGCATCGCGCACGAACTCAACACGCCCCTGTCCGTTCTCAAGGGGATGGTCGAACAGGTCCACCAGTCGGCAAACGACGGCGGTGCGGCGAACGTCAAGCCCGAGGACGCCGCACTCATGCTGCGCGTGGTTGGTCGTTTGGAGCGGCTGAGCGAGAGCCTGCTGGACCTCGCCCGCGTCCGGCCGCACCGAAGCCTGACCACGCCGCTGCGAGCGCTGGTCGATGAGGCTTGGATGCTCGTGCGGCTGGACCGCGGGGCTCGGTCGATCGTGTTCACGAACGCCGTGCCGGACTCGCTCACGGCGTGGTGTGATCCGGACCGCATTTTGCAGGTGTTGGTGAACCTGCTGCGCAACGCCGCCGACGCCGTGGGTGCCGGCGGAGCAGAGCGAGGTGGGGGAACGGTTGAGCGCGGCATTGAGGTGCGGGGCGAGCGGCTCATCCGCGACGGGCGTCCGTGGGCCAGCCTGCGAACCCTCGACACCGGCCCCGGGATCGCGCCCGAGATGCTCGAGCGGATGTTCCAGCCGTTCGCCAGCACGCGCCTGGACGCTCACGGGACGGGCCTGGGCCTGGCCGTCTCGGAGGGGATCATCCGCGAGCACGGCGGGGTCATCCTGGCCCGTAACCGCGCCGACCGGACCGGCGCCGAGTTCGAGGTACTTCTGCCCGAGGCGGACGACGCCGCGGCCGGGGCGCCCCCGTCTGCCGAGGCTCCCCGGTTTGACGCCGGGCCGGTAGACTCGTCACCCGCAGGAGCCGCCTGAGCATGTCACCCCGCGAACCCGATCCATCGCCCCAATCCGACGCCGCACACACGGGCGGAGCGATGTCCATCGTGGCGCTCGACGACGACGCGGACTTCCGGCAGTACATCCGCGGCGTGCTCGAAGGCGAGGGGCACGAAATCCGCGCGTGCGGGACGGCGGAGGAGTTCTTCCGCGCCTGCGAGGACCGTCTGCCCGATCTCGTGTTGCTGGACATGAAGATGGGCCGCGACAGCGGCGAGGCCGTGCTCGAAGAGGTCCGCGGCCGTTGGCCCAAACTCTGCGTAGTCGTGGTGACGGGGTACCCGTCCCTCGACAGTATGAGGCAGACCTTCAAGAAGGACGTCTTCGACTACCTTGCCAAGCCGTTCTCGGTCGCCGAACTCAAGCGGACGCTCGCGCAGGCGGCCGCGGCGTACGGGCTGGGCATGCGCCCTCAAGACCGGCTCCGCCAGGCCCTGGGGCGGCACATCCGGCTGGCACGCACGCAGCGGGGCTGGACGCTCAAGGACCTCTCGGAGTCTAGCGGGATCAGCGTGAGCCAGCTCAGCTCGATCGAGCGGGGGAGCCACCTCCCCAGCGTCGAGAGCCTGATGGACATCGCCGGGGCGCTCGACCAGAAGGCCAGCGCCTGGCTCGCTTCCGCGGGGTTCTGAGTCGCCTGCCTGTGCGAGAGCGTAACGTTCCCGAGCGTGCCGCCGGGCCCTTGTCACGGCCCGGGCGGTCGCGCCCGGTCTCGCCCCACCTTGTGAGCGCTCCCGATACGACATCTCAGCCGCCATCCGATGCGCCCGCCGCTCCGCGGGGTGCGCTATTCACCGCGTTCGAGCCCAGCGGCGACGACCACGCCGCGGCCGTGATCGCCGAACTGCGCCGCCGCCACCCCGACATGCCGATCTACGCCTGGGGCGGGCCGATGATGGAGCGGGCCGGGGCCACGATCATCGAGCGGACCGGCGACAACGCCGTGATGGGCCTGCCCGGCCTCGGGAAGGTTCTCGAGCACCGGCGCATCAACAAGCGGATCGCCCGCTGGCTCGCGGGCGAGGGAAAGGGCAGGGTCGCCGTGCACGTTCCGGTGGACTCGCCCGCCGCCAACTTCCCCATCTGCCGGATCGCACGCCGACGGCGCTCGGGACGGCTGAAGATCGTGCACCTGGTCGCGCCGCAGGTTTGGGCGTGGGCGTCGTGGCGGGTCCGCAAGCTCCGTCGCCTCACCGATCTCGTGCTTTGCCTGTTGCCGTTCGAGGAGACATGGTTTCTGGAGCGGGGGGTGCCGGCCAAGTTCATCGGCCACCCGCTCTTTGACCACGCGCCGGACCTGGCCTCGTGCGACGAGCGTTCCTCCCGGTTTCCGGGCGGCACGCCCAAACTGGCCCTGATGCCCGGCTCGCGCCCATCAGAGATGGAGAACTGTTTCCCCATCCTGCTCGATGCGTTCCGCAGGCTCAAGCAAGACTTTCCGCAGACCACCGCCGTGGTCGCGGCGACGCGCCCCGAGGCCGCCGAGAAACTCCACGCCATCGCGGCCGGCGCCGCATCCGCCGGCGCCCCGGATTCCCGGTCCTCGCCACCGTCCCCGGAAGGCGGTTCGGGCTGGCCCGCGGACATGCACGTGGTCTGCGGCGACACGGACGCGGTGATTCGCTGGTGCGACTTCGCGATGGTCGTCAGCGGTACCGTCACGCTGCAGATCGCCCGCCAGCGCAAGCCGATGGTCGCGGTGTACAGGCCGAACAAGCTGATGTACCACCTGCTCGGCCGGTGGCTGGTGGCGACCGAGCTGTTCACCCTGCCGAACCTGATCTCGGGCCGGCGCATTCTCCCCGAGTTCATCCCGCACTTCTCCGACGGAGAGGACCTGGCCGTCGAGGTGATCAAGTTCATGCGCCGGACGGGCTACGCCGACGACCAGCGGGCCGCGCTCGACGCCGTGTGCAGACGATTCGACGGCATGAAGGCGGGACCCAATGCGGCCGACGCCATCGAACGCGTGCTCGGGCTCAGAGGCGATGCGACGACGCACGTGCCGGCGCGTGATCTGGGCCTTACGCCCGCGCGCGAGGGGCCGCATTCAGGCGAGACCGCGGGCGCAAGCGGCGTACCGAGCGCGGTCTATCCGCCAACCTGACCTCGGGCTACAGCGGGAGCGACGTGTCCATTTCGTCCGCCGCCAGCCACGATTTGCGCAGGTCGGCCAGGCACAATGTGCAGACCCGGTTGCCGATGCGTTCATGGATCGGAACGTGCCTCAACTCCGGCGACGAGATCGCGATCTCGCGATCCAGGCAGGCGTGCATCAGCGAGGAAAGATCGTGCTCGGCGACCGATCGCTCCTCCGCGAACACGACCAGCAGGAGCCCCGCCCGCAGCACCTGTTCGTCGTCCTCCAGTTTCCGCAGATCGGTGAGCGTGCGCCGGAGTTCCGAGGCGTACGAGCGGTTGGGTCCGGGCACGCCGGCGCAGTAGGCGTGCTGTCCGACAACCTTGACCTCCATCCAATAAACGTCGCGCGGTCCGACACCCTCGGAGAGCGACGCGGCCACCGCGTCCGCGGCGTCGCCCGCCATCGGCGAAGAGAGCGTGCCCTCGGCGTTCCGGCGGGCGCGCACCGACTCTCGCTCCACCAAGAGCGGGTCCACCAACCGCTGACCCGGCGATGGGGTCAAAACCAGGTCGCACCGGAGCCGGTCGCGGTGCTCGGGCGTCTCGGCGCCGCGCAGTCGCCGGCCGCGTTTGGACCGCCACTCGTGCGGGTACGGCTGCTCGCGCAACACACCCAGGCCCGCTTCGGTGAACCCGGCGGCCAGCAGCGGGTGCAACTCGACCTCATCGAACGAGTCCAGGCCGTGGACGGCGTGCTCGGCCGCGAGCTCGGCCTCGCGCCTTTGCACGGCCGCCTCCGCGGCCTCGATGAGCAGGTCCGTCCGCCACATGGGCTGAGGGTAGTTCGTCAGTGTCCGCCCAGATAGGCCTTGCGGACCTCGTCGCTCCGGGCCAGCTCCCGGGCCGGAGCGTCCATCCTGATCGCGCCCACCTCCAGCACGTACCCGTGATGGGCCACGTTGAGGGCCATGTGCGCGTTCTGCTCCACCAGCAGGATCGTCACCCCTTCCGCGTTGATCTCGCGGATGATCCGGAAGATCGTCTGGACGACCTGCGGCGCCAGCCCGAGCGACGGCTCGTCCAGCAGCAACAACCGCGGGCGTGCCATGAGCGCGCGGCCGATCGCGAGCATCTGCTGTTCGCCGCCCGAGAGTGTGCCGGCGTTCTGCTTCAACCGCTCCCGCAATCTGGGAAACAGCCCGAGCACCTTGTCGCGATCCGCCGCGATTCCCGCGCGGTCGCGACGGATGAACGCGCCCATCTCCAGGTTCTCGTCCACCGTGAGGTTGGCGAACACGCCGCGCCCCTCGGGCGCGTGGGCCATTCCCAGCCGCACCATCTGGTGCGACGGCAGACCGCTGATCTCTCGCCCCTCGAACCGGATCGAACCCCGGGCGGGCTTGAGCATCCCCGAGATCGCCCGCAGGGTCGTCGATTTGCCCGCGCCATTACCCCCGATGAGCGTGACCACCTGGCCCCGCCGCACGGTCAGGTCGATCCCGTGGAGCGCTTTGATCGCTCCATAAGAGACGTGCAGGTCCTTCACGGACAGCATGACCGGGGCATCCGCGAGCGCCGCCGCGGAGGAAGGGGTTGGGAACGCCTCCGGGCTCATGCCGCGGCGTCCTCCTGCGTCCCGGCCACGTCGCCCAGATAAGCCTCGATGACTCTCGGGTTCTTCTGAATCTCCTCAGGCGTGCCCTCGGCGATGACCTGGCCGTAGTCGAGTACGGTGATCCGCTCGCAGATGTCCATGACCAGCCCCATGTCGTGCTCGATGAGCAGGACGGTGAGTCCGAACCGATCACGGATCCGCTCGATCTGTCCGGCGAGTTCCTTCTTCTCGGCGGGGTTCATGCCCGCCGCGGGCTCGTCGAGCAGCAGCACGCGGGGTTCGGTCGCCAGCGCGCGGCAGACTTCCACGCGGCGCTGGTCGCCGTAAGGCAGGTTCTTGGCCTGCTCGTCGGCGCGATGGCGCAGGCCGAAGATGTCGAGCAGGCCGAGCGACCTGTCGCGCATGGCCAGTTCCTGCGCGACGAAGCGCGGCGTCCTGAGCATCGTGCGCCACACGCTGTGACGCCCGCGCACGTGGCAGGCCAGCATCACGTTGTCGAGCACGCTCAACTCGCCGAAGAGGCGGATGTTCTGGAACGTGCGGCTGATCCCCGCGGCGGCGATCTCGTGCGGGCGGAGGTGGTCGATGCGCCGGCCGCAGAGGCAGATGGACCCGCCCTGAGTCTGGTAGACCCCCGTGAGCAGGTTGAACGCGGTGGTTTTGCCGGCCCCGTTCGGGCCGATGAGCCCGTAGAGCTTGCCGCACGGGACCCGCAGCGTCAGGTCCTGACAGGCCTTGAGCCCGCCGAACGCGATGCAGATCGACGTCGCGTCGAGGTCGAAGTCGCTCATGCCGCGGGCGCTCCTTCCTTCAACACGCTCCCAGTCCGGCGGCCGAAGAGCTCCCAGATCTCTCGCACGCCCAGCAGCCCGTTCGGACGCAGGATCATCACGAGGATCAGCATCAGCGAGTACAAGATCATCCGGTAGTTCGCCAGGTCCACGCCCAGGCCGGCCTTGAGCACCCGAGCGGCCAACGCGAAGGCCAGCAGCACGATCGGCACGGCCGCGCTGATCCACAGCACGGACGCCCCACGGTTTCGCCGTGCCCTGAGCACCACGGCGAATGCGGCCAGAGCGCCCGCGATCGCGAGCCAGTACCACCACACGTCCAGGATCGGCTTGGGCCCGCGCAGGATCTCCGAGAGCAGGCTGAGCACCAGCGCCGCAATGGCCGCGCCGCTCAACGAGCCGAGCCCACCGAGCACGACGAAGATGATGATGTCGAACGAACGCATGAAGGCGGCGTCCGTCGGCGAAGGATTGGCCCCGGTGTGGGAATAGAGCGCGCCGGCGATCCCCCCGAAGAACGCGGCCAGCACGAACGACCGGACCTTGTACTTGGTCAGGTCGATCCCCATGGCCCGGGCCGCGATCTCGTCTTCTCGGATGGAGAGAAACGCCCGGCCCGAGCTGGACTGCTTGATCCGGTACGCGACCAGGCAGGTGATGGCGACGAAGAGCCAGATCCAGAACAGCGAGGCGTACGCAGGCACCCCGAAGAACCCGGTCGGCCCGTTGAGGCTGATGATCGTCATCCACGGGTGCGAACGGACGGCCTCGGCCGAGTCCAACTGCGGGCGCGTCAGTTCCAGCAGCACGCGGATGATCTCGCCGAAGCCGAGCGTCACGATGGCCAGATAGTCGCCGCGCAGTCGCAGAGATGGGAGCCCGACGAGGTACCCCGCGCCCGCGGCGATGCAGGCCCCGGCGAAGATGCCCACCAGCATCAAGCCGTTGCCGGCCCAGAAGAACGACTCATCGCCCACGGAGCCGTGGAAATAGAGCGAGCCGTAGAACGTAACGGCGGCGGCGGTGTAGCCGCCCAGGGCCATGAACCCGGCGTGGCCCATCGAGAACTGACCCGCGTATCCGTTGACGATGTTGAGCGAGACGGCCGCGATCACGAACACGCCGGCCCGCCGCAGCACGTTGACCCAGTAGTCGTCGACGACGTGCGGCAGCCCGTAGTGCACGGCCAGCGCGGCCGCGAGGCAGACCAGCCACGGCCCGATCATGACCGCGGGCTGAAAGGACCGCGAGGCGGGGACGTCCCGGATCTGTTCCGCGAGCGTCTTCACCTACACCTTCTCCCTCACCGTCGAGCCGAGCAGCCCGTTGGGCTTGAGCAGCAGCACCGCGATCAGCAGGCCGAACACGTAAACGTCGCGGAGCGGGGCGTACCACTTGGCCCCGAAGAACTCGATCGCGGCGATCAGGAAGCCGCCCAGCACCGCGCCGCGCACGTTGCCGATCCCGCCCACCACCGCCGCGACGAAGGCCTTGAGCCCCAGCAGAACCCAGATCGCGCTGGCCGTCTGGTTCAGGCCGGGGTACTTCTGCGCGTACAGGAACGCCGCCGCCGCGGCCAGCACCGATCCCAGCACGAACGTGAAACTGATGACACGGTTGGCGTTGATGCCCATGAGGCCGGCGGTCTCGATATTGAACGATAGCGCCCGCATGGCCGAGCCGATCCGCGTGCGGAAGATCAACAGTTCCAGCGCGATCATGAGCGCGATCGAGCTCCCGACGATCAGCACGTCGGTGAGCCGGATCGGCACGATCGGCGCCCGCACAAGTTTGTACGCCACACCGTGAACTTCCGAGGGGTTACGCCGCGGCTGCGTGGCCAGGTCGACGCCCGCGTCGTAGTGACCGGGATCCACCGCGAGCCGCAGCAACTCGGTCCGGCCATCGTCCTTGCGGTGGATCTCGAGGCTGTACTGGCGGTCGGGACGCAGGTCGACGGCCCGGTCCAGTTTGACCAGCCCGCGCCGGGGGCCGCCCTCGATCTCACCCTTGGCGACCGCGGTCTCGTTGAGCACGGCGTCGGGCAGAAGGGTCGGCATGTTCTTGGGCGTCGGCCCGAACGGCACCGTGGCCAGCGTCTGCCCCGAGGCGTCTTGGGCGACGCGGGCCCCGGGGAGCTGCCCGACATTCTGGAGCAGCAGCGAGACACCGATGGCCGTGATGAGCACGTTCAGGCGCGGGGCGCGACGCAGCGGGCGGTACGCGAACCGCTCGATGGCGTAGCCCACCGTCCCGCACACCGCGACCGCCAGCAGAAGCGCAACAACGCCCAGCCACCACGGCGCGTGCTCGGGCGGGGGGTCCATGCGGCTCAGGATCACCGTCGCGCCGGTGAAACTGGTCCACGCGCCCAGCACGAACACGTCCGAGTGCGCGAAGTTGATGAACTTCAGCACGCCGTACACCAGCGTGTACCCAAGCGCCACCAGCGCGTACAGGCTCCCGACGGTGATCGTGGCGATGAGCGTGTCGACGTACGCGGCCAAGTTACGGAATCCCTTGCCGGCCCGCCAAGTGGGGGGTCGGCCGACCAACCGTCCGGATGAAGGCGGAGAGTCTAGCGAATTCCGGTTCGGTTCTCCCGCGGACGCGCCGCCGCCGGATCACCAAAATGAACACGGGCCCGGAGCGCGCCCCGGGCCCGGAGAAGGCAAGCGATCTTGCCGGGCTTCACTCGGGCTTGATCGTCTGGCGGTAACGGGGTTCGGGCAGGTCTTTGCCGTCCGGCACCGCCATCTCGACCACCACCGCGCTCTTCACGGCGTCGCGGTCGGCGTTGATGGTGATGTCACCGGTCACACCCGGGAAGTTTTTCGTCGCCGCGATGGCGTCGCGGAGCGCCTTGTGGTCCACGCTCCCGGCCCGCTTCATCGCGTCAAAGAGAATCTTCGCCGCGTCGTAGCCCAGGGCCGCCAGCCCGTCGGGCGTCGAGCCGAACTCGGCCCGGTACGCTTCGATGAAGTCCTGCACGCGGGCGTCCGGCTGGTCGGGGGCGTAATGGTTGGTGTAGTAGCAGCCCTCGATGGCATCTTTGGCGATCTTGGCGAGCTGTTCGGAGTCCCACCCATCACCGCCCAAGAGCGGCTGGGTCAGCCCGAGCTTGCGGGCTTGCAGCGCGATGTTGCCCACGTCGGTGTAGTAGCCGGGGATGTAGATCACGTCCGGGTGCGCACTGCGGATGGTCGTCAGCTGGGCCGTGAAATCCTGGGCGCCGCCCGTGTAGCTCTGCCGCGTGGCGATGCTGCCGCCCATCTTCTCGAAGTTCTTGATGAACTCGTCTGCCAGCCCCACCGCGTAGGCCTGGGCCTGGTCCACCAGCACGGCGGCGGTCTTGGCCTTGAGGTCTTCGCGCGCAAACTTCGCGCCGGCGTAGCCCTGGAACGGGTCGATGAAGCACACGCGGAACACGTAGTCGCCGATCTGCGTCACCTTGGGGTTGGTGCTCGAAGGGCTGATCATCGGCACGCCGGCCTCCTGGCACACCGGCCCGCCCGCCAGCGAGAGCTTACTGGCGACCTCGCCGAGCACCGCCGCGACTCTGTCGGCCTTCACCAACCGCTCGACCGAAAGTTTCGCTTCGCCCGCGTCGCCGCGCGTGTCGTACTCCTTCAACTCGATCTGCTTGCCGTTCAGCCCGCCCGCGGCGTTGAACTCCTTGATCGCCAATCGGATCCCCTGGCTCGTCGAGCGGCCGAACGTCGCTTCCGAACCGGTCAGCGAGCCGTAATGCCCGATCTTGATCGTGTCGGCGTCGGCCGGCGCGCGTCCGATCGCCGATGAAGCGATCACACCGATGGTCGCGACGGCGGCCAGGGCGGCCGTGAAAACGCTGCGGATGCTGGTCATCGAGGGCCTCTCCAAAGGGGAAGATTCGGCTCGGAAGCGGGCAGATGCCCCCGCGCGCCGCCCAAGCATACCGATCAGCGGTCGGCCGCGCTGCTCGTCTCCGGCACTCGTTCGGTCGCGGATTCGCCTCCCGGCCCCGGCGCGGGGGACGGGGATCCCGCCCCGCGGATGACCCGCCCGCCGAGGATCGCGGCGATGGAATCAATGATCGGTTCGGCCGCTATGCGACCACGGGCCCGGGACCGGCGGATAGCGAGCATCATCGCCCACGGTACGAACGGCGCGGTGAGCGGGATGTACCACATCCAGGTCTGAAAGTCGTACCCGGTGAAATACGTTCGGAGCATGGAATCGGTCAGCCAGACGCCCGGCCAGACCGTCACGACCAGGAGTGTGAGATACACCCACGCGAGCCCGGTCCGAAGGGTGAGCGTGAATCCCAGCGTGGTCCCATCGTCCGGGGCCGAGTCGCGCGCCGTCGCCCGCAGCACCGACTCGAACGGGCCCCCGAAATCGCGCACGCTGAACACCGCGCCCCGGCTTCCCTGCCTGAAGCCGGCGAACTTGCCGCGACGAGCCGCCGCAGACAGGCGAGACGTGATCTCGGGTGTTGCTACCGGAACCCAAACTTGCGGCAGTTCGCCGTTCTCGGCGGGATCAGATGTTTGTTCGGGTAGCGATTTGCTCATCGTGACGTGCGAGTGATCGGCGAAGTGGCGTGCGTGGTTGCCCATCGTGTTCGGTGAGTTGTGGACCGTGACCGGCGGACCGGGATACGCGGGTTGCGCACAGAAGCCCCGACGGCCGATCCAACGCTCCTGCTTACTTACGAGCACGGTCGGCGGAGGGATCGGGGCAGATTCGGAGCGCGAGTGTACCTGCGGACGAGGTGTACGGTGGCCGGCGGAAACATTTCCCGAATTCCGGCGTTGCCGCTGGCCCACACGCGTCGGCGCGCGTCCAATATTCGCGAGTCTCTCAGCGGCGAACGGATCGCACAAGAGCTGGCACAGGACGTGCACATGGGGCGGACCAAGGGGACCGTGTGCGATGTCTTTGCGCGCCGCGACAGACCGGCTACGACTCACGCCCGCGACGGTATCCGTTCCGGTGACGGGCCCGCTCGCCGCGCGCCGTCGTCGCGTGCAATCGGACTTCGTTCCGGCTGCTCCATCCCGATCATCCTCGTCTCCGGCGCTCTCGCCGATCGACGCGCGCTGGGTGTTGGCCTCGCGGGCGTACGAGTCGCTGGAGGGCGGCAGCGCGGGCGTGCTCCGGCCCGAATCCCGCGCCCGACTGATCGACCTCGGCCGACGGCTGGGTCTGCGTCCGTTCGATATCAGCCTGATCATCGCGATCGTGCAGGACCACGCCCGTTGCGCCGGCGCCGAGCCGCGGTCCGAGATGCTGCAACGGTTATCGCTCGTCCCCGGCGCCCAACGCGACGTTGAACGCAAGACGCCGGAAAGCGGGCGGGCGTGGTGGGCCGCGTGGATCGGCGCCGCCGCGATCCTCGCGGCCGTGTTCATGCTCGTCGGCGTCACCTGGCTGCGCGGCTGAGTTGTCGATCGCGCCGGGGTACCAACGGCTTGCCCGTCAATCCATACCACGGGCGCACGCACACGCCCGGCACGTGCAGAAGTGGCCAGACCGCCCGCATCAATCCTCGATGCATGAGCACCGCGCCCGCGAGCCGACACGCCGGCCGGCGCGTCCGGAGGCGGCGGACGTACTCCCTCGTGAACCGACCCTGCGCTTCCGCGAGTCGCGGTTCGATGGACTCCGCATCTTCGGCCGCGGCGTCCGCAAGGATCTCGCCCAGCCGATGGCCCGACCACAGCGCCAGACCGATCCCTTCACCACCGACGGGCTCGACCGCCGCGGCGGCGTTGCCGATTCGGAACGAGCGCGGGTGGCCGGGCCTGACGTATCGCGAGTCGGTCACGCCGCAGCTCAGCCATTCCCCCTCGCGCCATTCGTCGTGGAATGCCGGCCACAAACCCCGCACCATCCGGTCGATGTCGCCGGACGCCGCGCGGAGCAGTTCCGATCTGGCCACCAGAGCCACGGTCGCCAGCCCGCCCTCCACGCCCACTGTGCCGACGTAGCCGCCGCGGGCCGCCCGCATGCGGATTCCTTCGATCGTGCGGGCGGGACGGATGAAGCATTTGAACCCCAGCACGCGGGGCCGACAGGGCGCCGGTCCCGCGGGGTCGAAGCGGCCGGACCCGTCGGCGTGAACCACCACATCGGCGTTCAAAGTGCGACCGTCGCCGAGGTGCAGCGTGGCGGCCCCGGCGGTGTAATCGACGCGTCGAACCGGCACCGGTTGCAGCAGGCTGGCGCCGGAGCCCACGGCGACCCCAAGCAGCAGTTCATCGAGCGCTCGCCTGCTGAGTGTCCAAGCCGACGCAGGCAGGGGCCACACCGCCTCCGAGTCGTCGAGTTCGAGCACAAGCCTTTCCACCCGCCGAGCACCCGCTCGTCGGAGCGTGTCGCGATCGATGAACGACTCCAGAAGGTCCGTTGCGGCGGGCGAAACAAACTCGCCGCACACCTTGCTCCTGGGGAAACGCCGGGCCTCGATCACCGTTACCTCGACGCAGCCACGCGGCGCCGAGCGAAGCAGCGAAGCCGCGAACGCGCTCCCCGCCGGTCCCCCGCCGATCGTGACCACGCGCAGCATGGCTCAGCATATCCCGGCGTGCACTACCGCCACGCGTGGGCCCGCTCACCCGCGAGCGTGAACCGCTGCGAGAGCACGTCGCATCGGAAATCGACGTAGCTCAGTTCCAGTCTGCTGGCCATGTCGAGGACCTCCTTGCGTGTGAAGCCCGTTCGTACGCTCATCGTCGCGTCGTGCCGGACGATCGGCGACGTGGCGAGCGTCACCAACCGAGTGACCGCCAGCGCTTTCGCCGATCGAACCAGGTCGTTCCACACGATCCCGACCCGCGCGAGCCTGTCCATGATGCGGAGCATCGTGAGGGCTTCCAACTCGCCCAGATGGTGCAGAAACAACCCCGCGTGAACGTAGTCGAACGACTCGGAGGCGAACCGATCGGTCAACTTCAGCGCGTCGGCTTCAATCAGCGTGACGGCATCGGCGACATCCCGGTTCCGATCCACGTGCTCGCGGGCGAACTCCAACGTCGTGGCGTGCAAATCCACTCCGGTGACCCTCAGGTCAAATCCCCGCTCTCGCGCCCACCGCACCGCCGCCACGGGCAGATCGGCCGAGCCCGTGGCCACGTCCAGCAGCGTCACCACCCGATCCCGCGGCCAGTTCCGGCTCCACCGCTTCAGATGGCCCAGCAGCGCCCGCTCACCGCCCAGACGTCGGTTCACAAATCGGATGAAACGCAACGCGGCCGCGAGCTCCCCGCGCGGTACGTCCGGCTGGTCCATCCGCTCTTGCCCTGTTCGCCCTCGACGCATCGGGCGAGGGTATGTTCCTTCCGCGGGCATACGATCACGCCACGATGTCGAACGCCGCCGAATCGCCCCGTCGCATCACGCTCCAGTCGCTCGCGCGCATGGCCGCCGAGGCCACGCCCTTCGCCTGTCTGACTTGCTACGACGCCACCACCGCCCGCTACCTCGCACGCGGCGGAGTTCACGTTCTGCTCGTCGGCGACACCGCGGCGGAGATGGTGCTCGGCCTCCCGCGAACAATCGATATGCCGCTGGAGGTGCTCATCGCGCTGACGGCGGCCGTCAAGCGAGGCGCGCCCGACCTCGTGGTCATGGCCGATATGCCGTTCATGTCGTATCAGGCCGACGATGCCGAGGCGATCCGCAACGCGGGCCGATTCGTTCGCGAAGGGCTCGCCGACGTCGTCAAGATCGAGGCCGACGCCTCGTTCTCACCCCTCATCGAGAAAATGGAGCGAGCGGGCATCCCAGTGTGCGGCCACGTCGGCAGCAAGCCGCAACACGCCGCCCTCACCGGCGGGTACGCCTCCGCCGGAAGGACGGCCGCGCAGGCACGTGCGATCGTAAACGATGCGGTGGCGCTGGAGCGGGCCGGTTGCCGCCTGCTGCTGGTCGAGGCGGTTCCCGACGAGGTGACGGCGGAGATCCTCAGGGCGACCCGCGTGCCCCTCATCGGCATCGGCGCAGGAACGGCGTGCCACGGGCAGGTACTCGTATTGCAAGACCTGGTCGGGATGACCGATCGCCCGCCGCGCTTCGCCGAGCCCGTGGCCGACCTTGGCCAACGTTTTCAGGACGCCGCCGCGGCGTGGGTGGAGCGTGTGGGCCGGCGCACGATCGGGGGAAAGCCCTACCAGATGAAACCCGGTGAGGCGGAGAAGCTGGCCGGGAGCGGAGCGGCTGACGGAGGGCACGCCGACGCGCGTCCTCATGAGTTGAGGAGGGGTCCGAACGAGACGCAGGCCCGCACGCGCCCGCCGCGCAGGGCCCGCCGCTGATGTTCGTACTCGGCCGGTGGTTCGTTCCGGTCCAATGTCTTGATCGATACGTCCGCCGCGATCGGTTCGGCGGCTCAGGAGGGTGGTTTTATGAGGAAGTTCATCACGTTCGGACCCGCGATGGTCGTGCTGCTGGCGGCCGTGGTCACGCTGGTGGCGGCGCCGGCAACGATGCGCCGCGTGGCCTACGCCAACGCCGACGCGACCATGCGCATCGCGCGCGCCAACCTGAAGGACGACAACGTCCTCAAACAACTCGACCGTGCCGTCACGAGCATCGCCCAGAGCGTCGAACCCTCGGTTGTCCACATCGGGATCAGCCAGGTCGGCGATAACGGCCGGCGCATCAAAATCGGCCAAGGTTCGGGCTGGGTGTTCGATAAGAAGGGCCACATCGTCACCAACGCCCACGTTGTCCGCGAGGCCCGGCAGATCACCGTGCAGTTCTACGACGGGCGGGCGATGGATGCGACCGTGATCGGCCAGGACCCGACCACCGACATCGCGGTCCTTCACGTGGACACGCAGGAAGGGCTCTTCCCGGTCGAGCGTGCCTCGGGCATCGAGCTCCATCAGGGCGAGCGTGTCTTCGCCTTCGGCTCGCCGTTCGGGTTCAAGTTCTCGATGAGTGAGGGCATCGTTTCGGCGACGGGGCGCGATCCCGAGAACGTCCTCGGCCACGGCGGCGGGTACACCAACTTCATCCAGACCGACGCGGCCGTGAACCCCGGCAACTCCGGCGGGCCGCTCATCAACGTCGACGGCAAACTCGTCGGCATGAATGTCGCCATCGCCACCGCGCTCAACGTCAACGGCGGCGGCGGTGAGGGCCAGAACTCGGGCATCTCCTTCGCCATCCCGCTCGAGACCATCGAGCGCGTCGTCGAGCAGGTTATCACCACCGGAAAGGTGAGCAAGGGTTTCCTCGGCATCACCCACGAGGCACGCGAGGAAGCCAACGAGCAGCTCGTCGAAAAGCTGAACATCAAGTCCCGCGGCGTGCTGGTGCAGGGCATCGAGGCCGGCGGTCCCGCCGACAAGGCGGGCCTCCACGTCGGAGACGTCATCACCCAGATCAACGGGCGTGAAACGCCGAGCATCGTCGTGTTGCGCTCGGTCATCACCAACTGCGAGCCCGGCAAGCCGGCCACCATCGACGTGGTCCGTGACGGCGAGCCTCAGCAGTTCAAGGTGGTGCTCGGCGAGCTGACCGCTCTGACGCCTGTCGAGGTCAACGCCGCCGCCGAGGCCATCCAGCGGTACGGTATCGAGAGCTTCGCTCAGACCAACAACGGCAAGCTCCTCATCGCGAGCATGTTCCGCGGCTCGGCCGCCGCGAGGGCCGGGCTGCGCCCCGGCATTGTTATCGCCTCGGTCGAGGGCGAGCCGGTGACGAGCGAGCAGGACTTCTTCCTGATCGCCGCGCGGAGCCTCGCCCAGGGCCGCACCGTGAAGATGACCGTGACCGACGACGTCGGTCAGGAGCGCCAGGTCGAGATCAATCCCCGTCCGTAATCCGCTAAACGATCAAGGCCTCACCGAACGGGCCGGACCCGCACGACCACCGCCGCGCCCGCTGGCGGCGTTGCATCGAGTTTCGCGATCCACTCGGGCGCATCCACGCTCGCGTCCGGGCTGAACGTCCGCGACCACGAGATGGTCTCGCCGCCGAAGGTCGCCAGGCCGATGAGCGTGCCCGAGCCGTCCGCCTCGTACACCTCGCGAGGTTCCTCGCCCGTCGGCATGGCGGCTCGCTGCCCGCTGACGACTCGCGACCCCGCGAAGACCCATCCCGGGGCGGATGCAGGCGTGCCCCGTCCATCGACCGGGGGGATGGAATCACGGATGCCGCGGCCGTCGCGAGCACTGATGATCCAATCCATCGGATCGGCCTCGATCGTTCGACCCGGATCGGCCGGATCGGGCATCACCACGCGCAGGTCCACGCGATCGCCCGAAGGGTCGATCGGCGCTAAGCGGCCGCCCTCCAACTTCCACCCGCCCGGATTGCCGGGCTTGAGGCCGATGAGGAGCATGGCCGCGTGCACGTGCGACGGCCGGGCCGTGCTCACGAGCAGAGACTCGTGCTCGCGCGTGTCGGGTGAACAGGCGACCACTTCGAGGTAGAACAGCGGCGTGCAAGGGTCCTTCACCAGCATCGGCGAGACCGTCACGTCGAACTCGACGACTCGGTTCGCCACGTCCGCCCGAACGTGCGGAAACACCTCGTGCAGACCCGCGGGCGCGGCGGGTTGTGACTGGACGGGCGTTGCCTGTGCTTGCGTCGCGCGCGGGCTCGCGTTCGGTGGGGGTGCCGGGGGTGAAACCGGGGCAAGCGGTGCGCCGCGGACGTACCGGGCCGCTGCACTCGGCGGGGCTGTTTGCGCCGGGCCAGGACGAGTGGCACACCCCGACACGGTCACCAGCAACGCGGCCGCGCAGACGCCCGCTGCGGTTCGCGCTCGGAGTTTGCGGCCAAGCAGTCTCACTTTCGCAACCCCTCCACCAGCCTCACAAAGGCCTCCCCGCGCTGCTCGAAGTTGGTGAACTGGTCCCACGAAGCGCACCCCGGGCTCAGCAGAAGGGCATCGCCCGGCTCCAGACGCCGGACCGCCGCGGCGAACGCCCGCTCGAGTGTTTCGCAGTGTTCCGCGTTCGGCGCCGCCGCCGCGGCCAGCCCCGGGCCGGTCTTGCCGATGGTGTACAGCCCGCCCAGCCTCGCCGCGCTCCGCGCGATGGGCGTGAGGTCGGCCCCCTTGTCATACCCGCCGGCGATCAGGTGGACGCGGCCCGAAGCCGGCCCCGATGATGGTGCGGCTACCGCCGTCTCGATCGCCTCGATCGCTTTCAGGCACGACTCGGGCGTGGTCGATTTCGAGTCGTTGTAGAACCGCGTGCGTTCGCGGCCCGGCCCGCCCAGTTCGATCTCGGCCACCAGTTGCAGCCGGTGCGCCAGCCCGCCGAAGCCCGCGATCGCCGTCTCAAACACGTCGATCGGCACGTCGGACATGGCCATCCCGCACGCCAGCAGCGCCGCCGCGGCGTTCTCGCGGTTGTGGGTCCCGGGCAGTTTCATCTCGTGCTTGAACGCGCCGGCATCGACGACCGCCGCCCGCGCCGGCGTGCCCGACCGCCAGTCCCACACGCCCGCGCCCAGCACCGCGCTGTCGCCCCGGTGCTGGTGCGAGAGCAACGCCCGCTTGGAATCGCGGTAGTGCGAGAAGTCTCCGTGCCAATCGATGTGGTTTGCGGCCACGTTGGTCACCACCGCGACGCCCGGCGACCACGGCGCACGCCGGCCGAGCGTGCGGTCGAGCCAGTACAGCATCGCGCTGGAGAGTTCCAGCACGATCCAAGTCCGTTCGTCGATCGCCCCGAGCTCGCCGAGCAGCGATCCGCCGATGTTGCCCCCCAGCAGCACGCGTTCGCTCGCGCCCCGCTTTGTTGCCGCCGCTTGCAGCGCGTGGTGGATCATCGCCGCCGTCGTGCTCTTGCCGACGGAGCCCGTCACGCCCACGGTCCGACCGCGCGCGTGCTCCGGCAACCGCTCGATCAAGAGAGCAATCTCCGTCGTGATCGGGATCGTCGCGGCCTCGGCCGCCCGAAGAAACCGGTTCTCCCACGGCTTGGGCACGGCCACATTGGCCACGACCAGATCGCACGTCGTGAAATCCGAGACGTTGTGCTCGCCCAATCGGAGTCGCACCTGTCCGCGCTCGACCAGCGGCCGGATCGCCTCCAACGGCTCGCCGAGCTTATCCGCCGGGTCAAGGTCGGTGACGAGCACGTCCGCGCCCTGGGCGCAGAGCCAGCGCGTCACCCCCACGCCGCCTCCAAAGCGGCCCAGCCCCATGACCGTCACGCGCTTGCCCGTGAGTTCCGTCTCGCCGGCCATGCCCACCTCCGTGCCGCCCTGTCGCTCACACTTTACCAGTTGTCCTGTCCCTCGCGGATCGCGCCCGTCAGCACGCCGAGCAGCCGCCGCGCCTCTGGACCCGGCTGGCCGTCGCCCACGGGCCGCCCGTCCAGATGCGTCACCGAGGTCACCAGCGTGGTGGTCCCGACGAACATGACCTCGCTCGCCCGTTCCAGTTCGCTCGCCCGGACCGGGCGCTGCACGATGTCGGGCGACACCCGCACCAGGATCGAGCGGGTGATCCCCGAGAGCATCGGCGCGCTGTCGAGGCTCGGCGTCACGATCTCCGCGCCGCCGCCGGCGCGCGGGAGCGCCAACACAATGTTGGTCGCCAGCCCCTCGCTCAACAGACCGTCGGACAGGTTGCCATCGGGCCCCGTACGCACCAGCACCGCCTCATCCGCACCGGCGGCATCGGCCCGGAGCGCGGTCAGCACGTTGCCCATGAGCGAGATCGATTTGAGGTGGCCCAGCGACCACCGCACGTCCCGGCAGAGGATCGCTCGCTTGGTCGGCGGGACCATGATCGACTCCAGCGCCGGCTGCGACGTGCAATATCCGAACACCGTCGGGCGCATCGCGGACCCCCGCGCCGGCGCCCGCGACCGTACCGGCTCGCCCTCGGGCGGCGTGCCCCGCGTGACCTGCCAGTACACGAACGCTTCGCGCAGGCCGTTGGCCCTGAGCAGTTCCAGGCTCGACCGGCCGATGGCCGCGGCGTCCCACGCGATCCCCGCCTCGTCCAGCCCGGATTGCATCCGCCGCACGTGCGGGCGAAGGCCGATGATCCGGGCGTCGGAATCGCCGACCGGGATCGACCGCAGCCCTTCATACACCCCGTCGCCCAGAAGGAATCCGCGGTCGAACGGGCTGATCGTCGCCGCTTCCCTGGGCAGGAGTTGTCCATTGAGGTGCACGATCACGGCGAGAGGATATCGGCGCGCAGTCGCCCAGTGCAGCGGCGATCTTCAGGCCGCTCGGCACATGTCCGAAACCTCCGCCTACATCATCGCCATTGGGTCCACGTCCACCGCCGTGTGCGCATCGCTTTTGAGCAGCCCCCTCGCCCTCGCCGCGGCCATCACCTCCTGGATCGCCATCCGCTGTCGGCCGATGAGCATCAACTCGAAGCGGTAATGCCCCGCGATCCGGGCGATCGGGGCCGGGCCAGGCCCCACGATCCTGACCGCCGACTCCCACCCGCGGTCTTTGATCTCACCCGAGAGAACCTCCGCGAGCGCCCTCGCCGCCGCGCCGGCCTTGGTGTGGTCGCGATCGCGGCAGACCACTCGCGCCATCCGTGCCGCCGGCGGCAGCCCGGCCCGCCTGCGCACCCGCATCTCCGCCTCCGCGAAACCCACGTAGTCGTGCTCAGCCGCGAAGCGGATCGCTGGCGCGTGCGGCTCCATCGTCTGCACCACGACCCGCCCGCCGTGCACGCCGCGCCCGGCCCGGCCGGCGACCTGGCTCACCAGTTGGAACGTCCGTTCGGCCGCGCGGAAGTCCGGCAGCCCCAGCGCGGTGTCCGCGTTAACCACGCCGACCAGCCGCACGTTGGGGAAGTCCAAGCCCTTGGCGATCATCTGCGTGCCCATGAGCAGGCTCAGTTCGCCGCGTGCAAAGCGGGTCAGCACCTCGAACCACTCGCGCCCGGACTTGGTCGTGTCGCCGTCCACGCGGGCCATCGCTCCGTTGTCGGCCTCACCGGCATCCTCGTCTTCCCGCGCGACCGCCCCGGCCAGCTCCGGAAACTTGTCCTTGAGTTCCTCCTCCAGCCGCTGCGTTCCCATGCCCAGCCGGATCAGCGCCTTGTCGCACACCGGGCAACGCGCCGGCATGAGCATCTGGGCGAGGCAGTGGTGGCATCGGACCACCGCCTTCCGCGGCACCACCGTCGCCGCGGCCTGTCCCGGCGCGCTCAGCACGCGGTGATGCACCATCAGCGCATCACACTCCTCGCATTGCAGGCGATACCCGCACTGCGCATCACCGCACGCGATGTACGCCGAGTACCCGCGCCGGTTTAGCAGCAGGATCGCCTGTCCGCCCGCGTGCAACGTCGCCCGCAACGCGTGCTCCAAGCGCGGCCCGATCAGGTCCTGCCACGGGTCGCGCCCGGGGTAGGTTTGACGAAGCAGTTTTCGTTCGTTCGCGAGATCAACGATCTCGACCGGAGGCAGCGAGCCGCCGCCCACACGCTCGGTGAGCTCCCACAACCGGTACTTCGCCCCCGTCGCTCCGACGGCATTCACCCAGGATTCCAGCGACGGCGTCGCCGATCCCAGCACCACCGGACTCCCTTCCAGGTGCGCCCGCTTGATCGCCACGTCGCGCCCGTGGTACCGCGGCAACTGATCCTGCTTGTAGTCCCCCGCGTGCTCTTCATCAACGACGATCAGTCCGACATCGGGCAGCGGCGCGAACACTGCCGAGCGCGCCCCGACGACAATCCTCGTCCCTCCCTCCCGCCCCCGGCCGGCCATCTGCCATTGCTTGTGCCGTTGCGACGCCGTCAAGCCCGAGTGCAGCACCGCGACCGCGCCCGGCCCCAGGTGCCCGAACCGCTCGGTGAACCGACCCGCCGTCTGCGGCGTGAGCGAGATCTCCGGCACAAGCATGAGCGCGTTCCGCCCCGATTCGATCACACGCTCCATCAGCCGCAGATACACCTCGGTTTTGCCCGAGCCAGTGACGCCGCGGATCAGGTGTACGCCGAACCGTTCCAGCCCTTCGCCGATGCCCTCGACGATCTTGGATTGCTGGGCGGTCAGTGTCAGCCGCCCCGCGGCCGAAACCGCTGCGCCCATCGCCTGCTCCAGCGAGCCTCGGATCGCCACGCCTCCAAACTCGGCCACTTCCTCCCGCTCGATCCGCCGCAGCAGGCCGAGCTTGGCCAGTCGGTTGATCGGCGCGAGCGTCTTGACCTCCAGCAACTCGGCCAGGCGTTGCGGTTCGATCGGGAAGTCCCCCGCGTCGATCCCGTTCACCCGCCCCCAGTCTTCTCGCGTTTTCTTCGTCGCGTCCGCGAGCAACGCCGCGGCCTCTTCCGGACCTGCCCGCTCCAGCACCGTCCGCACACGCAGCCCCGTCCCCTTCTTCACCGCCGCGGGCATCATGGTGGAGAGCACCATGCCCAGCGGGCAGACGTAGTACCCGGCCATCCACCGCGCCAACTCCACCAGCCGCGCCGGCAGCCCCGCGCCCGTATCGCGGGCGATCGGCTTGATCCGGTCAATGTCCAGCCCGCCGGCAAGTTCAACGCCGCCCGTCTCGACGACAATCCCCGCCGATTCGGTGTTCCCCCTCCCAAGCGTCACTTCGACGCGGCGGCCTACCGGGAGAGCGCCGGCCGACTTGTACGTCAGCGTCCCGTCACCCGGATCGCCGCGCTTTCCGCCCCCTGACAGATCGAGCCCACGCTCCACGGCGACACGAACGAAGTGCCACCGCGCCGCCTCACGGGCCAGTTCGATCGGGTCTTGTTGGAACAGTCCCGTCATGCTCTCGGGTGAATCGTAATCGCGCTCCGCGGTTTCCCCCACCGACAAGCGCACGCTCCGCGAAGTCCGCGAACGTCGCGCATACGATCCACTTTGATGACCACCCCTCCTCCCCCCAGGGATAGCCTGCCCGCCCGTCTGGCCCTCGAAGACGGCAGTGTCTTCCACGGCGGAGCCTTCGGCGCCACCGGCCGCGGCATCGTCCAGGCCGCCGAGGTCGTGTTCAACACGGCCATGAGTGGCTACCAGGAGGCTCTCACCGACCCCTCCTACACCGGCCAAATCCTCGTGATGACCGCGCCCCTCATCGGCAACACGGGCATCAACGAGGAGGACCTCGAATCCGCCAAGGTGCAGGTCGCCGGGTTCGTCGTCCGCGAGCTCGCCCGGGTCCACTCCAACTTCCGGGCCTCGACAGACCTGTCCACGTACCTCGCGCGCAACAACATCCTCGGCCTGTCCGGCATCGACACCCGCGCCCTCACCCGGCGGCTCCGCGTCACCGGCGTCATGCGCGGCGTGATCACCGACGAACCGACCACCCGCCTGTCCGATCAGTCTTTGGTCGACACCGCCCGTTCCGCCGCCGACATGGCCGGGGCCAACCTCGTTCCGCTCGTCGGCTGCACAAACCCGAGTCGGTGGTCCGAAACCCTCGGCGACTGGAGCCCGCGTCCGCGGGACTCCGCCGGCCGCCGGTTCCGCGTGCTCGCCCTCGACTGCGGCGCCAAGCGGAACATCCTGCGAAACCTCAGCGATCGCGGGTGCGACGTTGAGGTTGTGCCCCACACCATCACCGCCGACGAGATCACCGCCCGTTTCCAGCGGGGCGAGATCGATGGGCTGTTCATCTCCAACGGCCCCGGCGACCCCGCCGCGGTCGAGGCGACCGTCGCCACCCTCCGCGCCGTGGTGAGCGGGCAACTGTCCGACGTTCCCCCGACCTTCGGCATCTGTCTCGGCCACCAGCTGCTGTCCCTCGCCCTCGGGGCCCAAACGTTCAAGCTCAGGTTCGGCCACCGCGGCCTCAACCAGCCGGTGCTGAACCAACTCACCGGCAAGGTCGAGATCACCAGCCAGAACCACGGTTTCGCGGTGGACCCGAAATCCCTTGAACAGGTGGGTGGCGTGCCGACCCACTTCAACCTGAACGATCAGACCCTCGCCGGTTTCGCCCTCAAGGACCGCCCGGTGTTCGCCGTTCAGCATCACCCCGAAGCCTCACCCGGTCCGCACGACGCCGCGTATCTCTTTGACGCGTTCGTGGAGATGATGGACACCCGACGCCCGTTGCCCGAGCAGACCCCGGTCCTCGCGAGCGTGTAACGCCCCCCCCTCCCCCGAAAACTCGGCGTGGTCGGCAATTCGGCCGTCCCGCTTCCGTTATGCTCTGCGCGGCCGGCGTTCGCCGACCGGTTGTCTCTTTGGGAGTGGCCCTATGCCCGTTACGCGTGTTCGTCGCATCGTCCGCGGTGTGGCCGTGCTGGTCGCCTGCGTCGGCTCCACTCAGTCTGCTCTCGCCCAGGGCGGTTCGTCACAAAATCAACCGAGCCAGCGCGAGCGCGGCGATCGTGGCCAGGGCCAGCGCCGCGGCTTCGGGGGTTTCGGCGGGCGCGGGATGTTCGAAGCGAGCATCACGTCCAAGGCCGTCGACGGATACGTGAAAACACTCGGGCTGAGCACCGACCAGCAGGCCGCCGCGAAGGCGCTGCTCGAGGGGTATCAACAGAGTTTCTCAACCCTGTCCCAGGACGCCCGCGACAAGATGCGGGAGATGCGTGAGAGCATCCGCGCCGAGATGGCCGAGAACGGACCCAGCCCCGCCGCGTTCCGGAAGATCGGCGACGAGATGGACAAGTTCCGCAAAGAGCGTGACAAACTCGATCAGGGCTTTCTGAACGACCTCAAAGCCGTGCTGACTCCCGATCAGGCCTCCAAGTGGCCCGCGGTTGAGCAGGCCTTCCGGCGCGAGCACTCGATCGGTCGCGGCGTGATCTCCGGAGAACGCGTCGATCTGGTGGAGATCGTGGGACAACTGAAACTCAGCGACGACGCGATGAAGCCGATCTCGCCCGTGCTGGACCAATACGCCGCGGACCTCGACCGCGAGCTCGCGGCCCGCGACGTGGCTTACGACGCCGCTCAGGCCAAGGTCCGCGAAATGTTCCAGGCCGGCGGGGATGGGGGGGGTGGGGGGAGTGGGGGGGGCGACGACGCCGCGATGAATAAGGCGTGGGAGGACGGGCGGGCCGCCGGATTGCGGGTCCGCGACGTCAACCGGCGCTACGCCCGGCAGATCGAGCCGCTCCTGCCCGCGGTCAGCCAACCCGCGTTCGACACCGCGGTGCGTGAACAGTCGTACCCGCTCATCTACCGGCCCAGTCACGCTTCGCGGGTTGTCGCCGCCGCGGGCGAGCTCTCGGGACTCAGCGACGATCAGAAAGCCACCATCCGCACGATCAGCGACTCGTTCAACCGCGACCTCGCGGCCGTGAACAAAGAGCTTGAGGCGGCCACCGAGAAGCGAGAGAGCTCGCTCAAGCCGCAGGACCTCATGCCCCGGCGATTCGGCGGGGGCGGAGGAGGAGGAGGCGCGTGGGACTTCTTCGGGGACCCCGAGGTAAGCAAGCTCATCGAGCGACGCAGCACGCTCCAGGATTCCGCCATCGAGAAACTCAAGGCGGCTCTGACGCCCGAGCAGTTCGATTCACTGCCCCAACGACGCGACCGCGCTGTTGGCGGGCCGGAAGCAGGGGATGGTGGGGACAACGCCGAGCCGCCCCGCTCGCGCGGTCGTCGCGGGGCCCCACCGAGAGAGGAGCGCCCGGCCGCTCCCAAGTTCCCTTCCTCCGGCCCGTCGCATTGACCGGGGATCCTGTGGCGGGCTCCGTCGGGCGCGGTTGGCTTTCGAGCCGACCGTGACGGGATCCCGGCCCTCGCGCGTCTTCCACTCAGGCTTCGGTCGATACGCTGTCGGTCTGCGACCCGAGTTGGGCTCGCCGGTATCTGAGGTGACGACACAATCGGAATTGGCGTGACAACGGGTGGGGAAATGGCGGTAAGGCGGGGCGTGCCGATCGGTGAAAGGAGCAGCGGGGCATGAACGTGTGGAAGAAACTTGGTCGGATCGGTTCGAGCGGACGATTTGTGGCGGCGGTGGTCGCAGTCGGGCTCACGCTGATAAGCACCGCCCCCGCGCACGCGCAGGGACGCTTGGGCATGAGGATGGGCGGGGGCGGGTGGGGGGGCGACTCGGCCGTCTCGACCCGCGAGGTCAACAAGTGGTCCGACATGCTCAAGCTCACCGCCGATCAAAGGGCGGCGATCGAGGCTCTCCACGACGCCTACCAGGAGCAGTATCGCCAGGAAGCCAAGGCGATCGACGACATCTCCAAGGAAGCGCGCCGCGAGTTCATGGAATCGCGGGACCCGTCGGTGTTCGAGGGCGTCGGCGCCAAGACGGCCGAGCACACCAAGAAGATGACCGACCTTGAGAGCCAGTTCCTCAACGACTGCAAGTCCGTGCTCGACCCCAAGCAGGTCGAGCGATGGCCCTCGGTCGAGCGCTACCACCGGCGCGAGAAGTCGCTGCCGGGCGGGATGCTCTCGGGCGAGAGCGTGGACCTGGTCTCCGTCGTGGACAACCTGGCGATTGCCGACCCGCAGCAGGGGCTGACCGACGAGATCGAGCGCTACGAGATCGACCTCGATCGGGCCATCATCGAGCGCGACGAGCAGCGCAAGGCGATCCAGGAACAGAGCGAGAAGATGATGAAGGACTTCGATCCGTCCAAGATGGACTTCTCGAAGATCCGCCAGTTGATGCAGGACTCCCGCAAGACCGGCATCCGCGTCCGCGACGTGAACGAGCGACACGCCCGGCTCATCGCCGCCGTCCTGCCCGAAGACAAGCGGGCCGATTTCGAGCAGCGCGTCCGCAAGGCTTCCTACCCGCGGGTGTACCGCGAGCCCTACACCTCCAAGGCGATCGAGGCCTCGCTCGGGCTCGCCGACCTGACCTCGGAACAGAAGGCATCCATTGAAACCCTGAAGGCTTCCTATACCCGAGACCTCTCCGCCGTCAACGAAAAGTGGGCGGCCGCCATATCCGCCGAAGAGAAGGACGGCGGTGGCGATCCCTTCATGGGCTTCGGCCGGTTTGTTCCGGGCGGCGGGGGGGACAGTGACAACCCGTCGCCCACCGAGGCCGCCCACAAGGCCCGTCGCGAGGTGGACAAGTCCACGCTCGAGAAGCTCAAGGCCGTGCTGACCCCCCAGCAGGCCGAAAAACTGCCCGAACGCGGCGACGACAACCCCTGGATGGCGAACTTCGGCGGCGGTCACGACGATGCAGCCGATGAAAAGGCGGACAAGAAGCCGACCTCTCGTGGCGGGAAGAAGTAGCCGCCTCGGCCCTCCCCCTCCGCCGTTCCCGGCGTTTGGAGCAGCATGACGCAGACCCAGACGAGCCCGGCGGCCACGCGCACGCCCGCGCCGGAGCCCGGCGCCGAGCCACTGGCCGCGCGCACCGCCCAACTCGCCGAGATGCCGGAGGTTGACCCCGCCGCCTCGGGCCTCATCACCGCCGAGCAGGCCGTCCGACTTCGGACCGTGCCCTACGCCATCCGCGACGGCGAGCTGTACGCGGCCATGCCCGACGCGGGCGACCTGGCCGCGGCCGACGAGCTCTCCATCATCGCCGGGATGCCGGTGCGCCGCGTGGGCCTGGCCAAAGACCTCTTCGGCAACCTGCTCCGCAGCGCGTTCGGCGCCACCGCGGCCCAGATGGCCCGGCGCCTCGCCGGCGACACCGCCGACGAGGACGATGAGCTCGGTGCCAACCTCCAATCGGTGGAGGCCGAGGACGTCCAGCGCATGGCCGAGCAGCCGACGCTGATCAACCTCGTCAACCTGATCATCCTCGAAGCCGTCCGCGAGCGGGCCAGCGACATCCACATCGAGCCGTTCGAGAAGTCGCTGGCGGTCAAGTACCGCATCGACGGCATGCTCCGCGTGCGTAACAGCCCGCCCAAGCACCTCCAGCCGGCGATCACCAGCCGCGTGAAGATCATGGCGGGCATGAACATCGCCGAGCGGTACGTGCCGCAGGACGGGCACATCACCCTGCGCTTCGAGGGGCGCAAGGTCGACATCCGCGTTTCCACCGTGCCCACCATCTACGGCGAGAGCGTGGTGATGCGCATCCTCGACAAGGAGGCGATCACCCTCGACCTCGAAACGCTCGGCCTCCGCGATCGCGATCGCAAGGTGATCGACCGTTGGCTCGACCTGCCGCACGGCATGATCCTGGTCACCGGCCCGACCGGCAGCGGCAAGACCACCACTCTCTACGCCGCGCTCACCAAGCTTTACGATCCATCCCTCAAGATCATCACCATCGAGGACCCGGTCGAGTACGAACTCGGCGGCGTCAACCAGATCCCGGTCAACCCCGAGCGCGGCCTCTCGTTCGCCTCCGGCCTGCGTTCCATCCTGCGCCAGGACCCCGACGTGGTGATGGTCGGCGAGATCCGCGACAACGAGACCGCCGACATCGCCGTCCGCGCCGCCCTCACCGGCCACCTCATCTTCTCGACGCTCCATACCAACGACGCCGTGAGCGCCATCGGCCGCCTGCTCGACATGGACGTCGAGCCGTTCCTGGTCGCCAGCGTGCTCGAGGGCATCGTCGCTCAGCGGCTGGGCCGGCGGCTGTGCCGCTTCTGCCGACAGCCCGAGCCCATCGCCGAGGCCGTTCGCCACCGCCTCAGCCCGCGCGAGTCGGCCCTGTTCGAGCGGGGCATGGCCTGGCGCGGCGCCGGCTGCGACAAGTGCGACAACACCGGATTCAAGGGTCGCGTCGGGTATTACGAACTGCTGGACATCGTTCCTTCCATCCGGGCCGCCATCACCGAACACCGCACCAGCAGCCCGGAGCTGCTCGCGGCCGCGTCGGCCTCGCACGTCACCATGCGTCAGGACGGCCTCTACAAGGCCGCGGCCGGCGAGACCACGGTCGAGGAAGTCCTCCGCGCCACGCAGGACACCGAAGAGCTCGCCGCCTCACGTCCGCGCCGAGCCGACGGGGTCCAGGTCGAGCCCGCCTGAGGCGACTTCCGCACCTGACCGATTGTTCATTCCCGCCCCGCCTTCCCGCGTCTTTCACCCATGCCCACGTTCGAGTACCAATCGCTGAGCGGGCCGGGCGCCTCGGTCGTTGAGGCCCCCGATCGCGCCGCGGCCGTGCGCCAGCTCCGCGACCAGGGCATCACGCCGGTGAGCCTGCGGCAGGTCGAGCGACGGGCCCGCCACCGCGACGTTCCGTTGGAGGCGCCGGCGAGAACGGCCGTCTCGTCCCGTTCCCTCTCACGATCCGACACCGCCGTGGCTCGGCGCGGCGCCATGACCCGCGGCGAGATGGCCTCGTTCATCCGGGAGCTGGCGACGGCGGTGATGGCCGGCCTCCCGCTGGTTCAGGCCCTCAAGACCATCGCCCGCCAGCACCACTCGACGCGTCAGCGGGCGATGCTCGACCACATCATCGGACAGGTCGAGCACGGCCGCTCGCTCGGAGACGCGACCGCTTCGTGGGGAAAGCCCTTCGGCGAGCTGACGATCTCGCTCATCCGTGCCGGCGAGCTCTCCGGACGACTCGGCGATGTGCTGGAGCAGTCGGCCAACCTGCTCGACCGCGACGTCAAACTCCGGCGGACCCTGCTCTCGGGTCTGCTCTACCCCGCGATCCTGGGCGTGCTCATCGCCGCGGCCGTGATCGTGATCGTCACGGTGATCGTGCCCCGGATCCTGGCCCCGCTTCAGGGGCAGTTGCGCAACGTCGTGCTGCCCTGGCCGACGCGCGTGGTCATGGGCACGACCGACTTCATCGGGGCGTACTGGTGGCTCATCGCCGCCGTTCTCGTCGGCGGGTTCCTCTGGCTCGCCGCCCTGTACCGGGCGCCGGCCTCTCGCCTGGCGATCGATCGCGGCCTGCTCAAGACCCCGATCCTGGGCCGCGTATTGCGCGACGTCGCCGTCGCCCGTTTCACCCGCACACTGGCCACGCTCGTCACCTCCGGCCTGCCCGCGCTCACGGCCCTGCGAGCGACCAAGGCCACGCTGGGCAACCGCGCCATGGAGGTCGTCATTGATCAGGTGTGCGAGCAGGTCTCCAGCGGCAAGACCATCGCCGATCCGATGGAGCGCAGCGGCTTTTTTCCGCCGCTGCTCACGCAGATCGTCGGCGTCGGTGAGCGCTCGGGTCGCCTGCCCCAGATGCTCGCCCAGGCCGCGACCGTTTTCGAGGACCGCACCGAGACCAGCATCAAGGTCTTCACCACCGTCTTTCCCCCGATTCTCATCGTCATCGCCGCGGCGATCGTCGGCTTTGTCATCACGGCGATCCTTCTCCCGCTGATCCAGATGCAGGAACTCATCGGATGAACACCCACAATCGAACCCGTCACCGTCCCGAGGGCGGCCGCGCCGTCCGGCGCGGATTCACCCTCGTCGAGATTATCGTCGTCATCGTCATCATCGGTGTGCTCGCGGGCATCATCGCCCCACGGCTCATCGGGCGCGTGGGCCAGGCCAAGAACTCCACGGCCCAGGCCAACGCCGCGAGCCTCGCGGGCGCCGTCAACAGCTTCATGCTCGACACCAGCAAGAAACCCGATGGTTCGTCGTTGGACTTCCTGATGACCAAGCCCGGCGACGTCGACGCCGCGAGCTGGCACGGTCCTTATCTGCAGAACGCCGACCAGCTCAAGGACCCCTGGGGCCGACCCTTCATGATCCGTGTCCCGGGCGAGAAGAACGTGGACTTCGACATCGTCTCCTACGGCGCCGACGGCAAGCCCGGCGGAACAGGCGAAGACGCCGACATCGTGAAGCCCTGATCTGCGAGGGATGGAGAGCCGGTCCGTGAAGCCAGCCCGAGCCATGCCGACAGCGGGACGAACACGCAAGGGGCCCGCCGCCTTCGGGTGTTCTGGCGCGCGGTGTTGCAGCCGCGGGCGGGCGTTTACGCTCATCGAGATCGTCGTCGTGCTCATCATCCTCGGGGTTATGGCGGGGCTGATTCTCCCGCACGCACTGGGCAACACCGCCCGGCGCGTCGAGGTCGAGGCCCGCGCCGCCCAGCACCTGCTCTCGATGGCCGCCGAGCGCGACACGCTCTCGATCGAACCCCAGGCGATCGAGTACGACGACGGCGCGTCCCAGCTCCGGTTGCTTGTGCGGAGGACGGGCGCGGCGTTCGCCGGCGGCTCTGGAAGTGCTGCCGACGATTGGCACCCCGACCCGATGTCGCTCCCCGTGGTGTTCACGACCGGCCGCCTCGCCCAGGCTTGGAGCGACGGACGCCCGCTCCCCAAGTCGCGCTGGCGCGTCGTCTTCTCGCAGGATCAGGCCCGGCCGAGCCTGGTGCTCCAGATCGAGCCCCGCGAGCCCACAGGAGGTGCGGGCGCTTCCGGCTTAACCGGCGCCTGGCAGATCTCGCTCGCCGGCGACGCCAGCGCCGCCACGCGAACACCCGTCGACCGCGGCGCGGGGGCCGCGGCCTTCGCGGGCTCCCGAAGCATCGACCTCGACGCGGCCGGCAAGGGGGACAAGCCGTGGTGACGCGACCCCTGCACCTCCGCCGCCGTTACGCCCGAGGCTTCGCGCTCGTGGATGTGATCGTCGGTGCGATCCTCGTCGGCGTTGCGCTCGCGGTCATCATCGGGCTCACCGGCCGGGCCATCGCCTCGCTGAAGCGCGGCCAGGAGCTCACCACCGCCGCCAACCTCGCCGACGAAACGCTCCAGATGGTCCTGGCGCGGGGTCCCGACGATTACGCCAAGCGGTTCCCGATCGAAGGGCCCTGCGACGCCCCGTTCGCCGCCTACCGATACAAACTCGAACTCTCCGGCGGCACCACCACCATCCCCTACCACGTCACCGTCACGATCGCCTGGGGCGGGCCGCCCGGCGCCGGCGGCCAGTCCATCCAGATCGAAACGCTCATGGCCTCCCGCGACGGCGGGCTCGACGAGGTCGGCGGCGAGGTCGATCCCATCCGCACACCCGACCAGCCCGTCGTCCGCACCGCCGACCAATGAGCCATCGCACGCGACACATCTCCTCTCAGGCACGGCGTGCGTTCACGCTCGCGGAGCTCATCGTCGCGTCGATCATTCTCGCGGTGGTGGTCGGGGCGACGACGATCGCGATCGCGCAGGCCATCCGTTCGCGAGACACGGCCACGGCCGCGGGAGACGCCTTCTCACGCGCCGAGCTCGCCGCCTCGCGGATGGCCGCCGACGCCGGGCAGGCCCTTCGCGACGGCAATCTCAAGTACACCAAGATCGCGATCACCCGCGGGTCTCCCGCCGGAAAGTCGAGTCAAGGTCTGCTGCTCTTCACCCACCTTGCCCGCAATGTGCGATCGGGCGACGACGTGCCCGAGGGCGACGAGTACGAGGTGCAGTACCGCCTCGAGCCCGATCTCACGGCCAACCGATCGACCGGCCCCACGTCCTACACCCTCTGGCGCCGGACCGATCCCGTGCCCGACGACGTCATCGACGGCGGCGGCGTCGCCTCGCCGCTCACCGACGGCGTCTTGACGCTCGACCTCGACGCGTACGACGGCTCGGCGTGGCAAACCGACTGGGACTCTGACGTCGACGGCTACCCGCACGCCCTGCGCGTGGTCGTAACCGCGACCGACGATCAGGGCCGCCGCACGGCAACCGCCAGGCGCGTCGTCGCGTTTGATCGGACGCCGCGGCCCGTCGCGGAACCCGAGCAAGCAGACAAGGCCGATCCAGACGGCGGCGCCGGTACCTCCGCCACGCCGAGCAACTCGAACACCAACGCCCCGACGACCGGCGGCGGCGGTGGAAGCGGTAGTGGGGGAGGGAGAAGCCGAGGGAGTGGGGGGGGCGGAGGGGGCGGCGGAGGCTCGTCGCGATGAGCCGCAACCGTCCAGCCTTCGCGACCTTCCTCGTGCTCTGGGCGATCGCCTTGGCCGCGATCACCCTCGCGAGCCTCCAGGCGGTTTCGTTCCGTCAGGCGGCCACGGGCCGGCTTGCGGTGGCCCGGGCGAGGGCCTATTGGGCCGCACGGGGAGCCATCGAGGCCCAGATCGCCGCACTTACCGCCAACACGCTCGACCCGGACGCCGGCTCGGCCCAGACGATCAACACCGACCTCGGCGGCGCGGCGCGCGGCTCGCTGTTCCAAGCCACCTACATCGTCCAGCACGGCGACAATCCGAACGTCGTAGACGGCGCACTCGACGCCCACTCCAAACTCAACATCAACGTCATGAGCAAGGAGAGTCTGCTCCTTCTTCCCGACATGGACGACGCCACCGCCGACGCCATCACCGACTGGATCGACGACGACGACGAGCCCGAGGAATATGGCGCTGAAGAGGGCCAGTACGCCTCCCTCAAGTACCCGTACCGCCCCCGCAACGGCCCGATGCGGTCGCTCCGCGAGCTCGAGCTTGTCATCGGCGTCAAACCGGAGTTCGTCCGCGGCGAGGACTGGAACCTCAACGGCATCCTCGACCCCAACGAGGACGACGGTGATCTGTCCTGGCCTCCCGACAACGCCGACGGCCGCCTCGATGCCGGCTGGTCGGATCACCTCACCGCCTACAGCGGCAACGGCGTGGGCCCCGGCTACGGGAGCTCCGGCGAGCCCCGGCTTGACCTCTCTACCGCCTCTGCGTCGGACGTCGCCAAAAGGCTCAACATCGACACCGACCAGGCCCAGGCAATCGTGACCGACGCCGCGGGCGGCGGGTCCATGGCCGATTTCATCCAGACCGGGCTGTCCAGCCTCGGTTCGGGGGCCACGACGCTGCTCAACGGCCAGCAGCCCAGGGTCACCGACCTCACCGACGACCAGCTCGGAGCCCTGCTCGACGAGACCTACATCCCCGACGACTCCCCAGGCCCCCGCTCGGGAAAGCTCAACATCAACACCGTCAACGAGACCACGCTCGAATACCTCGCCGAGATGTCCTCAAGTGTCGCCGACGCCATCATCACCGAGCGCAATGCCCGATCGGGTGGTTTCACCCGACTGGTCGACCTTCTCCAGGTCCCGTCGGTATCACGCGAACTCCTGGCCGAGCTGTACCCCTACATCGACGTCCACTCTCAGATCTACGTCGCCACGGCCCGCGGCCGCGACGAGGCTTCCGGAGTAGAGGTCCAGATCCAAGCCGTGCTGGACCGATCCACAATACCCGTGATTATCAGGGACCTGACCATCAAATGACACCCGCCGAGCGCAAACACCGCCCGAACACCCCCTCGGCCCCCGCCTCACCCTCCGGCGACGCCCAGGCCGCGACCGGTTTTCTCCGGGTCGTGGCCGCTGTGCTCGTGCGCTCGGGCCAGGTGTTCGCGGCCGTCGGTGACACCGGCGAGGGTGTCAGCTCGTTCCGGCTGAGGGATGCCCGCAAGTTCTCGATCGCCGACACCTCCTCGTTCCGAGCATTCTTGAAGGACGCCGGCGTTGGGCTCGTGGTGCGGCTGGCACCGCTGAACCACTCGCTGGCCCGCACGACCACGCTCCCCGACGGCGCGTCGGACGGCCCGGCCCTGGCCGAGGCCCTCGCCCTCATCGCCGAGAGCGAGATGCCCGCTCAGCTCCCGTGGTACAGGCGAGCCGGCGGGCGGATCCGGGCCCGCTCCGCCAACGGCTCGGGCACGGCTTTCCCTGCCCTGGCCCTGCTCGTGGGCTGGCACACCGCGGGAAGCCCGCCCGTAGACCCCCTCGCCGACGCGCTCGAAGGCTTCCGTCAACTCTGGACGACCGAGTCCGTTGCCCTGGCCAACCTGCTGCCGACCGTTCCCGGCGCTACCGCGGGCGCTCGGTGGATCGCCTCCATCGACTCCGTGCACGGCGCAATGGCGATCGTGGCAAGTGTCAACGATCGGTCCGCCGCCCGCGTGCTCCGCCTTCCCGCGGAAGAATCCAAGCGGGCCGTGGCCATAGATACGTGCCTCCGCGAGACGCTGGCCGCCTTGGGTGACGAATCCCCGGTCACCCACGGCGAGTCAGAGCCGCACGCGGTGTTCTCGTCGGCGGGCGACAATGCCGTCCACATCGCCGGACAAGCCCGGGACGCGTCGTGGATCGCGCAGTTCGCCATCCCGGCCGCGGCCGTCGAGACCTTCTCCGACCCCGACCCCGCGGTTCGCGCGTTCTTCAACCTGCACGCCGTGGAGCCGCGCCGGAGGCTGGGACTGCTCCAAGGCGCCATCGTCTGGCTCGCCAAGCCGGCGCGGGCGGCCGCGATCATCGCGCTGTGCGTCGCCTGTTTCCTCGCGGTGCCGCTCGGCGTGGCCTACGCCCGTCACACCATGCTGCGAGACAAGGTCGCGGGGGTCAAGGGCCTCGACAGCCGCCTGGCCGCCGAGGAGCAGCGGGTCGCGTTCTACGCCCTGCTCCGCGAGCGACGGTGGCCGATGACCAAGCTTCTGGCCGACATCGCCGCCAGCACGCCCGAGGGCATCACGCTCGACGTGCTCGAGGTCAACCAGGGTGAGCCCATCACGCTCCGCGGCACCGCCAAGACCAACGACCTGGTGACCAGGTTCCGGTCCAACCTCGCCCAGACCCGGGTCTTCGACAACATCGCCACGCCGAACGTCGGCACCACGGCGGACGGCGTGCAGTTCCAACTCCAGGCCCGCGTGGCTCCCAACGGCGCGATCTATCGCGGAACTCTCGCCGACGACTTCGCCAAAAAGCCACTCGGCGTGAGGATCTACGGCAAGGACTACGTCGCGCCGCCGTCCGGTGCGGCCGGCGCACCCGCTACGTCCGGTTCCGCCGCCAACGAGGGATCACGCGGGTCACCGCGTTCGGAGATCGCATCCGGCCGCGCATCCCGTTCGCCGTCTCCCGCCGCGCCCGCTTCCAAGGCGGAAGTGCCCGCGCCGCTCTCCGATGCCGAGATCGCCGGATTCGAGCGAGGGCGTGTCATTGTCGAGTGGGCCAAGCGCAAGACCGCCGCCAACCGGGCCGAGGACCCCGCGGTCAAGGCCCGGCTGCTCGAAGAGGTCGAGAAGCTTGACCACCGCAAGAACGAGATCGATCGGAAGGGGGCCGCGAAGTGAGCAGCGTGCTGGACAAGTTCCGTTCGCTGCCGCGGGCCGCGCGATGGGGGGTGCTCGCGATCCTCGTGTTCAGCGCGTATTTCCTCGTTGTCGAGCCGATCCTCGAGCTCACGAGCGCGCACGATTCGGCCGCCGACACCATCGAGCGCAGCCTCGGCCGCACCGCCGACCTGGCCAGCGAAGACTCGGACGACGGGCGCACGCTCTCCAGCGGGATCAAGGCGTTCGGCCGGCCGCAACTCCCGAGCGATCCCAAGACCCGCCCCGAGGCGATCCAGCGAGTGGTCGACGAGGTTCTCGAGGCCCACGGCGTCGAGACCCGCACCAAGACGGAGCGCACCTCGACCCTTACCGGAGACAAAGCCCGCGCCCTCGTCGGCGCCGACAAGCTCGAACGATACATCGTCGAGGTCAGTTTCGAGGCCGACCAGGGCACGGTAGCGCAGGTCATCGCCGACCTTGAACAATCGCCCGTCGTCTCCGCCGTCTCACGCGTCAAGATCGATCGCTCCGCGGTCGGCTCTCGCTACATTGACGACCCCGAAAAGTCGGGTGCCGGCCGAGTTCGCGCCACTATCAGCGCCGAGTCGTGGGTCCAGGCCAGCCCTGCGGCCGACGCCGCTTCGACCGGAGAGTCCTCGTGAGCCCATCCGCTCCGCCCAGCCCTTCGCAAACCCTCGCCCGCCTGCTCGGCGGCGGCCGTGGCGTCCCGCCTCTGGGTGTGGGCGTGCTCGCGGTGCTCGGCTTCACACTGCTGGTTGTGATCCTGTCCATCTGGCCGCTCGTGCGCGTGCGAAACCAGGTGGGCAAGCCGATCCCTCAGGCCCCTTCCGACGAGCCCTTGTTCAAGGACTTCCACGCGGCCATAGGCGGCGACCTCGCCCAGGTCGAGGGTCGATCGCTCTTTGCTGTCCCGGCCCCGCCCGCCCACGTCGAGGTGGCCGAAAAGCCGGAGACCGCCAAAGCCACCCGTTACGGAGGTCCGTCGGTCATCGCCATGATCAACGGCAAGGTGTGGTTCTCTGATGGTCAGCGTCTGGGTGTGGGTGAGGCCGGAACCGATTCGCTCAAGGTGCTCTCGCTCGACGCGCCGTGGTCCACCAAGGTCCGGTGGCAGGGCGGCGAGTTCGACGTCGAGTTTTTTCAGCGCAGCCCGCTGCTGACCGGCGAACCGATTGCTGACGCCTCCGACGAACGCGCGCCGTACGTTCCGCCCGCCCTCCGACGGCGTGGCGGCGCCCGCGGCTCGCGTTCGACGATCTCCAACGCCGGCCCGCCTCCCTCCGCTCCGTCCGGCGCTCGGACGCAAGCCACGCGCAGCGGACCAAGCGCTGGCGGCGATCAGCACCCGCCGGAGCCCGGCACGGACACGACGCCTCCCCCGCCGATGCAAGATCCGCCCAGCGACGAACCCCCGCCCCCTCACGACCCCGGCGTCCAGCCCGGCGGCTCGCCGGACGATCCGCACCCGGCCGCGCCGCCCAACGCGGAGCCCGGTTCAGCGCCGGGCGCCAATCCGAGTTCAGACCCGCGCCCCGATCCGCAGCCCGCACCGCCGCCCTCCCCCGAGCCCGAGCCGGAGAACGCCCACAAATGACCCGACGCCCGCTCTCAGCACTCCGTGTCGCGCCTGCCCCGTGGAGACTGCTCGCGCTCACGCTCGCGGCCGGCACGGTCTTGTCGCTCCCCTTCGCAAAGGCCGCGACGCAGCCCGACGACCCGCCCGCGCCCCCCGCCCCGAGCGACCCCGCCGCGGAGCCGGGGATGGAGGACCGGGACCGGTCCAAACCGACCGAACCGCCCGCGTCCGAACAGGAACACGACGATGGGTCCACGCCGGCCTCGTCCGATCACGAAGTCGATCGGCTCGGCCGACGCGTGCAGAAAGACGAACCCACCGTGCTCGCGTTCAAGGGCGTGGGTCTGGACCAGATCCTCCCGTTCCTGGTCGAGACCACCGGCAAGGTCGTGCTGCCGCAGCCCGAACTGATGCAGGGTCGGCGCATCACGATCATCAACGACCAGCCGATCCCGCGGGCCAAGGCCCTCGATTTCGTGATCTTCGCCCTCCAGCAGAACGGCATCGCGGTCGTCGAGACGCCCGACATGATCCTGCTCCGCGACATCAACGAGATCGATCGTCAGGACGTCCCGGTCATCGGCCCCGATGTGAGCGTCCTCGACCGCACCGATCTGGGCGCGATCTACCAGAAGGTTTACGCGCTGCACAACTCCACCGCCGAGCCCCTGCACGAGATCATCAAGAACGCGCTCCCGCAGTTCGCCAAGTCCGGCTTCGACGCCGAGAGCAACCAGATCGTCGTCACCGGGAACATCGGCCTGCTCCAGCGCATCGAGCGGCTGGTCAAAGCCCTCGACACGCCCGGCTCCGCCGCGCTGCACACCCAGACCTTCAACCTCCGCTACGCCGACGCCGAGCAGATCACGCAGAACATCAAGGACCTCTACTCGGCCGATTCCTCGCGAACCGGCGGCGGACGGCAGGGCGGAAACCCATTCCAGTTCTTCCAGCGCGGCGGGCCCTTCGGCGGAAACCGGGGCGGTGGGGGACGTGAGGGCCAGGGTGGCTCCCGGTCCAACGGCGGCGACACCTCCGCCAGCTCCGCCAGCCTCCGCGTCACCGCCAACACCCAGCAGAACTCCGTCACCGTCGTCGCCGAGCAGCCGATCCTCGACCAGATCCGAGACCACATCGTCAACGACTGGGACCGCGCCATGCGACCCGAGGTCGTCGCCCCTCGCGTCTACGACCTCAAGAACTCCGACCCCGTCAAGATCCGCGACCTGCTCAACAGCCTCTTCGGTTCTAGCAGCGCGGCAACGACAGGTGGGGGGGGGCAGCAGCGCGGCGGCCAGAACGGCGGCGCACCCACCAGCGGTCAGGGCGTCGGGCGTCTCGCGGGCCAGTTCTCCTTCGAGGCCATTCCCGAGGCCTCCAGACTGGTTGTCATCGCCAAGAGCCCCGACAACCTCGAGGCCATCGACAAGATCATCGAGCAGCTCGACCAGCCCCAGACCGCCGGCCTGCCCCGCATCGTCGAACTCAAGCACGCGTCGAGCGAGGAACTCTCCGAACAACTCAACGCCCTGCTCTCCCAGGAGGGCACGCTCGCCCAGATCCAGCGTCAGGCGACCGGCCTCACCGAATCGACCTCCAGCGTCTCCCCCTTCGCCAGCGACCAGACCACCAACCAGAACAACCAGCAGAACAACACCGGCGGCGCCGCGGCCACCGCCATGACCTTCTGGTGGCAGCGGGCCCGCCCGCCGACAACGACCGCCGGGTCGTCCAACCTGGTCTCCAAGATCCGCATCGTCCCGGTGTGGCGGCAGAACGCGCTCATGATCATGTCGCCGCCCGAATACGCCAACTCGCTCGTCAACCTCATCGAGGACCTCGACAAGCCGGGCCGCCAGGTGCTGCTCAAGGCCGTCATCGCCGAGATCTCGCTCGACGACGCCACGGCGCTGGGCCTGCGCTGGTCGAACTCCACGATCACGCCGACCAATCAGGACAACGCGATCTCCATCGGGGCCAACACCGCGGGCCGCACGGCCGGCGGCGTCATCACCGGCACCAAGAACGACCTCCTGCCCGGCCTGTTCGACACCAGCGTGCTTAACGTCGGCGTCGACCTCAACGTTCTTCTTCAGGCCCTGAGCCAGCAGACCGGCATCAACATCCTCTCCGAGCCCCGCATCTTCACCAGCGACAACCAGGAGGCCGAGTTCTTCAACGGTCAGGACATCCCCTTCGTCACCGACAGCCAGACCACCGACAACGGCACGCTCAATCAGTCCTTCGATTACCGCGCCGTGGGCATCAACCTGCGCGTCCGGCCGCGCATCACCGTGCGCCGGGACGTGGACCTCAACATCAACCTGGAGCTTTCCAGCATCCAGCCCAATCAGACGCTCTTCGGCGGCTTCATCGTCGATCGTCGCGAGACCACGACGCATCTGATCCTCAAAGACGGCCAGACGGTCGTGATCTCCGGCATCCTCCGGTCAGAGGATTCGGACGTGAAGCGCAAGGTCCCGCTGCTGGGCGACATCCCGCTCATCGGACTGGCCTTCCAATCCACCGAGAAGACCAAGACCAACTCCGAGATCGTCGCGTTCATCACGCCCATCGTGATCGAGAACGACGACGAGGCCGCCGCCGCGTCCAAACCCGACGTCGACCGTCTCGACGAGCTCCGCGAACAGATGCACCCCGGTGAAAGGAAGGCGAACCCCGCGGACCTGCCCGAGCCGAAGATCGAACCACACCAACCCTCCAGCGGCATGGGGACGCGCTGACCCCGCCCCGGCCCCGCGAGAGAGTGGAAATGCCGAGCATTCAATACGCCATGACGGTGCTTTGCGCCAGCGTTCTGTCGGCATTGTCGCACACCGCGATGGCGCAGGTCGCACGCCCCGTCGACCCCGACAAGACGGCTTCCTCCAGGGTCGTCGTCGCCGTGCAGCCCGTCGGCAGAGTGCCCTACGACGGCATAACGGTCCCGCTCGTATCGCCCGACGGCCGTTACGTCGCGTCTCAGTCAGGCCGCACACCCTCATGGGACACCATCTTCGCCGGCCCGGACCAGGCATCGCCCGTCGGGATCAAGATCACGGTCGCCCGCATCGACTATCCCGACAAAGACAAGACCGCGCCGAACTCGAAAGACGCGCCCAAGCGCCCGGCACGCCCAGAACTCTCGGTGGTCGAGCCGGTAGACCCACTCCCGCGGGGACTGTTGCTGGGCCGCTCCGCATCCGATGCCGGTTTCCTCGTGGAGGCTCCCCAGCCCGACGGCTCGCGCTGGATCGGGCGCGTCCGCTGGGCGACCCAGCGTCTGGACTGGCTCGTCCGAGATACGCGGGTGAACGCGCAGGCGGCGATGGCCCCTCATGCGCCCGACGGCGCGGACGCGCGATTCGCTTTCGTGCGACGAAACGCCGACGAGCCGGTGTTCTCGTTGGTCGTGCGCACTCGCAAGGACGGCGTGGACACCGAGCGGGCCTACACCGCGCCCGAGCGGTCGCAGTCGTTCCTCTTCCCGCTGTTCTCCGCCGACGGGCGCACGCTCGCGGCGTTCGCGATCGCCACGGACAATCCCGCAGCGTCACCCTTGCAGTTGGTCGCGTTTGATCTTGACTCTCCAGAGCCCGGCCTGCGTCCTTGCGGCCGCGTTGACTTGGGGCTCGCCGTCGGCGGCGTGCACTCCGCCTATCAATGTGTCGCGTCGTTGCAATCGCCGAGCACGCTCCCCGCGTCGGACGCCGATGCGGGCACATCCGCCGCGCGCGACGTGTTCTCCCGCGGCCTGCTCTTCTTCTCGCCCAGAGACAGCGCGATGGCCTGGTGGTTGCCGCGCGAGCAGAGGTTCCTCACGCTCGCGCGCGGTAGTTTCGCGGCCGTGCCGTTCCAGCACGCCGAGTTCGGCTTTCTGCTCGCCGCCCAGGGTGCGGGAAACCTCGCCAAGCCCGGCTCGCCCGGCACGCCGACCACCGGAGAACTGACCTACCAGTCGCTCCGGTCGAATCCCGACGGATTATCGGAACCTTCGGTCGGAAGGCAGGTTGCGGTCGTGGCCTCCCAGGCGATCCCCCGGGCAACCAGCCGCTCAGGGGGGGTCTGCATCCTGCTGGCGGCCCCCCGAAACGCCGACAAGCCCGAGTTTGACTTGGTGCTCCTGGCGCCCGCAAAAAATGATTGACGGGCGCCCGCACAGTCGGAACAGCGGCCGGGCCGTGCTCTGGCGGATGTGGCCGTAAGTCCCTGTGATACAGGCGATTATTGGCATACGCCGAGTGAGGGCCCGCCGGGGTCCGCCACGCGCAAACTCCGCCGCTTTTTCGAGGAAAAAAGGTTGACACCTGTTCCGGGTTGATGTATGTTCTCTCCGTCGTTGTTCTCTCACTCTCTCAGACCTCGAAAACCGGAAGGAGTCTCGCTGTGAAGAAGTTTGCTGTTTCTGCGCTTGCTGTTGCCGCGCTGGCTGGTTCGGCCATGGCTCAGGGTGGGGCCACCAATGACGTGCAGCTCCAGCTGCGCCTCGTGCCTCAGCACGGCGTCCTCGACACCACCACGGGCATTATCGACGACGCCGCCCCCACGGCGTTCACGGCCGCGGGTCAGGTCCAGCGTTACGAGGTGCAGTTCCGCCTCGTCGATCTGAACACCGGCGACGCGTTCTTCCCCGCCGGCCTCACCTCCGGCAACCTCCGCATCACGATCACGGGTGGCGCCAACAGCACCCTGAGCCGCGCCCTGCTCAGCCGCTTCGAGGCCCAGCAGGCCGCCAGCACGCCCCCCAGCAGCCCCGACCTCTCCGGTCCCCCGACCGGCGCGTTCGCCGGTGCGACGGGCATGCACAAGCCCTACCGCGGCGGCATTCCTTCCCCGGCGCCCAACAATGACAACCCGGCCAACGGTATCTTCAACGCCAGCAACAGCGAGATCAGCGGCATCACCCCGCTGGCTTTGAGCCAGAGCGACCAGAACGTTGCGGACGCGTGGTACGGCCTGTACTCGTTCGACATCACCGCGGGCTCGGGCCTGGGCAGCGGGGCCATCACGATCACGGCCGGCTTCGACGCCGACGCCGGCACCGGCAACCGCTTCGGCTTCTTCAACGACGGCGACCCGGTCCCCGTCACCAGCCAGAACGCTCAGGGCGCCACGGCGAACCTGCCGTTCAACATCCCGGCTCCGGGTACCCTCGCCCTCCTCGGCTTGGGTGGTCTGGTCGCCGGCCGCCGCCGCCGCTGATCGTCCGCATCGAATCTCTTGCCAGTTTTCACAGCAGGCCATCCTGCCGAGGCCCCGGAGTCCGTCTCCGGGGCCTTTTTTCTGTCTATGCGAGAGACGGGCCCCAGTCTTGAAACTGCCCACGATGGCTTTCGTTACCATCGTCGCCCATGAGCACCGACGCCCCCGGCCCTTCCGAACCAGCCGCGGTTCCGAGCCCTGTCCGGAGTCGGGCGATCCTTCCGACCTCGCCAACCGGCTGGGCGCTCATCGTGATCGGACTGATCGTGTTCGCGTACGGCCTCTGGCGAGTCATTGACCGGGGGGCAGGCCTGATCGGCTTCGGCGCGATGGCCGTGGGGGCCATTATCCTGCCCTACCGCCTCACGGGGATCGTCGGCGGCGCGGCTTTGATCGCCCTCGGCATCCGCGAGTGCGTGATCTTGAACACGGTGACGCTCCTGGGCGGCGTCCTCGCGGTGCTCGGGGCGCTCACCATCGTGGACAAGCTCCGCCGAGATTGAGCCGCCGCGGCCCTGTCCGCGGAGCAGGAGGAGCCGCCAGGGCGTGACAACTCGGCTGCGCCCACTACGATCCCGCCTCGATGCCGATCCCACCGAACAAGCTCCGTTCCGACCGTCTCAACGCCCTGCCGCCCTTCCTCTTCGACGAGATCGACCGCAAGAAGCGGGAGCGGATCGCGGCCGGGGCCGACGTGATCAACCTCGGCGTCGGCGACCCCGACAAGCCGACGCCCGGATTCATCGTTGAGGCGATGGACCGGGCCATGCGCGAGCTGGTCAACCAGCAATACCCCGCTGTCGGCGGCGGGCTCGGGGTGTTCCGCGAAGCCGTGGCCCGATTCATGAAGGCCCGGTTCGGCGTGACCGTTGATCCCATGAAGCACGTGGTCGCGCTCCTGGGCAGCAAGGATGGCATCGCCCATCTGCCCTGGGCTGTTACCAATCCGGGCGACCTGGTGTGCTTCCCCGACCCCGCGTACCCGGTGTACGAGGTGGGTTCGGTGCTCGCCTCTTGCCGCACGCACAAGATGCCCGTCTCCCGCGAGACCGGCTGGAAGCCGCGGTTCGACTCCATTCCCGCCGGAGTCGCGGAGGCGGCCCGGGTCTGCTGGGTCAACTACCCCAGCAACCCAACCGCGGCCGGTGCCGACGTGGCCTTCTACGAGCGCATGCTCGAATGGACCCAGCCGACCTGGAACAGCGCCGGCGGGCGCGCCCGCGGGTGCATCGCGGCGAGCGACCTGGCGTATTCCGAGCTGTTCTTCGGCGAAGCGAACAAGCCGGTCAGTCTTTGGCAGGCCCGCAACGCCGACATCAACCAGACGATGGCGATCGAGTTCCACTCGCTCTCCAAGACGTTCAACATGACCGGCTGGCGAATCGGCTTTGCCGTTGGCCACGAGTCCATCATCTCCGCCCTCGCCTCGATCAAGGCCAATGTCGATTCGGGCACGTTCAACGCGATCCAGGCCGCGGGGGCGGTTGCGCTCGACCGCTACAACGACGAGGCCATCGAGGGCATGAGGCGGCTGTACCAGCTGCGGCGGGACGTGATCGTTCCGGGCCTGCGCGCGATCGGCTGCGAGGTCGATGAGCCGCCCGCAGGCTTCTTCGTCTGGGCCCGCACGCCGAAAGCGGCGGGACCTTCAGGGCGGACAGGCGAGCACGTGGACTCGATGAAGTTCGCCGCCCGGCTGCTCGAAGAGGCCGACACGGTGGTGGTGCCCGGGTCGGGGTTCAGCCCCGAGCGTGCTCGCGACTGGTTCCGCGTCGCCCTCACCGTCGAGGCGGAACGCATGAGCGAAGTCGTCCAACGGATCGGACGGATCGACTGGACCCGCTGAATGGCGGCCGAATCCGGGGCCCGTCCCTCCCCCTCCCGGCATGACCGGCCCGATCCTGTCGTACAGTTGTCTGTATGGAGTGGGTCCTGGGCATCCTGGTCCTGGCGATCATCGCGACGATTGCGTACGCCGTCGCGCAGCGTCCGGAAAAGAAGCGTTCGACCGAGGTCCGGAAGCGGTACGCGATCGACCCTGAGGATGGCGTTCGCATCCCGCTGGCCGAGGAGCGACCCCCTTCACCTCCCTCCCCGGGTCCCATCGACGATGGGGAGGCGGTGCTCCTCAACGACGACCGGGCCACGCCGCGCACCGTCACCTCCAACTGGCTGGGCGACCTTGCGCGGGGGGAGGGGGAGCGTGATCCGCGGCCGGAGCCGCCCGCGATAGGCGGGCGCATCGTGCAGACGCTCGACGGCGAGGCCGTCATCACCACGCCGCCGTTCGCGCTGCGGTCGCAGATGCTCTCCAACCGCCTGGGGCGCTACACCAACGCCGTGAACAAGCGTTTGCCCGCGTGGATGATCGCGTGCCCGCGCTTGCGTCTGGAAAGCCTTGTCACGCCGACACCCCCAGACGGGCGCGACGCCGAGGACTGGAGCCAGTGGAGAAGGCGGGTCCGCCTGCGGGCGGTCGATCTGGTCATTTGCGACCGGCGCACGTGGCGGCCGGTGCTGGCGATCATGCTCAACCCCGCGACCCGTGCGAGTCGGCGTGCCGATGGGTCCAACGGCACGGCGACCGCGCTCACGCTCGGCGGCGGCAAAGACAGCATGATCGATGAGGTGCTCGGCCACGTGGGCCTGACGCTCGTCCACGCCGTCGGCAAGGTCGCCGAGGACTGGCCCATGATCGAGCCCTACGTGCAGCAGGCGATTCTGGAATCACGCGACGACGAGGACTTGATGATGGTCACGGAAGACCCGCACGGCCGCCCCGACCCCGACGCGGCCGTCACACTCCTCAAACTCGACGGCGAGGAAGGTTGGGCCCTGCAATAACAGTGGCATCGGCTTCCAGCCGATGGATAGCCGCCCTGCTCAGGTCCGTGAGGATTGTTGATGGGGGCCGCTCGACCATGCCCGCCTCACACCAGCAGGCTCGCCGGCTTCTCCAGCAGCTCGCGCACCGTCGCCAGGTACTGAGCCGCCATCGCGCCGTCGATGATCCGGTGGTCGCTCGAAATGGTCATCCGCATGACGTGGCCGATGGCGATCTGCTTCTCGCCGGTCTGGGGGTCGGTTTCGACCACGGGCTGTTCGATCGCGCCGCCGACGGCAAGAATGGCCGCGTTGGGCGGGTTGATGATCGCGGTGAACTCCTCCACGCCGAACATGCCGAGGTTGGAGATGGTGAAGGTCGCGTCGCTCATCTCCTCGATGGTGAGGCCTTTGCCGCGGGCCTTGTCGCTCAGCCGCCGGGTCTCGCCGGAGATCAGCCGCAGGCCGACGCGATCGGCGTTCCGCAGTGTCGCGACCACCAGCCCGCCGCCCTCGCCCTTGTCGTTGAGCGGCAGTGCGATCGCGACGCCGATGTTGACGTCGCCGATGAGTTCGACGGACGGGTTGCCGTTGGGCCCGCTTTCGTTCCACCGGCTGTTGACGTGGGGGTGCTGGTGCATGGCGAGCGCACACGCCCGCACGAGGAAGTCGTTGACGCTGAGCTTCACACCCTGACCGGAGAGTTGGTCGTTGAGCTGCTGACGCAGGCTCAGCAACGCATCCATGCGCACCGCCACCGTGACCTGGTAGTGGGGGATCGCCGCCTTGCTCTGCACCAGCCGGCGAGCGATCGTGGCCCGCATGTTCGAGAGGGCGATGGTCCGCGAGGCCAGCGTCGCGCCTGCCGGGGGAAGCGGCGCCGGCGTCGCCGCTCGCCCTGCTGGCGCGGCCTTGGTCTGAACCCCGCCGCCCGCGATCGCGGCCTCGACGTCCTTGCGCACGATGCGGCCCGAGGGGCCGGAGCCCTCGACCGAGCCGAGGTCCAGCCCAGCCTCACCGGCGAGCTTGCGGGCCAGCGGCGACGCGAACACGCGATCGCCCGTTGCTGACGCGCCGTTATCCGGCGCGCGGCCGTTGGCCGCGGGATGCAATCCGGACGCTCCGACATCGGTGGTAGTCGCGCCCGTCATGGTGGTCGACCCGCCGCCCGCCGATTTGGCTGCGGGCGCCGCGGACGCACCCGACGGCTTGGCGCTCGCGACCGCATCAACGTTCTCGCCCAACTCGGCCAGACGCATGATGATGGTGCCGACTTTGACCGCGGCGCCCTCGTCCACCGCGAGTTGCGCGACGGTGCCGTCGTCGAACGTCTGGAGCTCCATCGTGGCCTTATCAGTCTCGATGTCGGCGATGACGTCGCCGGATTTGACCTTCTGACCCGGCTTGACGGCCCAGCGCACGACCGTGCCCTGCTCCATGGTGTCCGAGAGTCGCGGCATCTTCACTTCAATGGCCATGTTCAGGTCCTGGGTTCCGCGAGCATCGCGCACTCGCCGGGTGAGGGTATGGTAACGCTCAGCGACGGCTCCGGTGCGGCCAACGGCGGGATCGACGCCGGGCGGTTCGTGGCTTGCTCGAAGAGTTTGATGTCTTCCGCGTATCGGGCCCGCAGCCGTGAGCGGATGTCGTCGTCGAACAGGACTTCCGCGGGCGGCAGCGCCGCGCGGGAGTAGATGAAGCGGTGGTAGAGTTCGGCGCTGGTCAGGTCTCCCAGGAACCCGGCATCGGACCGGTCACGGGGGAACGAATCGGGCGGCGGCGGGACCGGGTAGCCGCGGGCCGCACTGATCGCCGAGAGCGCATCCGTGAGCGAGGGCACCCGGCCGAGAAAGTCCATCCGCCGGCCCGCGATGAGCGAGCTTTGCGGCCGCCAGTGTACGTCAAGGTGCTCGTCGGGCGCCTCGCAAAGGTAGTTCGCGAACTCGCGAAACGTCGCGCCACGCCCGTAGTCAACGGCGCCCGAGGCGGGGATCTCGATGGTCGGCGCGCCCGAAGGGATCCATTCGGACCGGTCCATCACGACGTCCACACCGTTGATGCGGGCGATGTCCTCCAGCACCTCGCGTGCCGGCTCGAAGTAGCCGTACGGATGGCCGCCTACGAACTTCTCGATGTAGGCCGAGGCGACGCGGCTGAGTGGGTCGCGAAGGAACGCGAAGCAAAAGTACGACTCGAACGCCCGATCGCGAGGCGGGCCTTCCCACAGGCTGATCACCCAGCGCGGCGCGCAGTAGTCATGCACGTCGGGCGCCGCAAGCCCGGCGGGATCGGCGAACGACAGGAACCATTTCTTGATGGTCGTGCACCCGTTCTTCGGGATCGCGCAGCACACCAGCCGGTGCTCAGCCGAGGCGAGGTAAACACAGTTGGGAAGCCCGAGATTTTCAAGAGCCTGGCGTGGCGAAAGCGTCGTCAAGGTCGGTGCCTCCGTGGCCTTGTGGCTCACACCGTGCGCAGCGTCTTGCGCACGGCCGCCATGATCTTCCCCTTGTGCGGCAGGTACTCCGCCTCCAGGCCCTTGGCGTAGGGCGTCGGCACGTCGTCGGTGTTCACCCGCAGCGGCTGGTGGTCGAGGTAGTCAAAGCCCTTCTCGCACACCTGCGCGATCACCTCGCTGGCCACGCTCGCAAACGGCCAGCACTGATCGATCACGACCAGGCGGTTGGTCCGCTTGAGGCTCTCGACGATCGAACCGATATCCAGCGGCCGGATGGTCCGCATGTCCAGCACGTCGCAGACGATGTCCTCCTTGGCCAGCTCGTCGGCCGCGTCGAGGCAGAAGTTCACCGGCCGGCCGAAGCTCACCAGCGTGCAGTCGCTGTTGCGCTCGCCGCTCCAGTTGCCGCGACGCAGCGCGGCGACGCCGAAGGGGATCTCGTAGTCGCCCTCGGGCACGGCGGCCTTGTCGCTGAGCATGCGCTCGGACTCGAGGTGGAAGACCGGGTCGGGATCCTTGATGGCGGTGGTGAGCAGGCCCTTGGCGTCGGCCGCGCAACTGGGGATGGCGATCTTCACGCCGGGGACGTTGCTGTAAAGCCCCTCGACGCACCAGGAGTGCGTGCTGCCGAGCTGACCGCCCGCGCCGTTGTTGCCGCGGAAGACCACCGGGCAACCCCACTGCCCGCCGCACATGTACAGCATCTTGGGCACGTTGTTGAGGATCTGGTCGGCCGCGACCAGGCTGAACGACCAGCTCATGAACTCGATGATCGGGCGCAGGCCGTACATCGCCGCGCCCGCGGCCAGCCCCGAAAAGCCGTTTTCGCTGATCGGCGCGTCGATGATCCGCAGCGGGCCGAACTCGTCGAGCATCCCCTGGCTGACTTTGTACGCTCCGTTGTATTGGGCAACCTCCTCGCCCAGGAGGAACAGCCGCGGGTCCTTGCGCATCTCCTGGCTCATGGCCTCGCGCAGGGCCTCTCGGAAGGTGGTCTCGCGGGTGCCCTCGGGGACGTGGTGGGTCGTGGTGGGGTCGGTGGTGGCGATCATGGTGGTGTTACACGCTCGAAACGATTTCGGTTGCCTACTCGGCGATCATGCAAGGCGGGGTTTCGTGGCTATAGACAGCATCGGGCTTGAGAGCATTCGTCGCTTTCATGTCTTCGATTGCATTGGTAAACTTCGGTTGTCCTCTCCGAAGTTCCGCCCAAACCTGCCGGCCCAAAGCCAGCAGCCTGGGGTTGGCGGCTGCCCAACACGTTGCTCTCCAGACCCAGACACCAGAAGCAATCAAGTGAACCCCAAGATTTGTGCCGGCGGTATCCTTCAATGTCCTTTGAAACATGGCAAGTTCTGTGGCGTAGCGAAGCAGTTCGATCCGTTCATCAGGACCTGTTGGCTGTTGCAACCAAAGTAGGCCCATTGGAAATCGTCGCGTAACCTTCGTGGTGTTTTTCAAAAATCTGAGAGCCATGGCTGCTCCAACGCAGACATAAGCGATTTCCTCAATACCTCCTGCGCGGAGGAAGTCGAGGTACGACTCGAGTTCCTTCCGCATGGCCTGCTCGGAGCGATCTTGTAGCCATCGGCGGATCATTATGGTTGCAGCAGCGGGTTTCTCGCCCCCGTCACATACTCCCTGATCGGGCTCAGATCCTTCTGGATGTTGGCGTACACGTCGCTGTAGAGCTCGGCCGCGGGGTCGGGCGCGGGGCTCTCCTCCGCGAAGTGCAGCGCGGCCGCGACCGCTTCCTTGACTTCCTTCTGCATCGCGATGAACGCTTCCTCGCTCAGGCTCTTGCGGTCGCTGAGGAGGTACGCCGCGAGGTAATCGATCGAGTCGCGCGCCTTCACGTTCTCGACCTCTTCCTTGGTGCGGTACTTCTGCGGGTCGCTCATGGAGTGGCCCTGGTACCGGTACGTGTGCAGATCAACAAAGCCGGGCCGTTGCTTCTCGCGGCACTCGTCGGCGAAGGGCTTGAACTTGTCGTAGAGGCGCAGGATGTCGAGACCCTCGTCCTCGTTGATCTTGATGCTGTCGATGCCGTACGCCGCGCCCTTGGCCAGCAGGTTGTGGGCCATGGTCGTGCCGCGCTCGATCGCCGTGCCCATCGAGTAACGGTTGTTTTCGACGATGTAGATCACCGGCAGGTTGAACAGCCCCGCGAGGTTCATCGACTCGTGCAGGCACCCCTGGTTGAGCGCGCCGTCGCCGAGGTAGCACAGGCAAACCTTCTTCTTAGCCGCCAGATTCTCTCCGGCCGGGGCCTCGGACCCGTCGGCCCGGTTCACCGATCGGCCGAGCACCTCCCACTCGTACCTCGCGGCGAACGCGAGCCCGGCCCCGAGGGCCGTCTGGGCGCCGACGATGCCGTGACCGCCGAAGAGCCAGTGCGGCCGGTCGAACATGTGCATCGACCCGCCCTTGCCTTTGGCGCACCCGGTGAGCTTCCCGAACATTTCCGCCATGCACGCGCCGGGGTCCATGCCGCGGGCCAAGGCGTGCCCGTGGTCGCGATAGGCGAGCACAACGGGGTCGTCGGGATTCACGGCCGCGAGCGTGCCCACGGCGCAGGCCTCCTGCCCGATGTACAGGTGGCAGAACCCGCCGATCTTGGCCTGTTGATAGGCCTGTGCGCAGCGGATCTCGAACTCGCGGATGAGCAGCATCTGCCGCAGCCACCCGTGCACGGTCTCGATCGGGAGTTTGCCGGTCAGGTGACCCGCCACGCTGTGCCCCGGCCGGCCGGCCGCAGCGGAGGGTGGGGGGGAGGGTGCGGGCTTCGCGGCGGTTTGGCTGGCCATCAATGCAGCTTCCGGGGTTCCGTCGGCGGCGTCGGGGACCAAATGCCTCCCAAACCGGTCGGGCCGTTCCGGAACGGCTCATCGTAGTAGGGACGGCGTGCTCAGGCCATGAAAGCGTCGAGCAGCGGGCCGAGCACGCGATCCCGAAAGCAAACCGGGCGGCCCTGAAGGCCGCCCGGCGGGGTGAATCGTGGAGGGGACTGAAACCGAAATTACTGTTGCGGCGTCGTGGCTGGGGTGGCCCGAGCGGCCTGATCCTGACCCTCGGCGGCGCGCCCCTGCAGCAGCACCAACGCAGTCTCCAACTGAACATCGAGACCGTCGGTGATCAACTTGTTCGGGTCCGGCTGATCGCTGTCGGCGCCGGTCACGTGGCCGTCCGTATTGACCGCCGTCACGTCGGCCTTTTGACGCAGTTCGATCGCGTCCGATTCCTGCTTGGGGAGCATGGACACGACCAGGTTCGGGTCGATGCCCCACTTGGATGCGCCGGGCTTGCGGTGGATGATGCGCCCGTCGGGCAGCTTGTAGTACTGCGTGGTCAGCTTCATCTTGCTCGTCGGCGAGAGGTTCCAGACATTCTGAACGCTGCCCTTGCCGAACGACCGCTCGCCGATGAGCAGGGCGTTGATGTCGCCCTTGTCCGCGTAGAACCGCAGCGCGCCCGAGACGATCTCGCTCGCGGAGGCGGAGCCCTGGTTGATCAGCACGACCACCGGCGTCTGGCCGAGCATGCTCTCGCCCGGCGTGGCGCTCCGGGCCGGCTCGTTCGCGCCGTTGCCCTCGGTCGAGACGATGACGCCCCGATCGACGAACGTGTTGGCGACCGACACGGCCTCGGTCAGCAGGCCGCCGGGGTTGTAGCGGAGGTCGAAGATCAGGCCCTTGAGCCCCGCGGCCTTCATCTCGGCGACCGCGGCCCGGAGCTCCTGGGTGGTGTCCTCGGAGAACTGCGTCAGCCGGACGTAGCCGATGCCGTCGGCCTTGTCGATGAACCAGTCCCAGTCGTCCTCCTTCGGGCCGTTGCGCTTCCAGCCCTTGACGCTGTGCTGGGGAATGACGGCGCGGACGAGCGCGAAGTCCTTGTCCTCGGTGAAGTCCTTGCCGTCGTGGTCCTTCTCGCCGGTGGCCCGCTCCACCGTGACGTCGACCTTGGTGTTCTCCGGGCCGGTGATGAGATCGACGGCCTGGTTGAGCGAGATGCCGATCGCTGATTTGCCGTCGATCTTCTTGATGAGGTCGCCGGCCTTGATGCCGGCCCGCATGGCGGGCGTGCCCTCGAGCGGGGTCACGACCTTGATCATCTGGGTTTCCTCGTCCATCTGGATCTGGATGCCCACGCCCTTGAACTTGCCCTCGGTCATGCGGTTGAACCGCGCGACCTCGTCAGGCCAGATGATCGCTGAGAAGTCGTCGAGCCGGCCCATCGCGCCGTTGCCGAACTCGTGCAGCACGGCCGTGTCGGGCAGGGCCACCGTGGTCCGGTCGGTCGCGACCAGGTCGTCGACGAAGTCCGAGAGTGTCTGGGGCAGAATCAGCGTGTTCGGGTCCTTGAGCTTGCCCGACCACTGCGACAGGAACGCGAGGAACGCGTCTTTGGCGGTCTGGTTCTTCAACCCCTCGAACGCGCTCTGCAGGTCGGTGGTGGTCACCATCGTCCGCACGGCCTCGATCCCGCCTTCCATCAGGTCTCGCAGCGGCTCGCGGTCAATGTGCTGGCGGCTGGCCGCGTAGACCGCGCGCTTGACCATGCTGCCGTCGATGCCGGCGAGCTTCTCGTGGAAGTCCTCGCCAAGACCGTTGTAGGGCGGCAGCTCGCTCTTGCCGGCGCTCTTGCGATCGTTGTTCCGCAGTTCCCAGAACCGCTCGGGCGTGTACAGCCGGATCATCGACAGCCGTTGGCCCAGCCGCTTGGTGTCGGGCTTGTAGGTGCCCTCTTCCTCCAGCAGCACGTGCAGCCGCCAGAACAGCTCATTGGCGGTGAACCAGTCGCCCTTGGCCTCCGCGTCGCGGGCGGCGGCGTCGGCCCGCTTGATCAGGTCCGCGATGCGGGGCTCGGTCTTGAACCCGTCCTTGTTGGTGGAGATCACGTACCGCTCGACCGCGAGCTTGAGGGCCTCGCTCAGCGTCTCATGGCCGCCGTCGGTCTTGGCGAGCGCCTCGTCGAGTTTCTTGTCCACCTCGGCGAGTTTTTCCTTGCGAGTCGTATCGCGCTTGTCCAGGTTGGCGTCCAGCGCGGCGAGCGATTGGCGCAGCAAAGCGGCGGGCGAGCCCTCGGGCGCCGTCACCGTGGACGCCTCGTACTGCTTCATCAGTTCGCGGAGGGCCTGGGCATCGCCCTTCTTGGCCGCGTCCCACATCTGGTCCGGCGAGACCGGCGCTGCAACGGCCGGAGCGGGTGACGCGGGGGCGATCGTGGTCGCGGCGGCCGGTGCGGCCGGCGGTGCCGCCGGCGCTGACTGTGCCCACAACTGCGTGCCCACGCCCGCGGTGGTTCCAACGGCCAGCACGAGCGCGATTGCACGGCAAGCAAGCTTCAAGTTCATGCGAACTCCATGGGACGCGGTTTCGTTGCGTCCGAGAACGATACGTCCGGCACGGCTCCGCCGTTCGGCGGCACCCCCCAGGGGGGAGCGGGAGGTCGGCCGACTGGCCACTACGCGTTCGACCGCACGCGGGCTCCTTCAGTCCCGCCTCGATCGCAGCCCATCGGTTACCCGCGCCCGGCCCGCCAGCAGACCGCCGCGATTGCCCGATCCGGGCCGCGCGTTTGCACCGATTGCGACGGCGGCTTCGGCTCACATCGACGCGCACCGCCCCTGTTTCCGGCACAGGTTACCCGATTCGACCCCCGAAGTTGCGAGACGCGGCTTCCATCGCCTTGCCCGAGTGGCTCCGGGCCCGCCAGAGTGACATGGCCACCACGCCGCCGGCGATCGCGGCCACAATCAGGAGCATCAGCACCTGAAACTGGCCACCGGTGATCGGTCCCAAAGCGGCGTCCGGCCGAAGCCACCCGGCGTTGGCCGCCGCGACCGCCACCAACCCGCACACGGGCCCCGCGCCGTACCCAGCCCCGATGAGGGCCTCGTGCTTGCCGCCGGCGTCAACCTCCGCCCGCCCCACGGCCAGCGCGTAGTAGATCGCCGACGAATAGATCACGCCCATCCCCACGCCGAACACCGCCAGACCCAGCACCAGGGCCGCGACGCCACCGGCCCGCCCGATTCCCCAGTGCGCGGCCGCGGCAGTCGAGAGGACCGCCACGCCGAACCCGGTGAGCAGCAGCATCGAGCCCACAAGCGTCGTTGCCCACCGCCCGTGCCAGCCGTGCCAACGCTGCAGCACAGCGAAGGTCAGCACGCGCGACGCGAGCCACACCGAGACCAGCGGCGTCTTCCAGTCCGTGGTGATGCCCAACTCCGCGCACGCCAGGGGCAGGAACGGCGTCAGCGCGCTGTATACCAGGTAGCTCGTGGGCAACTGCATCCGGAAGACCGCCAGCAGCCGCGGATACACCTCGGGCGTGGGGCTGTGCTCCTCGTGCACGTGTTCCGCCGGGCGCACGGTGAACGACCCAAGCAGCCCGATGCTCGTCAGGTGCAGCGCCCCCACGCCGACAATCACCAGCAGGGCGTGCGATCCGAGCATCGGTCCCATGGCCCAGTACGCCACCACCAGCGCGCTGCTCCAAACCACGTTGAACAGGCCGGTCGCCGATCGAAGGACCGGTCCCGATCGGCCCCCGGACAGATAACTCTCAGTAACCGGCCAGAGCACGCCCGTGAGCACGCTGTAACCCGTGACCAGCACCCAGAACGGCCAGCTCGCCTTCATCCCCACCGACGAGATCAACCACGGCAGCGCACAGAGCATCGCGAGGGCGACCGTGAGCAGGCCCAGTACCAGGCGGGGCGACACGCGACGCGAGCGGCGCATCGCGGCCGTCATCACCGGACCCACACCCAACGCGCCGACGATGTAGGTCACACCCTGCGCGAGCCCCAGCCAGTAGTTCTGCCCGGGCGAAAAGCCATAGGCGGACTCGGACAGGAACGAGAATCCCGTCGTCACCACGCCGCCGCCGAGGCTGTTGAGGAACGTGAACACCATCACCGCCGACAGGGGCGTCATCGGGGTGCGGGAGGATGCCGGCCCGCGGCCATTCGCCGCCTGAAGAATCGGCGTGGGTTTGGCCGGATCGGCGATGGAAGCCTTGCTCGTGGCGCTCACGTTCGTACAGCGGGCGGCGGATTCCGCCGGATTGAAGGGATGCGGGCGATTGTGGGGATGGACTGCGGCGATCGGTCGCTGCGGCGAGGCCGCCGACATGCCGGTGTTGCCAAACGTTCGCGGCGATCGTAGCATCGCCTGCCCGGCGGGCGTGTGTTTTCGGCCGCCGCGGCCCTGCGTGTGGCCGTAGCTCAATTGGATAGAGCGCTGCCCTCCGAAGGCAGAGGTTGCAGGTTCGAGTCCCGCCGGCCATGCTTTCCTGATCCTCCGCACACCGCCCCGCTTGCGGGGCGGTTGTCGTTTTGGCCCGGCTGAACACTCCTGGGCCCGCCGCTTCTCGGTCCATCACCCGCACAGGCGTCAAGGTCGGCGCGTCCGGCGGTGGGCGCGGGTTGTGCCCGTCCCCCGACGGTCCGATCTGCAACGATCAGGAGGCGAACCATGACGCCCAGAATCGGTCCGTCCGGGGTCTCTACGCTCGTTGTCGGTGGGATTGCTGCGCTGGTCACGGCGGGAGTGGGGGGGTGGGGAGCCTCGCCCGCCCTCGGTCAGTGCAACTCGTCGCCCGCGACCATCCAGGTGCAGACGACCGGCACCTACGTCAACACCTGCGCGCTCGATCCCGTCACCGGACACTGGAACCTGACGGTGACCATCACCGGCCCGGTCACGTCGAACTCGACCGTCACCATCCGCGGCGCCAACACGCTCATGCTCGGCCGGGTGACGATCCAGAACAACAGCGCGATCGACTGCCGGGTCAACATCCTCGGCTCGGGCTTTGACGAGCGGATCGGCGGCGTCGGCTTCATCGACAAAGGCACCAGCGCCCAGGATCGGGTCCTGCTTCTGACCCTCAAGACGGCCGGTGACGTCGGCTACGACAGGCCGGGCGCCGACGCTATCCGCACCGACATGATCTACAACGTCAGCGTCGGCGGGAGCGTTCTCGGATCGCTGGTGAGCGAGTCTTACGGTCGGAGCATGGGCAACGTGTTCATCCAGGGCGATTTCCTCGGTGGCCTCTCGCTCGGCCCCAACTCAAGCCTCGACTCGCTCACCATCGGTGGAAACTTCGGCGCGCCCGACGAGGACCCGGTTCGCGTGTACATTTCCGGCAACATCCTCAACCTCAGCGCGGGCTCGATCAACGCCGACATCACCACACTGGCCAACAACGCGGCCGGCACCGTGCACTCGTTCGATGTGACGACCGGCTCGTTCGCGGGCTCGTTGCGGGCCCACCGACTCGGATTTCTGGCCAGCGGCGCGGGGCCGGCGAAGTTCCACGTCGCGGGCGATCTCGACGCGGGCCTCACGATCTCTCGCGACATCCGTGTGCCCGTCAGCGTGGGCGGGATGTTCATGCAATCGCGCACGGTCGGCGGCTCGCCGGTCACCAACACCATCACCGCTTCGACCGGCCTCTTCGACGACCCCGCAGCGGACCCCGCCAGCAACGTCACCATCATGGGCGACTTCGCGGGCCTCATGGTGCTCGGCACACCTCTCTCGCCGGGGCTCGGGTCCATCAACCGCGACGTCATCGTCAACGGCGCCATGACCGGCGTCATTTCCACGGCCCAGGACCTCAGCGCCAACGTCACCGTTAACGGGCCGATGTCCGGACGCATCGACATCGCCGGATCGCTCCGCTCCGGCGAGGCCGTGACCACCATCGGCCCGATGAGCGGGGTCGTCAGCATCGGCGGCGGCCTGCTCGGCTCCATCGCCGTGCCCACGAACGGATTGCAGGGCCAGGTCGTCGTCAACGCCGCCAACGCCGGCGGAACGTGGAGCGGCCCGGTCACTGTCGGTGGCGTCAGCGTCTTCGCGCCGATCCCGCTCTACACCAATCCGGCCTCCGACTTCGGCGGCGGCGCGATCGGCGTGGCCCCGTTCCGGGCCAACCTCAACGACTGCACGCCCGCGCACAACACCGGCGGGCCCAGCGGCTTTGCCGACCTCAGCGCCTTCTCCAACGCGTCCAGCACACCCGTACGGTTTCGCGCCTACGGGCCCATGGAGCCCGCCCCCGGCCTGACACTCGCCCAGGCGGTCGCCGTTGAGCAACAGGTCGGCGCGAACTGGGTCGATCGGTCTTCGTACTTCCACGTCGATTTCGACCCGCCGGGCCCGTCCGGTCGGGTGATCACGATGGCCGCCAGCGGGTCGGGCGGCCCTCTCCCTCCCGCCGGTCAGTACCGCCTGCGCGCGGTCTCGCTTCGGAGCGCCGGCGTCACCGGTTCGCCACCCGTGTCCTGGCCCAGCCCCTACCTCTTCCGCATCGACAGCGACTGCGACAACGACGGTCAGGGTGACGCCGCCCAGATCGCCGCCAACCAGGCTCTCGACGCCGATCAGGACGGCGTGCTCGACTCGTGCCAGCCGGGCGCGGCTTGTCCGTGCGACTTCAACCACAGCGGCGCGGTGACCGTGCAGGACATCTTCGACTTCCTCGCCGGCTATTTCCAGGCCTCGCCGCTGGCCGACTTCAATCACTCGGGGGCGGTGACCATCCAGGACATCTTCGATTTCCTGGGCTGCTACTTCGCCCGGCCCGCGGGCTGCTGAGCCCGTCCGTTGACGCGCAACTCGCAGCATCGGCCAAACCGATCGCAGACCGGGTTGGTGCGGCACTGCACGCCCCGCGCCTTGCACGCCCGTCGCCCGTGCCAGATCAACATGTGCGAGGCCGCGCACCATTGCTCGCGGGGAAGGAGCGCCATCAGCCGCCGCTCGATCATCGGCACGCTCGTGCCGTCTTCCACCAATCCGAAACGGCGAGCCAGGCGTTCGACGTGCGTGTCCACCACGAACCCGTCGTTGATCCCGAACGCATTGCCGAGCACCACATTGGCGGTCTTTCTCGCCACGCCGCGCAGCGTGAGCAGGTCGGGCATGTTCCGCGGCACCTCGCCCCCGAACTTCGACACGATATCGTGCATCGCCGAGTGGATCGCGCGGGCCTTGTTGCGGAACAGCCCGATCGACTTGATGTACCCCTCGATCACCACGGGTGTCGATGCGGCATAGTCCGCGGGCGTGGGGAATCGCGCGAACAGTGCGGGCGTCGCCTTGTTCACCCCCGCGTCGGTCGCCTGCGCCGACAGGATGGTCGCCACAAGCAACTCGTGCGGTGATTTGTAGTTCAGTTCGCAGTGCGCGTCGGGGTACATGGCCTCCAACGCGACGAGCAACTCGCCCGCCCGACGCTTCTCTGCGCCCGTCACCCGCGGCAGAGCGAACGGCAGCGCTCCTGCCGGCCCCTTCCCGCCGGAACCATCGGCCGCACCTTGAACGCGACGATCCGGCCGTGTGCGTTCGGATCGGTGCGATTTCTTGCCGGTCGACTTCACGCCCGTCTCCCTGTGAGCAGTCCCGGCCGCTCGTACTGGCTCGCGCGGGGCTCCGATCCGGGCCCCCATGCTCTGGTTGTCGCCCACAGCCCCGCGAAGAGCGCCGCCAGCACGCACACCAACGTTCCCCCCAGTAGTTTGGAAGCGATCGGGTGGAGGTGATCCACGGCCGCGCCGTGCGCGGCCACGGCCGCGGCGTCCCCGGCCGCCATCGCCGCCCACTTGAGCCGAATCGCCGTGTTAAGCTGCGGCGAGACGATGATGATCGAGCCCGCCGCGCCGGCCAGCGCCAGCCCCATCGCGCACGCGCGGACGATCGTCGCGGGCCGGCGCTTTGGCAGGCCGAAGAAGGCCAGCAGGCACCCCAGCGTCCCCACGGAGAGCACAGCGCACACAAACTGCGCGAGGTCGAGGACGAGGAACCCGCGCTGGACCACCGAGCCGGCCGCGATCTTCCAGTGATCCTTCGGATACTTCGCGTAGCCGGGCAGGATCGGATCGAGCCGCTTCATGATGGGGAACACGCCCGCGGCCATTGCGCCCGTCGCCCCGAGAAAACCCGCCCAGATTCCCAGCGCCCCCAGGTGCACCGTCTCGCAAAGGGCCTTCCAAGCGTTCATGTCGCGATGGTACGGCGGTTCGGATGGTTCGCTCGTCGCGACTGGCCCGCTTGCGCTCGGGCGGCTACAACCTCCCGCCGTGAACCCCGCTCCGATGATCCCGCTGAGCATCGCTTTCGCCGGACTGGACCCGGCCGGGCTGGGCATCGCGGCGACCGTCACCCGCGACGACCGGGGCAGCGAAGTCCGCGCCCTGCTCGGGTGGGTCAAGCGGCACGGTTTCCGTGCGGTCCAGCTCAACGCCGCGACACCCGGACTCCGCCCGCGCGACCTCGATCGCTCCGCCCGCCGAGACCTTGCCGCCACGCTTCGTCGGCACGGCTTGGCCTGTTCGGGATTGGACCTCTGGATTCCTCCCGAACATTTCACGCAGGCCGAACACCTCGACCGCGCCGTCGCCTCGTTGCTGGGCGCGATCGACATGGCCCACGACCTCGCCACGCTCGCTGATGGCTCGGTCGTGACGAGACGCCCGGCCCGCCCCGGCGTGGTGTCCGTGGTGCTGCCCGACCCGATCCCGCCAGATGTCGCATCGTCCGTTTCCGAGCGGGCCCTCGCCCGCAACGTGCGCCTCGCCGACCACCTCTGGCCCGCGCGCGAGCAAGCCCCGCCGATCGACGTCGGGCTCGACCCCGCGGCCATTCTCTGCCGTGGCGACGACCCCGCCGCGGCCGCCTCGCGACTCGGTTCGCGCGTGGCCTCGGCCCGATTGAGCGACGTTCCCCGCGGTGGCGTTGGAGTCGGAGTGAGAGTGGGTGAAGGAGGTGGGCGTGTGGCGCCCGGCGCCCGCTCCGGCACGCTCGATCCGCTGGCCTACCTTGTCGCCCTGGCCACGTCCGGGTATCCCGGGCACGCCGTGCTCGACCTTCGCGGCGTGGCTCAGCAGTCTGTCGCGGTGGGTGTCGCTTTGCAGGCGATCGATGCGGACCCGGGCGCGGGGCGATAGCGATCTCTGCCGCCCGATTCCGGCAAAGCTCAGGGCTCCATCGCCGAGAGTTCCTCTTCGGGAATCTCGTAGTTCGAGTGGACCTTCTGCACGTCGTCGCTGTCCTCGATCATGTCGATCAGTTTGAGCAGCGCCCGCGCATCGTCACCGCTCACCTTTGACGCCATATTCGGGATGAGCGTGATCGAGGCCTCGTCGATCTGGTAGCCGGCCTTCTCCACGGCGTCCTTGACCCGGAGAAACTCCTGCGGCTCCGTGACCACGATCCACGGCGCATCGTCGCCCGACGGCTCGATGACGTCCTGAGCCCCGGCCTCGATCGCCGTTTCCATCAGCGAGTCGGGGTTCACGCCCTCGGGCTTGATGACGATCTGCCCGCGGCTGTCGAACATGAACCCCACGCACCCCTGCGTGCCGAGATTGCCCCCGTGCTTGGCGAACGCGGCGCGGACGTCCGCCGCCGTGCGAGTCCGGTTGTCGGTGAGCGCCTCGATCACGATCGCGGCCCCGCCGGGCCCGTAGCCCTCGTACCGCACGTTCTCGAAGTTCTGGCTTCCGAGCTCACCCGCGCCCTTCTTGACCGCTCGCTCGATGGTGTCTCGCGGAACGTTGGCGTACCGGGCCTCGTCGATCGCGTACCGCAGCGCCAGGTTGCTGTCCGGGTCCATCCCGCCGTTTTTGGCGGCGACCATGATCGTTTTCACGATCTTTGACCAGATCTTGGTCTTCTTCTTCTCCACCGCGGCCTTGCGGTGTTTGATCTTGCTCCACTTGTTGTGTCCAGCCACGCGAACAACCTCCCGGCACATCGTCCCTGATCGACGGGCCTCCCGGCTCGTTCAACCGCCGGACTTCTTCTTCCCCGGCTCTCGCCCGCCGCGGGCCCGCTTCCGCTTGTTCGATTCGCCCTGCTGCGTGCTGACGGTCGCGGGCGTTCGCCCTTCGCGGCGACGGGGCGTCTCCGTCGAAGTGGGAAGCGGGGTATCGCTGTAGTTGAGCGGGGCGTCGTCCGCCCAGGCCTGCAACAGCCGGTAGACGTCCAGCATCTCGCCGGCCCGGACCTTCCGCTCCAGCGCGCCCGCGGCCGCGTCCGGCGTCGAGCCCGCCTCCACCACCTGCGATTCGACGAGCCGCTTGGCGATCCGCCCGTCGACCGGCGCCGAATGGCCGCCGAGGCACAGGAGCGACACGCGGGCCGAGACAAACCGCGGCACGCCGTCGAGCGAATCGAGGTAGTCCTTCGCCTCTCGTTTGCCCATGGTGAGGAGCGGTTCGAGCGTGACCGCGTGTTGTCGCGAATAGATCTCCGCCAGCGAGCTCCGCAGGCGCAGGGCCCGCTCCTCGACCCGCGGGTAGCGCTCGCCCATGACCCTGACGATCTCGTCGGGCAGGCAGATCCGCAGTTCGTTGAAATCGACGACCGCTTCCGCGATCCGGGAAAGGGCCGCGCTCGCCTTGGCCGTGGTCGCTTCCCAGATCATGAACGAGCGGACAAACTCGCCGAGCAGCGGCTCGGCCATGTCGACCGTCAGCGCGGCCCCGTCGCACGGCTCCCCGAGCGCACCGGCGTATTCGCCGCGGAGCTTCCGGGTCAGCGTGCTCAGCTCTTTGCTCTGTTCGCTCGTGCTCACGGGGGAGGGGCCTCCGACGGGTCATTCCCCGTGTTCTGCGTGTCTGCGCCGTCGCGGGCACGGCGTTCCGCTTCCACCCTCGCCAACGCTTCGAGCACCTCGCCCTGCTTCTTGAGGCCCGCGTCGACCACGAAGGTGAGCTGCGGCATCTGCTTGAGGGCCACCTCTTCGCTGGTCTGCCGCCGGATGTGCGCGGCCGCGTGACGCAGGGCGTACATGGCGAGCTTCTCTCGCTCTTCCGGGAAGATCGAGACCTTGATCGTCGCGATCTTGAGGTCGCTCCCGAGCGAAAGCTCGGTGACGGTGATCATCGCCCCGTCGGCACGCGGGTCGGAGAGCCCGCGCGCCAGCACGTGCTGCACGGCTCGTTTTAGAGTTGCCTCGATCTGCTGGTGCCTGTGCGACATGCCTCAGCCGTTGCCTCCGTCGTCTCGCCGCTCCGCCTCGGTCCACAGCGGTGTGCCGTCCTCGGCCGTGAAGCCGCCCAGGTCCGCGACGTCCACCACGTCGCTTTCGCACCCGCCCAGCCTCGCCTCCGGCAGCGACTGGAGCTTCCTCACGATCGTCGCGAGCACGCCGTGCAGGTACGCCCCGTCCGCCGACACGCCCGCAAGCCCAAGCGAGGCACGATTCCAGATCTCCTGGTCGCCCACCTCCGCAACGCTCACCATGTGCTCGCGGTGCAGACGATCCTTCACGCTTTTGACGACGCGGCGCTTGTCCTTGAGCGAGGCCGCGCCGTCGATGAGCAGCTCGAACTGGAGGATGGCGACCTTCATGGGAGGGGATCGAGCGAATGAGGGATCAAGGGATCAGGGGATCAGGGGACTGGGGCGCGAACTCAATCCCCGGAATCGGCGGCACTCGCGTGATCCCTCGATCCCTCGATCCCCTGATCCCCTCCTTCATCACAACGTCCTCTTGACCTCCACCGTCTTGTAGCACTCGAGCACGTCGCCCTCCTTGATATCGTCATACCCGACGATCTTCATGCCGCACTCCATGCCGGTCTTGACCTCCTTGGCGTCGTCCTTGAACCGCTTGAGCTGCTCGAGTTTGCGGTCGTTCTCGATGACGATGCCGTTCCGGGTCACGCGGATGAGCGCATCGCGCTGCACCATGCCGTCGGTGACATAGCACCCGGCGATCGTGCCCACCTTGGAGATCTTGAAGACCTGGCGGACTTCGGCGTGGCCCAGGACCTGCGTCTTCATCTCCGGCGCCAGGAGGCCCTCGGCGGCCTTCTTGATGTCGTCGGTGATCTCGTAGATGACCTGGTAGGACCGGATCTCGACGCCCTTGGCCTCGGCCAGCGTGCGGGCCTTGCCGCTGGGGATGACGTTGAACCCGATGATGACCGCCTTGGACGCGTCGGCCAGGAGCACGTCGCTCTCGACGATGCCGCCGACCGCCGCGTGCAGCACACGGGCCTTGACCTCGTCGGATTTGACGCGCTCGATCTCGTGCCTGAGCACGTCGACCGAGCCCTGCACGTCGGCCTTGAGGACGATCAGGATCTCCTTGACGTCCGCGTCCTTCATCTGGCTCAGCAGTGTGTCCAGCGTGACCTTCGGCTGGGCGAGCTGGGCCTCTCGCTCGCGCACGCGGCGCTGCTCCGCGGCGTCCTGCGCCTCCTTGAGCGAGTCGACGATGTAGAACTTGTCGCCCGCGTTGGGGAGCTCGTCGAAGCCCGAGAGTTGTACGACCATCGCCGGGCCAACCTTCTTGTGCCGTTGCCCGCGGTCGTCCACGATGTCGCGCACACGCCCGAATGCCCGTCCCAGCACGATGAAGTTGCCGACATCGAGCTGGCCGTCCTGAACGATCACGTTGGCCACTGGGCCGCGGCCCTCGACGACCCGGCTCTCGACGACGGTGCCGCGAGCGGGGCCGCCGTAGTCGGCCTTGAGCTCGAGCATCTGGCCCTGAAGGTCCAGCACTTCGAGCAGTTGTTCGATCCCCGTGCCCTTGGTTGCGCTGGTGCGCACGACCTCGGTGTCGCCGCCCCACTCGACGGGGTTGAGTCCGTTCTCGGCGAGCTGGCCGAGGGTCTGCTGGATGCGGGCGTCGGTCGCGTCGGGCCGGTCGATCTTGTTGAGCGCGACGACGATCGGCACCTTGGCCGCCTTGGCGTGGTTGATGCTCTCGATGGTCTGGGGCATGACGCCCTCGGGCGCCGAGACCACCAGCACGACGATGTCGGTGATCGACGCGCCGCGGGCCCGCATCGACGTGAACGCTTCGTGGCCGGGCGTGTCCAGGAAGATGACCTGCTTGGTCTCGCCGCCGACCGTCACCGGCACGCGGAAGGCGCTGGTGGCCTGGGTGATGCCGCCGGCCTCGCCGGAGGCCACGTTGGTGTTGCGGATCTTGTCCAGAAGGCTGGTCTTGCCGTGGTCGACGTGCCCGAGGATGGTCACAATCGGGCCACGCGAGCGTTGATCGACCATCTCCCGCCCGGTGAATTTCTCCGATACCGCCTGGTCGGCGCTCTTGGCCTCCTCCACGACCAGCTCGATGTTCCAGTCCGCCATGATCTCCTGGGCCTTGAGCGGGTCGATCCCGCTGTTGACGCTGGCCATGACGTTGTGCTGGATGAGCAGCTTCTTCTGGATCTCCGCGGCCTTGACGCCCGTCGCCGCAGACAAGTCCTTGATCGTGAACGGCTCGGCGATGCGCACGACACCGCCGGTCTCGGCCGCGGTCGACGCCCGCTCGCCGCCAATGGCGGTCTGTTGGCGGCGGGCCTGCTGGCGACGCGCCTTGAGGTAGCCGGTCGCCCGGCTCAGGCGAGCGTCACGTTCGGCGAGGTCCTTCTCGCGCCACATGCCCGAGTGCATGTCGCCTTCGCTCTTGGCGCCCGAGACTCCGCGCCGGCGCGCGGGCACGCCCGCGCGATCGGCCTCCGGGCCCCGACGCTTGTTCACGCCCGTATTTCGCCGCGGACCGGACTCGTCTCCGGCCCCGCCCGGACGCGGGAACCCGCCGCTCTCGCCGTCGCGACGCGGGCGAGGGCGGTTGACCACGTCCGGCGCCTCGATGCGCACGACCTTGGGGCCCGAAAGCTTCACCGCGGTCCGCGTCTCAAGCTTCGGCCCGGCGGGCGAGACCACCTTCGGGCGGCTCGGCACATTCATCGGAGCGGGCCGGATGGCGGGCGCGGACCGTGAGTGCTGGTTCGGTGGCGCAGAGCTCGGGCCCTTGGACGCAGGTGGATGGGCCGTGTGGGAGGGTTGGGGGGTTGGGGGGTGGGGGGGATGGGGGAGGGTGGGCGACGGGCCGCCGTCGTCGGTGCGGGAGCCGCGGTCCTGCTTGGGCGCGGCCGGCCTGGCCTCCGGTGCGAGCGCCGCGGCACGGGTGCCTACGTGGTCGGTCTCCGGCGAGGTCGGGGGCGCGTGCTTCGATCCCGCGGACGGCCCGGATTCGACGATCTCAACGGAAGTCTCGGGCGCGGGGGGCGTGCCTGTGGTGTTCTTTGGCGCCCGCTTCTGCGGCTTTGCCACCGGCTCGGTCTCGACCGCCACGCCGCCGGCGTCGTCGCCGGTGGTGCTCGAATCGGCCTTGGCCTTGGTGCGGCTCGGACGCGTGCGCTTGGTCGTCGCGCGCACCTGCTCCACGTCGATGTGCGCGCTCGTCTCCACCGCGGTGCCCGAGGCGCCGCCCGCGCTGAACCAGTCGCGGATGCTCGCCTCCAGCCCCGGCGAGACCGTGCTCATGTGGCCCTTGACCTTGTCGGAGGGCACACCCTCCGCCAGGCACTTCTCGATGATCGCCTTGGACTGAACGCCGAGGTCCTTCGCGATGTCCGAAATCCGTTTTGCCAATCGTCACTCCGCTGACTGAACTGCGCCGAATGCTCCGCCGTTGTTCGCCCCCCCCGCCCTGCTCACGCGGCCCCGCTTCACGGCGGGGAAACTCACCGACTCCAACCCGTCCGGGCCCACCCGGACGCCCCGGGATCCCGTCACCCGTTCTGCCCGAGGATGTCCGCCGCCCGCGCGTCGTCGCGCCGGCTGACCTGAGCCGCGGGCTCTGCGGCCGTTGAAACCGCGGGCACGCTCGCTGCGCCGAGGATGGCGGCCGCCGCCATCTCCGGATCGGCCCCGCCCTCGGGGATATCGCCCGAGAGCAACCGCCGTGCCGCTTCCTCCTCCTCGCGTTTGCGCTTCTCGGCCTCTTCCTTGTCCTTGGCCTGCTGTTCGGCCACTTCTTTGGCCCTGACGCTCACGGTCTCGATGACGCGGGCCGCGAGGTCCTCCGGGATGCTCAGTTCGTTGACCAGCACCTCGGCACCGACCTCCTCGACGTCGAACACGCTGATCATGCCCAGCGCGGCCAGGCGGTCGGCCATCTCCTCGGAGATGCCCTCGACGCTCGTGAGCGTTTGGCTCATGATCTCCAGGCCCTTGTTGAACTCGTCGGGCGTGAGGATGTCCACGTCCCAGCCGGTGAGCCGGGCCGCGAGGCGGACGTTCTGCCCGCGCTTGCCGATCGCCAGGCTCAACTGGTCGTCCTTCACCACGACCGTCGCCCGCCCGAGCTCGAAGCACAGGCTGATCTCGGCCACCTCGGCCGGCTTGAGCGCGTTCTGGATCAGGATCTGGCTCGACTCGTTCCAGCGGACGATGTCGATCTTCTCACCGTTGAGCTCGTCGACGATGTTCTTGATGCGGCTGCCCCGCACGCCGACGCACGCGCCCACCGCGTCCACCTTCGAGTCGATCGACGCCACGGCGATCTTGGTGCGGTAACCCGCCTCGCGGGCCATCGCCTTGATCTCGATGATCCTCTCGGCCACCTCGGGCACCTCGACCTCGAACAGCCTCTTGATGAAGTCCGGGTGGCTGCGGCTGAGCACGATCTTCACCTGGTTGCCCACGTCCCGCACGTCCAGCACCAGGCACCGCACCCGATCGCCCGCCTGGAACTGTTCTCCGGGAATCTGCTCGCTCCGCGGCATGAACGCCTCGGCCCGGTCGATCGTCACGACCAGGCTCCCGCCCTCGTAGCGCTGCACGCTGCCGGTGGTGATCTCGCCCACGCGCTTGCCGAACTCGTCGAGCACGCTCTGCCGCTCGTCGTCGCGGAAGCCCTGGATCATCACCTGTTTGAACGTCTGGGCCGCGATCCGGCCCAGGTCCTGCGGGTTCATCTCCAGCGGCTCGCCGTGCCTGAACAACTGCAGCGAGCCGGTCATCGGGTCCAGCGTGCAGCTGAACTCCTCGGTGTCCAGCGTGTTGTAGAACTTCCGCGCGGCCGACACCATCGCACGCTCGAGGTCCTTCACGAGCATGGTCCGTTCGATCTTGCGATCGCGGGCGATCGAGTCGAGGATCCGCATCATCTCCTGGGTGTTCAAGGCCGAATCTCCGCTTTGCCTGGATGTCGAGTTGTCGAACGGGGCGTGGCGAAACGCTCAACCGCCGCCCTGAGTCTTTCCCAACCGGATCAAAAACAACACAGCCACGAACGTCCTGTTTCACGCCCGTGGCCGAGGCCGCTTCCGAGTGGGGGGTGGGGGGCTGGGGCTGCTATTGCAGGCCCACCTCCTCCGCCGCGCGGAAAAGACCACACCCTCGCTCCGACCGGCCCCCGCGAATCTCGGAATAGCCGAGCTCCGGGGTCGGGTGCGGGGGCGCGAGCTCCCTGGCGAGCGGGTGTGCGGCCGTGCGGCCACCCACCAACGAGTTCACCAGAGCCTCACCGGGCATGGCGTGAAACCATCTGCATGCCTGAAGTCCTCAGAAAAGCCCAAAGACGCGTGCGTGAAACACAGGATGTCCGGACAAAGGGTAAGGGTTCCGGGCGGAAGGGTCAAACGCCGTCCGGCTCGGGCCCCGACTTTGCTGGTCGGCCGCGACCTGTCTCGGCCGACCGTGGGCTCTTGATCTCACTTGACAACCGCCGCCAGGAGCGTCTGATCGTCGGCGGGGTCGCCGGGGCCGGCGTGCCGGGCGACCGCGGCCGTCACGGCGCGGACGATCTCGTCCGCCGTCGTCGGCCCCCGCATGGCCGCGTCGATCCGCTCGGGCCCGAACTGCTCCCGCCGCCTATTCATGGCCTCAGTGATGCCGTCGGTGTAGAGCAGCACAGCGTCGCCGGGCGAGAAGTCAACGCTCGCCGACGGGAAGCCGACGCCGGGGAGGACGCCCAGCGGGAGCGACTGGGCCGCGTCCAGAGCGAGCGGGGGGCCGATCTCTCCGGCCCTGCGCACGCGCGGCGGGTTGTGGCCGGCAGAGGCGTACCGCAGGGTGCGCCTTGTCGCGTCGTAAACCCCGTAGAACGCGGTCACGAAGGTGCCGTTGCCGCGGGTGTACCCGGCGTGGAGGGTGTCGTTGAGGCGTGCGAGCACCGCCTCGGCGGGATCGGGGGCCGTTGGATGGCTGTGGGCGATCGCGTGCGTCACGGCCATCATCACGGCCGCGGGGGTGCCGTGCCCGCTGACGTCGGCGATGAACAGCCCCCAGCGCCCGTTGCTCAGCGGAAAGATGTCGTAGTAGTCGCCCCCGGCCCGCTGGCTCGTGCGGTAATAGGCCGCGAGCTCCAGCGTGGGGATGATCGGCAGCGACGCGGGCAGCAGCGACCGCTGGATGTCGCCGACGGTCTGCAGCTCGCGGTCGAGCGTGTTGTAGGCCGCGGCGAGCTCCCGCCGAAGGACCAGGTTGTGCGTGGCCCGGCCGAAGAGGTTGGACTGCCAGTGCATGAACGGCAGGATGTCCGGATCGATCGCGCCGGGCCGCTCCCACATCATGATGGAAGTGTTGATCGACTCGCCGTTGTCGTACGACGGCAGCACGAGCACCGAGCGGACCGGCCGCAGCAGTTCGTAGTGCTGGTCGACGTCGTCGCAGGAGAAGTCCTGCAGTACGACCGGCCTGTCGGCGTACGCCCACTCCCCCAGCACGCCGCCGGAGAGCAGCGGCAGCCGGTCGCGCTGGGTCCACGGGTTGATGTCCTCGCTCCAGTTGCTGTTCCGCGTCATGCGGTACATGGGCGGTTCGAGCCCGCGCCGGCTCAGCGCGACGTACAGGTCCACCGGGAACATCCGGTCCACGGCGTCGCCGTAGAGTTTCACCAGCCTCTGTGGGTCGCCCTCGCGTGACACGTCCCGCATCAGCTCGTCGACCACGCGCAGGTCGTCTTCCCAGCTTCGTTTCGGGCCGGTCGGGCTCATCGGCCCGCACTGTATGTTCCGCGCCGCCCCGGGCGTCTAAACGCGGTCGCCGCTGTGCACCACCCGCACGATCTTCAGCGCCCGGTTCCCCCTGAACTGCCCGATGCTCGCCAGGAACGATTTCTCGTTCTCGACGCACAGCACCACGCTCGAGGTCGCGGCCCGCTCGGTCACGAGCAGGTCGCCCGCGCTGAGGTTCATCAAGTCCCGCAGCGTGATCGTGGTCTCGGCCAGCAGGCCGGTCACCGTCAGCGGCGCTCTTCCCAGCTGGGCCGCGATGCGCCCCCGGTTCTCCGCCGTCTTCCCGCTCTTGGGGGCGTTGAACCAGTTCTGGCTCGACAGGTCCGCCATCAGCGGCTCGATCACGTTGTACGGGAAGCACAGGTTCATCGTGCCCGCCCGGCTGCCCAGCTTGAGCTCGAACCCGATCACCACCACCACCTCGTTGGGCGGCACGATCTGCACCAGCTGCGGGTTGCTCTCGGTCGCGGTGATCTCGAAGTTCAGCTCGCGGATGCTCTGCCACGCCTCGCTCAGCGCCGAGAGCCCGCGCGCCGTGATCTTCCCGATGAGCCGCGTCTCGATCTGCGTCATCGGCCTCTGCGGGATGAACAGCTCGCTGTTGGTCCCACCGAGCAGCCGGTCGATGATCGGGTAGATGATCAGCGGGCTCATCTCCAGGCACATCTGCCCCTCGAGCGGCTTGGCCTCGATGAGGTTGAAGCTGGTCGGGTTGGGCAGCCCGGCGATGAACTCGGCGTAGGTCATCTGCTCGCAGTTGGCGACCTTGACCTCGACGATGGTCCGCAGGAATCCCGAGAGCGCGGCCCCGAAGTTCCGGGCGAACGCCTCGTGCATCGTGTTCATGGCCCGCATCTGGTCCTTGCTCACGCGCTCGGGCCGCTTGAAGTCGTACGCCCGCACCTCGACGTTCTCGAGGTCGCGCCGCGTGCGGCTGAAGATCTGGACCGCGTCCTGCTCCTCCTGCACGTCGCCGGAATCCACCGCGGCCAGCAGCGCGTCGATCTCGGATTGGTCGAGAATGTCCGCCATGCCCCGGATATCGGGCCCGGCCGCGGCGGGGCTTGAAGAGCCCCGTATGAGCCGATCGCGCAAGCGATCGGTGTCGAAGGCAAAGCGGCAAATCAGCAAAGCGGCAAAGGCGGCAAAGGAAGCCAACAAGAGAGCCCTCCGCGCAAGCGGAGGGTCGGGGAAAGACGGAAAGACGTACACAGAGGGCGCAGAGGACACACAGAGGGCACAGAGATAGATTCATTTTTGCGGCGTTGTCCCGCTTCCCGATCGGCCGATCTGCATTATTTGCCGCTTTGCCCCATTTGCCGCTTTGCCGCTTTGGACCTTCCTCCGCTTCCTCTGCCCCCCCTCCGCTCCCACTGCGTACGGCCTTTGGCCCTTGGCCGTTAACCCGAGCCCGCAAGGTCCAATATGGGCGACGGATAACACCTCCGGCGACCTGACAGGAACCTCCGGCGACCCGACAGGAACCTCCGGCGACCAGATAGGAACCTCCGGCGACCAGATAGGAACCTCCGGCGACCAGATAGGAACCTCCGGCGACCCGACAGGAACCTCCGGCGACCAGATAGGAACCTCCGGCGACCGGATACCATCCTCCGCCCACCCGATACCGGTCCTCTTTGCCCCATTTGCCGCTTTGCCCCATTTGCCCCATTTGATCCCCGACCCTCCGCTTGCGCGGAGGGCTCCCTTGCCGGCGTTCATTGCCCCATTTGCCGCTTTGCCGCCTCTGCCGCCTTTCCAGCGGGTACAACGACCAGCCATGACGCACCCGACCCCTCGATTCGCCGCCCTCATCGCCGCCCTTGCCGCCGGAATTGCCCTGTTCTGGGTAGGTATCACCCCCGCAACGGCCCAGATCGGGGGAGAAGGGGCCGTGACCTCCCGGGCCGTAGCCCAGTTCGACGCTGCCCGGGCGGGGGAGACGCTCGTGATCGCCATCGTCCTCGACCACGCCGAGGGGTTTCATACCTGGCCGAACAAGGCGGTCAAGCTGCCCGACTTCGTGGACGAGTTCGCTCAGCGGACGGACGTGACCGTGCCCAACCCACCCAAATGGGTTGAAAAGATCGGGCCGATCCAGTGGCCCGAGGCCAAGCCGAACAAGACGTTTGATCCCAGCGGCGAAAAAGAGTTTCTGACCCTCCCGCTGTTCTCGCACCACGCGGTCATCTATGTGCCCGTCGTGGTTGCCAAGGACGCCCCCCCCGGCCCGCAGACGGTGACCGTCCACCTCTATTACCAATCCTGCAACGACCAGACCTGTGAGCAGCCACAGGACCGGGACTTCCCCGTCACGGTCAAGGTGCTCGCCGCCGGGGATGCCGCCGCGACAACGCCCAAGGCGAACGAGCCGGACCTGTTCAAGGGCTACACCCCCCCGTCTCCCCCTGCGGCCGGGGTCGGAACCTCCACCCCGCCCGCCCCCCCCCAGACCGCCGACACCAAACCGCTGCTCGAACTCCGGCCCGTCACCGCCGTGGTGCCGTCTCAGCCCAGCCTCTTTGGGTGGCGGTTCGGCGGCGGCCCGATCGTCCTGTTCCTGATCTCGGCCCTGGGCGGGTTCATCCTCAACCTCACGCCCTGCGTCCTGCCGGTGATCCCGATCAAGGTGCTCACGCTCACCAAGCAAGCGTCCACGCCCAAGCACGCGCTGGCCCTGGGCCTGTGGATGGCCCTGGGGGTGGTCGCGTTCTGGACGCTCGCGGGCGTGCCGATGGCCTTTGTTTCCAGTTCGCTGGACCCGTCGCGGTACATCTTCGGCGTGTGGTGGGTCGCGCTGGCGATCGGGCTCATCATCGCCTTCCTGGGCCTGGGGGTCATGGGCCTGTTCATGATCAACCTGCCGCAGTCGGTGTACGCCCTCAACCCGCGCGTCGATTCGGCGCACGGGTCGTTCCTCTTCGGGGTGCTCACCGCCGTGCTCGGGCTCCCGTGCTTCGGCTTCGTCGCTGGCGGCCTGCTCGCGGGGACCGCGGGCCTGCCCAGCTCGACCATCATGACCGTGTTCGTGGGCCTGGGCGTGGGGATGGCCTCGCCGTACCTGGTCTTGAGCGCCAAGCCGCAACTGCTCAGGTTCCTGCCCAAGACCGGCCCGGCCAGCAACCTCGTCAAGCAGGTCATGGGCCTCTTGCTCATGGCCGCGGCGGCGTACTTCGTCAGCGCGGGCGTTCGCGGCCTGATCCATGAAAAGCCCTACATGGCCGAGTCGATGGCGTGGTGGGCCGTGACGTTCTTCGTCCTCATCGCGGGTTTGTGGCTCACGCTGCGGACGCTGCAGATCGCCAAGAGCGTCGCGATGCGCGTGGCGATGCCGTTGGTCTCCGTGCTGGTGGTGGCCGGGTTCTTCGCCTTCACCTACGGGCAGGTGGTCACGGCCCGAGAGGACTACGCCCGCATCAAGGCGACTGGGGGCGGTGTGGGAAGTGGGGGGCTGGCCGAGGACGAGATCGTCAGCGGGGCGTGGATCCCCTACACCCAGAAGCGGCTCGACAAGGCCCTGGCCTCGGGCAAGACCGTCGTGGTGGATTTCACCGCCGACTGGTGCATCAACTGCAAGGCCCTCAAGCGGACCGTCCTGGACCGAGACCCCGTGCGGGCCCGCATCACGGGCGACGGCTACGTCCTGTTTGAGGTGGACAACACCGTCAACTCGGCCCCCGGGTGGAAGTACCTCGCCTCGCTCGGCCAGACCGGCGTGCCCACGCTCGCGATCTACGGCCCGGCGATCGACAAGCCGATCATCCTCAACGCCTATACCGCCGCCACGGTGATGGAGTCGCTGGACCGGGCCGAGCACGGCGCGGGCGTGGCGTCAAAGGCCGCGAACGCGGTGCGGGAGGCCGCCGCCCCCGCCCGTTGACACCCTTATCCACCCCTTCTAGCCTTAGCCCCCGCTGGACTCGGGCCCGTGAGCGGCCGATCATCCAGCGGCGACATCCCGAGGGCGTAGCTCAGTGGTAGAGCGACACGTTGCCAACGTGTAGGTCGAGGGTTCAAGCCCCTTCGCCCTCTTTGATCGAGCGACTTTGGCATGAAGCCGGGCGTCCAGCCCGGCTTCATCGCTTTTTGCGCCAAGACCGCCCCCCGGTCGATAACCCCGCGCTCCCGCACCCCCCGATCCGCGATCCGCGATCCCAAATCCGCGATCCCGGTCTCCCCATTCGCCATCCGAAATCCGCCATCCGCCATCGAAATGTTCTCCTCCTCCCCCCTCCGCCTCGCCGACGGACTTGTGCTTCTGGGCTATTGCGCCGTGCTGGTCGTCACCGGCGTGCTGTTCTCGAGGCGCGAGGCCAAGAGCACGGGCGAGTACTTCCTTGCGGATCGGCGCATGCCCATGTGGGCCGTCGCCGTGAGCATCATCGCCACGAGCCTGTCGGCCGCGACGTTCATCGGCGCCCCCGAGCAGAGCTACCGCGGCGACATGACCTACCTCTCGGCCAACATCGGCGGCGTGATCGCCGTGGTGATCGTGGCCGCGTTCTTCATCCCGGCGTACTACCGGCACAACTGCACCACCGTGTACGAGCTGTTGGAGCGGCGCTTCGGGCCGGGGGCCAAGCGGGCCACGAGCGCGGCGTTCATGGTCGGGCGCACCTTCGCCAGCGGGGCGAGGGTCTTCATCGGGGCCATCCCCTTCGCGATGATCATGTTCGGGGCCGACAAGGCCGCCCGGCCGGAATACCTCATCGCCTCCATCGCCGCGATGTGCCTCGTCGGCGTCTGCTACACGCTCATCGGCGGCATCGCCAGCGTGATCTGGACCGACGTGATCCAGACCATCGTGCTCGTCACCGCCGTGCTCGCGGCCATCGTGCTGCTCTACAACAAGATCGGGATGCCGCTGGGCGACCTGTGGTCGTACCTCAGCAGCGCCGGGCCGGGGGGCACGTCCAAACTGACCGTGTTCAAGCTCGGCGTGGACCTCTCCAAGCCGAATCTGGGCTTCGATCCCGGCGCGAGCTTCACGGTGCTCACGGCCGTGACGGGCTTTGCGCTGCTCAACCTGGCCGCGTACGGCACCGACCACGACATGGTGCAGCGGATGCTCACGTGCAAGACGGCACGCGAGGGGTCGAGGTCGGTGCTGGTGTCGATCGCGATCGGCGTGCCGATTGTGGCGATGTTCCTGATCGTGGGGGCGCTGCTGTTCGTGTTCTACAAGAAGGCGCCCGACCTGCAACCCATCGTTGATGCCGGCGCGGTCGGGATCGATCCCGCGGCCGCCTCTGCGCAAGCGCCCAAGTCCGAGCAGGTCTTCCTCGACTTCATTCTCACGGGCATGCCCCCCGGCCTGGCCGGCCTCATGCTCGCGGGCCTGTTCGCCGCGGGCATCGGAAGCCTCAACTCGGCGATCAACGCCATGGCCGCGACGTTCATCAAGGACTTCTACACGCGCTGGCGCCCGCCGAGCGACTCCCGCGGCGAGCCACACTACCTGGCCATGTCGCGCTACGCCGTCGCGGGCTGGGGGCTGATCCTCGGCCTGTTCGCCGTCGGCTGTGTCTATTGGAAGGCCTCAAGCCCGAGCACCACGCTCATCGACCTGGCCCTGAGCGTGATGACCTTTGCTTACACCGGCCTGCTGGCCGTCTTTCTGACCGCCCTGTTCACCCGGCGCGGTAACACCGCCAGCGTCGTGGGCGCGCTCGTCACCGGGTTTGCCATGATCGCGCTCTTCCAACCCGCGATCTGGCGGTTCTGGACGGGTGCGATCTTCGGCCTCGGCTCGGGCGTCGCCGCGTTCAAGCTCGCATTCCCGTGGCAGATGACCATCGGCACGGGCCTCGCGTTCGCGGTGTGCTGCCTGGGTCGGCCGCGGGCGAGGTTCTCATCCGCGCCGAGCGAGCCGCTGCGCTGCTCAAACTGCGGGTACGAGACCACCGGCCTGCGCTCCGCGACCCGCCCCGAGTGCAACACGCCGATCGCGCCCACAAAGACGATTGCAGAGTGACCGAAGGGCACGGACACCGGGCATTCCGCCCGCCGTCCGTGCCCATCAGTGGTCATCCGTGGCCATGATCCGGCCGCGGCCCAAGGACCGCCATCGGCTCAGCCCTCAGCGGCCGCGTTGCGCTGCATGTCCATCGCGTGCGCTCGCGAGTATTGCTGGATGTCCTTGAACTTCCCGCTCGCATCGCGCTTGGCGTAGAGCTTCTTGCCCTTGCTCGAGTACATCACCGTGCGCCGGGCCTTTTTCTTCGCGGTGCGCCGGACCTTCTTCCTGGTCGTGGTCTTTTTCTTGCCGGCCTTTTTCCTGCTCGCCTTCTTCTTGGTCTTCTTCTTGGCCATGAGGTCTCCGATCGACGACACCCGCCTCCCCCAGGGCAACGGCCCGGAAGATAATCCCCCGTCTCCGGTTCCGCAAGCCCGCCGCAGCGCGTGGATCGTTCGGGCCGTGGTACACTCGAGCGCGTCCGTCCGGCACGAGCCCCCCGAGGGAGCCCGCGAGTGCTCACCAGTCACCCCATGACCCGTCGGTCGTTCGTCCGCGCCGCGGCCGCGTTGACGGCGGCATCGGCCTCCGCCGCCCGTGTGCACGCTTCGGACAAGTCGGGCCTCGGACCGGTGATCGTCGGCTCCGGCGAGCACACCTACGAGTGCATCCACGATTGGGCCCGCCCGCCCGCGAACATCGTTTTCGGCAACACCCACGGCGTCTGCATCGATCAAGACGGGCTGGCGTACATCGCCCACACCGTGCACGCCACAAGTTCCTGCCCGGACGCGCTGTGCGTGTTCGATCCCGACGGCAAGTTCGTCCGATCATGGGGTGCCGAGTACCGCGGCGGCGCCCACGGACTGACCCTCGCCCGCGAGGCCAATCGCGAGTTCCTCTACCACTCCGACTTCCGGCGCGGCGTCGTCAAGAAGACCACCCTCGCCGGCGAGCTCGTGCTGGAGTTTCCCTGGCCAGCGGACTCGGGGGTGTACAACAACCACGCCGAATACAAGCCGACCAACGTCGCGGTCGTCCCGCCGGCGCCGAAGGACGGGGAGGGAGGGAGCGAGCTTTGGCGGCGGTGCGCCGGGCACGTCTACATCGCCGATGGTTACGGAAAGAGCTGGGTCCATCGCTATTCGGCGCACGCCGAGTACCTCGGCACCTTCGGCGGCCCCGGAGCCGAACGCGGCCAGGTCTCCTGCCCGCACGGCATCACCATCGACATCCGCGGCCCCGAGCCCCTCGTTCTCGTCGCCGATCGCGCCAACCGCCGCCTGCAGACATTCACGCTCGACGGCCGCCACGCGGGGTTTGTCACACGGGAGCTCCGTTCGCCGTGCCACTTCGACCAGCGCGACGGGCTCCTGATGGTCCCGGACCTGGAGGCCCGCGTGACCATCCTCGACCGGAGCAACGAGCTGGTCGTGCACCTCGGCGACGGCGGGGATTACAAGCTCCGCGACCAGCCGCGGGATCGGTTCATCTCCGGCAAGTTCATCGCTCCCCACAGCGCGTGCTTCGACAAGGACGGCAACATCTTCGTCGTCGAGTGGGTCGAGGTCGGGCGCGTGACGAAACTTCGTCGCGTGTGACGCGAAACACGGCCGCGTAAGGATCGCATCGGCGGCTCACGCCAGAATACCCGGCACCACGTTCCCGAACACGTCCGTGAGCCTGAAGTCGCGACCCTGGTGGCGGTAGATCAGCTTCTTGTGGTCGATGCCCAGCAGGTGCAGCATCGTCGCGTGTAGGTCGTGCACGTCCATCGGGTTCTCGACGATGTTGTACGAGTAATCGTCGGTGCGCCCGTACGTGATGCCCGGCTTGATGCCACCTCCGGCGAGCCACACGGTGAAGCACCGCGGGTGGTGGTCGCGTCCGTAGTTGGTGTCCGACAACGTGCCCTGGCTGTACACCGTTCGCCCGAACTCGCCGGCCCAGAGCACCAGCGTCTCGTCGAGCAGGCCGCGCTGCTTGAGGTCCGTGATGAGCGCGGCCTGGGCCTGGTCCACGGCCGCGGATTGCAGACGGATCTCCCGGGGCAGGTTGTTGTGGGCGTCCCAACCGCGCATGTACAACTGCACAAACCGCACGCCCCGCTCCGAAAGCCGGCGGGCCAGCAGGCAGTTGGCGGCGAACGAGCCGGGCTTGTTCACATCGGGGCCGTACATCGCCAGCGTTTCCGGCGATTCCCCCGAGAGGTCCATGAGCTCCGGCACGGACATCTGCATGCGGAAAGCGAGCTCGTGCTGGGCGATGCGGGCCCGCACGTCCGGGTCGATTGCCGCGGCCGCGTCGGGCGCGTCGATCCGCTCGATCAGATCGAGCATCTTCCGACGATCGTCGCGAGTGACGCCCGCCGGATCGCTCAGGAACAGCACTGGGTCGGCCCCCGATCGCAACCGGCACCCCTGGTGCTCGCTGGGAAGGAATCCGCTCCCCCAGAACCGCGCCGAGAGCGCCTGCATGTTGCCGAAGCCCTGGCTGATGAGCACCACGAACGCCGGGAGATTCTCGTTCATACTCCCCAGGCCATAGCTCATCCACGAGCCGAAGGACGGCCGCCCGGGTTGCTGGTTGCCGGTCTGGAAGAACGTGATCCCCGGCTCGTGGTTGATCGCGTCGGTGTGCATCGAGTGGATGAAGCACAGGTCGCCCGCGATCGCGCCCGTTTGCGGCATCAGTTCACTGATGTACACGCCATCCTGGCGATTCGCGTACTTCTCGAACTTGAAGATCGACGGCGCCACGGGAAAGCGGGCCTGGCCGCTGGTCATGCCCGTGAACCGCTGGCCCTGACGGACCGAGTCGGGCAGGTCTTGATTGAACCTCGCGTGCAACTGAGGCTTGTAATCGAACAGGTCGAGCTGGCTCGGCGCGCCCTCCATGTGCATGTAGATCACCCGCTTGGCCTTGGCGGTCTTGGGCGGGAGTGGGGGGGGGAGGGGGGGGAGGGCGTTGCCCGGAGCGGGGGGGCCATCGGGCTGAGCCCACGCACCCCGCGATCCGGCCAAGAGCGACGCGAACGCAAGCGAACCGAGCCCGGCGCTGAGCGTGCGTCCGGCCGCGCCGAAGAATCGGCGCCGCGTCAGGTCCAGGTAGTAACGTTCGAGCGGGTCCATGTGCGGCCTTCCGGGGGGCTATTTCTGCGTGGTGGTGTCATACAGGCTGAACACCGCGCTGGCGATCATCGTCCAGGCCGCCAGTTCCGGTTTGTCCACGCCCTCGGGCGCGGGTGATTCGCCGACGGCCACGAGCGCGGCCGCATCTTTGGGCGCGCCCGAGTAACGCGATCGCATCTCGGCGAGCATCCGCGTCATGGCGGCGATGTCCTGATCGGACGGCGCGTGACCGGTGCACCGCCGGAACAGCACCGCGAGGCGCGACCGGTCGTCGCCGGGCTCGCCGATCGTGCGCTCGGCAAGAACCCGCGCGGCCTCCACAAACTGCGGGTCGTTCCACAACACCAGTGATTGCAGCGGTGTGCCCGTCACCGGGCGCTTCACCACGCAGTACTCGCGCGTCGGGGCGTCGAACACCTGCAACGCCGGCGGCGGCACCGCACGCTTCCAATAGGTGTACATCGTTCGGCGATGCAAGTCGTCGCCCTTGCCCTGCTCGTACTCGCGAGTATTCGATGCCGGCAGCGCGCCCTCGCGCCACAACCCCGGGGGCTGGTATGGCTTTACCGACGGGCCGCCGAACTTCTCCACAAGCAGGCCCGAGACGTACATCGCTTCGTCGCGCACCTGTTCGGCGGTCATCCGGCGCGGCGGGTACCGCCACAGCAGCCGGTCCTCCGGGTCGCGCTCGACCATCTCCGCACGCGGGGCCGAGGCCTGCCGGTACGTCGCGCTGGTCACGATCGTCCGGATCAGCCGGCGCACGTCCCAGCCCGAATCGCGGAAGTCCGTTGCCAGGTAGTCGAGGAGCTCGGGGTGTGTCGGCCACTCGCCCTGAAGCCCGAAATCCTCGCTCGTGCGCACAAAGCCGTTGCCGAAGAGCATCTCCCAAGCGTGGTTGACGGAGACCCGAGCCACCAGCGGGTTGTCGCGGGAGGTGAGCCATTGCGCCAAGCCCAGGCGATTGTCCGGGGCACCCTCGGGAAGGCGCCCGAGTGCCGCGGGCACGCCGCGTTTCACGGGGCGCGATTTGTCCGGCGCGTCGTACTGCCCGCGGGTCAGCACGTACGTCGGGCGCGGCGTGTCCAGTTCCTTCATCACCATCGTCTTGGGAACCGTCGTCCGCAGGTCGGCGATCTGGCCCTCGATCGTCTCGACGCGGGCCTGCCGCGCCCGATACGCCGGCGATCGGCTTGCCCGCCAGGCTTGCTTGATCTGCTCGGCCTGTTCGAGGCTCCGGCCCGCCGCCGGGAGCAGCCCCGCCACCAGGTTGTGCGGATAGGCATCGGTGCCCGGTTCGGCACGAAAGTAGTAACCCGAATCGCCACCCGTGTTGACGACCTTCAGCACGACCACGTTCGGCCCGGCCTTGAGCGGCAACTCGGCGCGGTCCTGGTCCGGCGCTACGCTCCGGTCGATCTGTCTACCCGCGACGCGCTGCCCGTTGACGTACAGCTCAAACCCGTCGTCGCTCCCGATCGAAACGGGCAGCGTTCGATCTGTCGGCGACACGATCAACCGGCCGATGTACGTCGTGTTCGTGCCCGCCGCCAGCGGCACGGCCGCGCCGTCCCGCAACGCGGCGTCGTATCGCCAGAACTGGTTTCCCGATCCGAAGTTCTGAGCGAAGTCGATCTTCGAGACGCTCTCCGGGCCGAACTTGGCTTCGTACAGGTCGGGCGCTCCGTTGGTCGGGAAGGGTCCGACAAGCCACGCGTGGCTCGGTTCCAGAGGCAGTCGCGAGGCATCGCCCAGCGTGCCCAGCGTGAGCCGCACGCGCCCGAACGTGTGCTGGGCGTAGTTCGACTCGTACCTGAGCCGCACGCGCACCAGCGGTCGCTCGCCTTCCGCATCCGGCGTGATGGGCTCCTTCAACAGCACGAGCAGGTGGCGCGGCCCGGGTTGGTTGTGCGCGTTCACCGCCCACCCGCGCTCGCTCCCCTTGTTGTTCAGCAGCAGGTTGGTGAAATGGTAATCGCCGTCGGTCTGTGAAACGTCCGCCCACAGCCACTGGACGTCGCGCCGGCGGGCTTCCTCCGCATGACCATCCAGATAGGTCTCGACCTCCACGCCGGTCAGCACCGCGTTCCCATTTTCGGCCCTTCCCACGCGCCCGTGGGGCAGCGATGAGTCCTCCAGCGCTTCGAGCAGCAGCAGGCGCGGAGCCGTCCCCGGCGAGGCGCTCAGCCGAAGCGTGAACTCTTGCACGTCCGTTGCAGGGTTGGCGCCGCTCGCGAGCACCGACCCGTCGGCCTGCGCCGTCAGCACGGTCCCGCCCGAGGATTTCGCCCCAACCACTTCAGTTTTTAGCCACGCGACGCCAGCTTCTTGGGGGAACCCGGCCAGAAACGCCGCGTGCTCGCGATCTTCTTCGGGGTTTGAGGCGGCCTGTTCGGCCTTGAGAGCGTCGAGCTCCGCGCCCAGCGCAGTCAGGCTGGCTCGCTGTTCCGGTGTGGGCACTTCGATGAACGGCTCGTACGCCCGCTTCGAGTCGGGCGTCTGCGTGTACAGCCCGGGCTCATCGATCGAGTTGAAGTACGCGTAGAAGCCGTAGTACTCCTCGTGCGAGATCGGGTCGAACTTGTGGTCGTGGCAGCGGGCGCACCCCATGGTCAGTCCGAGGAACACCGTCGCCGTGGTATTCGCGCGATCCACGGCGTACTCGACCAGATACTCGTCGGCGATCGCCCCGCCCTCGTCCGTCGTCACGTGGTTGCGGTTGAAACCGCTGGCGATCTTCTGCGATACGGTCGCGCCGGGCAACAGATCGCCCGCGACCTGTTCGGTGATGAACCGGTCGTAGGGCATGTTGTCGCGGAAGGCCGCGAGCACCCAATCTCGCCACGCCCACATCTGCCGCCCGTTGTCGGTATGGATGCCGCAGGTGTCGGCGTACCGCGCCGCGTCCAGCCACGGTGTGGTGAGGCGCTCGGCCGTGCGCGAGCGGTACGGCTCTTCGCTCAGCAGCCGATCAACCAGCCGCTCGTACGCGTCCGTGCCGGTGTGGCCGACGAACGCCGCGGATTCCTCCGGCGTGGGCGGCAGGCCGGTCAGGTCCAGGAACACCCGTCGCACGAGCGTCTCGCGGCTCGCTTCCGGCGATGGCCGCACGCCCTCGCGTTCAAGCTTTGCGAGCACAAACCGGTCGATGTCGTTGCGGCACCAGGCAGCATCGGCGACTTTCGGAACCGCCGGGCGCAAAGGGGGAACGAACGACCAGTGCGGCTCATACCGCGCCCCCTCGGCGATCCACCGACGCAACAAGCCCTGCTCGTCCGGTGAGAGCGGCTTCCTATTGCTCCCCGGCGGCGGCATTCTGTCCAGCGCATCTTCGCTGGTGATCCGGGCCCACAGCTCGCTCGCGTCCGGGTCGCCCGGCACGATCACCTGGTACCCGCCCGCATCGGCTGTCACCGACTCGAACCGGTCCAGTCGAAGGTCGGCCTTGCGAGCCGCCGCGTCCGGGCCGTGGCACTTGAAGCATCGGTCCGACAGCAGCGGTCGGACGTCTCGGTCGTAGCGAATCGCGTCGTCGCTGCTGCGTGCCGTGTTGGTGGTCGCGGGAACCACTGCGGGTGTTGTCGGGTCGAGCGCCGGCGGCGCCGCCGGCGGCCCGAGACCCATTCCAACACCGGCCGTCGCGATGCATCCCAACCACGTCCTGGATGCCCAGCGAATCGGCATCCGCCGAGTATACCGAAAACACGGGCCCGATCGGGCGCGGCATCAAAAATGAAGCGGCCCCCGGTGGAGACACGCTTCCGGGGGCCGCTCCTTTGCAGAGGAACGAGGAGGTCAACGGTCGATCGGCGGGTTCAGCATCCGGTGAAGTACGCGGCCAGGAAGTCGAAGATGTCCTGCACTGTGATGTCGCCCGAGTTGTTCACGTCCGCCGCGGGCGCGGTGCCGAAGTAGGCCGCGAGGAAGTCGAAGATGTCCTGCACGGTCGCGCCGCCCGAGTGGTTGAAATCGGCGGGGCACCACGGCTGGGTCGGCGTGCCGTTCACACGGATGCCGATCGCCGCGCCCGAGCCGCCCTCCCACGGCGTGCCGGGCCCATCGGTGGTCGCGGTGAACTCGTTGCCCTGCGACGACCAGACCCACACCGGGTTGATGAACGGCTCGAGGTTCGACTCGGCGACGAACCAGTATTTCTGCCCGGCCGCGAGCGTCGGGTGAACGGTCGAGGTGAACGAGATCAGTTGCGGGTTCCACCCCACCACCGGCAGGTTCATCGTCCACGACTCAAGGATCGTGTCGCTCGGGACGGAATCGAAGTCGCCGCCGGGGTTGACGTCGGTCCGCAGGGTGATCGTCACCGTCTGAGGCGTCGTGCCGTCAAAGTCGTTGCTCATGAACCAGATGCCGACATCGTCGAACGTGTACTCGACCGCGGGAATGAACCTCGCGGCGACCGATTGGTCGACAAACACGTCGAAGCCGATGTACCCGAAGAATCCGCCCTCGGGGTCGGCGGTCTGGAAGATGGTGTCGGCGTGCGCCGCACCCGCCGAAGCGATCGCCGTCGCGGCCGCGACGGCGATCCGGGAGAACGGGAGGAGTTTGGGGTTGTGCTGGTGCTTCACGGGAGCGCTCCTGCGGTGGTGGGAATGGGAAATCGGGGGTGGATCGGATCGACGGTCAGAATGTACCACAGTTTCCCGGAAACTTCCAAGAATATCACAAAAAAACTCGTTCAGGCATACGATCCGTGGTACTCTCCCCCCGATTGAGTCGATGACCCAGCCGTCTCGGGAGTCCTCGAGTTCCATGCGATCAGCCCTGTCCAATCCGATTCAAGTGCCTGAAGCAGAAATGGTTACGGCTCATTCACCGGCGGGTGGCATCTCCGCCCGCGGCCCGCAACTCGAAGCCGAGATCCTCGCCGTCGCCTCCGCCTTGCGCCACAATATGGAGGCGTTGGTCGGGTCCGTCGCCGTCGGCGGCTCCGGTCCGGTGGCACTCGCCCACGCGCTGGGGCTCGACAAGGTTCTAGCCAGCCGCGTGCTCAAGGCCCTGCGTCAGCAAGACGCGGTGGCCGCGTTGTACTTCATGCCCGGACCCGAGCCGCTCCGGTCGCTCGTGAAGGCGGCCGAACGGCGCGGCGCGCCGCCCGCGGTCGCGACCGCCACCCGCGCGGCCATCGACGATTTCGAGCGCCTGATCGACGTCCACGTCGGCGATCGCAGCCTGCTCGACTCGATCCTCAGCGCATGGATCCCCGACGCCCGGGCCGAGTTCGAGCTCCGGCGCAAGCAGGCCGCGTTCAAGGCGCTCAGCCAGCTCAAGGGTGTGCAGGCCGACGTCGTCCTGGCGACTTGCCTGCTCGCACCCAGCGACGACCCCGCGCTCATGGACGTGGTCTGGATCCACGGGCTCACCGGGTTGCACCGCGTCCGTCCCGGCGTGGTGGTCAAGATCGCCTCCCGGCGCATGTCCGCCGAGCCGAGCGCACGCCGGCCGCAAACACTCGCAGGCCAGACCATCGAAGACACCGCACCGCCGCTCGTGCCTGACTTCTGCAGCCGCCCGACCCCCGAGGTGCACGTCCATCGCGTGAAGGATTCGCTCTTCTACACGCTCGGCGGCGACGGTTTCGGCGCGGGGTCGGCCGTGGACATGATGTTTGTCGAGGTGAACCGGTCGGAGCTCAAACGCCCCGTGCGTCCCGCCGGAGCCACGGACGCCTGGAGCGAGGCGCGCGGGGCGTACTTCTTCGCCGAAGCCGTCGTGCCGGCCAAGTCGCTCCAGTTCGACATCATCGCCCACGAGGCGCTCTTCGCTGGCCAGGAGCCCGTGCTGCGCGTGCACGACACGGCGTTCGAGGGCGTGGCCGACGTCTTCGATGCACGGCGCGAACTCGACCGCCTCGACCTGCTCGAATCGATCGTGCCGCTTGGGAAGGGGCTCTCCGGCGTCCGCTCCGGCGGCGTTCCCCGCTACCAGGACCTGATCCGCGACGTGATGACGCGCCTCGATTACGACGCCGCGCGGTTCCGGGCGTTCCGCTGCGAGATCGACTACCCGCTTTACGGCTCGCAGACCTCGATGATCTTCAGGGCGACCGGCGGCGCGTGAACCCGTTGCGAGAATCGGGTCCGGCCCGCGGCGGTCGCGCCCTACACCGTCAGGTTCCGCCCAAATTCGCCGGGCTCGAACACGTGCAAGCGGCCCGGGTCGATGGCGAACGTCACCGACTGCCCCGGCCGCACGTCCGCGGCGACGATCCTCGCGACCAGGTGCGGGTGCTTGGGCGTCGAGCCGGTCACGTCCATCTGATCGCCCAGCGGCTCCACCACGCGGACGTTCAGCTTCATCGTCGGGAGCGAAGCGTCGTTCCCCGTCGCAAGCGAGAATGCCTGCGGCCGTATCCCAAGCACGGCCGGGCCCGTGCGACCGTTGAGCCGCGCGCCGACGCCGTCGCCCAGGGCGATCCGGTACGGCCGCCCCTCGGGGTCGCTGGAGCCCTCGACGAACACCGCGCGTCCGCCCGCCGATTCGATCACGCCGTCGAGGAAGTTCATCGGCGGCGTGCCGACGAACGCGGCGACGAAGCGGTTGACCGGCGAGCGATAAACCTCCAGCGGCGCGCCCGCCTGCTGGATTTCGCCCTTGTGCATGACCACGATCCGGTCGCCCAGGGTCATCGCCTCTTCCTGGTCGTGCGTCACGTAGATCGTGGTGGTCTTGAGCCGCTGGTGCAGGGCCTTGAGCTCGGCCCGAGTGGTCACACGCAGCTTGGCGTCGAGGTTTGAGAGCGGCTCGTCGAAGAGAAACGCCTTGGGCTCGCGCACGATCGCCCGCCCGACCGCGACGCGCTGCCGCTGGCCGCCTGAGAGCACCGCCGGCTTGCGGTCCAGAAGTTCGCCGATGCCCAGCGTCTGGGCCGCAGAGCGCACGCGCCGGTCGATCTCGGCCCGCGGCACCTTGCGCAGTTTGAGCGCAAAGGCCATGTTTTTGTACACCGTCATGTGCGGGTAAAGGGCGTAGTTCTGGAACACCATCGCGATGTCGCGGTCCTTGGGGTGGACCTGGTTCACCACGCGCCCGCCGATGGAGATCGTCCCGCCGGTGATGTCTTCGAGCCCCGCCACCATCCGCAGCGTGGTGGACTTGCCGCACCCCGACGGCCCTACAAGCACGATGAACGACCCGTCCGGGATGTCCAGATTGACGGACTTGACCGCCTTGAAGCCGTTGGGGTAGGTCTTCTCGATGTCTTTGAGAGCGATTTCGGCCATGATGTGGGAGCAGCCTAACGGGGTGAGACTGCGCCCGCAACCGGCGGACGGGGCTGCGGGAGGATGGTGGGGGATCGGCGCGGGCGTGTCGGCCACCACCGCCGCCACGCTCCTCTGCGGGTCGGCGAGCTGGTAGATCGCCCGTCGGCCGCGGCCAATGATCGGTGGACGTTCAGATGCCGGATTCCTGCCCGGATTCCGGCAATTGCCGCCTTAGCTCAGCTGGTAGAGCAGCGCTTTTGTAAAGCGCAGGTCGCGGGTTCGAATCCGGCAGGCGGCCCTTGATTTCCTTGAACGGCGCGCGGGTCAGCGGCCAGCGGGGGGCAGCGCGAGCCTCGCGGCGCCGCGGGCGGCGTGCAGGTCGGTCGTGCCGCAGAGGAGGGTCCACGCGGGATCGGCCACCGACGTCAAGGCTTCGGCGATCCGGGCCTTCAGCGGCCCATGCACACCTTGGAGACGCATGCCGATGCCGCCGAGCAGCAGCACGTGCCGTGGGCGGTAGATCGCGTGCGCGATGCGGACGGCCCGGGCCAGGGCGGCCAGTTCGGGCTCGTCACCGCGAAGGCCGCTGAGCCAGCGTTCGGCGGCGCCGTGGCGTGCGACCAGCGCGGGAAGGCCGATATAGGCTTCGAGGCTGCCGCGTCCGCCGTCGGGACCGATGGGCACGGGCTCGATGCCGGGCACGGACACGTCGATCTGCCCGAGGTGGCCGGAGGACCGACCCGTGACCGACAGGAGCGTACGGCCGTCGAGGACGGCCGCGCCAACGCCCGTGCCGAGGCTGATGGCCAGCACGCGCCCAGTGAGGGCCATCGACTCGGCGGCGTCGATCGCGGCGGCGTGGGCGTCGGAGACGATCCGCGGCGCGCCGGGCCTTTCACGAAGGCGCGCGGCCGCGAGCAGGGAGCGGGCGATCAGATCTGGCAAGGGCTCGCCCACCAGCCCCGGCATGTTGACCGATCGCTCGATGCGTTGGCCGTACGGGTCGAGCACACCGGGGACGCACAGCCCGACGACCATTTCGCGCGAGACGAGCAGCGCCGAGGGCAATGAGCCGAGTAACCCGGCGAGGTGGGATCGCACCTCCGTGCCTGACGGATGCCGGTAGCGGGCGCTCGACCCCGACCACACCTCCCTGTCATCGATCAGCAGCGCGGCCTTGATCGAAGTGCCGCCGATATCGATGCCCAGCGCGGCGCTCACGGCGAACCCCGGTTTTGTGGCGCTTTCGACACGGGCGCGGGCGCGAGCGTGGCGCGGATCGCCGCCAGGCGGGCGGCCCGCTCGGCCACCTGCTGGGGAGACTTGTCCTGATTCGGATCGACGCTCTCGAACAGCGCGGCGTACGCGAAGAGCGCGACGCCGTCGGTGTGCCGGGCCGCGGTGTTGGCGACCTGCGTCGATGAGGCCCCGGGCGCGTGCATGTAAATGCCCACGCCCGGTGAGATCGAACGCCCCGCCTTCCTTCCCGCCGGCGTCGCGGCGATCCACGCGCCGAGGTCATCCTCGAAGCGTTTGTCGTCCTTGGTGTAGATCATCGGGCACGCCCGATCGAGCAGACCCGAGTTGAGCCACGCGGCGGCATCCTGCAGGTACACGTCGCGGGCGAGGTCGGGCCGCCGCCAAACGGCCGCGCTCAGGACCACGCCCGGGCGCGATTCCACCGCCTCGCGACGGATTCGCTGGACCAGCTCGGTGATCCGGTCTCGCTTGAAGTCGCGGAACGCCGCCTTGTCCTCGGCCGTGTCGAGCCCGGTACGCCCGGTGGCCTTCTTGAAAAGCGAAACGCTTTCAGGATCCCCGGGAAACGCGGCCGGGTTTTTCATCGTGTCGGACACGAACCGCACGTAGTCCATGTGCAGGCCGTCCACGGCGTAGCGCGTGACGATGTCCTTGCACACGGCGACGATGTGATCGTGAACCGCGGGCAGGAGCGGGTTGACGATGACGTAGTGCTCGTTGAGCGTCTGCGGGTTGCCCGCGGCGTCGCGGAGCCGCCACTCCGGATGTGCGTTGAACGGGTGCCGCGGATCGGTGGGCGGCTGCGTGCCCTTCCATAGCGGCATGACGTTGACCCACGCGTGCAACCTCATTTCGCGGGCGTGCGCCGCCTGGATGGCCACGGCCAGCGGATCGAAGCCGGGGTCGGTCGCGTCCGCGGGAAGGTCTCGGAACAGTTCGCGGCCCCAGGGCTCGAGGTCGCTGCGGTAGAATGCGTCGCACTGGCCGCGAACCTGCCAGAACACGTCCGTCGCGCCCAGGCTGGCGGCCCGGTCGATGCAGTCGGCGACGTCCTTTTCCGATCGATAGTCCCACCGGGTGATCCACAGCCCGAGGAACGGGCGTTCGGACGACCGCCGCGGGTGAGTCGGGTCGATCGGCGGCGCGGGCACCGCGGGCGCGGACAGCGTCATCCAACCGAGCAGGATCAAGGCGAGAGCGCGGCTGAGCATGGCGATGCAGCGTAGCGGGAAACGCCGACTTCCGCGCAACTCGCCTCTGCACCCCCCACACCTGTTACCCCGTCGCGATCAATGCCGGGCGAACGCCATCAACTCGCCCGCCTTGTCGGTCAATGTCAAGCGATCGCCTGTGACCTTGTAGCCTGTCACCTTGTTCAGTGCCGCGAGGAACTTGTCTTCCAGTTCCATCGCCTTCGGCGGGCCGGCCATCTTGGTCACGGCCGCGGGCGCCAATGAAAACTGGCCGTGGGACAGCTTGCCCAGGTCGAGGGACGACGAGAGCCGGTTGACACCGGCGAAGCCGCCCACCTTGCCGTCGTCGCGAACTTGAAGATACGGCGGACTCGAGCCCTGTTCGAGGAACTTGGAGAGATCGACGCCCGCCAGGCTTGACAGGTCCCACTGGCCGGTCAGGGCTTGGATCCCTTGTTCGACCATCGACGAGGCGTGGTCGCCCCCACCCTGGCATCCCGAGGCGGTCATCAGCGCTCCGCAGAGCGCGATCGAGGTCACGGCGGCAGCAAGCACGGCGCAGGAGTTCATCGCGGGTCCTTTCGATCGGGTGCGAAGTGGTGCCACGGGAAGCATAAGCGCAAGGATCGACGACGTGGCCATCGCGCACGCGACTCTCAGTTCGCCCGTACTTCACGCGGCGAGATCGGCTAGGCTCCCGGGATGAGCAAGGGGAAGACCGGATTCGTGCGCGGGCTGCTGGCGTTCTGGCTGTTGATCGGGCTCGGCGCGTGCCACGCGAAGTCGGGCCGCGAGCTAACCCGTCGCGGCGACGAGATGGTCGTCTGCGGCCGCTATTTCCACACCGGCGCCCCGATCGTGCTGTGGACCGACGCCGGCGGATACGACGCGTACCGCACGGAAAAGCGGTTCGTGCCGTGGGATCGCGCGCTCTGGTCCCCCCCCGCCCCCCCCTCGCCCGATGCGAAGGCGGACGGCCCGACCTCTCCGAATCGCTACAACATCCGCTTCACCGGGAAGGTCGGCCAGCCCGGTTGTCCGCTGTCGTCCGACGACTTCGAGCGCATCCGCGGCGGCGGCTGGGACCTGCCCACGCTCCAGAAGTGCGTGGACCAGTTCGTGCTGCATTACGACGTCTGCGGCACGTCGCGCCAGTGCTTCCGCGTGCTGCACGACATGCGCGGGCTCTCCGTCCACTTCATGCTCGACATCGATGGGACGATTTACCAGACGCTCGACCTCAAGGAACGCGCCTGGCACGCGACCACCAGCAACGACCGCTCCATCGGGATCGAGATCGCCAACATCGGCGCCTACCCGGAATCGCAGTACCCCAAGGTGCTGGGCCGGTGGTACACCGATGACCCGAACCGCGGCCCGACCATCACGCTCCCGGCATCCGTGGGTGACGGGGGCGTCCGCACACCCGGCTTCGTCGGTCATCCCGCGCGGCCGGAGATCATCTCCGGCCGGATCCAGGGCGAGCGGCTGTGGATGTACGACCTGACGCCGCAGCAATACGACTCGCTGATCAAACTGACCGCCGCCCTGTGCACGATCTTCCCGGAAATTCCCTGCGACTACCCGCGAGACGAGGCCGGGAATCTCGTCCGTGAGAAGTTGCCCGACGATCGCCTGGCGAACTACCACGGTCTGCTCGGCCACTACCACGTCCAGGCGAACAAGACCGATCCGGGACCAGCGCTGCAATGGGATCGGCTGATCTCGCAGGCGCGGGCACGGGTTGGGCAGCCTCCCCAGCCAAATCCGTAGCGAGTCGTCCGCTCATGCGCTCGCGCTTCGCTAACATCCGGTCCAATGGCAGCGAGGGAGGGAGGGGGGGGGGACGGGCGGCGCGATCGGAGTCAGGCGATGGCTGGGCAGAACGGCGTACCCAAGCCGGGTTTGGGGCGGGGCGAAAGCAATCGGGCGGGGATGACTCCCGCGCCGGCGGGATGCCGGCTCGAACGGATCCCCGTCACCGTGCACGCGTCGAGCGCCGAGGCCAGCCGGGCGGTCGCGCGGGATATCGCCGCGTTGATCCGTGACCAGACGGCCCGACGAGAGCGGGCCGTGCTCGGCCTGGCCACGGGCAGCACCCCCACCGGCGTGTACGAAGAGCTCGTCCGCCTCCACCGTGAGGAGGGGTTGAGCTTCAAGAACGTCGTGACGTTCAATCTCGACGAGTACTGGCCGATGGAGCCGGGGCGGCTCCAGAGCTACGTGCGGTTCATGCATGAGCACCTCTTTGACCTTGTGGATATCCCGGCCGCCAACATCCACATCCCAGATGGCACGGCGTCGCGTGAGGAAGTCGGGGCGTTCTGCGAGCGTTACGAGCGGCAGGTCCGCGAGGCCGGCGGTATCGACTTGCAGTTGCTGGGCATCGGTCGCACGGGCCACGTCGGGTTCAACGAGCCGGGCTCGGCCCGTGCCAGCCGCACGCGGCTGATCACGCTCGACAAGGTCACGCGGATGGACGCCGCGAGCGACTTCTTCGGTGAGTGGCACGTCCCGCGCCAGGCGATCACGATGGGTGTGGGGTCGATCCTCGATGCCCGGCGCGTGGTCCTGCTCGCGTTCGGTGAGCACAAGGCGGGCATCATCCGGCGAGCGGTCGAGGGGGAAGTCACGCCGACCGTCGCCGCCAGTTTTCTTCAGGAGCACCCCAACGCGAGGATCGTGCTTGACACCGCGGCCGGCGCGGAGCTCACCCGGATCAAGACGCCGTGGCTGCTGGGTAACGTCGGCCAGTTCGGCCTGGAGTGGGAACGCTCGCTCACCAAGCGGGCGGCGATCTGGCTCGCGGGCGAGGTCAAGAAGCCCATCCTGAAACTTACGGACGAAGACTACAACGAGCACGGTCTGCAGGAGCTGCTCAGCACCCGCGACGGCGGGGCCTACGAGATCAACATCGAGGTTTTCAGGTCGCTCCAGCAGACGATCACGGGCTGGCCGGGCGGGAAGCCCGCCGCCGCGCCGCCCCGCGAGGGTGCATCCTTCCGCCACTCCCAGGCCGTCGGGGACCACGCCGGGGGCGAGCGCCGCCCGGGCGGGGAGACCTTTCCCAAGCGGGTGGTGATCTTCAGCCCGCATCCCGACGACGACGTGATCAGCATGGGCGGCACGTTCATCCGGCTCTGCGAGCAGGACCACGAGGTGCACGTCGCTTATCAGACCAGCGGCAACATCGCCGTGTGGGACGAGACGGCCCTCCGCCATGCGGACTTCGTGACCGAATACGCCCGGACCTTCTTCCGCGCGGGCGGCAAGGAGGGCGAGCGCGTGGCCGCGCACGTCGAGGAGTCGGTCGAGCGTTTCATCAAGCGGAAGCAGGCCGGCGAGGTGGACATCCCGGAGTTGCAGAAGATCAAGACGCTCATCCGCCGCACTGAGGCCCGCGCCGGGGCGCGGTTCGCGGGGGTTGCGGACGAAAGCCGAATCCACTTCCTCGACATGCCCTTCTACGAGACGGGCACGGTACGAAAACGCCCGCTGGGCGAGGACGACATCGCCATCGTCATGGACCTGCTGGAGCGCGTCAAGCCCCATCAGGTCTACGCGGCCGGCGACCTCAGCGACCCCCACGGCACGCACCGCGTCTGCCTGGCCGCGATCACCACCGCCCTGCACCGGCTCAAGGACCGGCCCTGGATGAAGAGTTGCGTGGTCTGGCTGTACCGCGGCGCGTGGCAGGAGTGGGGGGCGCACGAGATCGAGATGGCCGTGCCGCTCTCGCCCGACGAGGTGGTCCGCAAGCGGCTGGCGATCTTCAAGCACGAGAGCCAGAAGGACAGGGCGTTGTTCCCCGGCCCGAGCGATACGCGTGAGTTCTGGCAGCGTGCCGAAGGGCGCAATCGCAACACCGCCCACCTCTACGACGAGCTCGGCCTCGCGGAGTACGAGGCCATCGAGGGGTTCGTGCAGTGGAGGCCCAGCGCGTCGGACAACGCGATGGAGGGTGCATCGACCGCGACGCGCCCCAAGAGCCGGGAAGTACGCCAGCACGGGGTCGAAAAGGCGGTCATCGCGCCCGAACGCAAGATGGGAAAACGCCGTTGACCTTTGAACAGGCGCATCGCGTGGGTGTGTGTTCGTGGTCCCTGCGGCCGGAATCGGCGGCGGAACTGGCCGCGCGCGTGAGGGCGCTTGGGCTCGCGTCGGTGCAGTTGGCGCTGGATCCGATCCGCACCGGAAGGCGGGGGTGGGGGGAGGTCGAGACGATCAACGCGCTCCGCGCCGCGGGCGTCGGCGCGATCTCCGGCATGATGGGGATGGCCGGCGAGGACTACAGCACGCTGGATTCCATCAAGCGCACTGGCGGCGTTCGTTCGCACGCGACCTGGGGCTGCAACATCCGCGCCGCGCAGGAGAATGCAAGACTCGCCCGCCGACTGGGCATCGGTCTGGTGACCTTCCACGCCGGGTTCATCCCGCACGAGGCCGGGGAGGATCGGCGGCTGATGATCGAGCGCCTCCGCATGATCGTCGATCACTTCGATGATTGCGGCGTGCGCGTGGCGTTCGAGACCGGTCAGGAATCCGCCGACACGCTGATGCACGCGCTCGACGAGCTCGCCCGCCCGCACGCCGGGGTCAACTTCGACCCCGCGAACATGATCCTGTACGGGATGGGCGATCCGGTCGAATCGCTCGCGAAACTGGCGCCCCGTGTGGTTCAGGTCCATGTCAAGGATGCGATGCCCACCACGACACCCGGGCAGTGGGGGAGCGAAGTGCGGGCCGGCACAGGCGCCGTCGATTGGGGCGGGTTCTTCCGCGTCGTCCGCTCGCACGGGCTCGGGGCGGACCTGGTCATCGAACGAGAAGCGGGTGAGCAGCGGGAAACCGACATCGTCGCCGCGTGCGAGTTGATCTCCAGTCATCTCTCGGTGGGGGTTGGGGGGGGGGGAGGGGGAGGCGACCGTGAGTGAGCTCACCCAGGTCGGCGTCGGCATCATCGGGCTCGGGTTCATGGGCGCGACGCACTTCCGCGCGTTCCAGTCGGCCCACGCCGCCGGGTTCCAGTGCCGGGTGATTGCCGTGTGCGACCGCAGCCCCGAGCGGCTCACCGGGCGTGTCGACGTGATGGGGAACATCGACACCGGTCACTCGGAGCGGCTGTTCGACCCGACCCGGCTTCGGGCCTGCCGCGAGCCGCACGAGCTCTTCAACGACCCGCGCGTGCACCTGGTCAGCATCTGCACGCACACCGACACCCATGCGGACCTCGCGATCGCCGCGCTCGCGGCCGGAAAGCACGTTCTTGTCGAGAAGCCGGTGTCGATCCGGAGCGAGGACGCCCGGCGTGTCGCGGCCGCCGCGAAGCAGTCCGGCCGGCTGTGCATGCCCGCGATGTGCATGCGTTTCTGGCCCGGCTGGACATGGCTCCGAGATCGCGTGCGAGACGGGCGGTTCGGGCGCGTGCTCAGCGCGTCGTTCCAGCGGCTCGGCGTGCCGCCGACGTGGAGCCCGGAGTTCTACGGCGACGCGTCGCGGAGCGGCGGGGCGTTGTTCGATCTGCACGTTCACGACGCCGATTTCGTTCGCTGGTGCTTCGGCCCGCCGATGAGCGTGCAGAGCACGGGCTCGACCTCGCACGTCACCACGCTCTACCGCTACGCACAAGACCGCGGGCCGCGGCACGTGGTCGCCGAGGGCGGGCAGGACTACTCGCCCGGGTTCGGATTCCGCATGAGGTATGTCGTCGCATTCGAGAAGGCGACCGCCGATTTCGATCTCTTACGCACGCCCACCGTGCTGCTCCATCGCGAAGGGCGCAGCGAGGCCGTGGACGTCCCCGGCACGAGCGCGTACGACGGCCAGGTCCGCCACATCATCGACGCGATCCTTGGGGCGCGTTCGGGCGGTGACCTCGTGGCCACCATCGGCGAGGCCGTGGAGGTGGCGCGGCTGCTCGAAGCCGAGGTGCGCAGCCTGGAGTCGGGCCAGCCTGTGACGATCGATGCTTGAAGACTCGGTGTGCCACCGCTTGAACGGGGCTGGCCCGTTCATGCGGTGAAAAGCGCGGGCACGCCTCACCGCGTCTATTCAACCGTGAACCACTGCACCTCGACCCGCCGGTTCTGAGCCGCGTCCTGGCCGAGGGGTTCGTCCCAACCGCGCCCGACCACCTCGATGCGAGCGGATTCCACCTTGTACCGTTCGATGAGCAGCCGACGGATCTCGTTGGCGCGGTCCTTGCTGAGTTGAACGGCCTTCAGCGCCATCTGCCGGACAAACGCCTCGCCGCCCTCCTTGCGGAAGTCGGGGATCTTCGCGTCGTCCACGTGCCCGCGGAGGAGCACCGTGGAACCGGGGCTGACCTGCAGGAGTGTCTTGATGGATTCGAGGCGCTGAATGTTTTCCGCCTGCGACATGTCCAGTTCCGCCGAGTTGGGCAGGAACAGGAACCGGATGTCCTTGCTCAGCAGCGGGTCCGTCTCCACCGATCCGCGCTGGACCGTCCGGATCGGCTGGATGACGATCTTGTCGTCCTTGTACTTGCCCGACGCCTCGAGCGCGTGCAGGGGCGCGAGGTCGAGGAAATGGTCTGAAGCGGGCGGGTCCTTGATGATGTCAGCGCCGTACGCGTACACCGCGGACTGGTAGATGCCGCCGAAACTGCCCGCCATGTCGATCGCGCCGGAAAAAAACGCCAGGCTCTCGGGGAGGTTGGAGAGGTGGACCTTGCTCAGCTCCGCCCGCGTCTGGTTGCGGTCCCACTTGAACGCCTTGCCGACCACGTCGAGCTGGCTCTCGGGGTTGTCTCGCACGAGCCTGTTGCCGTAGAGCAAGCCGTCCACGAGCCCGGCGACCATCTTCGGGTTGGCCTGCGCAAAGCCCTTGTTGACGATCAGGATGTCGGCGATGATCAAGAGGTTGCGATTAGTCGCCAGGACCTCTGCCTTCCCGCCGCTGGCCTGTGCGGTCTCGGTGGTCTTGGGCTCCCACGTCACGCACGCCGCGACCCGTCCGTCGCCGTCGCTCAGGTCCTTCTCGAAGACATCGCACGCCTGGAAGGCGTCCTCGGCGAAGACAAGGTTGATCTTGTCGGGGTCTGGGCGCTTCGAGAGGTCGTCGATCACCTTGACTCCGACGCCCGCCTCTTGCGCCAGGAACCGCAGAAAAAACTCGCTCTCGGTGAACTGGCTGGCCGCGACCACGCGGCCCTTGAGCGCGTTGATCCGCTTGATCTCACGTTTCACGACGATCCCGTCAGCCCCGCGAGAGAAGCCGATCTGCGCCGGCACGACCACCTGGAACTGCTTGCCGTAAACGGCCAGCACGTCCACGGTCGTCGCGCTGGCGGCCATCTTGCCGCTGTTGAGCGCCGACCAGCTCTCCTCTTCGCTCAACGCGATTCGCACCTTGAACCCGTGCTGCTTGGCGAAGTACGACGAATCGCTCGGCGCGAGCCCGCCGTTGGCCGCGATCAGGCCCGCGTACCCCGCGTACTCGCTCAGTTCGATGTCGACGATGTTGTCCTTGGGCACGTAGTTGGCCGGGGGCGAGAGCGTCGGCACCGAGGTCATCGCTGGAACAACCGCCAGGTCTTCGAGCGATTTGGTGGGGCCGCCGGACTGGGATTGGTCCGTGGAGCGATCCGAACCGCTTCCCGCGGCCGGCTGGCCAGCGGTTGCGTCCTTGTTGGGCTGAGAGGGTGCGCTGGCGCGTCTTAGTTTCTGGTAGGTGAAGTACCCACCGACCGCCAGCAACCCGAGGATCAGCAGGACGGAGACCAGCTTGCCCAGGGGCGTGATGCCCGAACCGCTCTGACTCATGCGCTCATCCTCCACCTCGCGGCCATCACCGCGGGCTTTCAGTCTCCGCACCCAGAACCGGCGGGGTGCCTTCCAAAGCATCCGCCAACTCGCCCGACAGCCGATTCTGATCGCGGATCCATTGCGTCGTGCTGCCGAGGGTCGACTGGATCGCGTCGATCCTCCGCGACGCGGCGTCGGGGTCGGCGGCCAGCACCGCCTGTTCTCTTACCAACTGGACCTGTTCCTCGACACGGACGAGTTCCGCATCGATGAAATCGAGTTTATCGCCGGCCTCCTGCTGACTCGCCAGCCGCTGGTTCACCAGTTCGAGTTGTCCTTCGAGGCTTCGTCGAAGGTCGGGGTCGAGGTTTTCACCCTTGATGCGGGATTGGAGTTCGTCGCGGCGGTCGTGGAGGGAGTTGCCGCGTTGCCGGGCGATCGCCCGACCTTCCTGCAATAGCCGCACGGTTGTGCCCCGGGTGACCAGCAGTTGCAGATACACCCACACCAGCCGGCCCAATGCCTCGCCGAGCTGTTCTCGTGTGCCGGTCTGATCTGCGAGGGCCGGGTCGGCCAACATGCCGCGGCAGCGAGACTCCAGAGCGCGGTAGCGCATCTGAGAGTCGCCGTCCAAAGCGTCCACCAGCCGGGCGATCTTCGAGTCCCATTCGCCCCGCGCTGCGGAGTTGTGACGTGAATCCACCCATACCCGGAACCGACGGTTGTTCACGAGCGCAAAGAGGTAGCCAAGTTCGAGCCCCGCACCGAGGACCCACAGGCCCGGAACGGCCAACCCCCAAGCCAAGAGCGACACGACGCCAAGCCCCACCCAGTTAGGTGGGATGAACATGCCGCGCGGCCGGGCGCTGAACGCCGCGGCCAGGTATCGGAATAGTCGCTGGCCCATGAGAATCGCGTGGATGGTACAGGCCGGGAGAGCCCCCGGGGGTTGCTCCCCGGCATTGGTGGCTCTGAGTCTCGCTCGGTGTGGAAAGCCTCAAAATGGTCGATTCCCTCTTGAAATTTCTCTTGAAATCGCCGATAACAGCGCAGAATCTGCCGTTTCTCCAACCAAGACGGTGAGTCGTCGGGGCGTGAGGACCCCTTCGGAGCACCGATCTCGGACCCTCACCGGAAAGAGTGATTCGTCCTCACAGGGACCTCGCCATGAGCATCCACGGGATTGCTGCTTTTTGGCGGAGTGACACCGGCCTGTTCAGGTGGCTTGGAAGCCCGAGCAGAAGGTCGGCCTTCATCCGCGCCGCGGAACGCTTGACGCAGGAGTGGCCGGGCGCATGAGGCGTTTCAGCTTTCTCCGATCGATCACCGGCGCGCCCGTGTCCGAGAACGGGCCGCTTCCCGCGTTCGCGGACTCGCGTCCAAACGTCGCCGGACCCGCAAAGCCGTCGTCACCCGCACCGACTCACGCACGGTCGGGCGTGTTTGCCGCTCCTTCCCGACTTCCCCACCCGGAAGAAGCCGAAACCCCGTCAGCGACCCGTGAGTGTCCCGGGTGCGTTTCTTGGGGTGCGTCCGGCCGCCCGTTCTGGCGTGGCCGGCGATGGAGTGCTGACATCATGGCCCGTATTTGTGCGAAACGGGGCGTTGTGCTCTCGGCGGCCGTCTTGGCCACTCTGTGCGGACTGAGCGCCGGGGCGTCGGCGGACGAGGTGCGCATCGTCGCCAAGGCGGGCGACATGGTGCCCGGCGGCAATGGTCAGACGGTGCGCCTGAATCGGTTCACCGGCTTCGTCAACTCCTCGATCCCGCTGGTCAGCAACTCGGGGCACGTGCTCTTCGCGGCCGAAGTGACCGGCACGGGCGTGACAACCAGCAACAACCGCGGCCTCTGGCGGTCGAACCCGGACGGCTCGGTCTCTCTGGCCGCTCGACTGGGCACGGGCACCTGGCAGCCCGGCAGTTCCCTCACGTACAGCGCGTTGTCGTCGCCGATGATCAACGCAAGCGGCATGTGTGCCTATCTCGGCACGCTCGCCGGGTCGGGCGTGACCTCGAACAACTCGCGGAGTTTCTGGTGCTTCGACGGTTCGATGCCCATGATGCTCGTGCGTGAGAGTGAGAACGCCGTCGGCTTCAACGGCGTGGACCTCGGCGCGATCTCGGACACCGAGTGGCTCCGCAGCGGCCTGGGCGGCGGCGTGCTGCTGTTCAAGTCGGTGCTCACAGGCTCGGGCGTCACCGCGTCGAACAACCGCGCCCTTTGGGCCGACGGCATCGGCTCGAACAACTCCACATCGCTGGCACGGGCCGGGTACGCGATCGAAGAGATCCCCTCGCTGACCTGCCGCGAGCCTTACCGAATGACCAACGGCGTCGGTCAGGCGATGCTGTACGCGACGCTCACCGGCAGCGGCATCGTGACCTCGGCGACCAGCGGGGCCGTTCCCAACGACCAGGTCGTCTGGGCACCGGGTGCCTCGCAGTGGCTGGCCCGTGCGGGCGACGCCGCGCCGGGCGCGACAGGGCTGAAGTTCAGTTCGCTCTTCACCACCACCACGACGGTCCGACGCCCGCAACTCAACAACGCGGGGCACACGCTCCTGGCGCCCACCACTTGCAACAGCAGCGGTGTGGCGGTCGGTTCGGGCCTGTGGAGCAACCGCTCGGGCTCGCTCCGCAAGGTTGTGGTCAATGGTGATTCCGTGCCCGGTTCGGCCGCGGTCATCGGCAGCCCGATCGCGCCCGTCTCGACCAGCTCGTTCGCGTACGCCCTGTGCGACAACGATGCGGTCGTTTTCGTGGCCCTGCTGGAAGGTGCGGGCGTCTCGTACGGAAGCAACCGCGCGATCTTCCGCAGCAACCTGGACGGCTCGCTCGAAATGCTCGCCCGGGGCGGCCAACAGGCTCCTGACGCTCCCACCGGCGTCATCATCAGCAACGATTCGATCGCTCGGTGCTGGCGGGTCAACGCCCGCGGCGACATCGCGTTCCTGGCGATCCTCGCCGGCGCCGGCGTGAACGGATCAAACGACGTCGGCGTCTTCACGACAGTCGGCGGGGAGTTGCGGATGATCGCCCGTGAGGGCGATCCGGTCCCGCAGAGCGGCGGGTGGAACTTCTCCAGCATGATTCCCGAGCCGTTGATCTACTTCAACGCCCGCGGCCAGTTGTTGTTTCCCTCGGGCGCCAGCGGCGGCCCGACCGGCGTGGGCGGAACGAGCGGATGGTTCCGCGCCGATGAGAATGGCGTCGTGCGGGCCCTCGCCCTGGGCAACGTGATCCTGCCCGAGCACACCAACCCCGCCCTGCGCATGTCCACCATGCTGCCCACGTCACCCCTGAGCTTCTCCGATGACGGCGAGGTGGTGTTCTACAACTATCTCGGTTCGGGCAGCACCGACGACGGTGTGGCGGTCGGGGGCGACGCCATCGTGTCGGTCACGATCCAGCCTTCGGCCGTCGTGTCCACCGGGGCCTGCTGCACAGGCACGAGTTGCTCGGTGACCACAGCGCAGGCCTGTGCCGGGGCCTTCAAGGGCGTGGGCTCCGTCTGCGACGCGCCCGGAAACCCCACCACCTGTTGCCCGGCCAACTTCAACCGGAGCGGAGGCGTGGATGTCCAGGACCTCTTCGACTTCCTCGCGTCCTACTTCGCGGCCGACGCCTCGGCCGACATGAACCAGAGCGGCGAAGTCACCGTGCAGGACGTGTTCGTGTTCATCGAGGTGTTCTTCACCGGCTGCGAAGGCTGAGCGGCCGAGCGCGGTCCAAGCCCGGATTACCAACTCGCGGGCCCGGCACTCGTTGCCGGGCCCGCGTTGTCTTTGGAACTTGTCCCCATCAACCATCCGACGACCCGCGCAAGCGACAATCTGGCAACGAGTTGCAGAAAAAAAACTTGGCGCTATGTCACCGATCCGCCCCCGAGCGGTGCGGCGGTAAGTTCCTGATTGATCGGTGATTGCGCGATTTGCACGCTGCCTCGCCCCGAATGCTCGCCTCACCTCACCCATGAACTACCCCATTTGTGGGGATTGCGGGCAAGCGGGTACGTCTTGGTATGCTCACCCCGAGTTCAGGGAGTGCGCCCGGTCGCGCGCTCTCGGCGGCGTGCTGGACGTGCCGCGTTTGAGTCGCAATCCACTCGTGGTCAGACGGCGTTCGGTAGCCTCAATAAGGGGTGTGTGCCCGTGCTTACGAAAGTTTTTCCGATGTTCAAGAAGTCACGCTTGGTGTGTCTGGCCGCGCTGGCGCTGGCCTCAGTTGTCGGCAACGCGAGTGCGCAGACAACGGTCAACCTGCCGGCGCCCGGCGCCGACTGCGTCGCCAACGGAAACGTCTTGCGCAACGCGATCGACGCCGCGATCTCTGCGAGCCCCGCGGGCGGCACGATCATCAACGTGCCCGAAGGTGTGTATTGCCTCGACCGGCCGTGGCGGCTCGATGGTCTGACCAACGAGGCGTTCACGGGCACCCGCACTATCCAGGGGACGTCGATCACCATCAACGGCGTGCAGGCCGCGGGCTCCTCGAACCCCGCGAACCCATCCAACCTGGTGATCCGTCGGCAACCGTCGGCGACACTGCCGGTGGGCGTGAGCCCCAACTACCGGCTGTTCAACGTGGAGACGGCGGGCCAGCTCTTCCTCTTGAACCTCACGCTGTGCAACGGCCAGGCGGGACAGGGCGGCGCGCTTCGTGCCGTGGGTGGTCCGAATGCACAAGTCGGGCTGACCAACTGCTTCGTGCAGGACAACTCCTCGTTCACCCGCGGCGGCGGCCTGTTTATCCAGAGCAACGGCACGTCGGCGCTGCCGGGATTGCAGTTGACGAACGTCCGTTTCTATCGCAACGTGGCTCAGAACGGGTTCGGCGGCGGCGTGTCCATCGAGGGCACCGACGCCCGGATCGAGAGCTGCGTGTTCTCCTGCAACCAGGCGCTGGGCGGGGATGATGCCGACGGCGGCGGTCTGTACTTCAACAACGGCGGCGATCCCGGCGCCCAGACCAAGTTCTTCGGGCTGCTCAACGGACCGGCCGGTCGCTCGCTGTTCACCTGCAACTCCGCCAACAGCGAGGGCGGTGGCTTGTACATCAACGGCGGCACGTCCGACCCGGATGGGCTCGGCCCCAACGGTCCGATCCCGTCGGAGGTTGATTTCTTCGGCAACCGTGCCAACTTCCAAGGTGGCGGTCTTTACACCCAGGCGACCGCGGTCGAGTTCAACAGCTGCACGTTCGGCGGCCTCTCGCCCACGCTCGACTGTCTCGGCGCTACGCCGGGCCCGACCGCGTGCGGCACCCCCGCGCCGACCTGCACCTCGATCGGCGAGGCCAACCAGGCCCCCCGCGGCGGCGGCGTGATGAACGTCACCTCTCAGGCGATCTTCCGCCGGTGCAAGTTCATCGGCAATCGGGCGGTGGCGGTCGGCGGCGGGCGTGCCGGTGGCGCCGGGTCGAGCGGCGGTACCAACGCGTACATCGAGTGTTGCTTCATCAACAACATCGCGGCCGAGGACTTCGCCGGCAACACCCCCGCGAACTCCCGCGGCGGCGGCTCGGACGCCGAGTTCGGCAGCCCGATGTACAACGACTGCCTGTTCAAGGGCAATGAGGCCGCCAACGGCGGCGCCATCTCGATCAGCGGTCAAGGCAAGGACACGACCACGCTGGTCTACAACTGCCAGATCACCCAAAACGTCGGCAGCGTGGCCGGCGGCGGCATCGCCGTGCTCGGCGACGCCTCGCCCCGCATCCTGCACACCACCATCGCCCGCAACCTCTCGGCTCGGCTCGGCTCGGCTCGGCCGACAACCAGCCCGATCCGGTTCACGGCGGGCACCGGCGTTCACTGCGGCGGCACGCTCTCTCTGCCCACGCTGGTGAACTCGATCGTCACGCAGAACCAGCGCGGCCCGGACGACGTCAACGGCTCGTTCAGCTACGGCTACGCTCCGGCCCAGACCGACGTGAACTTCCGCGGTGCGACGGCGGTGAAGGCGAGCTTCTCGTTCGTTGACGTAGGCACGTTCGCGCAATACCCCGACAACGTTCCCGGCGGCATTCCGAACTCCAACCTCAAGGGCTGCTGGAAGCCGTCCACCACCGGCGCCAACCTCGACGACAACGACCCGAGCTTTGAGAGTTCGGGCGTGATCGGGATGAACGTCCACCTGCAGTGCAACTCGCCCTGCATCGACCACGCCAACTACGACCTCTCCCGCTCGATCGTCGGCTTCCTCATCGACCTCGGTTCGGTGAGCCCCATCCCTGAAGCCCGCGGCCAGCGCGGCGAGGTGGACCCGATCGATACGACCGATCCGACGGCCGTTGCCGCGTTTATTGACGCGTTCCTCAAGGATTACGACGACACCGCCGCGAGCTCTGGACACGACGAGAACTGCACCGGTCTGGGCACCGGTCAGGACCGCGACAACACCTGCCGCCCGTTGCAGTGCCAGAGCGACATGGGCGCCGACGAGGCCCGTACCGATATCGTGGTCAGCACGTTCGCCGACAAGGTCGTCTGCCCGGGTGGCTCGCAGTCGTTCACGGCGACCGCCAACTGCGACCCGCCGTCGAGCCCGGCGATCCCGCTGGCGTTCGAGTGGTTCCGCGTCGATCGCGTGACCTGCGCCGAGACCCCGCTCGCCGGCGTCCCGGGGTACACCGTCACGGTCACTCCGGACGGGACAAGCTCGACGCTGAGCATCGCATCCGCCGTTGCGGCCGACGACGCGTACTTCCGCGTCAAAGTGACCCGCGGCCAGTACCTGTGCAACGGCGCCAACATCTTCCTGCCCACCGTGCCCCTGGCCCCGCTGTACACCTCCTGTGATCCCAGCGCGGGTTGCCCGCTGGGCGTTTGCCAGGCGCGCCTGTACGTTGTGAATCCGCCGACGGTCGCTACTACCGGCGACAAGACGGTGTGCCGCAACGGCACGCAGTGCGTCGAGTTCGCGTTCGCGTGGACGGTCCTGCCCACCACGCCTCAGCCGATCACCTGCCTCATCGACAACGACCCGCTGCACCCGTGCAACACACCGCGTGTTCCGCCCGTGGCCTGCAGCCCGACGGTCGCGTACACGTACCAGGCTTCGCCGGCGTCTCAAGCCCAGCCCTTCACCGGCCGGCCCAACGCGGTGATCACCTGCGACCCCGACGTTCCGGGGATTCCCGACGCGAACGGCGTGGTCCGTGTGACGCGAAACTGCCGCGTGACATTCACCAGCCCGGACGACTGCGACAGCGGGCGGTACTGCGCCACGATCGACTGCAACCTGCCGGCCAACAAGTGCCAGCCGGCGACCGCGTGCGCAAACCTGTGTGTGACGCCTCCCCCGACCGCCGGCGGCGACACGTCCAAGACCGTCTGCGTGTCCGGCAATCAGACGATCAGCCTCTTCGCCGACTTCAGCGGGCCCGCGACCTGCGCCACGCCGTGGTGCCCGACGCCCGCGTGCGTGCGCTCGGTCAGCATTCTCAAGCGGGTCCCCGGCCAGCCCGACGTGGCCCTGCCGATCGGCCAGACCGGCCGCGTGAGCGTGGCGTGCAGCCCGATCAACACGGGCACGCGCGTGAACTGCACGGTGACCTTCACCGGCGCTCAGCCCAGCGATTGTGCGCAATACTGCATCGTGGCGGGGTGCAGCAATCTGTCCAACGCGGCGCCGTGCGGCGCGGTCGCCGTGGACAAGTGCGGCGAGGCCACCTGGTGCACTAACCTGTGCGTGCTCGACCCGCTCACGGGCTCGGGCGATCCGCCCAAGACCGTCTGCCGCGGCGGGACGCAGACCATCGCCCTGTCGATGGCTTTCCCGGTGGGCAACTGCATCTACTGCTCGCCGACCTCGTGCACGCCGTCCGTGGTCGTCGCCCGCAAGCGTTCGGTCGATGCGTCGTTCGTGACGCTCTCGCAGAGTTCGCCGCGGAACGACACGATCGGCGGCCAAGGCACGTCGACCACCACGGTGACGTGCCAGCCGTTCGACAGCACGACCCGCTCCATCAACTGCATCGTCACGATCACCAACGCCAACGACGCCAACTGCGCCGAATACAAGATCTCGGGCAACTGTTCCAACCTGCCGGCGGCCGACAAGTGCACCGGCATGTACACGACGAACCTGTGCGTGGCCCTGCCGCCCACGGCCGCGGCGCCGGTGCCCGAAAAGACCGTCTGCGTGGGCGGCACCCAGACCATCGACCTCTCGGCGACCTTCCCGCTCAGCTCGTGCACCTTCTGCACGACGACCTCGTGCACCCCGCTGGTCACGATTGTCAAGCGGCCGGTGTCCGGGCCCGACGTCACGCTGCCGATCAACGGCACGCTCGGCAACGCGACCATCACCTGCGACCCGTTCAACACGACCACGCGGACGCAGAACTGCCACGTGAGCATCACCAACGCATCGCCGGACGACTGCGCACGTTACTGCATCCGCGCGAGTTGCAGCGGCGTGGACGCCAGCAAGTGTCCGACGGTCGAGGCCTGCAGTGCGCTGTGCGTGGTGCCCACGCCGGTCACGACCTCCGATCCGGACAAGATCGTCTGCGTCGGCGGCAGCCAGCTCATGAACTTCTCGGCGACGTTCCCCCGCAGCCTGTGCGCCGTGAGCCCCGGCTGCGCCACCGCCTGCACGCCCAGCGCATCGATCATCAAGCGGCTGGCCAACGGAAGCGAGCAGACGCTCCACACCGGCGGGCACGCGACGGTCGTGTGCGATCCATCGCCGATCACCCTGCCCAACGGCGACCGCCAGATCAACTGCCGTGTCACCATCAACAACGCCGACAACACCGATTGCGCCAGCTACTGCATCCGGGCCAACTGCAGTAACCTCGCGGACACCAACAAGTGCACGCCGGTCGAATCGTGCACCAAGCTGTGCATCGTTCCCAACCCCACGCTCTCGATCGATCCGGCCAAGACCGTGTGCGTGAACGGCGACCAGTTCTTCAACTTCGCGGTGACCTTCCCGGACCTGAGCTGCACCGCCTTCTGCCCGACGAGCCCGTGCACCGGCTCATTCCAGGTCGTCAAGCGGGCTTCCTGCACCGCCACCGGCGGTGAGGACATCCCGATCAACCCGACCGGCACCACGCCGCGGGTGTTCGTGACCTGCGATCCCTTCAACACCACGACACGCACCTACAACTGCCGGCTCAACATCGGCGACGCGACCGCGGCCGATTGCGCCGCGTACGTGGTTCGGGCGGCGGCCTGCCCAGAGTTGGTCGCCGCGGGCAAGTGCGGCTACAGAGAGATCTGCACGACCCTGTGCGTGGTGCCGAGCCCGACGGCGTCGGGTGATCCGACGCAGCGCGTCTGTGTCGGCGGCAACCAGACGATCAATCTCCAGGGCTTCTTCCCGAACCCCAACTGCACCTTCTGCTCCAACAGCCCGGCGCCATGCACGCCCTACGTGCGGGTCGTCCGCCGCTTCACCGACGGCACCGTGCAGCCCCTGTTCGACCCGGCCAACCCGCCCGCGGTCGTCCCGCGGATCTCGGTGACGTGCTCGCCGGTGACGGTGGTTTCGGGTGGGCGAGCGATCAACTGCACCGTGACGGTGACCGGCGCTCAGCCGAGCGATTGCGCGGCCTACTGCGTGCAATCCACATGCGGCAACCTGGCCGAGGGCAAGTGCGGCACGGCCGAGTACTGCTCCAACCTGTGCGTGCTGCCGCCGCCCGCCCCGGGCGGCGACGAGGCCAAGTACGTCTGCAACGGCGGCAACCAGACCATCACGCTCTACGCTGATTTCCCGGTGGGCGATTGCATCTACTGCTCGCCCGAGCAGTGCACGCCCAGCGTTGTTCTCAAGCGTCGGCCCGTCACGGGCGCTGAGGTGACGCTGCCGCTCAACGGCACCCGCACCGACGTTTCCGGCGGCACCACGTCGACAACATCGGTGACCTGCTCGCCGCCGACCGGAACCGACCGCCGGATTACTTGCGTCGTGAGCATCTCCAACGCCAACGGGGCCAACTGCGGCAACTACTGCATCCAGGCCTCCTGTGCCGGCGTGCCCACCGGCAAGTGCGCTACGCGTGAATACTGCACACCGCTGTGCATCCTCGAGTCGCCGATCGCGACCGCCGAGACCAGCACCGCGTGCGTGTGCATCGGCGGGTGCCAGCAGATCCGCTTCACGGGCCGGTTCCCCGTGCCGACCTGCGGCGTGCCGGGCTGCAACGCCGACACCTGCGATCGCTCCATCACGATCTACAAGCTGGTGGACGGAAGCCGCGTCCCACTCACTCAGGGCACGGGCAGCGGCCAGTACACGTGTGACCCGATCACCGCGTCGCGCATCGTCAACTGCCGCGTGTTCATCGGCGGCCCGGCGGGCGCCGGCTGCTCGGGCGCAACGCTCGCCGACGCGGGCACCTACTGCATCGACGTCACCTGCGGCGGGTTGGCCGACGGCAAGTGCGCCATCGATACCGCGTGCACCGACCTGAGTGTTTACCAGCCGCCGTGCCCGAGCCCGATTCCCGACTACAAGGTCTGCGTGGGCGGCGAGCTGTGCGTGCCGTTCACCTTCACCGCCCCGCCGTGCTGCCAGGCGGCGATCACCATCCGCAAGAACGGACAGGCCCTCACGCTCGGTGATCCGAACAGTCCGACGGCCAAGTACCGGCTCGTCGGCTCCGGCGAGAGCCGTCAGTTCTGCATCCGCAGCCTTGAGAACTCCGACGACGGCAACTACGACGTGTGTGTCAGTTGCACCAACTTGAACGACGAGAAGAACTGCTCGTGCTGCGAGCCGTTCTGCCTCGACGTGTTGACTCCGCCGCAGGTGTCGGTCGACATTCGCCGTCGCAGCGTCTGCGTCGGCCAGCCGGTCGAGTTCAACTTCTGCTTCGGGTCCGACCTGATGCTCTGCCCGCCCACCGGCCAGCCCGGTCCGGGGTGCATCAGCTTCCCACCGTCGGGCGGCGGCATGCCCGTTCCGGTGCGCTATGTCATCGAGAAGCTCACCGACCCGCTGGCGACGCTGCCGCCGAACGACTCGGATTGCAGCATCTCGCCGTCGGCGCCGACCAGCTTCACGCTCCAGCCGACCACGGGCACGACCCAGTGCAGCAACGTCTACCGCCTGGCCATCCCGGCGCTCCAGCCCCAGCAGTGCGGCATCTACCGGCTGAGCGTCGAATACTGCGGCCTTGATCCGGTCGGCCTCTGCCGGACCTGCGTCTACTTCGAGATCAAGTGCGGCACTGTCAACGTCTGCCTGCAGGGCCGGCGCGAGTGCCCGGGCGTGCCGATCTTCCTCTGCCCGCGGTTCCCCGACTACGCCGATTGCAACCCGGATCCGTACGTGATCCGGCCGTACCAGTTCCCCTACGACTACGCGGCCGAGTCGGCGATCGTTTGCGCCGATCCGCACGCTCGCTGTCTCACCTTCCAGTGGTTCCGTCAGCGTGAGGGCGAGCCCTCGTTCACGCCAATCCCGCTCTCGGAGAACGCGACCGCGCAGAGCTGCTGTCTGGACCTCGGGTTGACCGATCCGGATGACGTGGCGTGCTACTTCCTGCGGGTCAGCACCCGCACCGATGGCGACTGCTCCGATCAGGCTCCGTGCTCAGATGTCGACAGCCCAACGGCGTGCGTCCAAATCAAGCCGCCCGAGGAGTGCTGCTGGTGCACCGAGTGCTGCTGGGACAACGGTCGCCGGGAGGCCGCCAACGGCAACGGCGTGCTCTCCATGAAGCCCGTGCACAACGAGTTCCCGGAGATCAAGGCCGCGGCCGACTTCTACCTCGAGCCGGGCGAGTTCCACCACATCAAGAAGTTCGCCGGTTCGATGCTCATCCGTCAGAACACCGCCCTGCCCTACAAGGCCAAGCTGACGCTCTACGAGGATTGTGACGGCTGCCCCGGCGAGATGATCAAGATGTGGGACCTCACCCAGTACTGCGTCATCGGCGCGCCCGACGCCACGGGCCTGCAGATGGTGGACTTCAAGTACGAGTTCCCCGACGACAAGATCTGGCTGCGCGGCGGCAAGACCTACTGGTGGTCGCTCCAGGGCGTGGGCGAGCTCAACACGCCCGCGTACGAGGCGTACTGGGTCACCTCGGAGCTCGGCCGCGTGCTCGGTTCGGTGCCCAAGAAGATGGAGGTCGGCGTCGACGACACCTGGCGTCCGCTCGACGAGTGCTGCATCGAGTGCGTCGATCTCGCCTTCTGCACCGAGTGCGACCACTGCAAGATCATCTATGACGGCGGCGTGCCCGAGGCCTGCGCCACGGCGGGCGGCACGCGATCGGAGAAGTCGGTCTCGCCGGCGCGCAACTCCCGCGCGGCCGACAACTTCGTGACCCCGCCGGCGGTCTGCCCGGTCGCGGCCGATCACGAGGAGTGCTGCCGGCCGGTCGACTGGATGGTCTGCTACATCGAGGGCTACATCTACACCAACTGCAACTCGGAATCCTTCACGTCTTGGCTGGAGATCTACCGCAACGACTGCGACAACCCGGATTGGGACCTGATCGGCGTCCCGGCCTACCGATTCCGCGCCGACAAGATCGAGCCGCTCGACTGCTACGCGACCATCGACGGCGTTCCCAACCTGCGGCTCTACAAAGTCCGCTTCTGCCCGATGGGCACCAACGACTACCCGATGGGCCTGTACCTGCACGGCGGACGCAACTACTGGCTGTCGCTCTCGGTTGAGGACACGTTCAACCAGATCCAGCGGGCCTACTTCGCCTGGAACAGCAACGACTGCACGGAATGCCCGATCCGGTTCGGCTCCGGCCAGCAGATCGCCCCCGGACGCGGGATCGTCCGCTGGACCGACGTCAACCACGACTTCGCCTTCACCATCGCGGCCAAGAACGTACCGTTCGACGCGGAGAACCCGGCGCCGGTGACCGAACCGCCGCCCGCCTGCCCGGCCGACGTGAACCGCAGCGGTGAGGTGACGGTGCAGGATCTGTTCGACTTCCTGGCCGCCTGGTTCGCGGGTTGCCCGTAAATCGATCGCCTGAGACCAAACTGCAAGACCTCCGCACGCCCCCTCGACCGCACGGTCGAGGGGGCTTTTCTTCGCTTGAGTTCGGCGTGCGTTGCCGCGGCGGCTCATCCGGGATGACCCGACCGCACATCGCGGCTATCTTCCCGCTCTGCCGGCGAGCTTTTCGGCGCCGTCCCGAACATGTCCACCGACTCATCAGCCATCCTGCTGCGCACGGTCTCCGGTCCAAAGTCACTGGACCACGAGGTGCCGTCCGACCAGACCGTGACGATCGGCCGGTCGGTGTCGTGCGGCCTGTGCCTGCTGGACGCGACTGTTTCTCGTGAGCACGCCGCGCTGACCTGGTTCGGCGATCGCGGCATTCTCGTCGACCTTCGCAGCTCTCGCGGCACGTTCGTCAACGGCATCCGGATCGAGCCCAAGAGCCCGACCGCCGTCGCGGTCGGCGACCTGCTGACCGTGGGGCCGTGGACGTTCCGTATCCACCTGGCGGGTGAGCGCACGACCGGCGTGCAGACGGTGGACGACACGGCCGACGCCGCGGTCCACGTCGAACGCCTGCCCACGACGATGCAGGGCGACCCCGAGGAGGGCCGGCTTGATCTGCTCATCGAGTGCATCGCGAACCTGAACGACGCTCAGGACGAGGCCGCGTTGGCGCGGGCCGCCGTCGCGGCCGCGCTGAAGGGGACCGGCTTCAGGAGGGCCGCGCTCCTCCGGGCCGATTCCATCGACAGCATCGACGTGCTGGCGTCGCTCCGGCGGGACGTGCGGTCCGACGAGGCGTTCGTGTTCAGCCGATCGCTGGTCCGGGAGGCCGGGCGCGGGCACGTCGTGAGCATGAGCGCGACCGACGTCGCCGTCGATGGGCGCAGCATCGCCGATCTGGGCATCCAGTCGGCCTTGTGTCTGCCCGTACAGTTGGGCGGGGCCGTGGCCGCGGTGCTCTACCTCGACTCGCGTCGCGGCGAGCGCGCCAACAACCCGGCCAACACGGCCTACTGCCAGGCCGTGGCGCGGGCATGCGGCCTGGCGATGGCCAACATCAAGCGAGCCGACCTTGAGCGCCGCCAGGCGTCGCTTCATGGTGAACTCTCGGCCGCACGCGAGGTGCAGCGTGTGCTCGTGCCGGCGGACTCGGGCGAGCACGGGACGATCCGCTACGGCGTGCGCATGCGCCCGGGCCTGTTTGTCGCGGGCGACCTGTTCGACGTGTTCCCACTCGCGGACGGGCGCGTCGGCGTGTTCATCGGCGATGTTTCCGGGCACGGGCTCGGCCCCGCGCTGGTGATGGCCATGACCCAGGCCCACCTGCACGCCCAACTGGCGGCGCACACCGATCCGGCCAGGGTGGTCGAGGAGGTGAACCGCTACGTCGCGGACCGCGTGGCCGGCGGTCGGTTCGTGTCGCTCTGGCTGGGGCTGCTCTCGCGAGATGGCGAGCTGAACTTCGTGGACGCGGGCCACGGGCACTGGCGTATTCTGCGGGCCGGCGGCGAGGTCGAGCGGGCGTCGGGCGGCGGCGGCATCCCCGTCGGCATCGACCGCGGGCGCCGGTTCGAGTCGCGTTCGACGCGCCTGCACACCGGCGATCGGTTGCTGCTCTTCAGCGACGGCGTCGTCGAACAGCGTAACCCGACGGGCGAAGAGTTCGGCGTGAACAGGCTGCTCGACGCGGTGCGTGATTCCACGTTCGACCCGATTGCCGCGATCGAGCGCGCCGTAGAGTCGTTTGCGGCCGGGGTCGCGCCGAGTGACGACGCAACGGTCGCGTGCGTCACGGTTGGCCCTGAGCCGGCGGCGTCGCGGCAGCCGGAGAGGGAGTGAACTTGTTCCCGTCCGCGTCCTTTCCCGCGGCCGCCTGCTCCAGATCTTCCAGGCGCTTGCGGGCCTTGGCGACGCGCGGGTGGTCGGCGCCGAGCGACTTCTCCAGAAGCGCCATGCTGTCCTTGAGCACCCCCCGGGCCTGCTCGTAGCGTCCGAGTTTGGTCAGGCACTCGCCGTAGTTGTTGGCGAAAATCGCCGTGTAGTAATGGCCCTTGGGCAACGCCCGATCGGCACGGTGCAGGAGGTCCACAAACTCACTCTCGGCCGCGGGCGCGTCGCCGCGCGACATCAGCAGCATCGCGAGGTTGTTCATCACGCCGAGCAGTTCGGGCTCGTTGGGGTTGTGGCCCTGCGTGCGGAGCTGGATCACCCGGCGGTAGAGTCGCTCGGCCTCGTCGAGGTTGCCCCGGTCCTCCTGAAGGTACGCGAGATTCGCCATGGTGATGAGCGTCTTGTTGTGCGTTTCGCCCACCACGCGGGTGTAGCCTTCTAGGGCGCGGCGAATCAGCGGCTCGGCCTCATCGAGCCTCTTCATCGCCACGAGGCACACGGCCATGTTGGACAGAGAGGTGAGTGTGGCCGCGTGATTCTCGCCGAACATCTTCAGGCGCAGGCCGTGGATCTCACGGAACATGTCCAACGCTTCCTCGTTTCGCCCGGCCTTCTGGAGCGTTCCCGCGAGGTTGTTCATCGACGAAAGCGTCTGGGAGTTGGTCGGCCCGTAAACATCTCGACGCAGACGGATCACCCGTCGGAACAGGTCGATCGCCTCGTCGAAGCGGCCCTCGTCCTTGAGCGCAGACGCCTTGTTGTGCATCGCGTAGAGCGCTTCCGGGTTCCGCTCGCCGAGCTTCGCTTCGGCGGTCCGCAGCCCCCGGTCGAGATAGTCGGCGGCTTCCTTCATCTTGCCGGACTCGTGCAGCACGCGCGAGAGCACGACGATGGGATCGACCGTGGCGGCGGCGTCCTCTCCGTGCAGAGCGATGGTGCGATCAAGCGACTCGCGGGCCAACGGCTCGGCCAGATCGAACCGGCCCTCGTCGGCCAGGATGTTGGCGAGGTTCCGCATCGCCTGCAGGGTCTCGGGCGCGTCGCGCCCGCGTGCGTGATCCAGAAGGTCGAGCGCGAGCCGGGCCTGAGCCTCGGCCTTGTCGAGCTTGTTGAGGTTCTGGTACGAGGCCGAGAGCGTCGAGCGGACGGCGGCGACAACCTCCGGGTCGTTGATCGCGCCGCCGAGGTTCGCGGCCGTGGAGTCGAGCACCTCCACCACGGTGACGTCTCGTCCCAGCGAAACATCGGGGTCCGCCGACTTGAGCATCTCGGTCAGCAGGCCATTGATCTCCGTGGCGGTTTTGGCCTCTTTGACGGCGACCTGCTTGGCCTCATCGGCCGCGGCCCGCATCCGTTCGGCGAGATTGCGCCCGCGCGTCGCCTCGACGGCCTGCCAACTCACGCCCGCGACGCCGAGGACGAGCAGAGCGGCCGCCGCGCTCGCCGCGATCACGACCGGCCGGTTCCGCCGGGCGAACTTCCGCAGTTGGTAGATCGTGCTGGGTGGTCTCGCCAGGATCGGCTCGTCGGCGAGGTAGCGAGTGAGATCCGCGGCCAAGTCGGCGGGCGACTGGTACCGCCGGTCGCGGTCCTTATCGATCGCCTTGGCGACGATGACCTCCAGATCGCCGCGGAACTCTCCCGAGAGGCTGCCCAGCCTTGGCGCGTCCTGATCGGCGATGATGCGCGACGCCTCGACGAGCGTGCGGCCGCCGACGGGGTGGGGAAGCCGCCCGGTGAGCAGTTCGAAGAGCACCACGCCGAGCGTGTATACGTCGGACCTCGTGTCGACGTCTTCCGGCCGGCCCGCGATCTGCTCCGGGCTCATGTAGGGAACGGTGCCGACGATCTGCCCCGCGTCGGTGCGGAGCGTCAACCCGCCCGCGTCGTCGGCGTCGGCGAGTTTGGCGACGCCGAAGTCGAGCACTTTGGGCGTGCCGTCGTCGGTCACGAGGATGTTGGACGACTTGAGGTCGCGGTGGATCACGCCGCGCTGGTGCGCGTGCTGAACGGCGTCGCACACCTTGTTGAACAGGGCGATCCTCGCCGCGGCGTCGAGGTGGGAGCCTTCGGCGTAGGCATTGAGCGGGCGCCCGGCGACGAACTCCATCGCGAAGTACGGCTGAGCGTCGAGGCCCGACTCGAACGCGCCCGCATCGTAGACCTGGGCGATGCCCGGGTGCTGGAGGCGAGCCATCGTCTGCGTTTCCAGCTCGAACCGGCGCAGCATCCGGGGTGTGAGCAGGCCGGGCCGGATGACCTTCAGAGCCACGGTGCGGCGCGGGCGATCCTGTTCGGCGAGGTACACCACGCCCATACCGCCCTCGCCCAGCACGCTGAGCACGCGGTAGGAGCCCAGCCGATCCGGGAGGCCCTTGCCGGCACGAGCCGTTTCAAGTGGAAGCGGTCCACGATCCGCCGCGGCTGGCGCGGGGTGCGCATCGTCCTGAATGGTCCGGGCGAGCTGCTCGTGCACGGCCCGCTCCGTGGCCGCGAGCAGGTCGGGGTCGCCGAGACAGCGCGCCCGCAACCACGTGGCCCGCTTGGACTCGGGGACATCCAACGCCTCCCTCACAACGGCGGCGATGTCTTCCGGATGGGGCATGGCGGCGATCGCGGACCGGCGGGGGGACGGGTTTGGGACGTGCTGAGGGCGAGGACGGGGAGCGTAGCCCTCCGCCCATCGGGTATCGGTCCGGCGGCGGGTTCGGTGGAGCGACTTACACGGGAATCCGCTTGAAACACGGGGGAAAAGGAGTGAAGTGCCCCAGTCTACAGGCTGACACCTCCGACCGAGACCTCTTACCGCTCACCGCTTGCCGCATCCCGCCCGACTCATGAGATCGTGTGTCGGACCACGGCCAGCGCCACCAGGCTGATGGTGATCCACAGCACGACGCCGAGCGCCATCGGCCGCCAACCGACCGACGCGATCGCCCTTCGCGAAAGCCCCAGCCCGATGAGCAGCAGCGCGAGCGTCAGGGCCTGTGTGCCCACTCTTTCGAGCACGGGCGCGACCTCCGCAAGACCGGGGACCACCGTTCGCATGGCCGCGGCCAGCAGGAACAGGCCGATGAACCACGGGATCGGCGCGGCCCGCCGGACGGCGGCGACCGGGTCCGGGCCTGTCCCGCTTGCGGCATCGAGCCGACGATGCCACCACCCGGCCAGCAGCGAGACGGGAGCGATCCAGAGCGCCCGCGAGAGTTTGACCGCGGTGGCCGTCTCAAGCGCGGCGGAGCCGGTCTTGGCGAGTTGGTCGAACACGTGCGCCGAACCCACGACCGACGAGATGTCGTGGACGGCGACCGCGGTCCACGTGCCGAACTGCGTCGCCGACATGTGCATCCACTGGCCCAGCGGCGGGAAGATGTAGAGTCCGACGGCGTTGAGGATGAACACGGTGCCGATGGCGACCGAGATCTGCGCCTGTGTCGCGGCGATGACCGAGCCGGTGGCCACGATGGCCGACCCGCCGCAGATGGCGGTTCCGCTGGAGAGCAGCGTGGTGATCTTCGCCTCGATCCGCAGCGCCCGCCCGAGCGTGGCGCCGATCACGAACGTGAGCAGGATCGTGCCCGCGGCGAACACGATGCCCACCACGCCCGCGTCGAGGACCTTGTTCAGGTCCATCTTGAACCCCAGCAGCACCACGCCGATCTGGATCAGCAGTTTCGACCACTTCTTGGCGGCCCCCGGGTACGCGGCCAGACCCAGCAGCGCCAGGACGATGCCCAACCCGAGGGCGGTCGGCGGTCCCAGGATTGCCCACGGCGGCGGCGGTACGGCCGCGGCGATCGCCAGCACCGTGAGCACGACGGCCGCACGCTGGCGGAGTGTCGGCCGGGTGGCGGGTGGGGGGGGTGGAAGGGGCTGGGACGGGTTGTTCTCGGTCGGGGCCGTCATGGCGGGGTTCGTGCGGCGAAATACCTCGGTCAATCCGGGCCTGGACGCTTCCTTCCGGGACGCGGGGGGTTAGCATACATGGGTCGGGGAGGGCATTCCCGCGACGGCCGCGAATTTCCAGGTTCAAGACGACCCGGGACCGGCGCATTGTGGGGGCGCACAAAGGAGCGCGACGATGAGCGCGATCGCCGTTGGAAACAGGACCGCGAGTGACCCGACGCTCATCCCGGTCCCCGGCGTGCTCCGCCCGCTCGTGAACTACCTGGAATCATTGGAGGGGCGAGCCGACCTCGGCGAGCTCTCGCGTCTGCTCTCGGCGCTGAAGGTGACGCGGGCGGACCTGTCGCCGTGGGTTCAGTTCGGCACGCAGGGGTACCGACGCAACACGATCCGACGGTCGCGGTGGTTCGAGCTTCTGGCGCTGTGCTGGCGGAGCGGGCACTGCACGCCCATCCACGACCACACGGGCTCGAGCTGCGCGTTCAGCGTGATCGAGGGGCACGGGACAGAGGTCCGGTTCCGTGTGTCGCCGTCGGGGCTGGTGTGCCCGGTTCAGACAACCGACATGGCCCCGGGCTATATCTGCGCCGCGGAGGACGCGGACATCCACCAGGTGGCCAACATGCAGCCTCCGGGCCAGGACCTGATCACCATGCACATCTACTCACCGGCGATCGAGAAGATGCAGACCTACACGCCGATGGGCGTGCGCAAGACCGTCTCGTGGTTCGACGACCCGGCCGGGCACGAGCCGATGATCTGAGCGGAGGGTGGGAACATCGGCACGCCGTGCGGTCAATCGACGTTGAGCGTTCTCAGGTAGTTGTTGAGATCTGTGCGGAGCTTTTCGAGGTTGGCCGTGGCGGCCTTGCGCTGGTCGCGCAGCGTCTCCAGCGTGTTTTCCTGGTCGCTCAGCTTGGTCATGTAGCGGGTGTAGAGCTGGCTGGTCCGGTCGATCTTGGACATGTTTTCCCGGATTCTGGCCTGTTCCGTGTCGATCTCGCTCTTCTGTCGGTCGAGCTCGGCGATGCCGCGTTCGGCGGCGTTGATGTCGCTCTGCCGTTTGGCGACGTCGCGGATAGCCGCCAGCACGGCGTCGGAGAGTTTGCCGTTCTTGTGATAACTCAGGATCGTGGGCAGATCGAGACTGGTGACACCGACGGACTGGTGCTCGGTGCGCTCCTGGGTGACCGACATCGTTGCGGTCTTGCCCGCGTCCACGGGCAGGTCGAAGCGGTACAGGTCCTGGGTCTCTTCGAGCGGCTTCTTCGGCTCGGTGAGTGTCCAGCCCTCCATGCGGGGCTGCTCGACGATCACCGTGCGCCCGCGCTTGGCATCCTTGTTGGCAAAGGCGTACGACACGCTCGACGTGTTGGCGATCGTCTGGAGCAGCATCCCGTCCACGATCTTGAGGTTGGTGACGGTCGAGGTCGACTGCGGCTTGGTAATGACGTCGACGTCGAGATCGACCGAGTAGGCCAGCAGGCGCTTGTCGCCCTTGGCGATGTGGCCGATCTGGGCGTCGCCGGCGTACGCTCCGCCGTCGAAGACCGAGATCGGTCCGGGCAGCAGTTGCAGGTCCGACTCGTTGACGAGCTCCACGCCGCGCATCGGGTTGGGCCGGCCGTCGTTGAGGCTGTAGATGCTCACGCGGCGTCCGGTGATGTTGGTCGAGAGGATCGGGATCATGGCCGAGCGCTGACGCTCGATCGAGACCGGCGACTCCACCTCGTACTGGAAGACCTCGCCCACTTCCGTCCCCGCGGCCTGGGCCTGGGCGGCGTAGTTGGTCAGGTCGTCTGCGTCCAGCTTGCGCCCAACGGCATAGCCCCCATCGACGTCGTAGGCCACCCTCCTAGCCGGTTCGGGCGCGGCCGGCGGGGCCGCGGCCGGCTTTGCAAGAACCCCTCGGCTCCGGAGCGCCACCGCCTTCTCCTCGCTGAGCCGAGCTTCCTTTCCGGCCGCCTGCTCGAAGTCGAGGTCCATCCCCCCCGCGTACTGCTTGGGCATCACGCCGGGGATCGTCGGCACTGGGATCGTCGGCCGGAAGGTGTACAGCGGCTCGTACAGGTCCATCTGGAAGGAGACGGGCCGGCCGGACACGAGCGCGAGGTGAACGTTGTTCCAGTCCTGGTCGGTGGTGTTCTCGACGATCGCCCAGCCCTGCATGACCACGGTGCCCTTGCCACCCTCGCTACTGGGGGCATCCTTCTCGGGAAGCACGAGCCGGTAGCTGGTCTTCCACACGGGCGTCTCGTTCACGTAGCCGACGACGACGCGGCGGGCCCCGTTTCCGGCGAAGCGCAGGTCCACCGTCTTGGTCCGGTCGGCGCGGTATTCGGCGAGCGTCGCCAGGGCCTTGGACAGTTCGCTGGCCAGTTCCTTGTCAAGGATCTCGAAGCTGGTGACGTCCGGGACCGCGATCGAGCGGAGGCCGTTGGGCGTCACGAGGTTGACGAACGGCGTCTGCACCGCGGGAGCGTCTTTGGGCGGAGGAACGAACCGGAACTCGACGCCCAGCACCGTGCCGGTGATCTGCTCGCCCGAGACCACAACCTTGATCTGCGCCCCGCGGAGTTGGCCGAGCAGGTCGGGAATGCTCGGGTCGCCCGCGATGTTGATGCCGAAGCTCGCCAGGCGGCGCTGGAGCGGCTCCTTGCTCCCGTAACTCACCGACTCAATCTTTCCGCCGTCCAGGTCGAGCAGGATCATCGACTTGAGGATGTCGTTGATCTGGTCGGTGTTGAAGCGGAGCTGGATTTCTGCGTTGCCGTCGATCGTGCCCCCGCGCTCGAAATAGCCCACGCCGGAGCGGTAGAGCGTGATCCGCCGGATCGGCACCTGCTCGTCGGACGCGGCCTTGGCGACCGTCGCGGGCTGCGCGAGCGCCGGTGCGGGGATCGCGAGCATCGTCGCGAGCGATGTGGCCGCGCCGACGGCCAGGATGAGTGCGGTGAGCGTGCGTGCCGGGCGGGGACGGGGGGTGCTGGTCATGCTCAGGCTCCGGACGGTCGTGGGGGATGTGGGGATAGAGAACGAGGCGCGACAGGCCACTGTAACCGCGGCGGCCGCGGCTCCCACGCAATGGCCGACGCGGCGGCGTTGTCCACAGAACGCGAAGTTCGCAAACACCGTACAAACGAGACCCTACCATCCGTCGAGTTCACGGACGGAACCCATGGCGCAACTGACGGTGCTGAATAACTCGCAAGCCCCGGCTCTCGGCGGAATCTCCGGGAGCGGCGGACCGATCGGCGATCCCGAGCGGGAGCAACTCGCCGCGGACCTGCGCCGGCTGCTCGTCGATGCCCCGGGCAGCGAGGTGCGGTTCGGACGGCACGACCGGATGCTCTACGCGACCGACGCGTCGCTCTACCAAATGGAGCCGATCGGCGCGGTGGTTCCGGGCGGGATCGCGGCGGCCGAGCGGCTCGTGCGGTATTGCGGCGAGTGTGGGGTTGCGATGCTGCCGCGCGGCGGCGGCACGAGCCTGGCGGGGCAATCGACCAACCGGGCGGTGGTGATCGATCTGACGCCGCGCTGCCGCGCGATCAAGTGGGTGGACTTCGGTTCGCGCCGGTGTGAGGTCGAGCCGGGGATCGGCATCGACGAACTCAACGAACAGCTCGCGGCCAGAAAGTCGGGGCTGTTCTTCGCGCCCGATCCGGCGACCACGCGACAGGCCGCGGTCGGCGGGTGCATCGGCAACAACGCGGCCGGGGCCAGGTCGGTGCGGTACGGGCGCACGAGCGAGAACATCGACCGGCTGGACGTGTGCCTTGCGACCGGCGAGCGGTTGTGGCTCGGGCCGGACGCGGGGCGGGCGAACGCGACCGCACGACGGCTGGGCGAGGGCGTGCTGAGGATCGTGCGTGCCCACGGCGCGGCCATCCGCGAGCGGTTCCCGCGCACGATCCGTCGCAACGCCGGGTACGGCCTGGACATGATCCTCGACCAGGCCGAGAACGGCGCGAACGCGGAGTCGGTCGATCTGGCCAAACTGCTCTGCGGCAGCGAGGGGACGCTCGCGGTGACGCTGGGCGCGGTGCTGAAACTGCACCCGACGCCCCGGGCCAAGGGGCTGGCGGTGGTGAGTTTCCGCACGCTGGAGGACGCGATCGAGGCGACCAAGCCGATCCTTGATACGTGCCTGCCGTTGGGACTGACGGCGGTCGAGCTGCTCGACGACGTGGTGCTCGACGCGGCGCGGGGGAACATCGAGTACGGCAAGTATGTCGAGCTGTTGCCGGGCGCGGACGCGGGCCGGCACGAGCCCAAGGCCGCTCTGTACGTCGAGTTCTTTGGGTTTGAGGGTGGAGGAAGTGGGGGGGGCGAGATCGAGGGCGGGTTCGCGGCCTTGCGCTCGCTGATGGAGCGCACCCCCGGCGTGATCGATCGCGGCATCGCCTGCTACACCGACAACGCGGCCATGCTCAAGGCGTGGGCCCTGCGCAAGGCGGGCGAGCCGCTGCTGCACGGCCTGCCCGGGGCCCGCAAGCCGATCACGTTTGTCGAGGACAACGCCGTGCCCGTGGAGCGGCTGGGGGAGTTTGTCCGTGAGTTCAAGAAGATCGTCGCGCGGCACGGCACGCGGGCGGCTTATTGGGCCCACGCGAGCGTGGGCGTGCTGCACGTGCGCCCGATGATCGACCTGCACGATCCCGCCGATCGCGATCGGATGCGAGCGATCGCCGTGGAGGTGGCCGACCTGGCCCGCGCCTGCGGCGGGATCATGAGCGGTGAGCACGGCGACGGACGCGTGCGCGGGCCGCTGCTGGAGCGGTTCTTCGGGCCGGACCTGATGCGGGCCTTCCGCGAGGTGAAAGCGCTGTTCGATCCGCGGGGCCTGCTCAACCCCGGAAATATTGTCGCGCCGGGTCCGGTGGCGACGATCGCCGAACAACTGCGCGTGGACGCGGAAGGCGCCGTGGGCGCCGGAGAGATCCGGGGTTCACACACGGGCCTCAACGACCAGACGTATTTCGACTATTCCGACGTCGGCGGCTTTGTGCACGCGGTGGAGCAGTGCAACGGCGCGGGCGTCTGCCGCAAGCGAGGCGGGATGATGTGCCCGAGTTACCAGGCGACCCTGGACGAACGGCACAGCACGCGGGGGCGGGGCAACGCGCTGCGGCTGGCCGTGACGGGCCAGTTTGCAGGGTTGGCCGGGCTCTCCGGCGGGCCTGATTGGAGCGACCAGGAGACGATCGAGACGCTCGAACTGTGCCTGAGCTGCAAGGCGTGCAAGAGCGAGTGCCCGAGCAATGTGGACATCGCCCGACTCAAGGCCGAGTACACGGCGCAGCGGTACCGGCAGACCGGGCACGTCCCTCTTGCCGCGATGGCCGTGGGGCACGTGCGCTGGCTCAACCGGCTGGGGTCGGCAGCGCCGGCGCTGGCAAACGCGGTCGGGCGCACGCGCCCGGCGCGGGCGGTGATCAACCGCGTGATGAAGCTGGACCCGAGGCGGTCGCTCCCGCCGTTCACTCGCTCACTCTTCGCGTGGGCGAGGGGCGCGCCGCTCGGTCAGGACCGCACAGATGCACCGCGGGTCGTTCTCTACGGCGACTGCTTCACCGCGTACAACGAGAGCCACGTCGGCGTGGCGGCCGCGAGGCTTTTGCATGCTCTGGGCTACGCCGTCGAGGTCGTGGACGCGGGCTGTTGCGGCCGCTCCATGATCTCGGTCGGGATGCTCGCGCAAGCGGTCGAGACGATCGACGCGACGGTCGAACGCTTGCGCACAGCCGCCGCGGACGCGTCGGTGGCGGCGATCGTCGTGTGCGAACCCTCCTGCCTGAGCGCGATCAAGGATGACTGGCTGGGTCTGAAACTTCGCAGCGACCCCGCCGTCCGGCGGGCCATCGCGGCCAAGGCCGCGCTCGTTGAGGAGTTTGTCGAGCGGCGGTGGGAGTCTCACGCGAACCGAGCGCTGATCGAACGGCTTGGCTCGTCGAAGCGATCCGGCCCGGAGATCCTGCTGCACGGGCACTGCCACCAGAAATCGCTGTGGGGCGTGCACACCAGCGCCGGGCTGCTCCGGCGGCTTGTCGGCGACCGCCTGCGTGTGCTGGATACGGGCTGCTGCGGCATGGCCGGATCGTTCGGGTACGGCCGCCGTAAGTACGACCTGTCGATGCGGGTCGGCGAGTTGAGCCTCTTTCCGGCGGTGCGGGGCGCGTCGGCGGATGCGGTCATCGTGGCGACCGGGACCTCCTGCCGACACCAGGTCCACGACGGTACGGGCCGGCGGGCGCTGCACCCCGTTGAGTTGGCGGCGGAGATGTTCACCGCCGCGGCTCGATCGCGTGACGCACAGGCGTAGATCGCGCTGGTTCTTTCGTGGGACCCATCCCGGGCCGAAAAGCACTCGGGCAAACTCGCTGGGTCAGCTCACGGCCGCGCCGCCTCGCCGCCACGCGACGATGCGTCGTCGTTTCATCAGTTGATCACGCCGGGCTCTCAAGCGTGTCGAGGATGGCCGCGAGGATGCCCTGGGGCGAGTCCGGCGGAACGCCGTCGCGCAGGTGGTGCGGGGACGCGCCCGTGTAAGCCCGCGAGATGATGCGGTGTGCGCACACCGGCACAACGTTCGAGAGCACGTCCTCGGGGATCGCGTAGTCGCGGTCCTGGAGCACGGCGGTTGCGCGGGCGGCCTGGGCCAGCGCGAGCGCTCCCCGCGGTGACAGGCCGACGTGCAGGTCGTCGCGACGGCGCGTCGCGTTGGCCAGAGCCACGATGTACTCGACCAGCGATTGATCGAGTCGGACAGCGTCCACACGTTCCTGCAGCGCGAGCACGTCCCGCGCGTGCAGGACGGGCTTGAGCTCGTGCAGCGCGTGGTCGGCCGGGCGAAGGGCGAGGACGCGGGACTCCTCCTCTGGGTGCGGGTACCCGAGGTTGAGCCGCATGAAGAACCGGTCGAGCTGGTTCTCGGGGAGTGCGTAGGTCCCCTCGAAGTCGAACGGGTTCTGCGTGGCGATGAGCATGAACGGCCGCTCGAGCGGGTAGGCTCGCCCGTCGATGGTGACGGTGGTCTCGCTCATCGCCTCGAGCAGCGCCGTTTGCGTGCGCGGCGGCGTGCGGTTGATCTCGTCGGCGAGGACGATGTTGGCGAAGATCGGGCCCTTCTTGAACTCGAACCCGCCCGTACCACCGCCCGCGCCCGATCCGTTGGCGTGCAGGTCCCGGTTGTAGATCGTCACGCCCAGGATGTCCGAGGGGAGCAGGTCGGGCGTGAGCTGGATGCGGCTGAACGAGCAGTCGATCGAGCGGGCCAGGGCCGTGGCCAGCACGGTCTTGCCCACGCCGGGCACGTCCTCGATCAGCGCGTGGCCCTTGGCGAGAAGGCAGACGATGACCTGATCCACGGCGTGGGCGTTGCCGAGGAAGACGCTGGAGATGCTCTGGCGGAGACGCTCGATCGGGGATGGCATACGGACTCGCCGGGAGGTCAGCGGGCGATCAGCGGGCCGGGAGTATACGGACGGCGCTCGCCGACGGTTGGGGATGAATCCTCCATCGGCGGGCCGTCCCGCGTGCGTATAGGCTCATGGGAGATGGACGCGGACGACAGCACCGATCCGGGACCGGGCCAGACCCCGGAGCACGCCGCGCCGTGCCGTCGCGAGGAGAACCCCTTGCTCGGGCGCGAGCTCGGGGGCGACCTGCCGTGCGTGGTGTGCGGGTACAACCTGCGAGGGCTGTCGATCCGCGGCGTGTGCCCTGAGTGCGGGGCGGGCGTCCGCGCGACCATCCTCGCGGTGGTCGATCCGCACGCCGCGGTGCTCCGACCGATCTCGCACCCGCGCCTTATTGCGGGCGGATTGGTGCTCTGGGCTGTCGCCGGGTTGGTGGCGGCCCTCATCTGCTGGGCGCCGCAGGTCGCGCGACTGGGTACATGGATCGGCGCTCGCTGGACCGTTCCCGATCTCACGCTCGCGTTGCAGGCGGCGGTCGCGGCCTCCGGGCTCGGGGCGCTCGCGTTTGTCCGGCCGCACCGGGGGATCTCGTTGCTCAACGGCATCGCCGCGGCGTGCGCGGTGCTGCTGTACGTGCCCCTGGGCTGGGCCCTGGGGTTCGTCTACCGATCGGATTGGTCGATCGATGGCGAAGGGGTGGCTCGCGTGGTGGTCGCGATGGGCAGCGCGGCCGGGGTCTTCCTCCTGCTCCGCCCGAATGCGCGGCTGCTGGTTGCGCGGTGCCTGTTGCTACGCAGCGGGCGAGTGGACCGGCAGACACTCTTGGGGATGGCCGCGGCGGCGATCGTAGTGGCGGTCGGTCACGGGGTGCTGCGCCTCTCAGGGCTGCAATCGGGGGGGAGAGCGGGCGGGTCGGGGGGGACGGGGGGGGCGGGGGGGTGGGGGAGCGGAGATGCGGTGCTGATGGTGTTGGGGCTGGTGTTCTTGTTTCTTGGGGCGGCACTGTTGACCCTGGGGTTGATCGGCTCGGTGTTTGATTCCGTCCGGATCGCCCGGGCCATCCTCCGCCCGCGACGGACGTTGCGGCAGGTCCTGCGAAGCGGCGTGGGTCCAGAACCGGGGCCCGCGTGACGGGCGGAGCACCGGTGGCCGCACGGGATCTGCGCCGTTGGATAAAGTTGCCGGCATGGCGGAAAGGTCGCCGGAACTCGGGCAGGATGAGCGGGAGCGGTTCGACCGACTTCTGGAGGACGCCATCGAGTCGCTGCCCGACAACGTGCGGGAGTTGCTCGACCACGTCCCCGTGGTCGTGCTGGATTGTCCGACGCCGGAGATGCTCCGCTCGCTCAAGAAGGATGGCACGCTGGAGCCGGAGGCCGACGGACTGGACCTCTGCGGTCTGCACACGGGCGTCGCCATTACGGAGCGATCGATCGAGGACCCGGGCGGGGTGGTTGGGGGGGGCGGAGGCGGGGGTTGGGGGGGTGGACTTGCGTCGGGCACTTCGGGGCTTGAGCAGATCCATCTTTTCAGGATCGGCATCCTCGACCTGGCGGGCGGCTGGGAGCAGCCCAGCGCGGACGAGGAGGTATACGAGGAAATTCGGATCACCCTCCTGCACGAGGTGGGCCATCATTTCGGGCTGGATGAGGACGACCTGGACGAACTGGGTTACGCATGACGAGGTTGGAGAATGGGGGGCGTGGTGAGACGGGGACGGTTCGGGCGATAGTGTCACAACACCGGCGACGCGGACGCGCCCGCCGGAAGGAGCACAAGCGATGATCAAGGATGTTCTGCTTCGGGGCGCCCTGGTCGGGGCCATGATGGTGGCGGGGTTCAGCACGCCGGCGGCGACGGCGCACACCGCCGACGGCGAGACCGCGGTCGGGCTCATCGAGATCCGCGGCAAGCTCGAAGAGCGTCCCTCGCCGATGGAGAGCATCTTCGGCAGTGACGGGCGATACACGCTGCGCGAGATGGTCAAGGTGATCGACGACGCCGCGGGGGACGCGAACCTCGACGCCGTGGTCATCCGCCTGCGCGAGCCCGAACTCACCACGACCCAGGTCGAGGAACTCGCCACGGCGATGAAACGCTGCCGCGACGCGGGCAAGAAGATCCACCTCTTTGCCGACAACTACGGAACGCCCGAACTGCTGCTGGGCTCGCACTGCGACGAGGTCATCCTGCAGAGCGGCGGGCAGGTGACGCTGCCGGGGTTGTACATGGAGGAGATGTACCTCGCCGACACGTTCAACTGGGTCGGCATCAAGCCCGACTTCGTGCAGATCGGCGACTACAAGGGCGCCAGCGAACCGATGGCCCGTAGCGGCCCGAGCCCCCAGTGGGACCAGAACATCAACCAACTGCTCGACGGCATCTACGGCAACATCCGGAGCGACCTGAAGACCGGACGCAAGCTCGACGACGCGGGGCTTGACAGCGCCATGGAGAAGGCCGTGCTCGCCAGCGGCGAGGTGGCGAAGGCCGCGGGCCTGCTCGACGCCGAGTTGGACCTGCCCGACCTGACCGACCACCTCAAGTCCGCCTACAAGACCGACATCGAGTGGGACAACCTCACCGAGTCGGAGGACGCCGTGGCCGTGGACATGGCCAACCCCTTCACCCTGGTGAGCAAGCTCTTCAAGCCCACATCGCACAAGCCCAAGCGCGACACGATCGCCGTGCTGCACGTCGACGGCCCGATCGTGGACGGCGATTCGACCTCGGGCGGGCTCTTCGGCGGCGACTCGGTCGGCTCGTACACCATCCGCCGCTCGCTCCAGGAACTCGCCGACGAGGACAAGGTCAAGGGCGTGGTGCTGCGGATCAACTCGCCGGGCGGATCGGCCATCGCCAGCGAGACCATGTGGCTCGGCCTCAAGCGGGTGAGCCAGAAGAAGCCGGTTTGGGTGAGCGTGGGCTCGATGGCGGCCTCGGGCGGATACTACATCGCCGTCAGCGGCGGCAAGATCTTCGTCAACCCCTCCAGCATCGTCGGCTCGATCGGCGTGGTGGGCGGCAAGCTCGCGATGGGCGGGCTCTACGAGAAGGTCAAGGTACACGTCGTGCCGCGGAGCCGCGGGCCGATGGGCAGCCTGCTCGGCTCGACCGAGCCGTGGACCGACGCTGAGCGCTCGCTCATCCGCACGCGCATGACCGAGACGTACGACCAGTTCACCAAGCGGGTCACGGCCGGACGCCCCGGGATCGACCTCTCCAAAACCGCCGAGGGGCGGCTGTTCACCGGCAGCGTCGCCATCGGTAACAAGATGGCCGATCAGATCGGCGGCCTGACCGAGACCATCAAGGCCATGGCTGGCGAGGTCGGTCTGACCGATGGCGCGTACGACGTTCAGGACTATCCGCCCGCGCCGGGACTGGCGGAGATGTTTCAGCAGATGTTCGGCGCGATGGCCTCGGCGCCGGGCGTGAAGGGCTCGGCCGGCGCGAGTGGCGACGCGGCGATTTCCGGCGCGGTCGCGTTGCTCCGCGAGATCGTCGGCCCCCGTGCGTGGGACTCGGTGCGGGCACAACTCTCGGCGCTCATGGAGATGCGCAAGGAGCACGTGCTGCTCGTCTCGCCGCGCGTGCTGATCTTCAAGTAGGCCCGGTCTGCACGTTCCCGATCGACGGACATTCGACCGGCCCCGGTGCAAACCGGGGCCGGTTTTCATTTGGCCAGGGCCGGCGCCCGCCGGTGCTCGCGGCAGATCGCTCCCAGCGCCGCGATCGCGCACGCGACGTCTTCATTGGTCAGGAACGGCCCCAGACTCAGCCGCACCGCCCCACGCCCTCCCGGGGGCGCGGAGCCGAAGGTCTGGTGCGCCAGCGGGGCGCAGTGCAACCCGGCCCGGGTGAGGATTCCGTGCTCGGTTTCCAGCAGCGTGGCGATCTCGATCGGTTCCAGCTCATCGTGGACGAAACTCATCACGCCCACGCGACGGCCGACCGCTTCAGGGCCGAGCAGGCGCAGGCCGGGCCACTCGCCCGCGCTGTACGCCGCGAGCATCGGGGTCATCAGGTCGATCTCGTGCCGACGCACCGCGTCCATGCCACGATCGAGGAGCCACGAGACGCCCTCGCTCAGCCCCGCGATGCCCGCGGTGTTGTGCGAGCCCGCCTCGTAGCGGTCGGGCAGACGTGCCGGGTGCGTCTCCTGCTCGGAGACGCTGCCCGTGCCGCCCTCGCGCACGGTCGCCACGCGGTCCTCGACCCCGGGGCGGATGTAGAGCCCGCCTGTGCCCTGCGGCCCCAGCAACCCCTTGTGTCCCGGGAACGCCAGCAGGTCGATGCTCATCGCTCGGACATCGACCGGGACGTGGCCGAGTGACTGAGCGCCGTCCACCAGGAACAGCACGCCGCGCTCGCGGCACGCGTGGCCGATCTCCGCGACGGGCTGGATCGTGCCCGTCACATTGCTCGCGTGGTTGACGATCACCAGTTCCGTCCGGTCCGGGCGGATGGCCGCGATCACGTCCGCCGGGTCGACCAGACCGCTGACGGGATCGACGGGGACGCGGGTCCACTCCACGGCCGCGCGTTCGCGCTCGGCGTTCATCGGGCGGAGCACGGAGTTGTGCTCCATCCGCGTCGAGACCACGTGCGGCCTCGAAAGCCCACCCTGTCGTGAGGCTTCGAGCACGCCCTTGATCGCGAGGTTCAGTGCGTCGGTGGTGTTGAGGCCGAAGACGACGTGGTCTGGGTGTTCGCCGTTGATCAGCCGGTTGATGCGTTCGCGGCAGACGCGGATCAGCCGCCCGGCCTCTCGGGCCTCGGCGTACACGCCGCGGCCGGGCGCGCCATTGCGGGTCATGCAGTTGAACACCGCCTCGGCGACGGCGGGCGGCTTGGGAAAGCTCGTCGCGGCGTTGTCAAAGTAACGACGGATGGGTTTGGCGGCCATCGTTCGATGGTACGCCGCGACGGAGCGGAAGAGCGGCAGAACAGCAAAGCCGTCAAGCGGCAAATGACGAAGCTTGGCGCGGCCGCTTCCTGCACCCTCGACCCTCGGCCCTTCGATCGCTCGCGCGATCGGCTCCTATTTGCTGGCTTTGTAGAACGGGAGTTTCCTCGTCGCGCCCACGAGCGTGTCCCCCCTCCCGGTATCGATCTCGACGGCGGCGCCCTCCGCGGCGACCTCGCGATCGACGAACCCCATCGCGATCGGGCAGCCCAGCGTCGGGCTCAGGCACGCGCTGGAGACCGCGCCCACCTCCTTGCCGCCCGACTTGATCGCCATGCCTTGGCGAGCCGTGCGCTTGCCGTCGAGCTCCACGCCCACGAGCCGGCGCGCCGGCCCGCCCTCGGCCCGCGTCCGCTTGAGGGCCTCCATGCCGATGAACGGCTCGCCCCGCTCCATCTGGTCCTTGTCGAGCGCGATCGCGAAATCCACGCCGCAGGAGAGGGCGTTGATCTCCTCACCCAGCTCGTGCCCGTAGAGCGGCATCCCCGCCTCCATCCGCAGCGTGTCGCGAGCCCCCAGCCCGGCGGGCTTGACCACGCCGTTCGCCGATTCGACGCCCGCGTCTTTGAGCAGCATCTTCATCGCCATGCCGACCATGGACGACGGGAGGATGACCTCGACTCCGTCCTCGCCCGTGTAGCCGGTGCGGCTGACGATCAGCTTGGCGATGAGCAGGTTCTTGACCGCGAAGCGGTACCGCTTGAGCGTCGGCACCTCGCTGCTGACCCTGCTCACCAGATCCATGACCTTCGGGCCCTGCAGCGCGACCATCGCCGTGCTCTCGGTCTGGTCGTCAATCTTGCAGGTCCAGTCGTTGCTCGATCGCACCTTCTCGAAGTGCGCGAGCATCTTGGTCCGGTTGCTCGCGTTGACGACCACCAGGAAGTCGTCGTCGTCCAGGCGGTAGACGATGATGTCGTCGTGTACGCCGCCGTTCTCGTTGCACGCCAGCGAGTAGCGGCACTGGCCGGCCTGCATATCGCTGATGCGCCGCGAGCACACCCGCTCGAGCAGGCGGCGGGCGTGCCGGCCGGTGATCTTCACCCGCCCCATGTGCGACACATCGAAGAGCCCGCCGCTGGTGCGCACCTGCTGGTGCTCGGCGATGATTCCCCCCCCATACATGATGGGCATCTCCCAGCCCGTGAAGTCCACCATCTTGCCGCCGTGATCGACGTGGAACTGGTAGAGCGGGGTGCGGAGCAAGCGGGGCTTCCTTTGTGACTTGTTGCGGGAAACAGGGCGGGATGCGAACGCGGGCAACTTTCCCGCTCCCGGCGATAGTAGCGTCGCGGCTCACGGCCCCGACTGGCCGCGGCGCTCCGACCAACTGCGGTCCAGCGAGCGGTCGAAGATGGTCACCTTCGCGCCCGCGATCAACCGTCTGGCCAGCCGATCCATCGCCGCCCGCTCGCGAACGATCCGCACCTCGGTGCGCAGGTCTTCCTTGCATGCCTCCAGCGAGGGCGCACTTTTCGGCGAAGGTACGGTTTCCTCCAGTTTGACGATGGCGTAACCATCGTGGCCGCTCCACGCGACGGCGATGGGGTCGCTGATCTCGCCCGGTTTGAGTTGGGCGAGCACTCGCCGGATGGCCACGGGGTAATCGGCATCGTCGAGGCTGAACGGGTCGAGCAGCCCGCCACGGGCCGCGGAGGGATCGACCGACACGCTCGCGGCCACGTCGGCGAACGCCTCGGGCGCTCGCCCGTCTCCCCGCACCCGCCGGGCCGCGTCCGTCGCGGCAGATTCCTGCCTCACCAGGATCAATCGCGCCCGCGCACGCGGGCCGTACTTGAGCGCGTACGCCTGACGGAGGTCCTCGTCGGTGACATCCGGCACGCGCTCTTCCACTTGTCCCGACCGAACCAGCGCTCGCAGCATCGCGTTCCGTTTCAGTAGCGACGCGAACCGGTGCTCGCCCAGGCCGCGGCTCACGCGAACGCGGGCCAGCAGCGTTTCGGCCTCGGACTGCGGCACATTGGCCGCGGCCGTCAGGGCCTTGGCGAGCAGGTCGCGCTCGGCCTCGATCGCCGCCGGGTCCACGGTGAGGGCGCGACGGGCGCACTCCGACTCCAGCGTGCGATCAAGGACCACTTCTTCAAGAATCAGTCCTCCCGCGGCTTCGGCAAGCGGAGCGGTCAAATCGCTCCATTCGATCCGATTCCCATCCACAAGAGCGGCGGGGACACCGCTCCCGGCCTGCTCCTCGCCCTTGCTCGGTTGGCCGGATGCCTGTGGGAGCCAGCACACGATGGCGGCGAACATTGGGGCGGCGGCCAGACCGAACCGTCCGTTTGATGGGGAGCGGGGCGAGCGGCGGGGCCTCGGCATCCGCGGAAATCTGGTTTGCCGGTTCGGGTTCAGGAGGTGGGGCTGGGCCCGGGGGGAACAGACGGCGGATAACCGAACGAGAGAGGTGCTGGGCATGGCCTGCAATCACAGGACACCCGGTCGGGCGGGTCAATTCCCGCCTTTCTGTGGAGAAAGAGGGCCTTGTCATCCATCGTCGGGCGATTTCGCGGACGCGCAGGAGTGCGCGATCGAGCAACTCCTCAGATCCGATGCAACCCCGCCTGTCCGAACTGCCGAATAGAAGACCACGGAGCGTTCTCGCTCCGCTTCTCCCGCCTCGGCGGGCGTCCCAGTGGACGGTCCGCGATGGGTCCAGTATTCTTCCGTGCGGGTGGACCTGAAGCGGCCGGTTGCTGAGTCTGGCGGCTTGGTTGGGTCCGCGTGGTGTTGAAGCCGCGGAGTTCTCTCCCGCGGCCATCGAGAGGATCGGCTTCCATGATCGTGTTCCGGAATCTTCGCCGGCGGGCGTTCACGCTTATCGAGTTGCTGGTGGTGATTGCGATCATCGCGCTGCTCGTGGCCATTCTCTTGCCGTCGTTGTGCCAGGCGCGCGAGGCCGGGCGCAAGTCGCAGTGCTACTCGAACATGCGACAGCTCGGCATCGCGTACAACACCTACGCGTCTGATTTTCAGGACCGCATCGCTTCCTTCACCTGGCAGGCCGGCCAGGCCAACAGCAACTTTGCCGACCTCAACGGCGCCCCGACCGACAATGAGGCCGCGGTGCGCCAGGCCGTGGACATCCTGCGGCGCAGGGCCGATGAGACGGGGTTCCCGATCCCCGCGAACTGGATTCCGCACCCGCGGTACAGCCACCTGGTCGTCATGGACTATCTCGCGGCTCGGCTGCCCGAACGAATGGTGGCGTGCCCGGACGACAAGAACCTCGCGCAGTGGCAGAAGTATTCCGATTCCGTGCTGGCCAATCCGACCGGGCTGCAGCCGCAGCCGTCCGGAGCGGACACGGGCCAGTTGGTGCGATTGCCGTTTTCGAGCACCTATAACCTCGTTGCCGCGGCGATCTCGCCCGACGGGCCCACGCCGCAATCCAACACGCTCTCCCCGGTTGTTGCGAACCACGCGCAGATCCTGGTTCCGGGCGCCGTGAAGTTGGGGCGTCGAAAGCTGACGGAGGTGGCGTTCCCGTCGTCGAAGGTCGCGCTGTTCGATCCGATCGCTCGACACGGCAGCTGCCGCGGCCAGGGCAAGTGGTACGGATACGAGGAAGCGGTCTCGCCGGTGCTCTTCTGGGACACGTCGGTCCGCGAGATCCGATCTGGTGCAGTCAATCCGGGCGTCGATCCGAACACGGGGGGGCTCGCGATCGTCCGCTATGAGCCGGATTTGGCCATCGAACCGCCGACCAAGAGCGGAGCGCGGTTTGCGCTGACGCAAACGTGGTACATGTGGACCAAGGGCGGGCTGTCGGGTGTCGACGTCGGTGGCAATAACTAACAATAATCGAACGTCTTTGGGGCTTCGCGACGGACGATCCCGAAGCGGTTTCTCCACCGACCGCCCCCAGTCGGGTGGACATCTCCGGAACTTTGCTGTACTTTGAGGTAGGGAGCCGTCCGGATGTCGATCCGAAAGGCCCTCGGTGGCCGCGTTCTGTGGCCGCCCACGTCTGGACGTTCGGAGGAAGATCGATGCGAGCGAGCCGACGGCAAGGTACCGCGTACCGGGGCTTCACCCTGATCGAGTTGCTCGTGGTCATCGCGGTGATCGCGCTCTTGATCTCGATCCTGCTCCCCAGCTTGTGTCTTGCGCGCGCTTCGGGCCGCAAGACGCAGTGCGTGTCCAACCTCAAGCAGTTCGGCGTCGGCATTCAGGGGTATGCCGCGGACTTCCACGACCGGTTGGTGTCGTTCACGTGGCGGAAGAACGTCGCATACACCGATTGGGTGGGGGCCGCGCCGGATGTCAACCGAGCGTGTGCGAACCAGGCGATCGACATCATCCGCCGGCGGACCGGTCGGACAGACATCATCACGCCAACCAACTGGATCCCGTTCCCGCTCTACAACCACCTGCCGATGAACGACTACCTCGGCCAGCACCTGCCCGAGCGCATGGTCGCCTGCCCCGAAGATCGGCTTCGTCAGCTCTGGCAGAGGTCCGTCGTTCCCGATCCGCTGGGGTTCCACCGCCTGACCCCCGATGTCGAGCGCCCGGGCACCGCGGGCGTCCAGAACGACGACAAGCGCTGGCCGTACAGTTCGTCATACCAGTTCGTGAGCGCGTTCTGGTCGCCCGACTATGACCGCGGCATCGGCACGGCCAACCCGCTCCGCACGGTGCACCAGGGCCCGCAGCACAACACCTATTACGTGCCAACCGCGGCCGACAAAACGATTCTCGGCGAGCGGAGCCTGAGCGACGTGACCTTTCCGAACCAAAAGGTCGCGATGTTCGACGCGCACGACCGTCACCCGTCGTGCGGCAACCGCCTCCAGCTCTTCGACTGCTACGAGACCGCGCAGCAGCCGCTGCTGTTCTTCGATACTTCGGTGCGTGAAACCAAGACCAAGAGCACCAACCGCGGCTTCAACCCTGAGTTCCCGACCAACCAGGGCGCGGTGACGACATTCACGTACTCGCCCGCGGGATGGGAGCCGCCACGCAAGCCCGGTGCGTCGTTCGTCATGATCGGGCACTACCGCTGGACGCGCGCCGGACTTCGCGGCGTGGACGTGACCGGTACCGAGATTCGGGTGACCAACACCAACAACTGACGGTCGCCCCGGGCCGGCGTGAAACTGCGGCGGGTTTCGCGCCGCGATGTCGCTCGGAACCGCGGTCTCGCGGTGGCACCCCGGGCCGGCGCGGACGTACCATGCGAGTACGACCAGTGCAGGAGCCCGCCATGGCCAGCGCCCAAGCGTCCAAGCCGTCCCCCGCCTCCCCGCCCTCTCCCCGTGCCGCGACGAGCCGCACCGCGGGGGGGCGCCTGTTCAACTACTCCGCCGGCCCGGCGTGCATGCCTGAGGATGTTCTGCGGCAGATCCAGGAGGAAATCTGGGACTGCCGTCGTACGGGGGTGGGCATTCTCGAACACAGCCACCGGGCCCGCACGTTCGACGCGATCCTCGCCGAGGCCGAGCGTGACTGCCGCGAGGTCGGGAGCATTCCCTCCAACTACCGCGTGCTGTTCATGACCGGGGGCTCGACGGCCCAGAACTTCATGATCCCGATGAACCTGCTCCCGGCGGACCGCTCGGGCACGGCGGATTACCTGAACACCGGGCACTGGGCCCAGAACTCGATCGACCACGCCGCGATCTTCGGGACGATCCACGAGTGCGCGTCGAGCAAGGCGGACAACTACCGGCACGTTCCCTCGGCTGCGGAGACGAAGTACTCGGCGAAGCCCGCGTACGTGCACTACACGAGTAACAACACGCTCTACGGCACGCAGTTCCCCTACGAGCCCACGCCGCCCAAGGGCGTGCCGCTCGTGAGCGACATGTGCAGCGACATCTTCTCCAAGCCGTTCGACGTGTCGCGGTTCGGGCTGATCTACGCCAGCGCGCAGAAGAATCTGGGCGCGGCCGGAGTGACGATCGTGATCGTCCGCGACGACGTGGTGGAGCGGGGACGCAAGGACATCCCCGGCATGTTGCAGTACCGGACGTTCGCGACGACCGAGTCGCGACCGAACACCCCGCCGGTGTTCCCGATCTATACCGTGGGCCTGATGCTCAAGTGGATCCTCAAGCACGGCGGCGTGCAGCACTTCGCCCGCCACAACGCGGACAAGGCGAAGATCGTGTACGACGTGCTCGACGGTTCGTCGTTCTACACGCCGCACGCGAGGAAGGACAGCCGATCGCTGATGAACGTGACCTTCCGCTGCCCGACGCCCGAGCTGGACGACCGGTTCTGCGTTGAAGCCGTAAAGGCGGGGCTCGACTGTCTCAAGGGCCACCGTTCGACCGGCGGCATGAGGGCGAGCATGTACAACGCCATGCCGCGGGAGGGGTGCGAGGCTCTGGCGGGGTTCATGCGGGAGTTTGAGCGGACCAACGGGTGAGCGGGGGCGGGGGGGACGTCCGGCTATCGGCGCTTGCCGCGTCGCGGGCTTTCAGCGGCGTCGTTCTCCAGCTCGTAACTGCCGAGCGTCTCGCCCATGATCACCGTGTAGAGCAGGTTGTCGCGGGCCTGGTCCACGCTCGGCAGCATGTCTTCGTCGAGCGCGGCCAAGAGGTCGGGCACCTGCTCCTCCGTCCAGCCCGCCGAGCGGTCGAGCACGACCGTGCCCGCGACCGAGCCGTCGAGCAGATAGTGGAGATCGGCCAGCGCGACCTCCTGCCCGTCGCGGATCGCGACGAAGCGTTCTGATGAATAGGTGCGGAGCGTGCGCTTCCAGCGGAGCATGGCCGCCAGCCTATCAGGAATCGGCCGCCGGTGGAAGCGGGAAAAGTGGGGGGGAGGAAGCCCCCGTGGGTGCTACTTGATCCCGTCCTTCTCGGCCATGAGCCTGAGCATGTCGACGCAGCGGGCCGCGTAGCCGGCCTCGTTGTCGTACCACGAAACCACCTTGAAGAAGCGGTCGTTGAGCTCAAGGCCGGCCTTGACGTCGAAGATCGAACTTCGTCGGTCGCCGATGAAGTCGCTGGAGACGACCTCCTCGTCGGTGTATCCGAGAACCCCCTTCATCGGCCCGTCGCTCCACTTCTTCATCGCCTTGCAGATCGCGTCGTAGCTGGTCGGCTTGCCGGTGCGGAAGGTCAGGTCCACGGTGGAGACGTCGGCCGTGGGCACGCGGAAGGACACGCCCGTGATGCGCCCCTTGAGCGCGGGGATCGCGAGGACCGTCGCCTTGGCGGCGCCGGTGCTGCTGGGGATGATGTTCATGTAGCCGTTGCGCCCGCCGCGCCAGTCCTTCTTGCTGGGGCCGTCCTGGGTCGGCTGGGTGGCGGTGACGGCGTGGATCGTGGACATCAGGCCCTCTTCGAGGCCGAACTCCTCGTGGATGACCTTGGCGACCGGCGCGAGGCAGTTGGTCGTGCAGCTCGCGTTGGAGAGGACGGCGTGCTTGGCTGGGTCGTAGCCGCTGCTGTTCACCCCGTAGACGAACGTGGGAACCTGGCTCGGCTCGCTCTTGGTCGGGGCGCTGATCATCACGCGCTTGGCCCCGGCCTTGAGGTGAGCGCTGGCCTTTTCGAGGTCGGTGAAATGCCCGGTGGACTCCAGCACGTACTGAACGCCCAGGTCCTTCCACGGCAGCTTGCTCGGGTCCTTCTCGGCCGTGGCCTTGGTGACCTTGCCGTTGACGGTGAAACTGTTCTCGGTGGCCGAAACCTGCACCGGCTCGCCGCGCTGGCGGAACGTGCCGTGCATGGTGTCGTACTTGAGCAGGTACGCGAGGTTGTCGGCGGGGACGAGGTCGTTCACCCCGACCACCTCGATGCCGTGCTCAGCGCCGATGCGATAGACGAGCCGACCGATGCGACCGAAGCCGTTGATGCCGATGCGGATGGGCATGGGAAAATGTCCTTTGAGGCCGGAGAAAGCGGTGCGGATCGGAGAGTTGCCTCTGCCGGGGTCCGGCCGTGGAACGGTATGAATCCGGCCGCGGGTTTTCTATCTGCGAGGCGAACGGTCGTCCGGCATTCGTCAAAGCGCGGTCACTCGTGCGCTCGCGGCCGATCCGCGGTACACAGTCTGGCCGCCGACGATGGTCGCGATCGCCCGGCCCTTGACCTTCCACCCATCGAAGGGTGAGTTCTTGCTCAACCCGGCGAAATCCGACCGGAGGATGGTCCACTCGGATTCCGGATCGATCACCGTGACGTCGCCCGGATCGCCGACGTGCAGCCGCCCGTACCCGTCGCGGTGCAGGCCGCAGAGGCGGGCCGGCTCGACGGTCATCATCGCGACCATGCGCGGCCAGTCGATCACGCCGGGTTCGATAAGCGCCTTGATGTACAGGGCCAGGGCGGTCTCGAGCCCGACGATGCCGAAGGGCGCGGACTCGAAATCCAGGGCTTTGCGCTCCGGCGTGTGCGGCGCATGGTCGGTGGCGAGTACCGAGATCGTCCCGTCCGCGATGCCCTCGAGCATCGCGTCGATGTCGCCGCGCTCGCGCAAGGGTGGGTTCATCTTGGCGAGCGTCCAGTAGCCGCCGTGCGTGTCCACCTGATCGTGCGTGAGCAAAAGGTGGTGCGGCGAGGCTTCGGCGCTCACGGGCAGGCCGTCCTTGCGCGCCCGGCGAACGATCTCGACCGAGCCGCCCGAGCTGAGGTGCTGCACGTGGTAGCGGCAGCCGACCTGTCGGTTGAGGCGAACGTCCCGGTCGATGACGACCTCCTCGGCGACCCGCGGCCAGCCGGCGAGGCCCAGGCGGGTTGAGACTTCGCCCGCGTGCATGGCCGCGCCGCGGGTGAGCGTGGCCTCCTGGCAGTGCTGCATGAAGGCCAGTCCCGTGGGCTTGATGTAGGTGAGGGCCTTGAGCATCAGCCCCGCGCTCTCGACGCAGTCGCCGTCGTCGGTGAACCCGACCGCGCCCGCGCGGGCCATGAGCACGATCTCGGCGAGCTCGGCGCCCTTGCGCCCCTTGCTCACGGCGCCCACCGGGAACACGCGGCACGCGCCCGTTCGCTCGGTCTGCTTGTAGACGAACTCGATCATCGCGTCGTCGTCGAGCGCGGGCGTGGTGTTGGGCATGCAGCACACGCTGGTGAAGCCGCCCGCGACCGCGGCGCGCGTTCCCGTGCGGATGGTCTCGGCCTCCTCCATGCCCGGCTCGCGCAGGTGCACGTGCGGGTCGATCAGGCCCGGGGTGACGATGCAGCCCTCCGCATCAATGACCCGCTCGGCGTGACCGCGGGAGAGCCCCGGCCCGACGGCCGCGACGATCCCGTCGGCGATGGCGACGTCCGCGACGGCATCCAGGTCGCTCGCCGGATCGATGACGCGCCCGTTCACGATCAGCAGGTTGCTCATGCACCCGGAGGATACCGGGCGCCCACGGCCCGTCGCGGCGCTTTCCGGAGGAGTCGCTACTAGCCGCCGCTCACCGGCCGCCATACCCTCTCTTTCCTCCCGGGGTGTAGCGCAGCTTGGTTAGCGCGTTTGACTGGGGGTCAAAAGGTCGGCGGTTCGAATCCGCCCACCCCGATTCACCGCCCGCGTCCGGACCGGCCGCGGGCGGTGTTGTTTTTGTCGAGGGGATGGGCGCGTGCTCGGCTTGACAAGTCAAGCGGGCGATTCATACGATCGATTGAAACAGATGTTTGACACCCGGTCCAATCCTGACGATGGCGAAAGCCAGACCAGATCCCGGCTGATCGAGGCCGCGGGCGAGGTCTTTTCGGAACGCGGGTTCCGCCACGCGACTGTTCGGGAGATCTGCGCGAGGGCCGGGGCCAACATCGCGGCGATCAACTACCACTTCGGGGACAAGGAGGGGCTCTATCTCGAAGTGCTGCGCTACGCGAACCACTGTGCCGCGGCGATGCGGCCGAACGAGTTGGGTCCGGCCGCGACAGACCCGGTCGATGCACAGGAACGGCTTCGACGGTTCATCCGAACGTACGTGGCGGCGATGACCTCCTCGGACAAGCCGGCGTGGCAGAGGCGGCTGGTCATGCGGGAGATGCTCGACCCCACGCCGGCATTGGACGCGATCGTCGAGGAGGGCATCCGTCCGGGCAGCGCGATGCTCTCGCAGATCGTGGCCGAACTGCTGGGTCCGGCGGCCACGGCGACCCGGGTCGCGCGGTGCAAGTTCAGCATCATCGGGCAGTGCCTGATCTACTTCTCGGGGCGGCCGGTGATGGAGCGGCTGAACCCCGAACTGGCCCCGGTGCACGGGCACGCCGAGGCGATCGCCGAGCACATCTGCGAGTTCTCGCTCGCGGCCCTCGACGGGATGCGAGCTTCCGCGTGCGCGGCCGGCGCAGTTACCGGGGGAGGGTGCGCATGAACTCGGTCGCTCTGCGCATGCTTATCGGCAATCGGGCCAAGTTCTTCGGCATCGTGTTCGGCGTCGCGTTCGCGGCGTTCCTGATGACGCAACAGATGGCGATCTTCGTCGGGCTGATGACGCGCACGTACGGGTTTGTCACCGACACGTCCTACCCGCAGGTTTGGGTCATGGACCCGAAGGTGCAGTTCATCGACGACCTCAAGCCGATGCAGGACACGCAGCTCTACCGAGTTCGCGGCGTCGAGGGCGTGGCGTGGGCCATGCCGCTCTACAAGGGCCTGCTGCGGGCGAGGCTTCAGGACGGCACGTTCCAGACGTGCAACGTGATCGGCCTGGACGATTCGACGCTCATCGGCGGGCCGGCGCGGATGGTGACGGGGCGGCTGGGCGACTTGCGCCGTGCCGACGGCGTGATCGTGGACGATGTGGGGGCTGCGGGCAAGCTGGCCAGGCCGGCGCCGCTGGACCCCGTCACCGGCAAGCCCGTCGGCAAGCCGACGCCGCTGAGGGTGGGCGATTACCTCGAACTCAACGACCATCGGGCGGTGGTGGTGGGCACGTGCCGCGTCTCGCGGACGTTCCAGAGCCAGCCGGTGGTGTACACGACGTACTCGCGGGCGATCACGTTCGCCCCGCGCGAGCGGAAACTGCTCACGTTCGTGGTAGCGGGTGTGAAGCCGGGGGCCGACCCGGAGCGGATGTGCGAGAAGATCCGCGAGGTCACCGGGCTCGCGGCGTACACGACCGACGAGTTCCGCTGGAAGACGGTCATGTACTTCATGAAGTACACGGGGATCCCGATCAACTTCGGCATCTCGGTGGCGCTGGGTTTCCTGGTCGGCACCGCGATCGCGGGGCAGACGTTCTACAACTTCACGCTCGATAACCTCACGCAGTTCGGCGCGCTCAAGGCGATGGGGGCGAGCAACTGGCGGCTGCTGAGGATGATCCTTCTCCAGGCCCTGCTTGTCGGCTTCATCGGCTTCGGGCTGGGCGTGGGCGCGGCCTCGTCGTTCACGTTCATGCCCATGGGTGAACTGGCGTTCCGGCTTCTGCCCCAGGTCCTTGTGGGGACGTGCGCGGCGATCGCGCTTATCTGCGTGCTCGCGTCGTTCGTGAGCATTCAGCGCGTGATGCGGCTGGAGCCGGCGGTGGTGTTCAAGGGATGATGACTCGGCTCGACATAACATCCGCCCGATCATGAGCGACTCGAACGATATCCCCTCGCCGAACCCGCACCCCATTGCGGTTCATTGCCGCGGTGTGGTCAAGGTCTACCGCACCGCGAGCACGAAGGTGGTCGCGCTCCGCGGGGTCGATTTGGACATCCGCCTGGGCGAGCTGATGATGCTCGTGGGACCCTCGGGATGTGGTAAGACGACGCTCATTTCCGTGATCGCTGGAATCCTCAACCGCGACGAGGGCGATTGCACGGTGTTCGGGAGCGATCTGGACAAGCTGGCCACCCGCGAGCGGACCCGATTCCGCGGGCAGAACGTGGGTTTCGTGTTCCAGCAGTTCAACCTGCTGCCGTCGCTCACGGCGGCGCAGAACGTGTCCGTGCCGCTTCTCATCAACGGGATGGGCGAGCGCGAGGCCGTCAAACGTTCCCGGGCGATGCTCGACCGGGTCGGCCTCGGCGACCGTGTCGATTCGCTGCCGCGTGAGCTCTCCGGGGGCCAGCAGCAGCGTGTGGCCATCGCCCGAGCGATGGTGCACGAGCCGCGGCTGATCGTCTGCGACGAGCCGACGAGCGCGCTGGACCATGAGACGGGCCACGCGATCATGCGGATGCTCGAGGGCGTCGCGCTCGACCAGGGTCGGGCCCTGGTCATCGTGACCCACGACGCCCGGATCTTCTCGTTCGCCGACCGCATCGCCAGGATGGACGACGGCCACATCGTTGAGGTGCTCGAGTCCAAGGAAGAGCTGGCCCACGCCCACTGACCGGGCGCTGCGCCAAGTGTGGCATAGCCGGAGAGTTCGCCATGCTGACCAAAGTCTTGCTCCCGCTGCTGGCCGTGCTGGGCGTCTGCCTGGCGGTGTACACCGTGATGGCCGACAACAAGCCCAAGCCGTCGGCCCCGCCCGTGGTCGAGCCCGCGGCCGCGCCGTTCCCGTCGTACGTCGCGGGGGCCGGGCTGGTCGAGGCGAGCACGGAGAACATCGCGATCGGCACGCAGGTCCCGGGGATCATCACGAAGGTGTACGTCATGCCGGGCCAGCGGGTGAAGGTGGGCGATCCGCTGTTCACGATCGACGATCGGACCATCAAGGCCGAACTGGCCGTGCGGACGACCACGCTGGCGACGTCCAGGGCCAAGCTTGAGCGGCTCCAGGCCGAGCCCCGCCCAGAGGACATCCCGCCGGCACAGGCAAGGGCCGACGCGGACCGGTCGGTCCTTGACGACCTGGAGAGCCAGCTCGCGATGTGGGAGAAAGCCGACCGCCGGGCGATCGCCGACGAGGACCTGAGCAAACGCCGGTTCGCAGTTGTCGCGGCCCGCGCCCGTCTGGCGGAGTCTCAGGCCGACCTGGTCCGGCTCCGGGCGGGCGCGTGGAAGTACGACGTTGATATCGCTCGCGCGGACGTCGAGGCCGCGCAGGCCCAGGTCGATGCGGCGCAGGTCGAACTCGATCGGTATACGGTGCACGCGCCGGTCGACGGCGAGGTCCTCAAGTTGAACGCCCGCCTGGGGGAGTACGCCGCGTCGGGCGCGGCGGCGAGCGGGAACATCGCCGATTCGCTCATCGTGCTCGGTGATACATCGCGGCTGCACGTCCGCGTTGATGTCGACGAGAACGACGCGTGGCGTGTGCACGCGGGTGCGGCCGGCAAGGCGTTCGTCCGCGGCAACCCGTCGCTCCGCACCGACCTGACGTTCGTCCGTTTCGAGCCCTTCGTCATCCCCAAGCGGTCTCTGACCGGCGCCAGCACCGAGCGAGTGGACACGCGGGTGTTGCAGGTTATCTTTTCCTTCGATCCCAAGGCCCTGCCCGTGTTTGTGGGCCAGCAGATGGACGTGTTCATTGATGCGCCGCCCGTCGAGCCGACGGCCGCGACGCCTTCCTCCGCAACCCTCGGGGCGCCCGCCGCCTCCAATCAGGACCCACAGAAGTGACGAACCATCGATCAGCCACACGTGCGGCCGCGCTCATCCTCGCGGCCGGCACTGTCTCCCTGTCGGCGTGCAAAGTAGGCCCCGACTACAAGCCGCCGGAGACCGAGGCGCCCGCCAAGTGGAGTTCCCAGGACCTTCCGACGGAGACGTCCGCGATCGGGGCGGGCAAGGCAATCGACGATGCGTGGTGGTCGTCGCTGAACGACGCCGAACTTGTGTCGCTCATTGACCGGGCGATCGCATCGAACAACGACGTGCGGTTGGCCTCTGAACGGATCATCCAGGCCCGCGCCGAGCGCGGGATCGCTGCCTCGGCCGGCCTGCCCAACGTCAACGCCGGCGCGTCGTACGACCGCAGCCGATCGAGCGAGAACACGAACAACGGGGGAGAGTTCTTCAGCGAGGACCCATCGGGCTCCGACAACTACCGCGTGGGCCTCGACGCCAGTTGGGAGATCGACGTGTTCGGCGGGATCGCGCGTTCGGTCGAGGCCGCGGAGGCGGACATCCAGGCGCTCGAGGAGAGTCGGCGCGACGTGCTGGTCGCGCTCGCGGGCGAGGTGGCCCGCAACTACGTCGACCTGCGCGGCTTCCAACAGCGCATCGAAGTCACACAGCGCAACATCCAGATTCAGACCGACACGCTCTCGCTGACCGATTCGAGGTACCAGGCCGGGTTGACCAGCGAGCTGGACGTTGTTCAGGCCAGGGCTCAACTCGAGGCCACCCGCTCGGTGCTCCCCACGCTGGACGAGAGCGCGCGGGCGGCGATCCACCGGCTGGGCGTTCTGCTGGGGAGCCAGCCGGGATCGTTGCTCGAAGAGCTGGGCACGCCCGCCCCGCTGCCGACCGCGCCGGCGGAGATTCCCGTCGGCCTGCCGTCCGAGCTGGTCCGCCGTCGGCCGGATATTCGCCGGGCCGAACGCCAGATCGCGGCCCAGACCGCCCGCATCGGCGTGGCGACGAGCGATCTCTTCCCCAAGTTCAGTCTTACCGGCTCGTTCGGGCTGGCCTCGGCCCAGATCGGGACGCTGGGCGACGGCGACAGCCGGTTCTGGTCGATCGGCCCGGCGGTGCGCTGGGCGCTGTTTCAGGGCGGGGCGATCAGGTCGAACATCAAGGTGCAAGAGTCCCTCACGCGCCAGACGCGCATTGCGTACGAGCAATCGGTGCTGCTGGCCTTCGAGGACGTCGAGAACTCGCTCGTGAGCCTGTCCCGCCAGCAGGAGCGCCGCAAGTCGCTGGCCGCGGCCGTGACCGCCAACCGGCGCGCCGTCGAGCTCGCGTCGACGCTCAACAGGGCCGGGCTGGCCGACTTCCAGCGGGTGCTGAGTTCGCAGCAGGCTCTGGCTATCAGCGAAGAGGCCTTGGTGGCGAGCGATCAGGCCGTGCTGCAGGCTCTTGTCCGGCTCTACAAAGCGTTGGGCGGTGGATGGCCGTCGCTGGAGGCCGCGGAGAGCGGCGCACCCGCCAACGCCGCTGCGCCCGCAACGCCCGATGCCAAGCCCGCTCCCTGAGGCCGGTGTTCGCGGCCGAGATCGCGTGCAACGGTTCTGAGCTTGTGGCCGGCACGGGCCGGTCGGTTCCGGTAACACGCGCGCCGCCAGAATCGCGCCAGTCGCTATCGGCGACCGGGTCAGCCCGCCTTGCGCGTTGCGCGGGATCGTTCGACCTGTGTCAGGCCGCGGGTCCGGTGGCGCTTATGCCCGGTCAACCTTGAGCCGGGATCACCCCCGATCGATGGAAATCCACCCGCCCCATGGGTTTGTTAGCCCGCGGGTGGGGGAAGACGATTCGGCCGTCCATCAGGAGGGGCTGTGTTCATGGCGAGTTTCTACCTGCGATTGAACCGGACGTGGTCACTGCCCCGCCGCGCGGCCGCGCTCGCCCGTTGCTGCGGCGAGCCCGCGACGATCGAGAGCCTCGAACAGCGAGCGCTGTTCGCGGCCGATCCGATCACCCCGAACCATCCGCTGTGGACGGCGCTGGACGTCGGACGCATCCGCTTCAACGGCGTGTTGACCGAGCGGGAATGGGGCGGGGCGCAGCAAGTCGTCCGTACGCAGGCGTACGAGTCCAACTCGCGCGTCACGGTGATGATGAAGCACACGTCGCGGGGGCTCGCGCTGGGCGTCGAGGTGCTCGACGATAAACTCTGGGCCGACGGCGTGGGCGGCGGTGCGGGGAACCGCTGGGAGTTCTGGGACGACGACGCCATCGCGTTCTTCTTCGATCCACGCAACTCACGCCGCAACGCGCTTCCGGCGAGCGGGCGTATGTTCGCCTTCAATATCGGGGGCATGTACACGCCCGCCAACGGCGACGGCGCTGTGGGCCGGTGGGAGTTCCTCAAGGGCAACGGGCGGGGCGCGGGGGTGCCGGTCAACCCCGGCGCAACGCTCACGGCGGGCACGCGGTGGCGGGTCCGTCTCAACGGCACGCTGAACGACAACAGCGACGTGGACACTGGCTGGACCGCGGAGATCCTGCTTCCGTGGGCCGCGTTCGGCTATCGGTCGCGCCCGGCTAACGGCGCGTACATGGGCATGAACTTCGAGGTGATGTTCGACGACGACGGCGGGCCGCGAACACCGGTGTACTCGGGGCAGGACCCCGACCCGCTCGTCCGGCAGGGCGAGCTCCAGACCGACGACTACCTCAACGGCGTGTTCGGCAGCCAGAACATGACCAACACGGGCTGGCGGGGCCCGACCAACTACGCGTACCTCCAGTTTGTCACGCGATCGTCGTCGGACCATCCGATGGCGATCACCGACCTGTCCGCGTCGTCGATTTCCGGGTACGGGGTGCGCCTGGATTTCACGGCGCCCGCCGGTTCGCAGTCGGGCAAGGGCAACGTCTCGGGCTACCAGATCCGATACTCCTCGTCAGCTATCGTCACCACGGAAGACTGGGACGCGGCGACTGTGGTTCCCAACACGTTCACGGCCCACCTCCGCAGTCTGCACGAAACGCTGCGGCTGGGCGAGCTCACGCCGTCCACGACCTACCACTTCGCGGTTCGCGGGGAGGACTCGGTCGGGCGTCTGGGCGACATCGCATCTGCCACGTTCACGACGCTCTCGACCGCCGAGGACACCTCCGACGGCGGCCGCGTCATGGTCTCACCCAACGGCAACACGCTCATGTACGAGAACGGGCAGCCGTTCGTCATGATCGGCGGAACCGTCGGTGTGAGCAATCTCTATGTCCGCAGCCTCTACACGGGGCTGATCTACCGGCCGGGGGATGGGGCGTTCGTGAACTATGCCAACGGCGTGCGTGAGGGCGACGCCGCCGGGTACTTCGACTCGCTCGCGGAGTACGGGATCAACACGCTGCGCGTGCAGTTGGAGTGGACCAAGCTGGAGGATGCGGGCCGGTCGCAACTGCCCTCCGGCATGCGCTGGCTGGAATGGCGAGAGCCGGGTGACACGCAGAGCACGTTCAACCCGGACATGCGCAACTTCCTCTGGGGCATGATGGAGCAGGCCGCGCGCACGGGCGTCCGCATCTTCCTCCAGACCTTCAACAACTTCAACTACCGCGACAACTTTGAGCTCACGCCGTTCTCCGTCGAGAACGGCGGCCCGCTGACCGACATGAACGATTTCTATTGGAACCCGGAAGTCGAGCAGATGGTGGAGACGCGTCTGCACGTGCTGGCCGACTGGGTGCGGGAGAGCCCGTACGCGTACACCGTGTTCGGGTTCGAGTTGCTCAACGAGTGGGACGGCCACGACACCACCCGCGACATCACGACCGAGCTCCGGCAGCGTTCCCGCTTCCACGCCCAGGTCGCGGCCGACCTGCACGCCTACGCCCCCGAGATCGCGGTGATGAGCTCGTCGATCAACCTCGCCCCGCGTGGTCCGGTCGGGCGTGTGCTCTACTACAGCGACGCTTTCGACATTCTCGACCCACACTTCTACACCTCGACGGTCGCGGAGCCGGTGTTCAACCCGGATTCGGACAAGAGCGTCCGCCCCGCCGTCTCCTACGGCGGCCTCGCGGCCTACTGGCTGACGAACCGGCGAGACAACCGGCCCGTGCAGAACGGCGAGTGGGACATTGAGCCTCGCACCTGGCCGGGCGGCGCCGCGTACTACAACGACCGCGGGATCGGCAACCCAAGTTCGGAGCACCCGTTCAATCTCACCGACGACGAGGCCATCTTCCGCACCGTCAACTGGGTGAGTCTCGCTTCGGGCCTGGCCGGCGGCGGCATGCGCATCGGGCGAACGTCGATGGTGGACACCTGGCCGAGTGACCCCACGCCGGATACCACCGGGTACCTCCCGCTGCCGCTCTCGCTGGGTATGCGCCGGGTCCAGAAATCGGTGGCCAACTTCGTGGACGACACCGGTCTGGGCTTTGACTGGGCGAACTTCCGCGGCCTGTCGCTCTCGGGCAAGATCGGCACGGCGGACAGCGGCAACGACGCTCTGCACGCGTGGGGGAGCGCCGACGCGGACCAGGGCCTGGCCTACATCCTCCGCGACGCGGCCGAGAGCCGCGGCGACGCCCAGGTCTCGGGCGCCTCGCTCAGGATCAGGGGCCTCCGGGCCGGCGCGGTCTACGACGTGGAGTTCTGGTCGACCGGCGCAGACAACGCTGTCATCGGAACGCTGACGGGGATGATCGGTCAAAGCACCACAACGTTCGCTCTGCCCACGTTCACGACCGACGTCATGGTCAAGTTCCGTCGCGTGGCGTAAACCTCCCCGATACCATTCGGGTATGCCGACCGCCGATCCTGCCTGCCCGCGTGCTCTGGTCATCCGGACCGCCGGCACGAACTGCGACGCCGAGATGTGCCGGGCCTTCGCGATGGCCGGCGCCCACGCGGACCTTGTCCACGTCGATCGCCTGATCGCCGACCCGGCCCGGATAGACGGGTACGACCTGATCGGCTTCCCAGGTGGGTTCAGTTACGGCGATGACATTGCGTCCGGGCGCATCCTCGCCGTGAAGCTGCGCGAACGGCTGTACCCGGCGCTGCGAGACGCCGCCCGGCGCGGGTGCCCGATGATCGGGGCCTGCAACGGGTTTCAGGTCATGGTGCAGGTCGGGTTGCTGCCGGGTCCGGCGAGCCCGGGCGACAACTGGCCCGAGGACCACGCTCCCGCGCAGTCCGTCGCGCTGGCGCACAACAGCGGCGGGCGCTTCATCGATCGGTGGGTGCGCGTGGCCGCCAACCCCGCATCGCCATGCCTGTGGACACGACCATTGGTCGATTGGGCGGCCGAGAATCCCGACGAGGTTGGCGACGTGATGCTCCTACCCATCGCCCACGGCGAAGGGCGGTTCGTGGCCGCGGACGATCGGGTGCTGGCGTCGTTGCGCGAGCACGGCCAGATCGCCCTCACATACACGAACAACCCCAACGGCTCGGCGGCGGACATCGCGGGCATCTGCGACACGTCGGGGCGCATCTTCGGCCTGATGCCCCACCCCGAGCGCTACCTCGACTGGACCATGCACCCGTTCTGGACCCGGTTGAACCCGACTACGCGATCGGGCTCGAAACCAACCCCCGGCGCACGCATGTTCCGCGCGGCGGTCGAGGCCGCGACGGCGGCACGGGTCTGAACGCCCGGTTCCTACCATTGCGAGCATGATTTCCGGCAAGCCCAGGGTGTTGGTGGCGATGTCGGGCGGCGTGGATTCGTCCGTGGCCGCGGCGCTGTTGGTGCGCGCGGGGTACGACGTCGTCGGATGCTTTATGCGGCTCGGCTCCCCCGGGGAGTCGCTGGATTCGATGGAGTCGTTCGATTCCGCCGGGATCGCCTGCGACCCCGCCAGGATCAAGATCGGGCACCGGGGCTGCTGTTCGATCAACGACGCCGCCGACGCCCGCTTGGTCGCGGCTGAGCTGGACATCCCCTTTTACGTGGTGAACTTCAAGAAGGACTTCGGTCGGATCATCGACTACTTCGTGGACGAGTACGCCTCGGGCCGCACGCCCAACCCGTGTGTTCGCTGCAACGACTGGCTGAAGTTCGGCAAATTGCGGGAGTACGCCAGCCAGATCGGGGCGGATTTCGTCGCAAGCGGGCACTACGCCCGGGTCTGTTCCTCGATGCCATCCTCTCTAGTCGAGCACCGTCTGCTTCGCGGCGTCGATCACGCCAAGGACCAGAGCTACGTGCTCTTCGGCGTGCCGCGTGAGCACCTGCCGCACATGCTCCTGCCCATCGGCGAGATGGAGAAGCCCGCGGTGCGGGAGCTCGCGCAGAAGTACGGCCTGCCGACGTTCGACAAGCCCGACTCACAGGAGATCTGCTTTGTGCCCGACAACGACTACGCCGGGTTGGTCGAGCGCCGACGTCCCGCGGCCGCGCAGCGCGGCGAGATTGTGGACGAGTCTGGGCGTCGCCTCGGCGAGCACGGTGGACAGCACCGCTTCACCGTGGGCCAGCGCAAGGGGTTGGGGTTGGGCAGCGCGACGGCCGACGTTCCGCTCTTTGTGCTGAGCAAGGACGCCTCCACAAACACCGTCGTCGTCGGCCCGCGCGAGCGGCTCTTGGCGAGCGGGTGTGTCGCGGGCGAGGCCAACTGGCTGGTGGATGAAGCCGAGTTTGCTTATTGGCGGCCCGTCCTGGTGAAGTATCGCTACAACACGCCGGCGGCGCCGGGGCGGGCTCGCACCCGCCCGACGCGCCGCGACACTGCCTCCGGTTCACCCTCGGGTCGCACCGGCCGATTCGAGGTGGAGTTTGACCGGCCGCAGACGGCGGTGGCGGCGGGGCAGGCGGTTGTGCTGTATGACGGGGACGTGGTGCTGGGTGGGGGGTGGATCGAGCGAGTTGGGCCGCACGAAACCTGCGAATCGCGGTGATGCCCCGGGGAAGCTACAACTCGCCCATGCCCGCGAGATGATCGATCTCAACCTCGCGCCCGTCGGCGAACGTCGCTGTCAAGTGAAGTTCACCCACATGCTGCGTGCGGAGCTCCTTCTTGTTGGCGTGCCGCGAACCCTTTCACCGTGTCCACCCGCGGCCGCGGTTGCCGGGCGTTGCGTGGGTGATCGGCCGTGCCTCTCCCTTGATCTCCCCAGCTTCCGCGCATCGTGAACTTTGCGCTCGGCCCTTTGGGCCGACATGGGCAGAATGCCCATGCCACGGCGGGCTCACACCTTCTTCATGATGAACAGGTAGTTGAATCCGCGCAGGAAGAAGTTCCCTTCCTCGGCCGCCTTGTGCCAGTTTCCGCGGGCCAGTTTTTGGTTGTGGCGCACGACGGCGATGGTGTCGATCGGCCGGAACCGCTCCCGCATCATGGCGAAGAGCTCGAAGCCGATCGGCATGAACACGCCGCCGCCCTCGCCGGGCGAGCCCTTGCGCTTGCGCCACGAGTCGCTCACGTACAGAGCCATGTACCGCCGGGGCTTGAGGATGCGGTCGATCTCGCGGATGACTCTTTTCATCGAGTCGTAGTAAGCCCGCCCGCCGTCGTCAGAGTCGGGCGCGGCGTCGAGTTTGCCGATGCATCGCGAGTCGTCAGAATAGTCGATGTGCGTGGAGTAGGGGGGGTCAATAAACACAAAGTCCGCGCTCGCGTCCGCCAGCGGGGTCTTTCGAGCGTCCGCCTGCGAAATGTCGTCGCGCGTGGGCGCGAGGTCGAACCCCACGCCCTTCCGCCCCAGGTCGCGGCACACGTCCAGCGTCGTTCCGCTCCCGCACATCGGATCGACAACGGTGTCGCCCTCCCGCGTGTATCGCTGGAGCACTTGCCAAATGACCCACGACGGCGTGGCGCCCGCGTAGTCCTTGTCGCCCTGCATCACGGCCGCACGACGATCGCCGCCGACCTGCTCGCCCGAGCGAGCCGAGTCGTAGTGCTGGCTCGGGTATTCCCACAGCGTCGTCGTGAAGACACGCAGCGGCGGCCGCCCGCCCGGTCGGACTCGCCGCGGCGGGGGCTTGCCGCGGTCATCGCCACCCGTCCGCGGCCGGCGGTCGTGCCCGTCCTTTCCCCGCCCGTGCGGTCGCGGCTCAGAGCCCACGGGCCGCCTCCACGAGCATCCGCTCGGCCTCGTCCAGCCCGACACGCAGTTTGGCCCCCGCGGCGTGGAAATGCCCGCCTCCGCCGAGCCGCTGGGTGAGCGTGCCCACGTCCAGTGCATTAGCCACGGGCTTGCTCCGCAGACTGATCTTGGTCAGGAAACTCCCGCCGGGCCCGGCCTCCGCCTCGGTAAGGACGGCGGACGCACCGATCTCTTTCACCGCGAGCACCATGTCGGCGAAGCCGCCGGTGTCGTTCCGGTCCGCGCCGCACTCGTCGAAGTCGCGGAGCGTGAGCAGCATCACCGAGAGCTGTCCCCACGGGCGCCCCAGGTCGTGCAGCCTTGTCGAGGTGAGCGCCCGGCCGAGCAGCCTCCACCGGCTGACGTGGTCCTGCTGCTCGATCATCCTGTACAGGTCGGTGTGGTTCACGCCCGCCTCGCGCAGGTCCGCGGCCAGGCGGAGCGTCGCGGGCGTCACGCTCGAAAAGCGGAACCAGCCGGTGTCCGTGGCGAGCCCCAAGTACAGAGGCGTCGCGATGTCCAGCGGCAGTTTGATGACGGAGTTCAGCCCCAGGAGCGTGCAGCAGACAGGGGCGAGCACTTCGGTGCACGAGGCGCACTGCGTGCGTACCAGACGCAGGTGCGCGACGTCTTCGTCGCCGTGCGCGTGATGATCGATGATTACCGTGTCCGCCGCGCGTCCTTCCAGTGCCGGACGCATCTCCGCGACCTGCTGCCACGAGCCGGTGTCCACGACGGCGATTGCCTCGGCCTCGCGTCCGTTCCACGATTGGCCATCAACAGGCTCGGCGGGTTTCATCGGTTGAAAATACCGTCGCGGCGGCGCAGTGGACGTCCCCGCGACTTCATCCATCCACGCTGGGATCGGTCCGACGTAGGCGACCTGCGTCGCGATCCCGCACCGGATCAGCGTCCGGGCCAGCGCCAGCGTCGAGCCGGCCGCGTCGCCGTCGGGCTTGGCGTGCGTCAGCACCAGCACCGATTTGGCCACTCTGAGCTTGGCCGCCACGGCCGCCGTGTCTGCATTGCCCTGCCACGTCAAAGCGTTTTCTCCATCATCGCGCCCGCCGCAGCGGGCAGCCTGTCGTCCCCGCGGATGCGCACAATCTCGGAGATCCGTGCGCAGTCCCGGGCCATCTGATCCAGCAGCGGTTCGAGTCCATCGAACCGGACCTGATCGCGCACCCACGCAGCAAACTCCAGGTCGATCGTCCAACCGTACTCGGGGAGTCCCGGCAACGGCGCCCATGCGGGCGCTCGCTCGCCCACCAGCCCGTCCGCCGCCGGATCGGGCGAATCGCCCAGCAGGACCGCTTCGACCGTCCGGGCGTGCTCGCCGAAGGTTGGCTTGCTCCCCACGCTGATCGCGGCCGTGAACACCCGGCCGTCCGCCAGGCGCGCCCGGCCCGCGTACACGCCGTCCGCCGGCGCCAGGCACGGCGTCTGGATGTTCGCGGTGGGGTACCCCATGGTCCGTCCCCGCCGATCGCCGCGCACGACCACGCCGCGCACGGTGTGCCATCGTCCGAGCACCCGGGCGGCGTCCGAGACGCGCCCGTTGTTCAGGAGCCAGCGCACCATCGTGCTCCGGGCCGGCGCGATGGTGTGGTCGTTGAGCGCGACGCTCACCGGTTCCACGACGTCCACCGAGAACGCGCCGCCGCCGCCGAGGCGGGTCAGCGTCCGCACATCCCCGGCACGTCCCTTGCCGAACCGAAAGTCTGGCCCTTCGACCACCCCAACCATCCCGTGCGCGCGCCGAACGATGCCGACAAACTCCTCGGGAGACTCGTGCAACAGGGCGGAGGTCGGCTCCAGCCGGAGCACTTCATCAGCGCCCGCCGATCGCAGCCACTCGGCCTTCTGCTCGAAGGTGCTCAGGCGGGCCGGCGCCTCGCACGGGCGAAGGACTTCCATCGGGTTGGGGTCGAACACCATCGCCAGCACTTGGACGTCCAGTCCGGTTCGCTCCGCCATCCGCCGGGCACGTTGCACGAGGGCCTGATGGCCGCGGTGCACGCCGTCGAAGGTGCCGATCGTCACCACCTTACGGCCGCTTGCAGACAAACCCGCCGCCGATGGAGGTCTCGCGGTCGGGGAGGTTTGGGGTGGATTGCTCGTCACGCTGAGGCGTTTGTTCGGGCCCAGGCAGGGCGGGGGAGCCAGGCAGGGCGGGGGAGATTGCCTGTCGATTAGCGGAAATGCGATTGCGCGAAGCCGGGGTGACGGTCGGGGCGGGGCGGGGTGGCGGGGCTTGGGGAGCGATCGGGCGGAACCATACACTAGTCGGGTCCGTTGATGCTCGGCCCGATCCGCCCACGCCACCGGCCCCAGGAGCCGCTCTTCCCATGTCCCTGTTCTCTCGCAAGCCCCGCGCCGCCGCTCCCGCGGCGGGTGCCGGGACCGCCACCCTGCCTCCTCCCGCATCCACCTTCCAGCCCGCGAACGGTGCGCCCGCGAACGTCGGCACGGTCACTGCGGGCCGTTCCGACGAGGGGCGAATCCGCGAGATCGGTTCGCGGATGCTCGACCTTGCCCGCAAGCACAAGGCTGGTCTGCTGTCGGCCCGGTTCTACAGCGACTGGCTGATGGAATGGTCCATGAAGGACCCCAACTTCAAGGTCCAGATGTTCCGCTACGTGGACGCGTTCCCGATGCTGCGGACGGTGGACGACAAGTTCGACCACCTCAAGGACTACCTCGGCCAGCCCGGCGTGACCGTGCCCGGACCGATCGAGTTGGGCATCAAGGCCGGCGGCCTGGCCCGTGGCCTGTTCGTCGGGACCGTGAGCAAGCAGATCGAGGGCATGGCCGCGAAGTTCATCGCGGGCACCGACGCCGCGAGCGCGCTGCCCAACCTGCGCGAGCTCTGGAACGACGGCATCGCCTTCAGCGTCGACCTGCTCGGCGAGGCGTGCGTTTCAGACGAAGAGGCCGAGGCCTACCAACACAAGTATCTGGACCTGGTCAACAACCTGCCGGTCGAGGTCGGATCGTGGAAGCCCAACCCGCGGTTGGAGTCTGACCACCTCGGCCCGATCCCCCGCACCAACGTCTCGATCAAGATCAGCTCGCTCACCGCGCGCTGCGACCCGATCGACACCGAGGGCAGCATCCGCGAGCTTATGCGGCGGATTGTGCCGATCCTCGAGGCCGCCAAGTCCAAGGGCGTGTTCGTCAACTTCGACATGGAGCAGTTCGCGTTCAAGGACCTGACGCTCGAGCTGTTCATGCGATGCTGCGAGGCGGTCGATTTCCACGCCGGGTTGGCGATGCAGGCCTATCTGCGCAGCGGCGAGGACGACGCGCGGCGCATCTGCGAGTGGTCCAAGCGCACCGGGCGCGTCGTCAGCGTGCGTCTGGTCAAGGGCGCGTATTGGGACTACCAGGTCATCCACGCCGAGCAGATGGGCTGGCCCTGCCCCGTCTGGCCCACCAAGCGCGAGACCGACGCGTGCTTTGAGCGCATGACCGACATCCTGCTCGACCACGCGCCCCGGGCCGCGGGCGATGGCGGCGTCAAACTCGCCCTCGGCTCGCACAACGCCCGCTCGATCGCCTACGCCCTCGCCGGCGTGCAGGAACGCGGCCTGCCCGACGCGGCCATCGAGCTCCAGATGCTGCACGGCATGGCCGACCAGCTCAAGCACGCGGCCGCGGAGATGGGCCTGCGCATCCGCGAGTATGTGCCCGTGGGCGAGATGATCCCGGGCATGGCGTATCTCGTTCGCCGCCTGCTCGAAAACACGAGCAACGAGAGCTGGCTCAAGGCCGGCTTCCTCGACAACGCCGACGTCGGCAAGCTCCTCGCCAGCCCGCACCGATCGACCGACGGCTCCAGCCCGCGTCTCGGGCGCGGCATCGCGCTGGAGGCCGGGGGACGCTCCACCGGCATCGACCCCGCCAAGCACCAACTCAGCCCCGCGGTTGAGGGCGTCGGCGACGGCAAGGCGTTCTTCAACGAGGCGATGCGGGATTTCTCGCAGGAGCCGGCCCGGGCCGCCTTTGCCGCGGCCGTCGCCCGTGCGAGCGTGCCGAGCGTCGCCAACGACACCACGCCGGCCGCCGCGGGCGAGATGGTGGGGAGGGCCCTCGGCGCGTTCCCGGCCTGGCGCGACACCGACCCCCTCGCCCGCGCGTCCGTTCTCACCCGCGCCGCGGCCATCATGCGCGAACGGCGCGACGAGCTCTCGGGCGTCATGGTCAAGGAGTCCGGCAAGACCTGGCGCGAGGCCGACGCCGATACCTGTGAGGCCATCGACTTCTGCGAGTTTTACGCACGCCTGGCTCCGCCCATGTTCGGGCGCGAGCGCATGGGCCGGTTCATCGGCGAGCTCGACGAGCAGTGGTACCAACCCCGCGGCGTCGCCGTCGTCATCAGCCCGTGGAACTTCCCGCTGGCGATCTGCTGCGGCATGACCGTGGCCGCGTTGGTGACCGGTAACACCGTCATCTGCAAGCCCGCCGAGCAGACCCCCGGCATCGCACGGCTGATGTGCGAGATTCTCTGGCAGGCGGGCGCACCGAAGGACGTGCTGCACTTCTGCCCCGCGCCCGGCGAGACCACCGGCGCGGCCCTGGTTCGCGACCCGCGCGTCGCCCTCATCGCCTTTACCGGCTCCAAGGCCGTCGGCCTCGACATTCTCAAGGCCGCGGGCCACACGCCGCCCGAGCAGGAGGCCCACGGCGTCAAGAAAGTTGTCTGCGAGATGGGCGGCAAGAACGCCCTGATCGTCGACACCAGCGCCGACCTCGACGAGGCCGTGCTCGCCATCCGGCACTCGGCGTTTGGCTTCCAGGGCCAGAAGTGCTCGGCCTGCTCACGCCTGATCGTCGTCGATCCCGCCGGCGAAGACGGCCCCGCGATCCGCAACGTCGTGCAGCGTCTGGTCGGCGCCACCGGGGCCCTGGTCATCGGCGACCCGGCCAACCCCGGCACCGACGTGGGCCCCGTGATCGACGAGGAGGCCGCGAGCAAGACCCGCTCGTACATCGACAAGGCCAAAGCGGAGGGCTGCAAGCCCGAACTGGAAATGACCCCACCCGCGGGCAACCCCTTCGTCGCCGCCGCCCAAGCCCGATTCGTCGGCCCGACCATCTTCTCCGGCGTCAAGCCCACCCACACCATCGCCCGCGAGGAAATCTTCGGTCCCGTTCTGGCGATCATGCACGCCCCGGACTTCGCGGCCGCGCTCGACCTGGCCAACGCGTCCCCGTACAAACTCACCGGAGGCGTCTTCACCCGCCGCCCCAGCCACCTCGAACTCGCCAAGCAGCAGTTCCGCGTCGGCAACCTCTACATCAACCGGGGCATCACCGGCGCCCTCGTCGCCCGCCAACCCTTCGGAGGCTTTGGCATGTCCGGCGTGGGCTCCAAGGCCGGAGGCCGCGACTACCTCCTCCAGTTTGTGGAGCCGCGTGCGAGCTGCGAGAACACCATGAGGCGGGGCTTTGCGCCGGAGTTGTGAGGGGGGAGGGGGGTGGAGTGTCGGGAGGTGGGGGGCTTCTTCAACGACAGACGCGGAGCGCTTGGCACCGCGATGCTGGCGAACCCGTCGAGGCACCGCTCCGGCGACATCTCCGCGGGGTCGGTCGGGTCGGGCCGCAGCCGCATCGCGCACTCCTTCGGAGATGCTCACCCGTCCGTGGTCGGGCGTGGTGATTGGGGGGGGGCAGGGACCGGTCGCCCGCGGCACGCCGCCGCGACCGTTCGCCCCGGGCCGTTCGCGGCCGCGTCGTGGGGACGCGGGGCGCTCAGGCGGATCTCCGCGTCGTCGGCCAGTTCGAGCGCCCGCCGCCGTGCTCGCTCCGACAACCCGCCTTCGCGGAGCGCCTGCAGCCGCCAGACGATCCGCTTGACGAGATACTGTTTGTGGTTGGTCCGCGTGGGCTCGCCGAAGACCTCGGCGTAGCGCTGCTTCAGTTCGGGGACGGTGAGTCGGCCAAGGGCCTTCACCGTCGCGGGGATGTCATCGGGCGGGGGGATCATCGGGACTCTCCGGTTCGCAAGGCGTCAACCGCCGTGGGGGGGCGGACGATCAAGGCGAACCGGTCCCAAGGGTTCAAGTCCATCTTCCTCTCTTTCTGCCGGGGCGGAGATGTCGCCCAACTCGCCCATGCGGCAGGCATCCTCGTGCTGGCGGCGGATGCCGTCCGCGAGGATCTGCGCGATATTGTGCAGCCGCTTGGTCGGGGTCAGAAGCGCGAAGTCATCGCGCTCGGCCCCCTCGTCGAGGTCGATGGTCATGCGTGCGTCCGTGCGCGAGCCCGCTGGGGCCGGAGATGGTCAGTTGTGCCCGCCCGCCGCACGGCGGGCCGTTAACCACCTTCTACGCAAACGGTTCGGAATGTGGCGAAAGGGGGTCGATCGGAACGCCTCGATACACTTTCATCGATGAGCCTGCACGACTTCGACTTTCTGACGGTGGTGATCAGCCGCGATGAGGTGGAGCGAGACGACAGGTCTGGCCCGCTCGCCACGTTGAAGAAACTGCTCGGGACGCCCGAGAGCATTCGTGCATTCCGCACCCGCGTGGACATCTCGTTCTTCGGCTACGACGAAAACCCTCAGGAGCTGTTCGAGATGCCGGAGGTTCGTGACTACGTGACCAAGTTGGACAACGAGTTCCCCTATTGGCTGTACTTCCTGGCCCGTGAATGCACGGGATTACAGTGCTTGGCGCTCTGCATGCTCCCGCCGTTTCTCACAGAGGAAGCCCGAGCCAGGATTCACCAGCAAAGGCTGGCCGATCTGCTTGAGCGACGTTGGGTGCCGGCTCTCAATCATCTCTGTGCGGCGGTCGGCGAAGCAGATGACGAAGCCGACCAGTTGCTCGACAGCGCAATCGCATACTTCAGAGAGGGTCCCAGACGGATCGGGGCTTGAGCGGGGCCGATTCGGCGGAGCGATCGGCAGCCGCCTGCGCTCTCCATCTCGGCACCGTTCCGATCCCCGCCCACCCCCGATCGCAACCCCGCGTCAAATCGGCCGGGGCGCTAACCAAGAAAGTCAGAGAGTTTGAGAGGTTCGGGCGAGAGGCCGACCGGAACCCGACGGGTTCGCATCGCCCGCCCGATGGGCCGGGCCAAACCGAGAGCGCGGCGGCCATTGCCACCCCGCGTTTGGCCCCGGAATCTCCGCCGTTTCCGCCACCCCGCCCGGACGCCGGAAACTGGCCGGGCCGTAAAGCAAAACCGGCCCGCTTTCGCGGGCCGGTCAGAAGCTCCGATCGGATGGGTGTCTCGAACTCAGCATGATTTCGGGGGCCGTTAGTAGCTCAGGCCGACCAGAGAGAGCGGGAAAGCGGCGTTGGATGACCGCTGGAGCACCTCACGCTTAACAGGCGGATCGAACTCGGCCCGTCGCGCTTACCCGAGACCCAGGATCCAGCCCTCCACTGCTGCAGTCGCCCGATCCTCGGGGGGGAGGTCGGGGTTCAGGAACTCCGTGAGACCGCCATCAACATCCGCCCGCCGCGACCACTCAGCCACGCTCCACGCGTCGTGCTGGTCTGGCGTGCGGTCCGCCTTCGGCAACGACCGGCTCCACAGCGACGGGTAGACCTCCGCGATGACCGAACGACCGGGGGTCGGCGTCCAGCCGTCGAACGGCCAGAAGTGAACGCGGCCGGGAAGCCGCTCGCGGATGTACCTGAGCCAAGGCAGGCCCGCGTGGGTCGATTTGGCGACCGAACCTCGCACGTCGAAATGGAACACCGACTTGGCCCCGCGCGCCCGTACTTCGGTGAGACGCTTCCAGCGGCGGTCGCCCGTGCGCTCCGCGCCGCGCCCGACATCTCCATCACGCACGAAGTCGACGTATGTGTTGTCCTCGTCGGTCGGCCAGTGATCGTGAAAATCGTCGAGGAACGCGTGCCAGTCGCGCCGCAGGTTGTGCCGCTCGAAGTACTTCATCGGGAAGGAGAACCCGTGGTCGATGCCGACGATGGCGGGCTCGTTCTCCGAGAGCCGGGCGACGAGCCACTCCGCAACGCCGCGGCGGGTCCAGTGCTTCTTCAGCCCTTGCGACGGCCGCACCTCGACCGGAGCGGCATTCCGCTCCGCCATGTAGACCCGGAGCCCGGGCAGACTCGACGTCGGCGTCTTTGCGCCGGAGTAGTCGATGCCGATGTAGTGCGTGAATAGTCGAGGGCCGCGATGATGGTTCGAGTTACTCACCTTGCCATCGCCTCACACTCCGCTGCTCTGTGGTGACTCGTCATCATCGAGCGATTCCGATGAGTCGCTGAACAGGTCGACCTCATCGGCGGTCGGAAGCTCTCGCGAGACCTTCTTGCCCATCGCCTGTTCGATGCGAGCCAGCAGAGACATAGCCCGAGCCTGAAAGAAAGCTTCGAAGTCGTCGCCACGAAGCAAGGACGGGTCGATCACATGCGACTGCAGAATCTGGTCCATGCGGTCGGGCGAGATATCCGCCTGACGCTGAAGCGCAGCCAGATATACGCTGGGTGCCCGCCCGCCGATGATCCGATTCGTCTTTGCAAAGATGGCAGTCTTGTTGATGATGCTGTCGTATCGCTTCGCTGGGACCTGATGCTCACCAGCCACGCGACGTACCGGAACAGATCGACCTTGCCGGCGTCGCCGTCGGCCGCGACGCGGAACCCCGCGCGCGTGCGGTGCCGATGGAGCTGCCGCTCGCTGACCACCTCGCCCAGCGGCGTGCTGTTGAGCAGCCGAGCCAGTTCGCCGGGCTTGAGTTTGCGCGGGTCAATCGCCACCGCCACCTCCGGAGCCCGCCATCTCCTTCACGAGCCACGCGGCGTAGTGCACGAGGTTCACGGTTCCATCCGCGTTCGTGGGCGCGCCGGCGTCGATGTCGGCGCGGAGCATGGCTTCCGTCACGGGCCTGCCGCCCAGCCGGGTGAGCACGCGGGCGGCGTCCACCACGGGCATGGCCGCCGGGTTGAGCCGGGACATTCCCTGTCCGCCCCCCGCTGGCGTGGAACTAGGCGCGTGTTCGGGAGTCATCGCGGACCTCCCCGGCGCACATCTCCCGCCACGGCGGGGCACTTTCCGCGTAGTTGCCCACAAGCGGCAGATTCTCGGCGAATCCGTGCGGATTCGCCTTGCTGCGGGCGGGAGTTCACGGCTTCATGTGTCACAACGCGGGGCAAGCAACCCGCCCCGCGAAGGAGAACGCAGCGATGAAAACCAGCACGAAGAACGCCATCGAGATCGCCCGCGACCTGGGCCGCCGGGGATTCACCGTCGCCAGCGTCGAGGTCCACACCCCCGACGGCCGTACATGGGCGATCGACACCACGAACACGGGCGGGTTCCGCCTCTTCGAGATCGACCCCGACGGCCGCGACGGGCCCAACGAGCACGACGCGGTCGAGGGGGACACCTGGAACGCCGGTGATCTGATCGATTACCTGAAGGCCGTCGGCGAACCGAGGGACACGACCAGCTGGGACCGCCCCGGCGACAACCGCCCGACGACCTGAAGCCCGCGACACGCGGGCTTCGCTGTTTACCAGGGACCACCAACCCCCCGAACGCAAAGGAGCACGACCATGACCAAGCGCACCCCCAAGACCACGACGCCCGCCTCCCCTCAACCGACCGCCGCCGAGGCCTACGCCGCACGCCGCAACGACATCGCCCGCCTGCTCGACGTCCTGAGCATGCACCTGGACATCAACGACAAGGAGCACGCCGTCGCCCCGGGCAACTGGGGGCTCGTCGGCAACCTCTCCAAGGCCCGCGCGGACCTGGTGAACCTCGTCGGGTTCATGGCCAACATGGACCCGGAGCACGTTGAGGAGTTCTTGAAAGGCGAGTGAGCAGCACGCGCCGGCGCGGGAGACCGCTCCGGACGCGTTTCCCCGCCGCAACGTGCGACGGGATTCCGCACCCAGCAGTAGGAGTTCGACATGGCACGCAAGGGAACGATCAAGAACATGGGCAAGGCGCAGCGCGAGATGAGCGCGGCGTGGAAGGCCCGCAAGGAGGCCAAGAACGCGGACGCCGAGAAGGCGTACGCGCCAAGGACCAAGGGCGGCACGGAGTCGAAAACCCCCGCGACCCCTACGGCCAAGCGGGAACCCAAGCCCGCCGCGACCAAGCGCACCAGCGCGCTGGACGCGGCGGCGCAGGTCATCGCGGACGCAAAGGTTCCGATGCGGGCCAAGGAAATGATCGCCGAGATGGAGACCACGGGTCTGTGGAAGAGCCCCGGCGGCAAGACGCCCGAGGCCACGCTCTACGCCGCCATCATCCGCGAGATCGCCGCCAAGGGCGAGAAGGCTCGCTTCAAGAAGCACGAACGCGGCGTCTTCGTCGCCGGAAAGGGGGCCTGAACCATGCTCACGGTCAAGAAGTTGTTCGAGGCGATGCAGGGGCTCGATCCCGACGCCCAAGTCGTCGTCGGCATCATCAACGGTCCCCGGTTCAACGCCGCCTACGCGGAGCAGCAGGTCTGCGCGACGGCCGATGTCGACGCGGATCAACGCGTGACGCTGCTGGATGCGACCGCTCCCGCGCTCTACCTGTGCTGCTACGAGCAGCCGCGCCCTTGGGAGGGCGCGCTGCCCACCATCAACCCCGACGGCACCGCGACCGTGCGCTTCGACCCCGAGGATCCCAACCCGCGGACGGAGGACGAGCGCGACGCCCTGGAATGAGACGAAGCGACCGACGGCTCGCTCCCGGGCCACAACCAGCCCTGAGCAAAGCCCTGCCGTCCGAGAAGCACCCCGCCCCGGCCCTCGCCCGGGGCGTTTCTGCGGCAGGTCGCTGAATCTCAAGGCTTGCGTGCGAACCGCCGAGGTATATACTTCGCATGTACGGTGTGGTAACGCCCCAAGGAGGCCCCCGTGGTCAAGACGCTCACCAAGCACGGCAACAGTTACGCCCTGGTCATCGACAAGCCGATCCTCGAGCTCCTGAAGTTCGAGCCGGACTCGCCGCTGGAGGTCAGCACCGACGGCAAGGTGCTCACGATCAGCCGGGTGAGCGACGCCGACCGCGAAGGCCGCGTGGCCAGGTCGCTGTCGAAGGTCAACGCGAAGCACGGCAAGGCCCTCAAGCGTCTGGCCGAGTGAGCGCAGATGCAACCCGACTTCCTTCGCATTGAGGACGTGCTTCGCATCCACGAAGACCAGATCGAGCGGTACGGCGGCAGCCCGGGCCTTCGTGACTCCGGGCTGCTGACCTCCGCTGTGGAGACGCCGCGCGCCGCGTTCGGAGGACAGGTTCTTCACGGCGACCTGTTCGAGATGGCCGCGGCCTACCTCTTCCACATCGTGCAGAACCATCCGTTCGTCGACGGGAAGCCCAGCAGCGCGAGATCGAAGTCGACGCCCTTGAGGTCCGCCAGCTCGATGGGCAGCAGTTCCATGTCCCACGAGGTCAGCGACGCGACCTTGCACGCCGCTGCGGAGCTTGCCCTTGTCGGCGAAGACCCCCAGGCACACGGGGTTCCGGAGGACATCGACAATCTGTCTCGCCGTCCACACTCCGCCGCCGATCAGGCGGCCGGACCTTGTGGAGAGGCGCTTCTTGGTCGTCCAACGCTTCTTGTTGACCCGGCGAGCGATCTCGCTCGGCCGCACGCCGGAGGCGGCCATCTCGAAGATGGCCTGCAGCCGCCTGGCTTCGCTGGCGTTGGGCACGAGTTGCTTGGACTTCGAGTCGGCGTTATACCCGTACGGTGGCGGCCCCGCCAGCCTGCGGCCGTGCGCCTTGAGAGACATTCTCGTATCGGACAAGCGAGCGGCGATCAGCTCTCGCTCGAACTCGGCGAACGACGCGATGATGTGCCGGAGGAATCGCCCCTCGGCGGAGGTGCCGATCCCGGGCTGATGGACCAGGCGCAACTCGACGCCCGCGGCTTCCAACTCGTCGAGGATGAGGACGGCATCCCGCATCGTCCGCGACAGACGGTCCAGCGCCACCGCGTATACATGGCGGACGCGTCCCTCGCGGACAGCCTGCCGCAGTCGCTTGAGCGCCGGCCGATCGACGCTGCTGCCCGACCAGCCCTGATCATCGAACCGCTCGCCAATCCAATCGGCGTCACGATCGCCGAAGGCGCGGGCGCAGTCGAGGCACGTCTGGAACTGGGCATCGCAGGACGAGAAGTCCTTCGCCGTGTCCACCGACTGGCGGGTGTAGATGGCGAAGCCTGATGGGGACGCGGCGGGGGGCACGGCTGAGAATCATCGGTCTCTTGATCTTCTGGGGCTGGTTGCTGGTGCCCAACTTTTTGAGCGGACGCCGGAGAGCGTTCGGGCCGCAAGGCAAGACCGGCCCGCTATCGCGGACCGAGCAGGAGCTACCCCGGAGAGCACCCCGCAAACCAATCCGCATAAACTCCTGGCATGTCCGACCAGAGCGCTCCGGACAACCAGCCCACCGCCAGCCTGCAGCCGGGCAACGGCGGCAGCGATGTGCCGCCAACGGTGCCCATGCACAGCGATGGCGGAAGCGAACGTCCCGGCGACTGGATTGGGTCCTACAAGCTGTTGGAGCGGATCGGCGAAGGCGGCTTCGGTGTCGTGTACCTGGCCGAACGGCGCGAGCCGATCGTGCAGCGGGTGGCCCTGAAGATCATCAAGCAGGGCATGGACACCCGGGCCGTGGTCGCGCGGTTCGAGCAGGAGCGTCAGGCCTTGGCGGTGATGGACCACCCATTCATCGCCAAGGTCTTCGATGCCGGGGCCACTCCCGCGGGCAGGCCGTACTTCGTGATGGAGCATGTCGCGGGCGAGCCGATCACCGACTACGCCGACCGGCACAACCTCAGCGTCCGCCAGCGGCTGGAGCTCTTCGCCAGCGTCTGCGAGGCGGTGCAGCACGCCCACCTCAAGGGCCTCATCCACCGGGACATCAAGCCCTCCAACATCCTCGTCAGCGTCCGCGACGGCAAGGCTCTGCCCAAGGTCATCGACTTCGGCGTCGCCAAGGCCATCACGCACACGCTCACCGAGAAGACCATCTTCACCGAGAGAGGCCAGCTCATCGGCACGCCGGAGTACATGAGCCCTGAGCAGGCCGAAATGGGCGCGACCGACATCGACACGCGCACGGACGTGTACTCGCTGGGTGTGGTGCTCTATGAACTGCTCTCGGGGCTGCTGCCGTTTGATTCGCGGGCCATGAGGAGCGCCGGGTTCGCGGCGATCTGCAAGGTCCTACGTGAGCAGGATCCGCCCAAGCCGAGCACGAGACTTTCCACTGCGGACGCGGCCAGCGGCGCGGACATCGCCAAGCATCGGCAGGCGGATCGGCGCGAGCTTGCGCTGGAGCTGCGCCGGGAGCTGGACTGGATTCCGCTCAAGGCCCTCCGCAAGGACCGGACCGAGCGCTATCAGAGCCCTTCGGACCTGGCGCGGGACGTTCGGAACTACTTGGAGGGCAATCCGCTGGACGCGGGGCCGGAGTCCGTGACTTACCGAGTGAAGAAGTTCGTGCGGCGGAATCGTGGCGGCGTGTTGGCCGCGGCCGGGGTGGCCATGGCGCTGGTGCTCGGTCTGGCAAGCACTTTGTGGCAGGCGCAACAAGCGCATCACGAGGCTACCGCGGCCCGTGCAGCCGAGGTGGAGCAACAACGTTTGGCGACGATCGCCAGTGCCAAGGCCACCGAAGCGGATGCTGCTTCAAAGAGAGCGAACGAAGCCCGCAAGGCTGCGGAGTTCGAAGCGTACTTGGCCAATCTGATCGCCGCCGATGCGTCGCTGGCGGCGAACGAACCCGTGCGTGTCCGCGCACGGCTGGATGCGTGCCCTGAATACCTGCGCGGCTGGGAGTGGCGGTGGCTGAGTGCATTATCAGATCGAAGCCTCGGCATACTTGTGGCACATAGCCAGCCGATCGTGACAGCTAAAATAAGCCCGGATGGGAAGTATTTGGCCCTCGCCTCGAACGACAGTACTGCAACAGTGTGGGCGATTGCCACTCGAACCCTAGTGGCGACGATGCGTGGCCATGAGCAGCGATTGATGTCCGTTGGTTTCAGCCCTGACGGCGCTCTTGTGCTTACAACCGCAGCGGATGGCACCGCCCGTACTTGGAGTTCGCATACGGGTGCGCCAGAGCTATCGATTGCCGTGGGCAACGAGCTAGTCACCGATGCATGTTTCAACCCTGGCGGAACAAAGATCGCAACAGTTTCCGACGATCGTATACTTCGTATTTGGAATGCGACTACGGGAGCGCTCCTGCATGAGTGTACAGGCCATGAGTGGGGATACATGCACTCAGTGGCGTTCAGCCCTGACGGCTCTCGACTTGTGACTGCCTGCCAGGACCGTACAGCGCGAGTCTGGGACGCCGACACAGGTCAGGAACTTCTTGTTCTTCGCGGGCATATAGGCGGCGTGGTGTCAGCGGTATTCAGCGCGGACGGAAAGCGTGTGCTCACTGCGGCAGGCGACAGAACCGCGCGAGTTTGGGATATCCAGACTGGATCTGAACTTGCCGTGCTTCGCGGGCACGAAGGTGTTGTATGGAAGGCGTCCTTTAGTCCCGATGGCAACCAGATAGCCACTGCTTCATTTGACAAGACTGCCCGGATCTGGAACACAAATGACTGGTCTACGAGTTTCGAGCTGCGAGGCGCCCAAGCCTATGTGGTTTCTGTGTCGTTCAATCACGATGGGTCCCGGCTGCTCACCGGTTCGTCGGACGGAATCGCCCGCGTGTGGAACTGTCGATCCGGCGAGGAGCTTTGTCACCTTCGCGGCCACACCGGCGGCATTGTTGCCGCTGCGTTCACTGCGGACGATAGTACGATTGTCACGGCTGCTACCGACCGAACAGCACGGATTTGGAGTTCGACGACAACAAATGCCGAGTTCTCGCTTCGCGGCAACACCGTCGATGCGCATCTGGCTAGTTTAATTAGACCTTCGGTCGCCTTCCATCCCAATGGCCAGCTGATTGCGACCGCACTCGGAGATCAGGAGACTCGTCTATGGAGCGCAGCCGATGGGCGGGAGGTTCTGCACATTCCTGATTCCCAACCTCGAGAGACACTCGTGATGTGCAGTCCAGATGGGAAGTGGATCCTGAGCGCGTCGAGCTTCGGCTCAGCGGCGCTCACAGACATCAATACGACACACGTATGGTCGCGCTTAGGTCCTACTCCTGTTGGTGGAGACGCGCAAAGCATTTCGTGCGCGGCGATTGATCATCGCAGCTCCCTCGCCTTAGTCGCGTTTTCGCATGAACGAGTGGCTAGGCTTTGGAACCTCGGAAGCGGGGCGATCGAGCTTGAGTCACTTCAAGGACATAGCGACCGGATATCAGCCGCAGCCTTCAACTCGGATGACACGCTCATTGCCACCGGTTCGGCAGACCGCACCGCCATACTCTGGTCACGGGTCGCCGGTAGTCCTCGCTTCGTCTTAGAGGGTCACGAAGATCGAATAACGTCAGTCGACTGGTCGCCTTCTGATCAACTGATCGCGACTGCCTCCGCCGATGGCACTGTGCGCATTTGGAACGCAGAGACGGGAGCGGAGCATGCCATCTTACGCGGTCATCAATCGTGTGTGAACACCGCACAATTCAGCGCCAATGGCGAACACATTGTGTCCGGATCAAGCGACCATACGGCGCGAGTGTGGAGTTCTTCGGGCACACTGCTGGTAGTCCTCAAGGGCCATGATGGCGGGATAAACTCCGCCCGATTCAGTCCGGACGGGACGCGCGTCCTGACCGCGTCGGCAGACCACTCTGTTCGACTCTGGGATACCGAAAGCGGCAAGGAGGTGTTGATCTTGCGCGGGCATGAACGAGAGGTGGTGGATGCTCTCTTTAGCCCCGATGGGACGCGCATAGTGAGTGTTTCCGTTGATGGTACCGCACGTGTTTACGATTCGGTGACTTACCGCGACCGATTTCGTCAGCGACCCACGCCCTGACCGCCTGGGCTTCGGCGGAGGCGTTGTTCGAGCTCGAGCAGCCTGGTAGGCCGCGGCTCCACGTACGCCCTCAAGGCTCGAATGGGCGGTGATTGTGCAACTCGTTGCGACGATCGCGCCGGGACCGACATGATCGGCGGCGATCGCCACATGCACACCGATCGAAACTGCGTCGCATCCGGCCCCCGCTCGGAACGCCCCTGTTAACCCCTCCGCCCGTCAACCCGAGACTCAGAGAGTTCGAGAGGATTTCGACGCACTGATCCCGAGACACCCGGTGTCCTGACCGGTTGGCCTCTGAATCGGTCTCGAACCGAGAGCGCAACGGGCCAAGCCCCGTAATCGCCAAACCGCCGGGATTCTGCGGGCTTTCTGGCCAACCCGCCGCGAAGGGCGAAACGGGCGGCCTGTAAACCAAACGACCCCGCCGTGAGCTCCCTGTTCGGAACCGTTTCAAACCCACTCTCTCGGCCTCGGCACCCCTCATTCGGGACGATCCTTGTGTTTAACAGGCTTGGCGCTATCAGGAACGCGGTTGGCGGCGGGTCACCGGCGTCCGCCGCGGGGCTCGGCACGCGGCAGACGCCGCCCGCTCCCGTCCCCGTTCGGCCTCGGGCCGGTGTGCAAATACTCCGTCCCGCTCTCTCGGGGTGTTAACCACATGCACCTTGAAAAACTCCGACCTTCCGGTTGATAGGTTGAGAGCGCCGCGCGAGCGCATCGGCCGGGTCCGGAGGGCGGCCGTCGGCCAGGCGAAGGTGGAGGGGACGGCGGTCATCGCTGGTCCAGTATACAAAGAAGGATGCCCAGCGCACCCATCCACCGCCTGTTCAGGGTTCTGGCCGGGTCGAGCCGGGACGACCTCCGCCACCAGGTCCAGTTCCTCAAGGCCGAGAACGAGGTGCTCCGCGCCAGGATCAAGGGGCCGATCCGGGTCACCCCAGCGGAACACGCCCGGCTGGTCCGGCTGGGAAAACCGCTGGGGAAGGCCATCCGGTCGCTCGTCAGCATCGTCAGACCTGAGACCTTCTTGAAGTGGGTGCGCGAGGCGAAGAAGCGGCCGAAACAGAGGCGATCCGTGAAGAAGAGGCCGGGCCGCCCGCGCACTGCGGAGCAGGTTCGAAAGATCGTGCTGCGGATCGCACGCGAGACCGGCTTCGGATACACCGTATCCTCGGCGAACTGAAGAAGCTGGGGATCGGCGGCGTCTCGCGGTCCACGGTCGTCAACATCCTCAAGGAGAACGGGCTGCCGACCGGACCCGAGCGGGGCGAACAGACCTGGGACGAGTTCCTCAGGGCGCACGCCAAGACCTTGTGGGCCTGCGACTTCCTCACGATGCGCGTGCTGACACGCAAGGGTCTGAAGTACGCCTTCGCCCTGGTCTTCGTGCATCCCAAGACGCGCCGGGCGATTGTCTCGGCCAGCACGACCACGCCGGACGGCGCATGGTTCACGGAGGTCGTCCGACGGTTCGTGGTATCCATGCCGAAGGGCATGGCCAGACCACAACTCTTGCTCCGCGACCGAGATGACAAGTTCCGGGTAGGGGGCGGGGCATTCGGCGCGGCGCTGGCCCGGAAGGGAATCGAGACCATGCGGCTGCCGTACAGATCGCCCAACCTCAACGCCTATGTCGAGCGCCTGATCCAGAGCATCGAGGTCGAATGCCTCGACCACTTCATCGTGCTCGGCACCCGGCACCTGGACTATCTGCTGTCGGAGTACATCGACTACCACAACCGCCAGCGCCCGCACTCGTCGCTCGACTTCGCCACGCCGACGGGACGGAAGCCGCCCGTCCGCGCCGGGCCGGTCGAGCCCCGCGAGGTCCACTGCAAGGAGCGGCTCGGCGGCGTCATCAAGCACTATTACCGGAGGGCCGCGTGACACGGCTCACCCCTAAAATCCAGATGGATCGCATGGACGGAATATTTGCACAGGACGGTGCCCCGCCGCAATATATGCGGACCATACCCACGTCAGCCATACGCAAACTACCAACATTGGTGATATCGCATGACCATATACCATCTCAACACATGCTACTATCACCTCCAACGCATCGTCATATCCACGGCGAGACTGCTCAATATCAACGACAATGCGAACTGCCATCCATAACACCAATACCACGCTAACACCAGATAGCGTATAGATTCCGCACCGAATCACGCGAGCGGGAGACGATCCTCTCCACACGCCTATTGTTGCGCCAAACAGGAGCGCCGCAATCCACTCACAGAGGCAGAGTGCCACCGCCTGCATTGCAATGGCAATCGTATGGCTATCAATCAGGTGAGAACCAAGGCCTGCCGATTGAATGATGTCCAAATGCATAATGACTTCTGTAACCATCAATAGCAAGAAGCTTGCACACACGACGGTAACCGCCAGTAGGGCAAAAACAACTAGCCTGACGGGTCGCATGGGTGTTAATGTTGCCAGCGATGTCCAAAACCGACGGTGTCCGAGCGACACGCTTGCAGTGCGAACAAAGGAGGTCAGCACCCCACGATCCGAGAACTCAAAAAAATTAGCGCATGGCAGCGAGTGGGCGAGTGGCCAAGCGCATTCTGGACAAACCTGCTCTGTGCTTCCTATCGACAAATTTACAACATAGCCACATCGACTACAAGCCGAGTTATGTATGTTTGATCGCATCACGGCAGGCCCAGAAAAACGCCCGTGATAGCTCGTCCTGGATCAGGGGAACTCGGTAGGGGAGCTCCATTTCCCAAACAGTTGAGCATGCATATAGCGTAGCTTTCGCATGAGCTCCCATGATAAGAAAGGCAGTAAGCGTCGCAGTCGGCGCCAGTCCGTCCGGGGATTCCGATTGGGCCATATGGCTTCCGACCAGGCGACCCGTCCGTTGGGGTACAGCGGGCCAAACCACACTTGTACCAATTTTGACCGTCAAACCAGAAATCTCCGGCATCGATCAACTCAGAGGTACATTCTCCTGGCTGCAGAACTAGGCACGCCATCCCGGAGGAGCACACTAGAATTGGTGCGCTTGTACTATTGCAAATGATAGAGTTGAGCGGCCAAAGCCTATGCCGCCACCACCATCGAGCAATGTCGATGGGGATGAGCAGAATCCGAGGATCCTTTGTTCCACCAGGATCCATGATATCGTACGGTGGCTCGGGCTGGCACTTGATCCCAAGGCAATACAACCCTGAAGGATCAGTGCTCTGATGCGGAGCAGAATCGACGTATAAATACAGGCTCGTGCCATCGACATACCCCAGCAGGTCTCTCTGCAGCCACACCCCCAGCATTGGCGAGTAGACGCGGTTGCGGCAGTTGTAGAGGCCGACGTCCACCTCAAGCATCAGCCCCTGGTGGGCGACGGTCCAGCCGTAGGCGGAAGCCGAGATAATGGTCCACGACGGGCTGAGGACAACGCGATTGCCGTACGGATCGAACTGGTAGCGTTCGAGCACTGATCCTGACGCATCACAGATCGCCGTGCAGTTGAAGTTGGCGTCTTGCATCGCGTAGTGGCGTTTCGACGCCGGATCGACGCGCCAGAGGAGTTCATCGACGTACCGCAGGCCCCACGCATAGGTCTTGTCAACGGTCCCGCCCACGACCTCGCTGAGCACCTGCCACTGGTCGCTGAAGTAGAAGTCGCGGGTCCTCCCTGTTCGGAACCGTTTCAAACCCACTCTCTCGGCCTCGGCCACCCTCATTCCGGCAGATCCTCGTGTTTAACAGGGTTGGCGCTATCAGGAACGCGGTTGGCGGCGGGTCACCGGCGTCCGCCGCGGGGCCTTGCACGCGGCGGACGCCGCCCGCTCCCATCCGCGTTCGGCTCCGGGCCGGTGTGCAAATACTCCGTACCGCGCTCTCGGGGCGTTAACCGCATGCACCTCGAAGAACTCCAACCTTCCGGTTAGCAGGTTGAGAGCGCCGCGCGAGCGCGGCGATCCCTCGCGGGGACCGGGGGCCGGCCGGGCGAAGATGAATGGGACGGCTGTCATCGCTGATCCAGTATACAAGGAAGGATGCCCAGCACACCCATCCACCGCATGTTCAGGGTTCTGGCCGGGTCGAGCAGGGATGACCTCCGCCGCCAGGTCCAGTTCCTCAAGGCCGAGAACGAGGTCCTCCGCGCCAGGATCAAGGGGCCGATCCGGGTCACCCCGGCGGAGCGCGCCCGCCTGGTCCGGCTGGGAAAAGCGCTGGGGAATGCCGTCCGGTCGCTGGTCACCATCGTCAGGCCCGAGACCTTCTTGAAATGGGTGCGGGAGGCGAAGAAGCGACGGCCGAAGCGAAAACGGTCCGCGAAGAAGAAGCCGGGGCGGCCGCGCACGCCCGGTGACATTCGGAAGATCGTGCTGCGGATCGCCAGGGAGACCGGCTTCGGCTACACGCGCATCCTCGGCGAGCTCAAGAAGCTGGGGATCGGCGGCGTCTCGCGGTCCACGGTCGTCAACATCCTCAAGGAGAACGGGCTGCCGACCGGTCCTGAGCGTGGCGAGCGGACCTGGGACGAGTTCCTCAAGGCCCACGCGAAGACGCTCTGGGCCTGCGACTTCCTCACGATGCGTGTGCTGACGGCCAGGGGGATGAAGTACGCCTTCGCGCTGGTCTTCGTGCATCCCAGGACGCGAAGGGCGCATGTGTCGCTCAGCACCACTAACCCCGATGCGAACTGGTTCACCCAAGTCGTGCAACGGTTCGTCGCGTCGGTTCCGAGGGAGATGGCCAAGCCCGGGCTCCTGCTCCGTGACCGCGACGACAAGTTCCGGGTCGGAGAAGACGCCTTCGCCAGGGTACTTGCCAACGTCGGAATTGAGACCATGCAACTGCCGCACCGGTCGCCCAACCTGAACGCCTACGTCGAGCGGCTCATCCAGAGCATCGAGGTCGAGTGCCTTAACCACTTCATCGTGCTCGGGACCCGGCACCTGGACCACCTGCTGTCGGAGTACATCGACTATCACAACCGAGAGCGGCCGCACTCGTCCTTGGAGTTCGCCGCGCCGATGGGGCGGAAGCCGCCCGTCCGCGCCGGGCCGGTCGAGCCCCGCGAGATTCGCTGCAAACAGCGGCTCGGCGGCGTCATCAAGCACTACTACCGGAAGGCCGCGTGACACGGTTTACCCTTCGAAATCCCGGCCGGAACGCACATGGAATACTTGTACAGGACGGTGCACGGACGGAATATTTGTACAGGACGACGATCATTTCAAATCTGGGTCCGTACCGACGATCACTGGAAGGGGAAGTCGCAGGACTATTTGTGCGGCATTGTCACCGATCGCGGCAACAGGATCAAGCCTCTCCACAATGTCCACGCTGTTCCGTGGCAACCGATACAGATCGAACTCGATAACATCGCCTTCTGAAACAGAAGGAAGCTCGTACTCGCTTACCGAAGGTTTATCGTCTGGGCCGTTGGGCGTCACTCGCTCCCCAAGATACTTCCAGAATACCCAAGGACCACCGGATCCGGATTTCGAGCCATCAGGCTTGATAGTAGAAACGCGACCGACGTACCAAAATGCATTGTCACCCATATCCCAGGTGAGTCGAAGTGATATCTTGTCGCCACCGCCAACAAACAGTTGTCCTTTCGCCGCTTGTTGAACAAGCTTGGCAGCTAACCAGGCTAGGTAGGAGTCCTGCATTGGCGTTCTCCCATCTTTGATGATGTTGTGGCGAGCACTCATCATGGTCTGGTATGCATTGCTCTCGACGTGTTCAGCTAGCAGCGCCCTGATGGCCGATGCCGCGAGCTTTCCCGGCGAGCTAGTTTTTCTGAGGGCAACTTGATCAGGCTGAATCGCGGCAATAGTCATCCCAAGGACAATCGCAGCAATGACTGATCCGCACAGCAGGTGCCAGCGACGTGACAGCCAGATGCGTTGATGGCAATTGTCATTGTGCCTCATGCTGATCTCCTGTCGTTGCTACTGCCCAATCACGGGGATCGTACCGTTACACGCCTTGGCTTCGGTCAGATTTGCCGGGGCACACTTATTCCAAGCAGCAAGGCGATCGGCTCTGCTAACACCTTTGCAGCCGATGGTGTCCCCGTTATCGAGATACCAGTTGCGAAGTGCCTCTACGCATTCGGCCCATGACTTTCCTTTGCGCCAAGGATTATTTGGATCACAACACGAGGCACGCGTCGTCGCTCTTGCCTCTGTGCACATTTCGTGTTTGCAGTATGGCTCTTGATTTCCGGGATCGAAAAGAGTGCATTTGTCGTCATTCTTGCAGTCGTCGGCTGCATGAATGATTTCATGCGCCAAAGAACCGCATCCTGAGCCGTCGTATCGAACGGTGTTTTCGTTGCAAGTAAAACTATTCCTGTCAGTGCAAACGATCTTCAATGCGCCTCGCGAGCTCGATGCGCAGTCGGTGTAGTATCGCTCAAGCGCGGCTTTGACGAGTGAATTATCCTTGCAATCAGAGAGCGGATTAGATTTGCATGATTTGTCAATTACTGGATCTGGCGCTCGATGTGGCGGTTGCGTCGGACTCGTCGGTTGACTTGCGCAGCCGCTGCCAAACAAAATGCACCCCGCCGCAATGCAGCCGATAATGATAAATATGATCGTACCACTCGGGTCTGTGTACACAATCGGGTTGCTTCCAAGATTGAGATACAGGTTCAATCCGTCCGCGTAACCCAGCGAATCCCGCTGCAACCACACCGCCAGCAGCGGTGAGTACACGCGGTTGCGGCAGTTATAGAGACCGATGTCGGTCTCAAACGCCAGTCCTTGATGCGCGACCGTCCAATCGTATGCGGAGGCCGAGATGACGGTCCACGATGGGCTGAGGACGACGCGGTTGCCGTAGGGGTCGAACTGATAGCGTTCGAGCATGTTTCCGCTAGAATCGCAGATCGCCGTGCAGTTGAAGTTGGCGTCCTGCATGGCGTAGATGCGCTTCCATGTGGAGTCGAATCGCCAGAGCAGTTCGTCCACGTATCGCACGCCCCAGGCGTAAGACTCCACGGTCGCCCCGCCGACAGCTTCGTCCAGCACCTGCCACTGGTCACTGAAGTAGAAGTCGCGGGTCTCGGTGAGAGTTCCACCCGTGTACGACTTCTTCACGACCCGCCGCCGCAGTCCGTCGTAGGCGTACTCGGTGACGAAGCTGGAGCCATCCTTGACGGCAACCAGCCGGTTCCATGCGTCGTAGATGCCGGTAAGGTTCGCGGTGAGGGCGCTCGGTTTCACGAACGCTTCCATGTTTCCCGCAGAGTCGTACTTGGGCGTCGCCCACACCGGCAACCCCACGGTGCCGGTCCCGATCGACGTGATCTCGTTGACCGTGCTGGCGGTACGGGTCTGGTCAAGAACCGCTGTCCCGGAAGTATCCTCGACGAACTCACTCCAGTTCCCCACCGGGTCGAGCTTCCAATCCTGCTCCTTCACGGGCGTGCCCGGAATCACATGGCTGCCGTTGAGCGTCCCGCGCTTCATCTGCGTGAGGCGGTTCAGATTATCAACGGTGTACTGCTCATCGAACCCGGTCGTGGCGACCATGTTCTGCTTCCACAGCCGGTTCGAGTTTCGGTCGTAGCCGTACTCATAGCGATCAAAATCCGCCGGAGTTCCCCCATAAAACTTCCAGCGCTGGTCGATCACCCGGCCGAAGAGGTCGAGGCCATCGAACGTGCCGCTGGTCCCGCCCCACAGGTCGAGCATCACCTGCGGCTCGGCGAAGTCCAACCGCACGGCGCTCGCCGCGCCGATGTAGGTGTACTCGGCGGTGACGCCGGAGGTGTTGGTGTCGAAGACCGACTCGACGCGTGAGAGGCGGTCGTTGATCCCACCCGTCGCGCCGTAGTCGTACCCGGTCGAGGCGTCGCCGACGACTTTGGTGCGGCGGACGTAGTTCGACGTCGATGTTCCGGCGTACGTGTACAGCACCGCGGGCGTGCTCCCGCTCACCGCGCCCGAGTGGCTCTGCGCATCCTTCGTGAGCAGGCCGTAGTCGTTATATTCGAGCCCGACCTGGTTGACCGGCGTGCCGGTGCCGGAGGTGTTGCTAAAGCTCGTGACCGTCTCCAGCATCCCGCGGACCTCGTACGCGCGGTCGATGCGGAGCACCGCCGCGTCCACGCCCGAGCCGGTGGTCGTCACCGTGTCGCTGACCAGCCGCCCGAGCTTGTCGTAGCCGAGCGTGTGGACGGTGCCCCGGCTGTCGGTCGTCGTCTTCTGCTGGCCCTGGCGGTTGTAGGTGAAGGCGAGCTGGTCCGAGCCGCTGACGGATCCCGGATAGTCGATCGTGGCGAGCAGCGAGTTGCTGGCGAGGTCCGACGCCGGAGACGTGGACGGGCTCACGCCGTAGGTATACGTCGTCGTCTGGTCGCCGGTGGTCGAGTTCACCGCGACCTGCGTGGCGATCTGGCTGTCGAGCGTGTAGGTGAAGTTCGTCGTGCGGTTGAGCTTGCTTGTGCCGAAATCGTCGATCCGGCTCGTGGCCCGCCCGGCGGCGTCGAAGACGGTCTTGGCCACGATCGCGTTGGGGTCGGTGACCTGGTAGGCGCGGCCCGCGTCGTCGTAGTCAGTGCTGGTGACCAGGATCGTGTCCGAGCGTGCCGGTGGCGTCGCCGGCCGCGTGAACGTCCCGATCGAGCCGTAGTTCGCCGAGGCGATGGCGCGGCCGATGCCGTCGAACCACGAAGCCGCGTAGGAGACCCGGCCCTTGGGCTGAGTCCCCGCCGTGAGGGCCCCGGCGCTGCCCGTGCCGGAATCCGGCGTGTCGTTGAGCCTCTGGGCGCTCGCCGCGCTGACGACGTTCCCGGCGTCGTCCTGCGTGAACAGCGTCTGCTCGACCACGATGTCGCCGCTGACCGTCCCCGCCTCGCCGTAGCTCGGCGTGCCGGTGTAGTAACTCCGGTACATCGCCGTCATCCAGCCCACGGCGTTGTAGGCGTTCTTGGTGGCGACCAACCCGTCGCCGGCGTTGATCTGCTTCATCACGCGGCCGACCGGGTCGTACCATGTGCTCGCCGTGAGCGGGTTGCCGACCGTGCCCGTCGATGGATCGACCGCGTAGGTGACCTGCTGGTAGGCCCGGCCGAGGCTGTCGTAGGCGGCGGTGCTGCGCCCGATCAGGTTCCCGCCTGAGCTGGTGTCCTTGCGGTCGGTCTGCGTGACGCGATCGAGGTTGTCGTAGATGGTGATCTGGTAGACATCAACCTCGCCGTCCATCGTGACCCGGCGGTTACGGAAGTCGTAGGTGAAGGTCGTGACGCGCGTGTCGGAGGAGGCCGCGTACTGGGTCACCTGGGTCAGGTCGCCGTCGCCGCCCGCCGAGCCGCCGTCGTACTGGTTGGCGGTCACGATGACCATGTTGTTGGGCGCGCCCGATCCAGCCGGATTCGAGTCCGTAGCGCCCGTGTCGTTCGTGCCGATCCAGACTTCCTTCACCCGCTGGGGCGCGGTCCACACCGTGCGCGTGATCGTGCCGACCGGCGACTTGACCATGTTCCGGCGTTCGAGCGCGTCGTAGCCGTAGTCGGTCTGGGCGTAGTTGGTCCCGCTCGTGCCCGTGCCCGAGGAGGGGATCAGGAAGTACGAGCGCGTCGAGAGCAGCCGCCCCAGGTTGCTGTACTGCGAACTGGACCACGACTTCCAGTCGGTCTGGGCGAACGTGTCGCTTGGCGAGAGCGCCCCGCTCCCGCTGGTTCGCTTCGACGTGATCTGGTCGATGGCTCGGCCGTCCTTATCCAGGCGGCCGATGGCGACCGGATCAACGAGCGTGTAGGTGTACGATGGGCTCGTGCCGGTGGCGTAGCCCTGAGCGGACCAGTTCTGGTTCAGGTCCCACGTGCTGCTCCCCGGCTTCACGGATCGCAGGTACACGAACCACGACGCCGTGCGGACGACGGTGTCTGATCCGCCGATGACCGCGTGGTGCGACGGGCCCAGGGTCTGCGTCGGGCGGCCCTGGTCGTCGTAGGTGGTGTCGGTGGTGACGTTGATGCCGGGACCGGAGCCGCTGGTCTGGTAGTTCAGGACCGACTGCGTGGCGACCTGGAGCACAGGGTCTAAGGTGTACTTGTTGACCGTCCCGGCCTGGTCCGTGGTCTGGGTCCGGTTGCCGTTGGCGTCGAAGGTTTCTGTAAATGTTGTCGCGGAGTTCGAGCCGTTGTGCGCGATTGCCACCAGCGGGAACGTCGTGGTCCGTGTGGCGATTAGGTTCGTCCCGGAGTGGAACGTGTAGGCGTAGGTGGTCGTGTACTTGACCGCCGTGGTGGTGGCGTCGGGGTACACGCTCGCGTGCCACGGCAGGTACACCGTGTTCCCGTCGGCGTCGGTGTTCGAGGTGTAGTCGTACTCGCGGAGGCGGACGTCCGAGCCGCCGGTGCCCTGGCGGAGGTTCTGATATCGCACGTAACCTTTGGCGGCCCCGCTCCCGGTCGTCGTGTAGTAATCGGTGGTGCGCAGCAGGCCCGACGACGCGTTCAGGTATGTGGGGGTGCCTCCGTAGTTCACCAGGTCCGCGTAAGACTCGCTGAACCCGCTGATCGCCGACGACTCGGCCTCGATGACGGCCTGGCCGTCGCTGTTGTACCGCCAGAACTTGTACCATTTGCTGGTGGCGTCCGTGTCGGTGTAGACGTGCAGGATCGGCGCGCCTCGGAAGTTGGAGTAGACGGTGAGCGTTGCCGAGTTCGGTAGCGTCTGGACCGTCTTGTACTTCCAGTTGTTGATGCCGTCCGAGAAACCGGAAGTCCCGTAGGTGAAGGTGTCCTGCGTGGTCCCGCCGCCCGGGCAGCTCACGCACACCGCGGCGACCTCCTTGGTCACCATCCGGCTGCTCGGGTCGTACTCGAAGTAGTGGTCGGCGTAGCCCTTGAGCGTGGCGTCCGTGGCGGTGTCGAAGTTCACGCCGTCGTTGAACGCGCGGCGGTACCCCTCGGGGCCGATCTGGATCTTATTGATCTCTGCGCAATGAAAGACTTTTGAGCGACCTTGCCGATACAAGAGGATGCGAACCAAAGGCACTCCGGCGGAGCTGGAGGCACGGCGGCTGCGGGCGGCGGAGCTGCTGGGCCGGGGCAAGGGCACGAGCGAGGTGGCGCGGCTGGTCGGTGTGACCTCCTCGTGCGTGAGCAAGTGGAAGAAGACCCTGCGGAAGCGCGGCCCCGACGGCCTGCGGGCCAAGCCGCTCCCGGGCCGCACGTCTCGGCTCAGCGCCGCGCAGAAGCGCCGGCTGGTGGCCGCGATCAGGCGGGGCGCCGTGGCCGCGGGGTACGACAGCGACCTGTGGACCTGCCGGCGGGTCCGCGACCTCATCGGCAAGGCCTTCGGCGTCTGGTACGACTTCAACCACGTCGGCCGCATCCTGCACGCCCTGGGCTTCAGCGTGCAGAAGCCCGAGGCCCGGGCCCGCGAGCGGGACGAGGCGGTGATTGCGCGCTGGCGGACCAAGGACTGGCCGCGCCTGAAAAAAACGCGCGGCGGCTGAACGCTACCCTCGTGTTCTACGACGAATCCGGCTTCATGCTGCGGCCTTTGGTGCGTCAGACCTGGGCGCCGCGGGGCGTCACGCCCGTCGTGCGCTGCTGGGACCGGCGCGACCGGCTGAGCGTGATCGGGGGCATCATCGTGCCGCCCGGGGCTCTGCGCACGCGCGATCGTCCAGCCCAGCCCCACCGGCTCTCTGCGGTCTTCCGCATCCACAGCAGGAACATCAGGACGCCCCGGGCGACGGAGTTCCTGCGGGCGCTGGACCGGCACGTGCGCGGGCCGTTGATCGTCGTGCAGGACAGGCTCAACGTCCACAAGGCCGCCGTGCGGCGCTGGCTGGCCGGCCGGCCCCCGGGTGGGCCACGCGTGATGGTCGAGTGGCTCCCGTCCTACGCCCCGGAGATCAACCCCGCCGAGCAACTGTGGAACCGCGGCAAACGCGTGGACCTTGCCAACTCCGCCCCGGCCGACCGTGACGACCTCCGCGGCCGCGTCCGCCGCTCGCTCATCCGCCAGCGGTGCTCGCCCAACCTGCTCGCTTCCGCCTTCGATCACGCCGGGCTTCCTTTATGACCGCATACGTCTATCTCAGCGCAGAGGTCAATAAGCCCGTGGACGAAGCCCGTGCCGCCGGCAATGTCAACGTAATACCGGTAGTAACTGACCGCGATGTCCTGCCATGACGATGTGCCGCTGTCGTACTGCTGCTCGGCGGCGGTCTTGAGGTCGTTGAGGTTGCCGTTGCTATCGCTGCCGTCGTGGTAGGTGTAGGCGAACTGCTTGATGTTCGCCCACGAGCCGCCGGAGCCGGTCTTGCGCCGGTACATGACCGAGGAGAGCTTCCCGGCGTTGGCCCCCGAGGAGTAATAGGTATAAACCAGCGAGCCGTAGTACGAGGTTCCCCCGACGGTCATCACCGCTTGCAGCTCGGCGATCTCCGCGCCGCTGAGGCTGACGATCGTCGTGTCCACCCCCGCCGTGTCGGTCTGGCTGACGAACTGCCCCGGCCGGTTCAGGGCCATGAAGTCGTTGAAAACAGTCGTAACCGTGGACCCGCCTCGCCCGCTGATCGTCCGCACGAAGGTGAAGAGTTTGTTCGTGGCGTCGTGGGCCAGCGTGAGGTTGATTGACCCGTCGCGCTGGACGAATGTGCCGCTGCCACCATCATCAAACCAGATCGGGAAGTTGGGGTCGAACACCACCGCGACCGACGTGCCGCTGGCCACGACATACGGCATCTGGCCGATGAACCAGTTCCAGCCGTTGGGGCCGTCGTAGTCGGTCGCGGTCCTGTTGTTGTAACTGCGGGTGTGCGTTAGCCGGGTGTAGGGCGTGACGATGTCGGCGAACGACAGCACCACTGCTCCGTTCCAGTACCGCACGGGGCTGGCCGACGACATGGCCGAGCCCGAGCCGCACTCCCCGCTTGAACAACCACCCCCCAGCCCACCGGCGCTCCCCGCGCTGGACGCCATCGCGGCGGCACCCCCGCCCCCGCCGGAGTCAACCCAGATGGTGGGATTGCGGTTCTCGAGCGGCCCGCACCCGTCGTCGCAGTTGACCCAGCACCACACCGGCGGCCCGTCGTCGGGGACCGGGTTCAGAACGGAGCCGGAGGAGCTCACGGGTGGGGGCACTTGAAGGGCCTTTCGCTCATGGCAGCGTACGGGGTCCGCACGGCCCGGTCAAGCCCCCTTCGTCGAAGCGGACCCGCATCCATATAGACTCAGCATCCTTTGACCGCGGCGAGGGCCGTCCCCCGATGCAACGCAGGCTCATCCTCAAATCCTGCCTCCCGCCCGGCGACCTCTGCACGATGACGGCCGCGATCGAATCGCTGCACGCGCAGTACCCTGGGCGGTTCCTGACGGGTGTAAGAACCAGCTGCGACGAGATATTCCGGCACAACCCGTGGGTCACGCCGCTGGCCGACGGCGAGCATGTGCCGATGCACTACGGCGACATCCAGACCAGCAACGACCAGCCGCGCACCTTCATCGGCGCGTACACGCGGCACCTCGAACGGTACCTCGGGATGCCGCTGCCGGCGCTGACGAACCGGCCGCACCTGTACCTTTCGGGCGAAGAGAAGGCGCTGCCGGATTGCCTGAGCGAACACGGCATGGAATCAGGTCGATACTGGGTCGTCTGCGCCGGCATCAAGAGCGACTTCACCCTGAAGCAGTGGCCGGTGGAGCATTATCAGGCGGTGGTGGACCACTTCCGCAGGCGTGTCGCGTTCGTCCAGGTCGGGAGCGATGACGATGAGCATCCTGCGCTGGATGGCGTCATCAATCTGGTCGGCCGGACGGGCCACCGCGATCTCATGCGCGTGTGCTTCCACGCCGCCGGCGGCCTCGGCCCCATCACCTACATCCAGCACCTGTGCGCCGCGTTCGAGAAGCCCTACGTCGCGCTGCTGGGCGGGCGCGAGCCGGCCATGTGGACGCAGTACCCGCTCCAGCGGACGCTGCACACGCTGGGCGCACTGCCGTGCTGCCGGACCAAGGCCTGCTGGAAGAGCCGAGTCGTCGCCCGCGGCGACGGCGAGGCGCACGACCGGAGCCTGTGCGAGCTGCCGGTGCTCGACTTCGCCCGGCCGGTGGGGCGATGCATGGCGCTGATCCGGCCGGCGGAAGTCATCGCGGCGATCGAGGGCTGCCTCGATGGTCGATCTCTGTCGTTCCGAGTGTCGGGGAATGGGGCATCGGGATGACGGCGGCGGTGACCTCATCATCCGTGGCCGAGCGGCTGGGCGCGTTCCTGCGGGCGTTCATGGACGAGCACCAGGTCCGCGTCGTGCTCGACGTCCCGTGCGGGGACTGGGACACCGCGCCGCGGCTCGACTGGAACGAGGTGCAGTACCTCGGTTTGGATGGCGACCCGGCGGTCGTCGAAGCCAACCGCCGGAGGCGCGACAAGCCGGCCAACTGCTTCTTCCACCACGCGGAAACTCCGGCGAGCCAGCTCCCGCCAGCCGATCTGCTCCTCATCCGTGATGCGGGCACGCTCAACCCGTCTCTTGATTTGATCTCGATCATCGAGGGGCCGGCGCGGCACGCGCACATCGTGGCGGTGGGCGGGGCGGATGGTCGGATCATCCGGCGAGCGCTCGGAGCACGCCACGAAACCCTGATCGATCTGCCCGGCCTCCGCGTTCGCCATTGGCCGCCGCCCGCGCCGCCGATGCCCGCGGGGCCGGTGGACTGGGACCAGGTCCACCTCACTGAGGAGAATGCGGCATCCTACATGGAGACCGCGGCGGCGCTCTGTCCGGACGAACCGTCTCAAGCGTTCGACGGTCGAGGCATCGTCATCGCGGCGGGCGGCCCCGTCTACCTGCCGTGCGCCTGGGTGTGTGTCCGGATGCTCCGGCACTTCGGCTGCGCCCTGCCGATCGAGATATGGCACCTGGGGCCGGACGAGATGCCCGGCCCTGTGCGCCGGATGCTGGAGCCGCTCGGCGTGCGGACGGTAGACGCGGTGGAAGTCCGCCGGGATCACCCGGCCCGCCGGATCGACGGCTGGTCACTGAAGCCCTACGCGATCATGCATAGCCGGTTCCGCGAGGTGCTGATGCTCGATGCCGACAACGTGCCCATCGTCGATCCGACCATCCTGTTCGACACACCCGAGTTCCGCAAGCGCGGAGCGATCTTCTGGCCCGACTACCAGCGGCTTGCACCGCACCGGTCGATCTGGCGGGTGACGGGCGTCCCGTACCGCGACGAGCCTGAGTTCGAGAGCGGCGAGATCGTCGTGGACAAAGACCGCTGCTGGCGGGAGCTCTCGCTGGCCATGTGGATGAACGAGTTCAACGACTTCTTCTACCGGCACATGTACGGCGACAAGGAGACTTTCCACATGGCCTGGCGGAAGCTCCGCCGCCCTTACGCCATGACCCGGCACCCGCTCGTCTCGCTCAGCAAGGTCATGTGCCAGCACGGCTTCGACGGTCGCCGCATCTTCCAGCACCGCAATTTCGCCAAGTTCTCACTCACCGGGCCGAACCGGCGCATCGGCGGGTTCCTGCACGAGGAGCGGTGCTTCGGATACCTGCGGGAGCTGGCGGAACTCGAAGGCGTCCCGTGGTGGACCGCCGCGTCCCTTTGACGGCGAGTGGCGGCGTGAAGGCGTCGTGAGACTGCATCGGTGGCCGGGCGCAACGAAGGGCACCGCACGTTTCGGGTCAAGTCTCATTGTCGCACCAACTGTGATCCTCCCCTTCTTGCCGGGCTCGTGGGGCGCGGATGCCCGTCAGATCGAGAACGTCCCGGTTCCGCCGCCGCTGGAACTCAACCCGCTCGGGCTTCCCGGCGCGCTCCCGGACGAGGAAGATGAACCGGACATCGACCCGGAGGTCGAGAACGAGGACGACCCGCTGGACTTGCTCCCGGACGATGAGCCGCTGCTGGACGACCCGCTGCTCGATCCGGACATGGACCCCGACCCCGAGCCGGAGCCGGACCCACTCCCGGAGCCGGAACCTGATCCCGACGATGCGCTGCCCGATCCGGAACTCTGGGCGGTGGCGGGCATGTCGTTGTGGACCCACACCCCCTCGGCGAGCAGCGTGTTGGTGCCCGGGATGTGGATGGCAACCGTGCGGGTCGGCGCGTCGATGCGGACGACCGACTCGACCTCCTCCTCGTTCATTTGATCGTCGATCAGGTAATCACCGGGCTGGATCAACTCGGCCGACGCGAAGCCCCACTCGTCGCCGCGGCGGATCATGAACGGGTGCTCGGGCGTTGCCTTCAGGCGGCGGTTGATGACCATGAAGCCGTGGTGCTCGCCGAGGCGGATGCTCGCCACCCGAGCGGCGACGGGCATCGCGCCGTGCATGCCGTGATGCGAGAGCCAGTTATACTGCGCGCGGTAAGGCACATCGACCTCGAGGCCGGGCACCCGGATGGATGCCACGCGATCGCCGGGCTTGAGATTCTCGATGGACGTGAGGCGGCCGTCCTCGAGGCGGACGAGGGTGCCGAAGAGGAGGCAGTTGCTGCCGGGGCCGGAACCAGGACCGCTCCCGCCCGGACCCGAGCCGCCGGGACCGGACCCCCCGGGGCCGGAGCCACCCCCGCTCGAACCACCGCCGCCGGACGAGCCTCCACCAGACGAGCCGCCGCCGGAGGATCCTCCGGAGGATGCGCCGGACGAGGCTCCCGAACTCATTCCGCTGCTCGCGCCTGACGACGCACCGCTTGACATTCCGCTGCTGCCCGATCCGGATGAACCCGATCCGCTCGATGACCCGGAGCCGCTCGATGACCCGGAGCCGCTCGAAGAACCCGACCCGCTGCTGGATGAACCGCTCGACGACGATCCCGAGGAAGACGAGCCGCTGGACGACATCGATCCTGAAGAAGAACTCCCGGAAGAGGGAGAACCACTGCTCGAACCTGACGATCCTGAAGACATGGAATCGCTCGACCCGCTGCTCGATGGCGTATGCGTCGTCCCCGACGTGTTGCTGGTGAAGGCACCGGTGGTGTAGAACGTGAGCGTGGGCGTTCCGCTCGGGCCGGTCGTGTAGATGACATCTCCGGTCGTCGAGTAGCTCGGCGGCATGCTCGGCGTGCTGGTCGGCGTCGAGTAGGTGCTCTCGGGCGTCGAACCCGAGGGCGTGGAGTAGTTGCTCGACCCGCCGCCTGTCGGCGGACGACCCGTCGCCCACACGGGGATGTATAAGTAGTATCGGGTCGGGCCGTCGCTCATCGGGCGGCCTCCTGCGGCGCGGCGGTTGGCTTCGGGTTGGGCTCGTACCAGCCCTGCGTGCTCACGGGCTTTCCGCACTCGGCGGACGCGGCCTTCACCGCCGACCCATAGTCCATGCGGTCGAACGCTTGGAGTTCGCTGCCCGGGGAGCAGTTGATCACGCGAAACCGGTGCCTGTCGAAGTGCGGGCGCAGGGCCTCGAAGCGGCGGGCCAGCGAGTCGTACAGGACGTTGTTGTGCCGGATAGCGTTGGGTGCCCGGTGTTCCTCGAAGGCGTACCTGCGGTCGGCCGCCATCTTGAAGTCGCACCCGAGCAGGTACACCGTGCTGAACCCGAGATGGTGCAGAAGCCGCAGCGCCACGAGCATGACGCTCCGCTTGCCGGTGATCCCGAGCGAGTCCGCGTGCTTGGCGTCGTTCCCCCACGGGACCGAATCGCCCGTCAAGAACCGCTCATGGTCGAAGTGATCGGCGCGGCGGAAGAGCAGGACGCTCGGCATCTGCCGTACGCGGAAGGTGCTGTTGCGCATCGTGCCGTCGGGGTTCTGGATGCGGAGGCGCTTGTCCCAGCAGCACGTCGGCACGAACTTCAGGATGCCCGGGTCCTTCCAGCCGGTGTCAATGAAGCGGCCCGGATCATCTACGCACGTCCAGAGCGTGGGCCGATGCACCGACCAGGAGTTGTTGACGCCCATCGTGACGATGCCGCGCTTGTTGAGCTGCGTCAGGTCCACCTGCGTGAGCGACGGCCCCGACAGGATCAGGAACGCCGAGCGCCCGCGGTAGAACCCTGTCAGCGATACCGAATCGAAGTCGGCGGTGTAGAGGCGTAGGCCGTCCCGCGCGGGCTTCCGCGCCTTCAGGCCCGCCTGGAGCGCCGCGATGTCCGACTGGTTCTCACGCACAGCCGCACCCCCCCCGCCCCCCCCCCCCCCCCCTGGCCCCCCCCCCCCCGACGCAGTACAGGCCTTCGGCCATCGGGGACGTCCTAGTGCCGACCTGCCCGATGCGCTCGAGCCACCACGGCAGCGGGCGCACCGTCGGGTGCAGCCCCTCGCCGGCGACAGTGGTTCGGCTTGGGCGCGTGCAGATCGAGAAGATGAAGTGCGCCCGGGGTCGGCCCACTCGCCGCATCTCGGCGAGCACCGCGTCCACGTCTTCCGGGAGCATGTGCTCCAGCGCGTCGAAGCTGGTTACCACATCGGCAACGCCGTCGAGCAACTCGGTCTTGTGCATCGCCCGCGGGATGTCGGCCTCGGGGAATGCGAAGTCAATGCCGAGGCCATCGATGCCTAACCGGCGCAGCGCGCCGATGAAGTCGTTCCGCCCGCACCCGAAGTCCACGACGTACCGGGGCTTGAGCCGCTGCACCAGCGGGATCGCTGCCGCCCCGTGGTTGGTCGCGCCGTACCCCATGCCGGGCACGGCGGGCCGCGCGGCGAGCGCGACGTACTTCTTCCGCTCGTGCTCGCGGCGGGCATCAATGGTCGGCTTGGTTGAAGCGGGAGTCGTGGTCATGCGCCTCCCTCGATGTAGATGTTGAACTTGCGGTTCTCGTCGGCCGGGTCGGCGATCTCGATCAGGCTCATCGCCTCGAAAACCCACACCGGCCTGCCCTTGCTGTTGCGCTCACAGGTGAGTTGCACGCAGACGCCCTCGGGGATGGGAACGAGCCTCGGCTTGAGCGACCGCGAGGGCGGGCACTTGGGGAGCACGCCCGGCAGCTCACACACCGGTCCGAGCCCCAGCAGCCCGCCGAAGCCGGAGCCGGGGTCGAAGTCGTTCATGTGGTGGGCCTCGAAGCGGTTGATCGCCAACCGCGTCGGGTCCTCGCCGCCGCCGGCCCCCCCCAACTGCGACGACAGCCCCTCGGGCACGGCAACATAGCGGAGGTAGGTGTCGCTGCCGGGGTCGCCGTCGATCCGGGCCTCGACCCACGGGTAGCGCCAGCGGTTGTTCTCGGTGGGGATGGGCTGCGATGCCCCAAGGATCGCCGTGACGCGGCCGGGCGACGGCTGCCCCATCTCGATGACCGCCCACTTCTCGCCGGTGCCCTCTTCCTTCCACAGGATGGGGATGCCGCCCATGGGCGTGCTGGCCAGGACTGTCTCCTCCGGGGCGAGCTCGCAGGTCGTGTCCGTCTCGTTCGTGATGAAGACCCGCGCGGGCGTGACGCCCGTGAGCACGCAGCGCCCGAGGTCGCCCGGCTTGATCGGCTGGAGGGCCAGCACGAACGAGAGCGACGGAGACTCCTCGGTAGCAACTTCGCCCGTCAGCGGCGTGCGGCTGTGGAACGTCCGTTCCTGGTCCTCGTTGTCGGGCTGCACGAGCACGCCCGTGATGGCCAGCGCGTGGTACGGCTCGATGTCGTCGTCGGAGTCGTTGCGCACGAGCACGATGCCGCGCTGCGCTGGTTCCAGCGCCGATCCCGCGTTGGAGTTCCGTTCCCGCCGGCGCAGATCGACCGCCGCATCGACGAAGGCGTTGTACGCTGCCGCGGGGATGCGGAGCGGTTGACCCGACCGGACTTTGCGGAACACGTCACCCATCGTTCAGATTCCCAATCCGGCGAAACTGCCCTCGTCGTACACGCGCTCGACATACGCCGCGACCGGGCGCTTCACGATCGCGTGCGACCCGGTGTCTTCCTGGTCGGCGTACCGCACCCAGAGGTACTCCCACCCCTTCTTGCTGATGCCGCTGATGTCGCCCACGGAGATGCCCGTGGCGTTGGGGCTGGCCGCGAACCGGAACGTGAGCTCCCAATCGTCGTCGGGGTCGGTGCCGCGCCGCGCGCCCGATGCGCCGAGGAACAGGACCTCGCCCGCTTGGAACCCCTTGAACGCGCCGGCGTTCACCTTGCCGGTGAGTGTGAAGAGCGTCCCCTTGTACGAAGGCGTCACCTGGTCATTGGTGAAGTAGTGCGTTTCGGAGAACTGGAAGACCGGGACGGTAATGTCCACGCCCTCGACGCCGTCAGCGGTGACGCCGATCGCGCCACCGAAGTCCGGGGGCGACGAGCCCGAGGGCGCGTGCGAGGAGACGGTGTCCTTGCTCTGAGTGATGTGCTGCGTGCCGCCGCCGGTGTCGAAGGAGAAGATGCTCTCGCCGGGCTCGGGGAGCGAGCCGCCCTGGGCCTTCCCGTACCGGACCACGGCCTCCCACAGCTCATCGCCGACGGGCTCGACGGAGGTGGATTGCCGGGGCTGGCCGTCATAGGTCGCGGGGCTGGTGGTCTCGGCGGCGTTGCGGGCCGCGAGGTCGTCGTTGGTCCCGCGCACGGTGTAGACCAGTTCCGCCGAGGGGTTGTCGCCCTTGGTGGACTTGCGGCTCTCGAACTTCTCCGTCACCGTGATCGGCACGAACGACTCTCCTTATGCGAATGTCAGCCCGCCGCTCTGCGCGGCGTCGGCCAGACGCTTGGTGTGCTTGGCGGTCTGCTCTGTGGCTCGGGCGGTGCGCTCGGCGACACCGCCGTCGGACTCCAGCCCCTGCGCAGCGCGGGCGTTGAACGTGCCCCGCACGCTGATCCCCTTGCCGATGACCTCCCCGAGCCCGGCGAGCCGGTCCTCGAACTCGGCCATGAGATCGCGCGGCGTCCGGCCGGGGCCGCGTTCGGCATCCGCCGCTTCTCGTTTCAGGCGGGCCTGCTCGATGGCATCGGCGAGCTTCTGCTTCGCCGCATCCAGCGCCGCTTGCGACTCCGCGAGCCCCGCCTCCGTGTTCGCCTTGAGCGCGGCCTGGGCCTCCTCAAAGTCGCGGCCAATCCCGGCGAGCGTTGCCTCGTGCAGGGCGGCGGCCTGCTCGCGCTCAGCGGAGCGATGCCCCTCGCGCTGGGCCACCTGCCGCTGGGCCGTGCTCTCCAGTTCTGCCAGGCGGGATTCGAGTTGGTCATCGACAGCCCTCTTCGCGGCGTCTACGTCGAGCCCGGAGTCGAACAACCCCTGGATCTCGAGCATCCGCTTGGCCACCCACGACGTTGCCGACTCCCAGACCTGCTGGAAGCCGGTGGTGAAGTTGGTCCAGGTCTTGGACAGGAACGACGTGGTCTCGATCCACGCGACTTCGAGGGCGTGGAAGACGATCTCCGCGGCGGCCAGCGCCCCGTACCACATGCCGTAGGCGGTAGAGACGAAGAACTCCTTGGCCTCCAGCCAGACCTTGTTCAGCGCGGCGACGCCCTGCTGCCAAACCACCTTGAGCGACAGCCACAGGATCTCGGCCGCCAGCGCGAGGTCGCCCGCCGCGAGGGCGTCGGAGATGCCGCCAACGACCCTGGTGACCCACTCGCGCAGACGCGTGAACTGCTCGCCGAGCCATGCGAGCGCTTCGCCACCGACTCCGGTGGTGACGAGAAGCACGCCGCCGAGTGCCACGACTGCGGCGATCGCCAGCCCGACCGGTGACAGGATCGCAGTGATGGCCGCACCGATCATGCCGAAAGCGGCCCCGATGCCACCGATCACACCCGCGACGATGCCGAGCGTCGCGCCAATGCCCGAGACGATGTACCCCAGCGCGACGATAGCGACCCCCGCCACGGCGACGGCCGCTGCAATCTTGAGCGCCCACACGACCATGTCCCGGTTCGCCTTGATCCAGGTGGTGACGCTCACGACGATGCGGGTGATCCGCTCCGCGAGGTCCTTGAGCGTCGGCGCGAGCGCGCCCCCGATGGTGAACACACCCTGCTTGAGTACCTTCCAGAGGGTGCCGAGGGCATCGTTCAGGGCGGCGGCGTCGCGAGCAGTCTCGGTGCTGACGGTCAGGCCGAGGCGCCGAGCCTCCTCCTGCATCGCCTCGATGCCCGCCGCACCGTCGGCCATAAGCGGTAGAAGCTTCGTTCCGGCCTTGCCGAAGACCTCCATCGCGAGTGCAGCGCGGAGGGCGGGGTCGCGCACCTGCGAGATGCGCTCCGCGAGGACCTTGAACTGTTCGTCCGGGGAGAGGCTCGTCAGTTCGGCGGCACTGAGCCCGAGCCGGCCGAGCGCGTCGCCCGCGGATGCCGACCCCTGCGCTGCGCCCGCAAGCGTTCGCTGCATGTTGCGGAGCCCGGACTCGAGCGTCTCCAAGTCCGTGCCGGAGAGGTCGGCCGCGAATCCCAACTCAGAGAGCGCCTCCACGCTCACGCCTGTCCGCTGGCTCATCTTGTCCAGCATGTCGCCTGTGTCAGAGAAGGCCTTCGCCGTGCCGAGCAGCGCCGTGACCGCCGCCGCGCCGATCCCGGCGAGCCGCGTGCCCACCGACCTGAGGCCAGCCCCGAAGGCTTCGAGCTGCTTCTGGGCGCGGCGAAGCCCGGCCGTGAGCTTGTCGCTCACGCCGAGTTCGACGAACGCACGCCCAGCCCGGATGCCTCGGGTGTCAGCCATTGCTCAGGCATCCCTCCGGGTTATGCTGCTTACATGGACGATGCCCCATTCCGCGCCCATGTTGAGACACTTCCGGGCTCGCTGACCAAACTTCTGGCGATGACACCGGCGAGCTGCGCCCTGTTGCCGAAGTCGATGCCGCGCCGCGGCGTCTACCTGTTCTCCGAAGCGAGCTTGCACCTGTACGTCGGGCGTTCCAACCGCATGCCCGAGCGGGTACGCAACCACGGAAGCTCCATCGCAACACACCGGCAGGCGGCGTTCGCGTTCAAGCTCGCGAGGGAAATGTCCGGCAAGGTGAAGGCGACCTACAAACCCGAGGGCTCGCGGAAGCAGCTGATGCTCGATCCCATGTTCGTGGGCGAGTTCCTCGCTGCGAAGCTGCGGATCAGTGGCATGCAGGTGCGGTTCGTGGAGGAAGCCGACGCAGTGCGGCAGTGCTTGCTGGAGGTGTACGTTGCGCTGGCGCTCAAGACGCCGTACAACGACTTCGACAACCATTGACTGTCCGGTCACGTTCCCCCCTTTCGTATCGAGTTCCGCCACAACAACGGCAGCTTCGGCCGCTCCTGCTCCAGCGCCGGGGCCATGTACGGCCGCGCGGCGATCCTGACCTTCTGCGACGTGAGCTTCCCGCCCTTGCGCCGTAGCACGACTGTGTCGCCGCCGTATTCCAGCACGTTGGGCGCGACGCTCTTCTTGAATCCGACCGGTCCGACGATCACCGAGTCGCTCGTCTGGTCGTACCCGAACAGGATCAACCGGCGCAGGCTCCCCTCGTGCGAGTGGGGAGGCTTGCCCGCGGGTGCGGAGCCCTTGCGCTTGCGGATGCTCGTGCGCGCCGCCGTGCGGATGAATGCGCCGGCCTTGCTGAGCACCTTCCGCTTGGCCCCATCGACCGCGCGGACCACCGCCGCGCGGTCGAAGAACATGTCCTTGATCCGCATGGTGATCACACGCCACTCCCGCCGCTGGGAGAGCCGCCCGCGAGGCCGCTTCCCTTCTCCAGACCCTTGTTGAACGACGCTTCCTTCTCCTTGCGGAGCCGGCCCGAGCCGATGAACAAGCCGACGATGCCGGTGAGCGCCGGCAGCGCCGGGCCGAGCACAGGCAAGCCCGCGACCGTCGGCCCGACGGTGTCGAGGGCGGACAGCGTGAGTTGGCTGAACAGGCCGCGGAGCTCGCCGGCCTTCTCGATGTTGCCCTTCCACTGCGCTCCGGTCGTCTGCGTGCCGTTGAACCAGTTCTGGTACTCGACCTCGGCCTCGTTCAGGCTGAGCGTGGATGGCAGGCCCGTGGTCTGCTGGATGCTGTTTGGCGTTTTGACCTTGACGAGATCGCCCAGGTCGAAGCCGGCGCACGACGCCAGCACCAGCGCCATGAGCAACAGGCCGACGATGTAGACGTAGTGGCGGGTGGAAAGCGAGCTGGGGAACTTCATCCGTGAGCCTCCTGTGGCAAGGGGGGCATCTTGCCGTCGATGAACACGTCCTTGAGGACTGACACGCCGACCCGGATGGGCCGCTGGCGCTTGGCGAAGGGGTCGAAGTCGCTGGGGTTGAGTCGGCGGGATCGCTTGGGGTCGCGGTGGATGTTGGCGACGAGCGCCATGACGGCGGAGGCGATCGACCAGTCGTGACGCTGCTTGCCGTCGAGCATCGCCACCAGATCGCGGAGAGTCAGGGGGCCGGGGTCGATGCCAAGGATTCCGGCGCACTGGTGGACGAGCTTCCAGCAGTCTGCCCCTCGGAGAGCAGCCGGTCCGCCAGCCGATCCAGTTCCCCGCTGTCGAGCTTCTTCTCCACCAGGCCCCGCGCCCTGTCCATCACCTTCCGCGTGGCCTGGAGCACCCGCCCGAGGTTGGCCCGGTCCCTCGGGCTCGGGCAGAAACCCACGAGCTCGTCCAGCACCGCCATCGTCGCGGCCTCGATCGCGTCGCCCGCCATCGCGCGCCCGAACTCCTCGTCGGAGACGCTGCGTGCGTCCGCTTCAGGCTTGCAGATGGCGTACACAACATCGCAAAGCAGGACGGGATCGCGGATGAGCTTCTCGATCAGCCCCCCCGTCCCCTCGATGACCTGCATCAGGTCCGTGCCGGTGAGCCCACGCACGCGCTTGACGGCTGAGACGTTGATGTCCACCGTCCACTGCCGACCCTCGTTGTCCTTGAATGAACGCATCCGTGCCTCCCTGAGTTGTGTGCGAGAATCAGCCGCCGATCCATGAAGGCGCCGTCGCCGAGTACGTCACCTTCGCGGTGACCGACACGGTGATCGCCTCCTCCAGCGCCTCGCTGCGTGAGAAGTTGGTGATGGAGAAGTCCGCCTGCAACCCCTGCCCGGCGGTCTCGTCGAGGATCTGGAAGCCGATCGGGTCGTTGCCGAAGAAGGCGTTCTTGATGGCGGTGAACCCGGCGTCCGCCGTGTCCCACACCATCTCGAACTCGACGCTGGCCTCCTTGAGCGTGGCGACCGTGGCCCGCCAGCCGCTGTTGGCGC
>CAZVZG010000004.1:0-200352 GCA_964630785.1 uncultured Phycisphaeraceae bacterium | reverse complement strand
GTGTTCATGGCGTTCAAGTTACGGCGTCCGTCGTTCCCGGAGGGGCGGATGGAGTCTTTGCACCCCGCTGGAGCACCGGGAGCCAAGGCCGCATTCCCGGTCAATCCGCGAAAGAACCTGCCCGCAAGCGGTGATTCGGCGCGGCCTGTCAGGGGTCGGCGGGGTGACGCTGCGCAAGCCCATGCGGCATAGCCGCTTGCGCAATCCTGAATCCGCCAAAGACTGACAAAGCTGACATCGAATACGCACTCGGTACCCGGAGACCCTTTGTGTTATCTCTGTGCACCCTCCGCTTTGATTGAGACCTTTCAGGTGACGCAGCCCGTGATGTGACTGGGGGAGGCGGGGGTTGGGGATGGACCGCGGACTTGCCACCCGTGAAACGCGGCGTGGAACAAGAACCCGTCACGGAACGGCGGGGTACCCAACCAAACGGGGTGCCTGATTATCCGTGCGACGTGCAACCGCTCGCACGCCGCGTCCCTATCAACATAAGGGCGGCGTGAGAGTGCGCAGTGACGACGTTGCTCTCGCCCATCGACCAAACCGAACTGCGAAATCGCGCGGAGCGTGCCCGGGTCATGCTGCGCTCCTGCACGCTTTGCGAGAAGCGTTGCGGCGTGGATCGTCTCGCCGGAGAGCGCGCCCCCCATCACGCGCCTCCCCCCTGCGGCCTCGACAGCCGGACGTGGTGCTTCAAGCGGCACGTAAGTTACGCGGAGGAACTGCCACTCCTGCCCAGCTACATGGTGTACCTGGGCGGGTGCAACTTCCGCTGCCGGTTCTGCGTGCAGGCGCCGGCGTGCTTTGACCCCCGCTTGGGCGTACAGGTGTCTCCCGCGGAAGTTGCACGCGACCTGGAGCGAGTGGTCGCCCGGGGCGCCCGAACGATCAACCTCCTGGGCGGCGAGCCCAGCCTCCACCTGCACACGGTTCTGGAGATCGCCGCCGAGGCTGAACAACCCCTGCCGCTGGTGCTCAACTCCAACATGTACATGACCCCGGAGGTCATCGACCTTCTGGACGGCGTGGTGGCGATGTACCTGGCGGATTTCAAGTTCGGAAACGATGCGTGCGCTCGCTCGATCGCCGGGGTCGAACGGTATATGGAGGTCGTCACGCGGAACCTCCGGTTGGCCGTGGCCCAGGCCCCGATGATCGTTCGGCATCTGCTCATGCCCGGACACTTCGAGTGCTGCTTTCGGCCGGTGGTGCAATGGCTGGCGGAGCACCTGCCCCAGGTCCCGTTCACGCTGATGACCGGGTACGTCCCCGCGTGGCGTGCCGGCGGGTGTGGGCAGCTTGGCCGCACGCTCGCGACTGAGGAGCGCGATCGGGCCGTTCGGCTGGTCACCGAACTCGGGCTCAGAGAGGGGGGGGCCGACCAGCCATGAGCAAGCCCTGTCCTGTCAATTCCCGACGACGACCCCGCGCCCTTCACCCCAGCGACGGCAGCGATGCCGATGGACGCGGGCTGGACGTGGTCATCCGGATCGGCCCGGACGGGAGGGTGTACCTGCACGACATCACCGCGGACCTGATCCCGGTAGTGCTCGCGCTGAGCCCGGACGACCCGGACCTGCGCCGGCGGGCCGAGGCCGCGAGCGCGTTTGGAACAACGGAGAGCCCATGAACGCGACCCCCTCATCCAACGGCACGTCCGTGCCCACGTACTCTCCGGCGGCGCGACCAGCGCCCAAGGCGACCGTCGGCAAGCCCGCGGCCGCGTCCGAGCCTCCGACCGACGAGTTGGAACTGCTCATCCGGGCCCGGTACCCGGTGGTGTACGTGGTGAGCTGGGAGGAGGCCCGCGTCGAGCAGCACCTGCTCCGCATTGCCCAGCGGCGGAGCAAGCAGATGTTCGCGTGGTCGGTGACCGGGGGGATGCGCCGGCTCGGCGGCGCGGCCGGCCCCGCCCCCGCGCGGGCCCGCGGCCTCGCCGACCCGATCGAGGCCCTCGACCAGATCATCGAGAGCAAGGAGCCGGCGATCTACCTCCTGCACGACTTCCACGCGCTCATCCGTCCCAACGTGCAGTGCAACATCCCCAACATCCGCAAGCTCCGCGAAACGGCGCGGGCCCTGAGCGACAGCTACAAGACCGTCGTCATCTGTTCGCCGCACGTCGAACTCTCGCCCGAACTCGAGAAGGACGTGACGGTCTACGACTTCCCGCTCCCCGTGCCCGCGGAGGTGGACGGGCTGCTCAGGCGGATCTGCAAGGACGTGGGCGAGCACTCGGGGCTGAAGATCGAGTTGGACGACGCGGGGCGGGAGGCGCTGATCCGGGCCGCGGGCGGGCTCACGCTGCAAGAGGCCGAGAACGTCTTCGCCAAGACGCTCGTCAACGACGGGACGCTCGACGGCTCGGACGTGTCCACGGTCTTCGCCGAGAAGCAGCAGATCGTGCGCAAGAGCGGCCTGCTGGAGTATTACGAGGCCACCGCCGAGCTCAACGCCGTCGGCGGGCTGGACGAACTCAAGGGATGGCTGCAACGGCGCTCCGCGGCGTTCAGCCAGAAGGCCCACGACTTCGGCCTGCCGCCGCCCAAGGGCGTGCTGCTCGTGGGCGTGCAGGGCTGCGGCAAGAGCCTGTGCGCCAAGGCGGTCAGCCGCGAGTGGAACATGCCGCTGCTTCGGTTCGACGTGGGGCGGGTCTTCTCCAGCCTCGTGGGCTCGTCGGAGAGCAACGTCCGCCGGGCCATCGCCGTGGCCGAGAGCATCGCCCCCGCGGTGCTGTGGGTCGACGAGATCGACAAAGCCTTCGCCGGCTCGCAGGGGTCGGCGGGGACCGACGGCGGAACGACCGCCCGCGTGATGAGCACGCTGCTCACGTGGCTGAGCGAGAAGACCAAGCCGGTGTTCGTGCTGGCCACGGCCAACGACATCTCGCACCTGCCGCCGGAACTGCTCCGCAAGGGACGCCTCGACGAAATCTTCTTTGTGGACCTGCCCACGGCCGCCGAGCGGCGGGAGATCCTCCGCATACACACCGCCAAGCGCCATCGCGACCCGGCCGGGTTTGACCTCGACGAGCTCACGGGGGCGTCGGAGGGCTTCAGCGGCGCCGAGATCGAGCAGGCGATCATCAGCGCGCTCTACGACGCGTTCTACGTCGGGCGCGAGCTCCAGACCGGCGACATCCTCAAGAGCCTCCGCGAGACCGTCCCGCTCTCACGCACCATGAGCGAGCGCGTAGCCGGCATCCGCGCGTGGGCCGAGGGCCGGGCCCGCTTCGCCTCACGGCCCGACACCCAGCTCACGCCGCAGCCCAAGCGAAAACTGGAGGTCTGATGCAAACCCCGCTCAGGAGCAAGCCATGAGCAGCGTTTCGGTCGTCACGCCCATCATCATCGCCTCCTGGCCCGCGATCGCCTCGGCCGTGGTCAGCGCGGCCGGGGCCATGGGCTTCGCCGTTCTGGCCTCGCACGCCGACGTGAGCACGCCCGCCGGGGCGGAGCGCGTCGAGTCCGAGATCGCCAACTCGGAAGTCCTCGCCGAGACGCTCTCCCGCGGCGAAAAGATCCGGATCGCCAAAGACGGCGTGGTCGTCGAGATCGGCGCGGACGACCGCGGCAAGTGTTCGGTCTGCGTCTCGGGCACGGGCAAGAGCAAGTCCGAGCTCCGGCGCATCGGCGAGGAGGTCTCGGGCCGGATCGTGCAGCAGTTCGCCTACCACAAACTCGTCACCGAGCTCAAGTCGCGGGGGTACAGCATCGCGGAAGAGTCGGTGCAGAAGGACCAGTCCATCCAGATGCGCGTCCGGCTGGGTCGCTGACGCCAGGAGCCGTGCTCACATGGGCAAGCCCGAGTTCGACATCACCATCGGCAAGGACGGCAAGGTGCGGATCAAGGTCCACGGCGTCTCCGGCAAGGAGTGCACCGACCTCACCGACATGCTCCGGCAGATCGTGGGGAAGGAGGAGAGCCGGCAGCTCACCAGCGAGTACTACGGCGCTCCGGGGGCGGTCCGCATCGACACCCGCGTGGAGAACCGGACGCGCCCCGGCTGAGCCCGGGCGCGATCGACGCGCCGAGCGACGCATGGAATGCCCGAGCTGCACATTCCAGAACACCCCCGGAACGCAGGCCTGCGTTCGCTGCGCCACGCGCCTGGACCTGGACGCGGTCGGCTTCATCCCTCCGAGGGCGTCGAGCGGGCGCGCCGGCCGACGTACCAGGGCCGCGGTGCAATCGGCGCGATATTCCTTCGTGTCGGGCTTCGGAGACGTGGGGCGTGCGCTGCGGGCGCCCGCGACCTCCGGCATGACCTGGGGCCAGATGCTCTCGGCGATCGTTCCCGGCCTGCCCCAAATCCTTGCGCGGGCTGTCGGTCTGCGGGTGCTGGGTTGGCTCGTGCTCTCCTGCTGGGGGTTGCTGCTCCTGCTCTCCTTGGGGACGGTGGGGTCCGGGTATTCGCGATTCTTCGGGTTCGCGTCCGTCAGCGTGCACTGCTTCTCGATCTCGCTGCTGCTCACGCCGCAACTCCAGGGAAGGTCGCTCCCATTCCGCCTCGTCGCCGGCATGGGCGTCTACGCGGCCGTCCTGTTCGGGGTCTATTGGCCGATCGCGCGGGGCCTGCAGCGGGCGGCCGGGGTGCTGCCGATCAACAGTCTGAGGGATCAGCAGGTGCTGGCCAACGGGGACGTTCTCCTCTACACCGGCCCGTGGACACGCCCGTCGTCTTGGAGACGTGGCGACTTGGTCGTAGCGGAGATCGGCCCGGCCTCCTTCGGCCACGCGTACATTCGAGCGGGGCTCAACGTGGACCGCATCGTCGCCGTCGAGGGCGACACGGTGCGGATCGACAAGGGCGTGCTCACGATCAACGGCGAAGCACCCGCGCCGGGGCTCGGTCCCATCGGGTCTATCCGCAACTGTCCCGACCTGAAACTCGAAGTACCCGAGGGCGCGTACGTGGTGCTGCCTTCGACCCTCGCCTGGGTGAATGTTCCCAACTCCCCCGCACTGAGCGCCGAAATGTTCACCGCCGTCGCCGAGCTGACCGAGGACGCGATCCGGGGCAGGGTCATCATGCGTGTGCGCCCGTGGGCACGCCTCGGCTTCCCCAACGGAGAGCGCCCGTGAGCGGACGATTCGCCAAGCTCGAGGTGCGGGAGCAGGCCCGCCTGGAGGCCGCGGAGCCTGAACCGCTGCTCGGCACGCCCGTGCGCACGCCGCAGTACGACCTGACGCTCGCGGCCGAGGCGTGGCGAAGCGGGCGTTTCGAGACCGCCCTGCAGATGTTCACGCGGGCGCTGGGCGGCGATCGGGCGCTCATCGCGGCCTGGGTGGGCCAGGTGCAGATGCTCGTGGAGCTCGCCGAATACCCCGAGGCGAGATTGTGGGCCGACAAGGCGCTGGAGCTGTTCAAGAACAACGGCGACCTGCTGGCCGCCAAGGCGCAGGCGTGCTTGCGACAGGGCGACCTCAGGGCGGCCGTGACCTCCTCGGACCTGTCGCTGCAAAGCCAGGGGAGCTCGGCGCTCCGATGGCGCGTGCGCGCCGAGGTGATGCTGCGCAGCGCGGCCCGGCGGGCCCGGGATTGTTTCGAGAAGTCGCTCGCGGAGCCCGGCGCCGACTGGTTCGAGCGCGTGCTCGTCGCCCGGGTTTATCTCCACCACCGCCAGCCCGCGGCGGCGCTCCAATACGCGCAGGCGGGCGTCGACATGCAGCCGAGCCTGGCGTACCCGTGGCTCATTCTCGGGCGTTGCCAGGCAGCGTTGGGCATGCGCGAGCGGGCCGCCACGAGCTACGGGCGGTGCGGGCAACTGCCTGGCGGGCAGGCCGACGCGGCCGCGGCGTTGCGTGAACTCGAACAGATCGGCCGTGTCGGCCGGCTGCGGCGCTGGTTTGGAGGGGCCTTTTCACGATGAAACTCCGTTCCATCCTTCTGGGCGCGCGCGAGCACAACGCGTCGGACGCGCACGTTCTGGTCGGCTTCCCACCCATGTTCCGCATCGGCGGAGAGATCGTCCCTACCCGGGGCGCGCCCATGACAACCGAGCTCATCGACGCGATGATCAAGGAGGTCCTCCCCGACGAGCAGCTCGTCCGGCTGGAGCGGGAGTGGCAGATCTGCTCGTCGGTGACCCTGCCGGACATCGGCCGCTCGCGGATGACCGTGTACCGGCGCAACGGCCTGTGGGAGCTGGCCATCCGCATGAGCGAGCCGGTCGTGCGCACACGCGAGCAGTTGCGTCTGCCCCCGATAGTGGACGATCTGGCCCGCAAGACACACGGGCTGGTCGTGCTCACCGGGCCCACGGGCGTGGGCAAGACCACGACCCTGCACTACATGCTCGACCTGATCAACGCCGAGCGCGCCTGCAAGATCATCACCATCGAAGACCCGATCGAGTACGTGCACACATCCAAGAGATCGATCGTCGTGCAGCAGGAGTTGCTGGCCGACGTGCTCGACTTCACGTCCGCCCTGCGGCACGTGCTGCGACAGGACCCCGACGTGATCGCGGTGGGCGAGATGCGCGACCGTGACACGATCTACACCGCGCTCATGGCCGCCGAAACCGGGCACCTGGTCATCGCCACGCTGCACACGCCCTCGGCCGTGGACGTCGTACAGCGGATGGTCTCCGCCTTCCCGGATGGCCAGCAGCAGGAGATCCGCTACATGCTTGCCAACACGTTCGAGGGCGTGGTGGCCCAGCATCTGCTCCCCACGGCCGCGGCCAAGGGCGTGGTCGTGTGCTGCGAGGTCCTGATCGGCACGCAGAGCGTCCGCCACCACATCCGGGAGAACACGGCGCACCAGCTCTACAGCGAGATCCAGTCGGGGCGAAAGCGAGGGATGATCACCTTCGACCAGTCGCTGCTGGACCTCTACCAGGGCGGCGAGATCACCTACGACACCGCGCTGACGTACGCACGGCATCCCGGCGACATCAAGAAGCGAGCCGCGGCGGAGGTGTGACGGCCGTGCCGGCGCGCACTTGCGGACTCACCGCCTCACCCGCAACCATCGAAGTAGACCGCGAGGAAATCGAACACGTCCTGCACGGTCAGCGAGCCCGAGCCGTTGACGTCGGCGAGGCGCGAGCCGCTCAAGTATGCCGTGACGAAATCGAGGACGTCCTGCACGCCGACCGTACCGTCGCGGTTGAAATCGCCGAAGCAGCAGTTTGATGTGGGGGTCGGGCCGCAGACATTGTCGGTTGCGACAAATCCGCCGGTCGCGAAGCACGCGCTGGGTGTGAGCGCGACGACGCAGTTGCCACGCGAGCAACAGGCCGCGGGACGGGCCGGGACGCGCAGGGTGACGCTCGCCGGCGAGGTCAGCATCGAAGGGTGGATCGATCCGAGCGAGTCGTACCATTGAAACTCACCGTTCATCGCGGCCGCGATGGTCAGCGGCCCCGCGAGCCCGGCCGAGGGCGTGAAGTCGAACGTGTAGAGCCCGAACCACTCGCCCGTGGCCTGTCCCGGCGGGCCCGCCGCGAGCGGGTGGATGGCCACGATCCCGGTCGGCCGGAACGAACCGTTGTCGGCGTCCTCGCTCGGGTCGAGCCCGGTGAGCGCGGCCCGGAATGGCTGATGTAGCCCGCGTTTGCGGAGCATCGGCGCGGGCGGGAGGCCGGAGCAATCGACCTGCTCCGCCGGTTCATCCGTGTCGGTGCCCGTCTCGCCCTCGCGCACAGAGAGCAGGCCGCGGGCCCACAGGCCGGCGCTCGCGTCCGCGACCGTGATGTCGAACGTTGCGGAGCGCAGGCCGTGCGGCACGCGCCCATCGGCCGGGTCCGCGTCGATCAGGCGGTACCGCAGTTCGAACCTGCGTGCGATGTTCGCGCTGGCCCAGGCCTCCAGCGGCGGGTCGGCGGAGCCGAGCGGCGTCGGCGGGTCGTCGTAGACGCACAAGACGCCCGGGACGCCGGACTGCGGCACGATGCGCAGCTCCAGCCGTGCGCCCTGGCCGTGCGCCTGCACGGCGAGCAGGAGAAGCGCCGCGATCCCCGCGGCCTGTGCGAGTCCGATCATGACGCATTCTTCGCTCCGGTGGGCAGGGGGGGAGGAGGGGCTACGGCTTCTTTTGAGCGCGGGTCTTCCACTGGGCGGCCGCGGCGGCGTGATCGTGGTCGGGGTCGGCGGCGCTCCATTTTTCGTAGAGGTCGATGAGGTTGCGTGTGCACCGCTCGTCAACGTCCGCTGGCACGTGCTGTTTGGCGGCGTCGAGCCCGCTCCGGGCCCCGACGAGGAGCGGCTCCGCCTCGGCGAACCGGCCCTGTTTCATGATCGATTCGCCGAGCATCATCCGGGCTGTCACTGTGTCAACGTGCTCGGGGCCAAGCGACTTGGCGCATCCATCGACGGCCTTTCGGAGCATCTCTTCGGCCTCAACGTACTTCCCGGTGGCGATGAAAAGGCCGCTCATGTTCTGCATGGCGGTCAGGGTCAGCCGGTGGTCCGGCCCGAGGGCGCGGGTACGGCCCATCAGGACCTCGCGGTGGAGCGGCTCCGCCTCTGCGAACTTGCCCTCGGCGACGAGCACCACGCCGAGGTTGTTGGCCGTTTCGAGCGTCTCGGGATGCTCGTCGCCCCGGATGCGGCGGCGTGTTGCCAGCACCTCTCGGAACAATGTCTCTGCCTGGTCGAAGTTCCCAAGAGTTCGGTACACCGCTCCGAGGTTGCTCATGCAGGTCAGCGCGCGGGGGTCGTCATCACCCTTCAAACGCCGGTAACGCTCGGCCGCGTCCTTGAAGTAGGGCTCGGCCTCCGCCGCCTTGCCCTGGCCGTAAAGGGCCAGACCGATGTTGCTCAGCGTCGTCAAGTTGCCGGCGTCGTCAGGCCCGAACGCCCGTTCGCGTCCGGCGAGCACCTCCCTGAAGCACTTCTCCGCCGCGGCCGCATCGCCGCGAGTGTAGAGCAGCATGCCCAGGTTGTTGAGCGCGATGAGCGTCTTGGGGTGGTCTGGCCCGAGTGCGCGGCGCGAGCGTTCGAGGGTCTCGCGGTACAGCGGTTCGGCCAGGTCGAGCCGCGACTGGGCACGGTAGAGGATGCCCAGCGCCGAGATGGCCACGATGGTCTGCTCGTTGTCGTCGCCGAGCTCGCGGCGCTGGATCGCCAGCCCCTCCTTGAGCGGCGCTTCCGCGCCGGCGAGCATCCCCATGTCCTCCATCGTGTCGGCGATGGTGAGCAGAAGCCCGGCCTTCACCAGCGGCTGATCGTCGAACTGCGCGTCCAGGGCCTGGATCGCCCGCTCGAACACGCTCTTCTCGAGCGTCGCTCGGGCCACGTCCGTGAAACTGGCGTCGTCCAGCAGCGTGCCCAGCCGTGATTGGTGATTCTTGATCTGATCGTCGGAGAGCCCCGCCTTCTCAAGCGTCCGCCGCGCGCTGATGAGAAGGTCCTCGCGGATCTGCCGGCCCATCCCGCCGACGTCGATCCCGCGGAGTTGCGAGGCCTGGAACGCGGCGGTCCGATCGGCCTGCTCGCGGGCCTCGACCGCTTCGGCCGCCGCGGCCCGCGCCGCGTCGCGCTCGCGCGCCGCCAATCGGGCCTGCCACAGCGAGACGCCGAGCCCGGCCAGGAGCGCGGCTGCCACGAGCGAGCCGGCCAGCACACCGCCGCGGTGCCGGCGGACAAACTTCCGCAGGCGATACCCGGCACTCGGCGGGGCCGCCTCGACCGGCTGTCCGCGCAGGCACCTGTCCACGTCCGCGGCCAGGTTGCCCGCGCTGTCGTAGCGACGGGCGCGGTCCTTCTCCAGCGCCCTCATCACGATCCAGTCCAGGTCGCCGCGCACCATCGAGCTCAGCCGATTCGGGTCGGCACGCCGGGCCGCGGCCACCTTGGCCAGCGTCTGCTTCGACTGGCCCAGCCGCGTGCTCGGTGTGGGCGGGTCGTCCTCGCGGATCATCCGCTGCATCTCCCCGAACGCGGCCGACCGCAGCCGGCGCGGGTCCAGCGGCGTGACGCCGGAGAGCAGTTCGTACAACAGCACGCCCAGGGAGTACACGTCGCTCCGTGTGTCGATGTCGAGGCTGCCGGAGGCCTGCTCGGGGCTCATGTACTCCGGTGTGCCGATGAGCTGGCGGAACTCCGTGAACACCGTCTTGTCCGTCAGCGGGCGCTGCGTGGCCTTGGCAATGCCGAAGTCGATGATGCGGCTGTGCGCGCGCCCGTCCTGCTCGACCACCAGCACGTTGCTCGGCTTGATGTCGCGGTGGATGACGCCCTTGGTGTGCGCGTGCTGCACAGCGCGGCAGACCTGCGTGAACAGCGCCAGCCGCTCCGGGATGCTCAGGTTCTTCGCATCGCAATACGCAGTGATCGGCTCGCCCTTGACCAGTTCCATGACGAAGTAGGGACGGCCCGACGGTGTCGCGCCCGCGTCGAGCACTTTGGCGATGTTGGGGTGGTCCATCATCGCCAGCGCCTGCCGCTCGGCCTCGAACCTCGCCACCACGGCCCGCGTGTCCATGCCGAGCTTGATGATCTTGAGCGCGACCATGCGGCGTACGGGTTCGCGCTGCTCGGCCATGAACACCACGCCGAACCCGCCCTCGCCGATCTGCTCGAGCAGGCGATAGCGCCCGATCGAACGGCCGGGGCTCTCGACGGTGGCCGCCTCCGAGTCGCAAACAGCCACCGGCTCTTCCGGGACCACCGTCGGCCGACCGAGGAAGCCGCCCGCGCTGGCCACCGCGGAAAGCAGGCTCTTGACCTCGGCCAGCAGCGACTCGTCTCCCGCGGCGTGAGAGGTCAGATATTCGGCCCGCTCATCGGGCGGGCGCTCGGTCGCGCCGGCCACCAGCTCGGCCACACGTCGGTTGCGATCCGCGTTCCCGTTGGTCGATCCTGCCATGCCCCTCGCTCCGTGATCCAATGCTGTTCTGGGAACCCAGCCCCTACTTGGCCCGCTCACGCCATTTGGCCGCACTCGCGGAGTCGCCCTCGGCCTCCGCGACCGCGGCGAGTTGCTCCGCCGCCTCGCGCGAGTCCGCGTTGCCACTGCCGTACACGCTACCGGCGTGTTCGTACACCCGTTCCAGCTCGGCGGACGCCTCCTTGTTCCGGCCCGCTTTGGCCAGTATCCGACCCCGCAGCAGGCGGGCATCGATCGTGATCGGGTGCTCCTCCGGATAAGATTTCGAGAGAATGTCGATTACCGAGTCCGCCTGGGCGAGCGCCTCCTCCGTTTGGCCCAACGCCAGAAGCGAGCTCGCCATCGACCACCGCACCGACCACTCCAGCGAAGCGAGAGGGCCTTGCTTGCGTTGCACGGTTCCGAGCAGTTCCGTGCAAAGCCGGAGCGATTCTTCCGCTCGCCCGGTCGTGTTCAGCACGTCGATCAGGTCGAGCGCGCCGACCACAAAGGCACGGCTGTCACGCCCGCCCTTGCTCTCCGTGTACTCCAGCGCCTTCCGAACGTCTGCGACTCCCTCATCGGCGCGTCCGATCATGACCCGGGCCACGCCGCGTCGCGTCAGCGAGTTCACCGTCATCGTGTACTCCATGCCGTAGGCGTGAAGTCGCCCGCGGTAGGCCTTGTCGAAAAGCGCCGCGGCCTCCTCGTACCGGGCCTGATCGACCTTCAGCTCGCCCAGCCGCTGCACCGCCGAGAGGGCGGGCTTGCTCTCGGCGCCGAGCCCCTTCTCCAGAAGCGGGATGGCCTGAACAAGATACTCGGTGGACCGGTCCAACTTGCCCATGCGCCGGTACAACTGGCCCACCCGCTCGCGGATGATCCCCTCGACCGCCGGATCGGACTTGAAGTACCTCTCGATCTTCTTCGGTACGGCGTCGAGCAACTCGCGCACGGTGATCTCGGGCGCACCCTCAGGTCGCGGCGAAAGGTCGAGCAGGTCCTGGGTGAAAAACTCGGTCACGGCGTTGGCGACATTGTTGAATCGCTCGGCCCGGTCCTTGGCCGCCTCGGCCTCCGCGCGGGCCTTCATCTCGTCCTGCAAGCGAAGAACGGCCAGCCGCTCCGCCTTAACCGCGCGATAAAGCCCGTACCCCGTCGCGGCCACACCCGCGATCAAGGCCGCCGCGACGCACGCCGCGGCCGTGATCATCACCCGATGCCGACGCACGAACTTACGGGCGCGGTAGCGCAGCCCCGGCGGAGCGGCTTCGACGGGTCGCCCGCCCAGGTGCCGGCCGATCTCGTCCACCAGCGCCGCGGCCGTCTGATACCGCCGGGACCGGTCCTTCTCCAGGCAGCGCATCACGATCCAGTCCAGATCGCCGCGCACCATCGCCGTGAGACGCGCCGGCTCGGTGTCGCGCTGGGCCGCGACCGACGGTAGTTGGTCGTGCATCGTGGACAGGCGAGTGGACGGGCGCGGCGGATCGTCCTCGCGGATGATCCGTTGCATCTCGCCCCACGCGGCCGATCGCAGCCGTTCGGCATCAAAGGGCGTCGCGCCCGTCAGCAACTCGTAGAGCAACACGCCGAGGCTGTACACGTCGGTGCGCGTGTCGATGTCGGCCGACGAGCCCGCCTGCTCCGGGCTCATGTACGCCGGTGTGCCGATCATCTGCCGGAACTCGGTGAAGAGGGTCTTCTCCGTCAGCCGGGCGCCGGTGGCCTTGGCGATGCCGAAATCGATGATCTTGGGCGTGGGCCGGTCGTCCACCGGGCCCACCAGCACGTTGCCCGGCTTGATGTCGCGATGGATGATGCCCTTCGTGTGCGCGTGCTGCACGGCGTGGCAGACCTGCGCGAACAGCTCCAGGCGCGCCCGCGGGCTGAGCCGGTTGCGATCGCAGTAGCGGTCGATCGGCTCGCCGCGGACCAGCTCCATCACGAAGTATGGGCGGCCGGAGGGCGTCGCTCCCGCGTCGAGCACCTTGGCGATGTTGGGATGATCCATCATCGCCAGCGCCTGCCGCTCGGCCTCGAAGCGGGCCACCACGGCGCGCGTGTCCATCCCCAGCTTGATGATCTTGAGCGCAACAATACGGTGCACGGGCTCGCGCTGCTCGGCCATGAACACCGCGCCGAACCCCCCCTCGCCCAGACGGCGGATCAGCCGGTAGCGGCCGATCATCGCGCCCGGGTCTTCGTCGCCGGACGCCCCTTCGCCTGCGACGAGAACACGCGCCGCCGTCGGCTCGCCCATGAACCCCCCCGCGCCCTCCGCGGCCGCGATCAGGCTGCGCAGTTCCGCGCCCATCGCGGCGTTGCCGGCACAATTCCGGGCGATGAACTCTTCGCGGGTCCCGGGGTCGCGGTCCAAGGCCTCGGCCAGGAGGTCCGCCAGACGGGTTTTCTGGCCCTCTGCCATCGAATCCTTCCGGCGTCACAACGGATCAAACTTCTGCAGCTCCCGGGCCAACCAGGCCCGGGCGTAGATCCAGTCGTTGTTGACGGTGCGCTCCGAAACGTCCAGGACCCTCGCCACCTCGGTGATGGTGAGCCCTGCGTAGAAGCGCAAACGCACCACCTCCGCGAAGCGGGGGTCGTGCTCCTCAAGGCGACGCAGAGCTTCGTCGAACGCAAGGATTCCCTCGCCCCCGTCCTCGCGCGCCGCCGCGGCGAGGTCGGCCACGTCGCCGATGGACTCCAGCGAGATGCGGGCAGACCCGCTGCCGCGCTTGATCCGGCCCCGGGCGCGGGCGTGCTCGACGAGGATTCGGCGCATGGCCTCGGCCGCGGCCGCGACAAACCCCGCCCGGCCGTTGAGTTGCACTCGGGAATCGTCCGACAGCCGCAGAAAGGCTTCGTGAACCAGCGCGGTGGCCGAGAGCGTGTGCCCCACACGTTCGGCGTTCATCTGGTTCTGGGCGATCGCCCGCAGGTGCGAATACACCGTGGTGGCCAGATCATCGCTGGCCGGTGCGGGTGGAGGGCTGGGGGGAGGGCCAAGACTCACGCTTGTCCATGCTACTGTGGCATAGAGAGGCGGCAAGGGCTCAAACCTTCAAAGGTGGAAAATATGAACCAATCGCGGCGGGGCGGATGGTGCATCCCGTCGGTGCGGTGATCGAGCGCAACCTGGAACACCAATCAAACAGCGAACTGTTGGTCAAAGCACGCGATCGACTGTCCCTCCACCCGGACGACGTCTTGCGGCCCGTCGGCGTCATCCGATTGTCTCGCGGCGCCAAGGCCTGGATCAGCGCTCGGCCTCGAAGGTTTCCGTGCTCACTCTCGGCGCTCAACCGCCGCCGCGCGGGCCGGTCGCGTGCATCGATCGTTCGCGCGATCGACTCCTGCGCTATGATGCCCCGTTCTTTGACAATCGGGGCCGAACCGGTTTTCGACCGGGCGGGGAACGCTGTTCGCTAGCGCGTCCTGGAGCATGCTGGCCAGGTAAAAAGTATGCAAAACCATAGTTGCCAATAACAACTACGCTCTCGCGGCCTAATTATTAGTCCGCACGATCACCCCCGACGCCTGATAGGGGCGTGATCGCAAACATCAGGCTGGCCCACAAGTGCCGCACGCGGGCGCGTGGGCGAGGATGAGCCGGGTGCTGGGAATCCGCGGAGGCTGTTGGCCGCCGCCGCGGGGGCCGAGATCAAACGACCAAACACACGCGTAGAGGCGACCGGCCGACCGTCCCGGCACGGGGGTTCGAATCCCCCCGGCTCCATTTCTTCATCCGCGTCACTCGACGCACGCGCACTGCGGCGGCAGGCCGCGGCTCCGCCCGCCCCCGCCGGCGCAATGACGTCCCCGGAAGTCCGCGCCCGAGCCCGTCCGGGCTTCACGCGAAGATCGAACTGCTCTTCGAGGGTTGATCCGATCCGGGTCACGGTGGCCTCTTTGCGGGGGACGTCGGGCGACAGGCCCACACCCCACACCCCAGACCCTCATTTCCGGTGCGGGGGGTTATTCGCAGCGCGGACTGAAGAAAATGCGAAGCACGACCCTTGGCCAGAGGGAATCCGCTCGGGAAGGGAGTGGTTTCCGTACACTCCACCTCGCCAACCTGCAGGATGCCGTACGGATGCTGCTCTCGATCACGACAACGCACCACCCAGCGTCGGACCTGGGATATCTGCTCCACAAACACCCGGGTCGGGTTCAGTCGTTCTCATTGGCGTTCGGCAAGGCACATGTCTACTACCCGGAATCCGACCCTGAGCGGTGCACCGCTTGCCTCCTGCTTGAAGTCGATCCGATCGGCCTGGTACGCGGTCACCGTGGGCAACGCACGCTTGACCAGTACGTGAACGACCGGCCGTACGTCGCGTCCTCCATGCTGGCGGTCGCGATCGCGCAAGTGTTCGGCACCGCACTCGCGGGGAACTGCAAGGATCGCCCGGAACTGGCGGCCTCCGCCATCCCGCTTGAGGCGAGGATTCCCTCCCTGCCCTGCGCCGGCGGAGCCGACTTGCTGCGCAAGCTCTTTGAACCACTCGGCTATCGAGTCACGGTGACCTCGCATCCGCTGGACGACAAGTTCACCGATTGGGGTGACTCATCGCTCTTCAGCGTCGGGATCGCTGCGACGAAGACGCTCAGCGATCTGCTCAGCCACCTCTATGTGCTGATTCCCGTCCTTGACAACGAGAAGCACTACTGGGTCGGTGATGATGAGGTCGCCAAGCTGCTCCGTCACGGTGAGGGGTGGTTGGCACAACACCCGGAGCGAGAGCTCATCGCGACGCGATACCTGAAGTATCGTCGAAACCTCGCTGACGAGGCGATCAAGCAGCTTCGAGAGCAGGACGGCGAGGGTCCCGTGGAGATTGAGGCCGACTCGCCGGAGGATCCTCGCGAAGAAGCGACAGAGCAGAAGTTGAGCCTGCACCAGCAGCGCCACGGCGTGGTGCTGGCCGTGCTGCAGGCGAGAGGCGCACGAAGGGTTGCTGATCTTGGCTGTGGCGAGGGGAAGCTGGTGAGAGAACTTCTGAAGCACAAGGGCTTTGAGAAGATCATCGGCATGGACGTGTCGCACCGCACCCTGGAGATCGCCGCGGACAGATTGCGCCTCGAACAACTCCCACCGATTGTCCGCCAGCGCGTTGAGCTCATTCATGGCTCGCTCATGTACCGCGATGGGCGGCTCGATGGGTGTGATGCGGCCGTGCTGTGCGAGGTCATCGAGCACATGGACGAGCCGAGGCTGGAGGCGATGGAGAAGGTCGTGTTTGGTGCCGCCAAGCCGTCCCTTGTCATCGTGACAACGCCAAACAGCGAGTACAACGTCATGTGGGAAGCGCTCGCGGCAGGCTCCATGCGACACAAGGACCATCGATTCGAGTGGACGCGGGACCAGTTCCGTGCCTGGGCGGACGGGATCTGTGCACGCTTCGGTTACACCTGCGAGATCAGGGGCATTGGCGATGCCGGTGTCGCGCCAGACGGCCGCGACGTTGGTTGGCCAACGCAGTTGGGGGTGTTTGCGAGTGCCTCCTGACATCAAGGTTCCAGAACTGTCTCTCGTCGTGCTGATTGGCGCCTCCGGCTCCGGGAAGAGCACTCTCGCGCGCCGGCTGTTCAAGCACACGGAGATCCTGTCGTCCGACACCTGCCGAGGGTGGGTCTCCGACGACGACAACAACCAGGAAGCAACAGGCGATGCATTCGACGTGCTGCATTATGTCGCCAGGAAGCGTCTCGCTCGCGGCCTGCTCACCGTGATCGACGCGACCAACGTGCGTGCGGAGGATCGAAAGCCCCTGATTCAGCTCGCACGCGAGTTCCATTGCCTGCCCGTTGCCATCGTGGTGGATACCCCTGAGCATCTCTGCCACGAACGAAACTCGGAGAGGCCGGATCGCAACTTCGGCCCTCACGTCATCCGCAATCAGCGGATGGCGATGCGGCGTGAACTCCGCGGGCTCGAACGCGAGGGCTTCCGCCATGTGTTCACGCTGCGCACGCTGGAAGAGTGCAATAACGCCACTCTCGTGCGTGAACCACTCTGGAACAACCTCAAGCATGAGCTTGGGCCATTCGACATCGTCGGAGATGTGCACGGCTGCTACGACGAACTCGTCGAGTTGCTTTCGGCGCTCGGCTGGAACATTGCACAGATCGAAGGCGAGCCCGAGGGCGAGTGCGTCGCCACGCCGCCCGAGGCAATTGGCCGCCCCCGCAAGATTGTGTTCGTCGGCGATCTGGTTGATCGTGGCCCCAAGACGCCCTCGGTTCTGCGATTGGCCATGCGTCTGATGAAGGCGGGGCATGCGTTGTGCGTCCCGGGCAATCACGACGTCAAGCTCATGCGAGCTCTCAAGGGCAAGAACGTGCAGGTCACGCACGGCCTCGCGGAGTCGCTGGCGCAACTCGGCCGGGAGTCGGAGGACTTCAGGCGGATCGTAACCGCGTTCATTGATGACATGGTCAGCCACTATGTGCTGGATGGCGGGAAGCTCGTCGTGGCGCATGCGGGCATGAAGGAGTCCATGCAGGGGCGCGGATCAGGGGCCGTGCGCGAGTTCGGTCTGTTCGGGGAGACGACCGGGGAAACCGACGAGTTCGGCCTTCCAGTTCGTCACAACTGGGCCGCGGAGTATCGCGGCAAGGCAGCCGTGGTCTACGGACACACGCCCATCCCCGAACCCGAGTGGCTCAACAACACGGTGTGCATCGACACGGGCTGTGTCTTCGGCGGTTCGCTGACCGCGCTCCGGTGGCCTGAGCGAGAGTTTGTGGCGGTCAAAGCACGTGCTACCTACGCAGAGTCGAAGAAGCCGTTCCTCACGCCGGAGGATCGCGCGCCGTTGTCGTTGCAGCAGGAGCACGACGATCTGCTCGATCTGGACGATGTATCGGGCAAGCGCCACATTGAGACGCGGCTCACGCGGACGATCACCGTTCGGCAGGAGAATGCGGCCGCGGCCCTCGAGATCATGAGCCGGTTTGCCGCAGACCCCCGGTGGCTGATCTATCTCCCGCCCACGATGTCACCTTGCGAGACGGCGCGGGATGGCCCACTGCTTGAGCAGCCGCGCGGGGCGTTCGAGTACTACCGCACTGGCGGGGTTGGCAACGTCATCTGCGAAGAAAAGCACATGGGCTCCCGGGCTGTAGTGGTCGTGTGCAGAGAACCGCAGGTCGCACGAACGCGGTTCGGAGTTCGTGACGCCGATTCACTCGGGATCATCTACACCCGAACCGGTCGGCCGTTCTTCAACGACCGGGCCACTGAGCAGGCGCTTCTCGCTCGTGTGCGGGACGCGGCTCAGCGTGCCGGTCTCTGGGAAGAACTCGCCACCGACTGGCTGTGCTTGGACTGCGAGCTCATGCCTTGGTCGGCCAAGGCTCAGGCCCTCATCCGCGAGCAATATGCGGCCGTGGGCGTCGCGGCCACCGCCGGGCTGAGAACCACGGTCGCCTCCTTGACGCAGGCGAATAACCGGCTTCCCGAGATCGGTTCGCTGCTCGCGACGACGGCCGAACGAGCCGACCTGGCCGAGCGATACGTCAAGGCGTACCAGCGCTATTGCTGGAACGTGTCTGGCGTGGACGACCTCAGGCTTGCCCCATTCCATCTCCTCGCCAGCGAAGGGAGGGTGCACGTCGATCGTGATCACCGGTGGCACATGGAGACGCTCGCGAGATTGGCGAGCGATGCCGATCGCGTTCTGGTCGCGACGCCGTGGAAACTCGTCGATCTTTCGAGCCAGGCTAGCGAGGACGAGGCAACGGCATGGTGGACATCGCTCACGGCCAGCGGCGGCGAGGGCATGGTGGTCAAACCACTGGAGTTCATCGCCAAAGGACCGCGAGGACTCCTTCAACCCGCGGTGAAGGTCCGGGGATCTGAGTATCTCCGAATCATCTACGGCCCCGAGTATTCCCGGGCCGAGCATCTCGAACGGCTCCGCTCGCGCGGCTTGGGAGCCAAGCGATCGCTCGCCCTTCGAGAGTTCTCTCTCGGCGTTGAGTCCCTTGAACGATTCGTGCGCCGAGAGCCCTTGCGCCGCGTGCACGAGTGCGTGTTCGCCGTGCTGGCGATGGAGAGCGAGCCTGTGGACCCCAGGCTTTAATCGGTCCCGTCCCAAGCCGCGATGGGTTGCGCGGCGCTCGGTCATCCGAAACAATGTCCGTCTATCCCCGTGGCTGTTCCCGCGGGCGTCACGTCGGCGAGCACGCCGGGAAGGAACCATGCCGACGAGGCCGCCGACGGAACGGGCGGCGATGGCCCGCTGCGTTGCGGCATCGCGGGTTTCGTCGGTTCTGTCGGGCGTCGGGCGTGGTCAGCGGGTGGGTGTGGCCGCGCCAAGCGCCGCGACAATCCCGGTACGCACGTCGGGCGGCAGGTTGGCCCACGACGCCACGAGGCGGGCCAGGTCGGCGTCGGGCGGGGCGTGGCCGCCCCCCGCCGACGGCTGCGACGTGGGCGGGACTGCGCCCCGTTTGGGTCCACGCGCAGCCCGCGCTGCGACTGGCGCTGCGCGCCCATCGGAATCGGCGTATTCTCCCGGAGATTCCGCGAGTGCTCGGGGGTTCGACTCCCCCCGGCTCCATTCTTACCGACCGCGGTTCTCGCGCGCGGAGCTACGCCGCGAGACCCGGAACGCGGCTCAGCCCGTCCGCCCGCTCAGATCATCACCTTGCGGTTGTACACCCACCACTCGAACATCACCATCGCCAGCGCGCCCAGCAGCAGCCAGGGCCAGAGCTTGCGGGTGAGTTCGACCTCCTTCTGCGTCTGAGCCTGAACGATCTCGCGGGCCAGCGGGAGGGTTGCGCGGGTCCCGATATCCGATTCGTCGGGGCTGAGGAGGTTGGCCGCGATGGCGCGTCGGGCTCGCCCGCCGACGGTCACGTCGCTCGCGGTCGCCTGGCCCTCCCACGTGACGGTGTAGATGCCGGCGTGCCCGACCGGCCCGTAGGCGATCGCGCCGTCGGCGCCGGGTCCGAGCCGCAGGGGCGTGTTGTCGGGCAGCGTCAGGCGAGCGTCGGTCGCGCCCGCGGGCAGGCGCGTGCTGAGCGTCTCGCCGCAGCGGACCGAATCGCCCACGAGCCCGGACCCACCGACCCCGGCGGCCGCCCCGACGTTCGCGTCGGCGAGATAGAGCGTCGAACTCACCAGGAACATGACCCACCCGGGATCGAAGGGCCAGTCGCTGTCGGTCACGTCGAACGGCACGACCAGCGCGAGCGTGTTCGCGTCGCTGATCTCGAGGATGCCCGGCTGGCCGTTCATCAGCGTGGCGATGTCGCGCACAGGCGTGTCGGGCAAGATGCGGACCTTGCGGCTCTTCTCGATGTTCACCTTGTCGAGCCCGGCCAGGCGCAGCACCGGGTGGTCGCGGGCGCCGGGGGCGAAGAAGGTCCGATCGCCCGGACCCTCATCCACAGCGCCCAGCGGCGGCGAAGGCACCACGCCCAGCACGAGCGAGCGTCCCGGCGGCAGGCCGGGCCGTCGCGAGGCGGTGATCGGGGCGGGGGCGGGGGGCGCCGGCGCGGAGTTCCCCCCTCCCGACCCTCCCGCTCCGGCGGCGGGCGGTGGCGGCGCGGCCGTCGCGACCTTCACCTCCGGCAGCACGCGGTCGAAGATGAACACGTCGTACTGGGCCAGTTGGTCGCCGTCGAGCAGCCTCTGGAACGCGCTGGGCGAGAGCACGTCCAGCCGCGAGAGGTTCATGCCGTCAAGCGCCGACTTCACGAACAGGTTGCCGTTGGTCACCAGGGCCACGCTCAGCCGGCGCGCCGGCGGGATGACCAGAAACGCGGTGTCGTCGGCCGGCAGCGAGTCGGTGTCGGAATCGAGCGCGGGCGAGATCCGCACGCGGGCGATCGCGCCCTCGGCCCGCTCGACCTGGTACACCGTGCCGCCCAGCCCGGGCGTCCACTGTTCGTCGGGCTTGGGCTGGCCCTCGGCGACGGGTGCATCGTCGGTGATCGCCTTCACGGCCGCGGGAACGGTGAGGTCGCTGACCTTCACCACCGTGTCGTCCAGCACGAGCTCGACTTGCACGCGCCGGTCGGTGCGGGCGGTCGATTCGAGTCCCACGAAGATCGAGATGCGCCCCGGATTATCAAAGGCCCGTTCGGCCCGCAGGCCGGTGATGCCGACGTTCGCGGCCGCGGGCGAGCCCACGGCGTGGTACACCACGTTGTCCGTCGCCTCGGTCTGGATGCGCCCCGAATCGGGCAACCGCCCGTCGGAGAACAGATGGATGGTGGTGGGCGGGGAGGTCGGGACAAAGCCGCGCCCGGGCGTGGTCGTGTCGCGTCCCTGCACCTGGTCCTCGAACTTCTTCGTGCCGGTATACGCCTTGGCGAGCGTGATCGCGCGTTCGAGCCCGGACGGCGAGTCGCTGGGCTCGATCGCCTCGATCGCCTTGCGGAGCTCGTCCTTGTTGCTGGTGAACGCCTGGCGCACCTCGGCGGAGGTGTCGAACGCGATCACCATCGCCTCCTCGGCTTTCTCCTGGAACAGGCCGGGCTCCTTCATCCGGTCGACCATCGCGATCGCACGCTTCTTGGCGGCCTGGAGGCGTGTGACCGGCTCGTCGCCGGACGCCGACGCGGACGCGCCCGCGGGGCTCGCGGCGCTCTCGGGCGTCTGGTCGCCGTCGGTGGATTGCATGCTCGCCGAGCGGTCGATGAGGATCACCTGCCGCTGGTCGCTCAGGGCCTGATCCTTGAACTCCGGCTGGGCCAGGGCGAAGAGGATGATCGCCAGCGCGAGCAGTTGCAGGAACAACAGGATGTTGCGCCGGAGTTTCTGGAACGGCGCGTTGGCCTGCAGGTCCTGGATCGCCTTCTTCCACAGCAGCGTGGTCGAGACCTCGACGTCGCGGCGACGCAGTTTGAGGAAGTAAAGGATGACCAGCGCGGGGATGGCGATCGCGGCGGCGATCCCGGCGAGCATGGGGGTGGCGAAGGTCACTCGTCGCCCTCCGCAGAGAACTCAGAGAAATGGGAGAGATGGGAGGCACTCAGAGGGGGATCCGGAAGCGCGAGGATCAATGAGCACCGTGGATTGAGTCGGCGAGAGACCCCGTCAATCAAGCGGGAGCGATTGAAGTTGATGAGCAGGCCTATCGGGGCATCGATGGTGCGAAGGTACGACACCAGCTGTGCGAGATGAACGGGGGCGATCCGTTCGATGGCTTTGAGCTCCACCACGATGAGTGACTCCACGAGCAAGTCGATCTGGAAGCTGCCGATGTCGTGCCCTTTGTACAGCGCTCGGATCGATCGTTGACGCTCGAACTTCAACCCTTGCAAGCGGAGTTCCACGCACATGGCCTCCTCGTAGTTCTTCTCCAACCGTCCGGGCCCAAGATGGGAATGCACTTCGATCGCCGCGGCGATGATCCTCTCGGTCACGCCGCTCCAAGCTTGGGGCAAGACCTTCCGGGCTGTCGAGCTCTTGGACATGTTCCACCTCTGAGTCTCTCTCATCTCTCCCATTTCTCTGAGTTCTTCAGCCTACCGCAGCAACCCCCTTCGCCGCAGATAATCCATCACCAGCAGGTCGATCGGCGTATCGCTCTTGACGGTCATGTGCATGATGTCTCGCTGGGCGCAGAACTCATGCAGGCGGTTGCAATAGGCGTTGAGGACCTGCTTGTACTTCCGCAGCAGCGGCGCCGAGATCGTCACCTCCGCCGTGTCGGCGTCCTCGATGTCCTTGAGCCGCAGGTCGCCCCCGATGGTCGGCTCCATCTCCTGCGGGCTGAGCACCTGGATCACGAACAGGTCGTACCCGTGGCCCTTGAGCAGGCGCAGGCCGGTCTCGTAGCCCTCTTTGACAAAGCAGTCGCTGAGCACGAGCATCACGCCCTTGCCGCGCCGGGTGATGGCGATGCGTTTGCACGCGTCGGTGAAGCGCGTCGTGCCCTCGGGCGTGAGCGTGCAGAGGTAGGCGATGAGCTCGTGCAGGCGGCGGCGCCCGCGGAGGTCGCGGAGGCTCGACAGCACGCCGGTCTCGGTCGGCCCTTCCGATCCGGCCTCCGCGCCACCCTCGACAGCCCGGGCCCCGATCGCCGTGACCGCGACGCGGTTGAGGTTGACCAGGCCGATGTACGCCAGGCTCGCGGCCAGCTTCTGCATGAACAGGAACTTGTTGGGCTCGCCGCAATCGTGGCTCGCCGAGCAATCGATCACGATGTGCAGCGAGAGGTCTTCCTCCTCGAGAAAGAGCTTGAGGAAGAGCCGGTCGAGGCGGCCGAAGATGTTCCAGTCGATGTGGCGGAGGTCGTCGCCGGAGACGTAGGGCCGGTGATCGGCAAACTCGACCGATTCGCCGCGGCGCTTGGACCGGCGCTCGCCTTTGAGCTTGCCGCTGAAGACCTTGCGGCTGGAGATATCGAGCTGCCCCAGGCGTGCGACCAGCGCCGGCGTGAGCAGGTCTTCAAGGCCCTTGGGGCGGGTTGGGTTGGGGGTGCGGAGCATGGGGTTAGTGCGGATGGGAATTCACGCGGTCCAGTTGTTCTGCGAGTGGTGCGGCCGGGGGCAGGAAGCGGACTTGCCGGGTCAGGAAGCAGTTCTTGGCAAGTTCTTCACACACGACGCCATCCGCATCCGCTACACGCGACTGGCAGTGGGGCAAACCGTCAGCATCCATAAGCCCGGCGTCAACAAGGAGGGATTGGTCTGCACGAAGCGAGTCCTGACAAGCCCACCAAACTTCGGTGAGGCAATCTTGGTCGTCAAACCAGAAAATGATCGTCTCGCCCAAGGCCAGGAGAGAGAAGCTCGGCTTGTCCGTATGCAACTCGAAGCCGCAATGTCCCTTGGGCCTCGTCTGAGCTTGCCTGTTCCAGTCTCGATCGGCGGATGCCAACGGGGGTTCCTTGATGCATCCGTCAAGGGCTGCGGCGGAGCGTCTCACATCGGAGGATGGCATACCGACGTGGAAGGTCTCATTGATGATTACCAGTTGCTGAGTTGTTGATCGATCTGCAAACCTCGCGCACGATGCGGAGAACACGGCCGCCGCGATCGTGAGCGTGATCGCGACTCGCCGTAACGTGTGGGCGGTCGCGGGTTCGGTGATTGGCAAATCAACGCTCACTGTTCTCCCTCAGAAAGCGGGTCTATGGGCGGTGGGATCGGTCGCGGAAACCTACCCGGGCGGGACGCCAGCGCACGCCTCGGCGCGTGCGGATAGACGATCGGCTCGCGATCGAAGTAGCGGAGCTTGTCGCGGAACACGATGACGCGATCGAGCTTCTCCGGCAGTGCGGAGAAGGCGAACGACACATCCACCCACTCCACATCATCATCATCGCCGTGCAACCAAAATCCGCCCGGCTCAAACAGCCGCGCAAGCAGCACGCGCGGCCGTGCGCCGTTCGCGGGGTAGTTCATGCGGTGATTCCTGCTCACGCTCAACTTATCCAGGCCGCTTTCGGCCTGCTCCGGCGTGGAGCCGGGCGGGATCCGTGCCGTGATGATGTCGCGGATCTCTGCGTCGGAGTTGCGGGCGCTTACCTCCGGAGCACCTCTTACGGCACATCCGGAACATAGCCCGGCCGCGAACGCAGCAAGAAGCGCTGACATCACTCTAGTTACCGTGCGCATCGATTCATCTCGCCTTTGCAAACACCTCCGCATCGCCGAACGCCGCGGGGTCGTGCACGGCTTTGCGCAGGATGGACTCCACGGCCGCCGGGTGGCGGACGACGATCGCGCCGGAGCCCTCGGCGATCTGCGGCGTCATGCCGAACGCCGAATCGGGCACGCCCTTGGCCTGCTGCTGCAGCCACTCGGCCCGCAGCCGGCGAAAGACCACATCGTCGCCGCGACGTTCGGTCCGCCCGTACATGAACGTCGGCACGACCGGCCGGCCCTCGCTGTCGGTGTCCGAAGTCGGGTTGGCCAGCGTGATCTCCCACACCGACACACCGTCGATGTTGAGCACGTAGCCGTCGTACGGGCGGGTCTGCCCGTCGCGGGTGACGTTGAGGGTGAAGCCGTCACCGTTGCGGCTCACACTCACGGTCTGGCCCGACGGGCCGGTGTAGGTCCCGACGTACGCGTCGCTCGCGGCGTGCAGCGCCCGCGGAGCCCCGCCGTGACGGACGGTGCCCGCGCACCCCGTCCACATCGAAACGCCCGCCACCACCGCAAACATCCCAACCAACGTCCAGTACTGTCGATTCATCGAGAGTCCTCCCAACAAGTGGTCACGATCCCCCATCCCCCATCCCCCGTTCGCTATCCGCTATCCCCCCACCCTCACCGGCTCTCGCGGCGTCGCCTCCAGGATCTTCTTCACCAGGTCGTCCTGCGTCATCCGGTCCGCCTCGGCCTCGAAGTTCACGATGATCCGGTGCCGCAGCGAGAGCAGCGCGACGTCCTGGATGTCCTTGTACCCCACGTGGTAGCGTCCGTCCGTGAGCGCCCGCACCTTGCCGCCCAACAGCAGCGCCTGGGCCGCGCGGGGCGAGCCGCCGCAGCGGATGTACTTGTTTACGATCGTCGGGGCGTGCTCGCCGCCGGGATGAGTGGCGAGCACCAGCCTCGCGGCGTACTCCTTCACGTGGGGCGCGACGATGCAGTCCCGGATGAGCGTCTGGGCGTGCAGGATGCCGGGCCCGTCGAGCACCTTCCGCACCGTCGGCGTGACGCTGCCCGTGGTACGGTCGAGGATCGTCATCAGGTCGTCGAGCTGGCTGTACCCCACGTTGATCTTGAAGATGAACCGGTCGAGCTGCGCCTCGGGCAGCGGGTAGGTGCCCTCCTGCTCGATGGGGTTTTGCGTCGCGAGCACGAAGAACGGCTTGTCGAGCTTGTACGTCGTGCCCGAGACGGTGACGCTCCGCTCCTGCATCGCCTCGAGCAGAGCCGACTGGGTCTTGGGCGTGGCCCGGTTGATCTCGTCGGCCAGCACGATCTGGGCAAAGATCGGCCCCCGCTGGAACTCGAACTGCCGCCGGCCCGTGGCCGGGTCTTCCATGACGATGTTGGTGCCGATCACGTCCGCGGGCATGAGGTCGGGCGTGAACTGGATGCGGTTGAACGGCAGGCTCAGGCACTCGGCCAGGGTCCGCACCAGCAGCGTCTTGCCCAGCCCCGGCACGCCCTCGAGCAGCACGTTGCCGCCGGCGAAGAGCGCGATCAACGTCGCGTCGACCACTTCACCGTGGCCGACGATCACCTTGCCGATCTCGTCCTTGAGGCTCTTGAACGTCGTGCGAAACGCCTCGCACTGGGCTTTCACGGCTTCGGGGGTCGGCGGGGTGGTTTCGGTGTTGGTGGGCATGGGGATCCTCGGTCAGAAGTTGGGCCGCGGATGAACGCGGATGGGCGCGGATCAAGTCAGACAAACCAGTTCAAGGCGGTTTCGATGGGAAAAGGTGCTCAGTTCGCCGTCCCTTGGGTCTCGAGTGTGGTGCCGATCTCGCACAATCAAAAGAATGGCTATCGCTCTTGTTTCTATCCGCGTCGATCCGCGTTCATCCGCGGCCGCTCTTCGGCTCTCGGAGTTGAATGTCCTACTTCCTCTCGTCCTCGTCAAACTTCTCCTGGGCCCGCTCGCGGGCTTTTTTCAGGCGTGACAGGCCGCCCTCCTCGCCCTTGCCCTGCTCGGCGGCCTTGGTTTCCTCGGCCCGGCGCGCCGCGGCGCGCTCGGGGTCGATGCTCGGCACCGCCTGGTTCTTTTTGGCCCGGGCCAGTTCGTCGGCGCTGGCCTCGAACTTGGCCGCGGCCTGCGCCTTGTCGGCCTTCGCGGCCGCGCGGAACGCGGCCCTTTCCGCCTCGGACGCGCCCGGCTGGGCGACGCGGCGTTGGGCCCGCTCGCGGGCCTCCTTGAGGCCGGCCATCTGCTCACCGGCCCGGTGGCGGCCCTTGCCCAGGCCCCGCCGAACGGCCGCGGCGATCGCGTGCGGATCGAACCGCACGCGCCGCACCGCCACGTCGGCCAGGAACAGGCCGATCGCCAGCAACGAAACGGTGATCCAGATGGGGCGGGTCGCGATCGGCATCGTCAGCCCCGCGCGCGACCACAGGTCGGCCTTCTCGGGGTCCGCCGGCGTATCCTCGCCTATCACGCGCCCGCCGGTCTGCTGCGCCACCAGCTTGAGCAGCGCGCTGTTGTCCTGCAACGTGCGGTACTCGTCGGCGAACGGGCGCGTCACCGCCGCCTGCAGGTTGCCCTCGCGCGGCGGCCCGCCCTCGGCGCCGGGCGCGAGGTAGCGGAAGTTCATCACGTACGCGCCGCTCTTGCCCGTGTCGACGATGCCCGTGTAGCGTCCGGGGCCCTCCTGGCGCAGTTCCACGCTCTCGGCGTTGTTGTCGGGCCCGACGACTCGCCCGACGAATCGGACGAAGTTCAGCCGCTCGCCGTCGGAGTCCAGCGCCTCGACGGTGACGCGCGTCCGGTCGCCCAGGTCCTCGGTCAGCACGCGCATGTCGGCGTTGCCGCCCGGACGCATGGCCCAGCGGACGTGCTGCTCCCAGAACGCCTTGAACTTGCCCCACGCCGGCCACGCGCGGGCCCAGCGGGCGCTCACGTCGCTGGTGAACGCGACCGCCTTGCCCAGGCCGTACTGCCAGTGCGCCAGGATCGGGTCGTTCTCCTTGCCGCGCAGCGTGACCATCGACAGGCCCTCACGGTCGGCCGCGACGATGTAGCCGCCGATCGGCGGCACGGCCCCGCCCAGCCCGCGCATCGGCTCGCTCACGGCGTTGACGACGGTCGGCTGGAAGGGGTGGCCCTCCCAGATGAGCGAGCGCTTCACGACCTGCGCTTCCTTGATGAAGATCTCGGGCAGTTTGGCGAACTCGCCCTCGTCCACGATCACGTAGCACCGCCCGCCCGTCTGCCGGGCGACGTTGCGCATCGCGCTCACAAACGGCCCGTTGGCGCTGCGGTCGTGCGGGTACACCAGCACCGTCGAGATCGAGATCTTGGCCTGCTTGCACTCGGCCAGCAGCCCCGCGTTGGGAGCCTGCGGGTCGCCGTCGGAGATGATGATGATGTGCTTCATCCCCGCGTCGGCCTTCTTGAGCTGGCCTACCGCCATCGAGGTGATGTTGTCGAAGCTCGGCATGTCGCCGTAGGTCAGGCTGTTGATCGCGCGGTTGACCGCCGCGCGGTTGCCGACCTCGCTCAGCGGGTACACCCACGTGTCGCCCGTGCCGAAGCTGTACTCGAGGATCCCCGCCAGGTCCTGCCGGGAGAGCCGGCTCACGGCCGCCAGCGCCACCTGTTTGCCCCAGTAGTTGCCCTGCGGCATCTCGCACGAGTGCATGATCAGGGCCAGCGCGCCGCGCGGCATCTGCCGCTTCTGCGGCGGCTCCAGCTTGATCGGCAGCGCGTCGGCCAGCGGAGAGCCGATCCACCCGCCGGCGCCGAAGCTCTCCGGCCCGCCGATCATCACCAGCCCGCCGCCCAGGTCGTGCACGTAGGCCTTGAGGTCCTCCTGCTGCTGCTGGCTGAAGTGGTACGCAGGCGTGTCCGCCATCACCACCGCGTCGTACCCGGCCCACTCCTCGGTGCTCTTGGGGGCCGAGTCCGGGTCGCGCAGCTCCGCCGCGATCTTGCACTCCTCGAGCACGTGCAGCAGCGGCGCTACCTCGTCGGCCGACGGCGCCAGCACCAGCACCCGCCCCTCGCTCTGCACAAACGTCACCGCCATCGAGCGGTTGTTCTGCACGATCGAGTCGTCCGCCGGGTTGTCGGGCGAGAACACCGCCTCGAACTTCTGCGGGCCCGGACGCGGCAGCGATATCGGGATCGGCACCGCGTTCATCCCCGCCTCCAGCGCCACGCGCCGGCCCAGCGCGTCGCTGTCGGGGTCCAGGTCCACCGTCTCGCCGTTGATCAGCAGGTTCAGCGTGCCCGTCGCAGGCTTGAGCGACGTGATCAGCACCTTCAGGTTGACGTTCTGCCCCATCCGCGCCGTCGCCGGTACCGCGATCCGGTCGACCATGATCTCGCGGTCGAACTTGTATTTCAGCGGCAGCACGTCGATCGGCACGCCCGCCGCCTTGGCCGCCCTCGCCGCCGCGCTCAGGTCGCCCGCCGTCTGGTTGCCGTCGGAGATCAGCAGCAGCCTGTTCGCGGCGTTTCCGGGCATGATCGCCATCGCCAGCGTCACGCCCTCGGCGAGGTTGGTCGAATCGGTGTCGCCCGTGGGCTCGCTGTCGGGCCGGCCTTCGCGCGGCGGGACGGGCAGCACCTGCACATAACTCTTGCGCGCCGCCGTCACGATGCTGATCAGGTCGTCGGCCTTGGCGGTGCGCGCCGCGTCGCGGATGAAGAGCTCTCCCTCGCGCACCATGTCGGTCGGGGCCGCCGAGCCCGCGGGTGCCCCCGCCTGTGTCCACGGCCGGCGCACCGAGTCGCTCGTGTCGCGGATCACCACGACGTTGACCGTCCTGCTCTCCCGCCGCCAGTACGGCCGGGCGATCGCGCCGACGATCAGCGCGATCACGATGATCCGCACCGCCATCGCCACGCGGCGCGACGCCGTACCCATGCCGCTGAGCGTCTGCCGGCCGATCCACAGCACCAGCACGATGCAGATCGGCAGCAGGATCAGCCAGACCGGCTGGTCAAACTGCACGGGCCCGATATGGAACGCGGCGAGGGTCATGAAGGCGGTTAGGTAGTGACGGTTCGGGGTTCCCGGCGTGTCGTGCGATGGTCGTTGTGCTCGCCGGGCTCATCCGCGGCGTTTCGGTGCGGGAAAGGCCAATATCCGGTTGTTGCCCGTGTCAACCACAAACGCTTCGTCTCCCATCACCGCCACCGCCCAGGGTTCGGCCAGTTCCCCGTCGTGCCGCCCGGCGCGGCCCCAGCAGCCCAGGCTCGCCCCGGTCGAGAGCCGGATGTGCTGCACGCGGTTGTTCCCGAACTCGGCCACCATCACCGTCCCGTCGCCCAGGCTCGCAAGTCCGTACGGGTATCGAAACGCGCCCGGCGCGTCGCCCATCGTCGCGGGCGAGCCGATCCACCCGATCAGCTTCCCGTCGAGCGTCAACCGGCCGATCCGGTGGTTCGCCGAATCCGTCACGATCAGCTCCCGCGCGCCCGCCACGGTCTCGATCAGCAGGCTCTGCGGGCGTGCGAACACCACCCGCGTGTCGTCCAGCGCTTTGGTCGCCGTGCTCAGTCCCCATTCGCCGAACGAAAACAGGAACTTGTGCGAGCCGTCGAACACGCTGATCCGGTCGTGCCCGCCGTATTCCGCGACGTAGATCCGCTCCACGCTCTGGCCGTCCGGACGCAGCAGCACCGCGACGTCGGTCGGAAGGATGAACTGCCCCGGCCCCTGTCCGTACTCGCCGAACTTGGCGACGAGCTCGGCCTTCGCCTCCGGATCGACGTCGGCGCCCGGCGGCGGCGTCGGCGGCGGCTTGAAGATCATCACTCGGTGGTAATGCGTGTCCGCGATATAGAGAAGTTCGTCGCACCAGTTCCCGGCCGCGTCGGGGCCGGGGGCCACGCAGAACCCGCACGGTTTGCCCAGCGCCCACTCGGGCATCTTCCACATCACCAGGCAACGCCCCGTCTTCGTGTCAATCTTCTGTACGCGGGCGCTGCGGTCGATCACCCACAGCGATTTGCCGTCGATCGAGGCATCGATCGCCCTCGGGATGGCGTACCGGCCGGGCGTGTCGCCGAGCCCCCCGAGCGTCGCGTCCGCCTTGATGGGTTCACCCGGCTGCGGCGGCGCCCCGCCGCACGCCGAGAGCAGGAGGCACGCCGTCGCCGCGCTGGCGACGGCCACACCATGCAGGGCGCGACGTCCGCGCGCTCTGTTCCGGCCTCGTGCTCTGTTTGTTCGCGGCATCGACACGCTCATTCTCAGGACAACGTAACCTATTCCCGCTCTTTCCGTTGCATTTCTGTGTCGCGCCGGACAAACCGGGCCCGCGAACCCTCCGAGATCAGCCACGCCGCCCCGATGGCCACCAGCGTCCCCACGCCCAGCATGTTGACCGCCGCCGCCGACAACTGCTCGTCCCGAGCATAATGCAAGAAGTCGAGCAACTGTTGGGGAAGGTTGGCCAGTCCGGGGGGGAGAACGTACACCGTCGACTCGATCTCGTGGAACGACAGAGCGCCCACGGCGAGGGCGAACCCCGCCACCGTCGCCGCCTGCGGCCGGAGCGTGACCATGCTCCACGCCGCGAGCGTCACGCCACCGTCCAGCTCGCGGTTCCACCGCTGCTCCCGCGATTGAACCGACGCCAACCACCAACCTCCCAGCACCGCCACGAACCCGAACCGGGCCAGGTGCGTGAACACGACCAGCCAGACGCCCGAAACCAGGCCGCTCAGCGCGAGGCTGTTCCACGCGGAACTCATGCACGCCCCAACCAGCACGCCGGGGACGATCCCGGAAAAGAGGAACCCGCCCAGCGTGGCGCGTGCGATCGCTCGTCCGCGCCGACCGCCCAGGTCCACCGCGAGCCAGGTTGCTAAGAGGAGGACTGTCGCCGCACCGCCACACACCCCGGCAATGCGCAAACTTTGCGCTACTCCCAGACCGCTGGTCCGCCAAAACATCGGCACGGACCGCCAGTCGCCTAGGCTCCAGGCGAAAATCCCCAAGGGCACCACCACCGAGAGCAGCCAGACCGCCACCGTGCCCCAGCGTGCCCAGCGCGAGCGCCGACCGCCTTCGATCGCCGGACCTCCCCCGGATTCGGGTACCCACATCAACCGCCGCTCCACAACCCGGACGATCAGCCACGCAGCCGCAGCCGCGATCAGTAGGAGTGGGATGGAAGCGAGCCAGATCCCCGTGGTGTCAGGCGTGAGCAGCATCACCGCCCAGAGCTGGATCGCGTAGGTCGGCACCTGAGCCACGTTCAGGGGGATCGCCGAGCCCAGCGTCAGCAACACCACCAGCCCAGCGGCCGCGAGCAGCCCTGAGCGAAGCTCGGTGGCCAGGGCGAGCACGCGTCCGCGCCACGACGGAGCGTCGAGGCGCGCCAGTTCGGGGAGTTCCGGCGACATCTTTCGGACCGACGCCGCCATGACCAGTGCGGCCAGTGGCCAAACCCAGAGCGTCATGCCCCAAACGGCCGAGACCTTGTCCGCCCAGAGCGACCAGGCCGGGCTCTGCCTAGCCAAAAAATCGCCCAGCCAACTGTTCGGTCCGCGCAGGAGCCCCCAACCCGCGTAGGCGAGGTAGCTCGGCAGGAGCAGCGGGCTGGCGATCAGGCCGATCCACGCGCCGCCGCCCGAACGCCGCGAGCCGGTCCAAAGCCGGCCGAGCAGCCACGCGGCGGGCAGGGCGGCGAGCACCGCGGCCACTCCGATCACCAGCGCGTAAACCACTGTATTGACAACAATTTGCAGCGTTGCGACCCGCTTGACGGTGTCCCACGCCGCACCCGATGCCGCTCGGGTGTGCCCGAGCGTATCGATCGCGACGTACGCCGTCGGGATCAGCACGATCCACACAATCGCGACCAGCAACAACACCGATGCCGCGATCGGCCAGACCGCCGACGTCCATGCCGCCGCGGTGTGTGGCTTCGGCGGTGAGGGGGCGTCGGTCGCGGGCATCGGGCGAGAGTCTACCCGGATTTGACGCGAAGTCGGTATCATCTGGGCCCTATGTCCAAAGCCGCCCCACCCTCCCCGCGCCGGGACGCCCCCAAGCGTGCCGGCCGCGCCGAGAAACTGACCGAGCCGCCCCACGCGCAGCGGCTGGGTCGGCTCGCCGAGGCCCTGCGCGGCCTCTCGGGCGGAGTCGCGGCGCTGCTGGTCACCAACCCGAAGGACGTGGGGTACCTCACGGGCTTCCTTGGTGGAGACAGCTATCTACTTGTCCCGGCCGAGCTGGGTATGTCCCGCGCGGCGGTTCCCACCCTGATCTCAGACTTTCGGTACAAGGAAGAGCTGGAACCGGTTGAGGCCGCCAAGACCGCGCGCGTGTTCATCCGCTCCAACTCGATGACCGAGGCCGTGGCCGAGGTGCTGCTGGCTTTTCTGGCTCAAGGAGACACCGGTGGCGATGCCCGAGTCGGGGTGCAGGCCGAGCACATGACCATCGCCGAGAAAGCAACCATCGCCCGACGGCTGGGTGCCGGGGGCAAGGGTCGGCTGGCCGATACCACCGGCCTGGTCGCCCGGCAGAGGGTGATCAAAGACGACTTCGAGATCGGGCTGATCCGCAAGGCGGCCAAACTCCAGGAGGCCGCGCTGGAGGCGGTGCTGCCCACCATCAAGCCGGGCCAGACGGAGTTGGAGATCGCCGCACGGCTGGAGGCCGAGATGAAGACCCGCGGCTCGTCCGAGCCGGGGTTCCAGACGATCGTCGCCGCCGGGCCCAACAGCAGCCTGCCGCATTACCGGCCCGGGCCCCGCAAGGTCGCCTCCGGCAAGCCCGTGTTGATCGACTGGGGAGCGGTGTACCGCGGGTACCACAGCGACCTGACCCGGACATTCTCCCTGGGCAAGTGGCCGGCGAAGGTGCGAGAGATCTTTCGGATTGTGCTCGATGCCCAACTGGCGGCGGCCGCGGCGCTCGGGCCGGGCAAGTCGTCTGTGGAGATCGACGAGATCGCCCGCAGGCACATCACCCGGCACGGGTACGGCGACTTCTTCGGGCACGGCCTCGGGCACGGCATCGGGCTCAACGGGCACGAAGAGCCGCGTCTGACCAACATGCTCGCGCCGGTGAAGCTCACCCCGGGGATGGTCGTCACGGTCGAGCCGGGTATCTATCTGCCCGGGGTCGGCGGCGTGCGGATCGAGGACGACTACGTCATCACCCAGACCGGGGCGGAGAACCTCTGCACCCTCCCCAAGGACCTTGAGTGGAGCACATTGGGTTGAACAGCGGCGACGACGAGCCGCCCCGTCGCTCCGGACACACACCATGATCGACATCCGAAAGCTCAAAGAACTCGTCCGCCTGATGGTTGAGAACGACCTTTCCGAACTGGACCTGCAGGACCAGCAGGAGACGGTGACCATCAAGCGCGGCGGTCAGGCGGCGCCGGTCATTCACCATGCCCCGGTGGCGGTGCCGGCCTACGCCGCGCCCGCACCCGTGGCCGGCGACACCGAGACCGGCAGCGAGGGCGGATCGACCCCCGCGGGTTCGGGCACGATCGATACCGCTGGTCTGGTTCCCGTGACCAGCCCGATGGTCGGCACGGTTTATCTCTCCCCCAATCCTGAAGCGCCCGCGTTCGTGACGGCCGGCGCGACCGTCGGTCCCGACACCACCGTGTGCCTGATCGAGGCGATGAAGGTCTTCAGCGAGATCAAGGCCGAGTCGGCTGGGACGATCGAGCGCGTGCTGGTTTCCAGCGGCCAGGCCGTGCAGTATGGGCAGCAGTTGTTCCTCGTGAGGCCGAGTTAGCGAGCAGGCATCCGGCACTGGGCACCAGGCACCAGTGCGCGTGACCAAACCCGCCACCAGAACCGACTGGTGCCCGATGCCTGGTGCCCGGTGCCCACCGCAATGTTCAGCCGAATTCTCATCGCAAATCGCGGCGAAATCGCCCTCCGCATCATCCGCGCATGCCGCGAGATGGGCATCGAGGCGGTGTGCGTGTATTCCGAGGCCGATCGCGGCGCTCCTTACCTTGATCTGGCCGACGAGGCCATCTGCATCGGGCCCGGGCCGAGCAAGGAGAGCTACCTCAACATCTCGCGGATCATCGCCGCGGCCGAGGTCGCCAACGTCGACGCCATCCACCCCGGCTACGGCTTCCTCTCCGAGCGGGCCGAGTTTGCGCAGGTGTGTCGCGACTGCAAGATCGAGTTCATCGGCCCCAGCCCCGAGGCGATGGCCCGATTGGGCGACAAGGTCGCGTGCAAGAACGCGGCCAAAGAGGCCGGCGTGCCCATCTTCCCCGGCTCGCCCGGCGCGATCGAGGACGAGGAGGAGGCGTGCACGATCGCCGGGAAGATCGGCTATCCGGTCATCATCAAGGCCGCGGCCGGCGGCGGCGGGCGCGGCATGCGCGTCTGCCACAACGAGGTTGCGCTCCGCACCAACCTGCGCAACGCCAGCCAGGAGGCCCAGGCCGCGTTCGGCAATGGGGCGGTGTTCATCGAGAAGTTTCTCGAGCACGCTCGCCACGTCGAGGTGCAGTGCCTGGGCGACAAGCACGGCGGGGCGATCCACCTCTTCGAGCGCGACTGCTCGATGCAGCGCCGCCACCAGAAAGTGATCGAAGAGGCCCCGGGCCCCCACATCGATCCCAAGAAGCGCGAGGGTGTGTGCGAGGCCGCGGCCAGGCTCATCCAGAAGGCCAAATACTCCGGCGCGGCCACCGTCGAGTTCCTCATGGACGGTGAGCACAACTTCTACATGCTCGAGGTCAACACCCGCGTGCAGGTGGAGCACCCCGTCACCGAGCTCATCACCGGCGTGGACATCGTCAAGGAGATGATCCGTGTTGCGGCCGGCGAGAAGGTCGGTATCCGCCAGGGCGACGTGCGGGTCCACGGGCACGCGATCGAGTGCCGCATCAACGCCGAGGATCCGGACCGCAACTTCATGCCCAGCCCCGGGAAGATCACCCGGTACGAGCCGCCGGGCGGCCCGGGCGTGCGGCTCGATTCGCACGTCGTGACGGGGTACACCGTGCCGACGAACTACGACAGCATGATCGGCAAGCTGCTCGTGCACGCGCCGACGCGGCGCGAGGCGATCATCCGCATGAGCCGCGCCCTGCGGGAGTTCAAGATCGAGCCGATCAAGACGACCATCCCCCTCCAGCGCCGGCTGATGGAGAACGCGTCGTTCCAGGAGGGCGGGATCGATATCCACTTCCTGGAACGCCTGTTGAAGTCCTGACGCGTGGCTTGGGCATTCCACCGTGGCTTGGGCATCCTGCCCAAATCGGCCGGCTCCGCGGCCGAACACTCTTGAGCCACGGACCGTGGCGGAGCCGCAAAGCCGGCTCTACCACGGTACCGGATACGTTCACATGATTGCGGCTCACGGGGACCCACCCTGCGCGGCCTCGATGAGGTGCTTGGCCTCATCCAGCATCTTCAAATGCTCTTCGTCGGCCGGTCCGTACTCAAGGGAAAGGTTGGTGGCCTTGCGGGCACGCTCCGCGAGAGGAACCACAAGCTCGGATCGACCGGCCTCGGAGGCGTGGCGAGCGGCGTCGAGCAGTGCGTGCCCGAGCAGCCGCTGGAACGCGGGATCCTTCGGAGCGATCGAGAGCAGGAGTTCGGCGTGGTCCACGGCGTCGAGGGAGGTTTGCAGCGTCAGGCTCGGACGGTGGGCGAGCCGGGAGTAGACGGCACAGCGAAACTCGGAATACACCAGCACCTGAAGCACGAACCTGTCGGCCGGGCTGAGTTCGGCGGCCGCCTTGGCGTCCTGCATGGCGAGCCGGGCTTGCTCGGAGGCCTCCGGGATTCGCTTCCAAAGGTCATAGATCTCAGCGAGGGACAGGCGTGCGGTTGCACGGCCGCGCAGAGCCTCGGCGGATGGGCCCAGTCGGGCGAAACGGTCGAAGACCTCCGCCGCGCGGAGCTTGTAGCCTTCGGCCCGTGCGAGGTCATTTAGTTGGAGGGCCATATTGCCCAGGCGGTCGTAGCTCCAGCCCAGGTTGCTCAGGGCGTGCGTGTTGGTGGGGATGCGCTCCAGCAGCGACTCATCGATCCGCATGGCCCGCAACGACCATTTCAGTCGACCGGCGACATCACCCCGTTCACCGGCGACGTCGCCGATTCGCACGGTGGCGAGCGAGAGTTGCATCTGGGCGTTGTTGTCGCGGGGGTTGTCGTCCGCCAGCGCGGTGCGGATGTGAAGGGCCTGCGCAAATGCCCGGTCCGCCGCGTCGAGGTCGTGGGCATCGATGGCGACGTAGCCGAGCTCGGTCAGGGCCGACGCCTGCATCGCGCGGATGCGGGGGTCTTCGGGCGCGATCTGGCTGAACGCGTCCACCTGGGCCGAGAGCCGCTTGAGCGCGGGCCCGCGCAGGGACGCCTCGCCGATCGTGCTCTGCATGACGCGGGTCTCCTCGAACCACGCCTCCGCGAGTTGGACCGCCAAGTCGAGCCGCTGTGTGCGTGCGTGCCAGACGACTACCAGCGTCGCCGCGGCGGCGCACAGCAGCAGCACGCCCGCCGCGACACCGGCACGGTGACGCCGAACAAACTTCCGCGTGCGATAGGCGATGCTGGGCGGACGGGCCGCGATGGGACGGTTGCTCAGGAAGCGCTCGATATCCCCGCGGAACTCGGCCACGCTCGCGTAGCGAGCCTCGCGTGCGTGCCGCGTGGCCTTGGCGATGATGCGGGCGAGGTCCTCGTCAAGGGCCGAGTCGAGCGCCGCGTCGAGGGGCGGGCCGGTCCACGCGGGGCCCGTGGGGCGGTTGTTTCCGGCATCGCCGATCGTGCCGGTGGCGATTTGGCGTGCGGCCCGGTCCGTGAGCATCTCGAAGAGCACCAGGCCCAGCGAGAACACGTCCGTGCGCGTGTCCACGCCTTCCGGCCGCCCGACGAGCTGCTCGGGGCTCATGTACGCGAACGTGCCGATGAGCTGGCCCGCGAGTGTCGCGGCCGGGCTCACTTCGGCGTTGAGGGTCTTGGCGACGCCGAAGTCGATGACCTTTACGCGCCCGTTCCCGTCGGCGTCGGTCTGCACGAGGATGTTGGCGGGTTTGAGGTCGCGGTGGATGACGCCGTGCTGGTGAGCGTGCTCGACGGCCGCGCAGACCTGAAGGAACAACCGTGAGCGGTCCTGAACGGAGAGCGGGCGTTGCTCGCAGAAATCGGTGATGTTGCGGCCTTCGATGAACTCCATCGAGAAATACACGGCGCCGGACTCGGTGGCGCCGGCGTCGTAGAACTGCGCGATGTTGGGGTGCTGGAGCGAGGCGAACACCTGCCGCTCCCACTCGAACCGTTGGAGCAGCCCGCGCCGGTGCAGCAGAGAGTGCAGCACTTTGACCGCCGCGGTTCGCCGGATCGGTGCGTCCTGGTGACACAAGTAGACCGACGTGAAGTCGTTCTCGGCGATCGTGCGCACAACCCTGTACGGCCCGATCATCTCGGGGCATGCGGGCGCGGAGTCTGGAAGTGGAGTCTCGATGGGGTCAGGATCGATGGACCTGGCCACCGAGAAGCCTGTGCCGACGGCGGGCCGCTCGAGGAAGCCGTCACGGTTCGAGTCCGACGCGGCAAGCAGCGTACGCACCCAGGCGATCAGGCCCTGGGGAGCGTCGGGCGTGCTCGCCAGGCACCGATCGCGGTCGGACGGCGGCAGGTCGGCGATGGCCAGGAACACCTCGGCGGCCCGTGACTCGAGCGCCGCGTTCACATGCCATCCCCTTGCGATTGAAGGCTGAGCCGGGCACGCAGCCAGGCGCGGGCGAGCTGCCACTCGCCCTCGGCAGTGCGGAGCGAGACATCCAGCGCGCGGGCGATCTCGGGCATGGTCAACCCGCCGAAGAACCGCATCTCGACGACGCGGGAGCGGCGCTGGTCGATTTCAGCAAGCGAGCCGAGGGCCACGTCCAGGTCGAGCAGGTCGATCCAGCGCTCGCCCCTGTCCGGTATGGTGGTATCCGCGCCAAGGCTTATTCGCCGCCAGCCGCCTCCACGTTTGTCGCTGCCCTCTCGTCGAGCCTCATCGACGAGCACGGACCGGATGGCGGCCGCGGCGACGCGAAGGAACTCGTCGCGGGCTTCGGCCTGCTCCAGATGCTCGTACCGGCGCAATCGGATCCAGGCCTCGTGCATGATCGCGGTGGTCTGGAGGAGGCCGGGGCAACGTCGCTCCCTGATGACCTTGCGGGCGATGACGCGGAGGTCGGAGTAGAGGTGAGCGGCGAGGTCTTGCGAGGTCAGTCCCTTCGCGAGGGGGGCGGCGTTCGCATCCGATTCGGTGAAGTCCATCACGGCGTGCAACCTGAAGAGAGCGGCCCGGGATCGCGCAGCCGCAGAGTACCAGCGGAGGGGACGCGACGGCAACCATTGATTTGAGTGATTTCAAGAGGTTCTTGCAGGGTGGCAAGGCGTTCCCCGGTGGCAGACCCCGATCGTCGAACCGGCACACGGTTGGCACGGTCAGCCACAATGGGATCGCGGCCCGCCGTAGCGGCGTCACCATTCTCGGCCTTGAGATTCGGTACGCCGCCGCGAGGAGCCGGTCGGCGAGCCCTGCTCGGGCTGAAACGCAGCACCCCGCGGCCCGAGCGGGCGCAAGGTGTCTTGGAGATCATCTGCTCTTTATCCGTGGGTGTTTGACAATCAGTCCATGAACACGGAGGAGCGAGGAGACATCACACCCGATCCCGCGTTCAGGTCGGTTATGCGTGCCGCGAGATGGCCCTTTCGATCCGTGCCAGCACGCTGGCCCGTCCCAGCGCGGCCATCGCTTCGTTCAGCGGCGGGCTCACCGCCGTGCCCGTGAGCGCGACGCGGATCGGCTGGGCGAGCTTGCCGATCGTGGATTTTCCCGCCGGGTCGGGCGGGAGGCGGCGGGCCGCGAAGGCTTCCATCGCGGCGTGGAGCGTGGGGGGGTCGAAGGGCTCGATGCTTGACAAGACCTCGCGAAAATCGCGCAGGATGGACAGGCCCTCGCCACCGGCGGCGGTGAGGTTCTTCTCGACGGCCGAGGGGTCGAAGACGATCGTGTCGTCGGGTGTGAGGGCGAACTCGACGACCTTGAGGGCGTCGCGCAGCACCTTGCAGCGGGGTTGGGCCATGCGGAGCAAGATGTCGCGCGTGGCCGGCGCGAGGGCGGCGATTCGCGCGTGGGTCTCGGGCTCGTTCTCCTGACACCAGACCGTGAATCGCCGTGAGAACTTCTCGTTGCTCATCTGCTGCAGGTAGTCGCCGTTGAAGGCGATCAGCTTGGCGCGGTCGAACTTGGCGTTCTGCTTGCCGATCCGCTCAATGGAGAAGTGCTCGGCCAGGAAGGCGCGATCGAACTTCTCCAGGTCCTTGCCGTCGGGCGTCTTCATCCCCGGGTTCCAACCCAGGAGCGAGACGAAGTTGACGATCGCCTCGGGCACGTAGCCGTTGCGCCGGAAGTCCCACACCTCGATCTCGGGGAGCGTGAGCCGGAAGTGGCGGGCGACGGCCGCGGCGGTGTCGAGGCTGTCGCTCTCGGCGGCGAGGAAATCGGCGATCGACTTCTCGCCGAGGCCGGTCGCGTCGGCCAGCGACGCCGCGGTGATGGATTTGTCCTTGGCCATCGCGTCCTTGGCGGCCTTGCGGGCGTACTTGGCCTTGTCGCGCTTGCTCATCTTGCTGCCGTCCATGTTGAAGATGAGCGGCATGTGCGCGTACACCGGGGTGCGGAAGCCCAGCGCGTGCTGCAGCGCGACGTGACGCGGCGTGTTGTACAGGTGCTCTTGCGCCCGCATCACGTGCGTCACGCCCATCGTCTCATCGTCCACGACCACGGCGAAGTGGTAGGTCGGGAACCCGTCGGCCTTGCAGATGACGAAGTCGTCGAGCTCGCCGGGCGCGATCTTCACGTCGCCCAGCACCAGGTCGTGTACGACGATCTGTTCGTGCGGCGCATGGAACCGCAGCACGTACGGCTCGCCCGCGGCGTCGGCCCCGGCCATTCGCGCGAGCCTTGCCTCGGGCGTGGGATGCTGGTGATAAGCCGCGCGGTCGTAGCGGTAGGTCTGCTTGGCCGCGACGGCGGCCTTTCGTTTGATTTCCAACTCCTCGCTGCTCTCGAACGCCGGGTAGGCCCGCCCGCTCTCGACCAGTTGCCGCAGGTATCGCTGATAGATCGCCACGCGCTGGGCCTGGAAGTACGGGCCGACATCGCGAGCGTCTGCGCCGATCACGCGCCCGTCCGCCAGCGTGAGTTTCGGCCCGTCGTCCCACTCGATGCCGAGCCAGGCGAGGTCTTCGAGGATGCCGCGGGCCGATTCTTCGCTGGACCGGGCCTGATCGGTGTCCTCGATCCGAACCATGAACCGCCCGCCGTGAGACTTGGCGTAGGCCCAGCAGAACAACGCCGACCGGGCTCCGCCGATGTGCAGGTGGCCCGTCGGTGAGGGGGCGAATCGGGTGACCGGGCAAGTTCCCGGATCTGAAGCGGGGTGCGGCGTGGTCATGGGGAGCAACGTTAGGGAGCCGTTGCCGCCCGGTACGCCGGGAGCTTCTCCAATCCCCCTCTCCCCGCCGGCGGCCTTGCGGGCACAGTCGGCCGCGGTTACGCTCACCCCGCCGGCCGCAGGGACGTGGCCCGACCCGGGGTCCCACGCGATGCACGTCCTCGCCCGCGCGATCATCACTTTGTCCTGCGGCTTCGGATCGGTTGCGGCCGTGCCCGCGCCGGCCCGCCAGCCGACGCCTACGGCGCACGAGGGCGCGCCGAACGCTACCACGCCTGTACCCGCCGAGAGACTCAAGGTCTGCCACCTTCGATTGGAAGGGGACCTCGACAACACGCGCCTGGTGAGTCAGTTTGCCGAGGAGGTCGCGCACCTTCGCAGCGAGCACATCGAGTTGCTCGTGCTCGAGATCGGCGCCAACCGCTGGCGGACCGACGTCGTCGCCGGGCTGATCTCCGCGGCGAACACCGGTGGGCTCGGCTCGGCGTCGGGCGCGGCCAAGCCCATCGCGTGGATCGTGTGGCTCAACGACCCCGAGGACGGGCGCGTCGGCACGGGGGCGGCCGCGATCGCCGTCGCGGCCGATCGGTGCTACACCGGCCTCAAGACCGAGATCGCCCACGATCCCGCGGATGAGGCGCGTGAGCTGGAGCCCGCGGCCGTCGCGGTCAATCGCGAGCAGGCCGAGCGAGACTTGCAGGGCGTGATTTGGGGGCGGCTCAACGCCCGGGCGGCCGATCCGCTGCTCGCGTCGGCGCTGCCATTGCCGGGGCAACCGCTGTGGATCGTGCACGCGCCGGCCGGCGCGGCTTCGCCGCTGCGTATCACTTCCGAGGACCCCGTGCGGCAGGGTGTCGCCGCCGTGGGCGCGTTGGTTGAACCCGCGACGGGCGTGAGCGTGGATTCGGGGGCGATGCGGCTTCGTATGGATGCGGGCACCGCCGTGGGCGTGGGCCTGGCCGCGGGGCGAGCGAAAGACGTCGGGCAGATCATCGCCGCTCGGCACGTGTTGCCGCGACCGCTGACGCGGCGCGAGCTGCGCAGCGGGCTCGCCGACGCCCGGGCGCGGTTGACGCGCGAGTTTGCGGAGATCGACGCGGCGCGCGAGCGGCTCGACAAGTCGCTCGACGAGGCGGAGCACCTCCGCGGGTACGACGCGGCCCGCCAGCGCGAGCGGGCGGGCGCACAAGCGGCCACGCTCGCGGAGGATGCCGGTAAGCGGCTGCTCGGGATCGAGGCGCTCACGGCCGAGTACCCCGAACTGCTTTGCGCCGCTCCGCCGGGCCGGTCACCGGTGGGCGTGGCCGCGACGCGGCTGAGTTTCATCTGGAACGACGCGTTCCAAACGCGACGCGAGGCGTTGACCAGCCTGCGCAACCGGGCGGCGAGACTCACGGATTGAGGCCCCCGCTGCTCGGCGCGACGCTCTGGTCTATCGTCCGGCATGTCCGAACCGGGCAAGGGCAAGTCCGACGCCAAGCCGCTCGTGCCGGCCCCTTCCGCGCGCCGAGCCGAGGCCGCGTCGAGCGGCAAGCCCCAGCCGCCCGAGGCGGTGTTCGACCCCGCCCAACTCACGGCCCTTCGAGACATCTTCTGGCAGAACGTCGTCCGCGAGATGCTCTCGGGGCTCATGGTCGCGGCCGGGAAACGCCCCGAACTGCTCGACGGGCGCTTCGCCGTGCTCACCCGCGCGGGAGAACGCATCCCGATCGCCCAGGTCACACCCGTGTTCGGATACTCCGTGCGCGGCAGCCGATCCGATCAGCAGGCGTCGCTGGCCGTGCAGATGACGGTTTTCCGCATCGCAACGCCCGAAGGCGAGGTGTTCACGCTGCCGGTGCCCGAGGTCCGCGGATTCCACGAACTCACGCCGGAACTGCTCTCTCGCATCCAGCAGGCGGAGGCGGAGGCGGATGAGGCGGCGGGCGAAAAGGAAGACGCGGACGAGCACCCGTTCGGGTTCGCCGCGTTCAAGGCCCTGCCCAAACTGCCGCAGACACCGGCTCCGAACCACCCGACGGAGTAGGGTGGGGGAGGGTGGGGCGGAGGGCTACACTCGCGACGGACCCATTTCCGCCGGGCGTGCGGAGGCATGACCGCCCGACCATTTGCAGAGGCCCGCCGGGACATGCGCACGCTCATCGCCATTCCGGTCTACAACGAGGAGAAGTACGTCTCCCGTGTTCTGGCGCACGTGCTCGAATACGTGGACGACGTGCTGGTGATCGACGACGGCTCGACCGACCGCACGCCTTCGCTGTTGCCCAAGTTCCCGGTCGACGTCATCCGCCACGCGGTCAACCGCGGGTATGGGCGCTCGATGCGGGATGCGTTCAGCTGGGCCGGCCTGCACCGGTTCGACTGGGTCATCACGATGGACTGCGACGAGCAGCACGAGCCGCAATCGATCCCGATGTTTGTGCGCGAGAGCCGACGGATCGGCGACGACGCCGCGGACGTGGTCAGCGGCTCGCGATACATGAGCGAGGGCGCCGACGCGGAGGGGAACCCGCCGCCCGACCGCCGGCGTATCAATACCGAGATCACGGGCGAGATCAACCGGCGGCTGGGCCTGAGTCTGACCGACTCGTTCTGCGGCTTCAAGGCGTACCGCGTGGACGCGATCCGCAGGCTGCGACTGACGGAGGATGGCTACGCATTCCCCATGCAGTTCTGGGTGCAGGCGGTCGCGCACGGCATGCGCATCCGCGAGGCGCCGGTGAAACTGATCTACAACGACCCCAACCGGAGTTTCGGCGGGCCGCTCGACGACCCCGCGGTGCGCATGGGCCACTACCGACGCGTGCTGCACTGCGAGTTGGGGCGGTGCCGCGACCGACTGCCGCACTCGGCGCTGATGGGCGTGGTCGCGGGGTGCGGGTGCGAATGAGGGGCGGGCGGGTCGTTCAGCGTGAACTGGAGCTGGGGTCGAGGCCGACAATCCGCGGCGGCCCCCGACGTGCACGCGACTAAGCTTGTGCTGAGGCGCACGATCGATCACCCAATGACCGCTCCGGATCAGCGAGCCACCGAACCACGCCCCGACGCCACGCCGATCATCCGCCCCGAACCCGCTCGGTGGGTGGCCGCGATGTCCGAGTTCGCCGCCGCTCGGCCCACCGCCGCCGCGGCCTTCCGGCGCGAGCTCGGCCTGCCCATCGATCGGCCCGTGGTGATGACCGGCCATCAGGCCCAGGTCTGGCACCCCGGCATCCTCGCCAAATACCTCGCGGCCGATGCGCTGGTCGGGCTGACGGGCGCGGCCGCGGCGTGGGTCGTCGTCGATCAGGACACCAACCCGCCGGGCCTCGTGCGGTTGCCCGTTCGGCGTGCGGGCGCGAGCAACGGTCAGCGGCGGCTGCGCGTCGAGACGTGGGCGATCGATCCCTCCGGTGAGCGTGAGCACGGCGACATCCCGACCTCGCGTCAACCCGCGCTGCGTCCAGGGCCCGCGCCAGCGCTCAATGACGGCGAAGTGTGGGCCGCGCCGGGCGTTGGGGCGGGCATTGAGGCCATCCGCGAGGCGGTGAGCCGGCACGCGCAGACCCCCTGCGCGGCCAAACAAGTCGCGGGCGCGCTCGCCGACCTGCTCCGGCCCGTCGTTCGATCGCCGGGCGTGACGCTGCTCTCGTGCGCCATCACCCGGACGAGCCTCTTCGCAGGCGTGCTCGACCGGATGCGGAGCGACCCGGACGCGTGCACACGCGAGTACAACGCCGCCGTGGCCGCCCACTCGCACGAGCGTGTCCAGCCGCTCGCGCCGGGAGAGCTGCCGCTGTGGGTGATCGGCCCCGGGATGGGCGCCCGCCGCCGGCGTGCGATGGTGGCGGACCTGGGCTCAACGCCGGTGGAGCACTTCTCACCCCGCGCCCTGCTGATGACCGGGCTGCTGCGATGGGCGGGGTGTGACCTGTTCATTCACGGGACGGGTGGTGGTGGTGGGGGGGGGGGGACGGCGGGAGAGAGAGCGGGCGCGCACCACGGCTACGACCGCATCACCGAGCGGTGGCTGTCGTCGTGGCTGGGCGGAGACGTGCGGCTGGCGCCGTCGGTCGTGGCCACCGCCACACTCCGTCTGCGGATCGAGAACGCCGGCCCGTCGCCTGCCGAACTCCGGCGCGCCCAGTGGCTGGCGCACCGGGCGCGGCACGAGCCGCGTCTGCTCGACGACCCGACCGCCGACGCGGCCAAGCAGGGCATGGTCGCCGAGATCCGGCGGATCAAGCGGGCCGGGCTGGACGCCAAGCCGCTGTACCGCGACATGCACGCCCTGCTCGCACGCACGCGGGACGCGCACGGCGAGCGTTTGCGCACGCTGCAAGCCGCGGCCGAGTCCGCCTCCGAACGCGTCGGCGATGCCGACATTGCCGCCGAACGGACGTGGGCGTTTCCGCTTTACGAAGGCGACCAGATCGAGGCCCTCCGCTCCCGCGTGGCGGCGGCGTTCGCGGACTGATCCGGGGTGGACACTCAGCGGCCGTCGTCGCTCGTGCTGCGTGACACGAGCCAGCGCAGTTCGTGCACACGCATGGCCACCGCCAGAGTGAGGTAGGCCGCGACGCCCACGGCGCAGGCCACGCCGAGCGTGGTCACCTGGCTTTTCCACGCGCCGGCCGAGCCAGTCGAGGACACCGCCATCCGCGCCGCCCACACCGCCAGGCCCATGAGCCCAGAGGCGAAGATGATCTTCGCGAACGACTTGCGTGCGGTCGCGTCCAGCAGCGGGCCCTGGGTGAGTCGCCGGCGGGCGAGCACCGAGAGCACCGCGCACTGCATCATCGCGGCCGTGCTCGTGGCCCAGGCCATGCCCGCCTCACGCAACCACCAGATGAGCGTGAGGTTGAGGGTGAGGTTGAGGATCATGGCCGCGATCGAGACTTTCATCGGCGTGCGCGTGTCGCCCTTGGCGTAGAACGCCCGCGTGTAGACGTGGTTGAGCGAGTAGGCCCACACGGCGGGCGCGAAACCCGCCAGCACGGCCGCCGAACGCGCGAGCCCGTCGTCGGAGAACCCGCTCCCGCCGTGCCCGAAGAGCACCGCCGTGAGCTCGTGCCGGACGAGGACGAGCCCGACCGTGGCGGGCAGGCCGATGAACAGGCTCAGGCGCAGGCCGCGGCGAAGCGTCTCGGTGAACCGCAGTTTGTCGCCGGCATGGCGGGCCAGCAGCGGGAACGCCGCCGTCGCGACGGCGATGCCGAACACACCCAGCGGGAACTGGTACAGCCGGCTCGTGGGCGCGAGGATGCCGTTGGACGCGGCGTCGAGCGGGAAGTGGATGCCCTTGCGCTCGGTCTCGAACCAGATGGGGAACGTCGCGATGTTGGCGTCGAGGAAGGTGTTGAGCTGCAGCGTGCCCAGGCCGATGGCCACGGGTACGAACCTTTTCATCATGGCCCGGGCTCGCTCGCGGGCCCCGGACCAGTCGCGCCGCCACGTGACGTGCGGGCGCAGCAGGCGAAGGAACCACCAGAGCTGCGTCACGGCCGACAGGACCGTCGCGATGCCCAGGAGGAACGCGATCCGTTCGTCGCCGCGCCAGCCCGTCAGCAGCGAATACCCGCCGATCGCGATGATGAACGTGTTGAGGACCACCGGCCCGCTCGCGGCCGCGGCGAACCGCCCGTGCACCTGGAGCACGCCCGCGAGGATCGCCACCATGCAGATCAGGGGCATGAACGGGAGCATGACCATGACGAGTTCGATGAGCAGCCGCCGGTCGTCGGTGTGCCGACCCAACAGCAGCACCGCCAGCAGCGCGAGTTCGACGACGACCGTGATCGCGCTGGTGATCGCCGCGAGGTAGACCATCGTTAGGCTCGCGAGCTGGTCGGCCTGCTCGCGGTCCTGGCTGCCGGCCTGCGTGTACTGCGGGATGAACGCCGCGGACAGCGCGCCCTCTCCGAAGAGCCTTCGGAAGAGGTTGGGGATCTGAAACGCGTACTGGAACGCCGAGTTGATCGGCGATTCGAGTCCGAAGACGCGGACGATGAGCACGTCGCGGACCAGCCCGAACACGCGAGACGCGAGCGTCATGAGCGCCGTGGCCCGCACCGCACCGGAGAGCGCGTCGCCCTTGGCCGATCCGGCTGCGCCATTCTCGCTTTGGGGAGGTCGCGGTGTTGCGGTCGGGAGGTTCTGGGCGGGTGCGCTCACGGGGCTGATTATCGGCATCCGGGGCGGGCGGGGTGGTGGAGTGAGGGGGGCAGTTGAACCGAACGGGTCCCGCCGCGGAGCGGCGGGCTACCCAAGTCAACGGATGAACACCGCCCAGTTCACCACCAGCACGGGCAGGAGCAGGCACGCCGCGAGCAGGGCGTAGGTGATGAACGACGGCATCCGCACGCCCAGGTCGTCCCCCGGGATCCTTGTCGCCTGTCCGCGCCGGTGGGCCGTCTCCACGATCGATTTGACCATGAAGTTCGGCCCGTTTCCGATGTAGGTCAACGCCCCGAAGAACACCGCCCCCAGCGAGACGGCCTCCAGCAGCAACTGCCCGTTGAAGTGAGGCCCGGCGGCCACGCTCCCGCCCGGCGGCGACAGATGCGCCACGTCGAACGTGTTGGCGATGAACTGGGCGAACCCCGCCGGGCTCATCGGCAGGTGGAGCACGCCGAGGGCGACTTGCGTGAAACTGAGGTACGTCGGCGCATTGTCCAGGAACGCCGAGAGCGCGCCGGTGCCGAAGTAGAACTGGCTCGGGGACTCCAGCCCGAAACCCGACGCGTTGGCCCGCAGGTACCCCAGCGCCGGCGCCATCGTCAGAAAGATCCCCACGAACAGGAATCCGACTTCCTTCACGGGGGCGAAGGTGAACTGGTTGCTGTGGTGGATCGACGGTCGGGCGGTGAAGTGCGCCGCCGCAGCGACAAGGATTTGGAACGTTGCCCCCACCGGCAGGCCGACCAGTCCCGAGCTTGGCGTCAGCCTGCTGATCGCCGGATCGATGAACACGCCCGCTACCAGCAACCCGAGGAACCCCAACGCGGGCCACCCCGCGATGATCGTGCGGTGCTCGTACCGCGCCGAGGCGTCCGGGTCGCTCTCGGGCGCGCCCGGATCGGGCGGAACCCGCAGGTCGTATGCGAAGAACATCGCCAGCAGCAGACCGTTGGTCAGCAGCCACATCGGCCACAGGTGCGTGAGCGTCCACGCGAACGGCACGCCCTTGAGGTAGCCCAGGTACAGCGGCGGGTCGCCGATCGGCGTCAGGCACCCGCCGCAGTTGGAGACGATGAAGATGAAGAACACCACGTGCAGCGGGCGCAGGCGACCGTGGTTCATCCGCATGAAGGGTCTGATGAGCAGCACGCTCGCGCCCGTCGTGCCGACGATGTTGGAAAGCACCGCCCCGAGCGCGAGCAGTCCCGCATTGCTCAGGGCCCGTCCGCGCGTGCGGATGTCGATGAGTATGCCGCCCGACGCCACGTACAGCCCGCCCACCAGCGCGATGAAGGAGTAATACTCGATGCCCGCGTGCAGCATCTCGTGCCCCCCCCAACCGCCGAACGCGGCAAGGTAGTAAGTCAGCACCAACGCCCCCAGGAGGAACGCGAAGTCCGGGTAGTGTCGGTGCCAGAACCCCTCGTTGATGAACGGCATCACCGCGATGCTCAAGAGCAGCAGCGCGAATGGGATGCACAGCACGAGCGGGATGTGCGGCGCGCCTGCGTGGGTCCCGCTGGGCGGGCCGCCTTGTCCGCCGCTCCCGACCACGCCCGACGCCGTGGCCCGCAGCGCTTCCACGCTCGCCGCGTCGTCGGCCCGGTACGGCATGCTCAGCGGCGTGGTGGTTTCGTCCGGGTGGCGGACGTGCTGAGTCCCGTCCGGACGAGTCTCGACCACCACCGCGAGGCCATGCCCCGCGCCTTCCCCCGTTGCGTGCTGCGGCGCACCCGCTCCCGCCCGCCCGCCCCCTGCTCCGGAGTTCTGCGCGGGCATGACGAGCGTGAGCAGCAGGCCGAGCAGCGCGCCCGCCAGCGCACTGACGATCCAGCACTTGGGACCGTGAAACCCGCCGGCGTGGTGTGTCTCGGTCATGCGGCGGATTGTTCGCGTGGCGCACGCGCCCGGCACGCCGTCCAAACCGCGCCGATCAGAAACCCGATCGTCACGCCGATCACGTCGGCCGCGAAGTCGTCCCAGCCGGCGGTGCGATGCACGAACGGGATCGCTTGCAATCCCTCATCCATCGCGGCGTAGGCCACGGCAATCACCCACACCGCGATCAGCGAGCGCCATCGGCCCAGCCTCGCCGTGTACGCCGCCGCGAAGAGCAGAAGGTACCACATCGCAAACAGGCCGAAGTGCACCAGCAGGTCCGGACGCTTCATGCCCGGTACCTTCAGGTCCAAGCGCGGCCAGTGCGTGCCGACAAAGAGCGCGGCGGCGAACAACCAGAACGTGGTGCGGAACAGAACAGGCCTGGACCCCGGTGGTTCACGATCGATCTCCATCCGTGCTCCATCCGCGCAGGGGCCTGGGAAGTCGGGGCGGCTTGCTACGCACCCGCCTCGGCGCCGGCCCGGGTCTTGCGACTACGGACCACGGGCTTGGTGGGTTCGGCGCTCGGTGACGCGGCCGGCGCGGGATTGGGAGAAGCGGAGGGAACGGGGGCAGTGGGGGAGGTGGTGGGGGTGGGGGGGGTGGGGGGCGCGGGGGTGGCTCGCGCTCGGCTCAACACCTCATCCCACTCGGCCACGATCTTGTTGGCCAGAGCCTTGTAATCCAGGGCCCCGGGGCAGAACGGCGCGTAGTCGAAAATGGTCTGCCCGAAGCTCGGGCACTCCGCCAGCTTGATGTTCCGCCGGACCGAGGGCGAGAGCACCCGGGCCGAGCGCCACGGGACTTCCTTTCCCGATTCCCGGGCCGCCTCAAAGAAATCGGTCAGGTCCTGCACGACTTCCTTGGTGTGCGTGCTGGTCGTGTCGTGCATGCACAGGATCACGCCCGTCACACGCAGGCGCGGGTTCACCGTCTTGGCCACGAGGGCCACGGTCTCGAGCAGTTTGCTCACGCCCTGCAGGGCCAGAAAGTGCGCCTGCATCGGCATGAACACCTCGCGCACGGCCGCGAGCCCGTTGAGCGTCAGCACGCCCAGCGACGGCGGACAATCGACCAGCACGTAGTCGAACCGCCCGTTCAGTTTTTCCAGCGCCTGACGCAGGCGCGTCGTGCGCGTCGCGGGATCGACGTCGGCCAGCTCCGTCTCCAGCGCGGCCAGGTCGGTTTCCGCCGGCAGCAGCCAGAGGTTCTCGCGCACCGGACGCACGGCGGTCTGGATGTCGAACGCCGGGTCCAGCAGCACGTCGTACACGCTGGGCGTCGGCCCCGCGTCGCCCTCGGCCTCGGCCTGCCTGTCCACGCCCAAATGCAGCGTTGCGTGGGCCTGAGGATCGAGATCGACCACCAGCACCCGCTTCCCGGACCGCGCCACCGCCGCGGCCAGGTTCACGGTGGTCGTGGTCTTCCCCACGCCGCCCTTCTGGTTCATCAAGGCGATCGTGCGGACCATGGCCGCCGGACCGGAAGCCCCCGGGCCGGACACGCTTGGAGGCACGTTGGACGGAGAGGAACTCATCGACGGGGAGTGTACGTTGTGCCGCGGCGGTCCGCGAAGGCGGTGGTCGCGCCCGACGCCCCCTCCGCCCGACATCGATGACGCGGATCGACCCGCGTTGGAACGGCGGTTCGCCATCCCCCGCCGCGCATCCTACGGACCCTATCATGCCGCCGAAGCGGTCGTAGCTCAGCTGGATAGAGCGGCGGTTTCCTAAACCGCAGGTCGTGGGTTCGAATCCCGCCGGCCGCGTTGGCAGTTTTGGCGGGAACACTCGGAGAAAAGCGGGTCTTCTGCGGAGATTTGGCGGCTTTTCGCGGCAAGGCCCCGCCGGGGTCCGAGTCCACACAAGTCCACGCAAATCCGCTCAGGTCGTTGCCGTGACGCCAAACGGCGCGCCAAGTCGCCGCGGCTACCTCGCGGGCGCGGCGTCGGTGCCGGTCGGGCGCAGGGCGGCGTCGGGTGGCGATTCCGAGAGCGAGGGCAGCCTGGCGATCGCCGCGGCCTCGTCGCCCCGGAACGCGTGGGTGTACCGGTCGAGCGTCAGCGTGATCGTCGAGTGGCGAAGCACCCGCTGGATGACCTTCGGGTGCGCCCCCGACGCCGCGAGCCAGGTCCCGCATGTATGCCGCAGGGCGTGCATGTCGGCGAAGCGGCCGTCCAAGACGTACGGGATACCCGCGGCGGCCAGGTCGGCCCGGAGCATGTCCACGACCGTGTCGGGGTGGGGCAGCCGGAACACGGGCGCGGCGGGCGCGAGGCCGGCGACGTGGGCCTGCACGAGGCGTGCCAACTCCACCCTGAGGGGCACGCTGTCGCAGCGGCGGTTCTTGGCGTACGCGGCCTCGACGGTCACGGCGGGGTGTTCGTCAAAGTCGAACGAGGCCCGCGTCAGGCTCCGTATTTCGCCCGAGCGCAGGCCGGTCTCCACGGCCAAGCGGTAGAACAAGGCCCGCTCCGGGCCGGGCATCCCGTACGCCACGGGGCCGTTGGTGGCGGCCGCGAGGAGCCGGCGTACCTCGGCCGGGGTCAGAGGGCGGCGGTCGTGGCGGCGGTCCAGGCGGACGTTGAGACCCGAGAGGTGGGCTACAGGCGACTCGCCGGCGCGCCGCTCCCGCACCATCCACCGGCAGAACTGCTTCATGGCCGCGAGGTAGAAGTTGCTGGTCTGCGCGCTCAGCCCCCGCTTGATGACCTTGCCCTCGGCGGTGGTCCGGTCGCGCCGGGCGGACTCGAGGCGGGCCATCACCGACGAGCCGGTGATGTCGCCAAAGGTCCTGAACCCGCAGCACTCGGCCAACCGGCGGGCCCGCCCGGCGACCTGCGCCGCCTGCTTGGCGCTGGTGCCTTTGGCCAGCAACGCGGCCTCGAAATCGTCGAGGTGGTCGGCGAGCGACCGCGCCGCGGCGGCGCACCGGGAGTCGATCAGGCCGATGTCCGCCAGCTTCTGCTGCATGGCTGTCGGCAGGCCGCGAACCCACTGGGCCAGCGCCGGGTCGGGCTGGCCCCCGCTGGCGACGTGGTAGGCGATGAGCCGGTCGAGCTTGCGGCCGAACTCCTCGGTGGCGGCCCTGGAGGTGAACCCGGCCAGCCGACGGTTGACGCGGCGATGGTCCCTGAACTCCACGTACCACTTCTCGGTCTCGTGGAGATCGCGATCGCGGCCGCGGTATTGAACCTTGAACACCCGCATCGTTGCCCCCCTACCCCCGGAGTCGCCGTGACTCAGTTACCTCAGGCGCGAACATCAATCAAGGCGATCGCGCGCGAACGGCCCTCTCTGCTTTTCCCATGCGGCCCGGTCCGGGCAGCCCGCGTCCAGCCAGGCGCGGATCTCGGCGACGCGCCAGCGCGGCGCTCTGGTGCCGAGGTACACCGGCGAGGGCACCCGGCCGCTGGCGTGGAGTTTGAAGAACTGCGAGCGGGAGATGCCCAGCATCCCGCCCGCGGTGATGGCATCCACCGCCAGCGGTTCGGGCGAGAAAGCCGGAGTGTCCCGCTTGGGCGGGCCGCCGGTGGCGTGCTCGGCGGCGCTCTCTGAGGCTCCAACGCCGGCGGCGATGCCGTGGGCCGAGCGAACGCCCTGGGTCTCGCGCCGGCTCACGGATTCCCTCCTGGGAGGTCATTGGCATTCGCGCACCTATAGGAAGAGTGGTTGCGCGAATCCAATGGGGCCGCGAGGTAGTACCGACGGGCGTCGTTCCGCTTTCCCGTTCCGGAAACCTGCCAGCGTGCGTCCTCGACGCCTTTGCCCAAATCGTGTTCGATCGACCGCTTCCCCGGCTTCACGCCGAGGAACCGCTCGCGGACTTGCTCAGCTGTGAGCCCGGGAGGAGCGGCAGGAAGCAGATCACCGATGATCGACATCCGCTCGCTTGCGCGGAGGTGGGCGCGATCGCCGAGGTAGCGATAGCCACCCTCTCCGAGTTCAATCACGGACTCCGGCGGGGTGTCGTCGAAGCGTCCGTACCCGGTGAGCACGCGGCGGCGATCCCGAGGATCGCTCGGATCGAGTCGCCGCATCTCGATGATGATGTCCACGAACCCGGTCAGCGCGCCCGATCCGCGCGTCGCCTGACCCTCCGTCCCGTCGCCCTTGCGAGGATGGAAGTCCAGCACCAGGGCTGCCCCCGCCTCCGTAATGGCGTGCGTGGGCATCAGCGCGTCCTGCACCTCCGAGGCGTCGTTCTCGTTGGTGACAGGCCACAGAGCAGCGAGGGTGTCCATGACCACAAGCGAGGAGCCGGATTGCCGAACCCAGTCCGCGATCTGGCCGTTGTAGTCGGTCCACTGCGCCATTGTCGGGCGGACTTTGAATGGACGGCACACGACGCTCAGCGTCTCGTTCAACCCCATCTCGTCACGCCTGGCCGTCCAGAGTTCCGTTCGCTCCTCGGAGAGGACAAGAACATTGCCCTCGATACGGTCTCCGATCAGCCCTCCGCCCTGCTGAGCGTCGCGGAGAAGGTGAGCGACCAAGGTTGTCTTGCCGGCCTTCCAGAGACTGACCAGCAGCGTGCTGTGGCTCCTGGCGATGTAACCTGGCCAGATCCAGTTGGGTGGAACCGACGGTCCAAGCTCGGTGATCGGTACCGGCTTGAACTCGATTCGCGCAAACTCGCTTTGTATAGGTGCACGAATGGCATTCGGGTCCAACATGGCGCTCGATGCGGCCCTCCACTGCTCGGCCGCCGGATCAAGGTGAGAAGGATTCGGTTTCACGCCGCCACCTCCCACCCATCCGCCGGGTCCAGCGGAGCATCGCCCAGCGCGATAGCGAACGCCTGTACCACAAGAGCGCGGACGTAAGCGAGCGGCGCTCGGCGCTGCCGCACGACGGCGTCCGCCCAGGCCAGCTGGTCGGCCAGCAGTTCGCCGCAACGCTCTTCCGCCAGAAGCCGGACCAGGTGACGGCCCCAGGCCTCGTCCACAGCGGCCTCGCAGGCCGCCACCTTGTTGACGGCTTGCCGCGTCCGCGGGTCGGGGCTCCAGGCCGGCAGCCCGCGCCCCGCCACCAACTCAGCGGCGATCACCCGCGTCGCCTGCTCGGTGAAAAGGCCCGGACCGGCCCTCGCCACCGCCAGCACAACCGCGGCCGACTGACTCATCGCCGAGAGCAGGTAGACCTCCGCGCACTCAATTGGCGGGATGCGATGGTCAGTCACGGCCGGCCTCCCTCCGGTGAGAGCGGCGGGCCTCGATGGCATTTAGTTCGTGGCGGACTTGCGCGATCGCTTGGCGGTCGTACAAACGCAGCGTCCCGGCCCGGGCCTTGGGTCGGATGTGCGGCCGCGCGCGCAAGATGTACACCACCCGCCCGAGGGACGCCCCCGTCTCTCGGGCGATGATGCCTGCGGTGATCAGGACCGGTTCAGCGGGAATCTGGGCCAATCGGCAGCTCCTGGACGGCGCGGCGTGCGCCGTTTCCAGAAGCGAGCGGTCGCCGCGACCGCCAAGAGTTTGCTCAGTTTTTTGGGGGTTTTGCCCCGCGACCGGTCGCGACCGGAAGCCTTTTGGAGGCATTCTCCGCAAGCAGACGCGAGTATTCCGGGATCTGCTGGAGGGTTTTCAGCAGATCGCCCCGCTTCAGTGGAGGCATCTCCTCGAGCCGGCTTCGCTCCTCGGGAGACTGAGCGATATCCACGAGCGCCTGGAAGTCTTCGTCGTTGGCGATGGGAGTAGAAGCGCCCGCTGCGTTCTCCCGGTGACCGGCGCGGTCATCAAACGCATGGCCGGTCGCCCCTCGCACATTTCCCCCAATTCCGCCTTTGGCCTCGTGTTCGGCCTTTCTGGCGCTGAGATAGCGAGACGACTTGATCGCCTTGTACAGAACCGATTTGCTGCACCCGCACTGGCGCATCATCGCGTTCACCCCCGGCCAGGTGTCGTGATTCCGCCGCACGTATATCTCAGCCTGCGCACGCACCGAATCAACGTTCTGCCCCGGTTTGGCGGGGTGAATGGGCGTCCCGGTTGAACCCGTCTCCGCCCCGCCGGTCCCGGAATCGGCGCACCCGCGCCGCAGCCTCGCCAACTCCGCCAGGCCTCTCTCGGTCAGTCGGACTTCGCACGGCGCGCTCACCAGATTGACGGCACGTCCGAGGAGGCCGTCCCACCGGCCGGCCAGCTGAGGTTGCCGAATCGGCGAGAACCACCCCGACGGCTGGCGCGTTCGCGGCCCGTCCCGCAGCGGCCCCGCGCGGACCATGCACACGGTTTGGAGCTCGACGTAACCTCGATCGTCTAGGCAGCGCAGCTCGTCCACGCCCACGCCCGGGGGCAACTCCGTCACCGGCCAGAACTCGCGGCCGGCCAGGGCGAGCAGCGCGCCGGCCTCCGGATCGCCGTGGCCCAGCTCGGGTCCAGCGAGCGAGGTTCCTTCTGCTTTGGCTTTCATGCCCACGCCCCCGTTGCCGGCCCGGCGCTTGAGAATCTCGACGATGATGGGCACGGTGAAACGTCGCCGGTCGGCGTGGCCCTCCATATGCAGGCGTGCATCGATGGCCGCCCACGATGGGCGCTCGGGGTCGCCCCCGGGGAACGCCTCGGCGATCGTCGCGATGTCGGAGTCGGTCGGCACGTAGAGGTGATGCGTCGGCGGGATCACAAACCCGACGCCCGGGATGACGCCTTCTTCCGCCGGCCGGGTGTATGAGAGAGTCACGCCCTGTTCGCGGCCGGCGCGCAGTTGCATGTAGTTGCTCGCCGCGAGGTGCAGGAGGGGCCGCAGGGACCACGCGAACGAACGCAGCGACTTCGCAGGTGTTGGGCCGGGTGAATCTCTGTTGGGCATGTTGCCCAATTACGTAGGCCCGGCCGGCCGCGGAGGCGGCTTGACGACACCCCGCCGCTACGAAGGGGCCGATTGGCGCGGGTGGACCTCCGGCCCGCCAGCCAGTGCTACGTTCACCGAGGAGAGGCGTAGCACTGCCGCTGCTACGCGGCGATCGGCCACTCGGCATAGATCGCCTCGGCCTGGGCCATCAACACGGGCAGAAGCCGCTCGAAGTCCTCCGCCTTGATCCCCTGCTTCGTCAGCACGCGCCGCACCGCCGCTCGCACCGCCGCCTTGACGTTATCGCGGTGTGGCTCGGTCCAATCCACTTTCAGGTTCCGCTTGATGCTCTGGACCACTTCGTGGATCAACCCCTTCAAGAACTCCACCCCGTAGACGTTCTCGTAGTTGGCGGCGACCGCGTCGTAGAACGCCAGCTCATCCTCGGCCAGGCCGAGCTGCGCGGCCCGCTGGTCCGACGCCTCCATGTCCTTCTTGATCTCCAGCATCGCGCGGATCACCGCCGCCGCGTCGATGAGCCGGTTGTGGTAGTTCTGGAGCGTGGCTTCGAGCAGCTCGCGGAACGTCTTCGCCTTGGCGAGGTTCTTCTTGGCCCGCATGTGGATCTCGTCGGCGAGCAGCTTTTCGAGCAGTTTGAGCCGAAGGTTGGGCAGTGGCCGGTCCTTGAACGTCTGCAGGAAGTTGTCGTCGAGGATCGAGATGTCGGCCCGCGTGATCCCCGCGGCCTTGAAGATGTCAACAACGCCCTCGCTCTCGACCGTGTCGTCAACCAGATCCCGCACCGCCTTCTCGATGTCTCTGGTTGGCCCACGCCCCTTGATCGTCTTGAGCAGTTGCTTGCGCACCCGCTGGCAGAAGATCACCTCGTCGGCGCTGGCGCGGCAGTCGTCCAGGTGCTTGACGAGCAGGAACGCGCTCGTCAGCCGCAGTTCCGCGTCCAGGAAGTGGTCCCGCAGGTCGTCGTCGCTGGTCAGATGCCCATAGACCGCCGCGTATCGGTCCTCCAGCGCGATCGGCGAGAGCCGCCGCCAGTCCCCGTAGTTGACACCTTCGGGCAGGAACGACCGCACCTCGGCCAGCGCCGCCGCGAACAGCGGCCGGGCGTCCTCGTCCAGCCCGCCCGCGGGCTTGCCGTGATCCTCGCCACCCGAAGAGTACTTCGCGGCCGCCGCCCGCAGTTCATCGCCGATCCCGATGTAGTCCACGATCAGCCCGTGCGGCTTGTCGCTGAACACGCGGTTCACACGCGAGATCGCCTGGATCATCGTGTGCCCCTTCATGGGCTTGTCCACGTACAGCGTGTGCAGGCACGGGATGTCCGTGCCCGTCAGCCACATGTCGCACACGATCACCATCGCCAGCGGATCGTCCGCGTCGATCATCCGCTTCTTGATCGCCTCGCGCTGCTGCTTGGTCGTCAGGTGCCCGGCCTGGCTCCACACCTCGGGGTCCTTGCCCAGGTCGCCGGTCATCACCACCTTGATCTCGGGGCACCCGGGCAGCGCCTTGAGCGCATCGTACAGCCGCACGCAGTTCTCGCGGACCATGCAGACGACCATCGCCTTGCCCCTGAGCGTCGCCGTCCGGTCCTTGAAGTGCGCGAGCAGGTCCGCCACGAGCTGGTCGATGCGGTCCTTCGCGCCCGCCGCCTTGGCGAGCGCCGCCCACTGGCCCTTCTTCCGCTCCAGTTCGTCGATGGGCGTCTGGTCCACGATCTCCGCCAGCGCGCCGTCCACATCGGTCTTGTTCAGGTGGAGCCTGATCTGCCGCGGCTCGTAGAAGATCGGCACCGTCGCCTTGTCGTCCTGGCTCTGGCGGATGTCGTAGACGTGGATCAGGTCCCCGAACACCTCCACGGTGTCGGCCCCGCTGAAGGCAACCGGCGTGCCGGTGAACCCCAGCCGCCGCGCATTGGGCAGCGCCGCGCCGAGCCAGCGTGCAAAGCCCCTGGTGAACCCGTACTGACTGCGGTGCGCCTCATCGGCGATCACGATGATGTTGTCGCGGGTCGAGAGCACGGGGTGGTCCGCCTCGCCCTCCTTGAGCGCGAACTTCTCGATCGTGGTGAAGATCACCTCGCCGCCCTGGGTCTGGAGCAGCCCGCGCAGGTCCTCGACGCTGCGCGCGTGCTTGACATCGCCCACCAGCGAGCGGGCCGAAACGAACTGGTCGTGCAGCTGCTGGTCCAGGTCCGTCCGATCGACCTGGACCACGAAGGTCGGGTTGTTCAGCGCCGGCTCCCGCCGCAGCATGCCCACCAGGAAGCACATCGACAGCGACTTGCCCGAGCCGGTGGTGTGCCAGATGACGCCCAGCCGCTTGTTCGCTTCGCCGGGCCGCTTGTCCGCGCCCCCCGCGGCGACCGACTCCAGGATCTTCCTCGCCCCGATCCGCACCGCGAAGAACTGGTGGTACTTCGCCCCCTTCTTGATGACCTTTCCCCCGGCCGCCCCGACCGACTCGAACACGATGAAGTCCCGCACGTACGCCAGCAGCCGGTCCTTGGGCAGCAGCCCCTCGACCAGCGTCTTCATCGTCCCCGTCGTCCCCCGCTCGACCTTCACCCCGTCGATGCTCTTCCACGGCGCGTACCACTCCGCGCTCGCGGTCCACATGCCGTGCAGCGTGGTCACGCCGTCGCTGGCGATGCACAGCGCGTTGTGGTCGAAGAGCTGCGGGACCTCGTGGCGGTAGTGCCCGATCTGGTTGATCGCATCCGCCACGGTCGGCTGGTCGTCGTAGGGGTTCTTGAGCTCGAACAGGACCAGCGGCAGCCCGTTCACGTACACGACCACATCCGGGCGGCGGTCGTTCCCGCCCGGCCCGTGGACGGGCAGCTGGTTCACGACCAGAAAGTCGTTGTTCTCGGGGCGCTCCCAGTCCACGGCGTAGATGTGCGCGATGCACTTCCGCGCGGGCGTCGTCTTCGTCGCGGGTTCCTCGACGGGGATCTCTACGCCCCCGCGCAGCATGGCGTGCAGCGCGGCGTTGCGGCCGAGCGTGTCCACGCCCTCGGGCCGCGCAAACCTCGCCACGGCCAGGTCGATGGCGGCGTCGGGCAGGCCCTCCGGTCGTGCGATGGTCCGCCCGTACCGCGCTGTGAGGAACGCCCGCAGCCGGTCCCTGAGCACGACCTCGGCCTCATCGCCCCCGCGCGCCGCGAGCAGTTCCGACCCGTGGATGTGGGCGTACCCCAGCCCCTTGAGCCGCTCGATGGTCGTGTGCTCGAACTCGGATTCGGAGCCGTGCCAGCCCATGCCTCACTCCCTTCCCTTCGCCCCGCCGATCCGCGCGATGACGCCGCCGGTCGCGTCGGGCTTGATCTCCACCCCGATCGCCGCCGCCCCGGGGTCGAAAAGCGACGGCCCCTCATCCCACAGGGGGGGCCGCACGGGGGGCCGCACGGGGGGCCGCTCACGCGGCGGCTGCGCGGCCGCTTCCCGCTTCGGTTGGGGCATCGCGGAGGTGGAGGTGGGGGCGGGGGTGGCGGGGGTGGCGGGGGTGGGGGGGCGATCCGCCGGGATGTACGGGATCAGCCCCATCTCGAACGCCCGCGCCTGCTCCTCGCGGGTGCAGTGCCGCACATCGACCACCAGCCCGTCGGTCGTTTCGAGCATCCAGACAAACGGGTTCTGATCGAGCAGGCTCGGCAACGTCCACGCCGGATCGAACTGCCCGAGGTCGAGCATCTTCCGCACCTTGACGCTCTTGGCCGCCAGCCCCGATTCCGACACGCCCAACCCCGCCGCGACCTGCGCCATGGTCCGCGTCGGCGGCGTTTCCTTATCACCCAGGAAGTTCACGAACCCCACCGCCGCGACGACCGCCGCCGCCCAGCCCTCCGCCGTCGTCCTGGTGTTCACCACCGGCGAGCGCGGCCCGCACAGCGACGCGGCCATCACCCGGCACATATCGCGGTACTCCATGCCCAGCGGCTCGAGCTCACGCAGGCAGTACGCATCGGTGAGCGCGGCGATCGCCAGGAACCGCTCGGGGCTTCCCTTGCCGAGCCGCACCGCCGCCGCGAGCTCGTCCAGCGTCGCCCCCGCGTCGAGGGTCGCGTGGCCCGTGGCGCTGCGCGGGGCGGATGCCCGGGCCGCCGGTGGTTTCTTACGGCCCATGCGGGCTCCTTCGTGCGGCGGTCATGCCTTCCCTTTCGCGCCCGCGGCGGCCCGCCGCGCGGCGGGGGATTGTTCACGGCTCGATCGGGCGGCGTCATCCACGGCCCGCTCGGCGTCGCGCAGGCGGATCTCGCCCGAGAGGAGTTGCGGCAGGAGCGCATCGCGGAGCGCGGCGAGCTCGCGTGATTCCTCCGTGTTTGCCCGCACGCGCGCAAACCACGGGGCGACGATCTGCGCGAACTCACGGCACACGACCTCGCCCGGATACAAGAACGGCAGGCCGTTCATGTTCCCCTGCGTGATCTTGGGCTGTACGGCCCCGGTCACGATGCCGCCGACATCCTCGTGCTGGAAGTACGCCCAGAGGTGTTCGGTGCTGACCGCGCCCTTGCCTTGCAAGACATGGGCGTGGTTGTTCACCCAAATCTTGCCCCACACGTACTGCGTCACGGCCAGTCCGTTCGGCTGAACGACGGACCCGTCCTCGCCGACCAGGAGGTAGATGCCGTCGAACAAGTAGTCGTCCACGTAGTCCATGACCGACGCGGCCCCGTAGTAAGGAAACTTCCCTTGACGCTTCGCGCGTTCGCCGCCGGAGACCGGCACGCGCTTGGAGTCGAAGTTGACCATGTGCTCCCCCACCGTCCCCACCCTCCACCCCTCGGGGATGGGGCCGAGGGGGGAATCGGCCAGGCGTGCGGGCCACGGGGCGGGCGGGGGCGTGGGGGCGCCCCCCGGCGCGGCCGATCCGCGCGGCCGCGTGCCGGGGATGCGCCCGCCCGCGTGCCCGCCGATGCCGCGCGACCCCCCCTCCCCGCCGAGCGACCCCCCATCCCCGCTCCGCGACCCCCCGTTCCCGCTCCGCGGCGGCCTGACCACGGGGTCAAAGTCCACGAACCACGACCGGAACAGCCCCCGCGCCAAATCCTCCAGCGTCCGGTTCATCCGCCGGTTGAGCTCGATCTTGTCGTCCAGCCCCCCCAGCACCCGCGCGATCGCCCGCTGCTCGGGGAGAGGGGGGAGGCTGATTGGAAACTTCGGGAACTCCAGCAGTGGGATTCTGTCCACCGTGCTTCCGGAGATCGTGTAGTTGCGGATGGTCTCTTGGAAGTCCGGCGCGAGAAATGTGTAGAGCAAGAAGCGAGGATCAACCTTGCGGCGGTTCGGGCGAGCGAGCGCCATGCGACGGCCAAGGCAACATCGGAGGCCCGCCGGAATCAACGCGCCACAGCCGAGTTTGGTCTCATAGGAGAAAACCAAATCGCCCTCCGTGGGCTCAACGCGACGAGTCCAACGCGGCCAATCCGCGTCGGAGATGTGCTCGGTCGTCGAGAGGTCTATTCGCCCGCCTTCGATGTTCCAGATGCCCAGAAAGACCGCGCCGCTGTCAATCTTCGCGGGAGTCGCGTGCGGGCCATCGAAGATGCCATCACAGACTTCGCCGATCGAAACATTCGACCACGGTTCAATTCCCATGTGACAGCCCCCCGACTACGCCATATGCGTGCTGATCCGCTGATGCCAGAGGGGCGTGCCGCCCCTCCGGCACCTCCCCGGCTCGGAAAGAACCACCACCCGCGCGGGCACTTCGGCGGTCTTCGGCCCCGACGGGGCCGGGGGTTGTAGCCACGGGTGGAGCGACGGTGCTTTGACCGTCGCGCAACCCGTGGAGAGCGTGCGTTGAGTGCATCCCGCGCCGGCAGGGGCGGAGGGATCGTCCGCCCGCGCGTGCGCCCCCGCGCTGCGTGATGGCCCCTTCCTCTGCCCCTCCGGGGCAGAACACATCCGCGCGCCCGTGTCCCACGGGTTCCGCCCGCGAAGCGCGGGCTGCACCCGTGGCTACACCCCGTCGTCCCTCCGGGACGAAGGCCGCGCGGGCCGGTGCGAGCACCCCGCCGCCCAACACGCAATCCCCGCGCTCCCGGCCACCCTCCACGGGCCTCCGTGCGCCGTCCCCGCCACCCGCCGACCCGCCCGGACGACCGTCCGACCCACCCGGACGACCCGCCGACCCGCCCGGGCGACCGTCCGACTCACCCGGACGATCGTCCGACCCATCCGGACGACGCGACCGGCGGCCCGGACGACCCTCCGGCTCATCCGTCAGGCCCGCCGGCCCGCCCGGACGACCCGCCAACTGACTTGTCGCGTGGCGGGGACGATCCCCACGAGGCAGAATCTGCGCGGCGGGGGCGTGGCTTGCGTGTCGGGGCATCACGACTTCCCGCCCTTCTTCTTGCCGGTCTTCTTCGCGGGGGGCTTGGCTTCAGGCGGAGCCTTGCCCGGCTTGGACGCGGGCTTCTGCTTCTCGCTCTCCAGCCGCTTGATCTCGCCGACGGCCTCATCAAAGTGCCGCTCGACCGGGCTTTGCAGATTGGCCCGCGCGGCGGCGAACCGCTCGTACTCACCCTCGGCCTTCTCCATCGCGCGGTCGTGGCTCACCTTCCCCGCGTGCGTCAGGATGTCGCGCTCTGAGAGCCGCAGGAAGTCGTCGAGCTTGCTGATCCACCCCGCCATCGTCATCTCGCGCCGGGATTTCGCCTGCAACTCGGCAAAGTCGAGATAGAACGACACGATCAGGTTCAGCGCGTCGAGTTCGTCCTTGTTCAGGTAGTTTTTCGCCACGCCCACATCGGCCTTGCGCAGCGGCCCGCCCTCGCGCGAGCCGGGCCAGTTGGTCAGGCCCATGTTGGGCTTGGCGGCGTCGGCCCGCTTGGCGATGACTTCCGCGGCGGTGTGCCCGTGGGCCGCCCAGTGCATCTTGTTCTGCACCGTCTTGAAGAACAGGGCCGACTGATCGTTCGCCGGGTCGTAATCGACGCTGGTAGCGTAGATGTCGAGCACCTTCCGCCAGAAGACCTTCTCCGACGAGCGGATGTCGCGGATGCGGGCGAGGAGTTCATCGAAGTAATCCGGCGTGCCGGCCTTCCCGCCCTTCTTGAGCCGCTCATCGTCGAGCGTGAACCCCTTGACCAGATACTCGCGCAGCCGCTGGGTGGCCCACTGGCGGAACTGCGTGCCCCGGTGCGAGCGGACGCGGTAGCCGACGGAGATGATGACATCGAGGTTGTAGTGCTGGGTGTCGTACTGCTTGCCATCGGCGGCAGTTATCCGGTATCTCCGGATAACTGAATCCTCCCGCAACTCCCGCTCCGCGAAGATGTTGACGATGTGGTCGTTGATCGTGCGGACATCCTTGTCGAAGAGTTCGGCGAGCTGCTTCTGCGTGAGCCAGACCGTCTCGGCCTCCATGCGCACGTCCAGCCGCGTGCGGCCGTCGGCGGTCTGGTAGAGCATGATCTCGGTTGGCTGTTCGGACTTGGACATTTACTTGGCCCTCCCGTTCGTGACCGCCGCGTCGGCGAGGTTTCCCATCGCGTTCGCCACCTCGGCCAGGCTCGCCCGGATCTGTTCCTCAAGCGCGGCCGACTGCTTGAACTGTTCATCCAGCGTCGCGCACAGGTGCGGGAAGCGGTCCTCGAAGGGCTCATCGGGATCATCGCTCTCGGCCGCGCCGACGTAGCGACCCGGCGTCAGGGCGTAGTTGTGCTCGCGGATCTCGTCGAGCGTCGCGGCCTTGCAGAAGCCGGGCACCTCGGCGGGGGTGCCCTTCCGCTTGAACTCGCGGTACACCGCCGCGATCTTCTCGATCTCCTCCGCCGAGAGCTGCTTCTGCTTGCGCGAGCCGGGGATGAGCGTGCCGAGCTTGCGGCCGTCGATGAAGAGGACCTCGTTCTCCCGCACGCGGAAGCCGTGCCCGCCGGCGCGGTTCTTCGACAGGAACCACAGGCAGCACGGGATCTGCGTGTTGGCGAAGAGCTGGCCCGTGAGCTGCACGATGCAGTCCACGTACCCGTGCTCGACGAGCGCTTTGCGGACCTCGAGCCGGGCCACCTCGCTGTTGGAGAGCTCGCCCGTCGCCATGACGAAGCCCGCGGTGCCGCCGACGTGCTTCTTGCCGTCGGGATCACGCAGGTGGTGCAGGAAGTGCATCATCCACATGGTGTTGGCGTTGCGGGGCGAGAGGGGCATGGGTTGGCCCGCGCTCCCCGCGCCCGCACGCTTGGCGAAGTCCAGCCGTGGGTCCTTGCTCGTGATGCGGTGAGCGCCCCAGCCGTCTTCGCCCTTCGCGCCGTCGTTGAAGGGGGGATTGGCGATGACATAGTCGGCCTTCGTGTCGGAGTGCAGATCGTTGAAGTAGGAACTGCCGAGTTGGATGTTGCCGTCGATGCCGTGGATGAACAGGTTCATCCGGCACAGCCGGTACGTGAAGTCCTTGCTTTCCTGCCCGATGAACGACAGGCGGCCCGAGTGCCTGGTGAACACATCCGACTGCACGAACATGCCGCCGGAGCCGCAGCAGGGGTCGTACACGACGCCGCCGGCGGGCTCGAGCATGGCGACGAGCGTGCGGACGATGGAGGCGGGCGTGAAGTACTCGCCGCCGCGCTTGCCCTCGCTGTTGGCGAACTCGCCGATGAAGTACTCGTAGACGCGGCCGACCAAATCCTCGCCGCCCCCCGGGCCGTCCGGCCCCTTCATGCCCTGCTGGAAGATGTCCTTGGAGAAGAGGTTGATGAGCCCGGTCACGCCCTCGCGGTCGAGGTTCGAGCCCGCGTAGATGCGGGGCAAGAGGCCGCGGAGCTTGTCGGGGTAGGTCTTCTCCAGCAGTTCGAGGGCGTCGTCGAGGATGCTCTTGATCGTGTCGGCCCGGGCGTGCTGGAGGATGTACGACCAGCGGGCTTTCTCGGGGACGATGAACGCGCCCGCGGCGCGATATTCATCCGGGTCGGCCAGGATGCGGGCCGCGGCCTTCGCGTCCTTCGTGAAATAGTCGCTCCTGGGGTCGGCGAGCAACGCCCCGAGTTCCTCGCGGCGGCGCTCGTAGCGGAGCGACAGAAACCGGAGGAAGATGATGGGCAGGACGTACCGCTTGTAGTCCGCCGGTTCGATAAGCCCGCGAAGATTGACGGCGGCCTGCCACAACTCCTTCATGAGCATTGCGGTGCCATTGCCGGGGTCCGAATCCTGTGCTTCAGATCGTGCGGACTTCTTCGCCATCTCGGTGGTCGCCCTTCGCACACCGCCCCGAGCGAGTGTACGAGGGATGGCGACATGGCCGGGCTACTGATCGACCGCATTCCAACTCCTTCGACCTATCGCCTCCACCACCGCCGTGGGTGCGATGTGGTCGAGGTAGCGGATGGTCGTGGCGATCGAGACGTGCCCGAGTTGCCTGGAGATGATGCCGATGTCCACGCCCTCGGCGCGGAGCTCGGCCGCGTGGGTGTGGCGGAGGCCGTGGGCGTGGACGCGCTTGTGGACGCCCGCCAGGTCGGCGAGGTGCGGCAGCAGGCGGCGGATGTAAGCCGCAGTCACCGCGCGCCCGGTGCGCGTGCAGAACAGCGGGTGTCCGTCGCCGACGGGGTAACGCGAGCGGAACGCGAGCCACTCGGCCACGACCGCCAGTGCGCCCGCGTCGATCCCCGCCGTGCGAGCGCGGCCGCCCTTGCCGTTGAGGACGCGGAGCGCGCCGCCGCCCGCGCCGTTCCCGTTGTCGCCGCCCCCGCCCGCGTCCACGTCCTTCGGGCACAGGGCCAGCACCTCGCCGATCCGCAGGCCCGATCGGTAGGCCACGGCGAGGATGGCGCGGTTGCGGGCCGCGGTCGCGGGCGGGCCCTTGACGGCGCGGATGAGGCGCAGCACTTCATCGGCGGACAGGACCTCGGCGGGGAAGCGCCGCCTCGGGCGCGGGCGCCGCGCGGCCGATCCCCTCCGCCCGTTACGTTCACCCTGTCCCCCACCCCCGGGCCCACCCCTCCCCCGAGCGGCGGGCATCCCCTGCATGGTTGGTCTCCGTGCCCACGGGCCCGGTCGGGCGCGTAGCACTGACGAGTACCTCGGATAGCCGCATGGGTGCAAGGGGAATCGTGGGCGATCGGGCGGGAATCCGGATGCTCGCAGCGCTACGGGTTTGGCGCGAGAACGTAGCGCAAACGAGCGCGAGATGAAGCAGATCGTGCTCAACCGCAAGAACAGCCTGTTCGTGGGCAACCAGCGCGCCGGCCGCAGCGCCGCGATCCTCTCGAGCCTCACCAGCACCTGCCGCCGCCACGACATCGACCCGCAGCGCTACCTCACGCAGCTGCTCGTCGGCCTGCCCGCCACGCCCACGAGCCAACTCGACCGCTGGCTCCCGGATCAATGGAAACGCCGCGACCCGCCCAAGCCGAAGGCCTGAGCGGGGTGCGGTTCGTTCACCGCTTACGATTGGAGCGTCTAACCCGCGAAACGTAGTCGCAACGGATCAGTGGGGTGATACCCCCGAACGCCTTCAGGTCCCGGGAACCGCCAACCGTCGTCGCACAGTCTCGACTTCGGCTGGTATGTGCCTCGAACAGGGCGGTGCCCGGCTGGAATCTGGAAACCGGCGTCATGGCGTTGTGGAGCGCGACGCTCCGCCTGCGGAGTCGAGCTTTGACCTCCACAACTCGGCCTGCGCGCCGAACCCCTTGCCCGGCGAAGCTGCGTCCCATTTGCCGTACACATCGACGAGCGCTTGGCCGCAGCGCTCGGTGTCCTTGTGTTCTCGACCGCGCGTTCGGACGAAGAGGTCATACGCCTCCTGCTCCATCGCCGCCGCCTCGGCATATTTGCCAAGACCCGCGGTAGCTCGGCCAAGGTTCAGCAGGAGTTTCGCGACCCGGTGGGCATCACCGCCGACGAATGTCGTCCGGACGGGCGCTTCTATCGACGTCAGGACGCTTGTCGCTTCCAGGTGGTGGCCTTGTGTCTCGAACAACGAACCCAGATTAAGAGTGCAGATGAGAGTGATTGGTACGGCTTCCCCTAACCCCCGGCGCGCGTTGGTCACTGCCTCCCGAAGCAACGGGTCGGCGTCGTTCAGCCTCCCTTGATCTTGCAGAGCGACGCCAAAGTTGTTTAGGACGATAACGGTCTGGACGTGGTCATTGCCATGTACCCGTCGCGACCTTTCGAGTGCTTCAAGATAGTAGGGTTCGGCTTGGACGAACTTCCCGCAACGATTCAGTACGTCCGCTTCAAGGCACAGGGCGTTAAGAATGATTGGGTGCGCCTCCTCCAGCCGTCCAGTCGCAACGAGCCTCCTCGTCCGCTCCACGGCTTCCCGCACGTACCCCTCGGAATCGTCCAGCCGATTCATGTCTTTCAGAACACCTGCGAGCGTGATGACCGCTCCGATCGTGTTCGGATGATCGTCGCCCAAGATCAGTCGCCTCTTTGTGACCAGCTCCTTGTACAGAGCCTCGGCTTCGCTGAGCTTGCCTTGTTTCTCTCGCACAAGCCCGAGATTGCCCATGACCGTTAACGTGTCCGGGTGCTCTATGCCCAACCTGCGCCTGAATCTCTCAAGGGCGTCAAGATAGAGCGGCTCGGCTTCACCGAACTTGTTCTGGGCATGCAACGCAAATGCGAGGTTGTTGATCGCCCCGATCGTGTCCGGATGTTCTTCTCCGAGTACGCGGCGACGCCCTTGAAGCACTGTCCGGGCATACTCCTCGGCCTTGACGAGTTCGCCCTGGTCCTGCAACAGGAGCTCCAAGTCGCTCATCGACGCGAGGGTGTCCGGATGTTCTTTGCCAAGGACCCGACTTCGCCCGCTGAGCGCAGCGAGGAGACACTGCGTTGCCTCTTTTAGCTTGCGCTCGTGTGACAGTACGATTCCAAGGCTGTTCAATGACGCAAGTGTGTCGGGATGGTCCTTCCCGAGAACCCTCTGACGATTGTCCCTCGCTGCTCGGGAATAGCGTTCGGCCTCGTCCAGCTTGCCTTGCTTACAAAGCAGTTCTCCCATGGCATTCACTGATTCCATCGTCTGCGGGTCTTCATCGCCCAGCAGTCGGCGCCGGGTCTCCAGCGCCGCCTCTTGGAGCGGCATCGCTGAGTCGTACAAGCCCAGGTTCTTGTACCGCTCCGCCAAAACCTGCCGCAGCATCGCGCCCACGAGCGGCTGTCCGGAGAACTCTCTGTCAATCGCTTCGGCTGCGGGCGTCAATACTGTCTGAGCGAGGAGGTTCCGTGCTGCGTCGGTAGCGTTCACACGGTCCCATGCGGACTCAAAGGCGATGACTTGCTCCGCCGCGGTCGGCCCCGCGAACCCCGCTCGCGCCAGGCCGGCGGCAAAGCTGTCCTGCACGTTTCTTGAGAGCAGATGCCCCGCCGCACCCGGGTCTATCCCTTCAAGTATTCGAGCCTGGAATTCTGCGATCTTTCGCGCTGATCGTTCTGATTCCGTGAGACGACGCGCCGTTTGAGCTTGCCAAATCGACAAGCCCAGACCGCCAACGAGCGACGCAGCCACGATCGCCGTCGCCACAACGAGGCCCTTGTGACGCCGCACAAACATTCGCGCCTGGTATCCCAGGCTCGGCGGGTGCGCCAGGATTGGCTCACGCGCCAAGAACCGTCGAATCTCAGCGGCCACCTCTGAGGCTGCCTGATACCGATGCGCGATGTCTTTTGCGAGACACTTCTCGACAATCGTCTCCAGATCGCCGCTTAGGGCGCGATTGACGTTCCCGAGGCTCACGGGCGGATCATGGCGGACGGCTCTCAGTGCCTCCGATAGCGGTTTGCCTTCCAGATCGATCGGGCGCGTGCCCGCGAGCAGTTCGTACAGAATGACTCCGAGAGAGTACACGTCGGTGCGGGCGTCGATCTCAAGGACATCGCCTCCCGCCTGTTCCGGGCTCATGTAGGCGAGCGTTCCGACGACGCTTCCCACCGCTGTGTGCATTGTGTGTTGGGCATCGAGCTGACCGATCCGTGCTACACCGAAGTCCACCACCTTGGGCTGGCCTTCGCGGTTCACCAAAATGTTGTTCGTTTCAAGTCGCGGTGAATCACGCCGCGTTGGTGGGCATGGTGCACGGCGTCGCACACTCGCGCGAAGAGGTCCAGCCGCTCCTCGAGTTTGAGCTGCTTTTCGGTCGCGAACTTAGTCAACGTGACCCCGTCCACGAGCTCCATGGCCAGGTAGGGGGAACCATCAGCGGTCCCGACGCCGAATACGGCCGCGATCCCCGGATGCTGCAGGCGTGCCAGCGCCTCGCCTTCCAGCTCCAGCCTCTTGGAGATTTCCGGCGAAGCCCAAACGCTCCGGAGCACCTTCAGTGCCAGCGTCCGATGAGGGCGCTGCTGCTCGGCCTCGTACACAACGGCCGTGCCTCCACGGCCGAGGAGCCCCACCACTCGAAACTCACCGATTCGTTCCGGGAGTTTGGTCTCACTGGCTTCAGCGGCGGAGGCAGAAAGGACGAGAAACGACTCCTCTCGCTCGGCTTCCAACAGGGACAGGACGCTCGTGCGCAAGTCAGTGTCATCCCCGCACTCGCGGTCCAGCACCGCCGTGCGGTCCGAATCCGGCAGATCACACACCGCCAGAAAGACTTCCCGTATACGCGCGTGACGGTGGGCTTGGGTACTCGTCATGGCCTTCTCCTACGCGAAACCCAGCGGCTATTGGGGCAAACAATCTGGCTAGGCATCCCTTCCCAAACGCTGCCTGAGCCACACCCGGGCGAACCGCCAATCCTCCTTCACGGTCCGTTCTGACACGCCCAAAACCTCCGCCGTGCCGGCCACGTCGAGCCCGGCGAAGAACCTCATCTCGACGACTCGCACCTGCCGCTCATCAAGGCTCGCAAGATCTTTGAGCGCCAAGTCAAGGGCCTCGACATCCACCCCGCCGGCCAGAACGTCCAGGAGAGAGCCTGCGGCTTCCAAACCATCCAGAGGCACTCTGGCACTGTCTCCGCCCCGTTTGGTCGCATTGCGAGTCCGAGCGTGATCCACCAGAATTCTGCGCATCATGGTGGCGGCGACTGCCATGAAATGAGCCCTGCCCTGCCATTGCACGCGGGTCTGATCGATCAGTCTTAGATACGCCTCGTGGACAAGGGCCGTGGGCTGAAGCGTGTGGCCGGTGCGTTCTCTCATCAGGTGGGAGGCAGCCAAGGCTCGGAGCTCCTGGTACACGACCTCCAGGAGCCGCTCAGATGCCACACGGTCCCCGGCGCAGGCTCCGTTCAGGATGAGCGTTGTGTGCTCTTTGACCTCAGCCGGCTCCATTGCTCCATGGTACCGCGCCCGGCCGCAGGCCTGACCCTTAATTTCGCTGTAACTCTTCAGCCGAGCGCAACCGAACAGGTGCCGAGTAGCGCGGGCGGAAGAGGGTGCGTGTTGATTGTTCGTGGGCAAGGACGCCGCGGACGAGGCTGAGTCATCGTGGCGGCGTTGCGCGGCGAGATGACCGGGGCGATGGCGCGGCGGGCGTTCGATCTGGGAGCCGAAGCGACCTGCGCGGTGATGCTCGCGGCCAGCGCCCGGATCGCGGAGCTGGCGGCGGTGGGCGTGCCGAGGACCGGCCCGCACACGCCCTCGGGCTCGATCCCGATCCACGACAAGCCGAGCAGGAAGAAGGCGCGGCCGGGCAGGCCGGGGGCCCGCGTGGGCCACAAGGGCCATCGCCGGGCCGCGCCGGTGACGATCGACCGGCGGGAGGTCGTACCCGACGCGGGCGTGTGCCCCGAGTGCCGCGGCCCGGTGCTGGCCGCGCGGCCCGGGCGGCGTCGCATGCGCACGATCGAGGACATCCCGCGGGGCCTGAAAGTCGAGGCGGTAGAGTACGACCTGCCCCAGCAGTGGTGCCCGTGCTGCCGCAAGCATGTGGAGCCCGGGGTGGCCGCCGCGATGCCGGGGGCCACGCTGGGCAACGGGATCGTGGCCCTCACCACGGTGATGCACTACGGGCTGGGCCTGACCATCGACCAGACCCGCGAGGTCCTCGCCAGCCATCTGAGCACGCCGCTGAGCGCGGGGGGCCTGGTGGACCTGTGGCGGCGGGCGGGCACGGCCCTGCTGCCCTGGCACGAGCAGATCGCCCAAGAGGCCAAGGGCTCGGCGACGCTGCACGCGGATGAGACGGGGTGGCGGGTCAACGGGGACACGCACTGTGTGGTGCTTCTGCAACCACGCCAACTGCTGCTACCTGATCGACGAGTGCCGCGGGAGCGGCGTGCTCAGGGAGTTCTTCGCCGAGTCGTTCAAGGATGTGCTGGTGAGCGACTTGTGGGGGCCGTACCAGTCGGTGCTACTGGCGGGGGGTCGGGACGGTCGGCCGGGCGGGGAACGTCAATGCTGCCTGGCCCACCTGCTGCGGGAACTGGACCATGTGGACACCGATGCGCTCCCGCACAAGTCGCCGGACCATGCCCGGGAGTGGGTCGGGTTCGTCAAGACGCTGCGGCGGCTGCTGCGTGACGGCATCCGGCTGCGGAAGCGTGAGGGCTTCACCCCCGACAAGCACGCATCGAGGATCACGCTGATCGATCGGCGTCTGGTCGCGCTGGCCCAGGGCGCGTACGACGATCCCGACGCCGCACGCCTGGCCAAGCGGCACTCTCGCCACCGCGACGAGATGTTCACGTTCCTGGACCGGCCCGAGGCGGACTGGAACAACAACTTCGCCGAACGCCAGATCCGGCCGGCGGTGATCCTGCGCAAGAACTCCCAGTGCAACCGCAGCCGACGCGGGGCCGCCACCCAGGCCGTACACATGAGCGTCCACCGAACCCTCAAACTCCGCGGCCTGGACCCCCGCGCCGAGATCGAGAAGGCCCTGCGCGCGTGGTCCGCAACCGGTCATCTCCCCCCATTGCCCACCACCGCCGTTGCAGGGGGCTGAAGAGTTACACGACGCTGAGGCCGCCGCATCCTCGCCCGGTTACCAGATTGTCGCCAGATTTCTTGCCCCACTAGACGCGGGGCTCCGCGGAGTGGTGGTACGCCTAGGCAAACACCCACCCCCGCACAGGAACACACCATGTCTCGCACCATCCGCTCATTCCTTCATCGCTTGCGTATCTCACCTCGCGTCCGCAGAAGCCGTTGGGGTTGGATCGCTTCTGTCGGCATGATCTGCTCTGCGGCCCACGCCCAGACCCCTCCGCCTCCCGCTCCCCCCCTTCCCCTTCCTCCACTGCCTCCCGCGTGCAGGGCGGATTGGAATCGGGATTGCTCCGTGACCGTCCAGGACCTCTTCGACTTCCTGGGCGCGTGGTTCGCGGGCGTGCCGGCCGCCGACATCAACGGCTCCGGCGCGGTGTCCGTCCAAGACATCTTCGATTTCCAGACCTCGTTCTTCAGCGGCTGCACGCCCTGCACCGCCGACATCCGCATGGTGGTGTTCGGCGATAGCCTGTCCGATACAGGTCGGCACTTCGCCTCCTACGGCGAGCCGGCGGCGCCGAGCTACCAGGGGCGGTTCTCCAACGGGCCCGTGTGGGTGGAGTATTTCGCTCAGGCCCACGGGCTGAGCCCATCGCAGGTACGCAACTATGCCATCGGCGGAGCCACCTCCGGCCATGTCAACTGTTGCACGCCGGGCGCGACCGGCGTTCTCGACGAGATCGCCGAGTTCGTCCACGACCGCCAGGTCAGCAACGCGTTCAATCCTGATGCGCTCTACATCATCTGGGTTGGCGCCAATGACTTCGAGACCTGGCAGCGCACCGGCACCCTCACGTCCCGACCCCCCAATGAGCTGATCGGGTCCGCCATCTCGAACATCTCCGAGGCCATCCAGACACTCTCGGCCAACGGAGCTCGGCGCATTCTGGTCGCCAACCTCCCCGATCTGGGTCAGATCCCGAGGATCATCGCGATGAATGACCCGGTCCGTGCGAACCTGGCCACGACCGGCACGATCATGTTCAATGCAAATCTGGCGTGGGAAACAAGCCGGCTTGAGCAGTCCTTGGGGGTCGACATCGTGCTGATGGATGTCAACTCGCTCTTCGAAGGCATCCAGGCGAACCCCGCGCTCGCGGGGTTCACGGACGCGACCACAGCCTGCTATCTCGGCGGAGGGGCTACGCCGTGCGCGAATCCCGGCTCGCACGTGTTCTGGGATGCGGTGCACCCGACAACGGCCGCCCACCAGATCGTTGCTGGCCTCGCCGGTACCGCCCTATCCAATGGCGGCATGGTCCTGCCGTCCACAACGTGCAACCCACCTATGGCCCGGGTCGTGTTCACAACGCCGACGGGGCAGTTCACGACCGCTATGTCGGTGGAGGTTCTTGGCAGCGTCATTGGCACGCTGCCTCCCGGCGCCCAGTTGATGGTGAACGGTGCGGCGGCAACCATCATGCCGAACGGCACATTTTCCGTGACGGTTCCGATGCCAGCGCAGGGCATTGAGCAGCCTGTCGTCGCCGAATTAACCCTGGGCGGACAGGTTCTCGACCGCGACCGGATCGTTGCATTCCACGGCCCCAGCCTCTCCCAGGGCCAGGCTCTCCAGCAGTCGATCATCGCAACGATCACCGACGCAGCCGTACCGCCGATTCCGGACGAGGTGACCTATCAGCTCGCAGCCCACAACCTCGTTAACCTCTCTACACGAATCCCACAGGTCCTCACAGGAAACTATTCAGGCACGGCCCAGTACGAGCTGCGATCTACCGGCAGCGGCTACTCCTGCAACACCGTAGACCTGGAGATGCACAACGGCTTCGTTCGCGCCAGGTTTACGCTGCACGACGTCTTCGTCCGCTACTGGTTTCACGGTTGGCTTAGCGGGGTTCCCGACCCGGGGCTCGACTGCAACGGCAGCGTGTACGCCGCGAATTTCAGTGTGTACTGCGATCTGAGCGTCGCGCCCGCCGTGGGGGGATCGCCGGGTTCGGTCCGCGTCACGGCGGTGTCCCCGCTCCAGTTCGACCTCGTGAGCTTCAACCACACGATCGACGACTGCCACATTGAGGACTTCGCGCCGTTTATTAACTTCAGTTCACTGATCCAGTCGGCGATCGGCAACATCGAACCCGCCGTCCGTCAGGCCATCGAGGATCGCCTTGACAACATCTCCATCGCGAGCTCCCTGGAACAGATCATCGGTGGGATCTCGACCGCGGGGCCCGTTGGAAATGCTCTTGGCGTGACCTTCAACGGGAACCTCCAGGCCATCGAAGAAGTCGAACATCGCGTAACCGTGCGCTTCGAGTCGGCGGTCTCCGGGCCCGTGTCCACGGCTCTTCGCACGCTTGCAGTGCCGAGGACGCAGCTGACGCAGGGCCTGCTCGACCCGGTGAGCGGCGACCCCTACGCCTTCGCGGCGAGCATCTCGCTGGAAGCGCTCAACCAGCTCCTGTTGGCGCGCGAGGACCTCTTGCTCCGCACATTCGATGTCTCCACGCTGGACCTCGGCAGCGGTTCGTTCCCTGTCAACGCCGGCCTGGTGTCCGCCCTCATCCCATCGATGCGTTCGATGGACCCGACCACGGCTTACGTGCTCCGCGTCCGGCCGACCTCGCCGCCGATGTTCACGGGCGAGCAGGCCGCCGGGTGCGGCGGATTCGATGTCCTGATCCCCAATGTGTTCGTCGAGATCACGCGTCCCGGCGCCAGCACAACCCCGGACGTTGCCTTCGCGACAGACCTTCGCCTCTGCGTGTCGCTTGGGATTGACGCGGCGAGCGGTGATCTGGTCCCGTCGATCACGTTCCCAGCCGACGGGATGTCCGTCCCGGCCGTCGTCGAGAATCATGTGTGTGCGGACGAACTCACACTCATCCGGGTGGTCGAGGCGCTCCGCCCACTGCTCGCGGCGAAGGTCTCCGATGCGGTGAGCTCGTTCCGCATGCCGGCTCTTGGCGGCTTGCGATTCTCTCTCAGGCATGCCGTTGCCGAGAACGGCTACGCGTCCTTCTACGTCGACTGCTCCACGGCGCACGCGCGGCCGGACCTGACGGTCGCCGAGATCGATGTGCCGAGCGCGATCGACTACACGGCTCCGTTCGATGTCCGGTTTCGAGTCCAAAACGCCGGGGGTGCACCGGCCGCCGGTGGCGCGTTCATGGGAGCCTCGCTCTCTTCCGACCCGATCTTCGCCAACGGCAACGACATTGGCCTTGGCGTGCAGTTCTTCGACCTGTCGCAGAATCCGCTGCAGCCCGGCCAGTCCCGCTGGTTCACACTGCACAATCTCCATGTGACCGGTTCCCTGCCGCCCAACCAGACGCTCTTCGTGTTCGCGGATGTGCCCGCCAACATCGGCGGCGGCGGCATACTGTGCGAATCGAACGAGCGCAACAATATCGGCAGCACTCCGATTCTCTCCACTCTGCCCGATGCCTTCGTGGTCAGCGTTCAAGCCCCGGCGAGCCTCATCAGCACCAACTCGCCTGGGTCCTACCAAGTCACGGTCGGACGCAACAACGTCGGCATCGAGTTCATGGATGTGCCGTTCAGGGTTTCCTTGGGCGCGCCCCCCAATGGGACGGTTCAGGACGGGATCGCCCAAAACGTGCCCCGCGGCGGCCAGGTCACTGTTCCGATCTACGTGGGTACACCGCCGTTCTCCGGGACGTGCGGCCAGACTTTCGCGTTCAGCGTAACAGCCTGTACGACCCTGCCGTACGACTCGAATCCCGGCGACAACTGCTCTTCGACGAGCGTGCCCATTGCGGCCCCCTTCTGGGATCTGCGCTTCACCTTTGACCTTGACGGGGATGGCGACACGGATGGCCCCGCGAGCGCCGACCGCTGCGACACGATCGGGTGGCGCGTGCGTATCACGAACGTCGGCAACCAGCGGATGCCAACGCCGGTGTGCGCGATCACGGGACTCGGGCGGTACAGCGGGGCCGGCAACTGGAACGCCAATCTCGGGCTACACAATTTCAACATCCCCCAGCTCGACCCCGGCGAGTCGTTCACGTACCAGGTCTCTAACTACCACGTTGGTTTCCCGCCCAACTGCGGCAGTGTGTATACCGGCTACCAGTACATCAAGGCCGAGATCAATTACGCATCGGGATGCTTCGACAACTGCACCGCGGGCGCGAACTATGCCCAGCATCGCATCCGGATCGATCCGTGATCGTGACGTGACGCCGCTCGCAGCCCGTACGTGCCAAGGCGACCCCGCATTCGCGGGGTCGCCTTTCCAATTGGAGATCCCAAGCCCGAGAGAAGGCGTCGAGTGAACACGACATGCCCTCGCCCGGGCCCGCGCTGCTGTGTGGTGCGTCTGAGTGACTCTACTTGTCGTAGGGTCACGAACCGGGTAGGACTTCACACCAACTACCGACCTCCGGGTCACGTCAGAATCGGGTTTGATTGGGAGCAATGTGGCTGTCGGGGCACCGCACGCATTCGTCTGCGGGGATGATTGGGGCAGTCTCCACTCAAGACGTAGTGACCTGCCCGTGAAAACCTGATCCAGTCCGGATGAGAGTCTTTGGGGTACAAAGTACCCGGGAGGCTCTTGACGATGAAGCGTAAACGGCACGGGACGGAGGAGATCATCCGGAAGCTCCGCGAGGCGGAGGTTCTGGAGGGCCAGGGTCAGACGATCGGGCAGGTCTGCCAGAAGCTGGAGATCAGCGAGCAGACGCTGCACCGCTGGCGGAAGAAGTTCCGCGGCATGGGCGACGACCACATCCGGCGGCTCAAGGAGCTGGAGGAGGAGAACCGTCGCCTGAAGAAGGCGGTGGCGGACCTGGTCTTGGACAAGCAGATCATCGAGGAGGTGATGCGGGGAAAAGACTGAGCCCGGCGGCGGCGCGCGAGGGGGTCGATCGTGCGGTGCGCACGCTCGACCTCTCGCAGCGGCGAGTGTGCAAGGCCGTCGGGCGGCCGCGATCGACGCAGAGGTACAGGCCGACCAAGCCGAACACGGACCGGCCGCTGGTGGCGCGGATGCAGGAGCTGGCGAGGAAGCACCCGAGGTACGGGTACCGGAGGATTCACGCGATGCTGGAAGCCGAAGGGTTCAGAACGGGACGTGACCGGGTGCACCGGCTGTGGCGCAAGCACGGGCTGAAGGTGCCGCGGAAGGTGCACAAACGCAGGCGTTTGGGCACGTCGGCGAACGGGGTCACGCGCCACGCGGCCGCGCACATCGACCATGTGTGGACGTACGACTTCGTGAAGGACCAGACCATCGACGGCCGGCCGATGAAGATCCTGACGGTGGTGGACGAGCACACGCGGGAGTGCCTGTCGGCGGTGACGGCGCGGGGCATCACGGCCGCGGCGGTGGTGGGCGTGCTGCGAGAGTTGTTCGTCACGCGCGGCGTGCCGCGGGTCGGCGCGGCGCTGCCCAACTCGACCATCGGCCACCGCCTCGGCGCGATGACGATCGTGTTCCATTACGGGCTGGGCCTGACCATCGACCGGACGCGGCATGTGCTGCTCAGCCCGCTGCGGGCCCGTGTCAGCGCGGGCGGGCTGGTGGACCTGTGGCGGCGTCTGGCGGAGGTGCTGCTGCCCTGGTACGAGCAGATCGGCCGGGAGGCGAGGGACTCGGCCACGCTGCACGCCGACGAGACGGGGGGGGCTGGCGGGTGGACGGGGACACGCACTGGCTGTGGTGCTTCGGCAACCACAGCTGTTGCTTCTACCTCATCGACGAGGGCCGCGGGAGCGGGGCGCTCAGGAAGTTGTTCACCCAGGCGTTCAAGGGCGTGCTCGTCCACGACTTCTGGCGGACCTACGAGTCGGTGCTGCTGGAAGGTTCGGGCGAGCACCAGTGCTGCCTGGCCCACCTGCTCCGCGAGCTGGACCATGCCGACGAGCACACGCTCCCGCACAAACCGCCCGACCACGCGGCCGAGTGGATCGCCTTTGTCAAGATGCTGCGCCGGCGCTTGCGCGACGGCATCCGACTGCGGAAGAGACACAACTTCACGCCGGAGCGCTACGCCGCGGGCATCCGCCGCATCGACGCCCGCCTGGCGGCGCTGGCGCAGGGACCGCCGGGGATGGAGGAGAGCGGGTACGCCGACCCAGACGCGGCCCGCCTGGCCGCGCGCCTGCGCCGGCATCAGGACCAGATCTTCACGTTCCTGGACCGCCCCGAGGCCGACTGGAACAACAACCTCGCCGAGCGGCTGATCCGCCCCGCGGTGATCCTCCGCAAGAACAGCCAGTGCAACCGCTCCCAACGCGGGGCCGCGACGCAGGCCGTGCTCATGAGCATCCACCGCACCCTCACCCTCCGCGGCCACGACCCACGCCAAGCCATCGCCGACGCCCTCGCCGCCTACAGCTCCACCGGGACTCTCTCGCCGTTGCCCTCAGTTGTGGTAGACGGCTGAAGAGTTACGTCTGTTCAAGGTCTCCATCGGCAGGTTTCCGGGCGATACACGAATCTGGGTAACTCTTCAGCCCCCTGCAACGCCCGCTTCGGGCAGCGGGGGGCTGAAGAGTTACGAACACAGCTGCGTTCACCCGTTCAAGCCGTAGCCCTGCGCCCGCGGCGCGGGCGTGCGGGCCGGGCCGGCGGCGGCCTCGCGACCTGAACGGGCGTCCCCGCCCATTCCGATGACAACCGTCACCGTCCGCGGCACGCGCCCGCAGGACGGGCACGGCTGTTCCCGCGCGGGCGCGTTCTCGGCGAGGCGGAAGCGGAGGCGCGCGGCGTCGGCGCCGCCGCAGGCCGGGCACCCGGCCCGGGCCAGTTCCATCGCGCTCACGGCCCGGTCGAGCCGGGATCGGATCGATCGCATCGGTGTTGCTCCGGTTGCGCGCCGGCGCGGGGCGGCGGGCCCGCCTTGCGCAGCACGTCTTGGATCATCGCGCGGCCCGCGGGATCGGACAGCGCCCAGCCCGCGGGCCGGCCGCTCGACGCCGCGCTCAGCCGCCGGGCGGCCGCGAACGCGGCCGGGTCGGCCAGGCACCGCGCGGCGATCGCGCGGGCCTCGCGGGCTTCGTCGCGCCCGCCCGCCGCCGCGCCGACGCCGGCCCACGCCGCGGCCGCGGCCTCCGCGCGAGCCAGCCGGTAGGCGGAGGTCACGCGGCGCACGGGCCAACCCCCGGCCGCCCCGGCCCGCGCGTGCGCGTAAGGCCGTCGCTAGCCCAACACGCGCCTAGTGCATCATTAAACATCGAAATACTCCCCGATTCGCCTTGCCATGTCCCCGTGTGCATGGCGTCATGTGTCACGACGCGGGGCGGGCGGGGGCAAGAGCCCGCCCCGCAAAGGAGAACCACGCGATGAAGACCGGCACGAAGAACGCGATCGAGATCGCCCGCGACCTGGGCCGCCGGGGGTTCACGGTTGCCGGCGTCGAGGTCCGCACGCCCGACGGGCGGGCGTGGGCGATCGACACCACCAGCACCGGCGGCTTCCGCCTCTTCGAGATCGACCGCGACGGCCGCGACGGGCCGAACGAGCACGACGCCGTCGAGGGCGACACCTGGGACGCCGGAGACCTGATCGATTACCTGAAGGCGGTCGGCGAGCCCAAAGCGCCGCCGACCGACGACGGCAAGAGCCACCCGACCCCGTGAAGCCCGCGTGATGCGGGCTTCGCTGTTTACCGGGGACGACCAACACCCCCCACGCATAGGAGCACGACCATGACGAATCGCACCCCCAAGACCACGGCGCCCGCCCCCCGGCAACCGACCGCCGCCGAGGCGTACGCCGCGCGGCGCAACGACGTCGCCCGCCTGCTCGACGTGCTGCGGATGCACATCGACATCAACGACCGGGGGCACGCCGCCGCCCCGGGCGATTGGGGGCTCGTCGGCAACCTCTCCAAGGCCCGCGGGGACCTGGTGAACCTCGTCGGGTTCATGGCCCACATGGACCCCGAGCACGTCGAGGAGTTCCTCACGGGCGAATGAGCACCACGCGCCGGCGCGGGAGACCGCGCCGGCCGCGCTTGGCCCCGGCGTGTGCCCGGGGCCGTTCGCAACCCACAACAGGAGACGACCGTGAACAAGAAGAAAGCGAAGACATCGGTGCGCGCAAGCGCGGGAAGCACGAACAGGGGCAGCACGGCCGCGGCCGACAAGCTCCGCAAGGCCGCCAGCAGGGAGATCGCCGAGCGGATCGCGCGGCTGGACGCCGCGGACGACTCCGCGCGCGACGATGCTCCCAACGACGCCGCGACGGCGGCCCGCGACGCGGCCGACCCCCCGCCGCCCGCCGCGTCCAAGAGCAAGGCCAAGCGCGGCCGGGCCCAACACGCGGGAGCGTCGGCCAAAGCGCCCGCCGCCGCCAAGCCCGCCAGGCCGAAGAGGGTCTCGGGCCTGGACGCCGCGGCGCTGGTGCTCGCCGAGAGCGGCGCGCCCATGAAGGCCGTGGACGTGCTCGCCGAGGTGCAGAAGCGCGGGCTCTGGGCCAGCAACGGCAAGACGCCCGAGGCCACGCTCTACGCCGCGATCATCCGCGAGATCGCCGCCAAGGGCGAGTCCTCCCGCTTCCGCAAGCGCGGCCGCGGTCTGTTCGCCGCCGCGAGCGGAAGGGGGGGCTGAACCATGACCAAGCGCGAACTGGCCGAGATGCTCGCGCCCTACGGCGACGACGACCCCGTGGTGTTCGTCGCCTTCGAGGGCGGCGTGCTGGTCTACGAGGAGGCCGAGGTCGCCCGCGGCCACGGCACCACGCGGGTCAACGCCGACGGCGGCCGCGACATGCCGGTGGCGATCTACCTCGTCGGCGAGGCCCGCGAGGGCCAACCCCGCCCGCCCGTAGGCGCGGCGCTCCCTTCGTGGGCCGAGCTCGGCGGCGACCGCCCCCCCCCCCCCCCCGGGTTCCTCGACTACCCCGTCGCGCTGCGGCCCGACGCGGTGGTCGTGGTCCGCAACGTGCCCGCCGACCTCACCGCCCGCGAGGCCGAGCGGATCGGCGCCGTGCTCCGCGCCGTCGCGGCGGAAGAGGGGGGCGAGCTGTGACCAGCGATCAACCACGCGAACTCCCCAGGGGCGAACTCACCCGCATCATCATCGGGACCGTCGCCAACCACGACGCCTACCTCGACCACGGCCGGGGCATGAGCGCCACCGAGCTGGCCCGCCTGCTCAACCAGTGGGGCATCCCCATCACCGAGAACCACTGCCGGTCCCGGCTCAACGAGCTGGCCAACCGCGGCCGGATCGACCGCGTCTCGCGCGGGCGCTTCAAGGGCGTGTGACCCGCCTTCCCCATCCACAACCCCAACCCGCCCGGCCCCCGAGGCCGGGCTTTCTCAGTGCTACGGGTTAGTCGCCAATCCGTAGCGCTGCGAGGCGGCGCGTGGGGGGGGAGGGGGTCACGGCGGCGCGGCGGACCAGCCCGCCGCGACCGCGACCAGCGCGCCGGCCGCGAAGGCGCACAGGGCCAGCGGCAGGATCATCAGGGACACCTCGATCATGGCCCGCCGCGCCGGGGAGAGCCGGCGCGGGCGGTCGGGCCCGCCCCGCGGGCCGGCAACGGGCTCGGGTTCCTTGTTCGTAGCGGTCTCCATAACGCTCTCCTTGAAGTGGTTTGACTACGCCGCCTCCGCGACCGGCCCGGGGTCGATCGGTGAAGGCGGCAGGTTGTGGCCCGCGGGCGTCTCGCCCTTGAGCCGGGCCTCGACCGCGTCCAGCCGGGCCGCCAGGTCGTCCAGCTCCAGGCTCTCGCGGCTGAACTTGAGGATGGCGGATGCGGCGCTGACCCGCGCGCTGGGCGGCCTGGACTCGTCCAACACGATCCGCGCCAGCGCCTGCAACGCCATCGGCGCGTACTTCTGGCTCATCGACATCGCCTGCGCGAACGCTTCGCGGCGGGCCTTGCGGTACGCGGCCGCGAACGCCGGCTCGTCCAGCCAGCGGTACAGCGTCCGCTCGTTCACCCCGGCCCTGGCCGCGGCCTTGCCGACCGTGGGCTGGTCAAGAAGCGCAAGGACCGCAATCTCCTGCTCGGGGGTCAGTCCGTTGGTTCGGTTGGCTGACATCCGCGGTCATCTCCCGACACCCTTTTCAGGCAGCTTCCGACCCTGGGCGGACTTCCGCTCGGCCTTCCGCCCCGTGAACTGCTCCCGCCGACGACCTGACCGACCACGACCTTGAGGACATCGCCGAGCGCTGCGCCCCGGAATGGGACGAAGCGACCAACGGCTCGCTGCCCACGCCCGAAGAGCCATAAGGAAGATCGGGCCAGTCCGTGAACGCTCGCCCCGGGCTGTTTCCGGAGCGTTTCGGCGGCGCCAGAGGGCTGGAATCGCAAAGAAACGATCGTTGCGCAGCGGACTCGACTAAGAAACGATCGTTTCCTAGACTCCGGCGATCGGAAAGGAGCGATTCATGGCGGTGCCGCGAACCACCGGTACTTACCGCACATCCACCACCGCGGGGGAAGCCGTCCGGGCGTTCGTTCCCCATCTCCTGCCCCCCGCCGACCCGCCGCTCCGGACCGCCGGAGATATCGACCGCCTGCACGCCGAGGCGCTCACGGGATTGGCCCGTTTGGCAGTCGCAGGACGGATGGTCCCCAGCACCGGCTGGTTCCTCTACGGATTCGTTCGCAAGGAGGCGGTCATCACCTCGCAGATCGAAGGCACGCAGGCGACGCTGCGCGAGGTGGTAACGTTCGAGGCAACCAAGGAGGCCCAGCGGCCGCACGATGTTGAGGAGGTCTGCAACTACGTTGAGGCGATCAAGTACGCACGTGCCGAACTGGCCAGCCCCAAGGGGCTGCCCCTCAGTGTTCGGCTCCTCTGCGAAATCCACAGACGACTGATGAAGGGCGTGCGCGGCGCGGACAAGGCCCCCGGCGAGATCCGCCGGACTCAGAACTGGATCGGCGGGACGAGGCCGGGCAACGCCGGGTTCGTGCCGCCCCCCCCGGAGGATGTCCCCGAGGCAATGGCGCAACTGGAGCGCTGGATTCACAGCGACGACCCGCTCCCACCCCTCATCAAGTGCGGGCTCGCGCATGTGCAGTTCGAGACCATCCACCCCTTCCTCGACGGCAACGGACGCATCGGCCGCCTGCTGATCGCGCTGCTCCTCGAGCACTGGAAACTCATGCCCAGCCCGCTGCTGTACCTGAGCTTGGCGTTCAAGCGGCACCAGAGCGAGTACTACGCCCGCCTCTCGGCCGTGCGGACCGATGGCGATTGGGAAGGATGGGCGAAGTTCTACTTGAGCTGCGTCAAGGAAGCGGCCGACGACGGCGTCGAGGTCGCCGGCGGTCTCTTCGAGCTGCTCGGCAAGGATCGGCGTCGCCTGGCGTCCGACAGGCGATCGACCGTTGCCGCCCTCCGGTTGCTCGACCTTCTCCCGGACCACCCGGTCGTCACCGCCGCGCGAGTGTCGAAGCTGCTGCAGATCACCGCCCCCACGGCGCGAAAGGCGGTCGAGATCGCCGCCGACGCAGGGATTCTCCGCGAGATCAGCGGCAAGCAGCGAGATCGAGTGTTCGCGTACCACAAGTACCTCCAAGTTCTGATGGGCGATGAGAAGTGATCAGGCGGTCTCCGCCGTGATCCGCTCGGCCTTCCTGCCCGTGAACTGTTCCCACCGCTGCACGATGACGTCGCAGTAGAGCGCGTCGAGTTCCATGAGGTACGCCCGCCGCCCGGTCTGCTCGCACCCGATGAGCGTCGAGCCCGAGCCGCCGAAGAGGTCCAGCACGTTCTGACCCGGCAGGCTGGAGTACTCGATTGCGCGGCGGGCCAGTTCGACCGGCTTCTCCGTCAGATGCACCATGCTTTGAGGGTTGACCTTCTTTACGTCCCACACGTCAGGCACGTTGTTGGGCCCGTAGAAGTGGTGGCCGGCGCCCTCGCGCCACCCGTAGAACGCCCACTCGTGGTCGCCCATGAAGTCCTTGCGGGTCAGCACGGGGTGCTGCTTGTGCCAGATGACCGCCTGCGAGAAGTACAGGCCGGCGGCCTTGAGCACGGGCGGGTAGTTCCCGCAGTTGGCGTACCCGCCCCAGATGTAGAACGAGCCGCCGGGGATGAGCACGCGCGCCATGTTGCCGAACCAGGCGGTGAGGAGGCGGTCGAACTCCTCGTCGGAGACGAAGTCGTTGGCCAGCGGCCGGTCCTTGGCGCGGAGCTTCCGGTTGGTGGGCTTGGCCTTCTCGGGGTGCCGCTCCACGTCGAACTTCTGGTGGTGCTTGGCGTCCGGCACGGAGAAGGACGACAGCCCGGCGGCGATGGCGTTGTTGCTGCGGGGCTCGACCTTGACGTTGTAGGGCGGGTCGGTGTTGACCAGGTGGACGACCTCGCCGTCCAGAAGGCGGTCCACGTCGCCGTCGATGCTGCTGTCGCCGCAGAGCAGGCGGTGGCTTCCCAGCATCCACAGGTCGCCCTTCCGCGTGGTGGCGGCGTCCGGGGGCGCGGGCACGTCGTCCTCATCGACCAGGCCGTTGGTGCCGGGCGGCGCGAGCAGCGCGGCCACCTCGTCGGCCGACCAGCCGAGCCCGTCGATGTCGATGCCGAGGTTCTTGAGGTCGGTTAGTTCGATGGGCAGCAGCTCGCCGTCCCACTCGGCGATCTCGTTGGTGCGGTTGTCGGCCAGCCGGTACGCCTTGGCCTTCTCCGGCGTGAGGTCCGTGGCCACGTGTACGGGCACGGCGGTCATGCCGAGACTCTGCGCCGCCTTCCACCGGGTGTGCCCCACGACGATCACGCCGTCGCCATCCACGACGATCGGCTGGCGGAACCCGTACTCCCGGATGGACCTGGCCACGGCGTCTACGGCCGCGTCGTTCTTCCTTGGATTCTGCGGGTACGGCTTGATGCTGTCGACGGTGCGAAGCTCTATATGCACAGTTCCGCCCCCCCGGAGGAAATGCTGGCCGTTCGTAATGAACGGTGTTGATGCGAGTATAGCACAGCATAAACAACTGTGATGCCTGTCGCGCGAGCGGGGATCGCGGCGCGCGCATGGGCGTTTCTGCGAGCCCGATGCGAGCGGGCGATCCGAGTCGGCGGCGGCTTTCGCGGTTGCGAGTTCACCGTTCCGGATCTACTCGGCCGGCCATGCTCATGGGCAGATCCCGTGCGCAGGGGGACCCCGGAATTCCAGGGGCCGCTCCGCCATGCCCACGGACGAGTCCGTCGCTTCGGAGGGCGTCCCTTTGCACCATTTCGCTGGGGAACCGCCAGCCACCGCCCGGACGCCGGAGTGCGCTGCCTGATGGAGGCGCGGCGCCGGGTAGGGTCGATCCCGACGGCTTCGAGACAAACGTGGTCCCAACCGCCCTACTGCGCCGGCGGCCGTTGCGGCGCGCGTCCTTGGGGTTCCGCGCGCGGAGGGTACAGACCGGGTTGTGAGAACAGAGGTTCTTCCGAGTCCTACGCACGAACATCACCGGTGTTCCGATGCGATCGTGAAACGCGCAATCGGAGCGCGAACCTCTCAGGCTCCCAGACATCGGCGGCCGGGCAACGGAGACTCGCTGGAGACGCCAAGCCGCGCGCCAAGTCACGCGGGCCGTATTCGCAACCTTCGATATAGTGGCTATTTACAATCGTGCACCAGCGGTTTCCTAAACCGCAGGTCGTGGGTTCGAATCCCGCCGGCCGCGTTTCGGATTTTTCCGAGGGTTGGGCGTCTTTGGCGGGTTTTCGTGGGTCTCTGGTCATCCGCTCGCCGGTCGCGAGTCCAACGGGGTTTCCGCAAGCCCATTCGGTCCGTTCAACTGTCGCTAAGCGAGCGGTGCTTCTGGGCGGGGCGGCGACGCGAGAGTGCGCTTCCGCCTCTCCGCCCCACCCCCCACCCCCCACCCCCCAACCCCCACCCCCCGCCCAGTCACCCACTCGGTTATCGCGACACCGACCGCCGATCGTTACCGGGTGCTCCGGGCCTGCTGGGTCTTCCACTTGGTGTGCAGTTCGCGAACCAGCGCGATGGCCTCGTCGGCTGTGTCCAGACACTTGGGAATGTCGAAGTCGCCGGGGCTGGCCAGCGCCAGTCGCGGGTCGAGCATGCTCGTTCGGGCCCAATCGACCAGCCCCGACCACATCTTGCCCACGAAGATCAGGGGGACGTTCTCCACGTGCCGCACCTGGAGGAGCTGCCAGATCATCAGCGATTCCAGCACGGTGCCGATGCCGCCCGGCACGACGACGAACGCGTCGGAGGCGATCACGAAGTGGTGGAGGCGACTGAAGAACGTCTTGTGCTCGAAGGCCTGCTCGACGAACGGGTTGACCTCCTGCTCGAACGGAAGGTCGACGCGGATACCCACCGATCGTTCGGGCTTGCCCGCGGCGGTCGCGCCTTCGTTGGCGGCCTGCATCAATCCCGGGCCGCCGCCGGTGACGATGTCGCAACCCAACTCGGTGAACGCGGCCGCGACGCGCTTGACCTCTTGGTAGACGAAAGAGCCGGGCTGCGCACGAGCGGACCCGAAGACGGCGACGCGGTAGCGTTCACGCTTGGAGGGCCGCAACCGCGTGAGGTTGTTGACGAGCTCCCAGAGGCCGAGCACGGTGGAGGCAAGAACTTTCTTGACTTCCTCTTCATCGGCGAGGCTGACGTACTTCTGCGGTTCGATGGGGTTCGGTGCGTTAGACATGGAGTTCTCCAGTGGGCGTGGTTTGTTCGGTCGCAACCAGGCGCGCGGTGTGGCGGGCGATCATCAGCTCTTCGTTGGTGGGGATGACCCAGACGGCCACCCGCCCCGCCCCCCCAACCCCTCGGTCGTCTCTCCCGGGAACGCTGATCCGCGTGCCGAGAGGGTCCGGTGGCCGGGCGTTGGCGGGTTGATCGATCGAGATACCTAGCCAGGCTGATCGGGCGCAGATGGCCGCCCGAATGGTCGCGGCGTTCTCGCCTATGCCGCCGGTGAAAACGAGAGCGTCGACCCCCCCGAGGGCGGCCGCGAGAGAGCCCAACTCGCGGGCGGCGCGGTAAACAAACAGATCGATCGCCTCCCGGGCACGGGGATCGTCGCTGGCCAGCAGTTCGCGCATGTCGCTGGAGACACCCGAAACGCCGAGCAGGCCGGAGTTCTCGTAGAGCATGCGCTCGACCTGCTCGATGCTCAGGCCGGCGTGCCGGGTCAAATAGAGGAGTACCCCCGGGTCGATCTCGCCGGAGCGCGTGCCCATCACCAGCCCGTCGATCGCCGTGAATCCCATGGTGGTCGCGATGCTGCGCCCGTCGAGCAAGGCGCACATGCTGGCCCCGTTCCCGAGGTGGGCCACGATCGTGCGGCCGCGGGCCGCGCCGGGGTCGATGGATCGCAGCGCGTGCGAGATGTATTCGTAGGAGAGGCCGTGGAACCCGTAGCGGCGGATGCCCGCGTTGGTGTACACGCGCGGGATCGCGAAAGCCTGCGCGACCGGCGGCTGGGTGCGGTGGAAGGCGGTGTCGAAACAGGCGACCTGCGGCAGGTCGGGCGCCAGGCGGTTGACCGCGGCGATCGCGGCGAGGTTGTGCGGCTGGTGCAGCGGGGCGAGCGGGCGCAACGCCCCGAGCTCGGCCAGCACCGCCGGGTTGATGCGGACCGGGCTGTCGAACTTCACACCGCCGTGGACGACGCGATGACCCGCGGCGGCGAGGCGACCGCCGCGCAGCCCCTCGGCCCGGAGCCACGAGAGCAGAAAGTCGGTGGCGTCGTCGTGGCCGAAACCGGAAGTCTGCGGCCAGGAGCGCTCGGTGGTGATCCGGCCGCCGGCGTCGGAAGCCCGGAAGGTGGGGGCGCCGCCGAGCCCCGCGACCTGGCCGCGGCAGAGCAGGTCGAGGCTTCCGCGCTTCCCGGCGGTGAACACCGAAAACTTGAGGCTGGAAGAGCCAGCGTTCAGGACGAGAATGCCGGCGTTGGCCATGGATCGCTCCTGACCCGCGAGCCCGGTCAGACGTTGTCTCCCTCGGTCGAGCTCCTCGTCCCCTTGGAGCCGGCTCGCCCGCCCCACTTCCAGTTGAGGATGCGCGGGTCGTCTTCACCGTAACGGGTGATGTACTGGCGGTGCTCGATCAGCGCATCCCGGATGGCCTGCTTGGCATAGGCGGCGCGGGAGCCCAGTGTGGGCACCCTGTCGATGACATCCGCCACGAGGTGGAACCGGTCGATGTCGTTGAGGACGCACATGTCGAACGGTGTCGTGGTCGTGCCCTCTTCCTTGTAGCCCCGGACGTGGAGGTTCCGGTGGTTTGTACGCCGATAGGTCAGGCGGTGGATGAGCCACGGATAGCCGTGGAACGCGAACACGACCGGCCGATCCTGAGTGAACAGCGTATCGAAGTCGTGGTCGCTCAGGCCGTGGGGGTGTTCGGAGCGCGGCTGGAGCGTCATGAGGTCCACGACGTTGACGACCCGGACCTTGAGCTCCGGGAGGTGACGACGGATGAGATCGACAGCGGCCAGCGTTTCGAGCGTCGGGACGTCGCCGCAGCAGGCCATGACGACGTCGGGTTCGCCGTCGCGGTCGTTGCTGGCCCACTCCCAGATCCCGATGCCGGCCTCGCAGTGCTTGATGGCCTGATCCATCGTGAGCCACTGAGGGGCGGGCTGCTTTCCGGCGACGATGACGTTGACCAGGTTCCGCGAGCGAAGGCAGGTATCGGTGACTTGCAACAGGCAGTTGGCGTCGGGCGGGAGGTAAACGCGGATGATCTCCGCCTTCTTGTTCACCACGTGGTCGATGAAGCCCGGGTCCTGATGGCTGAACCCGTTGTGGTCCTGCCGCCACACGTGGCTGGAGAGCAGGTAGTTGAGCGACGCGATGGGGCGCCGCCAGGGGATGTGCCCGCAGACCTTCAACCACTTGGCGTGCTGGTTGAACATCGAGTCGATGATGTGGATGAACGCCTCGTAGCAGTTGAAGAACCCGTGCCGGCCCGTGAGCAGGTAGCCCTCGAGCCAGCCCTGGCACTGGTGCTCCGACAGCATCTCCATGACCCGCCCGTCGGGGGCGATGTGGTCGTCGATCGGAAGGATCTCGCCGACGAACCCTCGATTGGTGACGGTGAAGAGGTCCTGCCAGCGGTTGGAGGCGTTCTCGTCGGGGCTGAAGACCCGGAAGTTCTTCGAGCCGAGGTTCCGCTTCATGACCTCGGCCAGGTACCTGCCCTGCACCCTGGTCGACTCGGCCGAGGTCGCGCCCGGCGACGGGACGTTGACGGCGAACTCCTGGAACGCGGGGAGCTGGAGGTCCTTGAGGAGCAGGCCGCCGTTGGCGTGCGGGTTGGCGCCCATGCGCCGCTCGCCCGCGGGCGCGAGCTCGGCGATCTCGGGCCTCAGACGCCCGGCCTTGTCGAAGAGCTCGTCCGGGTTGTAGCTCTTGAGCCACTGCTCCAGGATCTTCACGTGCCCGGCCTTGTCCATGTCGCCCATCGGCACCTGGTGCGAGCGCCAGTAACCCTCGCACTTCTTGCCGTCGATCTCCTTGGGGCAGGTCCAGCCCTTGGGCGAGTTCAGGACGATCATGGGCCAGCGCGGGCGCCCGCCGGACTTCTCGAAGCCCGAGGTGCGTGCCCGCTCCTGGATGCCCCGGATGTCCGCGATCACCCGGTCGAGGGTGGCCGCCATCTGCTGGTGCATGTAGGCGGGGTCGGAGCCCTCGACGAAGTGGGGCTCGTATCCGTACCCGCGGAAGAGCTGCTCCAGCTCCTCGCGCGGGATGCGTGCCAGGACGGTTGGATTGGCGATCTTGTACCCGTTGAGGTGCAGGATCGGCAGGACGGCGCCGTCGGTCACGGGGTTGAGGAACTTGTTCGAGTGCCAGCTAGTGGCCAGCGCGCCCGTCTCGGCCTCTCCGTCGCCGATGACGCAGGCGACGATGAGGTTGGGGTTGTCGAACGCCGCGCCGTAGGCGTGGGAGAGGGCGTAGCCCAGTTCGCCGCCCTCGTGGATCGACCCCGGCGTTTCGGGCGCCACATGGCTCGGGATGCCGCCCGGGAACGAGAACTGAACGAACAGCCGCTTCATCCCCTCCTCGTCCTGCGAGATGCTGGGGTAGAACTCGGTGTACGTTCCTTCGAGGTAGACGTTGGCGACCAGCGCCGGCCCGCCGTGGCCGGGTCCGGCGACGTACACCATGCTCAGGTCGTGCGTCTTGATGACGCGGTTGAGGTGCACATAGATGAAGTTGAGCCCCGGCGTGGTGCCCCAGTGCCCGAGCAGCCGCGGCTTGACGTGCTCGCGTCCGAGCGGCTTGCGGAGGAGCGGGTTGTCGAGCAGGTAGATCTGCCCGACGGAGAGGTAGTTGCTCGCGCGCCAATACGCGTCGAGCTTCCGGAGTTCACCGGTTTCGAGCGGACCGCCGGCACGCGGCTTCGGAACGCCGTTGGTTCGCGGCTTGTCGGACCGTGCAACACGGGGGGCGAGGCGGGTCACTTGGCTTCTCCTCTGATCGCAAGGGAACTGTCAGAGTTCGATCGTTTCACAGTAATCGGGCATCTCGGCATCGAGGTCGAACCGTTGGCGGATGAGGGCGCGGAGCGTGCTCCGCTGCATGTCCTCTCCGTGCGTGAGGACCACGCGGGGCCGCGACGGCGCGAGCGACTCCATCCACTTAAGAAGGTCGGATTGGCCCGCGTGTCCGCTCAGCCCGCCGAAGGTGTGCGTGGTCGCGCGGACGGCCACGGGCTTGCCATAGATCCGGACGGACTTGGCCCCGTCCACGATCGCGCGGCCGATGGAGCCGCGAGACTGGTAGCCGACCATGAGCAGGAGCGTGGTGGGATCGGAAAGGTGGTTGGACATGTGGTGCAGGATCCGCCCGCCCGTGCACATGCCCGCGCCGGCCAGGACCATGAACGGCCCCCGCCGCGTGGCGAGGGCGCGCGACTCGGAAGCCCGCGGCAAGGTCTTGACGCTGCGCAGGTTCTTGGAAAGCTCGCCCGACCGCACCATCGCGAGGGCCTCTTCGTCGAAGAGCTCATTGTGCTTCTTGTAGATCGTGGTGGCCGAGATGGCCATCGGGCTGTCCACAAAGATCGGGAACGGCTTCAGCGTGCTCCGCTTGAACGCGCCGGCCAGCAGGAGCAGCAGCAACTGTGTCCGGCCGATGGCGAACACGGGCACGAGCACGCGACCGCCTTGTTCAACACACCGTTTCACGGCCTCGCGGGCCTCGATCGCCGTGTCGTGCAGCGACCGGTGGTCGCGGTCGCCGTAGGTCGATTCGAGGAACACCAGGTCGGCGCGCTTGAACGGCGTCGGGTCACGATGGAGCGGCGCGCCGCGCGGCCCGAGATCGCCGGAGAAGACGACCACCTTGGTCCGGCCTCCTTCGGTCACCGTGAGCTCGAGGCTGACAGAGCCCAGGACGTGCCCGGCCTCAACCGCCCGCACGCTCACGCCCGGCGCCACCTCGGTCGGATGGTCGTAGCGCATGCGGCGCATCAACGGACGGAGCCGTTCGATCTCCCTGGCGGTGTACAGCGGCTCCAGCGGGGGCTTGTTCTGTTCGGCGCGACGCTTGTTCTGACGCTTCACGTCCTCGAGCTGGAGGTGCGCGGCGTCGCGCAGGATCAGGTCTGTGAGGTCGATGGTCGCGGGCGTGGCGTAGATCGGACCTGCATATCCGAACCGGACGAGCAGCGGGAGCCGCCCGGTATGGTCGAGGTGGGCGTGCGTGAGAACGACGGCGTCGAGGTCTGCCACGGCGCCGCGCCGGGGCAGGCGGTTGTAGTTCTCAAGTTTGTGCGCACCCTGAAACAGGCCGCAGTCGATCATGACGTTCGCCCGGTCGGTCTGAACGACGTACGCGGACCCCGTGACTTCACCGCCGGCCGCCCCGAGTAGTGTGATCTTCATGCGCTCCTCAATACCGGAAAGCCGGTGCAGCCGTACAGCGGTCCGTCGATCGTCGTCACCGACCACCGCCATCGCTTCAAAAATCCGCTGATCGGGCACGCCGCAACAGGGCCGCGGTCCCATCGGAACCCTGCGGGTATGGTACATCGAGTTCGCGCCCACGAAAGCGCGTCGGTGCACAGTGGAGCGGACCGGATCGGGCCGAAGCCCACGACAACACAGACGGTAACCCTCAATCCGGCGTCCGAGTCGGCGACGACCGATGCCGAACGGCCGCCTTCCGATACTTCAACCGTGGATCGCGGGTTCGATTCATGGCGTTTCCGCGACAATCTTCACGGATTGGATCGAGCCCGGGCCGCGGCACAACAATCGCCGTGATGCTCTCCATAGCCCTTGTCTCGCTACTTACCTTGACGGCGCCCGCACTCCCCGCCGCCAGCCCACCCGCCGTTCCATCGGACGGGCAACCCGACCAGCGCCCCGCCCCGGCGGCGCCCGTGGAGCGCGAGGCCGTGCCCCCGCTCGTGCTCTCGTTCTACTACCCCTGGTACGGCACGCCCACCGGCCCCGGTGGAAAGGCGCACGGCGGCGAGTTCATCCATTGGGAGGGCGTAAACGCCGACAAGCGGTCGATCGAGTCTTCCACGCACTACCCGGTGACGGACGCGTACGACTCGTACGACCCCGACGTCATCTGGCGGCACGTTCAGCAGGCCAAGCAGGCCGGGATCGACGCGTTCATCGTTTCGTGGTGGGGCAAGGGCACGTTCGAGGACGGCGTCGTGCGGCCGATCCTCGACGGGTGCGCCGCCGGCGGCGTCAAGGCGTGCATCTACTACGAGCAGGTCGCCAAGCCCGGCACGCCCGAGAGCGTCGCGGCCGAGTTCGCCGACATTCTGCACCGCTTCGGCGACAACCCCGCCTACCTGCACGTCATTCGCGACGGCCGGGCCCGCCCCGTGATCTTCATCTACGGCCGCGCGCTCCGGCAACTCGGCCTCAAGAAATGGAAAGCGGCGGTCCAACTCATCGCCGACGCCGACGGCCCCGACCCAGTCCTCATCGCCGACGATTTCGGTGACGAGGCCCTGTCGATCTTCGACGGCGCACACTCGTACGCCCCGATGGGCGACCTGCACGCCGCGCTGAACAAGGGCGAGACGCTCCGGCACTGGATCGACCGCGCCATGCCCTGGTGGGCCAACCACCCGCGAGACAAGGGCAAGATCAGCACCATCACCGTCTTCCCCGGCTACGACGACACCAAGATCCGTCACCCCGGCATGAAGCTGGACCGCGACGGCGGCCGGCTGTACCAAACCCTCTGGCGTGCGGCCGCGGACGCGGGGCCCGACTGGGTGCTCATCACCAGTTTCAACGAATGGCACGAGGGGAGCGAGATCGAGCCGTCGCTGGAGCTCGGCGATCGATACCTGACACTGACCGCCGATGGGGCGGGGGCGTTCAAGGCACTGAGCTTGCCCAGGTTTGGTGGACGGGTCCGATCGATGGGATACTTCCCGTCGGAAGGAGCAGGTCCTCACCGGAAGAAGATCTTCCACAACGAACACCTTTCCCTCCTGCACGGAGCCCGAGAGGTGGCGGGCAAAGGCGATCACCGCTGCCTTCGGCGCGCGGTGCTCGTAGGCGGATTTGTGCTTCTTGGACCAACCAACCTTGACGATCTTGTCGCCATCTCGCTCGAATCGCGGGTATTCTGATTTGGCTGGTCTCCCGACGGACTTCCTAGAGGATGCTGGGTTCGGCGCGTCCGTGAGGCGCGGCGTCGCTATCGGTGCGGCAAAACACGTTCCGCTCGCGGCGAGTTCATGCCCTTGCAACAGGCGGGCAACTCCCTGAGCAAGCCCGGCAATCTCGGCAACATCGGCGTACCGCTGTTCATTCAGGCCGTGCTCGATCAACAGACGCAAGCGGCTTTCAGCATCCGCGAGTACGCGCCTGGCATCCTGTACCGTGCCCATGTCGTGAATATACAGGCACAATACAGGCACGTCAAGCGCGGCTTGAATTGCCTCTCGGGCGAAGTCGGACGATGCCGAACGACAGCGGGCCTTGACGCCGCTGACCTGGAATCATTGCGGCCGGAAGCCCATCCAAGCGAGCCGTCTCCATTTCAACAGATCGTTGAGAGTCGGCTCGCCGGGCAACGCCGCAGGGTTCTGGGACCTCCCCACCCCCTCCAAACCGGCGATTTCGCAGTGATCGGGCGGGCCTCCTCTTGCTTGCCCGGCGCGGCCATGTACCTTGTGCCGTAGAGAGACCCCGCCGATGGCCGGCCTTCGCGCCGCCGCGGCGGGCCGGTGGATGCCCCACGATGGGCGGAGAGTGAGAGAGAAATGCGATCTATTTGTGCGTGTGTGGCCGCGAGCGCGGCCGTGGTTCTCATTGCGGGCAGCGCCCAGGCCGGCCCTGACTGGATCGAGGGCGCGATCGACGCCGGGTCCACGCTGGAGACGGCCCAGCCGATCACCGGCACCGGTCCGATTACGTCCATCAGCGGCACGCTCAGCGCAGGCTCGCCCTTCGGCCCGGGCGGCGGACCGGACTACGAGGACATGTACCTCCTGCGGATCTCCGCGCCCTCGACGTTTTCGTTCACGGTGGGCGAGGCCGAGTTCGATCCGCAACTATTCCTCTTCAACGTGACGCTGCCGGGCCAGGCCCTGGGTCTGCTCGCCAACAACAACACGCCGTCGGGTCTGCTGCCGATCCTGACCGGGTCCGCGACCGATGGTTCCGGCGCGATGGTCCTGCTGCCCGGCGTGTATGCGCTGGGCGTGAGCGGCGTGGGGCGCGTGCCCGTGAGCAACACGGGGCCACTCTTCTTCTTCGCCTCGCCGACCGAGGTCTCCGGGCCGGACGGCGCGGGCGGGATCAACCCGCTCTCGGACTGGACCGGCGAGGGCCAGACCGGAACTTACTTCATCGACGTCGAGGGCGTGACGTGGTACGACGTTCCGGCGCCCGCGAGCGGCTCGCTCCTGCTCGGCGGATTGATGCTCGCCCGCCGCCGCCGGCGGTGATCGTCCTCATTCACTTTCCTGATTCTGACAGCGTTCGCGCCAACGCCGCGGCCTTCTCGGGCTCGCCGCGCGCCGCGTACACATCCACGAGCGGTACGGCCGCGGCCAGCGTTGTGACCGACCGATCGCCGCGGAGCGTTCGCGCATCCGCCAGCGCCCGCTCCAGCGTGGCCTGAGCCTCTTCGAGCCGCCCGCCGGCGAGCTGGGCCCGGCCAAGCAACGTTCTGAGCGAGACCAGTTCCGATTCGGCGGGCGGCTGGGTGTGCTCCAGGATCCGCAACGCCTCCGTGATCGACTCCGCCGCGGCGGAAGATTCGCCGCGGGCCAGTTGCACCATGCCCACGGCCCCGAGCCCGTCGGCGATGTCGGGGTGGTCGGCCTTGCGGGTCTGCCTGAACATCTCCAGCCCGGCGTGGGCGTCGCGCTCGGCGTTGTCGAGTTCGCCCGCGTACAGCTCGGCCCGGGCCATGCCGCACAGGCTCGCGGCCGCGAGGTGGTGCCCGCGCGGGTACATCCGCTTGCGGATGCGCAGGGCCCGCGCGAAAGCGTCCTTGGCCGCGGCCGACGCCCGCGCCGCGTCGGCCCCGTCACCCCTCACCAGCGCCGCCGCGGCCTGCTTGTTCAAGCAATCGCCGAGGTTCTGTGATGCCGCGGCCGTGCCGGGGTGTTCGTCGCCGGCGATCCGGGTGATCATCGCCAGCGCCTGGCGGAACAGGCTTTCGGCCCGCGTGAAATGCTCGGCGTCGAGCTCGCACTTGGCCACGTTGTTGATGGCCGCGGCCACCTCCTGGCTCGAATCTCCGTGCAGCCGGCGCTGCATCGCCAGCGCCTCGTCGTAGAGCGACCGGGCCTCGGCCGGGTGGTTGCGGCGGAGCTTGCACGCGGCAAGATGGGTGATGGTTTTGGCGATCGAGGGGTTATCGCCCTGGTACAGCCGGCGCTTCATCTCCAGCGCTTCGGTGTAGAGCGGTTCGGCCTGGTCGTACTTGCCCTCCCACCAGAGCGTCGCCGCGAGGTTGTGCATCGCGTCGGCCACGTCCGGATTGTCGCCGGGTTTCTCGCGGCGCAGCATCAGGAGCGCGCGCGACTGCGCCTTCTGGGCCCGGTCGTACGCACCCAGTTTCGAGTACATGTTCCCGAGGATCTCGCGCACGGCGGCCTCGGTCATCCGTCGCTGGGGCGGGTTGCTGTCCAGTTCTTTGTTCGCGCCGTCGAGCAGGTCCACCACGGTCGGCTCTCTGGCCAGAGCGCCCGGGTCGGTGGCCTGGAGCGCGTTCATCAGCACGCCCAGGCTGTATTTGGCGTCGTCCCGCTCGCGCACGAGCCCCCGCAGCAGCACCGCTGAAACGCCCAAGAGCGTCACCAGCGCGACCGCCGCGACCGTGGACACGGCCCGGTTGCGCTGCACCCACCGCCACGTCCGCCCCGCGACGCTCACGCGCCGGGCCTCGACCGGCTCGTGCGCGAGGTACCGGCGCAGGTCGGCGGCGAACTCGCCCGCCGTGGCGTACCGCTTCTGCGGGTCCTTCTCCAGGGCCCTGAGCACGACGGCGTCCAGATCGCGCCCGATGCCCCGACGCAGTGACGACACCGCCGGCGGGTCCTGCTCCATGATCGACGCCAGCGTCGCCGACAGGTTGTCGGACGTCAGGCATGGCAGCCGCCCGGTGAGCAGTTCGTACGCGATCGCTCCCAGCGAATACACGTCCGTCCGCACGCTCGTCTCGTCGTGCCGGCCGCGGGCCTGCTCGGGCGACATGTACGCCAGCGTTCCCAGCAGGTGGCCGGGGCCCGAGATCGTCAGGCCCATCTGCCCGTGCGAGCCGCCGTCGCTCGCGGACGGGTCGAACACCTTGGCCAGTCCGAAGTCCAGCAGGTGCGGCGAACCCTTCTCATCCACAATGACATTGCTGGGCTTGAGATCGCGGTGCAGCACGCCCCGCTGGTGCGCGTAATCGACCGCATCGCACACCCGCGTCACCAGCCCGATCGCGGTCTCGGCGGCACAGACGCCCGGCTCCATCGCCTTGTCGAGCATCTTCCCCGTGACGTACTCCATCACGTAGAAGTACTTGCCCTTGCGCACGCCCGAGTCGATCACCGACACGATGCCGGGGTGCTCCAGCCGGGCCACCACCTCCACCTCGCGCTCGAAGCGCTTGCGCGAGGCCTCGTGCATCCCCGCGGCGTCGAGCATGAACTTCACCGCGACGCGCCGGCCCGTCGAACTCTGATACCCCTCGAACACCGCCCCCATGCCGCCCGCGCCCAGGCACGCGACCAGGTCGTACCCGTCGATCTGAGGCATCGGCCCGTGCCGCTTGATCTTGCCCGACGCGGCGCCGATCGACGATTCCACGGTGGCGCGGTCGTCCTCGCTCGTGTCCACCGCGCCCGAGACCACCGCCGCCTGGCTGGCGATCACGCGGATCGCCGTCGCCCGTGTCTGGGCGTAATCGCCCACGGGGCCCATCGATTCGAGCACCTCGTCCACCGACACCGCGTGACCCCGCCCCCGTTCGTTCCAGAACCGGCTCACCGCCTCGCCCACGGCGGGGCCGGCCACGGTCACGTCCTCGTGCGGGGTCGCGGACACCGATTGCTCCGGGGTGACGGGCGCCCGCGGGAGTGAGGCGTGGCCGTCCACCGCAAATCAGTGTACCGACCCCTGCCCGGGCCGGTTCTGACCCGATGTCTTGCCGTCGCTGTCGTCGTCGGTGATCATCCGGGCCGCGGCCGAGTCCACATCGTCGTACTGCCCGCTCCGGGCGGCCCACACAAACGCCGCCACCGCCGCGAAAGCGAGCAGGAACGCCAGCGGGATCATGATGTAGATCACGGACATCGCCGGACCCTCACGCAAGACGCCCCAAAAGGCTAGGCCGCGGCCGCGCCCGTGGGGACGGCCAACTCGACCTCCACCGCCGTCGTATCCGGCTTCACCGGAGACTTTGGAAGCCGCTTGGTCCGCCCACGCCCTCCACCCCACGCCCTGAACGACAGGGCCAGCACGGTGAGCGAGCTGGTCGGCATCAGGATCGCCGCCATCAGGGGCGTCACCACGCCCGTCATGCACAACGCCGCGGCCAGCGCGTTGTACGCCAGACTCACGCCCAAGTTCACCCTGATCGCCGACATGGTGCGGCGCGATCCGGCCAGCAAATCCACCAACGGGCTCAGACCGGGGCGTGTGACCGAAATATCCGCCGCCGTCAGGCTCGCCTCGGCGCCGCCGTGCACCGCCACGCCCACCGAGGCCGCCGCGAGCGCGGCCGCGTCGTTGACGCCGTCGCCGACCATGACCACTGCACGCTCGGGCCGCTCCGCCCGCGCGCGCTCGATCTCCGCGAGTTTGTCCTCGGGCGTCGCCCCCCCTCGCGACGCCCCGGTCGGCAGCCCGAGCTGCGCGGCCACCGCCGCGACGGTCGCGCCGTGGTCGCCCGAGAGGATCCGCACGTCCCAGCCTGTGTTGCGAAGGGCGTCGATCGAACTCTTCGCGTCCGGTCGAAGCGGATCGCCGAGCACCGCCAGGGCCGCGGCTCGGCCGTCGGCCGCCACGAACACGGGTGTGCGGCCGCGTGCGGCCGCGCTCTCGGCCAGGCTCGTCAACCCGGGCCCCGCGTCGATACCGCGCGACGCGAGGTATCGGGCCGAGCCGGCGGCCACCCGCCGCCCGCCCACGATGCCCGAGATACCGCCGCCGACGGTCGTCTCCACCTCGACCGTCGTTGCGGCGGTCTCGCTCGCGCCGCGCGGGCCCTCCGCGGCCAGCGCGCGGGCGACCGGGTGCGTCGACTGGGACTCGAGTTCGCCGACCAGCGGGCGCAGCCACGCATCGCCGCACCATTCCAGAAGCGCGAGCCGGCCCTGCGTGATCGTGCCCGTCTTGTCCAGGAACAGTACGCCCGGCCTGGCGAGCACCTGCAGCGCGTCGGCACCCTTGACCAGCAGCCCCTCTCTGGCCGCACGCCCGAGGGCGATCGTCATCGCCAGTGGCGTCGCGAGCCCCAGGCCGCACGGGCAGGCGACGATCAGCAGGGCGATCGCGTTCTGCACGCCCCGCGCGGGGTTGCTGCTCCACCAGAGCGCGACGGTGACCGCCGCCAGCAGCATCATCGCCGCGACAAACCAGCCCGCCATCCTGTCGGCCAGTTGCACGATCGGCGCTCGCCTTCGCGAGCACTCTTCCACGAGCTTCATCAGCCTGCCGACGCGCGTCTCGGGCCCCGTGGCCTCCACGCGCACGCGCAGCGTCGCCGTGAGATTGGTCGCGCCGGCGGCGACGGCTCCGCCCGGCGAGGCGTCCACCGGCCGAGATTCGCCCGTGAGCACCGACTGGTCCACCTGCGAGCAACCCGATTCGACCAGCCCATCCACGGGGAAACTGTCCCCGGCGAGCACCTCGACGAGCTGCCCCCGTTGCAGGGCCTCGACCGGCACCTCGCGCACGCCGTCCTCCTCGACCAGCCGCGCCGAGGTCGGGCTCAGCGAAAAAAGCAGTTCCACGTTGTCGCCAGCCCACCGCTGCTGGCGGTGCTGGATGAACCGCCCGATGAGCAGCGCGAACACAAGCATCGCCAGCGAGTCGTAGTAGACCCCGCCCGCGCCCGCGACGCGCCCGCCGTGGGTATCGAAGACCGTGACGTACGCGCTCCACAGCGCGCCTCCCGTAAGCCCCAGCGCGATCGGGAGGTCCAGGTGCAGTGTCCGCGTGCGGATCGCGGCGATCGCCCCGCGGAAGAACACCCGTCCCGGCCACGCGAGCGAAACCGCCGTGAACCCCAGGCTCATCCACGAGAACAGCCGCGCGTACACCGGCTCGATGCCGTCGAGCAGCCCCGCGTAAAGCGAGAACGCCAGCAGCATCACGTTGCCCGCGCACGCGCCCGCGATGCCCAGTCGCACCAGGTGACGCCGATCCTCCGCGCGACGCGCGGCCAGCGCTGACGCCTGACGCACGGGGTGGGGGGGGTAGCCCAGCGAATCCAGTGCCGCGGCCGCTCTCGACAGCGGTGTCCGGGTCGGGTCCCACACGATCGTCACCGCCCGCCGACGCAGATCGACCCGCGCCTCGATCACCCCCGGCACGACCCGCGGCAGTTTTTCCAACAGCCACAGGCACGCCGCGCAGTGGACGTTGTCCACGAACAGTTCTGTGCGCAGCAGCGTGGGACTCGAAGCATCCTTTGCATCCGCCGCGGGCGTCACGTAGAGTCGGGCGAAGGCCTCGTCGTCGTACTCGGCGTATTTGCGGCTCGTGGCCCGAGCCGGGCGCGAGGGAGCCTCGCTCGAGTGTTGCAGCAGCGCGTAGTAGCGTTCCAGCCCGCAGGCGTGGATCACGGCGTAGGCGGTCTCGCAACCGTGACAACAGAACTGGCGATCCGTGGGACGCGACGGCTCGATGAGCCCCGGCGGCACCGCCAGTCCGCAGTGAACGCACGTCACCCGCGCGTCCGCATCGGCCCGTCCCCGAGCGTGATTCGCCTCAGCCACCACGGGCGGCCTCCTGTGGATCGCACAGCGGGCAAGGCGGCGGATGATCGGGATCGGGAATCTCAACCTTCGCACCGGCGTGCGGCATCGGCATCGCGATCGCCGGAACGGCCAGCCGTCCGGCCACCGTGTACAGCCCGATCACGACCAGCAGCACCGAGGTCGCCAGCGGCAGTTTGGACCCCAGGCGTCCGGTCAGCGTCTGGATCCCCATCCCCAGGCTCATCATGATCGGGAGCGTGCCGAGCCAGAACGCGCCCATGACCAGCGCGCCGTACGCGGGGTGCGCCGTCCCGGCCGCGGTGATGACGAACGCCCACAGCCATCCGCACGGCAGGAGCGTGGTGAGCAGGCCGACGGTGAGGGCGCGCCCGAACGGCGGCAATCGGTCGGCGACCTTGTGCGCCCGGATGACCAGCGTTTGCAGAGCCTTGGGGATCGGCGCCCTGCGGATCGGCACGTTCAAGTGCCGCAACACCGCCACGACGCCGAACGCCAGGATGAACAGTCCGGCCCCGACGGTCGCCGCGCGCTGCACGCCCACGAGCGAACCGCCCAGGTCCACCGCGGCCCCCACGCCGCCGGCGATCGTGCCGAGCACGGTGTAGGTGATCAGCCTGCCCGCGTTGTATGCGCCCAGGAGCGTCGCACGGGACTTCAGCCTCGACCCTCCGGCCTTCTGCGAGGGCGCGACGGCCACAGCCAGAAACGCGCCGCACATCCCCGCGCAGTGCGTGGAGCCGAGCAGGCTGGCGACGAACACCGCCGAGAACGTCGCGATCATGGGGACGCCCTCCGGCCATCGGCGACGGGCGCGTTTGCGTGACCGTCCGCGGTGTCCGTCGCCAGGTCCTGCTCGATCGTGCTGACAAACGTGTCCGCGCCGCGCCGGGCCTCGATGCGGAACTGCCACAGCCCCGCCCGGCTCACTCGCATCGGGCCGGCGTACTCGCCCGGCGAGTACGCCGCGAGCGACAAGTCCTGCCGGTCGCCCGCGCGGGCGTCTGCGAACGCGACCACGCTCACGGCCGCGCCCGCGACGGGCGCGCCGGCGGAGTCGCTCAGGCGGACCGTGAGCCGATCGCCGGCCACACCGATCCCAGCCTTCCACCCCAGCCTGGCGCTGGCTTCGCGCAGGCGCGCGGTCTGGTTCCACGCCAATGCCTTCTCGTAATAGCCGGGCTCCACCACCGCGGACGGGTCGCTGGTTGCCAGATACACCGTGACGCCCACGATCGAGACGTTGAGTCCGATGAGTCCGACGATCGCCGCGGGCCAGAGAGCGCCTTTTTTCATGGCTTCCTCACGAGTTTCCCGGACCGTTGGGGTGCGACGGGCCCGAGCCGTTGTTCCCATCGCCGGCGTGCACCGGCGCCCTGCCCGTCGTCATCGGGCCCTGGAGCGTGTATCGAACATCGCGTGTGAACCCCGCGCCGTCGGTGATGTTCACCGTCGTGGAGAGCGTGCCGCCCGAGAACGCACCCGCCGGGGCCACCACGATCGCCGAGAACGTCCGCGATTCGCCCGGCTTCACGGTCGCCGGGTTCTCATCCGACCTCAAGCTCGCCACGCCGTGCGCATCGCTCGCGCTGAACGTGTACGTGACCGGCTGTTCCGTCCGGTTGAGCACCTTGATGCGGATATTGTTCTCCACCGAGCCGTCGGGCAGCAGCGTGTACGGGCGTCCCAACCCGCGAAGCACGGTCACGTTTGCGGGCGCCTGGCTCAGCAGCACGAGCACGAACGCGACGCCGATCACCGTTAGCAACGCGGGGTAGATCACCGTCCGAGCCCGCACCGTGCGGGCGGTCTCGCCCGCGAGCCGCGCCTGCGACGAGTACCGGATCAGCCCCCGCGGCCGGTTGATCTTGTCCATCACCGCGTCGCACGCGTCGATGCACTGGGCGCACCCGATGCACTCCATCTGCAGGCCGTTACGGATGTCGATGCCGGTCGGGCAGGTGGTCACGCACAGTTCGCAGTCCACGCAATCGCCCGTGCCCTGATCCGCGCCCCCCTTGACCCCCCCAACCCCCCCGCCCACCCCGCTGAATTCAAGCACCGGGAGCGACACCGTGGCCTTCCGCTTGGCCTTGCCCCGCGGCTCTCCGCGGGCGCGGTCGTAGCCGATCACCAGCGACTGCCGGTCAAGCAGCGTTCCCTGCAACCGCCCGTACGGGCACGCAACGATGCACGTCTGCTCGCGGAAGTACATGAAGTCGAACATCATCAGCCCGGTGGTCAGGGCCATCACCAGGAATGGCGTCGGGTGGTCCAGCGGCGACTGCGTCATCCACAGCCGGAGTTTGTCCACGCCCACGAAGTAGGCCAGGAACGTGTGCGCCAGGTAGAGGCACACCGCCAGCGAAACCGCCGGTCGCAGCACCTTGCCGAACCCCGACTCGGCCAGCCAGCCCTTCTTCCTGCGTCCCGGCGCGCCCTCGAAGAGCCGTTCGAGCGGGCGGAACACGAACTCCATGTACACCGTCTGCGGGCACGCCCACCCGCACCAAACCCGCCCGAAGAGCGCGGTGACAAAAAAGATCGTCAGGAACACGCCGACCAGCAGCAGCGCCAGCAGCAGCGTGTCCGTCGGCAGGAACGTCTTGCCGAAGATGATGAACCGCTGCGAGGCGATGTCCAGCAGCACCATCGGCTTGCCGTGCACCGAAAGGTGCGGGAGCACCGTGAAGAGCGCGATCAGCACGTACGCGGTCACGCGCCGGCCCGTCAGGAACCGCCCCTTGCTCACCTTCGGCCGGAGCCACCTCCGCGAGCCGTCGTCGTTCAGCGTCGCAAGAACGCGGGGCGCGCCCGAGGCATCGTCCAGGCGCGTCGCCATCATCGCGGCCCCGTCGCGGGCCGCATCGCCCGGCCGCGCCGCGTCCGGGGTGGTGGGGGTGGCGGGGGGGAGGGGGGCGGGCGAAACCGGGCTGGACGGAGTTGTCGAGGTGTCCTGCATGTCGATCACCCCGCCGCTCGGGGAGGGGGGGAGGAGGGCCGGGGGGGAGCCGGCGCGCAGTTCGAACCCGCGCCGGGCGCGGACGTCTATTTGGCGGGGGCGCCGGTCGGGGGGGCGGGCGCGGCCGTTGGCCACGGCGGGATCGGCGAACCCTCCGGCCCTTTCCCGCTCTTGGGTGTGGTGCCGCGCAGGTCCGCCACAAACGCCGCGACGATGATGCGTTCGTTCTCCGACAGTCGGTTTCGCCACGAGGGCATCGCGCCGTTGTTGGCGCCCTCGGTGATCGTCTTGTAGATGTCCGTCAGTTGCTTGACGTTTTTGTAACTGTCGTCGGTCAGGTTCACGCCGTTGATACCGCCGCCGTCCTTGGCGTGACAGGTGGCGCAGTTGCTCTCGAAGATCCCTTTGGCCACCTCCTGCATCTGAGTGTTGTGCATCATCTGCAGGATGGTCGGCTCGTCGGGCTTGAGCTCGCCCAGCGAGCCGAAGAGCTTCTTGAACTCCTCGGTCTTGTGCGCGGCCCAGGACTGCTCCGGCGTCGGCGCCAGCGGGCTGAACTGCCAGAACACGAAATAGACGACGCTGAAGAGCATCGTCGCGGCCCAGATCGCGTGCCACCAGCCCGGCGTCGGGTTGTCGAACTCCTGGATCCCGTCGTACTCGTGCACGAGCACCTCGGGCTTCCGCTTGCCCGGCGGTCTCGAGGTCGGGGCGTCCGCCGCCGCGTGCGATCGAACCACGGCGGCGGGGCTGCCGTTCGAGATGCTGCCGGTTGCGCTCATCGGCCTGCTCCTGTGTAGTTGGCGCCGGACTCCCCGTTGGGTGAGCCCCCGGTCTCCTCGGCCAGCGGCATCATCGAGGCCTGCCGGTACTCGGCCGCACGCTTCCGCGAAAGCGCCCGCGCCGACACCAGGACGAAGATCGCCAGAAAGATCACCAACCCGACGATCGGGTATGTGGTCAGGCCTGTATGGCTCACGATGTCGCTCAAACGCACGGGTTCACTCCTTCGTGGCCACGGCGGAAGCCGGGCTGGCTGCCGGTGTCGCGGCGGCTGTCGGCGGGGCGGCGTCCGCGGGCTTGGAGATGTCCGTGCCCAGCCGCTGCAGGTACGCCACGAGCGCGATGATCTGCTTGCCTTCCAGGCCCGCCTGCCCGCCCTGCGCGACCAGTTCCTTGGAGATCGTCGTCGCCTGCTCGCGGGCCATCTTCTCGGCCATCCCCGCCTTCACGGCGTTGCCGTACGGCACGCCGAGCATCGCCATGGCGTCCACTCGCTTCTGGATGCCGGCGAAGTCCAGGTCGTCGCTCAGCAGGTGCGGGTACGCGGGCATGATCGACTGCCCGACCAGTTGGCGAGGGTCCTTCATATGACGCACGTGCCAGTCGTGGCTCTGCTTGCCGCCCTCGCGGGCCAGATCAGGCCCGATGCGACGGCTGCCCCACTGGAACGGATGGTCGTACACGAACTCGCCCGGCTTGGAATACTCGCCGTACCGCTTGGTCTCGGCCCAGAGCGGCCGGATCATCTGCGAGTGGCAGTTGTAGCAACCCTCGCTGATGTAGATGTCGCGACCGGCCAGCTCCAGCGGCGTGTACGGCGTCACGCTCGCGATGGTCGGCACGTTCGAGCGGACCAGGAAGATCGGGACCAGCTCCAGCACCGAGGCGAGCCCCACCGCGATCGCCACCCACACCGTGAACTTCGCGGGCCGGCCCTCGAGCACCCGGTGCCACCAACCCTGCAGCCACACGTCGCCCGCCTTGCCCACTTCGGTGTTCGCGTCCAGGCGCGTGAGCGGCTCAGGATCGGGGCGATACACGGCCGAGAGCGCCGGCGCGGTCTGCACGGGCTCGGCATACCTGGCCGGACGGGCCCGCCAGGTCATCAGCACGTTCACGCCCAGCATGATCATGCCGATCAGGTACAGCGTTCCACCCAGCACGCGGAACCAGTAGAACGGCAGCGACTGCACCAGCGTCTCGACGAAGTCGGGGTACTGCAGCCGCCCGGTCTCGTCGAACGCCCGCCACATCAGCCCCTGCGTGATGCCCGCCGTGTAGATCGGGATCACGTAGAGCAGGATGCCGATGGTCCCGATCCAGAAGTGGCTCGCCATCCATTTCTTGCTCCAGAGCGGGGCCTGGAACAGGCGGGGAGCGAGCCAATAGACCATGCCGAAGGTCATGAAGCCGTTCCACCCCAGCGTGCCCAGGTGCACGTGGGCGATGGTCCAGTCGGTGTAGTGGCTCAGAGCGTTCACGCTCTTGACGCTGAGCATCGGTCCCTCGAACGTCGCCATGCCGTAGAACGTGATGCCCACCACGAAGAACTTCAAGACCGGGTCCGCCGCGACCTTGTGCCAAGCGCCCCGAACCGTCATCAGCCCGTTGATCATCCCGCCCCAGCTCGGCATCCACAGCATCACGCTGAAGAGCATGCCCAGCGTGCTCGCCCATCCTGGCAGCGCGGTGAAGTGCAGGTGGTGCGGACCGGCCCAGATGTAGATGAACACCAGGCTCCAGAAGTGCACGATCGACAGCCGGTACGAGTACACCGGCCGTTCCGCGGCCTTGGGCAGGAAGTAGTACATCAGCCCCAGGAACGGCGTCGTGAGCACGAACGCCACGGCGTTGTGCCCGTACCACCACTGCATCAGCGCGTCCTGCACCCCCGCGTACACCGGGTAGCTCTTGGTCAGGCTCACCGGGATCGCCAGGCTGTTGAACACGTGCAGCATCGCGACCGTCACGATCGTCGCGATGTAGAACCAGATCGCGACGTAGAGGTGACGCTCACGCCGGCGCATCAGCGTCATGAAGAAGTTGGTGCCGAAGAACCCCACCCACACCACCGCGATCGCCAAGTCGATCGGCCACTCCAGCTCCGCGTACTCCTTCGACTGGGTGATGCCCAGCGGGAGCGTGATCGCGGCCGCGACGATGATCGCCTGCCAACCCCAGAAGTGCAGCTTGCTCAGCACGTCGCTGTACATCCGCGCCTTGCACAGGCGCTGGGTCGAGTAGTACACCGCCGCGAAGATCGCGTTGCCCGCGAACGCGAAGATCGCCGCGTTGGTGTGCAGCGGCCGCAGACGTCCGAAGGTCAGGAACTGGACGTTGGTCAGGAACGCCAGTGCGCCGAAGGGCTTGTAACCCAGCACCTCCAGGTTGAGCACGCTCGGCAGCACCAGCTCAAAGGCGATCACCACCCCCACCACGAACGCCACGATCCCCCAGAACACCGTCGCCATCGTGAACTTCCGCACGATGGCGTCGTCGTAGACGAACGTCTCCATCGGCCCCGACTCTTCCTCGCGCCCGGGTTTCGTCCACAGGGCGGCCTGAACGGGCGCGCCGTCGACAGGCGGGTTCGCGAACGCGGTCTCTGCCATGACCAGGGTCTCCAGGCACCATCAGCGATATGCCGACTATCGGAGAAACATATCGGCTTCTCCGCAAATGTCCAGAGTTGTTGGTCTGATTTTCTCGCGGTCCTGAACGTCCGGAAAGCGATTTTCGAGCCCGCTCTTGCCTTATTATGGACATGCGGGTATGTTTGTCGATTGTTCAGGCGTCCCCGGGAGCCCGCATATGGTCGGACAAGCTGTCGCTTATGCCGCGAGTGCGCTCGGGTACATCGCCCTCGCGGGCGGGCGGCCGGTCTTGGTTCGTGAAATTGCCGAAGCCTGCGGTATTCCCGCGGCCTATCTGGCCAAGATTGTCAACTCGCTCCGCCGGCTCGGTCTGGTGGACACGCAGCGGGGAGTCGGTGGGGGGGTTACGCTCGCACGACCGCCGGAGCAGATCACGATCCTCGAGCTCTGCCGCGCGATGGGCGATCCGATCGTCGAGAACCGCTGCATGTTCGGCACGAGCGAATGCAGCGAAACCCGGGCGTGCCCGGCGCACGCGTTCTGGGCTGGGCACCGCCAGAGGGCCCTGGATTTTCTCGGAACCACGAGCGTGGCCGACTTCGCCGCGTTCGAGGCCCGGCGCCGGAACGAGCCCGGAGCGCCCGCCCGGTTTGAGCCGCCCCGCCGCCCGCCCGACGCGGAAGACCTGGGGCACGCCGTGTGAGTTTCGGTCGGGCCTGCGGTTTGTGCCGCCCGATTGACACCGCGACCGTCGATCCGGCTGGCGAGCGTCCCGGTCTGGGGCACAGTTGGAGCATGCTTTCGGACAACTCGAAGATCTGTTCCGGTCGGCGGCCCGGACCCCGCGCGGCATCCGCGCGGCGTTCGCGGCGTGTTCTCGTTCTGGTCCTGCTCGCCGCGAGTACAACCCTTTCGGCCTGCGCGACGTCGGTTCCGCAGCGCGAAGCACTCGCGGGCTACGGTCGCGCGTCCGAGCGCGGCCAAGCCGCCTCGTGGGAGTCGGTCATGTCCACCCCGGAGGTGGGCGATCACCTCAACGACACGGACCCGGCCGAACTGCCCGAGTTCGCGAGGGCCGATGGGCGGTTGAGCATCGAATCGAGCGGCCCGCTCCTGGCATCCGACGCTTGGCCGCAGCCGTATCGTGCGGACCTCGACTCGCGCCGGCAGTTGTACATCCGGGATCGCAACGGAACGTTCACGTTCTTTGGTGTCGGGCGGCGCTTCGGCGACGACGGCTACGGCTACCGGCGCGAGTACCGGGGTGGATGGAACGCCTGGGGGTCATGCCCCTAGCCCGGCGTCAAGCACGCGCGGGGTGCTCGTCGCGGGCCTCAAAAACGGCACACCCGGGTCGGAGGCATTGACCCGGGCGGCCGGCACAGCATGACGGCGGTGATCCATCGGAACGATGGGCCGCCGGATGGTTGTTGCCCGATCAGTCGAACAGGGCCGAGGTCGCCGGCAACTGGGCGTTCTCCAGCGAGAGCGTCGTGTCGATGCGGCAGTTGGACTGCGTGGTGTGCCGCTCGGCGAAGAAGAACTTCAGGCTGTAGCGGTGGCCGTCCTGCAGCCACGAGCAGCGGTCGAGGTCGACCGTCTGGCTGACGGCCGAGTGCACACCGCCCAGGTCGATCACGCACTTGCCGTCGATGAACACGTACACGTCGTCGTCACCGGTGAAGGTGAACACCTGGCCGCCGCCGTGGCGGTACGTGAACGTGGTGTCCAGCTCGTAGGTGAAGTGGAAGTTCTTCCCGGTGCTGGCGTAGTTGCCGAAGAGCTGCCCGTTGATCGGGAAGAAGCCGCCGCGGGCCTTGTACGTCGCGTCCTGGCGGTCGTCGAACGAGTACATGTTCGTGCCGGAGGCCCGCACGAGCGTGATCGGCAGCGGCATCGACGCGTTCATCGTGCTGTCGTCACGGAACCACTTGCTGAAGTTCTCGGCCGTGGTGAGCGACCCGCCGTCGACCGTCTCGCACGCACCCGCCACGTCGCTGGAGCGCGACTCCATGTACTCGCGCGGCGGAATGATGTTGCGCCCGCTCGAGTCCTTCCACTGCGAGGTCACCTTGCGCCCGGTGTTGTTGAACACCGGCTTGCCATCGGCGTCCAGCTCGTCGCGGACCTGGTAGGCGTAATGGGCGTAGCCACGCGTCGGCCGACGCTCAAAGTCGGCACACCCGCCCGCGCTGTCCGCGGCGCGGAAATCGCGCACGGTGCCCGTCAGCGTCAGCGTGCTGGGCAGGTTCAACTCCGCGGGTGAGGACCCTGAACCGGACATCGAAGCCGAGTCACCGGCCTGGACCTGGGCCCCGGCGACGCCGCACATCGCGGCGGTGCACGCCGCGGCGATCAGGAGCGCCGCCGGGGTCTTCGACGTGCGGGTGCGATTCAACGTGTACTGCATAAGCTCCCTTTCGCGGTCTGCCGCACGGCTCGGGGCCGTGAGCATCCGGGGCGCGGCCGGCGCCGTTCCCGGGTGCGCCGCGCCTGCGACGCTCCCGGGCCGCTCCACACAAAGCGGGCCGGTCATGTTGAATCTCGAATTCACGCCCCCGCTTGCCAAGACCCCGGGTTGCCGCGACGCCGCTCCCGGTCGGCCTGTGACGCCCGCAACGATGACGGCGGGAGCGAGGGGCCGGAAATCAACACGCCCGCTCGGACCGCCGGAAAGGGGAGGGTTCTTATCGGGGGCGTCAATACCCCGGGCGCACGCACCGCTCCCGATCTATTCGAGGACGCCCGCGCGCCGTGCCTTCCCGGACCTCCGCGTCGGGTGGGCTTGGCGCGCGTCATTTGCCGATAGTTCTGCTCGAACGTCGTCAGCGCGGCGTCCCCTACCCTCATCCCGGGAGTTTGAGATTGGACCAGTTCGTCATCAACGGCGGTAAGCGGCTCTGTGGGCGGCTCACCGTGAAGGGCTCGAAGAACGCGACCTTGCCCCTCATGGCGGGCGCGCTGCTTACCGACCGGCCCATCGTTCTGACCGATGTGCCCGACCTGGCCGACATCCGCAACATGATGAAGCTCCTGACGGAGCTGGGGTGCCGCGTCGAGTTCTCCCCGTCCACAGCCGCGAACAGCCCCGGCGGCACGATGCTCATCCACGCCCAGGACGAGAGCCAGAGTCACGCCCGGTATGAAATCGTCCGCACGATGCGGGCCAGTATCTGCGCCCTGGGGCCGATGCTCGCCAAGCGCGGCTACGCCCGAATCTCCATGCCCGGCGGGTGCGCGATCGGCGAACGGCCCGTGGACCTTCACCTCCGAGGGCTGGAGGCCCTCGGCGCGGAGATCAACCTGCATCAGGGCGACATCGTCGCCCGCGTGCCGGGTGGGAGGGGGGGGGGTGGCGCCGGAGGGCGGCTTCGCGGCGCCCGCATCTTCCTCGGCGGCCCGATGGGCTCGACCGTGCTCGGCACGGCCAACGTGATGTCCGCCGCGGCCCTGGCCGACGGGCAGACCGTCATCGAGTCGGCCGCGTGCGAGCCCGAGGTGGTCGATCTGGCCAAACTGCTCAACGCGATGGGCGCCCGGGTACGGGGCGCGGGCTCGCCGCGCATCACCATCGACGGCGTCGAGAACCTCACCGGCGTGGAGCACAGGGTGATCCCCGATCGCATCGAGGCCGGCACCTACATGTGCGCGGCCGCGATGACCAACGGCGACATCACCCTCGACAACTGCCCGATGGATGCGCTCATGGCCGCGTGCGACACGCTGGAGCGTGTCGGTCTGATCGTCGCGCCCGAGGCCACGCCCGGGGCCCGCGACCCGATGCGGGCGACGGTGCGGCTCACCAGTTCGCGGCTCCTCAAGCCCGCCGAGATCACCACCCAGCCTCACCCCGGCTTCCCGACCGATCTGCAGGCGCAGATCATGGCCCTGCTCTGCCTGGCCGACGGCAACTCGATCATCACCGAGCGCATCTACCCGGAGCGGTTCCTGCACGTCGCCGAACTCGGGCGCATGGGCGCTCGCATCGTCCGCCAGGGACCGACTGCCGTCATCACCGGCGTCCGCCGTCTGGTCGGCGCTCAGGTGATGGCCAGCGACCTGCGCGCCAGCGCGTGTCTGGTCCTCGCCGGGCTCGCGGCCGAGGGCCAGACCATCGTCAACCGCGTGTACCACCTCGACCGCGGCTACGAGCAGATGGAGGAGCGGCTCAAGCTCCTGGGCGCCGACATCGAGAGGGCCAAAGAGAAAAACCCTACTAACGCCGCGGCCGAAACCTCCACGGTCGCGGTCTGAAACGTGGCGTCGGGCTGCTGCCGGGGGTGCTTGGTTTCCTCACCGCCCCGAAGGCGGTGACACCAACCTCACGCCTCCGCCTGCCCGTGCGCCTCCACCATCCACAGGTGCTTGTCGATCTCGCGCGAGACCTGGGTGAAGAGGTCCGCGGTGTCCTTGTCGCTCGCCTTGTCCGCCGCCTCGATCGCGGCCCGGGCCGACTTTCCGAAGGCCGCGAGCACATCGGCCACCGCGCCAACGTGGTCGCGCCCCTTGGCGATATCCAGCGGGTACTCCTTCAAAGACGATCGCTTGGCCGCGGTGCGAACGGTGCCGACGACCACGGCGCCCAGTTGCACCGCTCGTTCGGCGATCTCGTCCGCGTGCTCGTCCACGCTCTCGACGACCTCGTCGAACAGTTTGTGCAGGCCGATGAAGTTCGGCCCCTTCACGTTCCAGTGGGCCTGCTTGAGCTGGCTGCGCAGGTCCAGAATGTCCGCCAGCCGATCGCCGAGCAGATCGGCCATCTTCTCACGCGTGTCCCGAGTCAGGTCGTTCCGAGTCTCATGCTTGAGCGTCATGTCGTTGCTCCTTTCAACGGTTGAGTGGTGCGCTCACCGGCGAGTATGACGGCGCGTCCACCCGATCGTTGAAGTAGTCGAGAATCCATCGCAGTTCACCCCGCCGGTACAGATCGATGAACGCCTCCACGCAATCGCCGAAGAACCGCGTGCCGATCCCCGCTCGGAGTTTGTCGATCGCCCGCTCGGCGGCCTCCGGACCCACGTCCGATCGGTAAGGCCGCAGGCTTGTCATCGCATCGAAAGCGTCGATCACCGAGAAGAACCGCGCCGGCTCCGGAACCTGTTCTCCCTTGAGTCCGTCCGGATACCCCAGCCCGTCCACTCGCTCGTGATGCGAGCGCACAAGGTTGAGGATCGTGGGGTCTGTCACCCCCATGCGCACAAGCCGCTCGTGCCCCAGGCGCGGGTGCTGCTTGATGATCTCAAACTCCGCCTCGTCCAGGCGGCCGGGCTTGCGCAGCACCTCGTCGGGGATGTCCAGCTTGCCGATGTCGTGCAGCGCCGCCCCGGTCGTCATCATGTCCAGCCGCGGGCCCTGCACCCCGAACCGCTCCGCCAGCGCGCGGGTGTAGAGCACCACCCGCCACGTGTGGGAGGCCGTGCTCATGTCTTTGAGCTCGATGGTCTTGACGAGTGCTTCGATGATATCTGGCGCCACAACGCATTATCGCCGCGCTGCGGATAAAAACCCACTCATTCTCATCGCTCACCGTCGCCCGCGATACCCCGGCCGGCCCGGCCGAGTGTTGTCCGGAACCTTGATGATCCCGCTGCCGGTTGCCTCCGGAGCCGTCGATCGCACCAGGTCCAACGGCGAGCGGAACAGATCATCGGTTTCGACCACCTTGCGGAAGAACTCCTGCACCTGTCGCGTATCCCCTGTTAAGATGATCGTGTCCCCCCGCACTGCGTGCGGGGTCATCTGCGGCGTGGCCCGGATGAGCGCCTTGACCTTGTCCATGTCCAGCGGGCGCATGGTCACGCGGTCGTCCTTGATCGCGACCGGATACACCACGTGCATCGGCAACGCCGCGAGGGCCAGCCGGTCGTTCATCCGGCTCCGCTCGCTCTGGTCGGGGTAGAGGTCCGCGTACAGGTGCGCGCCCAGTTTCGCCAGGCGAAGCTCGAAGCCCGACGGGGTGTCGTTGCCGGCCCCGTGCACGGTCACCGGGTACCAGTTGGCCTTCTCGTCGGTTCGACCCTTGACCTCGTAACGGACCTGGGAGTCCTTCCCGTCCTCCGCCCAGAACCCGACGATTCGATCGTCGGTCGTCACTTCGTGTTCGTCGTCCGAATAGACCGCGTTGATCGACGGCGTCGAGCAACCGCCCAGCACCACCGCCAGGGAGCCGATCAGCAAGGCCGCCATCACGTTGAATCGCCGCATCATGGTCGGGCTCCTGAGTCCGCCGGACACCCGGCTCTCGCGGCGGGCGCGGAATAACAAGTCGCTGATCGGCCCGGCCCGGGTCCGGGTTCAAAGACTCTCCGTGACGCCCCGCCCACTGGCCCGGTCCCGACGCGGGGCAACCGGACCCGGGGGTTTGGGCCCTTTCAGGTCCCCGACGCCCCTCCCCTCTTGATAAGGGCGGCCATGACGTCGCCCGATCCCCCGGCGCGCTCGCCGGTGATGTCCGAAAGCGCGTCGGCTTGGTGATCGGCGTGGTAACTCGACCGGACCAGCGGTCCGGACTCGACCACCTTGAACCCGCGTTCGAGCCCGGCCACGCGGTAGGTGTCGAACTGCGCGGGCGTCACCCAGCGGTCGATCGGCAGGTGGTTGCGGGTGGGCTGAAGGTACTGGCCGATGGTCAGGATGTCGCACGCGTCGTGTGTGCCGTCCGCGAGCGTTGCCCGCGTGGTCTGCTGCACGTCCTCCATGAGTGCGACGACTTCTTCGTCCCGCTCGCCGATGCCGACCATGATGCCGGTCTTGGCCACCCGACCCGCGGCCTTCACCCGGCGGAGCAGTTCCAACGATCGGGCGAACTTCGCGCTTGGACGCACCGCCGGGTACATCCGGCGCACCGTCTCGAGGTTGTGGCTGATGATGTGCGGGCGGGCGTCGATGACGCGTTGCAGGGCGTCCCAGTTCCCTTCAAAGTCCGGGATCAGCACCTCGATCGACATTCCCGGGCAGGCCTCCCGCGAACGCGTGATCGTCTCGGCCCATATCGCGGCCCCGCCGTCGGGCAGTTCGTCCCGGTTCACGCTCGTGATCACCACGTGCTTCAAGCCCATCAGGCGCAGGGAATCGGCGACCCTGCGAGGCTCGTCCAGGTCCAGCACCGGCGGCCGGCCTGTCTTGACGTTGCAGAACCCGCACGCCCGGGTGCAGGTGTCGCCCAGGATCATGATCGTCGCCACGCCACGGGCCCAGCACTCCCCCATATTGGGGCATCCAGCCTCTTCGCACACCGTGAACAGCCGGTGCTCGTCGATGATCCCCTTCAACCGGGTGTAGCCGGGCCCGCCGGGCACCTTCGCCCGCAGCCAATCCGGCTTTTTTTTCGTGGTCAGTTGGTGGCTGGGCGCGCTCTGGTTGTTCAACACCATGCCCGAGAGACTGACGATCGGGCGATCGACGGATTTCAGGGGGTCGCCGCCGAGGGGGCGGGGGTGACGGGCGAGCGACCTGGCCGCGCCGGTCGGTTGGGGAGATGGGGGCGTCATGGGCATTCCGTAGTCTGCGGATGCAAGTGTAGGGTGACCCGTTGCACGCAGTTCCTGCGCCGCGGGGTCGCCCGCGGGCCCGAGTGTGCAGGCATGAATGGGCTGGTGGACGATATCGGTTCACAACCCAACGCCCGCTCACGTGCTTGCGCCGTGCGGTCGATGCTTTGTTCCGATAGCCGCGACGTTCGGCCGATGATGGTCGAGCGTCGGACCCGGAGTTCCCATAACTACACGGAAACTGCTATCCTGACCGACCCTTGCCGTCCCGAGGCGCATAGGACGTGCTCTCGCGGCCGGGCGCGCGGGGCAATACGACAGGACAGGACGAGCACGACCGAGCCAGAGGCCAAGGATGACCAGCGGAAGACCACGTCGGCGGGTTCGGACCATCATCGGGAGCGGCGCGGCCCTTCTGGCCATGCTCGTCGGGCTCGCGGCCTGCGAGACCGACTCCTTCGTCGATCCCAGCGTGACCGGCCGGTGGGAGATGACCCCCACGGTCATGCCGATCCTCGACCGTCTGAGCGCGATCGAGGAAGAGCCGACGGACACCATCCAAGCAGAGGCGATCCAGCCGCAGGACCTCATCCCCGAGATCGAGCAGTACCGCTTTGGCCCCGGCGACACGATCGAGGTCGCCATCCGCGACTTTGTTCAGCCGGGGGCGGAAGAGAAGTTCCAGCAGACGATCGATTCTCGAGGCTACATCTATCTGCCCAAGCTCTCCCCGATCCGGGCGGGTCGCCTGACCAACACCGAGCTCGCGCAGGCCGTCCGCGAGGAGATCCGCAACGCCGGGATCCGCGCCGACCTCAACGCCGTCGTTTCCATCAATATCCTCTCGCAGCGGAACCAGACGTTCAGCGTGCTGGGGGCGGTTCAGACGCAGCAGGAATACTTCATTCCCAAGCCGGATTACCGCCTGCTTGACGCCCTGAGCGCCGCGGGCGGGTTCAACGAGACGATCGACAAAGTCTACGTGATCCGCCAGGTGGCGCTCAGCGGGGCCGCCGCCGGGGAGGGCGCGGGCGCCCCGCCCACGCCCTCGGGTGAGCCCCAGACCGAGCAGCCGGCCAAGCCCGCCAATCTTCTGGACCTGATCGACAAGCTCGGCAATCCCCCGCCCTCTCAGCCCGGCGAGAAGAAGCCCAGTCCCGGGATGTTGTCCGATCCCGGCCAGCCCGATTCCCAACCCGAAACGCGCACCGACAAGCCCGCCGCCCCGCCACCGATCGATCTGCCGGACAGTTCCGCCAGCCCGTCGGCCCCAGGCCTCAATGTTCCCTCGGGCCAGTGGCGGTACGAGAACGGCCGGTGGGTTCGGAACTCGCCGGGTGCGGCCGCGCCCGCGGGTGGATCGGGCACGAGCCATGAACCGGTGGTCACGCAGCGGATCATCGAGGTGCCCGTCAAGCGACTGCTCGCGGGCGACGCCAGCGTCAACATCGTCATCCGTCCCGGCGACGTGCTCCGGGTGCCCCCGCCCACGATCGGTGTGGTGTACATGACCGGGCAGGTCTCGCGTCCGGGCCCGTACTCCCTCAGCGGCGACACCAAGCTCACCCTGCTGCGAGCGCTCGACTCCGCGGGCGGGCTCGCGGCGATCGCCATCCCCGAGCGCACGGACCTCACCCGAGTGGTCGGACCGGGCCGGCAGGCGACAATCCGCCTGGACGTCCGGGCCATCGCCGAGCAGACCCAGCCCGACATCTACCTCAAGCCCGACGACCGCATCAACGTGGGCACGAACTTCTGGGCCCTGCCGCTGGCGGTCGTCCGCAACGGGTTCCGGTTCTCGTACGGATTCGGGTTTATCCTCGACCGCAACTTCGCGAGTTACGTGTACGGACCCGATCCGGACATCCAGAACCGCCAGTAGCCCCCCCCCGCTCGACGATCGCACGGCCCCGCGCCTTTCCGTTTGCTCGCGGACGGTGGAGTATCGCCATGCGCCCGACCTAACCTTCCCCCCCCCTTCTGGAAGGAATCAGCGGGGAGTGCTGTGTGTTCCGCGGCTCGCGCGGGTCCGCCGAGGGCGAACCCTGTTCGGGTGCGGGCGTACTAGGCGAATCCGCCGGCCGGGTAACGCTCGCGGGTCGATTTGCCCTCCATTCGCGGCGTGAAATCGCCGATTCCCTTCCAAAGCCCGGACGCCGGGCCCCCGTCAGGTTCCAGCCCAAGTGAGCACCGTTCCCGCCCAAGCCGTGAGCTCCCCGGTCGCGTCGGCACCGACGCGAGTCGGGGACGGCGCGGGTGGCGCGAGGGGCGCGGGCCCGAAAGCGTCCCCCCCTTTCTCCCCCGTCCCGCCGGCGCCCGCGGGCCGGCTCTTGCTCTCCAGACTGCTCGCCCCGTCCACGCTGGTCCGCATCGCCCTGCTCACCGGCGCGGGCGTCTGGCTCTTCTGGACGTGGCTGGTGACGCAGAATCACTACTCGCACACCAGCGGCGACTGGTCGCACGCATACGCGGTGCCCGTCATCAGCGCCTGGCTGTTGTGGCAGCACCGCGCCAGGCTTGATCGGCTGCCCACCTGCACGTTCTGGCCCGGGCTCATCCCGATCGTGATGGGCATCTGGTCGTACCTGTTCTTCGCCGTGGGCGTGCCCAACCACCTCGGCCAGGGCCTGTCGATGACGCTGACGATCTTCGGGCTCTGCCTGCTTCTGCTCGGTCCGGGATGGATGACCTACGTCTTTTTTCCGATCGCCTACCTGATCTTCGCGATCACCCTCCCCGAGAAGGTCATGAACCTCGCCACGTGGCCGCTGCAGCACATCGCGGCCCAGGGCGGGTGGGTCGGGCTCAACACCATCGGGATCAAGACCGACATCGCGGGCAACCAGCTCACGGTTTTCGACTCCACGACGCTCAAGAGCTACCCGCTCAACGTCGCCGAGGCGTGCAGCGGGATGCGCATGCTCATCGCCTTCACCGCGCTGGGGGCCGCGGTCGCGCTGGCCGCGACGAAGATGTGGTGGAAGCGCGTCGTGCTCATCGGCCTGGCCGGACCGTTGGCGGTGCTGCTCAACGTCGTCCGGATCATGGTGCTCGGCGTCGCGTCGCTCTACAACCAGAACCTGTCCGCCGGCGAGGCGCACACGTTCATCGGGACGCTGCTTCTTATCCCGGGTTTCTTCCTCTACATGGGGATCCTTGTCGCTCTCAACAAGGCGGTGCCGGAGTCCGCCGATCGGGAGGCGGGTCCGGGCGCGGGAAGCAAGAGCCCCTCGAAGTCCGCCCGGCCAGCGGGGGCCGGCACATGAATCAGCGGACGTCCAGATCGGTCGCGTTCGCTCTCGCGGCGGTGCTCATGCTCGGCGCAGCCGCGGGGTTCAGCGTCGCGGCCAGGCACCTCAAGTTCTACCTTCAGAAACTGCCCATCGAGGCCGAGTTCAAGGTCTCGTCGGTGCCGGTCGAGACCCGCTCGTGGAAGCAGGTCGGCGTGGACGAACTCATGCCCGCCGAGGTGGTGCAGGAACTCGGGACGCAGAACTACCTCACCCGAGCGTACATTGAGAAGGACCCGCCCGAGGGCCGGCCGCCGCGAGTGATCCAGCTCCACATGGCGTACTACACGGGCATGGTCGACACCGTGCCGCATGTGCCCGACCGCTGCCTGGTCGGCGGGGGCTGGTCGATCGCCGGTGAAACCGAGATCGTCCCGCTCACGCTCGATCGCGAGACCGACGTGTGGCGGTTGGAGAACGTGCCGGAGGAGAAGGGGCGCATCTACTCGGCCAGGCTGGGTCCGGATTCCCGCAAGCCGGGCTCGCGCGTCCGCCTGCCGCGCGACGCCGACGAGATCAAGATCCGCGTGAACCCCTACACCGACCCCAAGCAGGGTCGAAAGCTTTACGCCGGTTATTTCTTCATCGCCAACGGCGGCCATTGCTCGGACGCGGAGACCGTCCGCCTGCTGGCGTTCCGGCTGACCGACAGCTACGCGTACTACCTGAAAGTGCAGTTCTCCACCGACTCGGTGGACAGCAGCGCGGAGTACGGCCGGGCCGTCTCAAGCCTGCTCGGAGAGTTGCTCCCCGACATCGCGTTGTGTGTGCCCGACTGGGTCGAGGTGCTCAGGGGCGACTACCCGCCCGACAACCCGCTCCGCGGCGCGGCGAAAGCGCCCACCCCGTAGTTCGGACTTTGACACTGATTGTTCCCGGTTTTCCGCGATCATTTCTCCCCGCCCCGCCCCCGCCTGAACCGCAAAGGACTCCCGATGGCAGCCAAGGTCAACACCAAGTTCGTGGTCACGCTGGGCCTCGTGCTCACGCTCGTCTTTCTCGGAGCGGTGTACGTCGGCTACCAGGCGTTGCGCAAGTCGGGTGATGAGTACATCGCGCTGGGCGACAAGGCCATGGCGGAGTCCGACTACCCCAAGGCGATGGAGCTCTACGGCAAGGCGGTGTTCAAGGATCAGCGCAACAGCGCCTGGATCCGCAAGTGGCTGAGCGCGATCGAGAAGGACACCCCCAAGGACCGTGCCTCGTACTTCGACGAGTTCCAGGGCAAGTACCTGGCCGCGCTGCAGGCGCTGGCCGAGGCCGACCGCTCCGACTTCGAGGCCAACCGGCGTTGGTTGGACGCCCGCTGGGAGGTCCTCCGCAGCGGGTCGAACCTCGGCGCGATCGAGAGCTTCCGTGACCTGGTCACGCAGTACGCCGGCGCCTTCCAGGGCGACGAAGGCCAGAAAGCCCGGCTCTGGCGCTACCGCGGGCTGGCGCTGGTGGCGATGCTGCCGTACAACTCCGACCTCAAAGCCGACCAGCTCGATATCGCGCGCAAGGACCTCGAAGCGTCGCTGAAGGTCGATCCGGCCGACTCGGAGGCGAACATCGCCCTGTGCGCCATCGACCTCACCCTGGCCGAGCGGGACCGCAAGAACGACAAGGTGGACGAAGCCAACGGGCTTGACAAGGCGGCCGACGATCGTCTCGCCGAGTTCATCAAGGCCCACCCGCCCGCGGCCGCGGCGCGATTGCAGCAAATCCGCATGACGGTCGGGCGGGCCGCGCGAAACGCACCCGCCGACGTGCCCTTCTCCGCGGCCGACGTCCTGCGAGACCGCAAGGCGATGGTCGACGAGTTCATCGGCGCGTTCATGCAGGAGAAACCCGAGAACCTTGAGCCCGGGCTGGTCGACAGCGCCGTTCAGATGGCCCGCGCCGTGTACCCGTCCGAAGAGGCCGCACGCAAGATGAGCGAGCTCTACGACCACGCCAGCCCGGCGGGCTCGCCGCGGGCGGACATCCTGCTCACCCAAGCGATCAACCAGTTCAAGGCCGGCTCTCTGGACGACCTCAAGGCCGCCCTGGTCACGTTGGACCGGGTGATCAACCTCCCCGACAAGCCGGTGAGCCTGGAGGGCGCGGCGCTCTTCGGACTGCGCACTCGCGCGGTGCAGCAGAAGACCTTCGTCGCGTTCGCCATGTGGCTGCGTGAGAAAGACCTGTCCAAGAAGCAGGAGGACGCCGCCCTGGCCAAGAAGTTCCGGGACGACTTCGTCGCGATCGTGGGCGAGAACAACGACGAAGTGCTCTCGATCGACGCCCGGCTGGCCATGATCAACGGGGACTTCCGCGGCGCGACGACGCTGATCTCGCGGTACAACCAGCAGACGCACAACTCCGTGCCGCTTTCGGTCGCGCTGGAGGGCACGCTCCAGGCTCAGCAGGGCAACACCGGCCCCGCCGAGGCGTGCTTCAAACGCGTGTTGGAGCTCGACCCCGACAACGTCGGCGCGATCGAGATGCTCGCCAAGATCGCTCAGGACAAGCCCGATTATCGACAGGCCCTGGTCTACGCCAACGCGCTGGTCAAGCTCAAGCCTACAGACGAGGCCGCTCGCAAGCAGAAGGAGCTGCTCGAGCAGCTCGCCAACAACCGCATCAAGGACCCCGTCCTTGACGTGCTCTTCCAGACCAACAACCAGTTGCTCGGCGTCGACAGCGACCCGGCCAAGGCCGAGGCCACTCTCCGCAAGGCCCTGGCCGACCCCGCGATGAAGTCGGACCTCCGCCTGCACGAGGCGCTCATCATGCTCATGGCCCGGAGCGGGAAGAAGGACCAGGCCATCGCCGCCGTGGACGCCGCCCTGGCGACTTCGCCCAGCAAGGACATCGTCGAGAAGTTGAACACGCTCCGCGCTCAGCTCTCCAGCACCGAGGACCCGCAGGTGCGGCGGATGCGGGAGATCGACCAGAGCACGGGCCTGACCGAGGTGCAGAAGCACCTGGCCCGCTACGAGCTGCTCAGCGCTTCTGAGAAACCCGATGAGGCCAAGGCCGAACTCGACAAGGCCGCCGCTCTGGCGCCCACCGACCCGCTCGTCGCCGAGTACCGCTTCGACGACGCCATCCGGCGGAAAGACACCAAGGCCATCGCCGAGCTCGTGGACCTCGCCGAGAAGAACAACCTCGACAAGGCCGGCGGCCGGCTCTACCGCGCCCGCATGTTGGCCTTGAACGGCCAGATGCCGGAGGCGGCCCAGATGCTCCGCGGCGTGCTGGAGAAGGACCAGGCCAACTTCATGGGCTGGCGCGTGCTCGGCAGCGTGCTGCTGACCCAGGACAACTACCTCGCGGCCGCCGACGCGTATGACAAGGCCGTCAAGATCCGTCCGACCGATCCCCGCGTGATCGTCGGCCGGGTGCGCAGCCTGATCCTCGCCAACCGGACTGCGGAGGCGCTCGCGGAGGCCCGCAAGTACGAGAACGCCGCGGCCGGCGACTCGACCTTCCGCGAGATGTACATCCAGCTCGAGTTCGATGCCCCCGGCGGCAATCCCGACCGGGCCCTTGAGCTGCGCCGGTCGCGTATGGCCTCCGACCCCGGTGACAAGAACAACATCTCGCGCCTGGCGACGATGCTCACCGACAAGGGGCTGTGGGACGAGGCCAAGGCCGCGATCGACCGCCTGCGGAACGACCCCGATCGCGCGTTCGAGGTGGCCGGCCTCGACGCCCGCTGGTTCGGCAAGCAGGGCAAGTTCGACGACGCGGCCAAAGTGCTCGACACCGCCCTCGCCGCGCTCCCCGCCGACAAGCGGAACGAGGGGCCGTACCTCGCGTGCTCCCAGCTATTCATGTCGCTGGGCAGGACCGACCTGGCCGTGGCGTTCCTTGAGAAGGGGCGGCCGGTGCAGAAGAAGGAGACGATGGTCATCGACCGGCAGCTCGGCGACGTGCTCTTCGCGGCCCAGAAGGTGCCCGAAGCGCTCGCCGCGTACAAGCGAGTGCTCGACGCGGGCAGCCCCGATAAGGGCGACGCGGTCGCCAAGCGCATGCTCGAGGGCTACGTCAATCTCAAGGACTGGGCGAAGTTCGACGCCCTGCTGGCCGCGATGGGTGAGCGGGCACAGACCGACTCGACCCTGCTGCTGCTGGCCGCAGAGGCGGCCAATCGCCAGGGCGACCCCGCCCGGGCCGACACGCTCTACGGCAAGGCGGTCGCGGCTGACCCCAAGAACTTCATGGTCTACGTCCAGCGCGGCGATTTCCTGCTCAACGATCCCAAGCGCCTCCGCGACGCCCAGGCCGACTACGAACAGGCCGAGCGACTGGCTCCGGACAATCCCTCCCCGCTCGTCCGGTTGGCCACGATGTTCGCCAACCAGGGCAACTTCAAGGACGCGTCCCAGAAGATGGACCGCGCGCTGGCCATCGATCCGGCCAACGACAGCAACCGCTTACTCGCGATCCAGATCCGCGTCGAAGCCCAGCAGCCCGCCGAGGTGGCCGACCTCATCGACAAGGGCATCGAGCTCAATCCCACCGGCCTGGGCTGGTATGTCAAGGGTGGCGAGGTCATGATGGGGAAGATCAACCGCCCCGACGATGCCGCGCGCTACTACGCCTCGGCCTGGAAGCTGCAGAAGGACGCCGTGACGGCGGCCGAATCCCAGCCCGAAGCCGTGCGGAAGCAGCAGGTGCGAAACCTGCTGCGGATCGCCATTCCCTACGTGACCGCGTTGCTCTCTCACGATCCGCCGGTGCTCGATCAGGCGCTCGCGGTGATCAACGACCGCATTCTCGAAAAGGCCGACGAGATGCCCCGCCGGATGTTGCGGGCGATGGTGCTCGTTCGCGCCAAGAAAGCCACCGATGCCGAGCGGGAGATCGGCCGCGCCCTGGCCATTCTCGACCAGGACGATCCCGACCAGGTAGCCCTCTTTGCCGAGGGCATGCAGTCGGCGTACCTGGACCGCGCCGAGCGCATCGCCGTGATGCAGCGGCTCGAACAGGCCGTGCCGTTCAAGTCGTGGCTCAAGGCCCACGCCCTCATGGATCGCCTCCAGGACACCTCCGCCGCCCCGTCCGCCGCGACCGACCTTGAGGCACTCGCCGACGCGAGCGACAAGCCGCAGTTCAAGGCGTCGATCTACAAGATGCTCGCGTCGTACCACTACCAGGTCGCCAACTACGCCGCCTCTGTCGAGCAGTACCGCAAGGAACTCGCGATCGCTCCCAACGACGCCGGGAGCCTCAACAACTGCGCCTACATGCTGGCCACGCGCCTCAACAAGCCCAACGAGGCCCTGCCCATGGCCGAGAAGGCGGCCGAGCTCCTTCCCGACAGCGGCACCGTGCTCGACACGCTCGGGTCCGTCCACCTCGAACTCAAGGACTTCGCAAAGGCCGAAGGGCTCTTCCGCAAGGCCCTGAACATGGCCAAGTCCGACACCGAGCGGGTCCCCCTGAACATCCACCTGGCCCGGGCGATTTTCCTTCAGGGCAACAAGGCCGATGCGCAGAAATTGCGCGACGACGTCCGGGTCATGCTCAACGGCAAGCCCCAGCTCGAACAACAGTTCGGACCCGACCTCAAGGAACTGACCCAGCAGATCGATTCACAGTGACGGCGCGCCCGGTTTTCGGAACCGCCCGCACAATCCGCCCACCCGCTCACCCCCCCGGCCCGCCGCAAATGCGGGCCGCGTCCGGCTCGCCACGAACAGGACCCCCCATGTCGACCGCCACTCCGCCCACGCCAGCCCACGCGACGCCCGCGGCGTCCAGTCGATCCGCGACGCCGCAGCGCGTGCAGATGAACGCGCCCACCCAGGCCGGCCCGACGTCGGGGTTTGGCAACATCGATCCGGTCCGGCTGCTTCGCCGCTACTGGATGCTGCTGGCGGCGGCGGCGTTCTGTGGCGCGGTGATCGGGGTGGGGGCCCACTTCACACTGCTGCGGCTGTGGCCGCAGTACACGTCGCAGACCATCTTCCGCTGCATGCCGCCGACGGCGACGACGACTTCGCTCACGACCGAATCGGTGCAGCAGGCCGAGTTCGACCGTTTCATGGTTACGCAGACGAGCATCATGAGCTCGGCGGAGGTTTTGCAGGCGGCGCTGAAGAACCCCGACGTCGAGAAGACCAGGTGGGCCGACCGGTACAAGGTCAACGGGGCGTTCCAGATCAGCAAGGCGCTCCCGGCACTCAAGAGCAAGATCGATGCGGGCGTGATCGCCCAGACGCAGCTCATCAGCCTGGGCATGACCTGGACCGACAAGAACGACGTCCGCACGATCGTGAGCGCGGTGACGCAGGCCTACCTCGCCGACGTCCGGCGGAGCGAGAGCCTCCGTAGCTCGGACCGTCGCGAGGTGCTCAATAACCAGGCCAACGACATCGGCGAGCAGATCAAGCGCCTCAACAAGCAGCGCGACGACACTCTCAAGACCGGCAAGGTGACCACCCTCCGCGAGGGCGCCGACGCCGCCGAGCAGCAGCAACAGAAGATCACCCAGGACCTCGTCGAGGCTCAGCAGCAGTCCACGCAGGCCGCCGCGCTGCTCAAGCGGCTTCAGGACCTCCAGGCCGACAACGCGGTCATCCCGTTCCCCGACGACATGCGGATGGAGGCCAAGCAGGACCCGATTATCCTCAACCTCGTCCAGCAGTTGACCGGGCTGAAGGTCGACGAGCAGACCCTGATGCAGCAGGGCTACGGGCCCGAGCACCCCGCCATGCAATCGGTCCGGAAGCGCATCGAGGCGGTCCAGTCCGAGCACGACAAGCAGCTCGGCGTCGTCCTCCAGCGCATCTTCGACTCGCATGTCGAGGAGCTCAAGAAGAGCCTCGATAGCGTGCAGGCGCGGCAGAAGAAGCTCGAAGACGAACTTCAGACCGTCAAGGACCGCAAGCAGGACCTGCTGCGGATGGTCCTGCAGGTCGAGAACATCGAAGACCAGGTCAAGGTCTTCACCGACCAGCTCGCCGAGGTCAACCGCGCCAAGCAGGAGCTCGAGAACCTTACCAGCCCGGTCTTCGACCAGATCCAGGTCTTCTCGCCGGCCAAGGTCCCCGACGAGGTCTCGTTCCCGAAACTGACCATCATGCTTCCGCTGGGCGTGCTGCTCTTCACCGGCCTGACCGCGGGCGTCATCCTGCTGCGCGAGCTCATGGACCAGCGCGTCAAAGGTCCCGCCGACGTCGCCATGATCCCCCGCCTGCGCGTCCTGGGCATGATCCCGGACGCCTCAGAAGACCCGTCGCGCCCCGGCAGCGTCGAGACCGCCTTCCGCGACACGCCCGGCGGGGTCGTCACCGAGTCGTTCCGACAGGTGCGTGCGCCCCTGGCCAGCAAGCTCGACGCCGAGGGGCTGCGGACGGTGCTCATCCTCGCGGGCATGCCCGGCTCGGGCGGCACCACCGTCGCGGCCAACCTCGCGCTCGCCTGCGCCGGCGCCGACGAGCGCGTGCTGATCATCGACGCCAACTTCCGCCGCCCCGCCCTGCACCGCGTGCTGGGCGTCGGCGAGCAGCTCGGCTTGGCGGATTGTCTCGCCGGACAGACCACGCTCGCGGACGCGGTCCGCCTGTCCAGCACGCCCAAGCTCTCCGTGCTCACCGCCGGCTCGGCCACCAACCGCATGGTCCCCGAGAGGCTCAGCGCCGAGGGCCTCGGGCGCATCCTCGCCGAGGCCGCGGCCGGGTACGACCGTGTCTTCATCGACTCGCCCCCGGCGATCGTCTCCGGCGATGGGCTGGCCATCGCCAACCGCTGCGACGCCGTGGTGTTGGTGGTCCGCGCTCTCAACGAGAAGCGCGGCCTGGTCAACCGCATCCGCGTGCAGCTCAGCGGCGCCCGCGCCGAGCTCATCGGCGTCGTCGTCAACGGCGTCAAGGCTTCCGCCGGCGGTTACTTCAAGCGCAACATTCAGGCCACCCACGAGTACCACAACCCCGGGAAGGGCTGACCCCCGATACCCTTGCGACATCCCCCAACCGGATGATCCGGCCCCGTCGGCGAACCGCCCGCGGGGCCGCCTTCGTGAAGTCCGCCGATGGCCTCCATCACCACACACTCCCTTCAAGCCCGCGCTGACGCCGACACCGCCTCGACCCGTGCGGCCGGCCGGCGCGTGCTCATCACGGGGGGCGCAGGGTTCATCGGGTCGCACCTCACCGACCTGCTGCTGGAGCGGGGCGCGAGCGTCACGATCATCGACAACCTCTCGACCGGTCGGCGCGAGAACCTGCCCGATGCCGCAGGGAGTGGCGGTGCGGGGGGTGGGGGGCACGAGCGCCTCCGCTTCATCGAGGCCGACCTCGCCCAGGCGCTCGACGCGCTCGGGCCGGGCGAGCGGTTCGACGCGATCTATCACCTCGCCGCGGCCGTGGGCGTCAGGCTCGTGGTGGACGATCCGATCCGCTGCATCGAGACCAACATCGATGAGACCGCCCGCCTGCTCCGCTTCGCCGGATCGCACGGGCCCGACGGCGGTCCCGCCCCGACGCTCATCGCTTCCAGTTCCGAGGTCTACGGCAAGAGCGACCGTTGCCCGTTCAACGAGGACGACGACGTGGTCTACGGGCCGACGACCCGCTCGCGCTGGTCGTACGCCGCCAGCAAGGCCATCGACGAATACCTCGCCCTCGCCCACCACGCCAAGCGCGGCCTGCCGGTCGTCGTGGTCCGGTTCTTCAACACCGTCGGCCCGCGACAGGTCGGGTCCTACGGCATGGTTCTCCCCAACTTTGTCGCCGCTGCCCTGGCCGGCGGGCCCATCCCGATCTACGGCGACGGGCGTCAGGTCCGGTGCTTCTGCGACGTGCGCGACGTGGTCGAGGCCCTGCCGCGGCTGCTCGAGAGTGCGGCGTGCCACGGGCGGGTGTTCAACCTCGGCTCGGACCGGGTGCTGAGCATCGAGCAGCTCGCCGATCTGGTCGTCGCCACGCTGGGCTCCCGATCCACCAAGCAGTTCATCCCCTACGACACCGCTTACGCCCGGGGGTTTGAGGACCTGCGCAAGCGCGTCCCCGACCTCTCCCGCGTGCGCGCGGCGATCGGCTTCTCGCCGCGCCGATCGCTGGAGGGCACCATCCGCGACATCGCCCGCTCGATGAGTTCGGGCAAGGGGGAAGGCCAATGAGGCGGATCGTGTGCATGGTGCTCGCGTTGACGATGGCGGGGGCGGTGCTCGGCGCTCCCCCGGCCGCGGGCGAAGACGGCGCGACCAGCGACGCGCACCAGAGCATCAAGGCCCTGATCAAGAGCACGACGGACGCCTCACTCGCCGCGGAGCAGGCCAGCGAACAACTCGCCGAGCAGGCGCCGGCGAACCAGACCACCGCCGACAAGACCCTCGCCGACGACGCCGCGCGCCTGGTGAACAAGACGCGCAAACTTTCCGACAGCATCGATCGACTGGCGAGCGCGGCGGGCGCGGTTCCGCCCACGCGACTGAGCGTTTTCCACGGCTACATCGGCGTGTTCGCGGTCGCGTTCCTCGTCACGATCGTTGCCACGCCGTTCATGCGCAAGCTGGCGATCCGCCACGGGGTCATCGACCGGCCCAGCGTGTCGCGCAAGATCCACAAGATGCCCGTCGCCTACCTCGGCGGCGTCGCCGTCTACCTCGGCATCATGGCGGGCGTGCTCTTTGCGATCACGCAGCCATTCCACAAGCTCGTGGACTTCCACATCTCCGCCAGCGGCGAGATCGACGTGCCGTTCAACGCCGTCATCTCCGTCCTGCTGGGCATGAGCGTGATCATGGCCTGCGGGCTCATCGACGACGTGGTCGGCATCGACCCGCGGGCCAAGATCGCTGGGATGCTCTTCGCCGCGGCCGCGCTGGCGACGCAGGACGTCGGCACCCAGGTCGCCGCGGGGTTCATCCGCCCCGTCGCGGACGTGCTGCACGTCCCGACCGTCATGCTCAACGGCGTGAGCACCATCGGCTTCACGATCCCGGTGCCGGGCACGGGTGGCATCCCGGTTGACGTGGTCTACTGGATCGGTACAGCCATCATCGCGCTGTTCGTCCTGGGCGCGTGCAACGCATCGAACCTGCTCGACGGACTGGACGGGCTGCTCACCGGCACCACCTCCATTGCCGCGATCGGCCTGTTGCTTGTGGCGCTGGCGATGGCGGTGAACGACGACGGCGGCGCTGCCGCGGGCGGGCCCGGTCACAACCTCGACGCTTTGCGCATCGTGCTCTGCCTGGCCCTGCTGGGCGCGTGCCTGGGGTTCCTGCCGCACAACTTCAACCCCGCGACCATCTTCCTCGGCGACGCCGGGAGCCTGATGCTCGGCTTCGTCACGATCGTCATCGTGCTCACGCTGGGCAACACGGGCAAGACGCACTTCGTGCTCGCGGGCCTGATCATCTACGGCCTGCCGATCATGGACACGACGCTCGCCATCGTGCGCCGGAAGGTCGGCGGCAAGCGAGTCTCCGACGCCGACGACCAGCACCTGCACCACATGCTGCGCCGTGCCCTGGGCGTGAAGGGTGCGGTGTTCGTGCTCTACGGGATCGGCGTGGCGTTCGCCGCGCTGGGCGTGGCGCTCAGCGAGGAGCGAGGGCGCGTCACCTACGCCATCACGATCGTGTTTGCCGCGTTCATCGGTGTCACCGCGTTCAAGGTCGCCCGGCGGGCCCACTTCGAGGAGCAGGCCCACGCCATGGCCGCCAGCGGACGCGGCAAGATCGAGCGCGGCGGCGAGGCGCCACGCCCCGCGCCATCCGCGCCCACCGCGGTGCCGGCGGTACTGGGCGAGTCCGCACCGGTCACTCGCGACGACACGCCGTCGGCGGGAACCGAGGCGCGCCGAGCACGCGCATAACCGGTTTCAGACGTGCGAGATTTACGGGTTCGTCCGGCGCGATGGACCGGCCTATGCTTGTTCTTCATCCCATGGTTGAACGGCCATTGGATTCCTGCCAGAGCCGGCAGCAGACTGTGATTACAGCCTTTTTCCGGCTCAATCCCAATGGCTGTGAGGCGGCGCCGCTCGTGTGAGCGGGTCCGCCAGACCGTTCAGGCCGATCGCCGAGCGCGACGGGCCTGGGGATGCCGTCCGGTCCACCCTGTTTTTTCCTTTGTCCTGACCGGCGTATCGAGACCGATAACAACATGATGAAGTTTTCCGATCTGGGGCTCGCCGAGCCCATCCTCCGCGCGATCGCCGCGGAGTCGTACCTCACCCCGACCCCCATCCAGGCCCAGGCCATCCCGCACATCCTCGCGGGCAAGGACCTGCTCGGCTGTGCCCAGACGGGCACGGGCAAGACGGCCGCGTTCGCGCTGCCGATCGCCCACAGGCTGATGCAGTCGGGCGCGGCCGGAAGTGGCGGAGCGCACAAGCCGCACGGCCACGGCCCCAAGCGCACGATCCGTGCGCTGATCCTCTCGCCCACGCGCGAGCTGGCCCTGCAGATCGCCGAGAACCTCAGCATCTACGCCAAGAACACGCACCTCAAGCACGCCGTGATCTTCGGCGGCGTCAATCAGAACCCGCAGGTGCGGGCGCTCCAGGGCGGCGTGGACATCGTCATCGCCACGCCCGGCCGCCTCGAAGACCTCATGCAGCAGGGCTATGTCGATCTGCGTCACGTCGAGACCTTCGTGCTCGACGAGGCCGATCGGATGCTCGACATGGGCTTTATCCAGCCCATCCGGCGCATCGCCGCGGCCGTGCCCGCCAAGCGGCAGACGCTGCTCTTCAGCGCCACCATGCCCAAGGAGATCCGCCACCTGGCCCACGCGCTGCTGCGCGATCCGGTGAGCGTCGAGGTCGCGGCCGTCTCGTCCGCTCCGGCGGTCATCGAGCAGTCGGTCTATCACACGCGGCGCGACGACAAGCCCGCGCTGCTCGCCAAGCTGCTGCGCGAGTCCGGCATCACCCGCGCCCTGGTCTTCACACGCACCAAGCACGGCGCCGACAAGGTCGTCAAGCGGCTCGGCTTCGCCGGCATCACCGCCGAGGCCATCCACGGCAACAAGCGTCAGAACGTCCGCCAGCGCACGCTCGCCAACTTCAAGTCCGGGCGCACGCCCGTGCTGGTCGCCACCGACATCGCCGCTCGCGGCATCGACGTGGACGACGTGTCGCACGTCATCAACTACGAGCTGCCGCACGAGCCGGAGACCTACGTGCACCGCATCGGGCGCACCGGGCGGGCCGGCAACACCGGCATCGCCATCGCCTTCTGCGACCACGAGGAGCGCGACAGCCTGAGGGCCATCGAGCGGCTGGTGAAGAAGCCGATCGCGGTGCTCGAAACGCCCGAGGTCGAACGCAGCGCCATGCCCGAGCGTGAGCGCGACCCCCGCGATTTTCGGTTCGGCGACGGACGGCGCGACGATCGCCGACCTGCTTACGGCGCCCGTCCCTCCGGCCCGCGTTCGGCGAACGTTGTCGAGACCGATGCCAGGGGCTCGCACGCCCAGCCGTACCCGCGCCGCTCGGTCAACTCGCACCGCACCCCGACCAATCCCGCCGCTCCGGCCGGTTTACGTCAAGGCGCGAACGCTCGGCCCCGTCCGAGTGGTGGTCCGGGTGCGAAGCCGATGGCTCCGCACGCGCCCCGACCACCGCACGCCAAGCCGGCCCAGGCCAACACCCCGGCCCCGCACCGCGCGGGCCCCGGTGGCCACCCGACCCACCGCTCCGGCAAGCCGGGCGGGCCGACTTCCACCAGGAAGCCCCACCGCAAGGGACCGCGCTCGGCGCGATGAAGCCTCGGGTGCCACAGGCTCGGCCGCTCCGGGCCGTGCCTGTGGCCGGCAGTGCATGCAGTTCGAGTTTGATCCCCGTTGCGTGCGGAACTCGGCGTGCCGGGGTATCTTCTGTCATGGCCGTCGAGCCCCGCTGCCCGCGCTGCGACTATGACCTCTCCGGTCAGATGGCCGCGTGGCCGCCGGATCGATGTCTGACCGAAGTCCGCTGCAGCGAGTGCGGTCTGAAAGTCGGCTGGCGCGATCTGCTCAACCCACGATACTTCATTCTGCAAGGGCATTTCGAGCACGCCGCGCAGCGTCGCGTGCGGGCCTTGATGCGGACCTTGGCGGCGGTCCCTCGCCCGTGGCGGCTCTGGTCGTGGCTCCGGATGTCGCACGATATCGTGTGGAGGAGGGCCTTCGTTGTCGTCGCCGCCGCGTCGGCCTTGCTCTACCTCACGTTCGCGATCGTCAACGGGGCCGTCGTGCTGGCGACGGGCCGCGTGGCCGTGGGCTACATCTCGTTGCGAGAAGCATTCCTCACCCTGGTCTGGCCATACTGGGGCTACTGGTCATGGGCCGGATTTCCGATAGAGCGTCCACCCACCGTGGTGCTGACGTGCTTGCTCACGATGCTGCTCACGCCTGCCGCGTTTTTGTTGCTCCCTGAGACGCTCAAGCGGGCCCGGGTTCGTCGCGCCCACCTGATCCGGATCGGCCTCTACCTGATGCCATCATTCGTCGTAAGCCTGATGCTGCCCGCGATTGTGTACAACGCCCGTGGCGCGATTTCGCGGGCAACCGCCAGCGCGGTGCCGTTTAGGGCACCGCTCACCGATGCCGCGATCGTTCTTTCCATCACCACCCTCTGGTGCATCGTCTGGTGGTGGTTCGCCGCCGATCGCTACCTGCGCCTGCCGCGCCCGCTTGTGCTGGCGAGCGTGCGGAGCGTTGTCGCCATGCTCGCCGCGATCACCCTCACGATCGTCATCGGGCTCTTGATTCCCGAGTTTGCGCGCGAGTGCTTTAAGATGATCGCGTGAGCAGCAGCGTGCCGCGGGCTCGGCCGCTCTGGGCCGTGTCCGAGGCGTCTTGGCGGCCTGAGCGTCTCGCCACAGGCACGCCGCGGAGCCGGCGAGCCTGTGGCACGTTGCTCACTCCCCGGCCGCACCCTCGCGCCGCACCCGCGGCATGCTCTTGAGCACCGCGTCGACCAGCCCGTACTCGACCATCTCCTTGTCGTCGAGCCACTTGTTGCGGTCGCAGTCCTCGGTGATGCGGGCCACGCTCTGGCCGGTCTGGTCGGAATAGATCTGGTAGAGCCGATCGCGGATGCGGAGCATCTCGCGGGCCTCGATCTCCAGGTCGGTCGCCTGCCCCTCCATCACGCCGCCGATGAGCGGCTGGTGCATCAGGTTGCGGGCGTTGGGCAGCGTGAATCGCTTGCCCTTGGTGCCGCAGGTCGCGATCACCGAGCCCATGCTCGCGGCCTGGCCGATGATGTACGTGCAGATGTCGGGCTGGATGAACTTCATCGTGTCCACGATGCCCATGCCGGCCGACACGCTCCCGCCCGGCGAGTTGACGTACAAGTGCACGTCCGCCTTGGGGTCTTCGTTGGCCAGGAAAAGCAGCTGCGCGATGATCAGGTTGGCCACCTCGTCGCCGACTGGGCCGCCGAGGAAGATGATCCGGTCCTTGAGCAGGCGCGAGTAGATGTCGTACGCGCGCTCGCCGCGGCCGGAGTGTTCGATGACGATGGGAACGAGGTAAGACATGGAAGCCTCGAGTATCGGATTTCAGATAGCGAATGTCGGATGGTTCGAACGCGGAATTCGGATCGTGGATCGCGGATCGGATTTCGGTCCGGCGGCGGCCGTCGTTCGGCCCTGATCCGCGATCCGAAATCCGCGATCCGCACTCGATCGGCTCACTTCTCCTTCGGCACCTCGACGATGACCTCGTCGACCAGGCCGTATTCCTTGGCCTGGCCGGCGTTGAAGTACTTGTCGCGCTCGCTGTCGCGCTTGACGGTGTCCTCGCTCTGGCCGGTGTGGCTGGCGAGGATGCGGATCAACTCCTGCTTGCTCTTGATGATCTGCTCGGCCTGGATCTTGATGTCCTCGGCCTGGCCCATGACGCCGCCGTAGGGCTGGTGGATCATCACCTTGGCGTGGGGCAGGATGAACCGCTTGCCCTTCTGCCCCGCCGCGAGCAGCACGGCCGCGCCCGAGTACGCCCGCCCGAGGCAGTACGTGTTGATCGGGCTGGAAAGGAAGCGCATGGTGTCGTAGATGGCCAGCGTGTCGTCCACGGCCCCGCCGGGCGAGTTGATGTAGAAGTGGATGTCGGACCCGCGCTTCATGTTCTCGAGGTAGAACATCTGCATCATCAGCCTTGCGGCCGAGGCCTGGTTGATCTCACCCACCAGAAAGACCACCCGGTTCTCGAGCAGAAGCTCGTCGATGGTCATTTCGCGGGTGCGCTGGTAGGTGACGCCGGCTGCGGGCATGGGCAACTCCTGAAAACACCCCTTGTGGGGGCTTGCCGGAAGAACTGGCCGCGGCCCGCGATCAGACGCGGGCCTCCGGGCCAGTGTAGGTCCAAGAAGCAAATCGGCTACCACGATGCGGGCATTGAGCCAAGACCGGGGAAACGGGACCGGAGCCCGCAATGACGGTCGCGCCCGGCACGACCTGCCGCTTTGACAGGATCCGTGCCGCGGGCTCGCCCGCTTTGCGGCGTGCTTGTGGAGAGTGCGCTCACGACTGGCAAGAACCACCGTCACGGCCCAGACCGGTGCAGTCTGTGACAAGGGTTTGTCCCCCGGAACGATATCCAATACAGTTCGGGCCCTGCCCCCATGTCGGGGGAAGGCCGCGACCGAGGTTTGCCGAGTGCCCGTAGACGCCGACGCCATCCCAACCGCCGTCATCAGCGACGTGCACGCCAACGCCGAGGCCCTGCGCACGGTGCTGGCCGACATCGAGCGGCGCAGCATCAAGCGCATCATCTGCCTGGGCGACATCATCGGGTACGGGCCCGATCCGCTGGAGTGCGTCGACCTGGTCCGCCGGCACTGCGAATGGTCGCTCATGGGCAACCACGACTTCAGCGTGCTCTACGAGCCGACCAACTTCAACCCCGGCGCGGAGGCCGCGGCGTATTGGACGCGGGCCCAGTTCGATTCCGAGCCCGACCCGGCCCTGCGGGCCGAGCGGTACGAGTTTCTCGGGCAACTGCGTGTGCGCGTGGTCGAGAGCGTGCCGGGGGCCCAGGTGCCGCTGCTGGCGGTGCACGGCTCGCCGCGTCGGCCGATCAACGAGTACATCTTCCCCGACGACTGCATGACCGCGCCGGACAAGGTGACGACGATCTTCGAGCGTGTGCCGCACCTGTGCGTCGTGGGCCATACGCACGTGCCGGGCGTGTTCACCGACGAGCCGGACTTCTATCCGCCGGCCGAGCTGACCGACGCGGCGTACCGGTTCAACGAGGAGAAGGCGATCCTCAACGTCGGCAGCGTCGGCCAGCCGCGCGACATGGACCCCCGGGCCTGCTACGTGGTCATGCACCCGGACCGGGCCGAGTTTGTGCGCCTGGAATACGACATCGCCAAGACGGCGGGCAAGATCAAGAGCATCGCGGCGTTGTCGGACTGGCTGGGCGACCGGCTGTTCGAGGGCCGCTGAAGCGACGGCAGCCGCATCCCCGTCGTCCGGCTTCCCGATGGACATTCAGCCTTTGGTGCTGGCCGGCGTTGAGCCGCTTGCCGGACGATCGCTCGCGGGCTGAGCGGTGCCGGAAGCCGGCTTGGCGGCCTCGGCCTCAGTGTCCTTGGTCTCGCTCGTGGGCTTGGAAGCGGCCCCGCTTGGGGTAGGCGGAGAGTGGGGGCTCATCGCGGCGGCTGCCGAGCCAGGCTGACCGGCTGTCGGACCGGCGCGCCGCGGGCCACTGGGTCTGCGCCCACGCTCGCCCATCGCGTGGTCGCTCGCACCTGCCACGGGAACGATGTCTCCGCTGGCGTTGAGCTCGAGCCCCACCGCGGCCAGTTCCTTCGAGTTCCAGCCTTTGTCGGTGATCTCGCTCGGCTCGGGCTTGCGGATCAGCACCCGGTCGCCGGGCTCGACGCCCGCGAGAACTTCCGCGAAGCGATCGGAGCGTTGCCCGACCATCACCGGCCTCCGCGTAAAGCGCGTGCCCGAGCCGTCGGCCAGCACCACGTACCGCAGCAGGCCTTCGCTGTGCACGGCCTGGATGGGCACGGTCAGGGCGTCGGACACCTTGCCCATGACGATCTCGGATTCGCAGCGCATGGAGGGGCGCAGGCCGCGGGAGGTTGCGCCGCCCTTGGCCGCGGGACTGGCCGGTTCGAGGTCCGGGGGGAGGTTCAACGCGATCCGCACGGTGTACTCGCGCAGGGTCGGGTCCATCCACCGGCTGGTCTGCTCGGCGAGGATGCCGACGCTCTCGACCTGGCCGGTGAACCGCTTGTCGCCCATCGCGTCGATCTTGATCGTCGCGGGCTGGCCCTTGTGGATGCGCCCGGCGAGCGACTCGTGCACTTTGACCGAGGCGATCATCTCCGTCGTGTCGGGCAGGATGATGAGGGTCTGGTTCGGATAAACCTTGCTTCCCACCTGCAGCGGGCCGTCGTCGTTGCCCCCCCAGCGGTTGGATTCCAGGCTCGTTGAGTAGACCACCAGGCCGTCGCTGGGGGCCTTGATCGTCGCGGCGTCGAGCTGCTCACGGTCCTTTTGGTATTTCTGCTCGCGAAGTTCAAGCGAACGTTGCTTGTTCTTCTTGTCGGCCTCCTTGTTGGCGAGCTTGCTGGCGTTCTGGCGCTCCACGCGCTGCACCTCGGCCCGCGCCTCGTCCACGTCCGACTGCTTCTGCCGTTCGTCCTTGGGATACTCGTACCGCTCGTAGATCTCCGAGGCGAGTTGGGCCTTGCTCTTGGCGGCCACGGCCTCTTCCCAGGCGAGCTGGTCCTGCTTGAGCTTGTCCTCGCTGTAGAACTCGCGCTCCTTGAGCAGCTTGCTCCGGTCGTAAAACTCTTTGAGCCGGGCCTCGTCCTTGGTCGCGCGATCCAGGTTGTGCGCGAGTTCCTGACGCTTGCTCTTGACCTCGCCGTCCTTCCACTTGTTCAGTTCGAGCTCGGCCAGCGCCAGTTTGAGCTCGGCCGCGCGCCGGGCCGACTCGTTCTCGCTCACCTGGATCTCGTAGTCGTTGTTCGACGCAATCACCCCCGCCCGGGCGTTCTCGAGCTCCAGGGACTGATCGTCCAGGCGGGTCTGGATGTTCTCGGCGTTGAGCCGGACCAGCAGGTCGCCCTTCTTGACCGACGTGCCCTCGGGCACGATCTCCACGATCGTGCTGTCCGAGTCGAGTTGGTTGCGGATCTCGACCTGGTTGCGGGCCCGCAGCTCGCCGGTCGCCGTGGTCGTGATGTCGAAGTCGCCCCGGCTGGCCTCGACCAGGTCGAGCCGAGCCCTTGCGGCCGCGCCGGGCTGAGCCTCCCGCGGGCCGGAGCCCAGCGTCACCACGAGCACGACGCCGCCGACCGCGGCCGCGCCCGCGGCGGGCCACAGCCAGCGCCGACGGCGCGGCGGCTTCCTGTCCGTGGTGGTCGATGTCGCGACGCCCGCCGCGCTGCCCTGGCTCATGTCACCTCCGAGTTTCGTCCTTGTAGACACCCGACGCCCGGGCCGGCCCGATCCTTCATTCAACCGGCGTCGGCGATCGGAGTTCCGCGGCAAGTGGTTCCAGACCCGAGTATCGACCAAACGACCCCGGACCGCTTGATCATTCTATGGGCGACCGCGCTTCGATCGCTGGTCAAGTTCGATTGACCAGCAGGCGACGCTGGTCAAGCTCGCTTGACTGGCGAGTTCGGCCGGAGCGGTGGGCGTTCGTGGCGATGGCGAGGCCGAGTGGCTTGTGCACGAGCGCGCGTGAAAGGAAGCGGCGGTCTGTTCACGGGTCGAGCCTGCCCACTCCCAGCGCCGGGTCACCGTGGCCTTCGAGGCGACCGGGTTGGCCGAGCGCCGCGCCGACGCGCTGACGCCGCCGGCACGCGCCGCAACCGTGTCCACGCCTATTCAGAAGTATCTTGACGTGCTCATGGGCGGAAGAGGTCTGGTGCGGATCGGATAGGGCACAGGATAGAGTTCGCGATCGCCATGCTCCCCCAACCCTGCCTGATCTTCGCGGCCGCACCGGCCGAGGCCGAAGCCATCGCCCGTGCTGCTGGCGCCGCCCGGCCGGCGTCCGATTGGCATCCCGTGCCGATCGGTTCGGGGTTCGACCTGGCCCGCACCGGCGTTGGGAAGGTGAACGCGGCTGTCGCCGCCGCACGGTTGGCCGATCCTTCGCGGTATAGGGCGGTGCTGAACCTGGGCATCGGCGGCGCGCTACCGCCAACCCCGGCCCGGCCACGAGCGATTGAGATCGGGGCAATCGTCGTCGGGCGCGCGAGCGTGTACGCCGATGAGGGCGTGCAGACGCCCGAGCGGTTCCTCGACTTGAACGAGGCCGGATTCCCGCCCGCCGGCGTGGGCAGCTCGATCCCCGGATTCGACGGTATGCGCATCTTCCTGGATTTCGTGCTCCGCGCGGCGTGCCTGGCCCAGATCGGCCCGGGCGCGATCGAGGCCGATGTCGCCACGGTGTCAACCTGTTCCGGGACCGACGCGCTCGCGGGCGCGATCGCCGTGCGAACAGGTGCGGCCGTCGAGGCGATGGAGGGCGCGGCCATCGCTCACGCGCTGGCCCGCCTGCACGGGCCGTCGCTGCCGTTCTGCGAGATCCGCGTGGTCAGCAACACCACCGGCGACCGATCGCGCCAGCGGTGGGATATCCCGGCTGCTCTGGCCGTGCTCACGCGGACGGCCGCGTTGCTCATCGGTGCTCGCTGCTGAACCGCACGACCGAGCGGACGCCTTGTTTCACAGTGTCACCGAGCGGTCGCGCTCGCCGGTGAGGCCGGAAAAAGACGGTACTCGCCCGGCGCCCGCGGGATCAGCACCAGAACGGCCCGCAAAGTCTTGCGCCCGGTGGGCGTTGCTTCGGGGTTTGTGGTTGGTGTCGGCGGCAATGGCGCGGCGAACAGCGCCTCGCCGATGGTCGGCAGCAACGGCGCCGCGGGCCCGGCGCCCCGTCGCCCAACGGCCGCACCCGGTCCCGCGGCCTCCGAACCGGACTGTGCGGAGCCGCGCGACGCGCCCGCTGCGCCGGAGTCGCCGCTCCCGTTGCGCACCACCTCGCCCACGCCGGGCGAGGGCCTGGGCGCGGCAGGCTCGGGCGGTGTATCGGTCTCCGGACGGTCGGCGATCTGCTCTCGCCAATCGACGTCCGGGCGCTCGGAAACGACGATGTACGCGAAGCGGCTCTCGTCGCCGTTCCGGATCCTCAGACCCATCCGCGTGCGTGCGAACACCAGCCCTTCGTCGATGGGGTCGCGCGTTCGCGGCGTCTCCGCGAGCGTGACGGCCGCGGGCCGGCGTTCGAGCAGCTGCGGGACCATCTCGATCGTGAACTCCGCCCGCGCCGACGAGCCCGAGCCGTCCGGGGGGACCGGGGAGAGCCAGCACCGGCTCAGCAGCCTGAGCCGGCCGGGGCCGAGCTCGACGCGCTCGGCGTCGAGCGCGATGACCTGGCCGCGGGGCTCTTCGGGGGCGCGCACGATGTCCGTCCACCGCCCGCTGGCTCCTAGCCATTGTCGCTGCGAAGCACCGGACACGCCGATCGCCGCGCTGAGGGCCGACCAGTTCTCCAGCGGGACACGCACCACGCGGAGGCCGTTGGACTCCCACATCGCCAGGTCCGACGCGCTCGCGGGCACCTGCGCATCCAGGTACGGCGCGATCGCGGCGGCGAAGGTCGGCCCATCGGCGCTGGCCGCCACCCACGTGGCTTCAAGCCCTGCCTCCGCGCCGATGACCGGCGTCTCGGTCAGGTCCGGGCCGACCCGGGTCGTGGTTTCAACATCGCCGACCTCGGATATGGGCGCGACTGTGGGCCGGGCGGCGTCGTTCCTCGAGCACGCCGCGGCCGATACAAACGCCCCCAGCACGCACGCCAACCGGGTCGCGTCCGCCGCTGTTCGCATGTTGCATGGTACGGGTGAAGGCGGCCGCCGGTTGAACGATCTCGAGAACTTTCGATCGGAGGAGCAGGAAACTCGATCTGGCCGCGAGCGGACGGCGAAGTATGCTTGTGCAGGGGTGCGCGGCGGGCTTGCTGCACCGCCGCCGGGAGGTTCAACATGTTGAGATTGGCCATTTGTTGTGGGATCGCCGTGGGCGTGAGCGCGGCTGGCACGCTTGCGAACGAGAACGCCAAGGCCCCAGGCACGGACACGCCCGCCGCCAACGTTCAGACCAGTTCGGTCACGCACGCCGCGCCGAAGGAGCGCCCGGAGGCCCCCGCGGGTGCGAACGCAGACACGGCCGCAAAGGCCGCGAATCAGAGCGAGCCCGCACGCGATTCGACGCTCATCGAGGTTCCGAGCAACACGCTGGGGCCGGGCCTTCCGCTCTGGCTGCGGCGCGAACACGAGGCGTCGGAGGCGCGGATCGCGCGGGCGCAAGCCGATTACGCCGAGGCGCTGGCCGCCGCGGCGGCGTATCAGGCCCAGCAAGCCGCCGACGAAGGGTCCTACTACGGCCCGTATGACCCCTACGGCGGCGTGGTCGTGTACGGGCCGCACCTACCCGGGCTTCGCGGCGCTCTTCGGGCCCGGCCCGTGCCGCACGTGTCGCGAGCGGTCGAAGGCGACCGGGTCGATCGCGGCGTTCCCACCGACAACGACCCGTTCGACGCGGCGCAGCGCGGTTTCTACGAGAACTCACGCCCGCGCATCGGGCCGGCCATCGAAGCGCAACTCGACGCCCAGCGGCGGTTCGGTCGGAATGCCACGCCGCCGATCGCGGATATCCAGCGCGGGATCGACAACGCCGTGATCAACGCCCGGCGGGGCGCGCCGTTGCCGGGGGCCGCGAACGATCAGAAGGTCGCTCCGCGACCGCGGCCCCAACCGCGGCAGAAGCCGTGACCGCCGGCTTTACGCTGGCTCGCACTCGTTGATGCTGTCGATGAGTTTGCGGACGGTCGAGAACTTGTGGCGCGTGTGCGGGAAGCACAGGCGTGGCAGGTCGAGGTGATCGTCCTCGACCTCGAACGGGCCCCGCTGCACCAACTTGGTCGGCGACGCCGTGCCGGACTTCTTGATCAGCACGCCGAACTCGTCGCTCAGTCGCTCGACGTCCGCCGGCTTGAGCGGGCGGCGGAGCCGGATCACCAGATCATCCTTCACGTATCGCGAGGAGTGGTAGAGGCGGTAGAACTGCCGGATGTGTGCCGCGGCCTCGGCGGGCGTCTTCATGATTCGGTACAGGCACAAGTCCTCGGGGCTGATCCACCCTCTGGCCAGGAGCATCTTGCGGATGGCCTCGTCGAACTCCTGCCAGTAGGTCTGGTCCGCTCCTTCGACCATGACGATGGGGATCATCGAGCTCTTGCCGGTCTGCACGAGCGTGAGCGCCTCGAAGGCCTCGTCCATGGTGCCGAATCCACCGGGGAAGAGCGCCACCGCTTCGGCCTGTGAGAGGAACATGAGCTTGCGGGTGAAGAAGTAGCGGAAGTGGATCAGCTTGTCGTCGCCCACGATGAACTCGTTGGCGTTGGTCTCGAACGGCAGGCGGATGGCGACGCCGAAGCTCGCCTCGCGCCCAGGCCCTTCGTGCCCGGCCCGCATGATCCCGTCGCCCGCGCCCGTGATGACCATCCAGCCCGCCTCGGCCATGAGCCGCCCGAACTCGCGGGCCGCGGCGTAGTCGGGGTGGTCCGGCGGAGTGCGGGCCGAACCGAAGATCGACACCTTGTGCGGTTCGGGGTATTGGCCGAACACGCGGTAGGCGTAGCGCATCTCCTTGATCGCGGTGGTGATGAGCTTGAGCTCGCCCGTGTCGCGACCGTCCGGGATCAGTTTCAGGCCGGTGGTGATGAGGTCGCGGATGAGCCGTGCGTTGAACGTGCCGGGCGCGCCGCCCACCTGCGTGATCAGGTCGTCGATGCTGGCCGCGATGGCCGGATCGTCGGCGCGCCGGACGGCGGCCTTCTCCGGTGGAGCCCCCACGGGTGGCGGGGGCGCGGCCTCGGCGGGCGGATCAAGTTCCTGACGATTGTGGTGCGCGGACATATGCCTCTCTCCATTGTTGTTGATGGCGGATGATAGTGACCGCGCAGAGCGTGGGGAGTGGGGGGGACGGCGTCGCCGGGCTAGCGCTCCCGCATCCGCTCCCGCTCTCGGCGAGCCGCGTCCGCCGGCGCCCCGTTGACGCGCGGGCGGCCGGGCGAGAGGATGTCGCCGATCATCCTGCGCGTGGTTGTGAGCGGTTCGGAGCGCACGTCGGGATGTTCGATCGTGCCCGTCACGATGGTGCTGGCGATCTCGTCGCGGAGCGCCTCGAACGCGTCGGAGAGGATCGGCACGCGGTGGTTCGACTTGCTGTTGAACCGCATGTCCAGCTTCATGTCGGGCAGGGTCAGCGTCCCGCTCCCCACGATCGCCAGCGAATCCGAGAGCACGCTGATGTCGTCGAACACCGCCTGCCGCCCTCGGAGGTAGAAGGTGGCCTGCATGTAATCGAGCGGGTCGTTGCTCGGGGCCATCAGGTTGCTCACCTCCATGAGCGGGAGGATGAGCGGCAGGTCCAGCACGTCGCCGTGGGCGATCCGGATCGCGCCGCACCCCGTGAGCGAGGCGGGATCGCCCTCGGTGCTCTCGATGGCGATGCGGGCGTCGACCGCGCCCCGCGTGCTGTCCTCCGACTTGGCGGTCGCCGGGGCGGTGGGCGATGATCCGGCGGCTTCCGCATCGGTGGGCGTCGCCTTGCGCCGGGCGCTCAGATCGTCCAGCAACGGTGCGAAGTTGACCCCCGCGATCAGCGTGTCGAGCCGCAGGCGGCCGGGGCCCGGGCCCGCGTCGGTCGTGGTCCAATCCATCCCGCCGCGGGCCAGCACCCGTCCGCCGTGACATTCGGCCGTCGCCTCGGTCAGTGACAGGCTCCTGGGCGAGGTCTGTTCCAACGACAGGCAGTAGTCGGTCAGGCGCACGCCCGCGATGCGCATCGACGGGCCGGCCACGGTGATTGACAGCGGCGACGGCCGCGCATCGGAGTCGCTCGCGGCCGTTTCTTCTTCTCCCGCGGGCGTGACGCGCACGTCCAACCGGCCGCGGGCCTCCCTGAAGGGCACGCCGACGTCGCCCGACAGCCCCGCGAACTCGACCGTGCCGTCGAAGGCCACGCTGTCGGCCGCGCCGTCACCGGGCCGTTCCGTCGAGATCGAGGCCCGCAGCGTCGCGTGGGTCAGTCTCGCGGGCTCACCCAGGCTCAGCGAGAGCTTGTCCAGCGATCGTGCCGCGGCGTCCGGCAGCACGGAGTGCAACTGCGGCCCGAGCGTTGAGATCGCGCCCGTGAACGCGGCGTCGATGTTCACACGCCCGGGCGCGCCCAGTTCGTGGGGCGAATATACCCATGATGCGCCGCCTTCGGCCGACCACTCCGGGGTGATCATCAGGCCGTTCTCGACCGAGCCGACGAGGCTTCCATCGTCGCGGGCGCGGAAGGTCACACGCCCGCCGATCGTCTCGAAATCGATCGGCACTCCGTTGCGGACGATCCGCAGGCTTGTGGGCTCGATCCAGCCACTCACCATCGACGGACCGGGTCCGCCCGAGAGCTGAATGCTCGCGTCGAACCCACCCCGCGGGGAGAGCCGTTGGAGCCCATCGGTCACGGATTCGCCTCCCATCGTGGAGAGGATCGCCCGGGTCAGACTCCTTTCCAGGCGCCATCCGTGCAGCCCACAAACGAGCCCGTCCGCACGGGCGACGCCGCCCGTGTGCGGATCGCGAATGAGCGAACCGTTCGCCTCGAACCCGCCAGCGGGCTCGCCGTTGAAGCCCAGGACTCCGCTCAGCGACTCGAACCGCACTGTCTCGCCGTCGGCGGCTCCGCCGGGCCTGTGATCGCGAGTCACGACGTGAACGCGCCCGTGCGGTTCTGAGATCTCCAGCCGCCCGTCGAGCGCCGCCACGCCGAGTCGCTCGGCGCGGGTGACCTCCACGCCGATCTCCACCGGCGCGCCCCTGCGCGCGTGCGGCGAGTCGAGCGTGACCAGCGCGTCGATCACTCCATCGGGCCGGCGCGACTTCCGCACGCCCGCGAGAAAGTCGGCCGCGTCCGAAGAGAACACGCGAACCGCCGGCTCGAACGAGTCGGCCAGGCTCAGGCCGCCCAGTTGCAACTCCGCGTGCAGGCGGCCCTGATCGGCGCTGGCGGGGGGCGTCGTCTCGGCGTCCAGCCGCAGCGTGATCTCGCCCGCCGGGGCGGCGGACGTGTACCCGTCACCTGTTCCCACCCGATCGGCTTCGATCCGGCCCAGCTCCGCGTGCAGGCCGTCGATCTGCACGCGACCCTCGGTCACGCGCACGCTCCCGGCCAGCTTGCGGATGCACAACTCCGGCTCACTCGATCCCCCCAAAGCCTCCCCTTGTTTCGCCAGCGCCTCCACCGGAGCGGCCGTCATCTTCCCCAGGTGCACCTCCACGGCGTAGGACACCGGGGGCAGCGGTCTCGGGCCGACGAAAGTCGGCGGGAGCGGCGCCTCCGCGGCCGCGCTCAGTTCGACGTCGCAATCGACAAGCCCGCGAAGATCGAGACGGCGCAGGATGCCCTTGGCGTTGAGCCCGATCCCGCTGCCCTCCGCGTCCGCATCGCCGGGCCCGGGCTCCTCACCCGGAACCGCGTTGAGCAGCAGCTCGTCCACCGGCACGTCGGTGGCCGTGATTTTCACGCGCGGGTCCACCGGCTCCGCGGCCGAGTCGCCGAACCGCACTGTCGCCTCGACTTTCGCAGCGCCGCCGTGCAAACCGACGAAGCGTCCCCCCTTGAGGATCGTTCGCTCGTCGTTGACCTCGATCGCCAGATCGCTCGCCTCGATCGGGAACGGGAACGGTTCGGGCACCAACCCGGCGCGCTCGAACTGCACGCCGATATTCGTCGTCCACTCAACAGCGTGGCCGAGCGGTCGTTGAAGGTGCACGTGCACTCGCCCTTGCCCGCCGAACTCGAACGGTGTCGCCTTTCCTTCCTCAACCCGCGCAGCGCTTGCTCCCGGCCCGGTAGGTGTTGCAGGGGGAGTGGGGGGGGATGGGGGGGGGCCGGGGCGCACGAGGCCGCGTCCCACCAGCGCGTCGTACTGCCGTTTGGAGAAGAGCACCTCCATCAGCCGCCGGTACGTCGGGCGCATGGCCGCGAGCAGTTCCTCGTCCACGGGCACGTCGTCCACGTCCACCTTAACGTCCACCTGCGCGTCCTCGGTGAGCGGCGTGATGAGACCCGTGGCGGTCAGCGGCGAGCCTTTGGGCCCGACGCCGGTGATCCGCACGATGCGGATCGTGGTGTCGTCGAACGTGACCTCGCCGGCCATGTCGTGGAACGGGTAGGGGAACTTGTGGAACGCGGCCCGCCCGTTCTGGAAGGTCATCCGCCCTTCCGGCACGGTGACCTCGGCCGCGTGCCCGCCGGTCGGATCGGCGCGCGCGATGGTGACGCTCGCGTCCACCACCGCAGTGGGTCCGCCGAACCACCGCAGGTACTGGCGCACGATCGGCGGGATATACGGCAGGAACGTCGCTTCTTCGGTGACGTTGATATCGCGTCCGGTGATCTCGCAGCGGAATCCGCTGTCGAGTTCCAGACCTCGGGTGACAAGTTTCACGTGCGAGAGCCCGTCTTGCTGGCCGAGCATGCCGGTCAGGTCGGCCTCCAGTCCGCGGGTGGAGAGGTCGATCGAGCCCTTCACGCCGCGCAGCGAGAGGAAGCCGCTGTCGTCAACACCCTTGGCGCCCTCCGACGGCACGGGCACGGTGAGCGCCACGTCGTCGAGCTGGATGTTCACGCTCAGCCCCGCCTTCTGCGAGTAGGTGAACACCGTCTGTCGCACCGCCCCTTGCACCGCCAGGCGCCGCCACAGGTCGCGGAACGCCGAAGGCACCGACTCGGCCGGCCAGGCGTCGAAGGAGAGGTTGAGCAGTTTGAGCGTCGCGTCGCCCGCGGCCAGGTCGGCCCGCCCGTCGAGCACCATGCCGCGGCGCTGACCCGAGACCGACGGCGTGCGTCCGATCTCCTGCAAGCGCACGGTGAACGACGGTCGCCCGTCGGGCGCGGGCATGAGCGCGCCGGCGATCGGGATGATCGCCAGTTCTTCGTAGCGCCCGGACTTGACCGAGTGTTCGGTGAACTCGATCCGCCCGTCGATCACGTCGATCCGCGGGAGCGTGGTCCGGGCGTTGGTCGTCGTTGCGGGAGGGGTCAGGCCCGCGAGGCTGATCGACCCGTCGTCGGTCGATTGGCTGAGCCGGAACACGGGCCCGGCCAGGCGCACGGCGCGCACCACGGGGCCCGTCGCCGCGCCGCCGCTCCCTGAAAACCAACTCAGCGGCGCGAGCTGCCACCAGTCCACGTCGATCACCGCCTGCGGCGCCGAGACCAGTTCGCCCGCCGGCCCCGGGATCGACGGGACACGCAGGCTCGCATCGCTCACAATCAGTTGCCCGTTGAGCATGATCGCGGCGTGCCGGGCCTGCCACCGGCCGCCCGTGAGCGCCTCGACCTGCTCTCGCACGATCCGCCCGACCAGCGGCGAGCGCATCAGCACCAGCCCGATCGTCAGCAGCAGCAGCGGCACGCCGACCGTCAACCGCACGCACCACTTGAACCGTCGCCACCGACGGCCGGGGCGGGATGCGTTGGGTGAGGTCGGCGGAGGGGGCACGGGGAGGATGGTAGATATCGGATTTCGGATGGCGGATAGCGGATGGGACAGCCGCTGGACGCGGGAAAAGGCTCCAACGCACGATCGATCCCGTATGCTCCCACGCTTCCTCCTCCCTCGGCCCTCCCCCTCGGCCCTTCCCCCCATGCCCAAACCCCGCCACGTCTTTGTCTGTCGCACTTGCGGCAACGCCCAGGGCCGCTGGATGGGCAAGTGCCCTGACTGTGGCGCGTGGGACTCGCTGGAGGAGCAGCGGGTGGAGAAGGCCGCGGGCAAGGACCCGCAGCGCGGGCTGATCGAGGGGTGGACCGCGGGCGGGGGTGGGGGCGAGGATTCGGAGGCTCACGCCGCCGTCCCCATCGCCAGCGTCACGCCCGATCCCACCGCTCGCGGCCGGCTCGGCACGGGCCTGGGCGAGCTCGATCGCGTGCTCGGCGGCGGGCTGGTGCCCGGAAGCGTCGTCCTCGTCGGGGGCGATCCGGGCATCGGCAAGAGCACGCTGCTGCTCCAGGCGGCCGGCATCATGGGTTCATCCCTTGATGCCTCGATGCCGCGTGCCTCGATGCCTTCGTCACCCTCGACCCCGCTCCGCGTGCTTTACGTGAGCAGCGAGGAGTCGGCCGAACAGGTCCGGCTGCGAGCGGCGCGTCTCGGCGTCGATGCGTCGCCCAACCTGTTCGTGCTCGCCGACACCAACCTCGCCCGCATCGTCGAGCAGACGCGCCGGGTCCTGCCGCATGTGCTGGTGATCGACTCGGTGCAGATGATCTACAAGGCCGATCTGGACGCCTCGCCAGGTTCGATCGCCCAGCTCCGCCGCTGCTGCGCCGAACTGGTGTACCTGGCGAAGGTGAGCGGCGTCGCGGTAGTGCTGGTCGGCCACGTCACCAAGGACGGCCAGCTCGCCGGGCCACGCCTTCTGGAGCACCTCGTGGACGCCGTGCTCTACTTCGAGGGCGACCGCTACCACGCCCACCGCGTCGTCCGTGGTGTCAAGAACCGCTTCGGGACCACGCTCGAGATCGGCATCTTCGAGATGACCGGCGCGGGCCTGCGCGAGGCCCCCGGCGGGCTTGGGGTCGGCGTGCTCGACGGCGCGGGCGTGCAGTCCAAGGTCGGCGCCGTGGTCTGCCCCGTCGTCACCGGAACGCGCTGCGTGCTCGTCGAGCTCCAGGCCCTCACCGCGACCGGCTTCCTCGGCGCGGCCAAGCGCAAGAGCTCCGGCCTGGACGCCAACCGACTGGCCATGCTCATCGCCGTGCTCGAGCAGCACGCCGGCCTGCGGCTGGCCGACCGCGACGTCTTCGCCTCCAGCGTGGGCGGCATCCGCGTGGCCGAGCCCGCGGCCGACCTGGCGCTCCTGCTCGCCATCGCCGGGGCCCACCACAAGAGAGCCCTCGCGCCCGGCACCGCCGCCGTCGGCGAGGTCGGGCTGGGGGGCGAGGTCCGCGCCGTCACGCAGGTCGAGCAGCGCGTGGGCGAGGCCGCGCGGCTCGGCTTCCGGCGGCTGATCGTCCCCGACACCAAGGCGATGCGGAAGCTCGGCGTCGCCGCGGAGGTCATCCCCGTGCGGACGGTCGCCCAGGCGATCGAGCAACTCGGGTAGCTCGGCCTCCCAGAGGGAGGGGGCCGGGGGGAGGGCGGGAGAGTCATCGAAAACCCCAAGGAAGAGCCGCTGGCGCCTCTCTGGCCGGGAGGCCGGGGCGTTTCGCCGATCACCCTTAGCCCGCGACGGCCGACAGCAGCCGCACCGCCACGGCCAGCAACACCGCCAACGCCGGCGTGGTGAGCCCGCCCATGAAGAACGACATCGCCAGCACATTGATTGACAACCGGTCGTGGTCGCTGGGAGAAAACCCACGAGCGCGGCTCGCCCGCCGCACCCGGATCGCGCTGATGACCCACACGCTCACGATCACCGCGCTCCCCGCCAGCACGAACCACCACGATTGCACCACGGCCATGAGACAAAGCACGGGCGCCGCCACCAGCGAGGGTGTGAACACATAAGGCATCACGTCGTCGCCCATCGCCACGAAAATGTCGGGGTCCGCGCGGGGCTCGGCGTTGACGTGCGGCGTGCATAGTCCGCACTCGGGGCACCGCACGTCGTCCGGTCCCTTGACCAAGCCCGTGAGCTCGTAGTAGCAGTGACCGCAATGCAACATGCGACAGTCCGCGGCGCCCCGCGGGCCGGGAGAATGTACGCGGGTGCGCGTGCGGGGTTCCGTCGAGACGACCGAGCCGCCATCAGCTCGTCAGGCTCAGCACGCCCCCGAGCAGCACCGCCAGCATCCACGCGATCAGCACAAACACGAGCGACTGCCCGGCCACCAGGGTCACAAACTGCGTGCGCTCGATCCTGGAAAGCCGCTTCGCGCGGGCTGCCAGCGACGCCGCGAGCACGCTCGCGATCCACGCCGCCGACGGCGGGCCGAGCATGAACCAGTAGCTCGAGAACCCCCATCCGGATGGGAGGTTCAGCGTCGCCAGCGTCCAAGTCAGGAGCATCGCAGCGCCGGGCGCTAGTCGCAGCAGCCAGCGCCAGCGGCCGAGCTCGGCCCACGTCGCCTCCGGCGCGCGCGGCGCTGCGTCCGCCGCGGGCACCGCGCTGCCGCACTCCGGGCAGACCACCGGCCGCTGCTCGCCCGCGAGCCCGCTCAGGTCATACCCGCACTCGCGGCAGTTGGGCACGCTTCATGCTCCGCTCGGGGCCAGCCACTCCGGCATCACCGCGGGCCGACCGGTCCGATCCACGCAGGCCAGCAGGCTGCTCGCGGTCACGAGCAGTTCGCCGGGCGTGCGGCGCTGCACGAGCGAGCCCGCGCTCTCGGCACGCCCGCCGACGCCCGGGGATGGTAAGGTTTCGTCCGCGCGCACGACCTCGTACCCGTGCCGGATCTTCACGCGAGAGCCGCCGACCACCTTGGTTCGCACTTCCACGAGGTCGTCGTAGTAGCACGGTCGCTTGTACGAGCACTCCAGTTTCACGATCACCAGGAACACGCCCGCGGCCTCCAACTCCGCGTAACTCACGCCCGCGTCGCGCAGCAGTTCCGTCCGCCCCATCTCCAGCCACGGGATGTACGCCGCGTGGTGGACGACGCCCATCGGGTCGCACTCGCAGTATCGCACGCGAACGCGCAGCGTGCCGGCCGCGGGGATGGGGCGAGCCGGGGCCGGGGCTTGCAGGTGGGTGTGCATGGCGAAGTCTAACCCGGGCAGAGCGGGCCGCAGATTGCGAAGATCAACGCAGATGGATCAACGCCACGGCTCTGATCTGCGTGAATCTGCGCAATCTGCGGCCGGCTCTTCCTGATCCGCGTCAATCCGCGTTCATCCGCGGCCCATCCCCGCGGCGTTTGGTCCTACACTTTGCGCCGATGAACGCGCCCGGCGAACGGCTCGCCAACAAGGTCCGTGTCCGCCTCTTGGAGGACGGCGATTCGCTCGCCCACCTCACGGGCATGTTGCACCGCGCGTACAAGCAGCACGCCGACAAGGGCATCAAGGCCCTGGCCGCGTTCCAGCCCGAGGAGGTCACCCGCAAGCGAGTGATCGGCGGCGAGTGCTACGTCGCGATGTACCTGGGCAAGGTCGTCGGCACGATCCTCTTCCGCGGCCCGGCGCAGCTCTCGGGCACGCCGTGGTTCGAGCGGGCCGACGTGGCGACGTTCAGCCAGTTCGCCGTCGAGCCGGAATATCAAGGGCGCGGCATCGGCGGCGAGCTCATGTCGCTCATCGAGACCCGCACGGTCAAGAGCGGCGCGAGCGAGCTGGCGCTCTCCACGCCCGAGCCCGCGGCGTGGCTGGTCGAGATGTACCAGCGGCACGGCTACCGCATCGTCGAGCGCGTGCGCTGGAGCGAGACCAACTACGTCAGCGCGATCATGAGCAAGGCGATCATCGCCCCGATTCCGGCGCCGACGCCCGCGCCCGTGAACGTGAACGGATGGACGGCCCAGAGCGCGCCCGCGCCGTTGAAGCCCGACGTGACGCCGTGAGCATCGCGATGGCGAGCACCTCGCGGTGTTCTCGGACGTGCCGATGGTCCGAGAACTCATGTGTATGGCCCTCGACAATGGTTGAGCCGATACTAAAATATACACATGAAGCCGAGCCTCGCCCTCATCGCCGAGCCGCGGCGCGAGCAGATCGTCATGCTCGTGTGGACCACGGCGCGCACCGCGGGCGACATCGCGGAGCATCTGCCGGTGACGTTCGGCGCGGTCTCGCAGCACCTGCGCGTGCTGCTGGAGGCGGGGCTCGTTGACGTGCGCCGGCAGGGGCGGCAGCGCTGGTACTCGGCCAACCGGGCCGCGTTCGGCGCGTTCGCTGAGAGTTTGGAGCAGATGTGGTTCGGCCGGCTCGGCGCGCTCAAGCAACTGGACGAAACGGAGCAGAGGCGGCTGGATCGCGGGGCGAGGTCGTCGCGCCCGCAACCGAAGCGGCAGCACCCACCCCGGGGGCGCGACGGGCCGCGCGGCCGTCCGGCCCGCTGAGGTTCCAGGCGAGTTTGCAGTGTGTGCAGACGGTGCAGCCGTCGAAGGTCGGCGGCGCATCCGTCGGGAGCGCGTGGCCGCAGTTCGGGCACAGGCCCATGCGCCGGACCTCGCGGAGGCTGACGCGGTCGCGGCGGATGCGCGACAAGGCGAAGCACACGATCGCCGTGATCAGGAACGTGACCACCGTGCTGGCCACGATTGCGAACGTGTCGGGTTCATCCGCGGTGAGGATGATGGTCGCGAGCACGCCCGCCCAGAGCAGGGCGGCGATGGGCAGGACGCGGGCGTGAAAACGTTGCATCAGCCGCCGCGTTGCAGACTCCAACTCGACGGTGCTAGCGGGTCCGTCGATCATCCAATGTGGATACCAACGCCACGCCTGCCGCATCGGCACGCCGCGATCGTCGTGACTGTTCGGTCCGCCGATCGAGTGACCCCGCGCGGCCAGCGCGGCGAGCGTTGAAGACTGCCGCGGGTCCTCGTCCTCCATGACAAAGCGGTCGCTGTGCCAGGCCCCGCCGCACTCGGGGCAAACGACGCAACCGTCCGCCTCGGGCGCGACGGTGTGCAGGTCGTAGCCGCAGGCACCACAGAGGCGGTGCGCGGCGAGGTAGGCGGCCAGGGGGGATTGACCGGGGGCGTGACGTCGGTGCAAGCTGAGGAACAAGAAGACCGCGAATGTCAAGGCGCCGCCGATCACAGCAGGCACCAGTTGTTGCGAAGTCGGCGGAGAGGGATCGACGATGAATCGCCAAAGCACGAAGAGCCCGAACGCGATCAGCGGCACCCACCGAACCCACACGCGCCACGGCGTGCGGTCCCAGAGTTGACCAAAGAGCACGGAGTGTGGCGCGATCCGCAGCGGGACGTCGCGGTCGTCGCGGAAGCCGTGGCTGGGCCTCGATTTCGGGTTCGTGGCCATGACGGCTCACTATACGCGCGGGGCACGGACGCCCGTCAGTATGGCCGGACGACCTTCAGGGCGCGGAATGGGCGGAAGTGTTTGTCGTTGAGCGTGACAATGGGGAGTTTGAGTCGCAGGGCGGTGGCCGCGATGAGGCAATCGGGCCAGCCGATGCCGTGAGTGAGCGTGTAGCGCTCGACGAACGCAAGGCAGTGATGAAAGTCTCTTGGGTCGAGCTGCGCTCTAGAGAACTTCCGAAGCGTGAAAACGATGTTGCGAAGGTCTTTGCGATCGCGGGCCCCTACCAGCACTTCGGCCTCGCTGGCCGGGTGAACGAGGATCCGTGAGCCGGGCCCGGATCGCGCGAAAGCAACGGCCGCCGGATGCGAACGCGTGAGGTCGATCAGGAACGAGGTGTCGGCGATGAAATCATCCACGGCGGGTTCGTCCAAGCGCCTTTTCACGGAGCTCGGCCGCGATCTCAAGCGTGGACTTTCCCTTCCAGTCGGGGCGATCTTTCCAGATGCCGATCAGGCTGTCGAGCGGGTCGGCCGAAGCTTTGGCAGACTTGCCGGCGCGGCCGCGTGACGACGATCCGCGCGTGCGCGAGGCGGCTTTGGCCGCCTTCTTTTTGCCCTTGCGTCGCGGCGCCGGACGATTGACGGGCAGCACCTCCACCTCGGTCCCGTCGGGAAGTTGGCCGTGGGTGTTGATGGCGATCATGCCGTCGCGGACGACTGCTCGGAAGGTCATTGCGGTCTCCTGCGACCATTGTATCGGTTGTCAGCGTCGGCACCAAGGCGCCGAAAGCAGCAGTGCAATGAACAGCCACAGAAGCACGATCCATACAAAGAAGAGGTTGTAGGCGTGAACCAGGGCCGAACGCACCGGCCGACGCCGCACTCTCCAAAGCCAGACCGTAAGCGATCCGGCGACCGCGCAAGGCCAGACCAATGCACTCAACCATAGCCGCCCGCGAATCATGCCGACTTCGGCGTGATCCCACCAATCGTCACGCAAGCCGATCGTGAGGATGAGAAGCCAATCGGCAATGCCGGGAAGCAGAGCAACGTACACCCAAAGCCGTTTTGTCCGCCGCGACAAATGTCGGCACGGGGCGGCTTCGCCCGGGCGGACACTGCCGCCGCACTCCGGGCACACCGTCTCCCCGTCAAGCGTCGGAATCCCGAAGAGGTCGTATCCGCACGCCGGACAGTGCATACCCGCGTCACTTGCTCTTGGTGTCGCCCCGCGCGAAGATGCTCGCCACGTAGTTGAGCACGTCGGTCGCGCTGGTCTCGTTGTAACCGAACTGCTTGATCAGCCGCTGCTTGACGATGTCGATCTTCTGCTGGGTCTCGTCGTCCACGACGCTCGAGACCAGGTTCTTGAGCTTGATGGTGTCGCGCTGGTCCTCGAAGAGCTTGAGCTCCAGGGCCTTGTAGAGCCGGGCGTTGGTGTTATACTCGAACCTCTTGCCGTCGAGCGCCAGGGCGCCGATGTAGTTCATGATCTCCTGCCGGAAGTCGTCCTTGCGGCTCTCGGGGATGTCGATCTTCTCCTCGATGGAGCGCATGAGCCGCTCGTCGGGCTCGTCGTCGCGCCCGGTGTAGCGGTTCTTGACCCGCTCGCGCTGGGTGTAGGCGCGGACGTTCTCGATGTAGTTCTGGCACAGCCGCTTGATCGCGTCCTCGTCGGCGCTGATGGCCCGCTGCACCTCGGCCTTGATGATGTCCTCGTACTCCTCCTTCACGACGCTCAGCAGTTCTCGGTAGCGCTTCTTGAGGTCCTCGTCGTTGATGAGGGAGTGGTGGCTGAGCCCGGCCTCCAGCTCGTTCATCACCATGAACGGGTTGATGGCCTTCTCCTCGACGGCCTGGCGGCTGACCAGCGCGTTGGAGATCTTGTCCTGCACGTAGCGGGGGCTGATGCCGTTCATGCCCTCGCGCGGGGCCTCCTCCTTGAGCTCGCGGATCGAGTCCTCGGTGAAGCCCGCGATGGCCTTGCCGTTGTAGAGCTTCATCTTCTGCAGCGGAGTCAGGCCGGCCTTCTTGGGCGCGTCCAGTCGGCTCAGCACCGCCCACATCGCGGCCACCTCCAGCGTGTGCGGGGCGATGTGGATGTTGCGGATCCGCTCGGACCCGAAGTCCTTCTGGTAGATCCTGATCTCGTCGTCGAGGCGGATGTTGTACGGCACGTCGATCTTGATCGTGCGGTCGCGGAAGGCCTCCATCATCTCGTTGGACTGCAGCCGCTTGTACTCGGGCTCGTTGGTGTGGCCGAGGATGACCTCGTCGATGTGCGTCTGCGCAAACTTCTTGGGCTTGATCAGGTGCTCCTGCGAGGCCCCGAGCAGGTCGTAGAGGAACGCGACGTCGAGCTTGAGCACCTCGATGAACTCGCAGATGCCCCGGTTGGCGATGTTCAGCTCGCCGTCGAAGTTGAACGCCCTCGGGTCCGAGTCGGAGCCGAACTGCGCGATCTTGCGGTAGTTGATGTCGCCGGTGAGCTCGGTCGAGTCCTGGTTCTTCTCGTCCTTGGGCTGGAAGGTCCCGATCCCGATGCGGTCCTTCTCGCTGAGGATGATGCGACGCACCTTGACGTGCTTCATCACCTGCCGCCAGTCGCCGCCGTAGTGCTTCATCAGGTCGCCGTAGACCCTGCGGCAGAAGGGGTCGAGCTCGCCGACGACCTTGAGCGTGCCGCCGCGGTTGCGCGGCGTGTATCGGGCGTTCAGGCGCGAGAGGATCTCCTGCCTCGCCTCGCGCGGGACCAGCAGCAGCGGCTCCTCGTGCATGGGGCAGGGGAACTCGTGGTCGGTGCTGGCCGCGCCCGCGTGCTCGTCGAGCATCCAACTGAAACTGTACAGCGCGCCGTCGTCGGTGCGGCTGTACGCCTCCATGCCCTTCTTGAGCAGCCGCGCGATGGTGCTCTTGCTCGAGCCGACCGGCCCGTGCAGGAGCAGGATGCGTTTGTCGGTGCCGTAGCCCTCGGCCGCGGAGCGGAAGACGTCGACCAACTGCATGAGCGCGAAATCGAGCCCGTAGATGCCGTCGGCGCCGTTGTCGATCGGGTCGGAGAAGAAGTGGTAGCGGATGCAGTCCTTCTTGAAGAGGCGGTACTTCTCAAAGCCGTAGGAGAGGATGGCGTCGTAGGTGCGCTGGTAGGCGTTGCGGACCGCCGCCGGGTTGTGCGAGCAGATGTCGAGGTAGTCGGAGAACGTCCCCTCCCAGTGGTGGGTCTGGAAACTCCGGCGGTCGACGCGCGCGTCGATGAGCGAGAGCAGGTCGTCGCGCCCCGGCGAGCCGCCCCCAACTCCGCCGACATCCCCGGCGGTGTAGCCCGAGCCCGACTGTGAACGGCGAACATCCTCTGCCATGGTCACGCTCCGTGTGTGCGTGCGGCCGCGGACAAGCGTGGACGGACCAACGAACACAAGCCCGCGCCGGACGCGACCGAGAGACGAACCTGTCAATGAACCCACCCGACGCCGCCCTCTGCGGAGTGCGCCGGACGCCGCTAAAGACCCGAGGCCGCGCGCGAGTCTCCACCCGAACACGGTGAAAGGCGACCACTTCGCGGCCGCCCCAACCTCGTCTTATCGGCGCGCCCGGCGATACCCCCGAGAAAGGATGGCGAATCCGATACCTTTCTCTACGCACGGCGGGAGGGGGTGGATCGTTTTCGGTCGTCGATCGGGGGTGGATGTTCGCGCCGCCCTGATCGGGTGGATGAATCCACGCTCCCTATGGTTCGCCCATGTCATTCGGGCTTGGACATGGGCGCGAGTTGGATGACGCGCCGGGCGTGATCGGCGTCAGCGCGGCCGAACTTCCGCCGCTGCCCGACTCGGTCATCACCGACCGGCTGGCCGGGCGGCTGGATTTCCGGACGTGGTTCGCGGGTTCGCCCGGCGGGGTGAGCGCGCCGCTGGAGGTCGAGATCGGGTCCGGCAAGGGCACGTTCCTGGTCGAGCAGGCGCCGCGATCGCCGGGGACCAACTTTCTGGGGATCGAGTGGGCGCGGGAGTTCTATCTCTACGCGGCCGATCGGCTTCGCCGACGCGGCGTAACCAATGTCCGGATGCTGCACACCGACGCGTCGGACTTCCTGCTCTGGCGATGTCCGGACGCGATCGTCTCGGTCATCCACCTTTATTTCTCGGACCCCTGGCCCAAGAACAAGCACCACAAGAACCGCGTGGTGCAGCACGGGTTTCTGGGCGAGGCGTGGCGCGTGCTTGAGCCCGGCGGAGAACTGCGCGTCGTGACCGACCACGACCAACTGTGGGCGTGGGACCTGGAGCACTTCCGGGCGTGGACGGACTCCGCGGCCGGCGGCGAAAGGGGCGGGCGATTCACCATGGAAGAGTTCGTGCCGCCGGAATGGGTCGGCGACGGCCAACTCGTGGGGACCAACTACGAGCGGAAGATGTGCGTGGCCCGGTCGGCGCACGCGTGCGTGCTGCGCAAGGTCGGGGCCTGAACGCGCCTCCTCACGGACCCGGGCAAGGGTGGCTGACGGGACTCGAACCCGCGACCCCGAGAATCACAATCTCGTGCTCTAACCAGCTGAGCTACAGCCACCGTGACGTGCGGCCGCCGTCTGGTGCGGGCGTTCGGCGATCGCAGGGGGTGACGATACGGGCCCCGCCGATTGAGGTCCACCGGTGCTTGCTGCGGCCGGTGGCTGTTCTCTGACGGCTTTTCGGCCGCGAAAGCGTTTACATCCACAAAGGCCGCGATTTCGGAGGTATTCCTTCGGTTGTACCGCAAGGGGGTCGCTGTCTATCGTGGAGGCCCGGCATGGCGAGTCGCGGCGGCCCGATTTCAGGGGTCGCGGGGATGTGCGCGGCCGGTTTCAGGAGTGCTCAAGCCATGTCGACCATCGCCGCGCAGCCCACGCTGAACCTGTCCTCGTCCCGGGTGCTGAAGAACCTGTCTCCGGCCCGGCTGGTTGAGGAAGCCCTGGCCCGGAAAGAGGGTTCACTGGCGTCGAACGGCGCGCTGGCGTGCAGGACCGGCGATCGGACGGGGCGCTCGGCCAAGGACAAGCACCTGGAGGACGTGGCGAGCTACCACGACAAGGTCTGGTGGGGCTCGGTGAACCAGCCGGTGACGCCCGAGCAGTTCGACAACGCGCTGGCGATCGCGACCGAGCACCTGAACAAGCAGGACAGGCTGTACACGTTCGAGGGGTTCGTCGGGGCCGACCCCAGCCATCGGCTGGGCGTGCAGGTGGTGTGCGAGCAGGCGTGGCATGCGCTGTTCGCGCGAACGCTGTTCATCCCTCAGGGCAGCCCCGCGGCGGGCGCGGGCGCCAAGTGGAAGCACGACTGGACCGTCATCAACGCGGGCAAGCGCCGCCTGAGCGCTGAGGAGCAGAAGGCCTGCGGCGCCAAGGGGCCGGTGCTGATCGTGCAGTCGCTCTCGCGCAAGATGGTCGTGATCCTCGGCACCGAGTACGCCGGCGAGATCAAGAAGAGCCTGTTCTACGCCATGAACTACGACATGCCCGAGGCGGGCGTGTTCCCGATGCACTGCTCGGCCAACGTGGACAAGAAGGACCCGGGCAACGTGGCCCTGTTCTTCGGCCTCTCGGGGACGGGCAAGACCACGCTCAGTGCCGACCCCGACCGGGCGCTGATCGGTGACGACGAGCACGGCTGGAGCGACCGCGGGGTGTTCAACTTCGAGGGCGGGTGCTATGCCAAGTGCATCAAGCTCTCCAAAGAGGGTGAGCCGCAGATCTGGAACGCGATCCGCTTCGGCAGCGTGTTCGAGAACACGGTGATCGACCCGGAGACGCGCATCCCTGACTACGACTCGGCGGCCATCGCGGAAAACAGCCGCGTGACCTACCCGATCGACTACATTCAGGATGCGGTGATCCCCTCGATGGGCGGGCACCCAAAGAACGTCATCTTCCTGACGGCGGACGCTTACGGCGTGCTGCCACCGGTGAGCCGACTGACTCGCGAGCAGGCGATGTACTACTTCATCAACGGGTACACGTCGAAGCTGGGCGGAACCGAGGCGGGGGTGACCGAGCCGCAGCCGAACTTCAGCCCGTGCTTCGGCCAGCCGTTCCTGCCGCGCCCGCCAAAGATGTACGCGCAGATGCTCGCCGACAAGATCGCCAAGCACAACGCGAACGTGTGGCTGCTCAACACCGGCTGGACGGGCGGCAAGTACGGCCAGGGCCAGCGCTTCAAGCTGGCGTACACGCGCGCGTTCGTGACGGCGATCCTCAACGGCACGCTGACCAAGGCCAAGTTCACGCCGGACGCGGTCTTCGGGCTGCCGATCCCCGACGCGGTGCCGGGCGTGCCCGGCGAGGTGCTCCAGCCGCGGAACACGTGGAAGGACAAGGCCGCGTACGACACGATGGCCGGAAAGCTGGCCCAGAACTTCCGCGAGAACGACAAGAAGTTTGAGATGCCGGACCCGGTCCGTGCGGCCGGGCCGCGGGCCTGAGTGACCATCGCTCACCCGAACTGATACCATCCGCGGCAGACCGCCCGGGCCATCGCGGGGCGGCCGGTCGGGTTCTTCAATGTTCGCGGTCGGGAAGGGACCGGCCGGAAAGGCCTTCCACTCACCGCCGGACCGGGGACAATGAGGGACAGGGCCCGGCGGTTGTCCAAGATGGGCCCGAACAGGAAACAACGATGCGCATCGACGTCATTGGCAAGCACATGGAGATCACGGAGGCGATCCAGAAGTACGCCGAGGGCAAGGTGCAGAAGCTCACCAAGTTCTTCGACGGCACGCAGCAGATCCGCGTGTATCTGGAGAGTCCAGCGGGCAAGACGAAGCAGTTTGAGGTCGAGGTTGCGGTGGACGTGGTGAAGCACGACGACTTCATCTCCCGCTCGTCCGGCCCGGACCTGTACGCCTGCATCGACGATTGCGTGGAGAAGTCGGCCAGGCAGCTCCGCGATTTCAAGGAGAAGCTGCGGCATTGACGGCCCCACTTCCTCCCCTTCCCTTCACTCGCTCTACTTTCCTTTCGCTGTCCCGTCCCCCCGCGTGCCCCGATCCAGTGTTCTGGCCAGTTCCCGCGGGTGCGCCCGCGTATCCCGGTCCGGAGACCCCCGTGCTGAAGCTCACCAAGGTCGTTGCTCCCGGCGCGATCGTCCCCAAACTCGCCTCCTCGCAGCGCGACGAGGTGATCGCGGAACTCGTCGACGCGTTGATCAAGTCGGGCGCGGCCGACGCTTCACTCCGCACTGAGCTCATCAACCGTGTGCTCGATCGCGAGCGGCGCGGGTCCACCGGCTTCGGCAAGGGCATCGCCGTGCCGCACGTGAAGCACAAGAGCGTCTCGGGCATGGCCGCGGCCATCGGGCTCTCGCCCACGGGCGTCGAGTTCAACGCGCTGGACCGCCAGCCGGTGTACTCGATCTTCCTGCTGCTCTCGCCCGAGCACGACCCAGAGCAGCACCTCAAGGCGATGGAGGTGATCTTTAACAGCCTGTCGAACGAGACCTTCCGGCGGTTCCTGCGCCAGGCCACCACCGTGCAGGACGTCGTGACCCTGCTCGAAGAAGCGGACGGACAACCCCCCAGGAGGTAGCGGCTGGCCGCACCGCCATGCCCAACTTCTCCGTGAAAGTCATCATCTGCAACCGGCTGGGCTTGCACGCCCGGCCGGCGATGTGCTTTGTGGACGCCGCGAACGCTTTCGCGGCGGCGGTTACCGTCAAACGGCAGGGGCAGGCGGTGGACGGAAAGTCGATCATGCAGATGATGATGCTCGCCGCGACCAAAGGTACCGAGTTGGAGATCGTGGCCGACGGGGCGGACGCCGAGGCCGCGATAACGGCCCTGCGCCGGCTGGTCGAGAGCGGGTTTGACGAGGATTAGCGGCTGAGGGCCGTTCGTCCGCGGGCCTCCCGCGTTCCTCGTCCGCCCGGAGCGGTGGCCGAGAAATAACGATGGGCGGGCCGAAACCCCGCGGTTCGCGAAAGACCATCGCGTGCGGCCGCGCCTAACCTCATGGCGATGCTCGACCAAGCCCGCAACCTGCTCAACTCCGTCTCCTCGGACCCGACCGGCCCGAGTTCCGGCCCGTCGTGGAAGTCCCTGCACACGCTGCTGAAAAAGGCCCCCTGCGACCAGATGAGGCTGGCCCGTTACGTGGCCGAGCGGAACGTGTCCGCGATGCAGAAACTGCTGGACGAGGTGGCCGCGGCCCCGCCCCCAACGCCCAGGGGTGCACCGACCGACGGAACCGATCCCGGCGCCGCGCGGATGACGCCCCGACCCGAGATCATCGTGCGTGCCGAGAAGCCCACACCGCAGCAGCTCAAGACCGCGCTGGCCGCGTTCAAGAAGCGGCTGAAGCTGACCCGGCTGGATCAGGAATCGAGGCTCGGCCGCTCACCGTTGACGGGCGGAGCCAAGTCGGCGGTCATCGCGATCCTGCCCCCGAACTCCTACCCGCGGACCTACTGGGAAGAGTTGGAGAAGCAGGGCCAGATCCGGAATACCGGCGGCGGGTTCTACGAGCTCGTGGAAAAGGCCAAGCCGATCAAGGACACGCCGGCCAAAGGCGAGGGCGCGGGCGAAGCGTCCGAGGGCGAGTCTTCAGAGAGCCACGACGGCGGGGCGGAAGCGGGCGCCGAAGTTGGCGGCGGCGATTCGGGCGGGGCCGAATAGCCGATCGTCGCGAGGTTATGAGTTTTTCGAGCGGGCGAGTTCGCTCCGGAGCAGGCCGACGAGCCGCTCTCGGAGTTGTTCGCTCACGCCGCAATCGAGCTCGTGCGCCGGTCGCACCCAGATCGTCGCGCCGGGGCTGGGATCGGCGGGTGCATCGAAGCGGGGGATCAGGTGCCAATGGACGTGGCCCACCACGTTTCCCAGGCACTCGTAGTTGATGCGACGCAAGCCCAGCGGCGAGAGTGCGCGGTGCATGGCTGCGCCGAGATCGGCGACGTCGGCGGCCAGCCGGGCCTGACGATCCCGGGGCAACAGTCCGAGTTGCTCGTGGTGGTCATTGAGCCAGAGCGTGGACCATCCGCCGGTGTGCCCGCCGAAGGGCTGGTGCGGGTGGAGCACGGCGACGCTTTCTCGCATCTCGGCGAGAAGAGAGGGGTCGTCGCCGGAACGGAGCCGGGCGAGTCGGGTACAGGCGGGACAGTTCATGCGGGCGAAGGGGGTGGGGCGGGAGGTGGGGGGTAGGGGGGGGGAGAGGGTCAGAAGCCGAGCCGGGCGAGCGTGCGTGCGAGTGGTTCGGCGTACCCGCCGCCGCGGTAGATGCGCACGTGGGTAAGAAGCGGGTAGAGCAGGTACACGTCGCGTCGAACGCGACGAAAGTCGGGGTCGATCGGTCGCAGTTCATGGTAGCGGTCGAAGAACGCGCCCCCGAAGGTGTTGAACATCGTGATGAACGCCAGTTCAACCTCGGCGTGTGCATAGTGCGGGGCCGGGTCGATGAACCCGACGATCCGCCCCCCCCGCCCCCCCTCCCGTCCGGCGATGACGTTGCCGCCCCACACGTCGCCGTGGACGAGCGACGCCGCGGGCCGGTCGGGGATCAACTCGCCCACTCGGCGCGAGAGTGAGAGCAAACGATCGTGCAAGGCCGGCGGCAGCCACCCCTCCCGCAGCGCGGCGTCGGCCATCGTCGATAGCCGACAATCGCGGTAGAACTCGACCCACGAGGCCGCCCAGCCGTTGGGCTGTTCCAGCGGGCCGATCAGGTTGTCAAAGCCCAAGCCGAAACGCCCGTCTCCGCTGGTTGCGGCGTGAAGTTCGGCGAGCAGTTCGGCCGCGTGGCGTTCGGCCGCATCGTCGAGGCCGTGCGATTCGCCGAGATCGGACATCACCAGCAGCCGGTCGGTCGCGTGCAGCACGCGGGCCACCGGGAGCTTGGAGGCCGCGGCGATGGTCTCGAGCGATCGGGCCTCAAGGGTGAGGAGTTCACCCTGCTTGGCGATCACGGTGGTGCCGTCGCGGAGTTCGACGCGATACACCACGCCCGCCGCCCCACCTCCGATGGCGCGGCAAGAGCGAACATCTTGTCCGATGAGTTCGGCGATCTGTCGCGCCGGGTCGCCGTTCACCGCGGACCGTTGACCCAGTCGTAGGCGCGGGGCTGTCCGGGCCAGGTGGGACAGAGCTGGTACCAGGCGTTGTTCCGCCCGCGGACCCAGATGTCGTTGCCGGCAAAATCGCCGTTGTCGTTCTGTGAGAGGTCGAGCGGGCCGCGCGGGGCCTTGAACGCTTCGACGTCGCCGTTGGCCAGGAGGACGTTGCCCTTGCCGCCGTGGCGGTTGGTGACCTGGTCCCAGTTGCTGAACATGCCGTCGGGGCTGCGCCCGTTCCACCACTCGCTGTCTTCCTCGATGAACGCGGGGATAGACCTGAACATCTTCATGCGGGTTGCGACGGTCGGCCCGCTGGTGGGGGGCATGGGGCGGTTCGCGGTCGCCGTGTGCGTCTTGAGATACTCCGAATCCCACGCGCAGAGCGTGCTGCCGTCAACCCTTGCGCCCGACGAGCCCGTGACCATCGTGTAGTCGAAGTTGATCTGGCGCGGCGAGAGGAACTCGTTGAACAGAATGGCCTGCAACTGGTTCTGCGGCGTAGACCAGAACGGGTCGTTGCCGTTGGCGCCGATGTTCGTGGGCACGCGGCGTTTGTTGCTCGGGCACTCGAAGATCTTGTCGGCGTGCTGCATGTACTCGAACGCCGGGCCGATGCGCGTGGGGTTTGTACCGGTGATCCCGGTCGTCGGCCGGTTGGGGTTCTCGGCCTGGGCGTACCAGAACCGCAGGTTGGGCGTCGGGTTGCCCGACTCCCAGATCCGGCCCTTGAAATCGCCGGCGTACGAGACCAGCCCGACACCGATCTGTCGCATATTGCTCAGGCAGATGACGCCCTTGGCCGACTCGCGCGCACCCTTGAGCGCGGGCAGAAGGATGGCGACGAGCAGCGCGATCACGGCGATGACCACGAGCAACTCGATGAGCGTGAACGCTCCTCGGCGGGGGGCACGCCGATCCGTACCGCAGACCTGGTTCATGGCGGTGTCTCCAGCATGGGCCGAACGGCCGGTGGAAGTCTAACACCTGGTCTCAGAGCATGGGCCCGAATACCCCGGCCGAGCAAGAAATTCAGTATCCTGAAATGCAAGCATGTTGCATGTAAGCGGATACAAGCCCCGTCTCGGGGATTCAACCCGACCCGCGCCCGCCTCACCCCATGTTGTACTTCAAGATGCACCAGATCGCCCGAACTCCGTCCCGCCATCCAATCTTCTTCCCCTCCTCGTACGTACGCCCGTGGTAGCTGATGCCGACCTCGTACACCCGGCAGCGGAGTCTCGCGACCTTGGCCGTGATCTCGGGCTCGAAGCCGAAGCGGTCTTCCTCGATGGTGATGCGGCTGAGGACGTCGCGGCGGAAGACTTTGTAGCACACCTCCATGTCCGTCAGGTTGAGGTTGGTCAGGGCGTTGGACAGCAGCGTGAGGAAGCGGTTGCCCACAGAGTGCCAGAAGTAGAGCACGCGGTGGGTGTCGCTGCCGACGAAGCGGGAGCCGAAGACCACGTCGGCCCGGCCGTCGATGATGGGCTGGACGAGTTTGGGGTATTCCTCAGGGTCGTACTCCAGGTCGGCGTCCTGGATGATGACGAAGTCGCCGGTGGCGGCGTTGAATCCGGTGCGCAGGGCCGCGCCCTTGCCCTGGTTGTGGCTGTGGAGCAGCACCGTGACCCCCGGGCGGCCGCGCAGCGTGTCGAGCCGAGCCGCGGTGCCGTCGCGCGAACAGTCGTCCACGATGATGACCTCCTTGTCGAGGTCCGGGGCCGCGGCGAGCACCCGCTCGACCAGCGGGAGGACCGTGGCCTCCTCGTTGTAGACTGGGATGACGACGGAGAGCTTCATTTGGTGGCTTCGACGGGCGGGCCGGGAGTATAAAGGAACACCGCCGGGAGTGGAGTGCGAGCTTTGGGGGGCAGGAGGCCTCATCGTGGACGACGGATCGCCGGGCCGGAGATGGTGGGACCTGGCGGCGATCGTCGCGTTCACGGTCGTGTCGCGATGGGCGTACTTCCCGTCGGCGGTGATGGGCTTCGACGGGCCCGAGTACATCAACGCGCTCAAGCTCGACTCGACGTTCAACGTGCCGATGCCGGGGAACATCGGGTACGTGCTGCTGGGCAAGCTCTTCACGCTCATGGGCGCGGACCCGATCGCGGCGTACGCGTGGGTGGGCACGCTGTTGAGCGCTGCGGGCGCGGCGTACATCTACCTGCTGGGCGCGATGGTCTTTCGACGAAGCCTGGCGCTGGCGGTCGCGTTCGCCGTGATGACCAACGCGATGGTCTGGTACCACGGCGTGATCATGCAGTCGTACATCGTCTGGCTCGCGGCGATGCCCGCGATCGGGTATCACGCCCTGCGGATGGTGCGGGAGCGCTCGCTCGGCTCGGTGATCGGCGCGGGCCTGGCGACGGGCCTCTCGACGATCCTGCGGCCGGACCTGGTCATCTTCGGTGGGCCCCTGCTGGGCGTGGGGCTGGTGCTGGCGTGGAAGGGGTGGGAGGACGGATTGCGGCGCGTGTGGATCGGTCGGGTCGCGCTCGCGACCGCCGTGTGCGCGGCCTGCTGTCTGGTCTGGTTTCTCCTCACCGCGCACATTCTCGGCGGGATCGAGCGCTATCTCGCGATGGTCCGCGGCAAGAACGCCTGGCACGAGACATTCGGCGTGGCCGAGAAGGGGCTGGTCGCGGGCCTGGCCCGCAACGGCGTGAAGTACGCGATGTTCATGCTCTGGGGCGTGCACGTCGCGATCGTGCCGGCGTTCGTCGGCGCGATCGTGTACGCCCGGCGGGCACGTTTGCGATGGCGCGCGTGGCTTCTCGTACTCGCATGGACCGGGCCGAGCCTGTATTTCTCGCTGGTCATTTTCATGGGCAACGCGGGGTTGATTTTTCCAGTGACGCCGCTGGTGTACCTGGCCGCGGGCGCGGGGGCGGCGGTGGTGCTCGGGCAGAGGCGGGCCGCGTGGGCGCTCGCGGCCGTCGCCGTCATCAACACCGCCCAGTTCACGCTTACGCCCATCCTGCCCCTGACTGATCAGCGGGCCGCGCTGTTGAACCACATGTTCTTCGGCTACAGCGGTCGGGGCCTGCGCCGGGCGTACACGTACCAGTTGGAGGACTTCGGCATCGACCGCTCGCTGAAGAACACGCTGAACCAGTTCGTCGATCCCGGCCCGCTGCCGCGCAAGCCGTAACCGTCAACGGATTTCCACAGAGAGCCCGGCCGCGTAGGCGGCGGGACGGCCGTGGGGGAATGCTCCGCATCACGAAAACTCTCACGAGCGCGCGTGCGAGTGCGACCCCGTGACCCTCCCGCAGGTCCTGCTCGCCTTGTCCCAACCATTCGTTCGTGCGATCGGCGGGGCGGGCGTGGAGTGGGGGGGGGCGGCTCCCCGAGATGCCCCGTCCGGGTCGTCTCGATCGATCGCTTGCGCGATCGGCTCCTGGGGCTACTGTCCGTGCAATGGATCACTTCCGGTATGACGGCGGTCGGCTGCGGTGCGAGGGCGTGGACCTGGGCGAGCTGGCCAAGCGGGTCGGAACGCCGGCGTACGTGTACAGCCGGGCCACGCTCACTCGCCACTACCGGCGGCTGGCCGAGGCGTTCGCGCCGTTGCGTCCGCTGATCTGTTATTCCGTCAAGTCGTGCCCCAACATTCAGGTGCTGCGGGCGCTGGTGGACCTGGGCGGCGGGATGGACGTCGTCTCGGGCGGCGAGCTGCACCGGGCGCGCCTGGCGGGCTGCCCGCCCGAGCGGATCGTGTTCGCGGGTGTGGGCAAGACCTCCGAGGAGATCGCCGACGCTCTGGGCGAGCCCGACGAGGACGTGACCGGCGGACGGCCGCAGGCCGATCCCGGCCCGATCGGGATGTTCAACGTCGAATCCGAGCAGGAGTTCCAGACGCTCGTGCGCGTCGCCGAGGGCATGGGCCGACGGACCACGGCCGCGCTGCGCGTGAACCCCGACGTGGACGCTCACACGCACCCCTACACGACCACCGGCAAGGCCGAGAACAAGTTCGGCGTCGACCTTCGCCGGGCCCGGGAGTTCTTCAAGCACTACGCTGGGCACCGGCTGGTTCGGCTCAGCGGTGTGCACCTGCACCTGGGCTCGCCGATCGCGACCACCGCGCCGTTCGTCGAGGCCATCGGGCGCGTGCTCAAGCTGATCGACGAACTGGCGGGCGACGGCGTCGTCATCGACACGCTCGACCTGGGCGGCGGGTTCGCGGCCGACTACCGGACCGGGCAGGCGCTGCCCGCGTCGGCGTACGCCGCGGCCATCGTGCCGCTGCTTGAGCCGCGCGTGCGCGAGGGCCGGCTGAAGGTCGTGCTGGAGCCGGGGCGGTTCATCAGCGCCAACGCGGGTGTGCTTCTCACGCGGGTGCAGTACGTCAAGAGCGCGGCCCAGCGGAAGTTCGTCATCTGCGACGCGGGGATGCACACGCTGCTGCGACCGGCGCTGTACGGGGCGTTCCACTTTGTCTGGCCGTGCGACGTCGCGCCCCAACACGAGCCGCCCGAGGTCGCCGGCGACGAAGGCGGGGACGTGCGGACGGATCAGCTCGACCTGCCCGGGCTGGAGCGGTGCGACGTGGTGGGGCCGATCTGCGAATCGGCGGACTTCCTCTGCCAGGGGCGGATGCTGCCGCCGGTGGCGCGCGGCGACCTGCTCGTGGTGTTCACCGCCGGGGCCTACGGCATGAGCATGGCCAGCCGCTACAACTCACACCCGCTGCCCGCGGAGGTGCTGGTGGACGACGAGCGGGCGGTGCTGATCCGGAAACGCGAGACCTACGGCGACCTGGTGGCGCACGAGCTGGAGACGCGGGACGTGGGATGAGGGGGACCGTGGCGCTAGGTCGGAGACGGTGGTGGCGGCATCTCGTACACCGCGCCCACTGACGAGAGCGTGATGGGGTATTCGACGCGCACGCGCCAGGCCTCGAAGCGCCCGGGGTCCCAACCGGCCTTGCGGATCGACCACTCGATGAGTTCCTGGTAGCGGGGGACTTCGGCGATGGCGAGCACGTCGGGCCCGATACCCAGGCGGTGCACGGGCTCGCCGTCGGAGAGCTGGCCGCTGGTCCAGAGTTCCTCGGGGAACGAGGTCATGCTGTTCTTGGTAGTCATGAAGCCGTGAAGGGCGGGGCGGACGGGAGCGTGCCGACTCGCCCACCTCCCCCCTCCTACTCCGTGCGATCGCGGCGGAGTCGGAGACTCTGTGGGTGTCGCGGCGGGTGTGCTGCGGCGCGAGCCCGGCCCGAATCGCGGCGAGGTCCAACAGACAATCGGCGGCCCCGATGAGGGAGCCGCCGGTGCTGGTACATCAGGTTGAGGGAACCGGCGGTTGCGCAGGCGGGCCTTGAGGGTCCGGTCCGATGAACGCGCGCGGCGGCCGGTCAGATCTTCTTGTCGGCCACGTTGAGGCTGCGCCCGGCGCTGCGCTTGCGGTTGAGGAGCTTGCGCCCGGCCTTGGTCTTCATCCGAGCGCGGAAGCCCAGACGGCGCTTGCGCTTGATGTAGCTCTTCTTCTTGTGGTAGTGCATCGACATGGCTGGGCCTCGCTGCGGAAAAGGGCGGGGATGTTAGGTCGCCTCCCCGCCGAGGGAAAGCGCGGGCGAGTCTGTCCGAACAGACGCCGAGTGCCGCAGTCTGCGTCGCCCGGATGGTGGGGGTTGATGCGGGTTTTCGGACCTTGGACGGGCCAACTTTCGGGGACTTGGGGCAAAGTGACCGCGCCGGGCGCGCCGAGTGATATATTGAGTTTCGAGGCCGGTGCGGCCTCGTGTGTGGTTGCCCGGTGCGATTGCTCGCCGGCCGCCGCCGGTGTCCTTGGATGCGGACCCGTCGGCTGGCGAGCAGGCGCGCCCGGCGAAGTTCGGGTTCGTCCCGCGATCGTCGGGGCGGTCGGCCGATCGGCCGACGGCTCCGCGCACCCGTCGCGGGCCAACCGCAAGGCGGGCCTGCATGAGCTGCGAAAATCTCGACGAGGTACAGACGATCATCGGCCACCGCTTCGCGGACCCGGAACTGCTGGTGCGTGCGCTCACACACGCTTCGGTGGCGGGCAGCCGGCAGGAATCCAACGAGCGGATGGAGTTCCTGGGCGACTCGGTGCTCGGGCTGGTGTGCTGCGAGATGATCTTCTCGATGTACCCGGCGCTGCTCGAAGGCGAGATGACCAAGATCAAGTCGACGGTGGTCTCGCGCCAGACCTGCGCGACGATCGCCCGGGAGCTGGGGCTGCACCACCACCTGCTGCTTGGGAAGGGCATGCTGACGCACCGCGACCTGCCGCAGAGCCTGGCGGCGGCGGCGGTGGAGAGCGTGGTCGCGGGAATCTACCTCGACGGCGGACTCGCGGCGGCGCGGGCGTTCCTCGAACCGCTGCTGGAGCCGATGATCCGCCGGGCCGCGGCCAGCGGCCACCAGGAGAACTTCAAGAGTGTGCTCCAGCAGCACGCGCAGCAGACCTTCGGCCAGAGCCCGGCGTACGTGGTGCTCGACGAGAAGGGCCCGGACCACGCCAAGTGCTTCGAGATCGCGGTCGAGATCGCGGGGCGTCGGTACGCGGCGTGCTGGGGCGCGAGCAAAAAGCAGGCCGAACAGCAGGCCGCGCTCAATGCGTTGAGCGAGCTGGGGCTGCTCGATCACACCGAGGACGGGCTGAAGGTGGTCCGCAACGGCGTGAGCGCCGAGTGCAAATAGCGGCGGCGGCTGTGCGGCTGTGCGGGGGTGCGGGGGTGCGGGGGTGCGGGCGAACCCTGGCGCGATAGACTGTCGGCGCCTCCCCCCCGAGAGCGCCCACATGCCCAGCACCAACGGCAAGCCGACTAAGCCCGTGAACGCAAGTACTCATCAGACGGACGCGATCGACGCGGAGTCGGCGCGGCTGGCCGCCGATGCGCGGCGAGGCAAGGACGCCAACTGGAAGCGGTGGGGGCCGTACCTCTCCGAGCGGCAGTGGGGGACCGTGCGTGAGGACTACTCCGCGGACGGCGATTGCTGGAACTACTTCACCCACGACCAGGCGCGGAGCCGGGCGTACCGCTGGGGCGAGGACGGCCTGCTGGGGGTTTGCGATCGCGAGTGCCGGCTGTGCTTGGCGGTGGCGCTGTGGAACGGGAAGGACCCGATCCTCAAGGAGCGGCTCTTCGGGCTCACCGGGCCGCAGGGCAACCACGGCGAGGACGTGAAGGAAGAGTACTTCTACCTCGATTCGACGCCCACGCACTCGTACATGAAAGCCCTGTACAAGTATCCGCAGGCGGAGTTCCCGTACCAGCGGCTGATTGATGAGAACCACCGGCGGGGGCGCGACGAGGGCGAGTTCGAGCTCGCGGACACGGGCGTGTTCGACGATGGACGCTACTTCGACGTGCAGGCCGAGTACGCCAAGGCCGCCGACAACGACGTGCTCGCGCGGATCACGGTGACCAACCGCGGCCCGGCGACGGCGAGCGTGCACCTGCTGCCGCAGTTGTGGTTCCGCAACGGGTGGAGCTGGGGCTGCACGCACGAGGGGTGCGAGGCCAAGCCGCGTCTGTACTCGCCGCCGACGCCGAAGCAAGGCGGGCCGGTCGCGGAAGGGGCGAGGGTGGTGACGGACCACCCCAGCCTGGGCCGCTTCAGCTTCCACGCGGAAGCGTCGGATGGCGCCGGCGGTCCGCCGGAACTGCTCTTCACCGAGAACGAGTCGAACATCGGCCTGCTGTTCAACGCGCCGAGCAAGGGCCGGTACTTCAAGGACGGCGTCCACGAGCGCGTGGTGCACGGGCGGGAGGACGCCGTGAACCCGGCCCGTCAGGGGACGAAGGTCGCCGCGTGGTACAAGTTCGACCTGGCGCCAGGACAGTCGCGGACGGTGCGGCTGCGGCTGTTCGCCGACGATCAGCGGCCCGGTTCGGTGTTCGGGACGGCGTTCGACCAGGTGTTCGCGGACCGCATCCGCGAGGCCGACGCCTTCTTCGCGGCCAAGGGCCTGGGGCGGGTCGACCCAGAGGTCGGCAACATCTCGCGCCAGGCGTACGCGGGGCTGCTGTGGTCCAAGCAGTTCTACCACTACGTGGTCAAGACGTGGCTCGAGGGCGATCCGGAGCAGCCGACCCCGCCGAAGGCCCGCGAGCGGGGGCGCAACAGCGAGTGGACGCACCTGTTCAACCGCGACGTGATCTCGATGCCCGACAAGTGGGAGTACCCGTGGTACGCCGCGTGGGACCTGGCGTTCCACATGATCCCGTTCTCGCACATCGATCCGGAGTTTGCGAAGGAGCAGTTGATCCTGTTTCTGCGCGAGTGGTACATGCACCCGAGCGGCCAACTGCCGGCGTATGAGTTTGCGTTGGGCGACGTGAACCCGCCGGTGCACGCGTGGGCGTGCTGGCGCGTGTACAAGAAGACCGGGCCGCGGGGGAAGCGCGATGTGGCGTTTCTGGCCCGGACGTTCCACAAGCTGATGATCAACTTTACGTGGTGGGTCAACCGTAAGGACCCAACGGGCAAGAACCTGTTCGCCGGCGGATTCCTGGGGCTGGACAACATCGGCGTGTTCGACCGCAACCGGCCGCTGCCCAGCGGCGTGCACCTGGAGCAGGCCGACGGCACGGCGTGGATGGCGTTCTGCTGTGGCACCATGTTGAGCATGGCGCTGGAGCTGGCGCGCCACGACCCGGTGTATGAGGACGTCGCCAGCAAGTTCTTCGAGCACTTTGTCGCGATCTCCGACGCGATGAACACGCTAGGCGGAACCGGGCTCTGGGACGAGACCGACGGGTTCTATTACGACCAGATCTGGAACGGGCGGGAGGCGAGGCGTCTGCGCGTGCGATCGCTGGTGGGCGTCATTCCGCTGCTCGCGGTCGAGGTGCTCGAGGACGATATCGTCGACCGGTTGCCGGGCTTTAAGAAGCGCATGGAGTGGTTCCTGAAGTACCGGCCCGACCTGGCCCGCCACATCGCGTACATGCAGCACGAGGTGTCGGGGGGTCGAGGTCAGGAGGCCGAGGGGCACCGGCTGCTGGCGATCCCGTCGCGCGAGCGGCTTGTGAGCGCGCTGCGGTACCTGCTCGACGAGAGCGAGTTCCTCTCGCCCTACGGAATCCGTTCGCTGAGCCGGGTGTACGAGTCACAGCCCTTCGAGACGCGGCTGGCCGGCGAGACGTTCCGTGTGGAGTACACACCCGGCGAATCGACCACGTCGCTCTTTGGCGGCAACTCCAACTGGCGCGGGCCGATCTGGATGCCCCTGAACTTCCTCATCATCGAAGCCCTGGAGCGGTACGACCACTTCTACGGGCGCACGCTCGCGGTCGAGTGCCCCACGGGATCGGGGCGAATGTTGAACCTCGCCGAGGTGGCCGACGAGCTGCGGGCACGTCTGCTTCGCCTGTTCCTGCCCGGCGAGAACGGCGTGCGCGTCAACGCCGCGGGCAACCGCCTGCTCGAGAGCGACCCGCGCACGCGCGACCTCGTGCTGTTTCATGAGCACTTCCACGGCGACACCGGGCGGGGGCTGGGCGCGACGCACCAGACCGGCTGGACCGCGCTCATCGCGACGCTGCTGCGGGATTCGTCGGTTTCGGGGGGGATTGGAGAGAAAACGGCAAAGGCGGCAGAACGGCAGAGCCGCAGATAGCGGACCAGCAATCGACGGATCGTGCAGCGCGAGTTCGGCCCGTCGTCACTTCCCCGCGGCCGGGTGCTCGTGCGGCCGACTGGCGCCGCTCTCGTTTCCGAGGATTTCACGGACCTTCGGCTCGATGGCCGCGGCCCAGCGGCGGTAGCCGTCCTCGCTCAGGTGCAGCAGGTCGGGCATGACCGCACGGGTGAGCGTGCCGTCGGGTTCGAGGAACTTGTCGCCGATGTCCATGCTGAAGACCGTCTTGTTGTCGGCCGCGCCGGCGGCGATGCGGCTGGCCCGGGCGTTCTTCTCGCGTTGCGGGTTGAGGTGCTCACCGCGCGGGAAGACCGAGAGCAGAAGCACCTTGGTGTCGGGCAGCTTCTCGCGGATGGCGGCGACGCAGGCCCGGATGCCCGCGCCGATCTCCTCGGCGGTGTTGTCGTGGCCGTTGGAGTTGTTCGTGCCGATCATGAGCACGAGCAGCCGCGGCGAGTGGCCGGCTCTGGGGTGGGCCAGGCCGTCAAGGTTTCCGTTGAGCACACGCCACAGCACGTGCTGGGTGCGGTCGCCCCCGATACCGAAGTTCACCGCGTGACGCTTGCCATAGAACTCGTCCCAGACCTTGGCGCCCTCCCTCTGCCACCCGAAGGTGATCGAGTCGCCCAGGAAGATCACGTCGATGTCGCCCTTCTCCGCGCCCTCCTTGGCCCGTGCGTCGAACGACTCGTTGAGCTTCTTCCACCACTCCTCGTTGTTCTTGGAGACCGGCACGACGGCCGAGTTGGGCTTGGCCTGAGCGGCGGGCTCGGGCACGGTGGGGGGGGCGGGGGGTGACGAGGCGGGCGGTTGAAGCATCGCGCCCGCGGACACGACCCCGAGGCTCAACCCCGCGAGCAACACGATCAGTGAACGCTTCATTCCGAACGCTCCTACACGCCCGTGAAGGGCGAGCCCTGGTGGGTCTGTCCGCCGCAGTACAGGCACCGCAGATGCCGACGCGACATCGGGCGGTGGCACTTGTCGCAGACCGCCGCCGTTTGGGGCGGCCGGCCGTCGAGTGTACCGTCGCGAAGGTCGATCTGGCGGACGCGCTCGGCGAGCTGGGCCTCGTTGAGGCCGAGCTTCTCCTCCATGAACGACCACATCGCCATGTTGATGAGCAGGAGCTTGTCGATCCGGTCCTGCAGGACGACCGTGTACTCGGTGACCTCGTCGATGTGGCTGTCCGGGGTGGTCTTGGCGCGGGCCAAGTCGGCTGAAAGCTCGTTGATCCGGCACTGCTGGTGCAGGTTCCAGAGGAAGTCGAACATCGTGGGGCTCCTTCACCCGGCGGGGAGTGTACGGAGCCGTGCTGTTTGTCGAGCGGGCTGTGGGTGGCGTGGGGTGTAGGCCGCCGGGTTACGGACAACCCGCGAAATACGCGATCAGGAAATCGAAGATGTCCTGAACGGTCACACCACCTTGGCCGTTGACGTCGGCCGCGGGGCTCTGGGCAAAGTAGGCGATCAGGAAGTCGAAGATGTCCTGAACTGTCGCGGTCCCCGAGTTGTTGAAATCGCCCGGGCAGGTGTCGGGCGGGATGTTGGCGCCGAGTCCAAAGTCAACGTGCACGGTCGCGCTCTCTCCGGCGGGAATCATCCGGTTGAACTGGAACGCGCCCGTCCAGTCGCCGGGCCCGAAGGGGAGGCCGGAGTTGTCGAGGTTGTTGATCGTTGTGTTGGTAAACAGGCCGCGGAGCGCGGCCCAGGAGGTGACCTGGTACGCATCGGGATCAGTCGCCCGGTAGAAGGCGAGCAGCGTGTTGTACGGAGCGCCCGCGCCGGGCTCGCTGAGCTGGATGATGTCCGGCATGACCAGCGATGCGGAATCGCTGCTGGGTGTCCCGGCAAAGTCAAAGTCCTGGTAGTGGAAGATCGCCAGGTCGATCGGGGTTCCGGTCGTGTTGTTGACGGTGAGCGACGCCGTGACCCGGGCGGTGTTGGGGCCGGAGTTGGAGACCCTCCACGTCGCGTGAGCGGTGAAGGACGCGGTGGTGAAGTCCATCGCGCCCATGTCGCCGCCCCAGTTCCAAGCCGTGGCATTGGACAGGCAGTATTCGCGGGTATCCGAGCCGTTGACTCGGTACCACCACCAGGACTGGTAGAGGTTGTCGGGGCCGGTGGGCCCGGTCAGGCGAAGGTCGGCGCTGGCCGCGCCGTTGCCCGTGTTGACGTTGGGGCCGGGTGCCATTGTGAACACGGCGTCCCCGTCCGTGATCGTGCCGCCGGAGCCGACCTGTGAGCTCGCCGAGGCGACGGCGACGAACATCCAAGCGGCGACGAGAGTGCGAGTGATGGAGCGCCCGTTGGGGGTTGGTCGCATGCAAGAGTCTCCGGGTTGAGGTCCGCAAAGTCCCGCGCCCCGTCCAGCGGTCGGGGGGAGCAGAAGAGTGAACTCTCGCGAGTCTACTGGGATCGCTTCCGGTCGCAAGGGGAATCCCTCGAATTCGAGGGCGGAATCGGCTTCGTGCCGCTCGGGCCCGCGGCGACGGAAGCGGCGCAGGAGTAGAAGGGGCCTTGACTTACACTCAGTGCGGCAGGGGGAACTTGGCGCACAGGTCGGCGACCTCTCGGCGCACCGGCTCGTAAGCGGCGGCGTCGCCCTTGGCGCTCAGCACGCGGTCGATCCAGCCGGCGACGGTGTCCATGTGGCTCACGCCGAGGCCGCGCGTGGTTACGGCGGGCGTGCCGAGGCGCACACCGCTGGTGAACTTGGGCGGGCGTGGGTCGTCGGGGATGCCGTTCTTGTTGCAGACGATGCCCGCGCGCCCGAGCCAGGTCTCGGCGTCCATGCCGGTGAGGTCGGAGCTCTTGGGGCGCAGGTCCACGAGCATGAGGTGGTTGTCGGTTCCGCCTGAGGTGATGCGGTAGCCCCGCTTGGTGAGCGAGCCCGCGAGCGCCTTGGCGTTGGCCACGATGTTCGCGGCGTAGGCCTTGAACTCGGGCCGAAGGGCCTCGCCGAAAGCGACCGCCTTGGCCGCGATGATGTGCATGAGCGGGCCGCCCTGCACGCCGGGGAACACCGCCTTGTTAATCTTCTTGGCGAGGTCCTCGTCCTGGGTCAGGATGAGCCCGCCGCGCGGGCCGCGGAGGGTCTTGTGCGTGGTCGTGGTGACGATGTGGCAGTGGGGGAACGGAGAAGGGTGCACGCCGCCGGCGATGAGCCCGGCGATGTGGGCGATGTCGGCGAGCAGGAGCGCGCCGCAGGCGTCGGCGATCTCGCGGAACTTCTTGAAATCGATGATGCGCGGATAGGCGGAGTAGCCGCACATGATGAGCTTGGGCCGGGCCTCCATGCAGACCTTCATGGCCGCGTCGTAGTCGATCCGCTCGTGCTCGGGGTGGTCGGCGGCGTAGTGCAGCGGGTAGTGGACCGGCTTGTAGAAGACGCCGGAGAAGTTGATCCTCATGCCGTGCGAGAGGTGGCCGCCGTCCTTGAGCACCAGCGAGGCGAACGTGTCGCCGGGCTGGAGCACGGCCATCATCGCGGCCGTGTTGGCCTGGGCCCCCGAGTGGGGCTGGACATTGGCGAACTTCGCGTCGAACAGTTGGCACGCGCGATCGATCGCGAGCTGCTCGATCCGGTCGTGAAACTCGCACCCGCCGTAGTAGCGGGCGCCGGGGTAGCCCTCGGCGTACTTATTGGTCAGGCAGGTGCCCATCGCGTGCATCACCGCGGTCGAGACGTGGTTCTCGCTGGCGATAAGCTCGAGCGTGGTCTCCTGCCGCCGGGCCTCGGCGGCGATGATGTCGGCGACGGCCGGGTCGGTGCGGCGGATGAGATCGACGGTGGAGGCGGAAATCGGGTCCATGGTGGGGGAGGGTAGGGGGAGACGGGCGGGGCGGCGTCAGATGAACAGGCCGCCAAACCACCACTCGAAGTCCCGGTCGAGCAACGCGGCCAGTAGCGCCAGGAGCAGGCAGGCGGTCATCAGCGTGGCCCATACGCGCCCGGCACGCGGCAGGCGGAAGCCGATCGACACCACGCACCACCACCACGCGGCGAACCAGGCCATGCACAGCCCGAAGGCGACGGGGGCCGTCTGGCTGATCGTGTACCCGAAGAGCATCCGCCCCGACGTTCCGCCGAGGGGCCGGGACGTGGCGCACTCTTCAATCGCGCGCGAAACGATCACCAGCGTTCCCAGAAGGTACCACAGCGGTAGCCACGCCAGCCCGTACACGCCCGCGCGAAGGATGTGGGCGCGCCGGATGCGAGCGGTGGCGCGCGTGCGGCTGAGGATCAACAGCATCACGGGCATGAGCAGGCCCGCCGCCAGGGGCGCGACGAAGGTGTACTCGATCGATGGCGCCGAGACAAACCATCCGCCCGCACCCGTGGGGCCGAACTCGAAGAACGGGAGCGGGAACGAACCCGCGAGGTAATAGGCGCTGTCCGTCGTGCCGAAGAATCGCACGCCCGAGACAAACTGCCACCGGCGTGCGAAAGTGGCGCCGCTCCGCAGGACGTGCAAGGGCACGATCAGCGCGGGCAAATAGAGCAGCAGCCTCGCGACGGAGAGTCGCGAGCTCAGCCCCACGCTGTGCCAGAACCGCCAGGGCACGAGCGAACGCAGAAGCGTGTGCCAGGCCCGCCCCAGCCCGATGCGCTTCCGGAACGTGTGCTCGTAGAGCCAGGGGATGTCGCCTCGTGCGGGGTCGAGGACGTCGATCCACGGCGTCGCCAGGCCGCACTCGCTGCAGGTGATGGTGGGGGCGGGGGGTTGCGGCCGCAGGCCGGCACCGCCCTCATCGCGAGGAGGGTTCGCATCGACGAGCGTGGCGAGCCCCAGAGCCTTGGCCGCGCCGGAGAGGTCGTAGCCGCAGCGCGGGCAGCGGGGAAGTGGTGGCGAGCCGGAGGTTCGGCGCTGGCGCGGCATGATGGACATGCGAACCTACAGGAGGATCTCAAAGCCAGCCTGCTTGAAGTGTCGGTCATGCGTGAAGACGCGGCTAATTCCATGCTCGCGGCAGATCGTCATGGAGGTGCAATCGACAAGCGACCAAGCTTTGTCGCCATGCGACTGCAACAGATCGAATGCCGCGTCCCAGCCCGCTCGGGTAGCCTCGACAATGGAGGTGCTTCTTGAGCTTCGCATCCGGCGGATGGCTTCCACAGCCGCGGCACGCCGCGGCCCCCGCGTCGTGCTTCCGAGGAACTCCGTCAGGATCCAATCGCTGGTGACCAGCGGTGTGCCGACCGCCGCAAGCCCGAGCATGGTTTGACGGGCGGCGGCGTGGAGCGCGTCCTGCCGGTGCGTCATGACGATCAACGCGGCCGTATCGACCAACACCGCCCGCGTCACTTGGACTTCCATTTGCCTGTCCGAGCGCCCCGCGAGGCGCGACGCTTGGCTCTTCTGGGCGTGCCGTAGATGTAGTGATCGTGTTCAGCGGCCAGATCCTTCGGGCCGCCATCGGCGGCCAACTCCCAGAGTCGGTACACCGGATCGTCGGCCGCGACGGATTCGGGCAGCACGCGCACACGGAGCCCGTCCGGCAGTTTGGCCTTCTTATCCAGCACAACCTTGCCATTCTTGATGCGTCCCCAATAAACCATGATCCGGCTCCTGCCCTGTTCCATCCCCTCAGCGATCTGCGATCCGCCATCCACCATCCGCCATCCGCAATCCGCCATCCGCGATTCCCCCTCACTCGCTCGTGTCCAGCACCGCCATGAACGCCCCCTGCGGGATCTCGACGCTGCCGATGGCTTTCATGCGCTTCTTGCCCTCCTTCTGTTTTTCCAGCAGTTTGCGCTTTCGGCTGACGTCGCCGCCGTAGCACTTGGCGGTGACGTCCTTGCGGAAGGCCTTGATGGTCTCGCGTGCGATGATCTTGCCGCCGATGGCGGATTGGAGCGGGATCTCGAACTGGTGGCGGGGGATCTGCTCCTTGAGCTTCTTGATGAGCACGCGCCCGCGCTGCTCGGCCTTATCGCGGTGCACGATCACGCTCAGGGCCTCGACGGCGTCGCCGTTGACGAGGATGTCCATCTTCACCAGGTCGTCGGCGTGGTAGCCGACGCCCTCGTAGTCCATCGTGCCGTAGCCGCTGGTCATGCCCTTGAGCTTGTCGTAGAAGTCGTAGATGATCTCGGCCAGCGGGATCTCGAAATTGAGCATGTCGCGGGTCTCGCTCACGAACTGCTGGCTCTTGTAGATCCCGCGCCGATCCATGCACAGCTTCATGATGTCGCCGATGTATTCCTTGGGCAGGATGATGTCAACGCGGGCGATGGGCTCACGGATGTCCTCGACGTACGAGCCGTCGGGCAGGTCGGCGGGGTTGTGCACCTCGATGAGCGTGTGGTGCTCCTTCACCACTTCGTTGCCGCCGCGCCCGCCGCCGGGCACCTTTTCGCCCGGCGCGGCGATGACGGCCGGGGCGATGCCGGCTACGCCGCTCTTCTCGGCCTTGTTGCGCATGATCTGGTCGAGCGAGCCGCGCACCAGGACGCGGTAACTCACCGTGGGCGCGGTCTGGACGACTTCGACGCCGCCCTCGCGCTCCAGCCGCTCCTGGATGATGTCCATGTGCAGCAGGCCGAGGAAGCCGCAGCGGAAGCCGAAGCCCAGCGCGTCGCTGTGCACCGGCGCGAACGTGAAGCTGCTGTCGTTGAGCGAAAGCTTCTCCATCGCCTCTCGCAGGCCCTCGAAGTCGCTGCCCCCGCCCTCCTCCGTGTTGGTCGCGGGGTAGAAATCGCAGAAGACCATCTGCACCGGCGGCTTGTAGCCGGGCAGCGGCTCTGCGGCCGGGTCGAGGTCGAGCGTCACGGTGTCGCCGACGCGCACGTCCTTGAGCGTGCGGATCGCGGCCACGACAAACGCCGTTTCGCCCGGCCCGACCGACTGCACGCGCACGGGCTTGGGCGTGTTCTTGCCGATCTCAGTGATCGTGAACGTGCGCCCCGTGCCCATCATCTTGATGCGATCGCCCACCCTGAGCTGGCCGTCGAAGACCCTCACATAGACGATGACGCCGCGGTAGTCGTCGTACTTGGCGTCGAAGATCAGGCCGCGGGTCTGGGGCATGACGGGCTTGCGGGGCGCGGGGAAGTGCTCGCAGATGGTCGCGAGGAGCTCCTTGATGCCCTGACCCGTCTTGGCAGAGACCAGCAGGCACTCCTCGGCCTTGAAGCCGAGCACCTGCTCGATTTCCATCGCGACGTCGTCGGGGCGGGCGCCCGGCAGGTCGATCTTGTTGATGACCGGCACGATGACGAGGTTCTCGTTTACCGCGAGGTAGGCGTTGACCACGGTCTGGGCCTGCACGCCCTGGGTCGAATCGACGACGAGGATCGCGCCCTCGCAGGCCTTGAGCGCACGGCTGACCTCGTAGTTGAAGTCCACGTGCCCCGGCGTATCGATGAAGTTGAGCATGAACAGGTCGCCGTGTTGCTCGGCCGCGCCTTTCAGGCTTCGGTGTTGCCCGCCGTCGTCGATCTCGGCCTCGTACTCCGTTTCAAGCTCGTCCGACTTGGAGCCGAGCTTGTGGCGGTGCCACACCGTCACCGCCGAGGCCTTGATGGTGATGCCGCGCTCGCGCTCAAGGTCCATCGAATCGAGCAGTTGCTCGCGTGCCTCGCGCGGCGAGACCGCGTTGGTCGCCTGCAAAAGCCGGTCGGCCAGCGTGCTCTTGCCGTGGTCGATGTGGGCGATGATCGAGAAGTTACGGATTTGTGGGGGTGTCGGGTCGGCCATGGGCGGGCAATGGTAGGAATCCGCGCCCGGTATGGAACCTCGCGGCTCCACGCCGGAGGCGAGCAAGGGGTCGGCGGCCGGGGGAGAGGCTCCACGCGGTCATACCGTTGCCACGATGCCCAGGTCGGCCGTCTTCCTCGACCGCGACGACACGCTCATCGCCAACCGCGATCTCGGGCCCGTGCTGGAGCATTTCGGCGATCTCTACAACCCCGCCCTTGTTCGGCTGCTCCCCGGAGTGGCCCGGGGCTTGGCACGGCTGCACGCGGCGGGGTTCGGGCTGGTGTGCGTCACTAACCAGGGCGCTGTCGCCCGCGGCCGTTGCACGATCGAGCAGGTGGTCGCCACGAACCTTCGGTTGCGTGAACTCATCCGGGCGGAGGCCGGGGTGGAGCTGAACGCGGTGTACTTCTGTCCCTTCCACCCCAAAGGCGTGACCGCGCCGTGGAACACCGAGCACTCTTGGCGAAAGCCCGCGCCCGGGATGCTCCTTCAGGCTGCGGCCGACCTGGGCCTCGACCTCGCCCGCTCGTGGATGATCGGCGATTCCGAGCGCGACATCGAGGCCGCGCTCGCGGCGGGGCTGCCCCTGTCGCAGACGATTCTCGTCGGCGGTGGCCCAATCTCCTGCGTACGCGTGGGCCACCGCGTCCCTGACTTCGCCGCCGCCACGAACACCGTTCTCACGCACGCGGGGCAGCAGGCATGACCGCCCGCCACTCCGGCTTACCGGTCACCGCTTGCCTCTTGCGTCTCACCGTTTACCCACCTCTACCCCCCCTCCCTAAGCTCCCGCGTGTCATCCCGCCCGACAAGGCTTCTGGTGGTCTGTCCGAGCTGGCTCGGTGATGTGGTGATGGCAACGCCGACGTTCCGGCGGCTGCGGGCCGCGTTGCCGGGTGCGTTCATCGGGGCGCTCCTGCGCCCGGGACTGGATGAACTGCTCGCCGGAACAGACTTCTTCGACGAGGTGCACGTCGATCGTGCCCAGGGCGTGATGGGGCCGAAGCTGGTCGCCTCGCGTCTGCGTCCGCGCCGGTACGACGCGGCCGTGCTGCTCACCAACTCCTTCTCCACCGCGCTCATCACGCGCCTGGCGTTCATCCCGAGGCGGATCGGCTACGACCGCGACGGGCGCGGCATTCTGCTCACCGATCGACTCAAGGCGCCCAAGCGGCCCGATGGGCGGTGGGCGTGCGTGCCCGCCGTGGACTACTACCTGCAACTGGCCGATGCGGTGCTGGACGATCAGGACTCGTCGCGCTCGACTCCCGCGCTGGAACTGGAGAGCACGCCCGAGCAGGACCGCGAGGCCGAGCGCGTTCTCACCGCGGCGGGGGTGGACAACGCTGGCCCGTTCGCGGTGCTCAACCCCGGGGCCAATAACGCGGCCAAGCGCTGGCCGGCGGATCGGTTCGGCGCCCTGGCTGCGTGGCTGCACTCGACGCACGGGCTGCGCGTGCTCGTCAACGGCTCACCGGGCGAGCGCGACGTGGTGGAGCGTGTGGTCGCGGCGGGCGGGCCTGAGGGCGTGGCCGGGCTGACCGGGCTGGGCGCGACGATCGGCTCGCTCAAGGGCATCATCCAGCGTGCGGCCGTGCTGGTGACCAACGACACCGGCCCGCGCCACATCGCCGCGGCGTTCGGCGTGCCGACCGTCACGCTCTTCGGCCCGACCGACCCGCGTTGGACCACGCTCCCGCCCTCGCCGTCGGCCGGGGTCCGGATCGACGTCGTCGCCGACCTCACTCTGCCGGCCGAAGAACTGGCCGACGACCACCCCGACCGCTGCCGCATCGAACAGGTGTCGGTTGAAGCCGTGCAGGGGGCGGTGGAGGCCGCCCTCGGAAGCCGGCAACCGTTGCGAGAGAACGGAGGGCGGGATACGGGTTGAGAGGCTGAGGGCGGTTTTCGGGCCTGAGCCTTGCCGTGGCGCGCGGGGCGGCGGTTGCGGTACCGCACGCCGGGGCCTATCCTTCCGGCTCACAAGTCGGCCCGGGGCCCGTTCGGCCCGATCGATGCCACAGACGGGGGCGTAGCTCAGTTTTGGTAGAGCGCTTCCATGGCATGGAAGAGGTCACGAGTTCGAGTCTCGTCGCCTCCACTTCCCGTCAAACGCCGCAATCCCCAGGGGTTGCGGCGTTGTGCTTTTTGAGATTTCATCTTTTGCGCCGCGCGGATGGGAATGGGCGTCGGCTCAGCCGTTCCCCGGGTCCGTTGGCGGGGACTCACCCGGCGCGGCCGGCTTGCCATACCTCTGTTCCATCCAGGTCTGCCTGAACGCCCGGACTTCGTCGAACGTCATCACCCGCCCGTCGATCGGCTTGGCCAACTGCTCGGCCTCGGCCCGCGTCACGCACGCGGCCAGGCCCGACCCCATCGGCGTGTGGATGGAGTCGGCATGCACATAACTCGCGCTCGCGGCATCGATCCAGGCCCGGCTGGTCTGGTCGTGGACGTAGCGAGCCAGCGTGCGAAGTTCGGGATGCGTGCGCTCGTAATCGAGCAGGTCGCCGATGTCGTCGAAGAGCAGGGGCTTTCGCAGGCCGCGATCGTCCACGACCAACGAGGCCGAGTAGCGGTCCTCGCTGATGATCATGCCGCACTCGGCGCACTCGTCGCGCCCGAGCCGGATTGGCGGCGGGCCTGAGGACTGGGTATCGCCGCAACCGCCGACGGCCGCGACGAGGGCGATGGCGGAAGCACGCGCGATTTCGCGCCACTCCGCCGGGGTCATGGAATAGACCCCCAAGCCCAGCTTCAGAACTTCACCGCAGAGTCGCGGAGTGCGCGGAGACAGAAAGTCAACTCCTCCCTTCCTTCCGCGAACTCCGCACCTCCGCGGTGCATCGGCGGCCACACAAGCGTCAATGTTCACGTCACCGATCTCCTGTTGAAGATCTTACCCGCGAGGGCGATCGGCACGGCTACCCAAGCGAGCATCGCTGCGGCGAACACCCACGGCAGGGTCGCGCCGAAGCGATCGTCGGCGTACAGGCCGGCCGGCCCGAGGACGTCGAGCGAGGCCTCGGTGGAGTAGAGGCTCCACATCTTGAACACCTGGAGCGGGTTGGCCAGGCTGAGCGTGAAGAGCGTCTCGATGCGCGTGCGCAGGGCCATGACGCCGGCCATTACGCCCAGGTCGGTCAGTAGCGCCAGGGCGAGCCACGTGAACACGGCGGTGCCGATGGCCACGCTGCCCTTGCGGGCCAGCACGGAGATGAGCAGGCCGACGCTCAGCATGGCCAGCGCAAGGCCGAACGCCTGCCCGGCGAGCCACAGCAGGCCCGCCGGGTCCGCCGCCGCGCCCTTCCAGGAGAGGATGCCCGCGCACACGCCCAGCCCGGTGCAGATGCACCCGCCGAGGGCGGCGGTCAGGCCGACGTACTTGCCCAGCAGGACCTCCCAGCGCGTGACCGGCTGGGCGAGGAGGTACGCCAGCATGCCGCGTTCGCGATCGGAGGCGATGGACCCCGCGCCCGCCGTCAGGCCCATGAGCGGCACGACGAGCAGCACAAGGTTGACCAGCCCCGCGCTGGTGCGACCGTAGCCCGAGAGCCCGGAAGCGCCCGAGGCCGCGGCGGAGATGTACGAGACCCCCAGCCCCAGCGCGATGAACGCGATGGTGTAGAGCACAAACCAGCGGCTGCGCAGGGCGTCGCGCAGTTCGCGCCCGGCAACGGCGAACGTGTTGCCGAACATGCCCACAGGGCACCAGCACGGATGCTCTCGGGTGGTTCGTGCGGCGACGGCGGCTTGGTGCGTGCTCATTCGGCGTCTCCGGTTCCGGCGGCGTGTCCGACCGTGCCCGCAAGCAGTTCCAGCTTGCGGACGTCGATGCTGGCGCCAGACATCAGGTCCAGCACCGACGCGTGGCGGTTGGCCGATACGGGCACGATCAGCCCGACCCCGTTCAGGTGCGGCGAGTAACCGTGCGTTCGCAGCACGCGGGCCGCCCGGTCGCGGTCGGGCACGTCGATGTGCAGGCGGACAAGGTTGGGCGCGGCCAGGTCGGCGCTGAACCCCTCGGCCGGGAGTTCGCGGACCACGCGGCCGCGGTCCATCACCACCACGCGCCGGGCCATGGCGTGGATCTCGTCCTCGCGGTGCGAGGCGAAGACGATCGTGCGCGACGGTTCGGGCGAGCCGATTCCGTGGCCGTCGGAAAGCCCGGCCCTCTGACGCAACATGCCAATGAAATCCGCGCGGCCGCAGGCGTCGAGGCTGGCCGTGACCTCGTCGAGGATGAGCACGGGCGGGTCGCCGAGCAGGGCGATCGACAGGGCGAGGCGCTGCTTCATCCCGCCGGAGAGCTCGCGGATGCGCTTGCCGCCGTGCCCGTCGAGGCCCACGCCGTGCAGGACCTGGTCGACCGACCCGGGTCGGGTCTGCTTGAGCCGGGCGAAGAACCGCACCGCCTCGGCGACCCGCAGGTCGTCGTAGAAGCCGAGTTCCTGCGGGACATAGCCGATGAGCCGGCGAGCGGCCTTGCCGCGCCGGGTCACGTCGATTCCACCGACCGTGATGCGGCCCTTGAAGCGGTGCAGGCCGAGGACGCAGCGGATCACGGTGGTCTTGCCCGCGCCGTTGACGCCCCAGAGCGCCAGCGAATCGCCGGCGCCGACCGTCAGGTCAACCCCGTCCACGGCGGTGAAGCGGCCGAATCGCTTGCGCAGCCCTTCGATGCGGATCATGAAATGCCTCCTGTCGGCGCCGATGCGCGTCGAACGCGGCACGGGCGGGGTCCGGCCATGCGGCGGATCAGGTCGCCGCCGAACGCCAACAACCCCACGCCAAGCGGTACCCCGCCCAGCAAGAGCATCACGGCCCGGCCCGAGCCGGCAACGACGGACGCGTGCCCATCGGCGTGGGTCACCGCGACCGGGTTCATCAGCGGGAAGGGATCGGTGAACTTGGGTTCCGGCTGCACGGCGGGCAGGGCGCGACCGACAAACTCGACCGCCTGCTGCGCCGGGCTGAAAAGGAACAGGCGGAGCTTGGGCTCGCGATCGAGCATGTCCTCGAACAGCCGCTGCGGCTCGTGCGTGTAGTCACCGACGCCGTCGTGGTCGGCGTCGTAGCCGGTGTAGTCGCTCCAGAAGTTGCCGCGCTTGTCGGCGGCGAAGTCGTTCTTGCTCAGGTCTCCGCGGCCCAGCACCGACACCTGCTCGATGTTGTCGAGGAAGTTGTTCCCGCTGATGACGTTGCCGCGCACGTTCGGGAGGAACGCCAGCGCGGTGTCGTTCTGGGCGAAGGTGTTGCCGCGGATGATCCCGGGTTGCTGCGTGGTGAGGGGCGAGCCGTCGGCGTACACGCCCGCGCGGTTGCCGACGAACAAGTTGCCCTCGACGCGGAAGAGGTCGGTCTCCTTTAGCCCCAGGCCGTAGCCGCTGGGGCCGCGGTTGCGGATGAGCCGGTTGTTGATGAGCGTGAGGTTCTTGCTGTACATGAAATACACGCCGACGGAGTTGCCCTCGAGGGTGTTGCCGTCGAGCGTCACACCGTCGCTGAACATCAGGTGCAGGCCGTAGCGGCAGCGCACGCACCGGTTGCCGCGCACGGTCACACCGGTGGAGTACCAGAGGATCGCGTCGCGCCCGTCGTGGATGGTGTTGGCCTCGACGGTCACCCGGTCGCTGCGCCACAGACGGAGCCCGTCGCCGCGCCGGGCGATGTCGAGCTTCTTGCCCCCGATCCGGTTGCCGCGCACGACCGAGTCGGGCGAGGCTTTGAGGTCGATGCCGAAGAGCACGTCCTCGAGCACGTTGTCCTCGATGAGGGCACGGGGCGCCACGGCCCGGATGCCGCAGTTCTCCCGGTCGAGGTTAATACCGGTGTTGCGGATGATGAACCCGCGGAGCTCCACGCCCTCGGCGGCGATCTCGACGATGTCGCCGTTGCCGCCGCCGTCGATGACCGCCCGCTCGCCGTTGGGGCTGGAATCGTCGCGTCCGACGAGGCGGATGGCCTTCTCGATCCGCAGGTGCTCGGTGTAGACCCCCGGCGGCACGACGACGGTCGATCCCTCGGGCGCGGCGGCGATCATGGCCGCGATCCGGCCCGTGTTCCGCGGCGTTTGTTGTTCCGCGGCGGAGGGCGCGGGAGCGGCCGCGGAGGGCGGCGGGCTGTGGTCGTCGGCAAACGCGCCGGCGGTGGCCGCCAGCGAGCACGCCAGTGCCAGGATGATGGTGCTCAGGTGGCGCATGAGGGAACCGCCTGTGCGGCGCGGCGTTCGGCGAACTCTCGGTCGTGCAACGGTTTGTACGCGCGTCGATGGAAGTAGAAGCCGACGATGGTGAGCGCGGAGCAGCCGACGGCTACCCACAGCCCGATGCCGACCGATGCGTAGGTGCGGAACTGGCCGATGCCCCCTTCGCCCAGAACCGTCGGGGTAAACGGCTTGATCGACGAGCTCAGCGGCGCCTTGGGATCTAGGTTCTGCCCGAAGTGCGCCATCCAGAACTGAAGGTCGACCAGGAACCCGGCCGGGAAAAAGATCGCCGGCACCGCCAGCAGCACGGCCCAACGGCTGTGGACGAACATCGCCCCTTCGACCAGCAGCACCATCGCGATGATGGCCCAGATCGCGATGAACTTCTCGAACTGTGCCGCATCGCCGAGCGGGCGCATCCCGATGTAGTGGTTGAGCCCGTCGATCTCGCGCACGTCGCCGGTGAGGTGATTGACGTACGCGGTCAGGAAGAGCCCGTCGGGGTACTGCGGGGCGGTGAGCTCCATGTGCCACCACGGCAGGAACGCCGAAACCAGCAGCAGCACACGGGCCAGCGAGAGAAAGATCGACGGCGTCAGGTACCGCCAGCGGCGAAGCCGCAGCTCTTCCAGCGGCACCCGCGGACCGACGATCTGTTGAATGAATCTCGACATCGGCGCTCCTCGTGAGGACGATGGGCCCGCACGCGCGGGAACGATGGACCGGCGCACGTGTCCGAAGGTGAAATCCCCCCCGTGGAATGGCCGCGGGGCGCGGCAGCGCCGCGCGGCCTGAACAGACGATTGAGGATTCAGTGATCCTGGCCGGCCGCCGCCTGCTTGGACGGCTTGATGTGCAGGTAGCCCATCATCTCCAGGTGCAGCGCCGAGCAGAACTCGGTGCAGTAGAAGGGGTAGGTGCCGGCGCGATCGGCCTTGAACTTGAACTCGGCGTACTCACCGGGCTCCAGGCTCAGGTTGATGTTGAGCCCGCCGATGCAGAATCCGTGGGTCGCGTCCTGGGCCCGCTCGGTGTTGGTGATGCGCCAGGTCACCTCGTCCCCTTCCTGGACCTCGACCTGCTCGGGATTGAAGTGGCTGCGGATCGCGGTCATGTTGACCGTGACCTTGTTGCCGTCACGCACGACGCCTTCCTTGCCGACTCTGGGAGCGGCGGGATCCATGGATTGGGTGTGCGGGTTCCAGCCCAGCTCATAGGTCGTGAAGCTCTTGACCTTGTCGGCCTTGATCATCTGGGCGTAGTGCGGCTCGCCCATGCCGATCGGCATGTCGTAGATCACGGGCATCTTCGTGCCCTTCTCGCTGATGTCGATCAACTGGAAGTTCTGCGGCAGCAGCGGCCCGGTGGTGAGGAACCGGTCCACCGACCACTTGGACAAGGAGACCAGGTAGTGGCCGTCGGGGTTGACGGTGTCGCCGCCGGCGATACACAGGTGGCCGATGTTGTACTGGATCGGCGTCTTGGTGATGAGCTTCCACGGCTGCTCGCCGCTCTTGGCGGTGTACTCGCCGCCGAGCGACCACCGCGCGACCGCGCTGTCGAGGAAGAGCGAGGTGTACCCGTAGCCGTTGTTGTCGAACTGCGTGTGCAACGGGCCAAGGCCGACCTCGACCTGCGCCTCCTTGACGGCGTCAAAGTCGAGGATGGGGATGCCGAACTCGTCCGTGCCGGTGTACTGCTTCTGTTCGATGGCCTTGCGGATCTTCTCGGTCGAGTAGACCGTGACGTGCGGGTCGAGCTTGCCCGAGACGACCAGGTACTGGCCGTTGGGGGTCACGTCCACGCCGTGCGGGCTCTTGGGCTCGGGCGCGAAGCAGAGCAGGCCCTCGGACACGAGCGTCGCCAGGCGGATGACGGGGAACCCGTTGATCTTCTCCACCTTGCCGGCCTTGTAGGCGGCCTCGGCCTTCCGCCAGTCCATGATGTGCATGTAGTCCATGTCGCGCTGGCTCGCGCCCGCTTCAAGCGGGGGCTTGCCGCTCTCGATGCCGCCCATGGCCATCTCGGTGTTGAACGAGTTGAGGAAGAACAGGCCGTCGCTGGCGAGCTTGCCCACGTCCGCGAGGTCCTGGTCGTACGGCGGCAGCTCGATGGCGAAGGACTTGTCCTTGTCGATGCGACCCTTCTCACGGTCGAACTTCCAGAGCGTCACCATGCCCCGGTACGACTTCTTGATGTCCTCCGGCGGGGCGTAGCCGTAGCCCAGCACGGTGGGGTACTGACCGCCCTCGATGATGTAGTCGGTGTTCGGGGTGACGAAGGCGGCGCCGTGGTCGGAATCGGTCAGCGGGTTCTTGACGATCTGCTTGGTCTCCCAGTCGCGCAGGTCGATCACCGCCAGGCGGGCGTTGGCTTTGTCGCCGATGAAGAGGAACTGGCCGTCGTACACGCCGTCTGTCTCGGAGATCGACGGGTGGTGCGTGTCGCCCCACTCCACGGGGCGGCCGTTGATCTTGAGCGACTCACGGACCGGGTCGGCCTCGCCGTTGTAGCCGTAGCCCTGCCAGGGCTCGGGCGTGAACACGGCGATCGAGCGGAGCAGACGCATCGACGGCACACCGATGGCGTATACCTGGCCGCTCTGACCACCGGAGGCGAAGAGGATGAAGTCGTCGTGCCGCCCGCTGGGCATGTACGTCTTGGCGGCCGCGATCAGGTCGTCGGGGTTGAGCTTGCGCTCCTGCGCGATCTTCTGGAGTTCGGCGAGCTGTTCGCCAGCCAGTTCGATCGGCTTGGCGTCCTGCTTACGCCGATCGCGCCGAGATTGCTGGGCCTCGGCCGGCGACGCGGGGATGATCTCTCCGCCGAGCGTGATCGCCGTGAGCGCGACCGCGGCGGTGATCACCGCTCGGAATCGGGCTCGGGTGCGGGTTGGACGGTTCATGGATGGCTCCTCTGTGCCGGGGTCGGAGTCGCGACCGTTGACGACGAACGCGCGTTCGCCGTTGGCGGTCAGTTCTTCTCGTTTGTGCTGGGTTCCGTGGGCGCCGGGGCTTCGTCCTTCGCGGGCGGGACGCGCCGCGGGTCCTGGAGGCTGCGCAGGTACGTCACCACGTCCTGGATATCTTGATCGGTGAGCGTCGGGTTGCCGCCCTTGGCCGGCATGCCCACGCCCGTGGTGTTCGCCGGGTCGCCCGGGTCGCGCCCTTTCTTGATGAACGCCACGAGTGCGGCATCGTCGGTGTTGGCCACGAAGTCGCTGTAGACCAGGTTCTTGCCGTTACCGGCGATGCCCATGCCGGACGCGCCGTGGCAGGCCACGCACGTCTCATGAAAGATCTCGCCGCCGATCTCCACACCCTCCCCATCGAGCATCGGCCCGGGCGGGAGCGCGGCCAGCCGTGGGTTCGCGATCGGAAGCGGGCGCGGAGTGAGCGAATAACTGACCTGGGCGCCGATGAGCACCGCGACGATCCACAGCACCGCGGCCGCGGCCGAAACGCCGAACGCCAGACCCACGGCGTGCTTCTCGGAGTCGGAGGGGGTGAGTGTCGAGGCCGCATGCGCCGGTGCTCCGGCGGCTGCACCCAACGCGTGGAGGGGAGGTCGTGACACGGCCCGGTCTCCTTTCCTGATCGCCTTCCGATCGACGCGGCCAAGGCATTTCAAGACTTTCGGATATTGATATACAGAAAATGATCGCTGTCAACCCCTTTCGCAAGCACAAATCCGAAAAGCGGTATGGCAATGGGCCTTTTCGCCCCCGGTGGATCGTCGCAGGCCTAACAAAAATGAAACGGGGAAGGGCGGCGTTTGGCCGGCCTTCCCCGATGGACTGGCGGTTGACGTCTGGCCAGGCGGTCAGCTACGCGCCTGGTCGGCGGTCCGTGACGGATGGGCTCGATCGGCACACGCGACGGGCTCGGGCCGGCTCCCTCAGTCCGGTGCTATGACCGGGTCTTCGCCGCAGCGAGGGGAGAGCAGGCGGAGCCACCGTGGCGTGTGGATCTCGTGGAGCCGATCCGCACGCGCCGTCCGCAAAGGGCGGTCTTGACGACCTCCTTTCCGAGGGCCGATCCGTGTGACGGAGGCGCCCTGTGCCCAACCTATCGGCCCGGGACCACGCGGCGCGGTGAAAGAAAGCTCGCTCATTGCCGCAGGAGCAGCCCGTTCGGGTGAGCGTCCATGCGAACGGGATGTTGACAGACGATCGGGCGGGCGTCGCCGTCCGCGGACGATGACGTCACGGAGCCGGAAAGGCCGCGATTCGGGCCGCGGAGCGCACGGCCAAGAGTCCCGATCCGCGTCCCGCGGCGACGTTTTCGATGATCCGCGTTGTGCGATCCGCCCATCGCGACCAGTTCAGCACGCCCTGCGCACGCGCGTGCGCCGCGAGCGACATCGCTCGATATCGAGGCTCATCGTTCAGCAGCGCGTCGATGGCGCGGGCGTAATCCAAGGGGCACGCCGCCACCGGCAGGACCAGCCCGGTCACTCCGTGCTCCACCACGGTGGGCAGGCCGCCGGCGTCGCTGACGATGCTCGGGCGTGCGAAGTGCGCCGCTTCGCAGGGGGCGATGCCGAACGCCTCGCCGAGCGAGGGTAGGAGCATGAGGTGAGAATCGGCGAGTGTTGCGGCGTGCCGGGCGCGATCGTGCGGATCGGAGAGGCGCAAGCGCCCGAGCGAGTTCGTGGTGGATGAGCGTGAAACCGCACGGGCGGGCGCACCAATATGCACGAGCTCCGCGTTCCAACCCATGTCACACAGGAGCTCGGTCGTTCGCACCGCGAGGCGCAGTTGCTTCCGGATCGGGTCGGACGCCACGATGCACAGCCGGATCCGGCGCGAGTGGATAGGCAACGGGCCGATGCGATCGTTCGGGCCCGGCGTGACGTGCGCCCCCATCTCCACCAGGTGCCCCCGCCCTGGGTCGAGCCCGTAGTCCTCGATCGCGGACCGCAGCGCCGCGCGGCTTGCGAAGATCGCGGCGGCGCACTTGCCCATCACCGTCCGCTCAAGCTCGTCGCACGCCTCGCGGTAGCCGCTCCCGCGCCGGGTCGCGCTGGGGTAGGTGCCGTTGATGATGCGGGCGGTCGCGTCGGAGTAATAAACGATCGGCGTGGGCGTGCGGAGGCCCACGAGCAGCGTGCTGATGCAGCACCCGAAGAGCACATCCGTCGGGTGCGCGTCGATGTCGCGCTGCAGGCGCGACGATCGGGCGTGCGCTGCGGCGAGCATCGTGCGGCAAACCGCACGCGGCCGAAGATCGGCCCACCGTGCGCGGGCCCGCTTCAGGCCCATCCAGGCCGATCGGACGACGGGCCGGCCCAGCACGCGGATCCGTTCGGGGACGACCCGCCGGCGGTGGAGGGGCTCGCCCGCATCCTCGCCGAAGGTGACGACCTCGCCGAAGCGTTCGGTGAGTTCCGCGCGCATTCGGTAGGGCATGCCGGAGATCGTGTCCGGCGTCAGCCGCCCCCGCGGCGAGATGAACCCCAGGCGCAGATCGGCCGCGCTCGACCGATCAGGCCACGCTCGACCACCACCGCCGGGATGCCCCGCGACCTCGCTCCGCACGCTCGAAGTTCCACCTCGGACCGTCTCCGGGGCGAGCGTAGGGCCGGAGCGGCGGGCGGTCCGGGCGGGGGACCTTCGATTTTGATTTCTCCCGATGGGGTGGGCGGTTGGCCGATCGAGAGCGGATGTCGCCTTTCGCGCGTGTGCGGGGGATGACTGGCTCCGTCCCCACAACGAGCATCCACTCATGTCGTTCTCAGAAGCGATCCGAGAAATTGACCGTCTCTTCCGAAGCGCCGCCGTTGCGGCGGGGAGCGAGAACGCAACGACCGCCACGCTCCCCGATTCGCGATCCATCCGCAACCTTGCGGCCATCGCCGCATTGGCGACGGCGTCCGTGGTGCATGCCCAGGCGTACGTCACCGTGTATGTGGACGACGACGCCCCGCCGGGAGGAGACGGTGCGTCGTGGGCGACGGCGTACTCCGAGCTGGGCCCCGCACTCGAACATGCGCGGGCTGTGCAAGCCGACTATCGTAATATACATATCGCCGAAGGAGTGTACTGTCCGCGGAATGAGAATCGATGGGCACCTTTCAGGGTGACGAGCGGGATGGCGCTCACGGGTGGCTTCGCCGGGTTGGGTCACCCGAACCCAGATGCGCACGATCCTGTGGCGTTCGTCACCGTGCTGACCGGCGATGTGTTGCGCGATGACGGTGCAGGGTTTACCAACCGGGGCGATAATGAGTACACGGTCGTCACGGCCGGTCCGGCGGACTGGGTGATGCTGCAAGACCTCACCATCCGGGGAGGGCGAGCCGCCGACAGTGCGGGTATTCGCAGCGATCAGGACTATGCTGCCTCGTACATGACGCTGGTCAACTGTCGCTTGATCGACAACACCGGCGCGGCGGTCTTCGCCACGGACCATAGTTGGGTCACGTTGCGAGATTGCAAGGTCGAGGGGAATCAATGCGATGACGGCGTTATCTGGGCATCACGGGTCGAGATGTACCGGTGCGTAGTCCAAGGTAATACGTTGGACGAGCATGGATGGGGGAACCTGGTCTTCCGTGTTGGCCGGTGGCTTACTCTTGAACAATGCCTTGTCGTGGGCGCACCGACTCCGTCGTTGACTGATGAGTATGCCCGACCCCTGATTGGCGGGTCCGGTTCCGTCATCGTCCGGGGCTGCACGATCGCGACCGCCGACACCAATCAAACGGTGATGTCTGGCGGCTTGGACGCCGTGTTTGTGGGGTCCATCGTGACTTCCCTGTCCGGTCGTCCGGCCCGGCTCGGTGGCGCGAACTCCCTCGCGGTCTCTCGCTGTTGTCTCGACGTGGAGAACCGGGAGATCCAGTTGCAAGCTCGGACGGCTGTGGTCGGCCCGCGCGTGCTTTTCGCCTCTCCCCGCCTGGTCGCGCCGCTCGGACCCGACGGGCTAGCCGAGACCTACTTCGACAACGACTTTCGACTGTCCGCTTCATCGCCGGCGATCGACATCGGCGACGTGTCCTGGCTCCCCAGCGACTACGACGACTTCGACGGTGACATGGATTATCAGGAGCCGATCCCTTTCGACCTCTCCGGCGCCCCCCGCATCCACGACGACTCCGGCACGCCCAACCTCGGCGTGGGTCAGTCGGGCGCGATCGACCTCGGCCCTTACGAGTTTCAGGGCACATCCTGCCGCGCGGATTACGACGCTTCCGGCATCGTCGGGGTCGGCGACCTCTTCGCGTACCTCCACGACTGGTTCGTCGTCTCTCCCGACGCCGACTTCAACCGTTCGGGCGAGACCGACCTCGGCGACCTGTTCGACTTCCTCGCGGCGTTCTTCGCCGGTTGTCCATGAATCCGAACGCCGTGAGCGGCTCCCTTCGACAGCGTTCAAGTCGCAACCGCGACCGCGTCCTCACAAACATTGACGCGCGAGAGCCCCGAACCCGTCGTGCCCATCGCCCGCGCTGAGATCGTTTGAGATCGATGTATTTCGATACTTCTCACGGGCGTAAAGACCCGTGGCGCGGTGTCTTGCGCTCGCTCGCGAGCCCTTGAACGAGGATGACCCAAACCCGCAGCGTTCGCGGAACGTATTGCCGGTGACGGCCGAGCGAAACGAACCGCACGCCGCGAGGCCGCATATGGAGCGAGTTTCCGCGGAGAACGCCGCGGAAATGACAGCGGTTACGTTCCGAAACAGTTGTTGACACGCAGGCAGAATTCCGCATCCCGCGTGGGATGACCTGCGAATAGCCCCGCGACAGGCCGATCGTCCGTGCGGCGGCCCGTCCAAGAACAGCAAAGGGGGACCATATGGCGAGCAGCAACGAAGATCGGGTCAGGGACGGGGCGGGTGCGGAGATCGATCCGCAGCGTCTGTGCGACGCGGCCGAGGCCGCGCTCAAGGCCGTCGTCGAGGTCGCTCAACGCAACGGCGGACGATGGGTCTACCCGACCGATATCGCCGCCGGCGCCCTGCGTCCATCCTGTCTCGACGGCTACACGCTCGGCGAGATCGAGCAGGCCGGTCAGTTCCTTGTCCGCATGGGAATCATCGAGCCTCGACGCTCGCCGCGCAAGGCGGCCTGAAGCACGCATTTGTTGGGTCCGCCCGTGGGTTGAACGCCCGTGAGTTCGCGTTCAACCCACGGCGGCCTTATGACGCTCTTGTTCCTCTCTCGCCGCGGCATACAGAGACGCAAGGTCCGACGCCAATGTGTTTCCGTCCCCGTGGGCTCACCTGCCTCCGAGCCCGCGAATGGGGGGGCCGGCGCGGCCTTGCGTCTCTGTGTCGCCGCGGTTTGCTTCGGGTGTTGAATAGGGCGCGTCGCCGCCGATTCACGGACTACAGGATCCGCTTACTCCGCGGGTAGCTTCCCAGCACGTGCAGTTCGCGGCAGAGCCCTCGCGCCTGCGCCACCGCGGAGGCGAACCACGGGTCGTCGATGTGGCCCGCGGCGTCGATGAAGAACGAGTACGCCCAGTTGGTCCGCCCGCTGGGACGCTTGTCGATGTGGCTGAGGTTGATCCCGGCGCGCTGGAAGACTGACAGCACGTTGACGAGCGCGCCCGGCGAGTTCTCGGTCGTGAACATGATCGATGTCTTGTCGCCGCTGCTGCGCCCGTCGGCGTCCTTCGGGCCGGGGAGCGCCTTCTGGCGCGAGATCACGAAGAACCGCGTGATGTTGCTGGCGTTGTCCTCGATGTTCTCGAAGATCACCGTGACGCCGTAGATCTCGGCCGCGAGCACGCTGCCGATCGCGGCGATGCCCGCCTCCGGCCCGGCCTCCGCGGCCCGCATGGCCGCGCGGCTGCTGGAGGCCTCGGACACGAGCTCGGCCTGCGGGTATTGCGTGGCCAGCCATGTTCGGCACTGCTGGAAGACCTCGGGCTTGGAATGGATCTCGCGCACGCCGCTGGGCGGGCAGTTGGCCAGCAATGCGTGGTGCACCTCGATCTGCACCTCGGCGTAGATGTTCACGTCGCTGTGGAACTCCTGGAACGCCGACAGCGTCTCGGCGATCCCGCCGCCGATGGAGTTCTCGATCGGCACCAGGCCGTAGTCCACGTGGCCGCGGGCCACCTCGGTGAACACGCCCTCGATCGCGCGCAGGTCCTCGAAGTCCACGCTGGTGCCGAAGTGCTTGACCGCGGCCAGGTGCGAGTAGCTCCCCGCCGGGCCCAGATAACCGATGCGCAGCGGCAGCTCCAGCCGGAACGAGCCCGACATCAGCTCGCGGTACACGCCCTCGATGGTGCGGGCCGGTAGCGGGCCGTCGTTGAGTTTCTGGACCTTGGCCAGCACCTCGGCCTCGCGGTGCGGGGCGTAGATGGGGATGCCCAGCTCGCGTTTGATCTTGCCTACTTCGACGACGCAGCGGGCCCGCTTGTTGAGCAGCTCGATCAACCGCTCGTCTGCGGCGTCGATCTTCACGCGCAGCGTGTCCAGCCGGGCGCGGAGCTCGGCCGCGCGGGCGCCCTCGGCGATGGGGCGCTTCAGGATCGCGCCGTTCCGCCCCGCGCTCGCGGGAGGCCCCGATTCGGGCTTTGACGCCTGCGACGGCTTTGCGGGCGGCTTGCCCGCCAACCCCGGGTTCTTCTTGCTCGATTTCTTGCCCAAAGCGGTGCTGCTTTCCAAAGTAGTGGACGGTCGGATTGTTCATCGTCCGGCCGCCCCTCGGTGGGTGGGTTACGGGTTTGGGTTGCTCAGTCGGGGTTGGGGTTGGGGTTCGGGGTGGGGGTGGGGGGAGTTGAAGACAGGACATCGGCCGACCATGGCCGCCGGTTGGGGCGGCCTGCAAGGTCATGCGGTCCATTCCCAACCACACAGGGTCAGCCCGGTCGCCGCCGTGCCCGAACGGTCTGTTTGTTCGGGTGTTGGGCGGTCGGGTCACGAACCGCTGCTCGCCGGTCCGATTCTTGAGGGCGAAGGAGCGGGGAAGGGCAGGTCGGTGTGTTCGAGGCGCTGCTGAATCTGATGAGCCGGGCCCTTGAAGGTCTCAACTCGCTGCCGTGGGGGATCCACGCGGTGGTGGCGTTGGGTATGGCCGTCGGGCTGGTGCTGTGGCTGGCCGGACGCCGCGTGCTCAAGCCGCTGCTGATCACCCTCGCGGCGATCACGGGCGGGCTCCTGGGCGGGCTCATCGTGCCTTCGACAAGCTGGGGCGCCTCGCTCACCGTGTGGCACGGCGTGGGGCTCGGGTTGATCGCCGGCTTGGTTGTCGGGCTCTTGCTCTACCGCTCGGCGATGGCGGTGAGCGTCGGCGTGGTGATGGGGGCGGCGTTGCCGCTCATCGCCGCGGCCGTGCTTCAGTTCCACCCCCTCTCGGGCTCGTCGTCATCGGGCCCGGTCGCGTCGGGCGCCGAGGGCGTGGAGATCGAGGACGGTTGGGAGCGATTCAACGGTCACGAGTGGGTGCCGGCCGCAACGGCGCGATCGACGCAGAATGCGTGGGCGAGCGATGCGGCCGACACTGGCGCATCTGCCGATGGCTTCCGCGTCATGGCCGCCAACTTGCTCGATGAACGCGGCGTGAGCGCAACGCTGGCGAAGCTGGACGACCTGGCGTCCAGCGTCAAGGGCGACGGCGCGGGTGACCCGGTGAAGGTCCCGGACAATCTGCGGCCCGTGGCCGATCGCGTGAGCGAGGCCTGGGCGACCGCGACGGGCGAAGTCCGCACGCAGTGGGCCGCTCTGCCCAGTGCGCACCAGGCGGTTGTCGGCCTCGCGGCCGTGATCGGCCTGGCCGGCGGCGTGGTGCTCGGGTTGGCGATGCCGACTTGGGCCGCGGGCGCGGTGACGAGCCTCTTTGGCGCCGCGATCTGGATCCCGTGCCTGGTGTGGCTGAGCAACGCCTTCGGCGCGCCGTGGCGCACCGTGTTCGACCGCACGCCCGCCGCGTGGCTGGCGATCTGGGGCGTGGTCGCGTTCGTCGGGATGCTCGTGCAGTGGAGCGGCGTGCTGGGCGGGAAGAAGGCCAAGCCGGCCGCGCCTGCCGCGGCGTAACCGCACGCTTCAGTTGCACCCCTCGAAGTACACGGCCAGGAAATCAAAAATGTCCTGCACGCTGATCGCGCCGCTGAGGTTGAAATCGGCGCGCGGGTCGCCCGCGAAGTAGGCCGCGAGGAAGTCGAAGATGTCCTGCACGCTCGCGGCGCCCGAGTTGTTGAAATCGGCGCGACACGTCGGGCGGCTGGAGATCGTCAGGACGCCCCGGCCCCTGTTCGCCGGGTCCTCCGGGCCGCCGAGGCGAACGAAGTAGGCATGACCCGCGATGGTGGGGAACGACACGGTGGCCTGATGGCCGCAACCGCCGATGTTGCATCGAACCGGCCTCGTGCCGGGGATCGGGCAGGCGCCGCCCGGATAGACCTCCAGCGACGCAGGCGTTACGTCCGCGGCGCACGTGTCCACGGTCGCCTCGCCGGTGACCGACGCGACGAAACGCCACCAACACCAGCCACTGAACGGCTCCGAGCCCGGGTCGAAGCACTCGATCGGGCCCACCCCGTCGCTCGGGGCCAGCGCGGTGTTGAAGGGATAGACCCCCTCCTGCACCGGAACGGCGGTCTCGCAGTTGATGTTCGGCGGCGGGAGCGGCTCATCCAGGTGCACCGAAACCTCGCCCGCGAGCGGTGTAGCCACGCGGATGAGATAAGTCTCGCCGGGTAGCACGGGCACGACCGTGTGAGGTGTTCCGAGGGTGGGGTCGATGCTGCTGCACGCCAGCGCGGGACCGGGGCCGGAATCCGCGGTCGGATGCACCGACAGGATCGTCGGCACCGCGGAGCCATCGGTGTCGATGGTCACCAACGGTGCGTTGGGCGTGAAACTAAACCACACGTCCGCGGGCGCGTCGGTCGGATCGCACGGTGCCGAACCGTCCGGAGTGGCCCCGACCGTGGTTCCGCCGTCGCGCCCGATCCCGATCGGGATCGGCATCGTCCACGAGTCGTTCTCGGGCGGCTTGGGCGGGCGCGGCGACTGCACGAGCTCGATGTCGTCGATCCATCCATCGCCGCCCGCGATCTCGATCGTGCCGAGCTCGAAGCCCGGCGGAAGCGTGACGGCGTGCTGCTGCCACACGCCGGGGAGGATCGGCAGGTCTTCGTGGATCAGCAGGCCGTCCGCCGACGTCAAGTTGACGCCGAGGACTTCCGAGTAGTACCAGAACGTCACAGTGTCCGTGCGGAAGAATGGGTCGCTGCCCGGGCCGAACGCGAAGTAGCTCGCGTCGATCAGGCGGAGCGAGGTCGGCGGCGAGTGTGATTGCTCGACGCTCAGTCCCGCCGCCGAGAACGGCGGAGTGTTGAGCAGGAACTGGTAGTTCGCGAAGTCCGGGCTCGGGAACGGCAGGTCCGGCGGCCGGTCGAACGGTTCTTCGGCCCCCGGGTAGAGCAGGTCTACGTGCCCGCCCGATCCGCCGAGCGTGCTGATCGCCGCGGCGGCGGCTGTGTTCTGCGGCAGGCGCGGCTTGTTCGCCACGGTCAGCCCGCGGTGGTCGCTCCCACAGGTCTGCGTCTCGACGAAGATCCGCCAGCGGCGCGAGACTTTCGGCGGGTCCGCGTAGCAGCCGTCAAGGATGTTGAGCCTCGGCGCGAGCAGGCTCGCGGGGACCGTCCCCTGCCACAACCGGCCGAAGCCCTGCACGGCGGCCGGCAACGCGAGGTTCGGCGGCCCGTTCGGGCACGTCACGATCGCGGGCCCGGCGGGGCCGAAGTTCGAGCCCGCCGGCAGGCCGGCCGCGTTGAGGTTCACCTGCGGCCCGGGCCCGCCCTTGATGGGCGCGATCCCGTAGATGCCGATGAGCACGTCCGCGTTCGCGCACCCGCCGAGGAGGTCGGTGACCTGAAAGTCCAGCGGAATCGGGGTGATCGCCGGACACGCCACCAGGCCGATCTCCTTCGGTCCGGTGAACCGCACATCGCACGCCGGACGCCGCTGGCCGGGCTGGCCGACGGGCCCGGAGTAGTAGATCTGCCGCAACCACACGCCGGGCGATCGTCCGGCGGGCGGTGGGTTGGGGTTGTAACCCAGGTACACGTCCTCGATCTCGCCCTTGTACCCGTGCGTCTGCGGCATCGTCGTGTCCCAGAACGCAGCGCCCGCCTTGAGGATGGTCCCGATCGGCGTATCGCTCACGATCGTGCGCACCCACACCGGGTTGAGCGGGTCCGCCAGCGCGATCGGCGACAGGATCAGGTCCACCGCCTGGCCCGCCTGCGCGACGTTGATGGGATAGTCCGCGATCTGCCACTCGGGCACCCACGCGGCCAGGGGCGTGCCGAGGTAGTACCCGTCCTTCCACTGCCCGTCGCGGTTCTGGTCGATGAACATGTTCAGGTAGAACGTCGCGCCGGTGTGCGTCGACGAAGTGCTCACGCGCAGGCGCACCTCGGCCCGCGGGATCGGGCCCAGGTTGTCGACCACGATCTGCGGGAACGCGTCGTTGTCGGGCGATCCGGGGTTGAGCAGCGAGTCCAGGTTGACCGGCGGCGGCACGTCGCCCAGGAAGAACGTGGCGCCCGGGTTCAACCACGTCCCGTTGTTGTGCTGCACGGGCGAGGCGACCGTGTTGGTGTGCTGGTAGTTCGTCGTCCAGCGCGCCAGCACGCCCGGGTAGGCGAGGATGCCCTGCGTGGTATCACCGACCGGCGCATCGCCGTAATCACCGGGCGGGCCTCCCCATGCGGGGATGGCCGCGCAAAAGGATGCCGCGACCCCCAGAATGCAACACTGTCGCAGATGTATCCGCTTTCGGCCGTCGTCACGCGTCACGGACATGCTGGACCTCCACGCGCAAAGCCCGGCCACCGTGTCATCCATCGCGGTTCAACTCGGGCAGCGTCGTGGCTCCTCAGGCGGACGGCTTGTGTCGCAACTCCAGCATAACCCCACCCCGGCGCATCGCAAGGCGTTTTTTCCTCCGCGGGCGGCCCGGCTTAGAGACTCGCAATTAATACAAGCCGAGAATCTATGGGCATCCGGCAAAGTAGGCGCCGAGAAAGTCGAACAGGTCCTGCACAGTGATGCCCGCATCGCCGTTGAAGTTGGCGATGGGGTCGCCGGCGAAATAGGCCGCGAGAAAATCGAAGATGTCCTGCACGGTCACCGTGCCGCTGTGGTTGATGTCGGCGGCGCACGCCGGCGCCGCCACGGTGAACCCGTAGGCCGCAAAGCCGCCCGCGCCGCCGTCGCCGCTGGGCAGCACGGCCGCGCCTTCGGGGCCGAGCGCGAGCTCTCCGTCCAGGGCGATCGCCCCGACCGCCGATCGGATCGTGTCGGCGACGCCCACGGCGTAGGAGCCCGGGCTCAGCGGCCCGGCGAACGTCAGCATCGCGGACATCGCGGCCTGCGAGTACGAGAAGGAGAAGGCCACCGGATCGCCGTTGCGAGTGACGGAAAAATCGCCGGCCGCCGCGGCTACGTCGTCGCTGAACCCGATCGTGATCGCGCTCGGGCTCGAATCCGCGGCGATCGTCGATCCCGCGGTCGGTTGGAGCGAGACGATCTTGGGCGGCCCCGGCGTGTAGGCAACTTCGTTTTTGCCGTACTCCAGAATCCAGTTGTTCGGGTCGAGCGCGACGCCCGTGGCGGGCGCGTCGATCGGGATCAGAAAGTTGTCCGTGCGGGCATCGTTCCGGACGCTCGTGTTGATCGTGCCCGCGCCGGTCGTGATCACCACGTCGATCGGCATGGTGAACGTCGTGGCCACCGATTGTGTCTGGGCGATGCTCAGGCGCAGGTAGTTCTGCCCTCCGATCAGCGCCGTCGTCCAGCCGTACTCGTACGTCGGCGCCCCGCCCTGGTACACCCACGGCTGAAAGAACCAGTTCAGGTCCTGATCGGCCACGCCCGAGGCGACGGCGATGAACTCCGCCGTGGTCGCCGCCGAACCGTCGAACGCGGCGCGGTAGGCCTGAAGGATCTCGGTGAACGTCTGGTCGCCGACGATGTGGCGCAACTGGTGCAGCACCCACCCGCCCTTGCGGTAGGTCAGGTTGCTGTCGAAGACGCGGGACGGGTTCTGATAGTCGTAGCAGTACACGGTGCCATCGACGGCGCCGCTGCTGGGGCGGCGATCGTTCATCGCGTTGCGGAGCGCGGCCGCGCCGCTCGAGCCGGGCTTGCGTTCCTGCCAAATCGCCTCCGCGTACGTCGCGAAGCCTTCGTTGAGCCAGATGTCACTCCAGGTTTTGCAGGTGATGTTGTCGCCCCACCACTGGTGGGCGAGCTCGTGCGCCGTCACGTTCTCGTTGAATGCGCCGTTGCGGCCCTGCCCGGTGAAGGTCTGGTGCTCCATGCCGCCTGAGAATTCGAACTGGTAGATCCCGTACTTCTCGTTCACGAACGGGTAGAGCCCGAACACGGGCCGGTACGCCGCGAGCATGTCCACGGTCCGCAGCCAGACGTTGCGGCTGTTGGCGTTGTCGTTGAGCGGGTAGATGTAGAACTGCACGGGCATCGTCCCCGTGCCGTAGTCGTAGGTCGTTGAGAACGCGTTGTACTCGCTGGTCGAGAAGAACACGAGGTACGTCGAAAGCGGGTAGTTGGTCGTCCATCGGTAGCGGCTGAGCCCGCCCGGGAGCGGGTCAACGCCCTGCAGCAGGCCGTTGGAGACGCTCTGGAAGTTGCTCGGCGCCGTGATGCTGCACGTGAGCGTGGCCTTGTCCGAGTTGTCGCCCGCCTGGAACACGTCGCCGTCTTTGCACGGCCACCACGTCGCGGCGTAGTACGGCTCGCTCAGCGTGCAGACCACGCCGGGGTTGGTGGCGGTGGCGTTCTGGCCGCCGTACACCACCGAGCCCAGCCCGATTCCTGACTGCAGGCTGCCGCTGTAGTCCACGCGCACCGTGAACGTATCGCCCAGGTTCAAGGGGCGCAGCAGCGTGAACGTGCGACCGTAGCTCGCAGGCACCGACCCCGACACGGGGACCGTTGGCGAGACGGTGTACGAGCCTTGGGCATCGGTCACCGTGCAGGCCGTCACGGTGAAGTTCCACCGCAGCACGAACGTGAACGTCGTCAGGTTATCGGTGTTGCTGCGGATCGTCATCGTGTTCGACCCGTTGAGCGAGTTGCCCGGGGGTGAAACCGAGATGTCCAGCGCGTTGTTCAGAACGTCCGTCGGGTCTCCGCCGGGGCCGCGGTTGCCCATGCCTCCACCCCCCGGCGCGTTGCCGGCGGGGTCGCGACCCCCGAGCAGGTATCGCCGCAGGATGCACTCCTTGGCGCACACCCGGTGCTCGTCGACGTCATAGGGCGGGAACGACTCGGGGTCACCGGCGAGAAGCCGGTCGGACCGCGGGTGCGCGTGGCGATCCTCGGGCAGATCGAACGGCTGGGCGCTCGCGACACCCGCACCGGCGACCAACACCCACGCCGCGATGAAGCGGACCGGGACTCCACGCTTGCCTGGCCTCGTCATCGCGTCTCCTCTTGGCGATCGATCGAACCGGGCCTGCAATCCCGGCGTCCGAGAACCCACCCATACGGGCGAACCGACGCCGCCCGATCCGCAAGAATCCGGAGCGGGGTTCCCACAGTGTGGCCCGAACCCGTCCCACAGGCAAGGGGGATTCCCGGCAAAAACGGGTCTTTCGGCTCACGGGCGGGACAGTGGGTCCGGGACCCGTCTGGTTGCGTCCGATTAGCCGATGCCCAAGGCGGCGAGGATGGCCGTGAGGTCGTCGGCGACGGGGATCGGCCGGTTGGCCAGCCGGGGGGGGGGGGGGGGGGGGGGCGACTCGGACCCGGGACCGGCGCTGCCCGCTGCGTGCCCGCCCTTGGGGGTG
>CAZVZG010000003.1:47650-205782 GCA_964630785.1 uncultured Phycisphaeraceae bacterium | reverse complement strand
GGGGGGGGGGGGGGGGGGGGGGGGGGGGGGGGGGGGGGGGGGGGGGGGGGGAGGCCAAGCCGTGAAGCGATGGTCGAGGCGGATGATCATGCCGGCGGCCCTCGTCGGTGCAATCGGCGCCCTGCTTTGGGGCGGGCGGTGGTATTCCGCCAAGCGCTCCGCGATTTTGGAGGAGGTCACGCGGTACGCCTCCGGGCTTGACAACCGCGATCAGGAAATCTCCGCCGGCGACATCAAACTCCGCGCCCAACTGACAGGGTTCGCCGCCACTTCGCTTGCCTCGACGAGCGAGGAAGTCGAGGCCGAGCTGCGCACCACGCTCAACCAGATCATGGGCCACGTCGGGCTACAGAAACCGCGCGTGAGCTCCGGTTCGGCCGCGCCCCAGCGAAGCCCCGCGGCGGGCCTCGCGCGTGAACTTCCCTCGCGTGAGGCCCGCGGCCGGCCCGACTTCATGATCGTGCCGGCCACGGTATCCGGAGTGGGGACGTTCGAGCAGACCGTGCGCCTCGTCGCGCTGCTCAGGCAACAGGCGTTTGTGCATCGCATCGACCAGGTGTCGCTGCGCCCGGTGGGGGCCAAGCACGAGTCTGTCGAAGTCACCGTGGCGTTTTCGACGGCATTCCTGCCTGATATATCACCCAAGCGGGGGAGCGATGCGAAGACTTGGATGACCGCCGCACCCGAGACCGACGGGCTCGTCGATCGTCTCAGCGCCCGCGACCCTTTCAAGCCTGTCACTTCCCCCGTTTCGGCCGAGGCCGCGGTCGCACCGCCGCCTCCACCCGTCGGCAGTCAGGCCCCTGCGCCCGCCGAGTGGCTCATCACCGCGATCGTCTCCGGTGTTGACGGGCCCGAGGTCTGGTTGGCCGAAGGCCGCAGCGGCCGAAGGGCCGTGCTGACCCCCAAGGAGCCGGTCGAGGGGGTCGAGCTTGTGAGCATCGAGGGTGACGCGGCCACGGTGCGTGTGGGGGGTGGTTTGTTCGTGATCCGTCTTGGTGGCCTTCTCACGGACCGCAAGGCCGCGATCCAGTAATCTCCACGTTGCGCTCGCCCCGGGTTCGTTAGCCGGCGCGTTCCAAGGAGGGTTCGATGAAGGTGTTTCGATCCAGCCGGCTGCTCGCGCCCGCGTTGATCCTCCTGGCGGCGGGCCAGCCCGTGTCCGTCTACGCCCAACCCGCAGTGCAGCCGGCCGCCCAGCCGCAACCCGCCATCCCAGCCCCGCTCACGCCGCCGAAGCCGGAAGCGGCGGCGCCTGCTCCGGCGCCGGAGAAGCCCGAGGCAGACAAGAAGATCTCGTTCAACTTCAAGAACGCGCCCTTCGACCAGGTGCTCGACTTCTTCTCGCGGCAGACCGGCCTCCCCGTGATCCGCGAGGCCGAACCGCCCGCGTCCAACGTCACGTTCATCAGCCCGGAGAAGTACTCGCGCGATGCCGCGTTCGACATCCTCAACCGCCTGCTCTACCCGCACGGGCTCCAGATGCGCCCGCAGTCGGGCTTCTGGCTGCTCTCGCGCCTTGAAGAGATGAAGTCGCTCGGGCCCGTGGTGACCGCCACGGTGCCGGACAACCTCGGCGACACGACGGTGGTGACGGTGGTCGTGCCGCTCAACAACGCCCAGGCGACATTGATCGCCGATTCCATCAAGCCGCTGGTCAGCAAGTACGGATCGGTGACCACGCTTGGGCCGCAGAATGCCCTGGTGCTCGTGGACACCGCTGCCCAATGCCGTCGCCTGGGCGAGGTCATCCATCAACTCGACTCCGAGCCCCCGACCGACGCCCGCTTCCAGCTCTTCCCGCTCGAGCACGCGCAGGCGTCGGGCATCATCGCCTCGCTCAAGGGCCTGATGACCGAAAAGCGCGTCCTTCAGGTGATGGACAAGGACGGGAACGTCCGCACCCGTGAAGAGAACCGAATGGACGGCCTGACGCTGCAGGCCGACGATCGGACCAACTCCGTGATCGCCGTCGGCACCGACAGCAAGCTCCAGGCCGTCAGCGAGCTCATCGAGATGCTCGACCGTCCCGCGGGCGACCAGACCGGGACCCGGTTGGTCAGTTTCGACCTGCCGCGCATCGGCGCGGCCGAGGCCGCGACGCAAGTCTCGGCCCTATTCGCCGGCGAACGTCGCAACGAGCGGCCCACCATCCTGCCGATCGCCCACCAGAACCGGCTGGTCATCGTGGGGAGCCCCGATGAAATCGAGCAGGCCCAGCGACTTCTGGAGCAGATCGACCCCGGCGCATCTCCCGCGTCCGGCCAGGGGCCCGGCGCTCACGCTACTTCGGCCGCCGACACGATCCCACTCAAGCACACCAACCCGAACGCGGTCACCGCGCTGCTCAACAAGCTGCTCTCGCCCCGCCAGCAGGGGTTGCTTCGATTCGCGCCCGGACTCGACGGCCGCTCCTTGATCGTCGCCGGACCGCCGCAAGAGATCGCGTCTGTCCGCAAACTTGTGGAGGGATTCGATCTGGCGCCGACCGGTGATACGGCGGTCCGCCAGGTCCGCATCGCGCGGGGAGACGTCAAGAAGGTCGTCGATCGAACCACCGAACTGTTCAACGCGACCGAGCAGCACCGCGAGATGCGCGTCAAGGCGACAGTTGACGAGAAAGCGCAAACGGTCACGCTGCTCGGCCCCGAGCGCGGTCTGAACGAGTTTGCCGACGTTCTCCGCACGGTCGAATCCAACATCCTGATCGACCGCGAGCTCCGGACCTTCACGCTCGATAAAGCCGTGCCCTCCGCAGCGGCGTCGCGGCTCACCGGCATGGTGTCCGCGCTCCTGCGCCCCGCCGATGGGGCATCCTTCGACTCGCCGGAGATTCAACCTCTCGACGAGTTGAAGACGCTGGTCGTCCGCGCGGCCCCGAGCCAGATGCCGGCGATCGAACAGCTCATCAAGCGCGTGGACCGCACCGACGCCGACGCGATGGTGGTGCGTGTCGTCACTCTCCGGTCCGGCGATCCTCAGGCCCTCGCCGCGCACGCGGCCGACCTGTTCAAGGTCAAGGCCGCCGCGGGCCCGCTCGAAGCCCCGCAGGTCACGCCCGACGCGGCCACCCGCACCCTGCTGCTGGTGGGCGACGCCGCTTCGGTCGCGGCGTATGTTCAGATCGTCGACGAACTGCAGAAGCAGGTGCAGCCGGCCCGCGAGGTGCGGACGGTTCCGCTCCGTTTCGCCAAGGCCGACGACGTGGTCAGTGTGGCGGCCCGTGTGCAGTCGCAGTGGGCCACGCTCTCCGGCTCGTCCGGACCTGCGCCGCTCTTCCAGCCGGTCGAGGGCACAAACAGCATCATGATCGCCGGCGACGCGGTCCAGATCGCCGTCATGCTCCCGTTCGTGCAGGAACTCGACCAGCAGGCGATCACGAAGGACACCGCTTTCCACCGATTCCCGCTGGTCCACCTCGACCCGAACGCCGCGGCCGCGTTTGTCAGGGATTTCGCCGCCGCGACCAACATGCAGAGCTCTGTCAAGGTCTCGGTCGAGCCCGGACAGCGCGCCTTGATGGTCACGGCGCCCGCCGCCACCCTCAAGGACATCGAACGGCTGATCGGGCAGATGGATTCGCCCGTGGAGCGGCCGAAGCTGGCGATGAAGCTCTACCCGCTCAAGTCCGCCCAAGCCGAGCGTGTCTCACCGCTCCTGCGCTCGCTGCTCGAAGGGCGTCTGCGCGACCTGATCGAGCAGACCGGGTTGTCGATCCCGGACTCGACGCGCCTGGTGGAGGTCATCCCGGACCCGGGCAGCAACACGGTGATCGTGTCCGCGCCGCCCGAACTTCAGCAGCAGGCCGAGGAGCTCCTGGTCCGTCTCGACGCACCGCCGGCCAACGCCGACCACGCCGCGGTCCGCGTCGTGCAACTCACCGAGGGCGACGCGGCCGCCGCGGCCGAGGCGCTCCGCCAATCCCTCGCCGCCATGACCATGCCCTCGGGCGGAAAGGTGAGCGTCTCCGCCTCTCCCGCGGCCAACTCGGTCATCATCGCCGGCGCCGAACAGGACTTGGACCGCGTCGAGGCGGTCGTTCACTCCCTCGACGTGCCCGTCCGTGGCAAGGAGTCGATCGACGTCGTCTCGGTCAACCTGAAATCCGCGCGGGCCGAGCTCGTGGCGCCCGTGCTGCAGTCGCTGCTGGTCAAGGAAGATGAGCCGATCCCGTACTGGGCTCGGCAGGATACGTCGAACGAGCCCGCGCCCGTGCGGGTGGCCGCCGAGGCGAGGACCAACTCGATTGTGGTCACCGGCCCGAGCCGCGTTGTCGAGGTCGCCAAGCGGATCATCGCGCAGCTCGACGTCAGCCCCGGCGCCGACCCGTGCGCCCAGCGCCCCATCCGCGTCTTGAGCCTCCAGAACGCCGCGGCGAGCGACATCGCGCCGGCCGTGCGCGAGATGTTCAAGACCGAGTCCGACCCTTCGCTCGCGCCCCTCGTGCAGGTCAACGAGCAGAGCAACTCGCTCATCGTGCGGGCCGACGCCGCGCAGCTCGACCAGATCGAAAAGCTGGTCGGCACACTCGATCAGGCGACGGTCTCCGCTCAGCGCGAACTGCGCACGATCCCGATCGATCGGTCTCGCGCCGACGCGGAGGTGATCGCCCGGTCGCTCCGGCGTCTGCTGGAGCAGCGCCCCGGCACCCGGGTCCGCATCATCCGCGCCGAAGACCTGCTCAAGCCCGAACCCGACGCGGCCCCCGCTCCGGACAAAGAGGATAAGAACAAGCGAGGCTCGTTGATTCCCTTCTCCCTTCCCCACGGGTTCGGCTCTCCCGTGGTGTTCATGACCGCGATGGCGCTCGCGGCCGAATCCGCGCCCGGGCAATCCGACTCATCCGACAAGGCCGGCGCGAACGATGCTCCGCCTCCGTCGGGCGGCGATGCCGACACCGTCACGATCGCCGTTGATCCCGTCACGAACTCGCTGATCATCTCCGGCTCCACCTGGGCCACCCAACGGGCCCAGGCGTTGGCCAACGAACTGCAACGCCAACTGCCCGCCGAACCGCTCGAAGTGACCGTCGTCCAACTCCCGGATGCCGCCGAAGCGTGGACCGTGTCTCAGGTTGTGAACGCGGCGATCGGGCAGATCGGCCACGCGGGCGGCGATAATCCCGGCGGATTCACAGGCCGGTGCAGCGTGCAGCCCGACCCCAACGGCTCGGCCCTCATCGTGAGCGCCAACGCAACCGACCTGAAGACCATCGCCCAGGTCATTTCGGCTGTGGCCACGCCGCACCCCGGGTCCGACCTCACCGTCAAGGCCTACCCGCTCGCCAACACCTCCGCGACGGGGCTGCTCCGCGCCGTGTTCGACCTCTTCAGCTCGGCACCCCGCGGCCGCCAGGCCCAGCGGGTCTTGCGCCTGGCCGTGCCCGGCCCGGGCGGCGCACCCGCCTCGGCAAAGATCGATCCGGGCAGCATCCGCGCGGCGATCGGCCCCGGCGGTTCGTCGCTCATCATCGCCGCGCCCGCCGACGCCATTCCGATGCTCGACCAGTTCATCGCCTTGATGGACCAGTCGCCCACCGCCGATCAGACCTCCATCCGGCAGTACTCGCTCGTGCACGCCCGGGCTGGTGAAGTGGCCGGCACGCTCCAGCGCGCGTTCGCGGCCGCCCGCGCTTCCGCCGACGACGGCCCCCGCGCCACGTTCATCGCCGACCCCCGCACAAACACGCTGCTGGTGACCGGTTCGGAGCGTCAGCACGAGCAGACCAAGCTGCTGCTCGCATCGATCGACGCGGAATCGAGGGACAAAGACACCGCCGTCGCCATTCTCCCCGTTGCGGGCGCGCTCCCGAGCGTTGTGCGGAACGTCGTGGAAAATCTGCTCGTCGGGCGCGATCCCGCTCGGCAGGACGCCGTCCGTCTCACCGCGAGCGACGAGACCGGCGTGCTCATCGTGCAGGCGCCCGGCCCGGACATCGAGCGGGCGCGCAAAGTCATCGAGGAGCTCGACCGCGCCAACATCGCGGTATCGCCGATCCGAACGCTGAAACTTGAGCGGGCCAATGCCGACGCCGTCGCGACCTCGCTCCAGAAGTTCTTTGACGAACGGGCGCGGACATCGTCCCGCTCCGGGCGGGCGACCGCCCGGCAGATCGCGATCATCGGCGACGACCGAACGGGCTCGCTGGTCGTGTCCGCGCCGGATGCCGACTACGAGCAGATCAAGTCACTCGTGGCCACGCTCGACGCGCCCGCGGCCACGGCGGACGTGCAGTTCCGCGTCATCCCGCTCGAGCACGCCCGGGTGGACGACATCCGGGGCGCCGTCGAAGCGATGGTCCGCCAGGCCCAATCCATCGGGCTTGGGAGCATGTTCCGCGGAGGAGGGGGTGGGGGGGGAGGGGGGCGCAACCGGAACCAGGCCGGCGGTGACGTGGTAGTCGAGTTCGACGAGCGCTCCGCCAGCGTCGTGGTCATCGGGCGTGAGGACGCCTTCCCGCCGGTTGAGCGGATCATCCGCGCGCTCGACACGCCGGCCACAGCGCGCTCGGAGGTGGCCGTGCGCGCCTTCCGGCTCAAGGGGCTGAGCCCCCGAACCGTCGGTCAGACACTCCGTCAGGCCCTGACGACCCCGGCCGATAGGCGGGCCCCGGGCGGGCGGTCCGACGACCTGGATTTCGAGGTCGATCCCGCCAGCAACGCGCTGGTCCTGGTCGGTCCCACCGCCCTGCTCGATCAGGCCGGTGTGCTCATCGACAAGCTGCAATCGACCGCCGGCGCCGAGGCGGCCAAGGTCGAGTCGATCGCGCTCAAGTTCACGCAGGCTGATTCGCTCGCTCGCAGCATCGACCGGTTCTTCCAGCAGAGGGAAAAGGCCGACGCCGGGGCCCGGGCCGTGTCCATCGTCGGTGCGCCCGAGGGCAACGTGCTCATCGCCGCGGGCACGGAAGAGGACCTCGCGCTGGTCCGCAGCTTTGTGGCGAAAATGGACCAGCCGGGCGAACAGCAGGGACGCGTCCGAGAGCTCTACCGGCTGCGAAACGCCGTCGCGACCGATTTGGCGGGTACGGTGCGCGATCAGTTCCCCAAGCTGCCGGGCGCGCGTGAGTCGCAGGTGGTGGTGACGCCCGACCGCCAGACCAACACGCTCATCGTGTCCTCCCCCGCCGAGTTGTCCGACTCGATCTCGGCACTGATCCAGCAACTCGACGCGCCCCCGGCAGCGGCCGACACGACCATCACCACCGTGACGCTGTCCTCCGCGCGAGCCGAAGACGTCGCCGCGGCCCTTCGCAGCGCGCTCCCCACGTCGGTCAAGGTCACGATCACGCCGGTCCGACGCAGCAACTCCCTGTTGCTCGGGGGCTCGCCCGAGGCGATCAAACTGGTGGTCGCCCAGATCAACGACCTCGACAAGCAGCCGATCCGCTCCCAAGCCGAAATCCGGCGCATCCGCGTCAAGAACGCCGAGCTCTACGAGACCGCATCGACGCTCCGCACGGTCATCGAGTCTTGGCAAACTGACCCCAACGAGCCGCAGCCGACCGTCAGCACGCTCAGCTCCGACAACTCGCTGCTGATCTCCGCCCGGGCGGACCGGTTAGAAGAGATCGCCCGCATCGTCGACCAACTCGACGTCGCGGGCGAGAACAACCGGACCACCGAGTTCGTCCCGCTGAAGTTCGCCGACGCCCAGGCGACCGCCGACGCCCTGCGCGTGTTCTACGGGCGCTACGCGCCCGAGCCCCCGACGCCCGGCGCCCGTGCCGTCACCATCATCGCCAATCCCGCGAGCAAGAGCCTTGTCGTCGCGGCCGACGTCGCCGAGTGGCCGGGCATCCGCGCCCTGATCCAGAAGCTCGACAGCGACCAGTACGACACGTCCCGACGGCTGGAGATCGTCGCGCTCAAGAACGCCGACGCCGTGAGCCTCGCCCGCACGCTGACCGAAGCGTTCGCTTCGCCCCTTCGCGCCGAGATCGAGCGCCAACGGGCTCAGCAGCAGCAGGAGTTCAACCGGCGACAGGGTCGCAACGGCGGGCGGGAGGACTTCTTCCCCGTACCGACCGTGCTCGTCGGCGCCGACACGGCGATCAGCGTGACGGCCGAGCCGTTGACCAACTCGTTGGTGATCGGCGGACCGCGCGAACAGACCGAGCGAATCAAGGCCGTCGTGGCGCAGCTCGACACGCCCGAGTTCGCCAGGATGCCCGAGATCCGCATGGTGCCGGTGCGCGTCGGCGTCGCCAGCCAGCTCGCGGCCACACTCCGCCCGCTGTTCGTCGATCCTGCCGCCGCCGCGGGGGCGGGGTCCAGATCGCTCATGATCGTGGGCGAGGACCGCGGCAACGTGCTCATGGTGCGAGCCGACGAGGCCCAGTTCGCCCAGATCAAGGCGATGGCCGAGAGCCTCCAGCAGGAGGGCGATCGCTCGCAGCTCTCCGTGCATGTGCTCCGCCTCAGGAACATGCCCGCCGGGCGCGTGCTCGCAAGCCTGAAGTCGACCTTCACACCCGTAGCTCAGCAGAACGGCGAGCCGCTGGCCATCGAGCTCGACCGCACGGGCAACGGCCTGGTGATCGCGGCCAGCACGCGCCTGTTCGATCAGATCAAGGCCGTCGCCGAGGAGCTTGACGGCAAGCCCGCGCCGGGCGAGCCCGGACCCGCGGGCCAGGCGCCCCTGCCCATGGGTCTCAACCAGGGCATCGCGCTCGTCGATCTTCAGAATCACACGCCGAGCCGCATGATCGAGTTGCTGACGCAGCTTGGTGTGACCCGACCGCAGGACCCCGAGAGGCCCGGGCTTGTTGCCGAGCCCGTCACGCTCGCCGCCATGACCACCCGCCGGGCCATCGCCGTGACCGGCGCGGCGGGTGATATCGCCGTCATCGGCCAACTGGTCAGGTCGCTCGACGCGGCTCCGATCGAGTCTGAACAGCACGTCGCGGTGATCGCTTTGAAGAAGGCCCGCGCCGAGGCCATCGCTCAGACGATCCAGGGGATGCTCAACCCCAAAGACCAGCAGTCGAAAGTGGATTTGGCCGCGTCGCTGGCCGAGCAGGTCCGTCGCCTCTCCATCCACCGCGCTGACGGCAAGGACGACGCGGGCGTCGGGGTCGATCTCGCCAAGCCGATCGTCGTCCGCCCCGAGCCGCAGAGCAACGCCCTGATCGTCGCCTCCACCGAGGCGAACGTTAAAGCGATCCGCCAGTTGGTCGAGATGCTCGACAAGCTGCCCATCGGCGAGCAGGTCGTGGTGCGGTTCTTCCCGCTCAAGAACGCCTCGGCCGAGCGGATCGCCGGAGTTGTGCGAGACTTGTTCGCGCAGGGCGAGCGACTGCGCCAGCAGCCCGACACGGGAGTCAAGACCGAACCAGAGTCCGAGGTGGGAAAAGCCCTGACCAGTCAGGTTTACGTGAGCGTGGACGAGCGCACCAACGCGCTCGTGGCCGCCGGGCGCGAGGAGGCGGTCGCGCTGGTCGAGGTGCTCATCAAGCAGCTCGACAACGAGCGAACGGCGCAGTGGATCGAACCGACGCTCATCCGCCTCCAGCACGCGGACGCCGTGCGCCTCGCCGAAACGCTCCGCCACGTGCTGCTCGAGGGCCAGGCGACCACGCCCGAGAGCGAGGCTATCCAGCGTCAGATCGCCCGCCTGCGTGTCGTCGAGGAGGGCGCCGACCCCAACGATCCCTCCAAGCTCTTCCAGGCCGACCGCTTCGCACCGATGTCCAGCCTGGTCATCATCCCCGAGTCAACACTCAACGCGCTGATCGTCGTCGGCACCCGTGCCAACGCGGCCGCCGTCGCCGCGCTGGCCCGGATGCTCGACGTGCCCGCCGCGGCCGCGTCCAACACCGTCCGCATCTTCCCCCTGCAGGTCGCGGCGGCCGAGCGGGTGGGGGGCATGCTTACGGAGGTCTTCAAGGGCCAGATCGCGGCCGGCACCCTGCGTCCCGAGGACAACCTCGTCGTGGTGCCCGACGCTCGCACCAACTCGCTGGTCATCTCCACCAGCCCGCGCTCCTTCCGCATGGTGGAAGAGCTCATCGGCCAGCTCGACGCCAAGAGCGCGGTGCCGCTCTTCGGCGTGACGGTCATCCCCGTGCCCAGCGGAAACGTCGCCGAGCTCGCGCCCCGTCTGGAGCGCCTGCTCCAGGAACGCATATCTGCCTCACGACGCGCCGGTGAACAGTCGGTTCCCTCCGACAAGGTCTCGATCCAGCCCGACCCCGCGACCAACTCGCTGCTGGTCGCCGCCAGCCCGGAAAACGTCGAAACCATCAGACAACTCCTCGACGTGCTCACCAAGGGCGCCGAGGCGCTGGCCGCCAGCCAGACCATCGACGTCATCAACGTCACGTCGGCGCGGGCCGAGGACCTCGCCGGAGCAATCCGCGACCTGTACGTGGAGAAGGAGCAGCGTCTCCGCGGCCAGGACGCCGTCCGCGTCACCGGCGACGCGCGGCTTAACGCACTGATCGTCCGCGGCACGGCCGACGACGTGCGTGCGATCCGCGCGCTCGTCCAGCGCCTCGACGACGCCCAGGTCGCCTCGGTCACGGAGATCCGCAGGATCGAGCTCAAGCAGGCCGACGCGGCCGACGTGGTCAAACTGCTGCAGAATGTTCTGGCGGGGCGTCCGATAGCAGGCGCGGGAGTCGTGGGCCAGCGCAAGGCCCAGGTGCTCCGCTTCATCCGTGAAGAGGCGGCTCGCTCGCTCAAGGACAAGGGCGAAGACAAGGGCGCTCCGCCCACCGAGGCCGCCATCTCCGGCGCGGTGCAGGAGCAAGTCACGCTCACCGCGGAGCTCCGCACCAACTCGCTGGTCGTGGTCGCCCCGTCTCGCCTGATGGTGCTCATCGAGGCACTCGTGGCCGACCTCGACACGAGCACCGCCGGTGGTCGCAATGTCCGGGTGTTCCGACTCAAGAACGCCGACGCCCGTGCGATGTCCGATGTCCTTCGGGACCTGTTCAACCTCCGGCAGCAGGGAAGCCAGCTCGTGCTCGTGCCGGGCCGGAGCGAGGATCAGGCCGCCGATGCAGGCAAGGCGGACCATCAGCCCCTGCCCGAGCTGTACCCGTCGCTCGACGAGCGGCAGCAACTGGCCATCACGATCGACGCGCGGACAAACTCGCTGCTGGTCTCGGCGACGCCCGAGTACCTCGACCGAGTGGAGAAGGTGATCACCGAGCTCGACAACGTCGAGGCCCAGGAGCGGGAGCAGGTCGTCTTCGAGCTGCGCAACGCCAAGGCGCCCGCGATCGCGCAGACGCTCCGGTCCTACTTCACCGAGCAGAGCGAGCGGGCCCGGCAGATCCTCGGCACCGACCGCGCCGGCTCGCTGCTGCGCATTCTCGAGCACGAGATCACCGTGCAGGGCGACGCGGGCAGCAACCGCCTGCTCGTCGGTGTCTCGCCCAAGTACAAGGAGATGGTGTCCAAGCTCGTGCAGGAGCTCGACTCCACCCCGCCGCAGGTGATGATCCAGGTGCTCCTGGCCGAGGTGACCATCGACGCGGACAAGTCGTGGGGGCTCGAGTTCAAAGTCGGGCCTTTCGGAGGCGAGGGGTACAAGGTCGGGGCCACGGCCACGAGCGCGGGCGTGGCCACCTCGCTGGGCGTTCCCAACCTGTCGGTCTCCTCCACCGATTTCGACCTGCTCATTCGCGCCCTGGAGGCTCAGGGCCGCCTCGAGGTCCTGTCTCGTCCCGAGATCCTCGTCAACAACAACGAGAAGGCCCGCATCCAGGTGGGCGAGAACGTCGCGCTGGTCGAGTCGGTCCAGCGCTTCGACACCGGCAACACCGTCGCCGACGTCACCCGCGAGGACGTCGGCATCATCCTCTCGGTCACGCCCAACATCAGCGCCGACGGGTTCGTGCGGATGGACATCCTGCCCGAGATCTCCAAGGTCTCGGCCAGGACCACGCAGATCACCGAAGACTTCCAGGCCCCGATCATCACCAAGCGCCAGGTCGAGACCAACGTCACCGTCAAGGACGGCGAGACCATCGTCATCGGCGGCCTGCTCCAGACCAGCGAGGAGGAGCGCACGAGCAAGATCCCCCTGCTCGGCGATATCCCCCTGGCCGGCAACCTCTTCCGATCCACCACCTACACCAACTCCAAGACCGAGCTGCTGGTGCTCCTCACGCCGCGGGTGATCCGGTCCGACGGCCAGACTTCCGCCGCCCTCACCGACCTTTCCGACAAGGAACTGGAGCGGCTCTCCAAGCCCGATCTCCTGCGCCCGTTCCTCGACGGCTCACGCATCCCCGACCCGGCCGAGGACGAGGGCAAGCCGCGCCGGAAGTACGAACCCGTCCCCGTCGTTCCGCCGCAGTCAACTCCCCCGGAATCGGACGATCCGGCGCTCTTGCCGCCGGGTTCGCAGAGCCACTCGGCGGGAAGCCCACGTCGATCCAAGCGAAAGGACGCCTGATGCCCTTCGCCCGCACCCGGTGCCAGACTTGGGCCCTCGCGGCCGCTCTCGCGCCGGCGTTGCTCACCACCGCGTGCGTGACCGACGGCCCGCCCACCGCCCAATCGCCCCCGCCGGTTCCGCCTCCGACTTCGGACATCCGGCCCGTGGCGATCGACCTGAGCGCCAGCCGCTTCGCCCAAGACAGCGACAAGAACGGCTACGCCGACTCGATCACGCTCTCGGTCTTCTTGTTCAACATCGAAAAGTACCCGGCTTCACTCGCCGCCAAAGGGCGGTTTGTCTTCGAGCTGCTCGACGAGTCCGGCAAGCGTCTCTGCGAGTGGTCGATGGGCGATGCCCAGGTCGAGGCCGCCAAGCGCGACCTGCTCCCCGGCCCCGGCTACGCATTCCGGATTTCCATGCGAGATTGCGGCAGCGACGAGATCGAGAAGACCGATGCCCAGCTCAACTGCATGTACATCCCCGCCGCGGGCGGCCCGCCGCTGCGCTCGACCAACCCCGTGCGGGTGAGCGTCGGCCAGATCCGTTGAACCTTGTGCGCGTTGTGCAGCCCCTCGAGGCCGCCGCGGCCGTGTCGTCGCGGTTGCCGACAATCGCTGTTGAACGTTTGATCGGCGTTTTTCTGTTAACACCCTCATGCCATCGGCAGCCGTTGTTCCTAACATGGAATAGACGCCTCTTCCGCGCTCGAGACCCGGGCAGGCCCCCAAGGAGCAATCCCGCATGGACCACGCACCGCCCGGCGCCCCCTCCAATGGACCCGTCAAGGTCACGCCCGGCGAGTCTCCCCGTCGAGACTCAGCCCGCATCATCATCGTCTCCAACCGCGGCCCGCACGACTTTGTCTGGAAGAACGACCGCTGGAACGTCACGCGTGCCGCGGGCGGGCTCGTGAGCATGATCGAGCCGCTCGCCCGCCGTTCCGACGTCGCCTGGTATTGCTGCGTGTCCGAGCCGCCCGCCGCCGAGGACGCCGCGGTCTCGCTCTTCACCACCGCCGCCGATCAGGTCGATCCCGAGCTCGGCGTCGTGCCCGTGCCCGTCCCCGCCGAGGTCTACCGCAAGTACTACGGCCAGATCTCCAACGAGGTGCTGTGGATGCTCCAGCACCACCTGGTCGGCCAGTTCGGCTATCAGGATCTCGACCTCCGCCGCCACCGCGCGTGGGCCGAGGGCTATCTGGAGGCCAACCGCCGACTCGCCGACGCGATTTGTGAATCAAACACGCCCGCCCGCGCCTTTCTTATTCAGGATTACCACCTCTACCCGCTCCCCGCGCTCCTTCGCGAGCGCTTCCCCAAGACGCTCTCGCTGCATTTCACCCACATCCCGTTCCCCGATCCGCCCACGCTCCGTCTCATCCCCGATAACTGGCGCCGGGTCATCCTCGGCGGCCTGCTCGGCGCCGATATCGTCGGCATGCAGACGCCCTCGGACGTCCGCAACTTCCGTCACGCCTGCGAGGAACTGCTCGGCTGCGCGTCCGACGCCCAGGCGTCCACGGTCACTGCCCTCGACGGCCGTACCGTCCGCGTGCGGGCGTTCCCCGCCAGCACCGATCCCGTCGCCGTACGCGGACTGATGGACTCGTCGGCCGTCACTCAGGCCGCCGAACGTCTCGCCGCGCCCGAGGGCGTTTCGACCATCATCCGCGTCGATCGGCTCGACCCCAGCAAGAACCAGATCATCGGGTTCTCCGCTTTCGGCCGCCTCATGGAGATGCGTCCCGACCTCCGCGGCCGCGTGCGTTTCCTCGCGTTCCTCATCCCTTCCCGTACCGACCTGAGCGTGTACCGCGAGTACCGCAACGCCGTGTACCAGGTCATCAACAGCATCAACGCCCGCTACCGCACGCGCGAGGGCGGATCGAACGACGAAGTCAGTGGGGGGGAAGGGGCAGCGGGTTGGGGGTGGGAGCCAATCCAGGTCTTCTACACCAACGACCGCGAGCAGGCCCTCGCGGCCATGGCCGATTGCGACGTCCTCCTCGCCAACTCGCGTGAAGACGGCATGAACCTCGTCGTCAAGGAATGGGCCGTTGTCTCCCGCCGTCCCGGCGTGGTCGTCGTCTCCGAGACCGCCGGCGTTTCCTACGAGACCACCGACAGCGCGCTATCCATCTGCCCGCTGGATGTCGAAGGCACCGCGCGGGCCCTCGCCGACGCGATCGACATGCCCGCGGCCGAGCGAGCCGCCCGCCTGGGCCGCATCCGCAAGCGCGTTCAAGACTGGACCGCGGCGGACTGGCTCAATGCACAGCTGGACGAGCTGATGCAGGGCTCGCCCAAGGTGGCTTGAGCCGCACATCCGCCCGCCCCCCGTCGCCCGGTGGACAACTCGCAGGTTCCACCCTTCTCAACACGGTACACCGTGCTTGGCGAGCAACATGGGGGCATGTACCATGCGCTCATGCCCCAGATCAACACCTTCCTGACGTTCAACAACCAGGCCGAGGAAGCCGCCCGCTTCTACACCTCGATCTTCCCCAACTCGAAGATCACGCGAGTCTCTCGTTACCCCGACCTCGGGCCGGAGACGCCGTTCAAGGCCGGCGGCGTCATGACGGTCGACTTCACGCTCGATGGGCGCGAGTTCACCGCCCTCAACGGCGGCCCGCAGTTTTCGTTCACCCAAGGCTTTTCGATCAACGTGCTCTGCGACACGCAGCAGCAGGTGGACGAATACTGGGGCAAGTTCGTCGCCGCCGGCGGCACTCCCGTCGCCTGCGGCTGGATCACCGACCACTTCGGCGTGTCGTGGCAGATCGACCCCAAGGACCTGCTCGATATGGTCACCGATCCCGACCCGGTCAAGGCGCGCAAGGCCATGCGGGCGATGATGACGATGGTCAAGATCGACGGCGAGGAAATCAGAAGGGCGTGGTCGAAGTAAGCGACCACGCCGCGTTGCGGTGACCTGCCAACCATGCCTCAACTCGCCAAAGGCTTCCCCGAAACTCCCGGAAGCACCCAATCTTTCCCCTTCGTTCGTGGAGATTCGCGGTGGAGAATCCGACACAAACGAGCCTGCGGCCTGATTACGGGATCGACGCGCCCGGCGTTGTCCGCAACCTCTTCCTCGCAGGATCCGTCGCCCTGCTCGTCAGCTTGCTGTCGTTCATCGGCGTGCTGCCGTGGAAGGGGCTGGAACGTTCGCTGGCGCCGATGACGATCGCCTGCCTGGGAATGGGCAGCTACATGTTCTTTTCCGCCAAGTACGGCAAGATCCGCGAACGGGAGTGGCTGCTCGATCTGAACCCGGGGGGGTGGCGAGGAGATGAGTCGGTGCTCGATGTCGGTTGCGGCCTTGGGGTCATGCTCATCGGCGCCGCCAAGCGTCTAACCACCGGTACAGCGGCCGGCATCGACATCTGGCAGACCAAAGACTTGTCGGGCAACCATCCCGACGCCACCCTCGAAAACGCGCGACGCGAGGGTGTCGCCGACCGCGTAACGATCTCGACCGCCGACATGAGGCGGATTCCATTTCCGGACGACCACTTCGACGTCATCGTCTCGAATGCGGCGATCCACAACCTCTACAAGGCGGACGAGCGGGCCGCGGCGGTGCGCGAGGTCGCACGGGTGCTCAAGCCGGGCGGCGCGTGCATCCTGGCCGATGTGCGCCACGGAGCGCAATACACCAATGTTTTGCGCGCCAGTGGCGTGACCGACGTGCAGCGGCGTGATGCCAGCATCACGTCCCCGTTCTTCGCGATTGTTTCTCTGGGCAACGTACGGCCGTTCGTGCTGGTCGGACGCAAACCGTCGGCGTCATCGTGAGGCGGCAATGACGTGCGAGTTCAAACTTGCCCGGACCTCCTCGTGACGGCAGGACGCAGTTGAACCACTCCGTAAACACCGATGGCCTCGGCGGTTGCCGAGGCCATCGAGTGTTCAAAGTCGGGGTGATAGGATTTGAACCTACGACCTTCTCGTCCCGAACGAGACGCGCTACCAAGCTGCGCTACACCCCGGGGATACCGGTGTCAGGCGGAAACTGTACGGTTGTTTCGGCCCGGAAGCAAGGCGCGATGAGCGATTCGGGCCTCCGGATACGGGAACAGGAAGCGAGAGGGGAGGCGGAGGTGAGTTGGGGGGGCGGCACGCTCCACGCCGCAAAGTCGGCACAGCCTCACAGTCAGCCCGGAGAGTGGGGGGGGCCTACCGAACGCGGCCGACTACTTCAGCGTCGCCGTTTCCGACGGGTACGCCACCGGCGTGGCGTAAACGTTGTCCGCCCGCGTGCCGGGGTCGCCGTCGCGCCCGGCCGAGTAGAAATACGGCCGGTTGCCGGGGCAGAGCCCTTCGTCGGCCGTTCCGAGCACTTCGGTCTGGAGGGCAACCGAGGCCGCGATCCGGTACGAGCGGGTGTACGGGATCGGAGTGCCGTCGATATCGGGAACGTCGCGGTCCGGGCGGCTGACCACGCTCGCGTTCCGAACGAACCCGCCGTACCCACCGTGCCACACCGGGTGAACGAATCGGAACGGTCGGCCCCACGCGTCGGTGATCGTCGTGGCCGTGTTGCGTCCGTCACGCCAGAACGTCTTTCCGTACGTCGTCTGCAGCGGCACGTCCTTGAAATACTTGGCGTCGATCTGCTGCTTGAGCGTAGCGTCCACCGAGGCCGTCTCGTGGGCCTCCAGCAGGAACATCGCCAGTGTCGGTTCGGTGATCACGCCGTTGCCGGCACGGGTCGCGTCGATAATCGCGGCCTTGTGCTCCTCGGGGCCGGCGGCGCTTTCGGCGACTTCCAGGTACGCGGGGAACTTCGAGTCCTTGTCGCCGAACCACGACGAGAGCGTGACGTCGAGTACGCGCTCCATGTCGCGCGTGACGCGGTCTTCGCCGCCGCGGGTGACCTGGCGACCCACGGTGATCGACAGTGTGATCAGGATCGCGATGATGCCCAGCACCACCAGCAGCTCGATGAGCGTGAAGGCACGGCTGCCGCGAACGGGTGAACGCGATGGGTGTGGGTTCATGGCGGGCTCTGCGGCTGAGTTGGCCCCGCGGCGAGCGGCCCGTCGTCGGGCGGGCGGCCGCGGATCAATCGAGGTTTCCGATCGGGGAGCCGGGGCGTGGGGAAAAAGGCCGGTAGGGGGCAACGCCGGGGCAAGTTCGGAGGGTGCTAGGTTCCAAGAGCATAGCCCAAAATCGGCTCCGCGACACCCTCCGATACGAATGCCGGATGGCCGGGGATGCCCGACCGGGCGTGAAGTTCTTCGGTCGCCGGGCGGGTCCGCCCGCAGATCGGGACATTTCGGTCGGCCTTTGGCCACGCTGATCGATCCGGCCGGCATCGCAGCCGTGCAGGATTTGGGCCGATGCGTTACAACTCCCGGGCCCTCGCCCGGTATCCCCTCTGCCGATCGGACCCAGGAGCCTGCGTTGCGAACCTCCGACACCCGAGCAGAACGGTTGAGCGGGCTGCTGTTGACCCTCGCGATGGCCGCGTGGTTGACGATGGGGGGGATGGGCGGGGGCTGTGTGGCCCGCATGTCGGGCGAGCCCGACCGCCTGGAGCACTTTGCGGCCTACCGCGTGCCCGCCGACGCCTGGCCGGCCCGTGACACGGCCAAACTCGACGAAATCGTGCGCGAGACGCCGCGTCAGATCACGAATCTGGTGCTCGACGGCACCGTGCCCCGGGCCGAAATCTCGCCCGACCTTGTGCGTGCGGCCGAGCGTCCGCAGGCCCGGATCACGTACAACAAGCGCTTCGGGGTGGGGATCATCCGGGCGATCCGGTTCCGGAATCAGCGCCCCACGCTGCGTTTCGTTTCCTACTCCACGCTCGATGATCGGCCGACCGACCAACGCGCCCCGCGGTTCCTCGAGCGGACGCGAAAGTGGCTTGAGCAATACCTGAAGGAGAACGTCCCCGGAGTCAAGCCGACGGACGAGAAGACCCTCGCGCTGGTGTACGAGGGCACTCAGCTCCGCTTGCGTGAGCCCGAGCACCGGCGCCCGATCGGGCTGGTCATCCACATGGCCGGGCTGGGCAGCATGGAATACGAGCAGCCCGTGATCGACGAGCTTCTCGCCCGTGGCTGGGCCGTGCTCCGCATCGCCACGCCCAGCGTGTGGTGGTACGAAAGCAAGCCGGTGGTCATCAAGTCCGCCGACGAGATCGAGTCCACCGGCCAGAGCCTCGCCAGGACGCTCGACGACCTGGTCGCCGAGCCCGCGTACGCCGCGGAGGCCGCCCTGGAGTACCTCGCCGAGCGGCGTCCGGATATCCCGCAGAAGCCGCTGGTCATGTTCGGATGCTCGGCCGGCTCGCTGGCATCTCCTGCGGTGATCGCCCGGATGCCCGACAAGTTCACCGCGGCCGTACTGGTCGGCTCCGGCGCCAACCTCCTCAAACTCAGCCAGACCAGCGATCTGACCGACGGCGGGATCCGGCTCATGTGGGCGGACGGCGTGGGCAACGCCTCCGAGCGTGCCCGCTTGTACGACACCTACCTGATGGCCTCGCGCCTCGATCCGTACCACACCGCTCGCACGATGACTGACAAGCCGGTGCTGGTCGTCCAAGCCGCGTTCGATTCCACGGTGTCGGCCTCGTTGGGTGAGCTGCTGTGGGAGCGGCTGGAACGCCCCGAGCGCTGGGTCTTTACTGGCGGGCACCGGCTGCTGTTCTGGAGGCTGGGCGACCAGGCCAAGCCGATCGCGGACTGGATCGACCGCGCGACCGAACCGCAGAGCGATCAGGACGTGGTGAGCCAGCCGCAAACCCAGCCCGCCATGTCCTCGACCCCGGATCACCTCCCCACCGAGGTCCCATAATAGCTGTTATGTAAAACTCGACATTGCCGTTCGCCCTGAAAGGGAAACGCCATCAGGCGGTGTGCTGCCGTTCATGGCTTCCAAGCGTCGTTGGATGGACTGGGACATCGCCGGAAAGGTCGCTCTCGGCCTGCTCATGATCGGAGTCTCGACCGCTCTGTGGCTCAGCGGAACATTCTGGCCGTGGGGTTGGGTCATCGGCGTCGGTAGTTTTCTTTGGGGCCTGCTTTCGATCGGCGACAAGAAGAACGAATGGGAGTGATCGCCGCGACGGGTCCAGAGCGCCGATGCGTTCCTCTGTCACAGCCGCTTCTCAAACCAAAGGGTCTTCGGGTCCGGGTCCGTGTTGTACCGCCCGCATTCGACAAAGCCCAGCGACCGGTACAACGCAATGGCCGCGGCGAACTTTGGGGCCGTGTCGGTGTCGAGCTTCATCACGGTGTAGCCCATCGCGCGGGCCTCGTCGATGAGGCGCTCGGCGAGCGAGCGCCCGATTTTCAGGCCGCGATGGACGGGCCTGACAAACATCCGCTTCATCTCGCACACGCCGGGGCCGAGTTCGGGTAAAGCCCGCAGGGCGATGCAGCCGGCCGGGATTCCGTTCACGGTGGCAAGGAACATCCGGCCGCCCCGCGCCTGTGCGTATCGGCCCGGAAGCTCACGCAGCTCATCCTCGAACCCCTGATGTTCGAGGCTGCACGCCGCCACGTCGGCGATCTCGGCGGCGTATTCGGCGGCGAGCGTGCGAAAGTCGGCGAGGCGCTCGGCCCCGCCGCACTCCACGATGTTGACCGCCGGAGCGCTCACACCAGCGACACGCACTTGGCGGCCACCTCGCCGATCTTCACCACCTCGCCCTTCCCCTGCGTATCCCGACGCAACTTGAACTCCACCCCGCCCTCGGCCAGCGCCTTGTCGCCGATGGTCAGGCGGATCGGCACGCCGATCAGGTCGGCGTCCTTGAACTTCACGCCGGGTCGTTCGTCGCGGTCGTCGATGAGCACGTCGAGGCCCGCCGCGCTCAGATCGGCGGCGATCTTTTCCGCGGCCTCGACCTGCGCCGGCGCGTCCGGTTTCATCAGCGTGATCAAGACGTGGTAGGGCGCAATGGCCGCGGGCCAGATGATGCCGTTGTCGTCGTGGTTCTGCTCCACGCTCGCGGCCATCGTTCGGCTCACGCCGATGCCGTAGCAGCCCATGATGACGCTGCGGAGCTTCTGCTCGCGATCGAGCACCTTGAACTCCATCGCGTCGGAATACTTGGAACCGAGCTTGAAGATGTGCCCGACCTCGATGCCCCGCCCGGTTTCCAGCCTGGCCCCCTCGGCCCGGGGCGAAGGGTCGCCGGCGACGGCGTTGCGAACGTCGGCGAGTTTTACATAACCCGGATCGCCGAGTTTGGCCCCGACATCCCGCTTCCAGTTGAAGTGCTTGGCATGGTGGTCGGGCTTGTCCGCGCCCGTCGCCCAGAAGCCGCCCTGGGCCGCGTCGAAATCGACGAGCATCAGCGTGCCGGGCACGGTGTTGACCGCCCGGGGCGAGACATAACCGATCGCAAAGCCGGCCGCTCGGGCCTCCTTCTCGGGCGCGAGCTCGACCTTGAACCCGCTCACCGATTTGACCTTGCCCTCGTTGACGTCCTGATCGCCGCGAACCACCGCGACGACCCACTTGGTCCCCCGATCCCCCGATCCCTCGCGCTCTTCGTTCACCTTGAACACGATGGTCTTGAGCATCCGGTCGGGCTTGACCTTCATGAACTTCCCCACCTCGTCAATGCCTGGGAGGTTGGGCGTATGCACCTCGGTCCACTCGCCGGTGGGCGCGGCGTCGAAGGTTCCGGTGCGCGGGCCGATCTCGCACTTCTCGACGTTGGCCGCGTATCCGGAGACCGGGCACCTGAGGATCGTGTCCTCGCCGCTCTCGGCGTTGACCATGAACTCGTGGCTGGCCGATCCGCCGATGGGCCCGGCCTCGGCCTCGACCACGGTGAAGTCCAGGCCGCAACGCTTGAAGATGTTGCTGTAGGCCCGGTGCATCGCGTCGTAGGTCTCGTTGAGCCCCCCCACTCCCTCCACCTCCATGTGGAACGAGTAGGCGTCCTTCATGATGAACTCGCGGCAGCGCAGCAGCCCCGAGCGCGGGCGGGCCTCGTCGCGGAACTTGGTCTGGATCTGGTAGAGGTTGATCGGCAACTGCTTGTAGCTGTTGATCGAGCCCTTCATCAGTTCCGTAATGGGCTCCTCGTGCGTGGGCCCGAGCGCGGCCACCGCGCCCTTGCGGTCGGTCACCTTGAAGAGCAGGTCGCCGTAGTCCACGTCGCGCTTGGTGCCGGCGTAGAGCTCGATCGGCAGCATCACCGGCAGGCACAGCTCGCCGGCCCCCGCGGCGTCCATCTCCTCACGCACGATCTGGCTGATCTTGCGGAGCGTGCGCCAGCCCAGCGGCAGGTAGTCATAGATGCCCGCGCCGAGCTTGCGGACATACCCCGCGCGGGAGAGCAGGATGTGGCTGGGCGACTCCGCATCCGCCGGGGCCTCGCGGGCCGTGGGGATCAGGGTCCGGGACCAGCGTTGGATGTCGCCGCGGCGGGATGTTCGGTCGTGGGCGGTCATAGGGGCGGATGGTACGCCCGTGCTCGGCGCCCGCCGCCCTCAGCGAGCAGGCGCGCCGCTGTGCGTGCCATGCACCACCGGCGTGCCCAAATCGAACGCATCATGTACAGCCCGCAGCCCGGTCTTCCCGTCCGCCTCATCGACGATGCATGAAATCTTGATCTCGCTGGTCGTGATGTTGGCGATGCGGATGCCCGCGTCCGCCAGAGCCCTGAACATCCTCGCGGCCACGCCCGGTTGGCTCTGCATGCCCACACCCACCGCGCTGACCTTGGCCAGCCCCAGGTCCACGTGGACGCGCCCCTGTCCCAGCTCTTCGAGCACTCTCTCGATCAGCGGGCGGACGTCGGCCAGATCGGTCTTGTCGAGCGTGAAAACGATGTTGCACAAGCCGCTGGTCGGGGTGTCGGCGCGTGTCTGGGCGAACGTCTGGCCCGCGTCCCCGCCGCCCCCCCCATTGCCCCCCGCCAGCGCCTCGGTCTGGATGATGTCGTCGATGCTGATCCCGGCCGCGGCGATTCGGTCAAAGATGCGCCGCTGCAAGCCCGGCTGGTTGGGCAGACCCGCCAAGGTCACCCGCCCGATGTCGGTCTTCAGCGCCACGCTCGAAACGGCTCTCTGGGTTTCCATGCTTGTCACATCGTCGGTGATGAGTGTCCCGCGCCCGTGCCGCAGGCTGTGGAGCACCCGGATCGGCACGCCCGACTTCTTGCCCAGTTCGACCGCCCGGAGGTGCATCACCTTGGCGCCCTGGGAGGCGGCTTCCATCATCTCGTCGTAACTGATTGTTTCCTTCAGATAGGCGTGCGGCACGATCCGCGGGTCCGCGGTATACACGCCATCGACGTCCGTAAAGATCTGGCACTCGTCGGCCTTCAAGGCCGCGGCCAGAGCCACGGCCGTGGTATCACTGCCACCCCGTCCGAGCGTCGTGACGTCGCCCGAATCGGCGATCCCCTGAAATCCGGCCACCACCGGCACGCGCCCGGCCGCGAACTCCCGCTCCATGCGGGCAGGGTCAACGCCCGTGATGCGAGCCCGCGTGTGTGCCCCGTCCGTCCGCACGCCGCACTGGGCGCCGGTCAGGCTGATCGCGTCGAGTCCCATCCCCTTCAAAGCCATGCTCATGAGCGAGATCGAAACTTGCTCGCCGGTGGCGAGCAGTTGATCCATCTCGCGTTTGTCGGGCGTCTCGGAGACCTCGGCCGCCAGGGCGAGCAAGTCGTCGGTGGTGTCGCCGCGGGCGCTGACCACCACGGCGACGTGGTCGCCCCGCCGGCGCACTTCGGCGACACGAGAGGCGCAGTGCCTGAGCTTGGCCGCGTCCGCGACGGACGAGCCGCCGAACTTCTGAACAATGACAGCCACGGGGCGATCCTCCGGCCAAGAATAGATGCCCCCCGCACGTCGTCAATATCGGCGTGCGAGGTCGAGAGGGAGCAGTCAGCGCTCCCGCTGTGCGGGTTCCGAGTCTGTCCCGCATGGAATCCGAACCGACCCGGCACTCCAGAAGGTGCCTTCCGCGCGCATCTCTCCGTCTCGCTCCCCGGAGTCCCGAAGCGCTCTGGCGAGTTCGCACGCGAAATCATCGATATGCTGCACTCGGTGATGCGACCGCCCGTCGCGTAGACCCGTCCAGGAGTACCCGGTCATGTTCAATCGCGGTTCGATCGTATCGATGATGCTGGTCGGCGCCGTTGTCGTGGCTCAGGGCTGCGCCGCACACCGCAAGACGCTGGACGAGGCCGGGCTCCTGGCCATGCACGAGCGGTGCGCGGACCAGCTCGCCGCGTCCCGCGCCGGGGCGCTTCCCGCCGTCGTGGAACACCTTCGGCAAAAGATGGTCGATTTCCAGGCGGGCCGCTCGCACGCGCCGCCGACGTTCGACGTCCTCGTCCTTTCCGGGGGCGGAGACTACGGGGCCTTCGGTGCGGGCGTGCTCAAAGGCTGGGGGCGGGTTCCTCAGCCGGAGCTGAGACGGCCCGAGTTCGACGTGGTGCTCGGCGTGAGCACCGGCGCGCTCATCGCCCCGTTCGCGTTTCTCGGAACGGAGACGGACATCGACCATGTCGAGAACCTCTACAGGAATCCCAAGCCGGACTGGGTCAAAGACCGCGGCCTGCTGTTCTTCCTCCCCGCGAACGTGTCGTTCGCCACGGTGCCCGGGTTGGAGAGGGACTTGAAAGCTGCGATCGATCGCGACTCGATGGGCCGCATCGCCGAGCAGGCTGCACGCGGCCGCCTGTGCGTGGTCAACGCCACGAACCTCGACGACGGCTCGCAGTGGCCGTTCGACATCGGGCGTGCGTGTGAAACGGCGATCCAGACCGGCGACATCGACCGGGTGCACCAGATGCTGCTGGCCTCGGCGGGCATCCCGGGCGCGTTCCCACCGCGAGAAGTCGACGGTATGTACTTCGTGGACGGCGGCGTCACCACTAACATCATCTACGGTGGCTCGATGAAGGCAGACGAGTCGCTGCCCGCCGTGTGGCGGCGAATGGCGCCGGACTTGCCAGTGCCTAAGACCCGGTATTGGGTGATCGTGAACAACCAGCTCCAATCGCCCCCAACCACCGTGCAGCCGTCGTGGGTGCCGGTGATCTCGCGGAGTGTGGAGGTCGCGATCCGATCCTCGACCGTGACCTCGATCCGGCACCTCATGGCGCTCGTGGAACTCATGCGCGTCCGCGATCACGTGGACGCGGAAGTCCACCTGATGGCCATCCCCAACCAGTGGAGGGCGCCCAAGCCCGGCGTGTTCCAGAAGGAGACGATGGAAGACCTCGCCATTCTCGGAGAGAAAATGGGAGCGGACCCGGCGAGTTGGACCAGCGAGTGCCCGTAACTGGGTCTGAACGCGTCGTGTGGCTCGACGCCTCGCCGCGCCGCCACGAAAACTAAAGACAAACCACCCGTCCGGCCTTCCGGTTGGATGCACCGGTGGCCCGACGGGCGCTGATCGAACGAAGCGATCCTGTGTTCTCGAAATGCCGAGGGGCGGACTCGAACCGCCGACCTCCGGGTTATGAATCCAGCGCTCTAAACCAGCTGAGCTACCTCGGCGTCACCGGAATATAGGCATACCGCCACGCGGAACAAACCGCGCCGAGCCGACGGCCGCGCCCGAACCACGAAGTTCAGTCAACCACATCCGCGCGGCTCACCCGCGCATCGCCGCCGGTCGCCGTGGTCGGCGAACTCACCTTCGGCGGTGTGGCGGACTGGTAATGCTGGTTCTGGCCGTACTGCTGTTGCTGCGGCGGAGGAGGCGGGGGCAGGTTCGCCGGCGGCTGGGTCTGCCGGTGCACGGCGTTGTTCACGTCGTCTTCGATGCCCGAAAGGCCCTTCTTGAACTCGACGATGCCCTTGCCGAGGCTTCGCCCCACCTCCGGCAAGCGGCGCCCGAAGAGCAGCAGCCCCAGCGCGAGCAGGATCAGCCACTCCATCATCGACATGTTCTGGATGAACGCAAGCGTGGTCATGGCCCGTCCTTCTGCTGTCCGTGCAGCATGAATGGGTTTCCGGACGGCCGCGGACCCGTGTCCATTTCGGCCCCGAACATCCCCTTATCGCCAATTCAAGCCCCCCCTCCCGCCTGAGTCAACGCATTTCCCGCCCGGATATGGCCGTTTCTGCGGCGTCAAACCGGTGTCAGAAGCGTCTCGTGCCCGTCTGCCGCTTATCCCGCCCCTTCGGCCGCCTGAACCACGTTCAAGAGCAGCATCGCCACGGTCATCGGTCCAACCCCTCCCGGGACGGGCGTAATCCAGCCTTCCCCGCCTAGAGCGACCCGAACCGGCTCGAAATCCACGTCCCCCACCGTTCGCGTACGACCGTCCGGGCCGGTCACACGGTTCACCCCCACGTCCACTACGACGGCGCCGGGCTTGACGTTCGCCCCGGTGACGAGCCCCGGAACGCCCGCGGCCGCGACCAGCACGTCCGCCTTACACATCATCGACTCGATTTCCGGTGTCCACACGTTGCACGAGATCACGGTGGCGTCCTGGCGCATGAGCAGCACCGCGATCGGCTTGCCGACGTGGTTGCTCGCCCCGACCACGACCGCGGTCTTTCCCCGGAGGTTGGCGCCCGTGTGCTCGATCATCTTGATCACGGCCAGCGCGGTGCACGGCGCCAGCGACGAGCGGCCGTACACCACGTTGCCGATGTTCGCCGGGTTCACGCCCTCGACGTCCTTGTCTGGCGCGATCAGCTTCTGGATCGAGTAGGAATCGATCGCCGGTGGCAGCGGCATGTGCACCATGACCGCCGACACCTCGTCCTTGGTGTTCAAGAGCAGCACGCGCCCGGCCAGGTCGTCGTAGGTCGAGCCCTCCGGCAGGTCATGGAGCACGTACTCGATGTCGAGGTCGCGGCAGGTCCGGCCCTGGCTCTCGGCGTATTGCCTGGCCGCGGTGTCGCCCGCGCCCACGAGCAGCGCGTCGAGCCGGACAGTGCGCCCGCGGTCTCGCAGGGCCATCACCCGGCGCGCGATCGATTCGCGGTGGTGCTGGGCGAGCGCCTTTCCGTCGATGATCTGGGCGGGTCCGCTCATGGGCGCATGGTATCGACCCGCGATCGGCTGTGCGGCTCCGGGACTGTCGGATCCGTTACCATCCCCGCGTGAGCAAGCCAACCGCCGGCCACCGCATCGCCGAGCTCCGCGCCCTCCTCGACCGGGCCAACCGGGCGTACTACGCCGACGCTTCGCCGATCATGTCGGACGCCGAGTTTGACGCCGGGCTCAAGGAGCTGGAGCAACTGGAGGCCGAGCACCCCGAGTTCGACGACCCCAACAGCCCAACCCGGCGCGTCGGCGGCGAAGTGCTTGGAGGGTTCAAGACCGTCGCGCACGCCGTTCCCATGCTCAGCATCGACAACACCTATGACCTGGGCAAGGGCAAGAACAAGGGGCTGCTCGACTGGTACGAGCGGACGGCGCGAGACCTGGGCGGCGGAAGCCCGACGGAGTTGTTTGGGGGCAGTGACGCGGCCAACGGCATCGAGATGGTCGCCGATCCGAAGATCGACGGGGTGGCCATCTCTCTCCGATACGAAAAAGGATCGCTTGCGAGCGCCGTGACGCGAGGAGACGGCGTCAAGGGCGACGATGTGACGGCGAATATCCGCACGCTCCGCTCCGTGCCGCTCAGGCTGCACGGAAAGGTCCGGCCGCCCGCCGTGCTCGAAGTGCGCGGCGAGGTGTTCTTTCCGCTCAAGGAGTTCGAGCGTGTCAATCGCGAACGTGAGGCCGCGGGCGAGGACCTCTTCCAGAACCCCCGCAACGCCGCGGCGGGCACACTCAAGCAGCTCGACCCTCGGATTACCGCTTCCCGACGTCTCGGCTTCGTGGCCCACGGAAAGGGCGAAGTCTCCGATCCCGGATTCGCCGAGTCGCACAGCGAGTTCCTTCATCACGTCGCCGACCTGGGCATCCCCGCGAACAAGCCGCTGGTGGTCACCGCGGAAATCGGAAAAGTGATCGACGCGATCAAGGCGTTCGATACGGCCCGCCACAGGCAGCCTTTCGCGATCGACGGCGTGGTCGTGCGCGTCAACTCGTTCGCCCAGCAGGAGGAGCTCGGGATCACCTCCAAGAGCCCGCGGGCCTTCATCGCGTACAAGTACCCCGCCGAACGGAAGACCACCCGGCTCATCCGCGTGGACGCCCAGGTCGGTAAGACGGGCAAGATCACGCCGCGGGCGGTCATGGAGCCGGTGCTGCTCGCGGGCACCACCGTCCAGCACGCCACACTGCACAACTACGGCAACATCGTGCAGAAGGACATCCGCATCGGCGACACGCTGGAGGTGGAAAAGGCCGGTGAGATCATCCCGTATGTGGTTTCCGCGGTAACGGACAAGCGATCGAAAAACGCCCACAAGATCGCCCCGCCGGACAAGTGCCCCGAGTGCGGCGGGCCCGTCGAGATCGAACCGCCGGAGGCCGAGCGCGACCCATCGATCGAGACCGCGCGCCGGTGCGTGAACCCCGAGTGTCCGGCCCAGATTCAGGAAAAGATCATCTGGTTCGCCGGACGAAAGCAGATGGACATCGAAGGTCTGGGCGAAAAGACGGTTATCCAAATCCGTGCGACCGCGCTCCCGAAGGACGATCCGCGACGCGCCGAGAACGGCGTGCCGGAGTCCGCCGCACGAATCCCGCTGGAGACCTTCGCGGACGTCTTTCGACTGCACGAACACCGCGACGCCCTGCTCACCCTCGAACGCATGGGCGAGAAAAAAGTGGACAACCTGCTGCAGGGCATCGAGGATGCCAAAGGGCGCGGGCTCGGCAAGGTTCTCGCAGGCATGGGCATCCGCCACGTCGGCGACGCCACCGCCAAAGCCCTGGCCCGCCTGTTTCCCAACATCGACGCGCTGCTCGCGGCCGAGGAGTGGCGGCTCCGCCCAAAGGACGCCGCGAACAACAAGGCCGAGCGAGAGAAGCACAACCTGCCCAAGGACAGCAAGGACCTTCCCGAGACCGGCCTGGGCGCGCTGACCGCCCCGGTCGTCTACCACTACCTCCACAGCAAGGTGGCCCGTAAGACGTTCGACGATCTGCGCCGCGTGGGCGTGGACCTGACCAGCAAGGACTACGTGGACCCATCCAAGGGCAAGGCCGGGGCCGCGGCCGGCCCGCTGACCGGCAAGACGATCGTGATGACGGGAACGCTCGACCACTATGAACGGGAGGACCTCAAGGACCTCCTTGAAGGGCTCGGGGCCAAAGTGAGCGGTTCCGTCTCGTCCAAGACCAGCGTGGTGATCGTTGGGCGCGAGGCGGGCAGTAAGCTTGACAAAGCCCGCGAGCTCGGCGTGGAAGTCTGGGAGGAAGACCGTCTGCTGAAAGAGTTGCGGGCCGCGGGCGTGCGGCTGTAGGCGAACGGCCACCGGCCGCTCTTTCCGGCGTGCAGGCATGCGGACTTTGGGATATGCTCCCGCCCGTCATGCAGAACGTTGAATTCAAAGCCGAGTTGCGAGACCCTGCGCTGGCCCGCACGATCTGCGGCTCGATCGGCGCTGATTCGATCGGGACCCTCCAACAGACCGACACGTACTTTCGCGTGCCCGACGCCAAGCTGAAGAAGCGGGAGACGCCCGGCGCCCCGACCGAATACATCTTCTACAACCGGCCCAACCGGACACGCCCGAAGCTCTCCAGCTACACCCTCTACACCGAGGCGCAGGCGATCGAGCGTTTCGGCGCAAGCCCGCTCCCGGTCTGGGTGGTGGTCAAGAAGAGCCGCGCCCTGCACATGTACCAGGGTGTGCGGATCCACCTCGACGAGGTCGAAGGCCTCGGTCACTTCATCGAGTTCGAGGCGATCGTGACGACGGCCCACAACCTCGCCGATTGCCACAACATGGTCGACGAGCTGCGCCGCGCGTTCGGCCCGACGATGGGCGAGCCGATCGCGTGCGGGTACGCGGAGCTGCTCGCGGCGGAATCCCCGGCCCACCAGACCTGATATTGGATTTCAGGCCCCGATCATCCCCGCCCCCACCGTGTTGTTCGTCGCCTCGTCGATGATGATGAACGCTCCCGTCGTGCGGCACTGGGCGTAGGGGTCGAACGCGATCGTCGAGGCCAGCTTCACCCCTACCCGCCCGATCTCGTTCAGGCCCAGCCGTGTCGCGCCCTCATCCTCTTGCAGCGTGTGGATGTTCAGGCGGCTGTGCACCGGCCCGAGGATCGCGCGGACGTACCGTGTGCCGTGCTTGATGATGTAGCGTCTCGAAGGCTCCAGCCCCTGCTCCCCCATCCAAACGACCTCGGCCTCGAACTCGCGGGCGACCTTCGGCAGCGTGTCCGTTGCCCCGTTCGCCGGCGCGTTCACCAGGATGTCGCCGCGCGAGATGTCCAGGTCGTGCTCCAGCAGGATCGACACCGACTGCGGCGGTCGGCAGGCGCGTAGCTCCACGTCGCCCAAGTGGATGCGAGCCACCCGCGACCGCTGCCCGGCTGGGAGGGCGACCACCTCGTCACCCACCGCCAGCTCGCCGGCCGCGACCTGGCCGCCGTACCCGCGGTAGTCGTGCAGGCCAGCGTCGTCGCTCTGCGGCCGGATCACCCATTGCACGAAGAACCTCGCGTGCGGGAATGTCGCCAAGGGGCGTGCCGGCACCGTCTCGATGTGCTCCAGCAGGGCGGGCCCGGTGTACCACGGCGTGCTGGTCGAGCGCGTGACGATGTTGTCGCCGTTGAGCGCCGATACGGGGAGGAAAGTCGTCTCCGACTTGCGGAACACCCCGCCGGAGCGGGAGAACGCCTCGAACTCGGCGCGGATCCGCTCGAACACGGCCCGGTCCCACCCCACCAGGTCCATCTTGTTCACGCACACGACCAGATGGCCGATGCCCAGAAGCGCGGCGATGTACGCGTGCCGGCGCGTCTGCTCCAGCACGCCCTGTCTCGCGTCGATAAGGATGATCGCCAGGTCCGCCGTGCTCGCGCCCGTCGCCATGTTGCGGGTGTACTGCGCGTGCCCGGGCGTGTCGGCGAGGATGAACTTCCTCCGCGGCGTTGAGAAATACCTGTACGCCACGTCGATCGTGATCCCCTGCTCGCGCTCGGCCCGCAGACCGTCGGTGAGCATGGCCAGGTCCACGCGAGCGTCACCCCGCTTGAGGCTTGATCGGTGCACCGCCTCCCACTGGTCCTGGTGGATGCTCTTGGCGTCGTAGAGCAGGCGGCCGATGAGCGTGGACTTGCCGTCGTCCACCGAGCCGCAGGTGATGAGCCGCAGAAGGTCCATGGGACGAGAATCCGAATCACCGGACGCGGCGTGCGCGGCGGAAGTCTCGTCGCCCAGATCGATCCGCACGACCGGGCGCACCCCCACCCCCACCCCCGTCCCCACCACCACGCTCTCGCTTCCTCGTTGAGTCATCGCGATCCCATTCACCGCCCAACACCACCTCAACCCTCCATCCGCTATCCGCTATCCCACATCCGCTATTCAGAAGTAACCTTCCTTCTTTCGGTCCTCCATCGCCGCCTCGCTGAACGTGTCGTCGAGCCTCGCGCCGCGCTCGCTGGTGCGGGCCGCGGCGATCTCATCGACGATGTCCTCGATCGTGCTCGCCGGCGATTCCACGCCCGCGGTGCACGTCATGTCCCCCACCGTCCGGAAGCGCACGATCTTCCGCACCGACGACTCGCCCGGACGGAGAGGGAAGAAGTGCGAGATCGGGCAAATCTGCCCCTTGCGGATCACCACGTCGCGCTCGTGCGAGTAATAAATGCTCGGGATCGCGATCTTCTCCATCGCGATGTATTGCCAAACGTCAAGCTCGGTCCAGTTGCTCAGCGGGAACACGCGGATGTGCTCGCCTCCGCCCGTTCCGTCGGTCCCGCGCCGAACCCGCCCGTTGTACAGGTTCCAGAGCTCCGGCCGTTGGTTGCGGGGGTCCCATTGACCGAAGTCGTCGCGGAACGAGAAGATCCGCTCCTTGGCCCGGGCTTTTTCTTCGTCGCGTCGGGCCCCGCCGAAGAGCGCGTCGAGCTTCAGTTCCGCGATCGCGTCGAGCAGCGCGGGGATCTGGGCCCGATTGCGGCTGGGACTCGGGCCGGGGTCCTCGCTCGCGCGGCCGCAGCGGATCGCGTCCTCGACGTACCGCACGATCAGGCGCTCGCCCAGCCGCTCGGCCAGCCTGTCGCGGAACTCGATCGCTTCCGGGAAGTTGTGCCCGGTGTCGATGTGCAGCAGCGGGAAGGGCAGGCGGGCGGGCCTGAAGGCCTTCAGCGCTAGGTGCACCATCACGATCGAGTCTTTGCCGCCGCTGAAGAGCAGGGCCGGTCGCTCAAACTCCGCGGCCACCTCGCGCATGACGTGGATCGACTCCGCCTCCAGCACCCGCAGGTGGCCCATGTCGCGGGCGGTCAGCGCCCCCGGCCGCTTCGCGGGCGCGGCACCGTCCCCGGCTCGATCCGGTGAAGGCTCGGACGATGGGACGGGGGCGGTCACGCTCGACATTCCGGCCAAAGCCTCCGAGTTCAGGGTTCGCGACCGGGCCGACGTTTGGGTCCGGTCTTGCGGGGCATTCATCTTTGGCGGTTCGCGGCCCCCGGGCGCGGGTCGCGCCCAATATTTGTCTCGCGGCCGAGCTTGTATCTCATTGCAGCAGAGTTGTTTACACCAAACCGAACGCCCGCGGACAATCACGGGCCCGACACGCCACCCCACCGCCTCCGCCCCATCAGAACAGCGAATAGATGAACGGCGCCGCGGCCGTCGTGCTCAGCAGCACCAGCACCCCGAGCACCAACAGCACGATCACGATGGGCGCGATCCACCACTTCCGCTCTTCGCGGATCATCTGCCACAACTCGGCGATCAGCCCTCGATCGGGTTTCTCGGCCTCGCTGGAGAACTCGTCCGCCCCGCTCGGCCTCTCTCGCTTGGGTGCATCGCTCATCTCGTCCTCCGGACTCGGAGAGGTTGGAGGGCCGCGTGACGATCAGAACTGCCGGAAGTACGACCGGCGGTCTGGCGCCGACCGCCGCGGCAACCAATAAGTCTTCGCGTCCGGATCGTACGCCCGGCGCATGGGGTCTCCCGAGAAGAGCCGCATGGCCAGGCCGAGCGGCGTCAGCACGAAGAAGAAGACTACGGCCAGGAGCGCGTGCGAGATGGTCCATCCGATCGGCTCCGCGGCCGCCATCCACCCGCGGTAGACCCGTGCGCCCACCGCCGGGCGCGCGATCACCGCCGCGGCGCCCAGCACGCCCACCGCCGCCACCGCGGCCGCGACCCGCCGCGTCGCGGTGTGCGCGTCCAGCCCAACCCCTCCCCCCCCCATCGTCAGCCATCGCGGCGCCAGCCCGATCGCGGCCAGCGCCAGCGGGATCGCCAATCCCGCGATCCGCCTCCGCAGCGGCAGCGCCCGGCCCAGCACCAACGCCACCAGCACGCACAGCCCGAGCAACGCGCCCGCCCAGACCAGCCGCCCCCCCACCCCCCTCCCCCCGCCCATGTGCACCATCCACGCCAGCGCGACGAAGAACACCAGCCAGAGCACGCCGAAGACGCGGACGTCCCGCACGCTCGGTGATCCCGGCCCGGAATGACGATGTTCAGGGATCACCGCCGCCGCCTCCTAATCGAGCTTGAACTGCCTGAGGTAGTCCTCGTTCCGCACCCGCTCGCCGCCGGGCTGCTCGTCCTTGAGCAGCACGAACCGCTCCAGCACCAGCGCGTCCATGTTGGTGCCCATGAAGCAGCGGTACGCCTCCTCGGGCGTGCGCACGATCGGCTCGCCGCGCACGTTGAAGCTCGTGTTGATCACCAGCGGGCACCCGGTCGATCGCTCAAACTCGCAGAGCAGCGCGTGGAAGCGCCCGTGCCGCCGGGCGTCCACGGTCTGCACCCGTGCCGAGCAGTCCACGTGCGTGACCGCGGGCACGCGCGAGCGGACGGCTTTGAGCTTGTCCAGCCCCGACGCCGCGCCGTCCGCCCCCGCCAGGCGCTGGTCGCTCCGCACGGGCGCGACCAGCAGCATGTACGGGCTCTCGACCCCCGGGCCCAACTCGAAGTACTCGCCCGTTCGCTCCGCGAGCACGCTGGGCGCGAACGGCCGGAACGACTCCCGGAACTTGATCTTCACGTTCATCGTCGTCTGCATCTCGGCCGAACGGGCGTCGCCCAGGATGCTCCGGCACCCCAGGGCCCGCGGTCCGAACTCCATCCGTCCCTGCACCCACCCCACCACCTTCCCCGCCGCGATCAGCCCCGCGACCTCGCGGTTGAGCGTCTCGTCGTTCGCGTGGCGGCGGTACCGCGCCCCGCGGGCGTCCAGGAACGCCCCGATCTGCCCCTCGTCCGGCGCGGGGCCGAGCAGCGAGCCGCGCTGGCTGTCGCCGGGCTCGGCCGTCCGCGGGTTGTCCAGCAACTGGTGCCAGATGAACAGCGCCGCGCCCAGCGCGCCCCCAGCGTCGCCCGCGGCCGGCTGCACCCACACTTCCTCGAACGGCCCCTCGCGCAGGATCACCCCGTTACCCACGCAGTTGAGCGCGACCCCGCCGGCCATGCACAGCCGCCCGGCGCCCGTGATCGCGTGCGCGTGCCGCGCGCACCGCAGCATCACCTCCTCGGTCACCTTCTGGATCGACGCGGCGATGTCCATCTCGCGCTGGGTCAGCGCCGCCTCGGGCTTCCGCGCCGGGCCGCCGAAGAGCCGCTCGAAGCGGCGGCCGGTCATCGTCAGCCCCTGGCAGTAGTTGAAGCACGCCATGTTCATGCGGAACGAGCCGTCCTCTCGGAGGTCCAGCAGGTTCTTCACGATCGCGTCGTAAAAGACCGGCCGCCCGTACGGCGCCAGGCCCATCAGTTTGTACTCGCCCGAGTTCACCCGGAAGCCCGTGAAGTAGGTGAACGCGGAGTACAGCAAGCCCAACGAGTGCGGGAAACGGAGGTCGCTGATCAACTCGATCCGGTTGCCGCGCCCGACGCCCACGCTCGTGGTGGTCCACTCGCCGACGCCGTCGAGCGTCAGGATCGCGGCCTCGTCGAACGGGCTGGGGAAGAACGCGCTGGCCGCGTGCGACTCGTGGTGCTCGGCGAACACGATCCGCCGCTGGTACGCCCCGCCGAGCCCGCGCCGGATGCCGCGCCGCAGGTGGAGTTTGTCCCTGAGCCAGACCGGCATGGCCCGGGCGAACGACCCGAACCCCGCCGGCGCGTACGCGAGGTAGGTCTCCAGCAGCCGGTCGAACTTGAGCAGCGGCTTCTCGTAGAACCCGACCAGGTCGAGGTCCGCCGCCCCGACCCCGGCCTCGCGCAGGCAATACTCGATCGCGCGGGCCGGGAACCCCGCGTCGTGCTTGATCCGCGTGAACCGTTCTTCCTGCGCCGCCGCGACGATCCGCCCGTCCACCACCACCGCCGCGGCGGAGTCGTGGTAGTACGCGGAGATGCCCAGGATGGCCGTCATCCCCGCCCCCCTCCCGACCCCCCCGGCAATGGCTAGGGCCGGACTTGAACCGGCGACACCCGCATTTTCAGTGCGGTGCTCTACCAACTGAGCTACCTAGCCGACTTGTGAGCCACAAGGCTATCAGGCCCCGATCATCGGTCAAGCGGCGCCCCGCTCTTCAACCCCCCACCCCGCACTCCCCGACACCCATCCCCACCCGCTCCCCCCTCCCTCCCCTTCCACCGCCCCACCCGTCCCCACGCCGCCCGCTACGCTTGGCCCGAGCATGACCGACCCCGCCAGCCCATCGGCCCGGCCCGACGCGCCCGCCATCTCGAACTCCGCGGCCGCGCCCGCCGGGCGCGAAGTGCTGCTCGACGTCAGATCGCTGCACACGCACTTCCCGATCAAGTCCGGCCTGCTCCAGCGGACCACCGGCTACGTCCGCGCGGTGGACGGCATCGACTTCCAGATCGCCCGCGGCGAGACGCTCGGGCTGGTCGGCGAGTCGGGCTGCGGCAAGACCACCGTCGGGCGCACGATCCTCCGGCTGATCCCGGCCAGCTCCGGGAGCGTGGTCTTCGAGGGCAAGGACGTCTACCGCGCCTCGGGCGCCGCGCTCAAGTCGCTCCGCAAGCACATGCAGATCATCTTCCAGGACCCCGCGGGGAGCATGAACCCGCGCATGCGCGTGCTCAACATCGTGGGCGAGCCGCTCATGGTGCACGGCCTGGTCAAGGACCGCGACCAGCTCCGCGAGCGTGTGGGCGTGATGCTGGAGCGCTGCGGCATGCCACGGGCCGCCGCCGACCGCTACCCGCACGAGTTCTCCGGCGGTCAGCGGCAGCGCATCGCGATCGCGCGGGCCCTGGCGCTGGAGCCCTCGTTCATCGTCTGCGACGAGCCGACCAGCGCGCTGGACGTCTCGATCCAGGCCCAGGTCCTCAACCTGCTCAAGGACCTGCAGCGCGACCTGGGCCTCTCGTACCTGTTCATCAGCCACGACATGGCGGTGATCCAGCACATGTGCGAGCGGATCGCCGTGATGTACAAGGGCAAGATCGTCGAGGCCGGGGCCAAGCGCGACATCATCGACCACCCCCGGCACCGCTACACCCAGAGCCTGCTCTCGGCCGTCCCCGTCGCCCGGCCGCCCGCGCCGGGTCACAGGAAGCAGCGGGTGGTCTTCGACGGGGGCGCGATGTAATCAATGCCCCAGGGAGCCCCGAGCGCAAGCTCGGGGGAGGGGGGGGAAGGAACAGGGGATCAAGGGATCAAGGGATCACGTGGCCCCACGCGAACAACGGGCCCCGGACGCGCCCTCCGCCCGCGTCCCACCCGCCCGTCGCACGCGACCGATGGCCTGTCGCGTCCGCCGGGCCGCCCGCCGCGTGCGACCGATCGTTGGTCGCGTGCGACCGCTCAAGCGTCGCCCCCGCCCGGCCGATGATCGCACGCGACGGCCCGCGCGTCGCGTCGCGGACGCGGCGCACGGAGCCGCGGATACGCGCCCCGCGGCCCCCGCGCCGGCGCACGGAGGCCCGCGCATGGCCCGAGGCGGCGAACATTACATCCCCCGGCCCGACGGCGGCTTCTCCGCGTGGGCGGCGAACTATTACGCCGCGGTCAAGAAGTGGTGGACCATCCAGGGGCTCGACCTCAACGACCTCAAGCCGCTGGGCATCGCCCTGGACGCCTGGAACGCCGCCTACCCCGCGCACACCGCGGCCCGGCAGAAGGCCGAGTCGGCCCGCCGGGCCAAGGCCGCCGCGCGGGCCGCTCTGGAGAAGGAGGCCCGCCCCGTCGCCAACTTCGTGCAGGCGTACCCCACGACCACCAACTCCGACCGCGCGGAGATGGGGATCACCGTGCGCGACGCCGGAGGCGCGCCCGGGGGCGCGCCCACCAGCAAGCCGCTCATCCTCGTCGAGTCCGCGTCGCGGCTCACGCACGGGCTGCGGCTGGTGGACGAAGCCACCCCCACGCGCCGCGCCCGCCCGCGCGGCGTGCAGCGGGCCGAGGTCTTCGTCGCGCTCACGCCCGTGGCGGAGCCGCCCCCCGCGGACCCGGGCGTCTATCGCTACGTGCAGAGCGTGAGCGACGGATCAACCGTGCTCAGCTTCGAGAGCCGGCGCGGCGGGATGCAGGCCCACTACCTGGCGCGCTGGGTCACGCGGCGCGGCGCGATGGGGCCGTGGAGCGACACGGCCAGCGCGACGGTGGCGGCGTAGGGGGTTGACACTCCGTCCGCAGGACCCGCTGCGCGGGACAAGCCCAGGGCGGTTCACCGCCGAGGCACGGAGCACGCGGAGGAAGGCATCGGCTCTCGCCCCGACGGGGCGCAGGGGTGTCGCCACGGGTGGAGCGCAGCCCGCGTCCTCGCGGGCGGAGCGCCACCCGTGGAAGGCGTGATGATGCAGCGAGACCGCCCCGCAGGGGCAGAGGAAGTTCACTTCTTCGCCGACCCCTTGCGTTTCCTCTCCTTCGTCGCCGGGCCGAGCAGGTCCATCTGGCCGGCGGCCGTCAGTTCGGCGTAGCGCTCGAAGAGGGAGCGGACGCGGGCGAGTTCGGTGTCGAAGGGCTGCGGGCGGTAGCAGGCGTCCACGGCCTTGTCGAGGGCGGCGTGGGCCTTGCGGATCGGCTCGGGCATCACGTCGGCGTCGTAGAGCGCGGCCAGGGTCTGGCCCTTCTGGGCGGCGCGGGCGTCGAGGAGGGCCTGCGCGGCGGCGCGGACGGCGGCCTGCTGCTTGTCGGTGGGCGTTTCCGGCCACGGGAAGTTGTTGTAGACGATCTCGTTGCTGTAGCGGAGATCGCTCTTGAGCCTGCCCGCGACCTGCCGGACCCAGGCCATGTGCATGGTCGATTGCAGGACGCCGAAGTGGTAGAGGTCGGCGTTGGGCACCATCAGGATTTCGGTGGTCGTGATGATGTCCGGGGTCAGAAAGCCCATCGGTATGAACGCACGGGCTTCCGAGGAAGTCTTTGGAACCGCGAGGTAGTTCGAGTCTGGCTGGCGGACTTCGCCGAAGAGCCACGGCGTTTCGGCGAGGTCCTTCGTGGTGCCCCGATCGCTCTTGAGTCGGTGCGCCTTCACGCGCGCGATCCGCTCCATGACGGCGGGCATCGCGCGCAGGTCGGTCGGAGTTGCATCTTTCAGCCAGAGGCACCAACGGTCAATACCATTGATGAACTCCTTGGACCCGTAGATACGGCGGACCCACTTCGCAGCGCTCGGTTCACGCCGGAGAAGCGCGTCGCGCTCCTCTGTGGTCATCAGCAGGTTTTTCTCACCCGTCGTTTCGTCCTCTCCGTCGTTGGGCATGTTGCCGAACTTGATCTCCGGCACCGCGCAGATCGGCTTGCGGCGCGGCGTCACAAATACGTCCTCGTAGTCCACGAGGTACGGGTTGATCCGCTTCACCTCCCGCACCTGCGGTTCGGCCTTGGGGTGGGCGTAGTCAAACAGCAGGCACTTGGCGGGCACCGCGTAGCCGAAGCCGATGATGACGCAGTGCACCGCCGCGCGGCCCGGGGCGTCGTTGGTCCAACTGAACGTGCGATGCGCAAAGCGGATGCGGATGCCGCGCTGCACGAGGCGGGGCCACAAGATCGACACCTGCTCGCCCTGCGTGATCGAGTTGGTCGAGACGAACGCGACGGGGACGGGCGTGCCCTTGATGAACTCGGCGGCCTTGGCGTACCACGCGGCGACGTAATCCAGTTCGGCGTGCTTGTCCCAGTCCGCGAAGACGATGTCCATGTCCTCGGCCTGCGCCTCGCTCCGCATGGCCTTGCCGATGAACGGCGGGTTGCCGACGATGGCCGCGAGTTTGTCCAGCGGGGCGACCTTGGCCCAGTTCGTCCGCAGGGCGTTGCCGTGCGTGATGTGCGGGGCTTCCTTCAGCGGCAGGCGAATGAAATCCTCGCCGAACTCCTCGGACGCCTTCATGTTCATGACGTGGTCGATGAGGTAGAGGGCCGTCTCGGCGACCCGGCAGGGGAACTCCTCGACCTCGATCCCGTACATCTGGTCCACATTCAGGCCCTGCATGAACGCGACCGACAGCAGCCGCTCATCCGTCCGCTTCTTCATCTGCTGGAGTCTGCGGTAGATGTCGATCTCGATCTGGCGGAGTTCGCGGTAGGCGATGACGAGGAAGTTGCCGCAGCCGCAGGCCGGGTCCAGCACGGCCATATCGGCGATCTTCGCCAAGAGGGCTTCCAAGGCCCGCTCGGTGGTGGCCTTGGCGAACTCCTCGCGCAAGGGGTCGATCAGGATCGGGCCGATGCACTTCAAGATGTTCTTCTCGCTGGTGTAGTGCGCCCCGATCTTGCGCCGCTTGCCCTGTTCCTCCTCCATCACCATCTGGAACATGGAGCCGAAGATGGCGGGGCTGACGGCGGACCAGTCGAAGGCCAGGCATTGCAGGAGTTTGGTCCGAGCGGCCTTGTCGAAGGCGGGCGGGTCGAAGCGGTCCTTGAACAGAAGGCCGTTGACGTACCGGAAACTGGCCAAGTCCTCATCAAGGTTCTTCTGCCGCTTGGTCTCCGGCGTGTCCAGCACGGCGAAGACCTGCTGGATCATCGGGCCGACGTCCGCGCCCGACTCGTCGGTCTTGCTCTCGATCACCTGACGGAACAGGCCGCGGGGAAACAGGCCGGTCCAGTCGGCGAACATGCAGAACATGAGCCGGACCATGAGGACCGCGAGGGGATGGTCGGTGTAGCCGTTCTTCTTGAGCGCATCGTGCAGGTCCGCCATGTGCTGGGCGGCCTTGATGTTGACCTCGGGGGCCTCGTCGTAAGTCTTGAAGGTGTGGCCGGTCAGGAAGCCGAAGGCCGAGATGTGCGTGTGGAGTTTGGCGAGCGGGAACTCCGCCTCGGTCTTGTCGTCGAGGTTGTAGACCTTGAAGCGGGCGAAGTCGGAGACGATGACGTGCTTGGGGAGGTCTTTGTCTTCGATTCCGTCGAAGTAGTCCGTGGCCTGCTTGAAGGCCGTCGCGAGGTCCTTGCCCGCGCTCTTGTGCTCCACGAGCAGCACGCCGGGCCAGAACAGGTCGATCTTGCCCCGCGCGCCCTTGAGCAGATCGACGTTGACCTCGAACGCGGCCACGCGGCGGCGGTGGATGCCAAAGACGCTGAAAAACTCGTTCCAGAACGTCTGCTTCTCGGCGGACTCGCTGGTCTCGCCCTTCCACTCTTTGGAAAAGGCGAGCGCGCGGGCGCGGACTTCGTTGAGGGTGAGCGATTGGGCCATCGGGACGCATAGTAACTGACCTCGCTCGGAGCATTGGTGCTGAGACTGTGCTGGTGGCACCGGAACAGCCGCCCCCGGCACCCACGCTCAAGTCAGTCGGAACTCATCCAGAGCGCGGCGGGCGGACTTGCTCCGGGCTGGGAGAGGTGCGGAGAGGGCGGCACGCCCTCTCTGCGCCCCCACCGAGTTGTGTGACGCCCAGCATGGAAGGTTTCGCGGCGGAGCGCCGCGAGGCTGGCCTGACCCCGCTCCCCGAGGGGTCCCCTGGGCCACCCCCGCATCCCCTCGGGGGTGGGCCGCGACGGGAGCGATGCGCGCGTGAGCGGTGACCGCGCCGGCGCGGCGGGGTGGGTCGATCTGTTTCACGCTGTCCACGGGTTGCGCTCGCGGGGGCTACGCCCCGCGCTCTCTCCACCCGTGGCGGCAACCTTGCGCCCCGTTGGGGTGAAGAAGAGACGCCGCCCATTTTCGCATAGGTTCCGGCTCTGTGCGCTCTGTGTCTCTGTGGTGAAAATGCCTCGCGCCCGAGAGATCGCATGCCGAACCAGTCGATGGTCGATCCAGCGCCCGCCGCGCGCCGCCCCCTGTGATCGAAAGCGAGCCGCGGTTCGTCGCCGTGGACACGAGCGAGTCCTTCGTCCTCACCTTCGCGGCGGCGGAGAGGAGAAAGACCGCGTATCACTGGGTGCGTCGGGGGCCGACCACCGGCGAACGCGGGCCCTGGGGCGAGCAGTCGCAGGCGACCATCGCGGCTCCAACCCGCCGCGGCGAGCCCCGCCCTCCACCTTCCGGACAATCGAGTCAGCATCACCGACCGTCCCGGCGCAAATCGGGGTCGTTCTCGTTGCCCGGCCCGAGCGGGGAAGCCGCTCCCGGCGAGCACGGAGCGGACAAAGCGGGCGAGGAGGATCGAACTCCCGACATTCAGCTTGGGAACGCCCGGGCTCACGATCGAAAGCCCCGTGAATCTGGCCACTTTCGACGCGCCCCGCGTTCGCTTGCACACTGGCTTGCACAAGCCCGTGCATGATCGGGATTCCCGCCCCCGCGCCCGTCCCGCGACGTTCGCCCACGGGCGGCCCAGCCCAGCGCTTGCCCCGACTCCCGGGCGTCGCCAACCGGCGGCACGTCGGGCCAACGTGGCGCGACGTGGGCGGTCCAGGCCCAGGCACCGCCCGGCTGGCGATACCCTGAATAGATCATGAGGCATTCCGAATCCCATCGATCCCACCGCATCGGCTGGCTCCGGGCCGCCGTGCTTGGAGCCAACGACGGCCTCATCTCCACCGCGAGCCTCGTCGTCGGCGTCGCCTCGACCGGAGCCGCCCCGGGCTCCGTCGCCGTCTCCGCGGCGGCCGGCCTTCTCGCCGGGGCGATGTCGATGGCCGCCGGGGAGTACGTCTCCGTCAGTTCACAGGCCGACACCGAGGGCGCGGACCTGTCGCGGGAGCGACACGAGTTAGCCACCCAGCCTGAGAGCGAGCACGCCGAACTCACGGCCATCTACGTCAAGCGCGGGCTCGACGAGAAGCTCGCGGGCGAGGTCGCAACGCAGCTCATGGCCAAGGACGCGCTCACCGCCCACGCCCGCGACGAACTCGGAATCACCGAGGAACTGGCGGCGAGGCCGGTGCAGGCGGCGTTCGCGTCGGCGGGCACGTTCACGCTCGGGGCCGCGCTGCCGCTGCTCCTCGTGCTGGTGTTGCCCAAGGGATGGCTCGTGTGGGGCGTCTCCATCGCATCGCTGGCCTTCCTAGCCATGCTCGGCTCGGTCGCGGCCCGCGCGGGCGGCTCCCCGGTACTCAAGTCCGCCGCCCGCGTGACCTTCTGGGGTGCGCTCGCGATGGGACTGACGGCGGGCGTCGGCGCGCTGTTTGGCGCACGGCTGTAGCGCGACGCGGGGCACCGTCTACACGTCTACGCATACAGAAACCCCGACCATGCGGCCGCTAGCGGGGATTCTGTAGACGTAGACGCCCCACGGCCGCGTAGGTACTCCGCCCGGGGGGCACCGGTCTCGAAAGGCCCGCGGGAACAGCCGCGCGGGGAGACAGAGTTTGTTTCGCGCGGAGATGGGCGATTTCTGGCCGAATCCGCCCGTTTGCCCACATGGGGCCGAACTTGCCCACATGTCGCGGAATGACGGCGAAACCGCTGCGGTTTGCCTTGCCTCGTGGCGAATGTCATGGCTTCATGTGTCACAACGCGGGCGGAATCGCCGCCCGCCACGGAGGCCAGGAACATGAACCCCACGACGAGGACAACGATCGAGATGGCCAGGACGCTGGCCCGCCGCGGGTTCGCGGTGCGGAGCATCGAGATCCAGACGCCCGACGGCCGCTGCTGGTGCATCGACACGGTCGCCCCCGGGCGGGCCCGCCATGCCGACGGGCACTGGGGGCCGAAGGCCGGAGCGCCGGGTGGCTTCCGCCTGTTCGAGATCGACCGCGATCGCGACGATGCGCCGATCGAGCACGACCCGGTGGATTACGACACCTGGGACACGGGCGACCTGATCGACTACCTCAACGCGGTCGGGCAACCGAAGCCCCGGCCGAGCACGACTCGCACAACCGACCCGACGACCTGAAGCCCGCGTGATGCGGGCTTCGCTGCTTACCAGAGACCCCCCCCAACCCCGAGGAGCACGACCATGACGAAGCGCACGACCAAGCCCGAACCGACCGCCACCGAGACCTACGCCGCGCGGCGAAATGACATCGCCCGCCTGATCGACGTCCTGCAGATGGAACTCGACAAACACGCCGACGCCGCGAAGGCCGACCCGCGGAACTGGGGCTTCGCGGGAAGCCTCGGAAAGGTCCGCAGCGACCTGATCGATCTGGTCGGGTTCATGAGCGAGATGGACCGCGAGCACGTCGAGGCCTTCCTGGCCGACGCCGAGTGACCCCACGCGGCGTCGCGGGAAACCGCGGCCGCCACGTTTCCCCCGCCGCGATGTGCGACGGGGTTCGCTCCCGACACGAAGGAGTCCGACATGGCACGCAAGGGCACGATCAAGAACATGGGCAAGGTCCCCCGCGAGATGGGCGACGCGCGAAAGGCCCGCAAGGCGGCGAAGGCCGCGCCGCCCGCCAATCAGACGACGCCCGCCCCCGCCAAGCGCATGAGCGCCCTCGACGCCGCAGCGCAGGTGCTCGCCACCAGCGAGGTGCCGATGCGGGCCAAGGAGATGATCGCCGCGATGGGCGCGAAGGGCCTGTGGACGAGCCCGGGCGGCAAGACGCCCGAGGCCACGCTGTACGCCGCCATCATCCGTGAGATCGCCGCCAAGGGCACCGCGGCACGGTTCAAGAAGCACGAGCGCGGCGTCTTCGTCGCCGGGAAGGGAGCCTGAGCCATGACCGCGACGCCCGCCCCAAACCGCGAAGCGCAACTCGAAGCCGTGCTCCAGGCCGCGCTCTACCTGCTCGGCGCTCGCCAAGACCAGATGCTCACTATCGAGGAGTGGACCGACCTTGCGCGGGCGGTCGCCGCCTGCCAGGAACGGAAGACCGCCGACTACCTGACCGAGCACGACCTCGATGACATCGCCGCGCGCTACGCCCTCGAATGGGACGAAGCGACCGACGGCCCGCTCCCCAACCTCGGCGAGTAGGGTCATTCTGCCGAGTCCGGCGTTCAACTGTGGTCCGCCAGGGCGGGGCACCTTGGGATCCCCACCGATCGCGCGGCAGTGCTGCGACGGATCGCGTAAACTGTCACAGAATCGAGAGGTATCCATGAACCAGCAGCAAGCCAACGCCCTCGCGGAGATCTTCAGCGGAGAAGCATGGGACGGCGGCGGGGGCAACTGGCTCGCCGCCTACTGGCGTGGGGACGGGAAGTACATCGTCTTCTCCGGGGACGCCGTCTGCGAATACGACAGCGAGGAAGCGTTCGACAACGCCAGCGCAGCGAAGACGATCATGCTCGCGAGCGGCGATGAGGAGTTCTGGGTGGTCGCCGACTCGAAGGGCGGTGTGATCTACCGCAATCCCGACCTGAAGACCGGCTGGCGTTCACAAGAAGAGGCGGCACATGAAGCTCAGGGCTTTACGAGTCGCACCGGCGATCGCTTCTTTGCCGAGCGCATTGACGCGGTTTAGACATTATCCCGCGGGAACGCGGCGATTCTCGGCTCAATCCATGCAATCAATTCGGACGCTAGTGCCTGCGTTGGAAGCTCTGGACCGGCGTCGTGGAGCGGCTGCAGGAGACGATGACGATCGAGCAACAAGAACACTTGGCCATTGTTGACTTGACGACGAAACTCGTCCTCCTCAGGAGCAAAAGGCATGGTCAGGCCACGGCGCGGCTTCACGCTGAAGTCTACCAGCTTGCTCCACAACTCCAGATTCGGTGTGTGCAGTTTCGCTTTCCAGTCGTCCCCGCTCGCGCACTGAATCAACAGCACTGGACGCCCACCCCAGCCGTCCTTGAACGGAGCCCATGCAACAAGGTCAAGCCCTCCGTCTTTGGCACTCGGTGCCGCCCATCTGCTCACCGCACCTGGGATCGCCGGCTCGCCGATCGCCCCTGCCAGTGCGAGGACCTTGGCCTCTACCGCTGTTGCTGTCGAACGAGACCACCCAACCCTCTCAACCTGCCACCGTTGTAGGGCAAGCGATTCACGGCTTAGTTTCTCGAACAGTTCGCCCTGTTCAACATAATTCTTGCCGCAGGCCGCGACCACTTCTTCGCGATAGTGCGGAAGCATCGCCAGCGTGACGCAGAATGACAACGCAGGCCGCGATCTCCAGTCCGCAACTCTCTCGGCCCGGTCTCCGCGCCGAGCGATCGCCGCCCCGGCCCCGAGTAATGACACTCGGCGGTCGAGTTCTCCCCACAGCGTCGACACCCACTCGTTTGCGAACTCCTGGCTCTCGTAAGCATTTCCCTCTATGAGTGCATCCACAATGTCGCTGCGTGTAATGACATCAGCTTCGAACAGCAAGCTCGCCTCTATCCAATCAACATGGATATCGCATCGGCAGTTGTGCTTGTCGACAGATCGCGACGTACCGGTAGCAGGCAGCCGGAGCATCACTTCAAGTCCTTCTCAATCGACTCGACCACCGACGGGAAGAGCTTGGCGAGTTGAACCACATCCTTCGAAAGCCGCAGTGCCGCCTCGGTCACGCGATGCGAAGTCTTGTGTAGGTGGGCCGCTCGGAGCGCCTCCTCGGTTTCGTCCGCCGCAGTCTCAATGTGCGTCGCCACTTGTGCCTCGGATACGCCCGACATTCGCTTTGCCACTTCAAACGAAGGCCGCTCGTTTCGTTCCAGGTACTCCACAGCCTTCGGGCTGCTGAGAATACGACCGAAGTCGTCCACCTTTCGCGAGTCCGTAAACAGCGGCTCGCGCTTGCTGTTGCCAAACAGCCACAATGCAAATTTCTCAAGCTGCTTGAGGTGTTTGTCCGGCACCGGCTTCTGGGCGGCCTTGGGGTCCGCATCGATTTTGATGTGTAGATACTGCCGCACGCCCTCAGTTCGAAGAGACAAGTACAGCACGCTGAACCGCTCTTCAACTTTCTCTGTGTCCACCTTGCTGGAAGCACTCTCCATCTGCATCAGCAAGCGATAAGCGATGTAGTTCTGTCGAACAGTTGGAAGTTTGCTTCCGATGCGACGGCGCACCTGCTCATACGTCAGCTTGTCCCCATCGATCAGGTCTGCAATGAACTGGGCCTTCTCTGCCGGGCGCCATTCCTTGATTCCGGTTACATGCCTAAAGCCAAGGTACGCCTTCACCGACGCACGGTCCGGCATAAGTATGTATGGGATGTGCGTGGATAGGTCTTTCAGTCGTGTCGCAGGCGTTCCCTCAACGAGACTCTTCCACGTTCCGCTCGAGAGGGTGCCGCTGACAGCACGACTCAGCATCTTCAGGGCGGCCAACCTGCGGTTTCCCTCCACAACGACCAGAACCGCTTTTGAACCCATTTTCTCGCGGACCGCAATGAGCGCTTCCTGCGGCCAGTAGCCGCTCTCGCAGAACGACGTGGCGAGCTCCTCAAGAGTCCAGTCCTTCATCAACTCCAGTACATCGTCCTGGCTCAGGCCTTGGGCGACGCGTTCCCGACCGAGACGCGGATTGCGGGGATCAAGATGCAGGTCATCGATCGTCGCGTACTCGATCTTGTCGGGAACGGAGATGCTCCTGGGGCCGGTACCGGAATCGCGACGGCTTGGTTTGGCGGATGACATGGGAGCGTGAGTGTACACGGCTGCGCTTTGCCGAGGCCATGGCCTGGTTGTTCAGGCACAGAGCCGGTGAGTGTCGCGGTGGGCCAATCAGCACATGCCGCGACGCGAGCGGGGCGAGGGTGCTACGCAGCAGACTGACGTCGCACGAGTTGTGCCCTGTTCTACCTGCTCCGGCCTTCGGCACCGACACGAACGGGTCGACGCTTTCGTTTCACGAACTGCGCGCTCCCTCGGCGACGTCGGAGGGCCGTGGTGCCGTCGCGCATGTTGATGACCAAAGCGTTACCTTGAGTGAGCACGCATCCCAAATCGTGGGCCCGGGCAGGTCCGACACCCCTACCAGTCGTACACTGTTGACGTTGGCCCGTGACACCCTAGTATTGCCCGAACAATGAACGCCCCGAAGGCACCATTCCGATTCATCGACCTCTTCGCCGGACTCGGCGGGTTTCACGTCGGCCTGGCCCGGATCGGCGGGGAGTGCGTGTTCGCCTGCGAAATCGATCCTGGCCTCCAGTCGCTTTACGCGCAGAACTTCAGCGTCACCCCGGCCGCCGACATTCGCACCGTCCGCGCGCCTGCGGTGCCTGAGCATGACGTTGTCGCTGCTGGGTTTCCGTGCCAGCCATTCTCAAAGGCGGGTGAGCAGCTCGGCACCGAATGCGAACTCGCTGGCGATCTGTTCGGCAAGCATCTTCTCCGGATCATCGCTCACCGACGCCCCGCGTACCTCATGCTGGAGAACGTCCCGAACCTCGCACGCCACAATCGCGGCGAAACGTACCAGCACATGCGATCGGCTCTCGAGGGTCTTGGGTACACCGTAGATCAGCGGCTTCTGTCTCCCCACCGCTTCGGCATCCCGCAGATCCGAGAGCGGCTGTTTATTGTCGGTTCCCGCACCGGGTTGGCTCACTTCGAGTGGCCCACCCCAACCGACGATGAGCTGAGTATCGACAGCGTGCTGGACGAAAAGCCCGATGGCGCGCGTCCCCTGCCCCAGCAGTACATTGACTGCCTGAATGTGTGGCAGGAGTTCCTTGACCTGTACCCCAAGGACGAGGAGTTGCCGTCATTTCCCATCTGGTCGATGGAGTTCGGTGCGGACTATCCGTTCGAAGACAGCGTTCCCGCAATTCTCACGCCGCGGCAACTCTGTCAGTATCGCGGCACACATGGCGTTCCACTTCGCGAGTTCGAACCCGAGGCCCGGATGGACCATGTTCCGACCTACGCCCGCGAGGGCGCATTTCCTGACTGGAAACAGCAGTTCATCCGCCAGAACCGTGAGTTGTACCAGCGGAACAAGAAGTGGATCCGTCCCTGGATGAAGAAGCTCGCCCCTTTCCCGGCAAGCCTGCAGAAGTTTGAGTGGAACTGCAAGGGCTTCGAGCGATCCGTCTGGAAGACCGTGGTGCAATTCCGGGCATCAGGCGTTCGCGTCAAGCGCCCGACCACGGCGCCGGCGCTCGTGGCGATGACGACGACGCAGGTTCCGATCATCCCTTGGCAGCGGCGATACATGACGGTTCGAGAATGTGCCCGACTCCAAGATCTGGACATGGCCCATCTGCCCAGCGCATCCACTCGCGCGTACAAAGCGCTCGGGAACGCGGTGAATGCTCGCCTGGTCGAGTTGGTGGGCAGATCGTTGCTCAGACCACTGCTGACCAGGCACGACGCCGCCCCAATGCGGCCGGAACGGGCCGCCACGCGACGCGGCACTCTTGTGGTTGCATGATCAAGTCTCCGACGCGCCCACGATCTGCATGTCGGGCTCCATCGCCATCAGCACGGCCCGCGCGAGACGTGCCTGTTCGCCCTTCACATAGTCATCGGGAATCTCGACTGGCTTCCCATCCTCATCTGGGCTCCGCTCGCGGTCTGCCTCGGCCAGCGCCTGCTTAAACAGGCCGAAGCACACGGGATACTCGTAGTTCTCCTGGAACGACTTCATCGTCTTCTCTGTCAGGTCCTTCGCCTCGACGACCTTCTCGTACGGGGTGAACGCCTTGTTCAGGAACCAGACGACGCTCGTAATCGCGTTCTTGTCGTTGGGATCTTCACGATGGATCTGGCACTCGCCAACAGTTTCGGCGTCCCAGCCCATTTCATCCCACTTCTCGCGACCAAGCCAGTTGATCTCAATGTTGAAGTCGCCACCGACCGTGTCCTTGTCTTTCGGCGGCTCCTCGGGCTTGGCCACCTCAATTGCCCCATCAGCGGTCAGTAGCACTCCGAGCTCGGGAACGACAAGCGCCACCTTGACTGGGAAGGAACCGAGTGGCGCATCGGCGACCGCCGCGACCGTGAGACGCACCTTGCCTCCGAGCAGCCGCCCAGTCGAGGTGATTGAGGCACGCCCGTTCAATTCGCCGCCGAAAACGATCTTGAGCGACTCCGCGTGCTTGGGAAGGAATCCATTCTTGGCATTGATAGAGAGGCGCAGGGGGCTCGTCCCGCCCTGCTCGAGCTTGAGTGGATTCGAATCGATGACCAACTCGGTCGGCACTTCGGGCAGCATCGAGTCATCGACATTGCGCTTCACGCCCTTCTTCTTGCCGCGCCGCCGCCCCTTCGCCTTCTTCTTCTTCGGCTGCTCACCTCCGCCCTTCGTGCCGACGGATTTGCCCTGAAGATATGCGCCGATCTGTGACGACAGCTGTCGCTTCACCTTTTCGGTCGTGGACTTTGTCGCATCCTCTTTGGTCTTCTGCTTCGCCAACTCCTCAAGTTCGTAGAGTTCGTCATCCTGATTGAGTTCGGTGACGACGCGATCGAGGATCGTCTGTGTCGTCGGCGAGTTCACCCCTGCTTCGCGCGTTGACGTGAACACCTGCCTGCGAGCGGACGCCGTGAGCCCCGTGCCATCCACGACGACGATCAGCCGCTTGAACAGAAAGAACAGTTCCAATTCCGTCTTGAGCCATCGCCGCTCCTTTACGATCTGCCGCTGCCCGTTGAGCGCGATCGTCAGCCCTTGCTCCGCGCGAACGTAGTAGTCGGTTCCGGCAGATTCCTTCACCACAAAGTAGTGCAGCTTCACCGACCCGATGTCGGCCCCGAGGTCGATATCGCGGGAATCGGAGTATTCGGACACCGCATCGCTCCGGAGCAGATGCAGCAGCCCGTTGACGACTCGCTTCTCGGTCTTCTTGAACCTGGGAACGCGGCGCTCGATGATGCGGATGGGCAGCGCGGGCTCGGGAAGCGCGCTGTGGAACAACTGCCACAGGCTCCCCGTGGGTAGGTCGGCACGACCGGCGTAGCCCTTCAACTGATAGTCGAGAAGCTTCACGTGGGTGCCGTGACCGAGTTCGGGGATCTCGGCCAGATCCAGCCGAGGAATGCTGCCGTCGCGAGCTGCCAGATACACATAGCGCCCGATCTTCCGGTTGGGCGGTTCCTCATACTTGACGATCGACACGCCAATCTCGTCGGCACGACCATTCAGCAGGTTCGGCGCACGACGTGAAACAATCACTGCTCGCGTTGCAAACTTGTAGGACGCGCTGCCACCAGCGTTGTAGACCCCCATCAGGTGACGCTTGCTCAGCTTCGTGGAGCCGTCGATTGAAAGGAGCGTCTTCAGGAAGTCATCCGGATGCTGCCCGATGCCCTTGTCCTCGATTGCGATGGTCGGTCGATCGGGATCGCCGGACTCCATCATCGAGACCTGGATGTTGTCAGCCAACTGACGGCGAGCCTCCTCGCTCAGGCCGGACAAACCATCTGCGGGAACATTGAACCACTTCGCGGCCGCCGCGTGGGGTGTGTCGGCGGTTTCACCGAGCGTCTCGGCCTTGAGATCGAGCATCGCGTCGATGCAGTTGGTGGGGCGCTCGACGAGCGCAAGCGCGGGATCCGTCGCGACCTCGACCGTGTGCGAGTTGTTGTCCCGTCCGCCGAGTGGATTCCAGATGACACCGCCGATGTCCTTCTCGACCTCTCGAATCCAACGGTCCAGTTCGTCGCCCGTCATGATCGTGAAGAGCTTCTCCGAAAGTTGGCGATTGATCTTCATGCGGGCTCCTTTGCCGACCGTTCCTTCAACCAAGACTCCCCGACGTCTGTCAGTAGCAGTTTGGCTTCAACTCCGCGACCCTTCAGGTCCACGAGTCCAAGTTCGCGAGTGCGCCCCACGATCGCAGCGCGGTGGGAGACTGCCAGTGTTGGCGTCCAGTCTGTGTGAGCCAGCGAAACAAGTTCATCGACCCTCTGCTGGTTGCCGGCCGCCCGCTTGATGATGCGAAGTACCTCACGGACCGCGTTCGCCTCCCCGGGCGAAGAAGCTATCCGCCGCAGGAAAACACTGCGCTCTGAATCGCTGAGCGTCGAACCCTCACACTCCCCGAGCAGTGGGCTCGATTCGATGCCAAGCGCCCATCCATCAGCGGAGAGGTGGAGCCGTCCATCTTCCAGGGCGACGAGCCCCAGGATTTCGAGCGGGCCAGGCGCTGATCCGGACCGCTTGGCAGTCGTGAAGTGCGCTATGAACCGATCGAGCGCTTTCCGCTCATCCTCTCCGCACGGGTATGCGGTGCTGCGTCGCTCAGCACCTCGAGTACCACTGCGTTCTTCCTCGGCACGAAGACGCACACCAACTAGCCGGGCGCAATGCGCAGCCGCCTGGTGAAATGATCGAATCGTCGGCCACTCCGACTCGGAGGCGAGGTTGCACGCAACGCGGAGAGCGATCTTCAAGGGGCTGAGCCGATTCGTGAGCGCCGAGATCGTGGCTTCGCTCGGGTTGGGTGTGGCGAACGCCGGTAGGTGCTTTGCGCCCGGTCGCGCCAGAAGCGGTTGGTTGCTGGTGGGGCGCTCGACGGGTTCGGATATTGCTGACTCCCGAGCATGGGGTTCACTCTGGAGCACCAGTTGGTTTCGGATCGCTACCTCGACAAACTCGTCCACCGAGCGGTACCCGGAGTTGGGCGCGGCGACCTTGGCCCGCATCTCACGGGCCAATAACTCGTCGAGCCGGATGATGGTGACCTGGTGCGCCATCGTTCCAATAGCGTACACGAGTCGATTTAGATGTCAAATAGAGTCTCTAAATGACAGAGAAGGACTTTGCTGGGCGATGCGGATGGTGTCTGTTTGGGCCGCCTTGGCCAACAACCTCGTCCAACGTCAGCATCCGACCCCTCAGACCGAGCCTCGCGGGTGAATGGCAATCCCCTGTTGGCGCTGTCGCCCGCTCGTGAGTTCAGCGGGTGACCAGCGAGATGCCAGATGATGTGTGCTCAATCAGCGGAGGCACTGCGCCAGAATCTCCGGGCAGATGTCCGCGCGGCCGCATAGGGAACTACCGGAGGGGCGGCGGTTGACTTGCACTGACCCGGTCACCCCGTCGGGATTCGGCGCATGCCCGGCGGACAGGGAATCGCAGCACGGCGTATGTAGCCGGGAGCGTACACCGTGGGGTTTGCGTCACAGCCCGGGCCGCAAAAGCATAAAGGGAGATAGGAGGACGCTCGCGGACGGGCCATGACAGGAATCTGCACGAAAATGACCGACGTCTTCGGGAAACCGCCCGCGAACGGGTTAGATGCTCTATGGCGGAACGCGTCTTCGGCACGAGCTGGCCGCTTCCGCGCGACAGATCGCCGAGAACGTCAGAGAGGTGCTGGGGGACGCTGGCCATGACGCATGACGACAGGAACACGAATTCGCGCGACACTTTTCGAGGGTCGCGCAGATATAGGGAGCACCGAGGCCCTCAACGCCCCGGAGAATCCTCCCGAGTCTTCGCCACGCCGCGTGGCTTTCGCGTAGATGGGTGATGTAGAGCCTCACCCGCCTACGCGCACAACCGAACCAGCCACTCAGCCCAATCCAGCCAACCTGCCGCGATCCAACACCAGCCCGCCCCGCCGCATGGTGCGCCGGGGTTCCCGTTGTCCTGCGCCTGCAAGCCGGTTGACCCCGCTCGCGGCGGCACTCTGGGTGCATTCATGGATGAACTTCAGGTTCGTAAGACGGACGTCGCGGTGATCAACGTCCACGAGGTGGCGGAACTCTTGGGCGTCTGTGTTCGCAGCGTCTGGCGAATGAGTCAGAACGGTCAGATCCCCGGACCGATCCGGTTGGGGCCTCGGATTCTGCGTTGGAGGCTTGCCGATCTCCGCGAGCACCTGGACCGCAAGGCCGCAGGCGGCGTTGCGGTGTCACGGGCGACATCGGGAGGCCGGGGGGGCCGTCGATGAGCGAGGGGCTCGACGCGAACAACATGCCCCCCGGCACGGCCGCGCACGGCTGGCTCGCTATCGGCGGCGAGCGGATCGAGGGCGGCTGGCGGTACCCGGAGCGGAACGCCCAGGGCGAGCGGATCGGCACGCTGACGCGCTGGGACGCCCCGGCCGAGGGTCAGCCGCGCTACACCGCTGCGAAGGGCGGCAAGCGCGGTCTGATCTTCCCGGCCGACGGTCTGCCTGCATATGCGGGCACAAGCCTGCGTGATCCGATCCTCGTGGCCGAGGGGGCGAGCGACACGGCGTGCCTGCACACGTTCGCCTTCACGGCGGTGGGCGCGCCGATGGCCGGACGCGGTGGGGATGAGCTCGCTGTCCTGCTGCGAGACCGCCATGTCGTTCTCATCGGCGACAACGACACCGCTGGCCGGAAGAGCGTCGAATCGCTGGCCGCGGCGCTCGTCGGCGTCTGCGCCTCGGTGCGGTTCGCTTTCCCGCCCGATGGGCACAAGGACGTGCGGTCGTGGGTCGCCGACAGCGGTGCGGGTGATGCGGACATCGCTCGGCTGATCGAAGAGGCTCAGACCTACATGCCCCCGGCACCGGCGACCCCGGAACGGCCGCCCGTGCCGGAGTTCGTGCCCTTCCCGACGGACGCGCTGCCGAAGGCCGCGGCCGATCTCGTACGTGCCGGCGCGGATTCACTGCAGGTGGATCCGGGGATGCTCGGACCGCTCGCGTTGGCGGCCATGGGTGCCGCGGTCGGGAACGCCCGCACCATTGCGCTGCACTCCTCCTGGCACGAGCCCTCGGTTCTGTGGGTGGCGGTCGTCGCGCCGTCCGGCTCGGGCAAATCTCCCGCACTCGAACTCGTTACCCGTCCCGCAGAGCGCCGCGACGCCGCAGCGCTTCGCGAGTACAGGGAAGCGCTGAAACAACACGCTGTCGAGGTGGCCCAGCACGAGAAGGCGATGCGGGGCTGGGAGCGGGGGTCTGGCAAGGGCAACCTGACCGCGACACCGCCTGCCGCTCCGGAGGCACCGGCATGCGAGCGGCACCTCACCAATGACACCACGCTCGAGGGGTTGGCCGCGATGCTCGCCGCGAGCCCGCGCGGACTTCTGCTCGCGTGCGACGAACTGGCCGCGTGGTTCGGCTCGTTCGGCCGGTACGCGGCCAACGGTCGCGCCGCGGGCGAGGCCTCGCGCTGGCTACCGCTGCACCGGGCCAGTTCGCTCCGAGTTGATCGTCGCACCGCGCCGCCACTGCTCGTCGAACGGGCCGCCGTGTGCATTGCGGGGATGATCCAGCCATCGGTGTTCGCCGCGGCGCTCACGGGCACCGACTTCGACTCGGGGTTGGTCGCCCGGCTCCTGCTGTCGATGCCGCCGATTCCGACACGTCGCTGGCAGCCCGGCGGCATCCCGCCGATGGTCGAGCGGAGGTACAACGCGATGGTCGAGAGTCTGTACGACCTCGAGCTCGACGAGGATCAGCACGGTACCCCAGCGCCCCGAGCCCTCTCACTGGACGAGCAGGCCAGTCAGCTCTGGGCCAACTTCTACAACTCCTTGAACGCGGACATGGCGGGCCAGGACGAGCGGGCTCGCGCGATGATGGCGAAGATCGAGTGCGCGGCCGCGCGTCTGGCCCTTGTCGTCCACCTCGGCAGGGTTGCCGGTGGCGAAGGCGTGCCCACCACCGTGATCGACAGCGAGTCCCTGCGTCGGGGCGTGCTCCTGGCGAACTGGTTCCGCCGCGAGGCCGAGAAGACTTACCTGCGCCTCGCCGAGGGCGATGACGAACGCGAGGCCCGGCAACTGCTCGACATCGTCCGCCGCAGGGGCGGCAGCGTCAGCGGGCGTGAACTGGTCCAGTCGAGCAGGAAGTTCAAGACCGTGAAGGACGCCGAGGCCGCGCTGTCGCAGCTGGTGGATGCGGGCCACGGACAGTGGGTGTACCTGCCGCAGCGCGGACCCGGTGCGCCCAAGGCCCGGAGGTTCGTCCTGCCCGGCGCTTCCGGCGACTCCGTCTACAGAACCCCTGCTGGCGGTGCTGCAAGCGGGGATTCCGTTTGTGTAGACGCTGTAGACACGTCCGCCTCCACACCCACGGGAGGTGCCGCGTGATGCGCTGGACTTCCTACTGGACGAAGGCCTTCGACGAGGGGCGGCACATCGACTGCCGTCTCGATGGCGAGTACGTCGCCCGAGTGTTCGAACTCGAGCGGCTCGTGGGCTTCCCGGTCATGCCTCACCGCTGTGGCCGTCAGCGTCGGCTCTTCCTCGCGATGGCGTGCCTGAGGGGGAAGTGGATGGTCGTTGGCGTGTACGGGACATCTGGGGCAGCAAAGTGGGCGTGCGAGCGCGCGCTCGAGGAGGCAATCTCATGAATCGATGGAAACTCAGTCTGCACGAGGCGGGCCGCGCGGTCGCCGCCTATGTGCTCACCAATCACAAGGTGGTGGCGAAGGTGTTCCAGGATGGCTGCTCCTGCTGGCCATCCCAGGAGCTCACTCCGGCGAGCAGGGAAATCGTGTCAGCCATCGGGCCGCTGTCGGCGGCTCTCGCTGAGAGCGAACTGGAGCCGGCGCTCCCGCTCCACTTGAGGAACAAGCTCGTCCAGTTGGAGGCCGTCGGCCAGATCGAGCCGTTCGACCACCTGCTGACCGATCTTCGGGCCGCCACCGAGCTCTCGCTCGCCGCCGAACTCCGCATGGACGGCCCGGAGGACTGGTCGAACCGATGGTCCGAGCGCCGCGAGTGGGCCACCCCGCTCGCCGAGCAGCTTATCCAGCAGCATCAGCAACTGATCGTCAAGGCCGCGCGGGAGCTGTTCCTGCACGGCGCTGTCGTGATCCCCCTTTCGGAAAGGACGAAGTCATGATGTCACTCGCACAGATCGCCCAGAACAAGAAGCAGCAGGCCCGCACCGCGTTCATCAACGCGGCGTGGTCCGAGGAGCCGCCGGAGCGCCTGGCGGAGCTCGCCAACGACGCCGGGATGGAGCTCGCGGCCGCGGACGCCATCCTCGCCCGCATCGCTGACATCCGCACCGTCATGGCCACTGCGGACACCGTCGCGCATCTCCGGCGTGTGGCGAGTCAGGCGAAGGCCCACTCCGATGCGGTCGGGGCGAAGGCACAGGCCGCCATCGACAAGCTCGAGGCGGAGGCGGAAGCCGTCGCCCGCGAAGCCGATGCCGCGCGGCGCGAACTCGGTGACGCGGAGTCCGCAGCGACGCGTGTGCTTTCCGTCTACGAGGAGGGGCTCATCCCTGTCTCCCGCCTGCCTAAGGAGGTCACTGCGATGATCGAGCGGAGGTCGCTGGAGGCCAAGGTCAACCAGGCCCACGCCGTGGTCATCGCCACGACCAACAAGCGCAACAGCCTCCGCGAGGATGTGCAGCGGCTGGAGCGGGAGCTGCAGTACCTGCCCATCTCTCGCGACCGCAAGGAACAGGAGGCCCGGCTGAACGCCGAGATCGAGCGGGCCAAGGCCGCCCTCGCGGCCGCGGAGGCGCGGCTCAGTGACGCCGAGCGGGCCCACGTCAAGGCCCGCAGCGCCCTGTAGTCCCGCACATCCCCACATGCATCGCCCCCTGGCTTTGCCGCCGGGGGGCGACTTGACCCGTGCCACCGGCCAGCCCTGACTGTGACCCCCGATCCTGGCAACCCGCCGAGGCCGGGGCGATGGAGATCCCCGCCCGATGGGCACCGTGTTCCGCAAAGCCTGGACCGCACCACTGCCGCCCGGCGCGGAGATCATCGTGCAGCGCGGCAAGCGCGTGGCCCGCTACCAACTCCGCAACGGCAAAGCGCGGACCGCCGAGGTGTTCACCGCTGCCGACGGTCGCGAGCGCATCCGAGGCGAGACCAAGTCGTACATCGCCAAGTTCCGCGACGCCGCAGGGTTCTGGGTCGAGCGCCCGACCGGCTGCTCCGACGAGACCGCCGCACGGGCCGTGCTGGCCCAACTGGTGCGCCGGGCCGAACTGATCCGCGCCGGCGTGATCACCTCCGAGGAGGACGCTGCCTCCCGACACGGGGCCGAGTCGATCGAGACCAACCTCGACGCGTGGCGCGACCACTTGCGGCTCAAGGGCAGCACCGAGCACTGGTACATCCAGGCGCGCCGCCGGGTGGCTCGTGTCGCCACCGACCGGGGCGTGAAGCGATTGCGAGACTTCACGGCTGCGACGGTGGAGCGCTGGCTCCGGGATCAGGCAGACAAGGGCATGTCCGCGGGCACGCGGAACGGCTATCGGCAGGCGTGCGTGACGTTCGTCAACTGGTGCGTCCGCGCCGGGCGGCTCACGCACAACCCGCTGCTGGCCGTCGCGGTGGCCGACCAGCGGGCCGACACGCGGCGGCAGCGCCGGGCGCTGACTGAAGAGGAATTGGCCCGCCTTCTGGACGCCGCCCAGCGCCGCCCGCTGGCCGACGCGCTGACCGTGCGGCGCGGTGAGGCGAAGGGGCAGTCTCAGGCGAAGTTGTCGGACGCGACGCGGGAGAATCTGCTGCGCATCGGCCGCGAGCGGGCGCTAATCTACAAGACGCTCGTGCTCACGGGCCTGCGGAAAGGCGAACTGGCCAGCATCACCGTGGGCCAGGTCGATCTCGGCGGCCGGGTGCCGCACCTGTTGCTGAACGCCCGGGACGAGAAGAATCGGCGCGGGTCGGAGATCCCGCTGCGTGCCGACCTCGCGGCCGACATCCGCGCCTGGCTGGCCGACCGTCTCGCGTGGGCCCAGCAGGCTACCCGCGACGCGGAAGACCCGATACCGGCGGCGCTGCCCACCGACGAGCCGCTATTCGACGTGCCCGACGGGCTGATCCGTATCTTCGACCGCGACCTTGTCTTCGCCGGGCTGGCCCGCATCGAACAGCGCGGCGGCAAGGAGGTCGTCATCAAGACCGACGATCGCGGCCGCACGATCGACATCCACGCCCTGCGGCACACCTTTGGCACGCACCTGTCGAAGGCGGGCGTTCCGCTGCGGACGGCGCAGGCTGCGATGCGCCATAGCGACCCGAGCCTGACGGCCAACGTCTACACCGACCCGAAACTCCTCGACGTGGCCGGGGCGGTGGCGAGCCTGCCGGACCTGCCGCTGGCAGCGGTTGGCGAACCAGCGGTGACGATCGTCGCCCACTGATCGGCAGCCTCATCCCCGCCATGCCTTGCACAACCACTTGCACAAGCGCTTGCACAAGCGAGCGTCCGCCTAGGTCATTCCCTGTCATCGTCGGGCTGTTCGCTCCGATCCGGCCGCTCCCGCCCACCTCGCCGGAACTCGCGGAATCTGCGGGGTTTGTCAACGAAAAGCCGCCGGTGTCATCGAGTGACATCGGCGGCAGAGAAAGCGGGCGAGGAGGATCGAACTCCCGACATTCAGCTTGGGAAGCTGACGTTCTACCGCTGAACTACGCCCGCGGAAGATGCTCTAGTGTACCGTTCGGGGAGTGGGGGCGTCCAGCGGGCCTACCCGACCTCCCAAAGCAGCCGCGGCGTGCCGCCCCTCCCCCGCCCCGCCTCCCCGGCGTGGCCTCGCAGTTCAAAGTGCAGCATCGCCAGCGCCGACACGGCCGCACGGGCGCGGACGTCCTCGCGGTCGCCCGTGAACAGGAACTTCCGCGAGACCACGCGGGGAGCGGGGCGGGGGGCCGCCGGCGGGGCGTTTGCCGCGTCCCGGGCCGCGAGCGCGATTTGGACCGTGCCGACCGGCTTGGCGGTCGATCCGCCTTCGGGGCCGGCGATGCCCGTGATCGCCAGGGCGAAATCGCTCCCGGCCCGCTCCAGCCCGCTCGCGGCCATCTGGCACGCGACCTGTCCGCTCACCGCGCCGTGCTCGGCGAGCGTGGAAGCGTCGACCCCGAGGGCGACCTTGAGTTCGTTCGCGTAGGTGATGAACCCGCCGACGTACGCCGCCGACGAACCCGGCACCGACGTGAGCAGCTCGCCGAGCATCCCGCCGGTGCAGCTCTCGACGGTCGAGAGCGTCTGGCCGCGCGATGCGAGCTCGCTCAGCAGGTTGGCCGCCAGTTGATACGCACCCCCCCGTCCCCCCCCTCCCCCCACCACTCCTCCCGCCCCGCCGCCCACCGCGAAGAGGTGATCGCCCAACGCCGCACGCGCCGCCGCCTCGGCCTCGCCGAGCGACCGTTCGGCCTCAGTGGGCGAGCCCTTCCCCTCGAATCGCATCCGCAGCGTGAGGATCCCCCCGCTCGCCGTGATCCCGACCAGCGGCACACGGTCGCGGCGGGTGAGGTCGCCCAGCCTGTCCACGCAGTCCGACTCGGCCATGCCGACCACGTACGCCAGGCGCGTCCGCACCGTGTGCGAGGGGGACGGCCGCAGCAACGGGACGACCGTGCCGTCGAACATCGGCGTGAGTTCGCCCGGCGGCCCCGGCAACGCGAAGAGATCGACGGGCCCGTTCGCCCCGCCTTCCGCCACGATCGCGTGAAGCCCGGGCGCCGTGCCGAACCGGTTAGGCAGGCATGTCGCGGAGCGGGGACGCTGCGACTGGCGGAGTTGGCGGTCCGTCGCCTCGCGCCCGCGTTCGGTGAGCCTCGCGACGAGCGACGCTTTCACGCCCTCGTCCCCGACCAACGGCTCGCCGAGCACCCCCGCGATCGCGCCCCGCGTCAGATCGCCGTCGGTGGGCCCGAGCCCGCCGGTCATCACCACCAACGGCGCTCGCCGGCACGCGGCCCGGATCGCTTCGATCAGATCGGCCAGGTTGTCCGCCACCGCCGCGTGCCCGACAGGCACGATGCCGAGGTCCATGAGCCGAGAGGCGAGGAACCGGGCGTTGGTGTCCTGCAACTGACCCGTGACGATCTCGTCGCCCGTTGAGAGGATGAACGCTCGCTCGTGGATCACCGGCATACTCGCCCCCCTCCCCGCGACCGATCGGCTAATGCGCCATGAACCCCGTCGTCCGGTTCCCCGTGTAGTGGATCGCGATGGTGTTGGTCGATCCGTGCACACCCAACGGCTTGCCCGCGACGAGCACGACCGGGTCGCCGTCGCGGACCCACCCCTCGGCGCGGAGGTCCGCCTCGACCGCGGCATTCCATTCGCGGAGCGTCCCGTCCTTCGGCACGCTCATCAACCGGGCCTGCACGCCGCGGAGCAGGGCCATCCGCCGGACCTCGCGCTCGCTCGACGTGTACGCGATGATGGGCATCGGCAGGCCGGTCTGCGAGAGGTAACGGGCCGTCCCCCCCTCCTGCGACCAGCAGGCGACCAGCTTCGCGCCGATGTCCACGGCCACGTGCCACGCCCCGTGCGCCAGCGCGGCCGTGCGGTACCTCGACTTGACCAGACGCGAGCCCGGGCTGGGCTGGGTGATCGTGGCGCTCTTCTTCCGCTCGGCCGCGTCCGCCACGCGGCGCATGGTCTCGACCGTGAGCAGCGGGTAGCGGCCGACCGCGGTCTCGGCCGAGAGCATCACGGCGTCGGCCCCGTCGAGCACCGCGTTGGCCACGTCGCTGACCTCGGCCCGCGTGGGAGAGGCTCCGTGGACCATCGACTCAAGCATTTGCGTGGCCACGATGCACGGCTTGCCCCACTCGTCGCACTTGGCGATGAGGTCATTCTGGATCAGCGGCACCTGGGCCAGGTCCATCTCGACGCCCAGGTCGCCCCGGGCGACCATGATCGCGTCCGCGGCCTCCACGATCGCGTCGATGTCCTTGAGCGCCTGCGGCTTCTCGATCTTGGCGACCACGGGGATCATCGCGCCGTCGCCCGAGCGATCCACCGATGAATCCGTCGGGCACATGCCGGCCAGCGCCCGGCGCAGCTCTCGCACCTCCTCGGCCTTGCGCACGAACGAGAGCGCGAGCATGTCCAGACCGTTGGCCACGGCCCATTCAACGCACTCCCAGTCTCGATCGGTGATCGCCGGGACCCGCACGTCGCTGTCGGGCAGGTTGATGCCTTTGCGGCTGGTCACCGGCCCCCCTACCACGACCCGGCACCGAAGAACGCGAGCCCCGTCGCCCGGTTCGCGCTCCACCGCGAGCAAGCGGACGGCCCCGTCGTTCACCAGCACGCGATGGCCGGGCAGAACCTCGCTCGCCAGGCCCGGGTATTCGGTGGGCAGACGCACCGTGGGCGGCGTGGTGGCGAACGGCTCGTCATGGTCGGGCGTGAACACGACGTCCTGCCCAGTCTCGAGCGTGACGCCCGGGTTGGGGATATCGCCCACGCGGATCTTCGGCCCCTGCAGATCGCCGAGCACGGCGACGGGCAGGCCCAGGTCGACGGCGCACCGCCGGATGGTTTGCAGCCGGGCCTTGTGATCGTTCAATTCGCCGTGCGAAAAGTTGAGCCGGAATACTGCCACGCCCGCGCGGATCAACTTGCCGATCATCTCCGCCGATTCGCTCGCCGGCCCAACGGTGGCGATGATCTTGGTGAGCGTCGGGTAGGTCTGAGGCGATCCACATTGCGGCCGCGGGGGCTCGGGACTTTCGACCTTCGGTTGTGTGCTGTCGCTTCTCACGGGAGATTCTCGCGCCCGGCCTCCGCAACTTTGCGGAACTGCTCGCGGAAGAACTGTGTGTAGGCGATCAGCGTGCGTTTGCCGTGCTCGGTGTCCTGGAACTTGTCCGCGTCCGCGTAGATCGCCTTGAAGTTGGCCTCGTTGAACGGCAACTCCGAGCCGTCCTTCATTCTGTGCACAGGCCAGGCGTAGAACTCCGCCTCCATCGCGGCGACCACGTCCGCTCCGATCCGGCCGCTCGCCGCCGCGGCGCGGCATCGGTTCAACTCCGCCCACGCCTCACGCAGTTCAGGGGTCACGTCCGCTCCGAACGCGGCCATCATCGGCGCGATTGCGCCACGCCAGCCGCGCCCCGGCACGTCCGAGGCGAGGTCGAACGGGTTGGCCTTGTCCACGAAGTACTGGCCGTACTTGGTATACATGCTCCGCTTGATCGGCATGCGTCGAAGCTCGTTCATCCGCGGGCCCATCGGCCGGCCGTCCTCGCCGATCGGGTTCTCGGCGCCCGCCGGGGTGCCGACCACCGGCAACTGCCAGAGCGCCTGACCCTCGTCGCTCAGGCAGAACTCGATGAACCGCCGGGCCAGAGCCGCGTGCGACGCCCCGTTGACGATCGAGGCCGGGTCGGCGTCGATGTACACGGCACCCTCCGGATCAACGTAGCCAACACGGGCGCTGCCCGGCGGCTGCCCCGGAACGACCGTGAACTGGGCCTGGCCGCGACCGTAGAAATCGATCGAAAGCCCCGCGGCCGCCTCGCCCTGGCTCACGTCCACGGGCACACGGGTGGCCGCACTGGCGAAGTACCGGGCGTTGGCGCTCATCTCGCGCAGGGTGCGCCAGCCGCGATCCCAACCCTCCTTGTTGAGGATCGATTCGAGCGTGGTCGTGACCGATCCGCTTTGTCGCGGGTCGGCCAGGGCGAGCATGTTGCTGTAGCGGGCGTCGCAAAGGTCGTTGAACGACCGCGGCTCCGGAAGCCCCAGGCGAGCCAGAACATCCTTGTTGTAAACGATGCCGAATCCCGACAGCGCCGTGCCGATCCAGTACTCGTCCGGGTCGTACAGGTTCTGCGTGCCGATCTTGTTGGGCCCGAACCACTGGTCCAGCTCCGCCTGCGAGAACCCCGCGGGCTGCCCCATGCGATACACGGGCTTTCCGCCGGGCCCCTTGCGCAACTGGCGCATTTTGCCGTGTTCGTACGATCCGCCCCCAAAGAACAGATCGAACCCCAGCGCGCCCGGCTCGGCTCGCCCTTGATCGTCGATGCGGCCGGAGCGGGCCGCGGCGTCGAACTGCGCTTCGAGCTGCTTGATGATCTCGCTCGTGCCGCCCGGTGTGCGCCAATCGATCGCCGCAGGTCGCCCGTAGTGCCGCTGGTGCCAGCGGGAAAATCCCGCGGCGAACTCCAGGCGGATCTGCTCGACGTGCGGCGTGACGACGATCAGCGTGTCGTCGGCGGCCACCGCTGGTCCGCCCGTCGGCCGCGCCGCCGGACCGGCCGCCTCGCCCGCCAGCCGCCGCACGCCGAACGGGAGCGCGAGCACCAGCGCGAACGCCGCGGCGATAAGAATCCGTGACCACATGGTGCAGAAGTGTAGTGCCCCGCCCGCGTGCTTACTCGACCACGTCCGAGCACGTCGGGACTGCGAATACAGTCGCCCATGCACAGTCAACCCGTCGCGATCGTGACCGGGGCCGGGTCGGGGATCGGGCGCGAGACCGCGTGTCTGCTCGCGAATGCCGGGCATGCGCTCGTTCTGGTCGGGCGGCGGCTGGAAACCCTGGAAGGGACCGCCGAGCTGCTCCCCGCCGGCGCGGCGAGCCTCGGCATCGCCATCGACGTCACCAACCCGGAGGCCCCCGCGGAGATCGTGGATTCAACGCTCGAACGCTTCGGGCGTGTGGACGTGCTCGTGAACAATGCGGGCGACGCACCGCTGGCCTCGATCGCCGACACATCCCCGGAGATGCTCCAACGAGTGTTCGCCGTGAACGCGATTGCGCCCGGAGCGCTCATCGCCGCCATCTGGCCGCACATGGTGGAGAGAAACGGCGGGTGCATTGTCAATGTCTCGACGATGGGCACGAAAGACCCGTTCCCCGGCTTCTTCGCGTACGCGGCCGCGAAGGCCTCGGTCAACCTCTTCGCTCGATCGTGCGCGAACGAGGGCCGAGCCCACGGCATCCGGGCCTTCGCCGTCGCTCCCGCGGCGGTTGAGACGGCGATGCTGCGATCGAACTTCCCCGAGAACCAGATCCCGCAAACGGATTGCATGGCCCCCGCGGACGTAGCCCGCGTGATCGTGGATTGCGTCGCGGGTCGATACGACCAGCGCAGCGGCGACACGCTGTACGTGAGCGTTCAGACGGGTGTGCAGTAGCGTCAGTTGCCGTCGAGCATCCGCCCGAGGCCGCCGAGGATCGAGCCCTCGCCCTTGCTCGATCCGCCGTGCGCGGGCGCCGAGGCGATGATGCGGTCGGCCAGTCGAGAGAATGGCAGGGTTTGGAGCCAGACCGTTCCGGGTCCGGTGAGCAGGACGTAGAACAGCCCTTCGCCGCCGAAGAGTTTGTTCTTGATTCCCGGCACGATCTGGATGTCGTAATCGACGCCCGACTCGAATCCCACCAGGCAGCCCGTGTCCACCCGCAGTTGCTCGCCGGGGCCAAGCCGCATGGGCACGACGGTGCCGCCCGCGTGCAGGAACGCCTGGCCGCGCCCGGTCGGGCTGCTGAGCTTCTGCAGGATGAAGCCTTCACCTCCGAAAAGGCCGACGCCGATGCGCCGCGTGAAGGCGATATTGACCTCGACGCCGCGAGCGCAGCAGAGGAACGAGTTCTTCTGACACGTGATCGTGCCGCCGTGGTCGCCCAGCTCGACCGGCACAATATGCCCGGGGTAGGGCGCGGCGAAGGCGACCTCGCGGCGCTGGGCCGCGGAGTTGGCGAAGAGCGTGATGAAGAAGCTCTCACCCGTCACCGCCCGCTTGCCGGCCTCGAAGAGCTTTCCCATCAAGCCCTTGTTCTGGCCGCTCATCGAGAGCTGCGTGCCCATCTCGATACCGGACTGCATGTACATCATCGCGCCGGCCTCGGCGACGACCGCCTCGCCCGGATCGAGCGTGACGACGAGCGCTTGTAGGTCTTCGCCGAGAATGGAGTGGTCGACGGAGTCAATGGCCATGATGTGTCGCTCCTGAAACGGATCGATCCGAGTACTTCCGAAGATTGGGCCGACGGTTTCGCCAACCGCGATCGACCGTCGCCTACCGCCCCCGCCCGCCACCCGTCAAGCCTTGGGCTCGAACGTGCTCTTGATGTGCACGGTCTTGAGTTGATCCTCCGGCACCGTGCTCGGCGCCCGGGTCATCAGGTCGGCTCCGATCTGCGTCTTGGGGAACGCGATCACGTCGCGGATGTTGTCGGTGCCGACCAGGTGCATCACCAGCCGGTCGAGCCCGAAGGCGATGCCCCCGTGCGGCGGCGCGCCGTACCCGAGCGCCTCGAGCAGGAAGCTGAACTTCTCTTTCGCCTGCTCCGGCGAGAGGCCCAGGAGTTGGAACACCTTGCTCTGGACCGCGCGATCGTGGATCCGGATCGAGCCACCGCCGATCTCGCTGCCGTTGAGCACCACGTCGTAGCCCGCGGAGACGATCGACTCGATAGTCTGGTCGTCATCTTCCGCGGCTTCGACGAACGCCGCCATCTGGTCGTCACGCGGGCTCGTGAACGGGTGGTGCATCGCCACCCACTTGCCCGTGTCTTTGTTCCGCTCGAACATGGGCGGATCGATCATCCACAGGAAGTTCCACAACTTGCCCCACTCGGGGACGATGCCCAGGTCCCAGGCGACCTTCTGGCGAAGTTCGCCCAGCGTCTTGGTCGCGACGCCGTAGGTGTCGGCCACGAACAGCACCGTGTCGCCGGGCTGCAGGCCCAGGAACGCGATCAACTCCGGCTTGACCGCCGGCGTGTCGATGAACTTGGCGATGCCGGTCTCAAACCCGATGCCGCCGTCCGCGGCCTTGACCGTCTTGACGACGGCCACACCGCCGGCACCGAAGGTCTTAACCCACTCCGTGTACCCGTCGGTCAGTTTCCGGGTGAGCTTCTCCGCCCCGCCGGGAACACGGATGCACTTCACGCATCCCTTTTTGCTGTAGTACTGGCGAGCGTCGGGGCTCTTGGCGAGCGCATCCTTGAACACCTTGAAGTCGCTCTTGGCCGCGATGTGCGAGATGTCCTTGATCTCCAGGCCGTAGCGCGTGTCGGGGCGGTCGATGCCGAACCGCTCCATGCACTCGCGGTAGGGCATCCGCAGCATCGGCGGCACGTCCACGCCCAGCACCTCGCCGAACACGCGCCGCACGAACCCCTCCATCATTTCCATGATGTGTTCGCGCCTGACAAAGCTCATCTCCAGGTCGACCTGGCTGAACTCCGGCTGCCGGTCGGCGCGCGGGTCCTCATCGCGGAAGCACCGGCAGATCTGCATGTACCGGTCGCAGCCCGAGACCATCAGGATCTGCTTGAACAACTGAGGGCTCTGCGGCAGCGCGTAGAACGTCCCCGGCACGTTGCGGCACGGGACGATGAACTCGCGGGCGCCCTCGGGCGTGCTCTTGTAGAGGATCGGTGTCTCGACTTCGAGAAAGCTGTTCTCGTGGAAGTAGTCCCGCGTCACCCGCATCACACGGTGACGCGTGGCCAGGATCCGCTGCATGGCCGGCCGTCGCAGGTCGATGTAGCGGTGCTTGAGGCGGATCTCCTCGTTCGGCAGATCGCCGTAATCGTCGGGCAGGAACGGCGGATTGTCGGTCTTGCTGAGCGTTTGCAGCTCGCCGACCACCACCTCCACCTTGCCCGTCTCCAGCTTGGGGTTCTCGCCGCCCACGCGGACCCGCACCTTGCCGCGAACGGCGATGCAGTCCTCGTTGCGCAGCTTGTCCGCCGCGTCGTGCATGTCCTGGCCACCCGTGCCCTCCTCGGGGTCAAAGACCAACTGGGTGAGCCCGGCACGGTCGCGGATGTCGATGAAGATCAGGTTCCCGTGGTCGCGGTACGAGTTGACCCATCCGTTCAGGTTGACGGTCTGGCCGACGTGCGACTCGCGAAGCTCGCCGCAGGACACGGTGCGGCGGAGGAGCGTGGAACTGCCCATGCGTTGGATCTTTCAGCAGGTGTTGGGGAAATGGGCGGGAGTATAGAACGGCACGCGCGCGGAGGAATCCCGCCGTGGCCGTTCGCGCCGCCGCTCCGTGCTCGCCGCGTCGATCAAGCCGCCACTCTGCTCCGCGCGCGGCCGGCGCCGCGGATCATCAGGCTCGTCGCGATGTTGACGGCTTCGGTCCAGTTGTCGGCGAGTCGGTCGTTCCACCGATCACCGTGCGCCTCCGCCAGTGTGTCGAGGAGGGCCGCCCGGGCCACGCCGTAGTGCTGGGGAGTCACGCCGCGCCGTTCGTTGCGTGCGCCGACTTCGATGAGCAGGTGCTCGATCGCGTTCAGCCGGTGCAGGTTCTTCACGATCAGCCCACACGGCGAAAGAAACTCCTGCGCGTGATCGGCGGGGCTGTGGGGGAACAGCCTGCCAAGCGCAGGAGCCGCCGCGGCCACCCGCTCAACAAACCCCGCAAAGACCTCCGGCCCGCGCGGCGCGAGTTCGCGGAAGCTGTCTCGGATGTCTTCGATCTGATCGTGCGTCATCACATTAACCCCGCCGAGATCGCCTATCCAGGGGGTGTGGCAGCCGGGACAGCCGCCAACGGCGCTCCACCCGATCTCGGTGAGCAAACCATCGACCGATATCCAGATCGGCTTTGGCCCGATTCTCCGATCCAGAGCGGACTTCCAACCCCCGCCAGTTCAGGCCGCGACCGCCCAGCCGTTCGATCCCGGCATCGTGTGCCCGACCGGGCTCGTCATCCGGTTCAGGCAGGCGTCAAAGGCGACGGCCCAATCCGATTCGAGCTGGGCGTTCCAGCCCGATCCGCTCAGGTCGCGGAGAGCCTCAAGCATCGCACCGCGGGCGATGCGGAAGTCCGAATCGTTCACGCCGCGGGCACGCAGGTAACTCGCCAGGGCGTCGAGTTCCGGCGTGACGTGGTCGAGTTCACCCAGGTGGCGGACGAACCACGCCCACTGGTGCGCCACGCCGCGGCGTTGACGATCAGGCGTGCCCCGGAAGCGGCTGCCGGACTGGCGCAGGTGCGGGCACGTCGCGAAAAACGCATCCAGGAACCGGTCGGCGAGCTCGAAGGCCCGAGCGTTAAGGCTGGCTCCGTGGGAACGGACGCGCTGAATCGTCGGTGTGTCCATGGCGCTTGCGGCTTTCCGGGGCTGAGCCCGAACGGCCGCCCAATGCGGGCGGCCGGCGGGTTTCCATCGGTCGCGACCGGTGCACAATGCACCCGGAGCGGGGGCCATCCGTCCCAACCCCACGCAAACAAGTCACGGTCGGCGCAGGCGTCACAGACGGAACCGCTCCCTACCATCGCCGCTCAATAGCCGGAGCACCCATGCCCACCCCCCCCACCGCCCCCACCGCACCCCACGCTTCCACCACGTTCCGCGACCTCCCGTTCATGGGGGTCATCCGGGTCAACAACGAAGCCGCCCGGGTCGGCTACAAGATGGGCGACCCCGCGTGGTCCAACCTCGGGCAGGGACAACCCGAGGTGGGCGTCCTTGCGGGAGCGCCCGAACGGTACAGCAGCCTCAGCATCGACCCCGCGGATCACGCGTACGGTCCGGTCGAGGGCCTGCCGGAGCTGCGTGAGGCCATCGCGAACCACTACAACCGTCTTTTCCGCCGGGGAAAGGCATCTCAATACTCGATCGAAAACGTCGCCGTGTCTGCTGGCGGACGCGCCGCTCTGAGCCGCATCGGGGCCGCGCTCAACAAGGTCCGGCTCGGGTACTTCACGCCCGATTACACGGCGTACGAAGACATGCTCACGACGTTCAGCAACGTTGAGCCGGTGTGGATCGGGCTGCCGGCGTCGAGCGGGTTCACGATCAGCCCACGTGCCCTTGAAGACCGGGTGATCTCCGACCGGATCGGCGCCCTGCTGATCTCCAACCCGTGCAACCCCACCGGCGCGGTCGTGAGCGGCGAAGACCTCAAGGCGTGGACCGAGATGGCCCGCCACCGCTCGTGCACGCTGCTGATGGACGAGTTTTATTCTCATTTCCACTACACCGCGGCCGGGACAGCCGCCATGGGCCCCGTGAGTTCCGCCTGTTTCGTGGAGGACGTGAACCGCGATCCGGTGATCATCATCGACGGCCTGACCAAGTGCTTCCGCTACCCGGGCTGGCGCGTCGGCTGGGTCGTCGCACCCAGGGACGTGATCCAGGGGCTCACCGCGGCCGGCAGCTTTCTCGACGGCGGCCCGTGCAGGCCGATGCAGCGGGCCGCGATCGAGGTGCTCAAGCCCGAGCGGGCCGACCAGGAGACGGCCGCCGTTCGCGCCGAGTTCGCGATCAAGCGCAAACTGACGGTCGATCGGCTCGGCGAGCTGGGGGTCAAGTTCCCCAGCAACGTCGCCGGTCGTCCGTCCGGCACGTTCTACGTGTACGGCGATGTTTCGGCGCTGCCCGCGCCCGCCAACACCGGCATCGGGTTCATGCGCGAGGCGTTCAAGCACCGAGTCCTGACCGTGCCGGGCGAGTTCTTCGACGTCAACCCCTCGCAGGCCCGTCCGCCGGAGGAGGAACTCAGCCGCTTCGTTCGCTTCAGTTTCGGCCCTACACGCTCCAACCTCGAGGCCGGGCTCTCGCGGCTGGGCGAGATGGTGCGTGGGCTCCGAAACTAGCCGCGATTCGTTGATACCGACACTGCCGCGCCGAACGGCCGCCTGCACAATGATGCCCTGAGCGGGCGCGTCATCGGGCCGGAAGTTGCGTAGGCTGACTCGACCGCCCGCGCGGCCTCGTTCCGCCGGGCTCGGATGCTCCGCCCGCATGTCGTCACGCCCGAACCCGATCGCCTCCACACTCAGCCACGCGGCCGTCTTCGCCGCGATCTACGTCGGGGCGGCGGTGGTCTGCTTCGTCCAGCTCTCGGGCATGGCGAGGGTGGATGATTCCCGAACGATCGAGGCCGTGCTCTTCGCTGTCATGACGGCGATGGCCGTCTACCTGCTCGACCGCGTCAAGGTCCGCGATGCCTGGCTCGACCCGGCGGACAACGACGCCCAACCCGATCGTCAGCGTTTCTTGGCGGGCACGCCGGGGCGGGCGCGGGTGTCACGGCTGGCCGCGGTCGCTCTGGCCTTCGTCGCGGCCTTGATCGGCACACGTGTCACACCCCTGGCCCCCGAGTTCGTTCTATTGGCGATCGCGGGAGGTGTTGTCTATGCCGGTCGTCCTCGGTGCCGGCCCGAGCGATCTCGCGTCAAGGATCGGCTGATCATCAAGAACGCGTTTGTCGCCCTCGGTATCGCGGGATTCGCGGGCTTCCTCGTGCAGCCGCCGGAGAGCGTGGCGGCCGCGATGTTTCTCGCGGTGTCCGGACCGTGGCTGGTCGCCGCGATCCAGGTCTCGGTGCGGGTGTTCGCCGACGCGAGCCTTTGCGACCTCGACGACGAGAGCGCGGACAGGCGGCACGACACCTCCACGCTGGCCACGCGGCTCGGCCGATTCCCGGCGTGGTCGGTCGCCATGGCGTTGCGGTTCGCCGCGGCGGGAGCTCTCGTATTCGTGCCGATCGGGCCTCAATCGGAGCGGTGGGCGTGGGCCATCGTGACGTTCGTGTCCACCATCGCGCTCCGCGTTTGGAGCCCCCGCCGCCTGCGCGACGCGGTGGACCTGCGGTTCGCCGTCGAGGCCGGTGCCGTCGTGCTGCTTGTGCGATCGGGATGGCTGTGAGACCGGGCCCATGCCCGGCAAGGTCAGTTCCCGCCGACCAGGTACCAGTTGATGTCCAGTTCCCGCGCGATGTCCGGGCCCTTGCCGGCGGAGAGCCGGTTGCCCAGCGTGTCCAACCGTTGCAGACCGATCGCCGTGGCGAACACAATCGACGCCCGAGCGCCCGCCGGCCATCCCGCCGGAATGGGAATAGCGATCGCGACTTCTCCCGGGTTTAACCCCGGCGCCTGTGCCGCGACCGAAGCAGCCCCGACCTCGCCCAGCAACGCGGCGTAACGGGCTCGCCGATCCGCGCTCAGCCCATTTGGCCCGCCCTCCTTGGCGTTCGCCAGAGTGATCCGACCGATTGCGGCGTCGGCGAGCATCATGTCCTTGAGTTCGTTGAACGCGGCCCGGTGTGCCTTGAACAAGCCGACAACGGACCCGTCCGGATCGTTCTTGGACGGCGTGTCCGCGACCCGGCGCTGGGGCGTGCCGGTCGCGGCCGGCGCACCTCCGGATCGGTCGTCGCAACCCCCGGCGACCAACGCCACGCCGATCGCGAGGCCCGCGATGCACATGCTTGAAAGCCAAAATCTGCGCATGGAGCGCACAGTTTGGCGAACAGCCGCACCCTCGCGACCGCTCACGCCTCCACCACCATCGCCACGGCGTTGCCCCCGCCCAGGCACAACGCCGCGAGCCCGCGTTTGCCGCCGGTGCGCTTGAGCTGGTGGATGAGCGTGGTGAGCACACGCGCGCCGCTGGCGCCGATCGGGTGGCCGAGCGCCACGCCGCCGCCGCAGATGTTGAGCTTGGCCTCGGGCACACCAAGTTCCTTGATGTTGCAAAGCACCTGAGCCGCGAAGGCCTCGTTGATCTCGAAGAGGTCAATGTCCTTGACGCCCAGGCCCGACTTCTCCAGTGCGCCCTTGATGCCGTTGATCGGCGCCGCGAAGATGTCCTTGGGGGCGATGCCGCTGGTGTGGTAACCGACGATCCGCGCGAGCGGCTTCACGCCGAGCTTCTCGGCCTTGGCGAGGCTCATGACGCACACGGCCGCGGCGCCGTCGGAGATTTGGCTGGCGTTGGCCGCCGTCACGGTGCCGTTCGGCGTGAACGCCGGCCGCAGCTTGGCCACGGCGTCGAGGGTGGTCTCGGCCCGGATGCCCTCGTCGGCGCTCACACCGGGACTGCGTTTATCCATGCACTGCTCACCGCTAATCGCGACGATCTCGCTCTTGAACCATCCCTGCCGGGTCGCCTCGGCCGCACGCTGGTGACTCTGCACGGCGAACCGGTCCTGATCCTGGCGGGAGACTCCGAACTTCTGAGCGATGTGGTCGGCGCTGTCGCCCATCGCGCACGCCTCGAACGCGCACCGCAGTCCGTCGTACGCCATGTGGTCTTCCATCGTCGCCGGGCCGTACTTCACGCCCTCCCGAACCCGCGCAAAGTGCGGCGAGGCGGTCATATTCTCCATGCCGCCGGCGATGACGCACTCGGCGTCGCCCGCCTTGATCGCCGCCGCCGCCCGCATCACGGCTTCCAGGCCCGAGCCACAGACCTTGTTCACGGTCATCGCCGACATGGTGTCGGGCAGCCCCGCCTTCAGCGCAGCCTGACGGGCGGGGTTCTGACCCAGACCGGCCTGGAGCACGCAGCCCATAAGCACCTCGTCCACCGCCGCCGCGGCCGCCTGTACCTCGCTCAGCACGGCCTTGATCGCATACGAGCCGAGCACCGGGGAGGGCACCTTGCTCAGCCCGCCGAAGAACTTGCCGATCGGGGTGCGCTTGGCGGAAACGATCACGGTGGTTGCGGTCATGAGGGGCCTTTCGGGGTGCTGTCCGGCGGCAGAGTCACCGCCCGCCGACTTGGGTCGCGATTCTAGGTCGGAACGCTCCCTGAATCCCGAGTTGGGCGACTCTACCACCGTCTGTCCGACGCCGACTAAACGCGACGGACCGTCGAGCGATGCTCGATCACGTTCGCCTCGACCTCATCGCTGGTGCGCTGCTCTTCCCGCGCCCGGATCACCCCGGCGCCCCACACAACGATCCACGATACGCTGCACCCCGTCAGCACCGCCCCGATGCCCAGGAGCGCCGCTCGCCATCCGTCCGCGATCCCCATGACTGTGCCGACGATCGCGACTCCCAGCAACGCCATCACGCTCATCAGCACCGGCAGCAACCGCTCCCCCGTCGAAGGGCCCGCGCCGTCGGGCGACACGTGACGCTCGATGTCCAGAACCACGTCCTGCGGCACCGCCCGGTGCGCCCGCGCGATCTCTTCGTCGGAAGTCTCCATCACTTCCGCTGGGCACTGCACAGGCACAGCGCCCGGTTCGACGTTCCGATCGGCGAACTCTGCTTCCTCAACGGAACGAGCCATGCGTCAGCTCCTTATCCGATGGGACTGCTCACCGCCCTTTCCCAGCCGTACGACCTCCATCGTTCCCCATCGAGTTTATCATGCCGAACTCGACTAATTCATGCCTGATTTAGGGGTGAAAGGCCATTCATGAACGGGCAGCGATCGAGAGAGGGTCTCCGCGTCCTCGGTCCTGTCGTTCGTGGCCGAATTCGGCCATCGCGCTATCCTGTGGGCTCTTCAGACAATCCCCTCCCCATTTCCTTCCGAGATGCCCATGCCCGCCGCGAACGCCGCTCCGACCGCCACGCACACCACCCTCCCCGCCGATTCCAACCAGGCCCTCGGCCTGGCCCAGTACGCCCTGGATTTCTTGTGGAAGCCCGCCGCGAGCGGGGGCGGCGATCCGGACCCGAGCGTGTTGGAACGCACGGAGATGTTCCACAGCGACGCTTGCCTCTGCGGCCTGTCGGCCCTCGCGCTCGGCACCAACGCCCCCACGCTGCTGCGTGAAGAAGCGCTGGGTTACGCCGTGGCCGACGTGCAAGAGGGTGGCGCTGCCCCGATCGGCGCGGCAAAGCGGAACGGCGCAACCGTGTTTGGCTCCTCCACGCCCGTGCAGCCCGAGAAAGCCATCGCCGCGAACGCCGCCGCCGTACGCGAGTGGGACAGCAACGGCACCAACTTCGGATACAACCCGGGCCTCGGCCACACCGCGGGCGAGTTCGGCCACAACGACTACTACCCCGTCGCGATCGCCGCGGCCCAGATGATGGGCATGGACGGCCGGTTCGCCCTCAAAGGCATGGTGCTGCTGGACGAGATCCGCGGGCGACTGGCCGAGGTGTTCAGCCTCAAGACGTACAAGATCGATCACGTTGTGCACGGCGCGATCGCCTCGGCCGCGACCTTCGGCGCGATGCTCAAGGCCACTCCTGAGCAGATTGAGAGCGCTATCGGCATGATGGTGGCGCACTACATCCCGTTCCGCGCCATCCGCGCCGGCAAACAGCTCTCCGACAGCAAGGGCGCCTCGGCGGCGATCAGCACGGAGGCGGCGGTCCTGAGCGTAAAACGCAGCATCCGCGGCTTCATGGGCCCGCGCGATATCTTCCGCAACCCCGAGGCGATCTTCCGGATCTTCGAGGGACCCGGGCAGATGTTCCAAAGAGTGGGCTCGCACGCGGCCAATACCGACAAGGCGTACGCATCGCCCTTCGAGCTGGTGCTCGGCCGTGCCGGCGCGGATTTCGCGGTCATGGGCATGCACTTCAAGCTCGGGCTCTACGAGCACCAGTCCGCGGGTGCGCTCCAGGGGCTCATCGACCTGCTCAACAAGAACCCGAAACTGCTCGACGATGCCTCGGGAGGCAAGATCCGCAGCATCGAGGTCACGGCGTACGAACCGGCCTTCGGCATCATCGGCGACCCGGCCAAGCGCGATCCCAAAACGCGCCAATCGGCCGACCACTCCATGCTCTATCTCGTGTGCACCAAACTGCGCAAGGCCCTGGAGTTCCGCCAGAGTCGCAACGGGCGTGGCGTCGGTGAGCTCGGTTTCAAGGAACTGATGCTGCTCCCGGGGGACTTCTCCGCCGAGGCGTTGCAGCACCCCGTGACCCGTTCGCTCATGCAGAAGATGACCTTCGCCCACGGCGGTCCTGACTACGACTGCCGCTACCCCGACGGCATCCCGACCTCGATCGCGATCACCGACAGCGAAGGCGTGCGCCGCGACTCGGGATTGGTCATGTACCCTTCCGGACACGCGAGGAACACGACCGCCGACCTCAGGGGAATCCTCAATCACAAGTGGACTCGCCTGGCCGAACTGGCCGCGGCCTCTGGCGACGACGCCGGCGCCAGGGCGCTCACCGGGCGATTCAGCGCGATCGCCGCCAAGTCGTCGGCGGATATCGCGGCGCTCAATGACTTCCCCCTGCACGTCCGCGGCAAGTTCGAGTAGCGCCGGGGTGTTTGGGAGCCCTCCGCACAAGCGGAGGGTTGGGAAGCGCACCTTCGCGCGAGAATGCCATCTTCGGCCCATGAGTGGTGAGTTGGCCGGAGCGAACATTGGCCCGTCGCGCGATGGGTTTGTGGGGGAGATCGCAGACGAAGCACCCAAGCTTGCGCTCGGGGCTCCCTTGTCAGCATGCACTATCATCGACGCATGATCAACAGCCCCGGCCAACGGCTAAGACAACTTCTGGCTCGACCCAACCAATGCCTGATGATGCCCGGCGCATTCAACGCGCTGGCCGCCCGCGCGATCGCGCAGGCGGGCTTCGAGGGCGCCTACATCTCCGGCGCAGCCACCAGCGTCAGCGCGGGTGTGCCCGACGTCGGCCTGCTCTCACTCGAACATTTCTGCCGCGTTATCCGCGAGGTCCACGACTCCTGCGGCCTGCCGATCATCGCCGACGCCGACACGGGATTCGGTGAGAGCGAGATGGTGCGGCGGACCGTCGTTGATTACGCCCGCGCGGGTGCGGCCGGGCTGCACATCGAGGATCAGGTCTTTCCCAAACGCTGCGGCCACCTTGACGGGAAGAAACTCGTGCCTCTCGAACACGCCTGCGAGAAGGTGGCCGCGGCGGCCACCGCGGCCCGCGGGCTCACCGGTGGGTGCGCCGGCTTCGTGGTCTGCGCCCGCACCGACGCCCGGGGCGTGGACGGTTTGGACGCCGCCGTCGAACGGGCCGCCGCTTACGTGAAAGCCGGCGCCGACATGATCTTCCCCGAGGGTCTCGCAAGCGAACAGGAGTTCGCGGACTTTGCTGTCGCTCTCCGCCGCGCCGCGCCCTCGGCGCTGCTGCTGGCAAACATGACCGAGTTCGGCAAGACGCCGATGCTCTCCGCGTCCCGCTTCGCGGCCCTGGGCTACAACTGCGTGATCTATCCGGTTACGCTGCTGCGAATCGCGATGGGCGCGGTGACCCGGGCCCTCGCGACGCTTAAGGAGAGCGGTTCCGCGGAGTCGCTGCTCGGGCAGATGCAGACGCGGGAGGAACTGTACAAACTCATCGGGTATAAGCCCGGCGTTGAATGGCCGTACCCGGCCCGTTGATCACCGTGTTTGGGCCGCGAGTGACCGCCGCTCAGCCCGGCCGCACCTCGTATACTGCGATTCCATTCAGGAGCCGAACCCCGATGTCCGCTGGCACCGCCACCCCCTCATCGACTTCCGCACCGTCCACGCCAGTCTTCGCCCGCGGCCTCGAAGGCGTGATCGCCGGCCAGACGGCCATCTGCTCGGTCGAGCAGGGCGCCCTGATCTACCGCGGCTACGAGATCCACGACCTCGCCCAGCACGCCACTTTCGAGGAAGTCGCGTTCCTCCTGCTCGAAGGCCACAAGCCTTCCACCCAGGAGATGGTGCGGTTCAAGACCGAGATCGTGGGTGAGCGGTCGCTGCCCGACGCCGTGGTCGCGTTCCTCAGGTCGGCCTCGCCGTGGCTGAAGTCGGGGCACGCCGTGCCGATGGACGTGCTGCGGTCCGCGGTGAGCATCCTCGCTCACCTCGATCCCGACTGCCAGAGCGTCACCGCCGACGCGAATCTGCGCAAGAGCAAGCGGCTCCTGGCGAAGATCCCGACCATCATCGGCCACATGCAGAACTTCATCGACGGCAAGCCCGCCGTCGCGCCCGACCCCTCGCTCGGCCACGCGGCCAACCTGCTCTGGATGATGACAGGCCGGAAGCCCTCGCCCGAGTATGCACGCGTGATCGACGTCTCGCTCACGCTCTACGCCGAGCACGACTACAACGCGTCCACCTTCACCACGCGCGTCATCAGCGGCACGCTCAGCGACATGCACGGCGCGGTCTGCGGCGGCATCGCCGCCCTCAAGGGTCCGCTGCACGGCGGCGCCAACGAGGCCGCGATGGAGATGCTCAAGGAGATCATGCACGACGTCGGCGAGAAGGGCATCGGTACGCCCGCTGTCGATCAATGGATGCAGAAGGCCTTCGACACCAAGCGCAAGCTCATGGGCTTCGGGCATCGCGTGTACAAGAACGGCGACCACCGGGCCCCGATCCTGCACAAACTCGGGCGCGCCGTGGCCGAGAAGGACACGTCCAACCCCGGCGGCCACCCCGCCGTGGCGTGGTTCCGGCTCGGCGAACAGGTGCAGAAGATCATGCTTGACAAGAAGAACATCCACCCCAACGTGGATTTCCCCTGCGGCATGACGTACTTCACCATGGGCATCCCGGTGCCGCAATACACGCCGATCTTTGTCGCGGCCCGCATCACCGGCTGGTGCGCGCACATCATGGAGCAGCACGCCGACAACCGCATCATCCGCCCGATCGCCCAATACACCGGGCCGGCGCTCAAGAAATGGAACGCGTGAAAGCCGCCATGTCCACCCCAAAGCCGCCCCCCGCGCCCGCCGGCCCGCAACGTCGCTCGGGAGTCGCTTACGACTCTCGGCTTCCTTACGAGGCCAGCCGAATCCGCGCCGCCGCGGTGTACTGCTCCGACGGGCGCATCGGCGAGCACTTCGACGACTTCCTGCACAACGGTCTCGCCCTGCCGCGTTACGACCGGGTCGCACTCCCCGGCGGCCCGTCCTGCCTCGCCGCCCACCCCGAGGCCGCGCTCGAAGAGCAGGGCGTCGTCGATGAGCTCAAGTTTCTCGCCGAAGTGCACGGCCTGCAGCGGGTCGTTCTCATCGCCCACGCAGGCTGCGCGTTTTACACTTCACGCCTCAAGCTCACCGACCCGCGGCTGGAGCTCGTGCAGAAGGCCGACCTCGTCCGTGCCGCGGCCTATGTCCATCGCGTGACGGGGCTGGAGAACATCGAGGCCTACTTCGCCCGGCTGGTCGATGAGGGCCGGGGCGTGCGGTTCGAGCCCGTCGAAGTCTGATCTCGCCGGCGCTCGTGAGGGATCACGCTTCCTGATCTGCGTTCATCCGCGCAATCCGCGGCGGTATTCATGCCTCTCAACCCCGCACGGCGACGCGTTCCGGATTGACCACGTTCACCCGCGGCGACTCGCCGCCTTGCGCATTCCACGGGCTGTACGCCGCGTCGTAGACCCGTTCGTCATCGCCGCGGTAGACCATCTCCATCTCCCGCGCGTGCTCCTCGATGCTCTTGCACGGGCGGACGTTCTTCCGCAGACGTTCGAGCAGGTGTGGGTTTTCCACAATCTCGATCAATCGCGAGCGGAGGTGTTCACGGTCGTTCGCGCGGAACAACAGACCGTTGACCCCTTCGTGCACGAAATCGGGGATCCCCCCCACCGCCGCGCCCAGGATCGGCACCCCGCACGCGAGGCTCTCGAAGACCGTCTGCGGCGCGTTGTCCCACCACACGCTGGGCACCAGGCAGATGTCCCGGCCGCCCATCATCCACGGGATGTCGTGGAAGTTGTACCCGGTCGAGTATTGAAGCCCTCCGACGCCGCCCGCAAGCCTCGGCTCCAGGCGCCGGAACATCCACTCGATGTACTGGCCGTCGAGCGCGAAGATCGAGAGCTTGAGCTGCCGCAGGTGTTCCGGGCTCATCGTCTCAAGGACCTCGGCGAGGATCGGCAGGCCCTTGTAGTGGTTGTTGTAGCCCATGAAATGCAGGCGGACGGGCCGCTGTTTCTGCCACGGCGTCGGCGGCGGATCGAACGGCGGCGGGTCGAAGAGCAGGTCGGGCTTGAGCGAGATGACGCGGTTGATCCGCGAGCCGATCGGCAGCGTGCGGATCGTCCGTTCGTTCACGCCCATGCTGATGAACTTGTGGCGCACGAAGTTGGACACCGCCAGCGTCCGGTCGCACGCGCCGAGCATCTCCACCATCGCGTGCCGTCGGCGCGCATAATCGTTGGGCGGCCTTTGGCTCGGCGGCTCGGACTCGATGACATTGAGCACCACGCGACGCTCGGGCGCGTCCGGGTCCGGCGGTTTGGGCGGGTTCAGCTCGGCCATCAACTGCGGCGTGCGCCCCCGCTTGTCGTCCGACGCCGCGAGAGGCCTGGTCACGTCCGCCTCGCTCTCGCACGCGTGGCCCGGCAGGCCGTCCTTCCACTTTTCAGCCGCCAGTCTTCGCTGACGCCTCAGCTCCAGGTACCACTTCACCGCCCGCTTGGGCCAGCCGATCGCATCGCGGAACTCGCGCTCCGCCTCCGCGAGTTCGGCGCTGACCATCGAAGCCTTGTGCTTGGCGATCATCTCGAGCCTGGTCTGGTCGGGGTTCTTGGTCTCGATGCACCCCACGCAGTTGTGCCCGTTGTCGTAATCTGTGCACAGCCGACGGTGCCCGCGCAGCAGGTACACCTGCGGACAGACGGTGTGGTAGTTGTGCAGACTGAAGATGTTGCGTGCGCCCGCCCGCTTGGCCGCGGACACGCAGCCGATACTGAACCCCTCGATGTTGTTCCAGTGCACCGCGTCGGGCCTGAGCCAGCCGAAGAGCCGTTCGACCTGGGCCTCGAGTTCGGGCGAGCTTACCTCGCCCATCGGCCGCTGAAACTGCACGATGCTCGGGGCCATCACCGGGCTGTTGACTACCTCGAACACCCGCACGCCCATCCAGTCGTCGGACCGCCGGATGAAACACTCCGCGGGTTCGCGGACGAACGTCGTGCCCCCGAAGAGCGACACCACTTCGTGCCCGTTGCGCACCAGTTCGAGCGCCAAGGCCTGGCAGTACTGGTTGACCCCGCCGCCGAACGCGGCCCCGTCCCAGATCCTCGCCCAGTTGACCAGCACGATCCGCATGGGGGCAAGGATAGCGGGCCCCCACACCGCGGCCGGTCGGGAAAGGGCCGGTATCGCAACGCCCCGTGCCCGGTTCCGAATACTTCAGTCAACGCCGCCGGCAAGCGCCGGTCGATACCTTGTGGGATACCCATGCTCGCCTACACCTGCGCCAACTGCGACCGCCGCCTAGAGATCGAGGACAACTTGGCCCGCCAGCGGGTTCGTTGCCCGCATTGCGGCAACGTCGAAGTGGCGCCGGCGGCGGCCCGAACGGGCAAGACGGCCCCCGATCCGATCGGCGACGCCGCGCCCGAGCGCGAACTGCTCCGCGTGCACCCGGTGACGCTCCGCGCCCGTCCCGCGATGGGTGCGGTACTCGTGCTCGCCGTGGCCGCGGGGGTTGCACTGGCGATCGCGGCGTACGCCAGCCCGGGCCTGGCGGGGTACCGCTGGACGGCGTGGGTCGGCGGGGCGGTCGCCGCCGTCGGCACCGTCTGGATCGGCTGGTGGAAGCTCGGGGCCCTGGCGACCACGCTGATCATCACCACCCGCCGCACGATCGTGCAACGCGGCCTGTTCAGCCGGGCCCGCAAGGAACTCCGGCACGAGCAGGTGCAAGACATCCAGATCACCCAGACGCTGGCCCAGCGGCTCCTCCGGGTCGGCACGCTCGGCCTTGACGGCGGCGGCACCGACGACGTCGAGATCGTGGTGGACGACATGCCCAACCCGATGCGACTGCGAGCGATGGTGGACGAGGCCAGAGGGCGCTGACGAAGACGTGCGCGGCGCTTGCGCCCCCCCCCCGTTCACGCATCCGTCTGTGAATGCAGGGCGATTCTGTTGCCCTCGCTGTCGAGCACGACGGCTCGAAAACCGTGCGGCCCGATCGCATGGACCGGTTCAACGACCTTTCCGCCACGAGCACCAACCTGTCTCACCGCGTCACGGATGCGGCCGTTGACGTTGAAATAGACCAGAATCCCGCTCTTGCCGGTGATCTGGTCGGGTCCGACCACCAGGCAGCCGCCGTTGCCGGCTTCGTGCGCAAGGATGCCAAACTTCTCGCCGTTGAACGAGTCCACGTGCACGTCGATCGCAAGCACCGCCCTATAGAACGCCGCGGCGCGGTCCAGATCGACCACGGGGACGTCGCACCACACGGTCCGATTGTGCTGGGTGTTGAGGTCGCTCAAGTGCTGCTCCAAAACTGAGGGCCCGACTACTTTACCGGCGCCACCTTGCTCAGATCCATCGTAATCGCCTGCCCATCGACCGCTGTGGCCGGGTAGAACCAGCCATCCTTGAGGATCATGATGCGAAGCTCCCGGGCCGGGCGGCGGAACGAGCCCTCATGGTCGGCGATCTCGATTCTCACGCGGTGTCCTTCGGTCGTGGCGCGGTACGTCGTGCGGAGGAACCCGCCGCGTTGATAGTCGTACCCATCGCCGGCGTCCTCGTACACGCTCCCCTGGGCGCGGCCGTCGGCGTCGAGCGCGATCGCGAGCGTGAGCGGGTGCTCGCCCGCGCCGATGCGGGCATGGTCAGGATCGGGCTTGGGCGCCGGCTCGCCGGTGTATTGCAGCACCGGGCCCACCGGGATGATCGCCCCGGGCCGCACGTAGAGCTCCGGCAGGTCCGGGTTGTCGCCCTCGCCGACGAGGTCGAGCCGCTCCCACTTCCCGTTCGTCACCTTGGGCATGGCCGGCACGCGATCGCCTTCGGGCGTCGTCTTGCACGCCACGATCAGATTGTCGCCCAACATGAACGAATCGTCCTCCGACCGCAGCGCGGGGTCCTTCGGGTCGGCGAAGAACAGCGGTCGAGCAACCGGCATCCCTGTGCGGCTGGCCTCGTCAAAGAGCGTGTACAGGTAGGGCAGCAGGCGGTAACGCCGCTCCAGCGCCTTGCGGCACGTCGCCTCGACCTCCGGCCCGAACGCCCACGGCTCCTTGTCGATGTTGCCCTTGCCCGTGTGCCCGCGGCTGAAGGGCAGCAGCGTGCCCAGCCCGAACCAGCGTGCAAATAGCTTCGCGTCGCCGTTGCCGTTGAAGCCCCCGATGTCCGGCCCGCAGAACGGCTGCCCGGACAGGCCGAGGTTCAGAACCATTGAGATCGAGTCGCCCAGGTCGTCCCACTCGGCGGAGTTGTCGCCCGTCCACGTCGCGGCGTACCGCTGGCTGCCGATGTACCCGGCCCGCGTGAGCACGAACGGGCGATCGTCCGGGCGTGCCGCCTTGATCCCGTCGAACGTGCCCTTGGCCATCAACATCCCGTAGACGTTGTGGTACTCCAGGTGCGGCCCGGCCGGCAGCGTGCCGCCGTAGTCCCATGCGCCGCCCTTGTGCCGGTTGTCCTCCGGCATGGTCTTGCTCTTGACGTTGAACACCGCCGGTTCGTTCATGTCGTTCCACACGCCATCGACTCCCTGCGCGAGGAAGTCCTTGTACAGCCCCTGCCACCACACTCGAACGTCGGGGCGCGTGAAGTCCGGGAACACGCACTGGCCCGGCCAGACCTCGCCCTTGTAGACGCCCCCCGCGGCGTCCCGCACCCACACATCGGCCTGCGTGCCCTGATCGAACACGAAATAGCCCGGCTCCGCCTTCACGCCCGGGTCGATCATGAAGATGCGGTGAAAGCCCATGCCGCCGAGGTCCGCGTTGAGCTTCTTGATGTCGGGAAAGGCGTTCGGCGAGGTGTCGAACGTGAACACCCTGTACTTGTCCATGTAGTCGATGTCAAACCAGATGACATCGCACGGCAGCTTGTGCGAGCGGAACGTCTCGGCGATCTCGCGCACTCGCTTTTCCGGGAAGTACGAATAGCGGCATTGGTTGTAGCCGATCGCCCACTTGGGCGGCAGCGGCATTGTGCCGATGAGCCGGCCCAACCCGCGCATCACCGTCTGCGGCGAGTCGCCGTCGATCACGTAGGCCGCGTAGGGCGAGCCCTCGCCCCGGAACACGATCGAGCCCGCGGCCGCGCCCGCCGCTTCTGAGCCCGACAGGTCGATCTCGCACCGCCACGTCGTGTCGGCGAGCACGCCGAAACTCGTCCCGTCGGCCCGCACCGCCAGCACCCACGGGTGGCTCTGGTAAAGCGAGGGCTGGTCCTCGGTGTAGCCGTAGGCATCCGTGTTCCAGCAGACCGTCTTCCTGCCGTTGCGAAGCAGGGGCCCCGCGATCTCGCCCGTTCCGTACAGGCTCGTGCCGGGATCGACGTCGATGCGCACGCAGTACCGCCCGTCCTCGCTCTTCCAGAACAGCGGTTTCGACTTGAAGCCCGCGGCCGCGTCGCCCGAGCTCTTGATTCCGGTGGGATCGATCAGCGCCAGCGATGGGGGTAGCTTCGTCCGGTCGGTGTCGGCGGAGTAGAACCTGGCCGCCGAGCCGGTCCAACCGTCGCCCAGAGAGATCGATTCGCCCACGCCGGGCGCTTGTGTGAGCACGACCGAAGTCACGATCGAGGCCAACAGGGTGAGCATGGAGTCAGGGTACCCCGACCGGCGGCGGCGCGACAACTATGCGGCGTGCCGCGCCCCGCCGACGATCGCCCGTTCCGCCTGTTCGTGGCGATCCATCCGCCCGCGGCGGCGGCCGCGCGGATGCTCGAAATACTCGCACAGCTCACCCTGCCCGCGAACAAGCCGGTGCCGCCGGAACAAGTCCACGTCACCGCACACTTCATCGGCGATGTCCACAGGAAGCGGGTGGAAGAGACCATCGAGTCCGTCGAGCGGTCGGTTTCGGGCGTGCACGCTTTCACGCTCACGCCTTCGAGGTTGATCACCCTTCCCGAACGCGGCCACTCGCGCCTGATCGCCCTGGAGACTGATGCTCCGCCCCCCCTGCTGGAACTCCATCGCAGGCTGGTCCACCGACTGGCGCGCCCCGCGCGGCCGTCGCACGCGAGTGAGAGGTTCCTCCCCCACTTCACGCTGTGTCGCTTCGCCCACGATGCTCGCGCCGAGCGTATCGACCGGCCGGTATCACTCGACCCGATCCCGATTATCCACGTCTCGCTGATGCGCAGCATCCTCCGCCCGGAGGGCGCACGCCACGAAGAACTGCGACGGTGGGAACTGGACCGCTGACCGCTCTCCGTGCCAGCTCAGTAGTTCGGCGTCGGGGCCCGGAACTGCGTCATGTCCACGCTCTTGAAGTACTCGATCGTCTTCTTCAACCCGTCGCGCAACTTCACCTTCGGCTCCCAGCCGAGCTTCTCGCGGGCCAGAGTGATGTCGGGTTTGCGTTGCAGCGGGTCGTCCTCGGGCAGGGGCTTATGGACGATCTTGCTCTTGCTGCCGCTGAGCTCGATCACCAACTGAGCCAGCTCCAGCATCGTGAACTCGTCGGGGTTGCCGATGTTGACCGGGCCCAGGAAGCCGTCCGGGGCGTTCATCATCCGCATGATCACCTCGACCAGGTCGTCCACGTAGCAGAACGAGCGGGTCTGCTTCCCGTCGCCGAAGATCGTGATATCCTCGCCGCGGATCGCCTGGCGGACGAAGTTGCTCACCACCCGGCCGTCGAACGGGTGCATCCGCGGGCCATAGGTGTTGAAGATCCGCACCACCCGGATGTTGATCCGGCTCATCCGGTGGTAATCGAAGAACAGCGTCTCGGCCGCGCGCTTGCCCTCGTCGTAGCACGCCCGCGGTCCAATCGGATTGACGTTGCCGCGGTAGCTCTCGGGCTGCGGGTGCACCGTCGGGTCGCCGTACACCTCGCTGGTGGAGAACTGCAGCACCTTGGCCCGGCACCGCTTGGCCAAGCCGAGCATATTGATCGCCCCCATCACCGACGTCTTCATGGTCTTGACAGGGTTGAACTGATAATGCCCCGGCGCGGCCGGGCACGCGGCGTTGTAGATTTCGTCCACTTCCAGCCACAGCGGGTGCGTGATGTCGTGCCGGAGCAACTCGAAGTTCGGCTTGCTGAGCAGGTGCGCGACGTTGAACTTCTGGCTCGTGAAGAAGTTGTCCACGCAGATGACGTCGTGACCCTGCTCGACGAGCCGGTCGCACAGGTGCGAACCGAGAAACCCGGCGCCGCCGGTGACAAGGATCCGTTTCTTGCTGCCCACGCTCGACCTCCGGCCCGCCTCCGCCCTTCAACGTCCCGGGCTTCCGATTCAGGGCGGAACAATAGCAGCCGACCGCCGCTCGATGAGCCGGCTCAATCCTTGGGCTTGGGCGGGACCTTCAGCACCGTGCCCGCCTTGGGCCGATCGGGGTCCTTGATTGCGTCGCGGTTCGCGTCGTAGATCGTCCGCCACGCCGAGCCGCGCCCGTACACCTTCTTGGCGATCGCCCAGAGCGTGTCGTCGGCCTGGATGACGTAGGTCGTCTCGCCGGGTGTCGCGGGTGTGGGCGTCGAATCCACCGGGGTCCCGCCGCCCCCTCCCCCCCCCGCTCCCCCTTCGGTCACGACCTTTCCCTGGATGTTGGCGGGGTCGAGAGGGATCTTCAGCACTGTCCGCCCGGGCTTGAGCCGATCGCTCGTGACGAACGGGTTGGCCTTGGCGATGACTTCCCACATGCCCCGGTCGTTGAAAACTCTCTCGGCGACTTTCTCGAAACTCGTGTCGCCGCGTTGCACGACGTACTCACGGAACTTCGGCGCCACCACCCGCGTCCGCGGCCCGTTGGGAAGGGCCGGAGAGGGAGAGTCCGGCGTCGGTGGCTTGGGCTCCACCTTTTGACGCGACTGCTGAGGCTCGGGCGGCTTGGGCTCGACCACGTCAGGAGTCGCCCCAAGGCTGTCGGGGGGCGATTCTGACAACGAGCCCGCCGGGACCATCGGCCTCCCGGCATCCCGTGTGATCGGCGGCGGGGCCGCCCGCGGTTCGTAAAGCCAATACACCCCGACCCAGATCAGGATCAGCACGCACACCAGCCCGAACATGCGCGACGGGGTGTCGGTCACTTCCGGGTCCCTCCGGTGACCGAAGCGGGCTCAGGCCGTGGCCATCGCGGTCCGCTCGGCCGGGGCGCCCGCGGGCGCCTTGTCGTCGTCCTTGTCGTGCTTGTGGTTCCACACAAACGGCGCGGCGATCGCGATGGACGAGTAGGTGCCGACCACGACGCCGATCAGGAAGCAGTAGGCGAAGGCCCGGGTAGCCTCGCCGCCGAAGATGTACAGCACGAGCGACGCGAGGAACGTCGTCATGCCCGTCATGATCGTGCGGCTGACGGTCTGGTTGATGGACAAGTTGATCAGCTTCCGGCTGGCGTACGGGATCTTGCCACGGTTCTCGCGGATGCGGTCCATGACGACGATCTTGTCGTTGAGCGAATAGCCGAGGATGGTCAGCACGGCCGCGATGACGTTGAGGTCGATCTTGAACGGCATGAGCCCCAGCGGCCCGGCGATCTTGGGGAAACCCTCGGCGAGCATGTTGGCCAGCGCAATGAAGCCCACGGCGATGATGCAGTCGTGAAGGGTCGCCAGGAGCGCGCCCGCCGAGTACCGGACCGAGTTGAACCGCACGCCGACGTAGATCAGGATCAGCACCGAACTGAGCAGGATGGCCACGACCGCTTTGGCCGCGAAGTCCGCCGCCACCGACGGGCTGAACGACTGCACGGCCGCCGCGGTGGACGAGCGGGCCATGGCCTCGGTCACGAGCTTCCACTCGCTTGGCCGAAGGTTGCTGTTCCAGTTGGCGGCGTCGTTGAGATAGTTGGCCGCATCGTCGCGGACGAGCACCACGGCCGACTGCACGGCCTGGGTGTTGCCCTTGAGCACGACCACGCGGTGCGCCCGGCCCGAAGCCTCCTGAAACTGCGGATCGTTCCGCATGAACGTGAGCCGGTCCTCGAGGGACTTGAGCGTCGGGCTGACCGGGCCGAGGTTGTCCAGCACGATCGCCGCGCCGCCCACGAAGTCGCCCACCTGCTCACCGCCGGCCGGTCGCTCGATGACCTCGGACAGGTTGGGACTGGTGATCGCGAAGATCGGCGCGGCCGCCGGGTTCTTGATGTCGTCCCCGGTGAAGGTGACGGCCTCGTCCTGGTTGAGCTTGTCTCGGAAGGCGTCGGACACAACCCCCAACACGCTCCTGGCGTCGGTGACCGAGCTCTTGATCGTGAACTGGCTGCTCGTCACGCCGTCGGTCTGCGGGTTGACGGCCACGATCTCGGCGTTCTCCAGGTCCTTCACGCGCCCGGAAGTATCCGCCTTGGCGGCGTCCTTCACCGCCTTCTCGACGGCGGCCCGGGTCATCGTCATCGGATGGCCGGAGGCGTCGTCCTTGAACTGCACGGTGACCTTGGTGCCGCCGCGGAACTCGGTGTCGAGCAGATCCTTCCCGCCGCCGATCACCAGCGAGATCGCGGCAACCACGGCCAGCGCCGAGAGGGTATAGAAAAACGGCGCGAACTTCATCCAGTCGACTTTCAGGTTCATCGCCCGCTGAACGGCCGGCACGGCCATCGGCAGCATGGTCATTTTGCGGACGTGGCACCTCTCGATGAGGAACGTGTAGATCAGGCGCGTGATGAAGAGCTGACAGAACAGGGTCGTCAGCACGCCGATCGACATCGTGACCGCGAAGCCCTTGATCTCCTGCGTGCCGAAGAAACCGAGCACGAGGCAGGTGATGAGGTGGGTCAGGTTGCCGTCCACGATCGGGGCCATGGCGCGGCTGTAGGCCAGACGCACCGCGGTTCGCAGGTCGTTGCCGTGCTGGATCTCCTCGCGCAGACGTTCGTAGATCAGCACGTTGGCGTCCACGGCCATGCCGAAGGCCAGGATCACGCCCGCGATGCCGGGCAGCGTGAAGGCCGCGTGGTTGAGGGCCATCAGCGCGAGCAAGAACAACGCGTTGAAGAACAGGCCGGCCACGGCGATCAGGCCCGAGCCGAAGTAGTACGTGATCATGAACCCGGCGACCACGATGAACGACACCACACCGGCCTTGAGTCCCTTGGCCAGGTTGTCGGCGCCCAGTTCCGGGCCCAGGATGCTGACGCTGATCGGCTCCTCGCTGAGGCTGGCCCGAAGCGTGCCCGCCGACAGCACCCGCACGATGTAGTCGATCTCGGCGTTGGTGAACGAACCCTCGATGATGCCGCTGGTCGAAATGCGGCTGTTGAGGTTCGGCGCCGTGTACACCTCGTCGTCGAGAAGCACGGCCATGCGCTTGCCCGTGTTCTTCTCGGTGAGCGTCCCGAGCTTGTCGGCGCCCAGCGCGTTCATGGTGAACTGGATGGCAGGACGGCCGAGCGAGTCCTGGCCGCGCCCGGCGCTCGCCAGCGCCCATTCGCCGTCCTCCTCGGTCAGCCGCTGGCCCCGCGTGTCCCAGCAGAGCATGTACAGCTCGCCCTTGTACTCATCGACGACGTAGCCCTGCGCGCCGAAGAACGCGGCCGCGCCGTTCTTCTTGAGGGACTCAAGCTGACCGACGTCCCTGATCCACCCATCGAGCTTGTTGATCTTGTACCAGCGTGCGTCGGTGGCCCTCACGCTGCGGGGGCCGCCCTCGGCGAGCTGCTTGCGGGCCTCCGATTCACCCGCCCACGTGCCCGGATCGACCGTGATCCGGAAGTTGAGCACGCCCGCACCGCGCAACAGTCGCACCAGGTCGGCCGGATCGTCCAGCGTGCGTCGCTCCTTCTCGTACACGTCCCAAGCCGCGATCGCCGCGGCCAGCTTGCCGACCTCACCGGGGTAACCCTTGCGGAGCGACTGCAAGGCCTCCTCTCGCGGGCTGGGCAGACTGTGGACCGTGCCGTCCTTGGACGACAGCCGGAGCTCCTGGTTCGACAGCAGCAGGGCCCTGCGAACCTCGGTCACCGGCATGCCACCGACGAGCGAGCCCTCCCGGGCCTGGTCGTAGGCGATCTCCAGCGGCGCGACGGCGTTCACCGCTTCGGTCACCTTCGCTTTGGCCGCGTTCAACGCGTTCTGAAGCCCCTGCATCATCACGCCGTCGGCCGGCGCGCCCGACTTGCCGAGTTCGGCGATCCTCGCCTCGACCTTGGCCACGCCGTCCTGCGCCTCCTTGAGCCCGGCACGGGCCACGGCGAGCTGGTCGTACGTCGTCGCGGCCAGCTCCAGCTTGTCAAAACGCTCGCGATTGCCCCCGGCGACCTTCTCGAACTCCGTCTTGCGCTGCTCGGCCGGCATCGCGGCGATCCGATCGAACTGCGTCGCGGTGAGCGAAGCCGACGAGAACGGAGCCAGCGTGTCCTCGAAATCCTGCTTGAGTTTCTTCACGCGGTCGTTGGGCAGCGGCATCGTGATCTCGATGCGGTCCGCCCCCTGGGCCACGATGCTGATCTCCATCACACCCTTGGGATCGATGCGGTCCTTGAGAACGTCGATCACCTTCCCGATCGTGTCGCTCCCCTCGCCGGGCTTGGTGTAGACCTGGTACACCAGGCTCGCGCCGCCCGCCAGGTCCTTGCCGAGACGGAGCTTCTTGCTCAGCGGGACGATCGCGTAGATCGCGATCACGACGGCGATTCCCAGAAGGATGGAGTTTCGGATCAGGTTGCGCATAACTCGGATCAACTTTCAGGAAACGATCTGGCCCGCCCCGCCCACCCGACGCCCCGGTGTCTTCCCGTCCCGGCAACGGCACTCATCGGTTATCCGACCGCCCGGCCTGCGTCGGATCGCCGGCTGCCGGCCCGATCAGACAGCGGCTTTCTCGCCCTTGCCCGCCCGGACCTCGACCTTCGGCTCGGCGCCGCCCGCGGGCGGCGCCGCGTCCGCGGGACGCAGGACCTGCTGGATCGAGCTCTTGGTGAACCGCACGCGCGTGTTGGCGTTCTCGTCGACCTTGAGCACGACCTCGTCGTCCCGCAGTTCCACGACGGTGCCGATCAACCCGCCGATCGTGAGCACGCGGTCCTGCTTCTTGAGGTTCGAGAGCAGGCCCTGCATGCGCTTCTTCTCTTTGCGCTGAGACGAACCGCTCATGATGATGAAGAAAAGCAGCACCAGCGGCAGCAGCCAGATGATCGGCCCGAGGCCCTGCGGCTGGGGCTTGGCCCCCCCCGCCCCCCCCGCTCCACCTGGCGCGCCCTGCGTTCCCGCGGCCGGCTGGGTCGTGGTCGTGGAACTCTCGTTCCCGCCCATCATCAGCGGTGACGCGGACGGGCTTGCGTTGTTCTGCGCCAGCAGCAAGGGCTGTGAGAACCAGCCGTGTGCGTCGCCGGCGTCGGACATCGGAATCTGAGACTCGGTCATTCGGTGTACTCTTCAGACGGGATCGATGAACGTTGTGGTCACGTGGCCGCGCGACCGACGTGCGGGACGGGCTTCGGCACCGCCGGTCCGCCGGACCCCGCCTTCGCTCCGGGGTCCGCCGCCGGCCAGCGACGCAGGAATCCGTCCCACTCGTCGGTCAGGATGGTGGCTCGGATGTCGGCCATGAAGCGCTGGAAGTACCGGAGGTTGTGTAGGCTCACCAGAATCGGGCCCAGCATCTCCTTGGCCAAGAACAGATGGCGAATATAGGCGCGCGAGAAGGGCGTTTCCCCGACAAGACCCCAACCAACCCCTGACGGACCGCCGTAGCGAGCGGGGTCGCAGGCCGGGCAATCGCAACCCGGCTCGATCGGACTGGGGTCTTCCGAGTATTGGGTGTTCCGCAGCCGGATTTGCCCCCGAGGTGTGAAGGCGTTTGCGTTTCGCCCGTTCCGCGTCGGGAGCACGCAGTCGAACATGTCCACGCCCGCCAGCACCGCCGCGAGCAGGTCCCGCTCATAGCCCACGCCCATGAGGTACTTCGGCTTGGCGTCCGGGAGCAGCGGCGCGGTGTGCCGCACGACCCGGGCGATGTCCTCGAACTGCTCCCCCACGGCCACGCCGCCGATCGCGTACCCCGGAAGGTCGATGCCGCAGACTCGACTCGCCGACCACGCCCGCTGCTCCAGGTCTGTCCCGCCTTGAACGATCCCGAAAAGGGCACGGGCGGGGTCACCGCCGCAACGCTCGTGCTCCGCCTTGCACCGCTCCAGCCAGCGGACCGTCCGCTCGTTAGCCGTCCGCAGGCGTGCGGCGTGGTCGTACCCGCGCTTCAACCTCACCCGCTCTCCCGCCCTCGCACGCTCCGCGGCCGCGGCATCGCGCGCGGCCGCGAGTTTCAGTCGAGTCTGATTGACCGGCCCCGACTCCGGATCGACCGACGGCGGGCAATCGTCAAAGGCCATGATGATGTCGGCCCCGATCTGGTGCTGCACGCGCGTGGCCCGCTCGGGCGTCAACTCGACGTCACTCCCGTCGATGATCGACTTGAACACAACGCCGTCGTCCGTCACCCGGTTGATCGTGGCCATCGAATACGCCTGGTACCCGCCCGAGTCGGTCAGCATCGGCCCGCTCCAGCCGCCGAAGCGGTGCAGGCCGCCGAGCCGCTCGACAATCTCCGGCCCGGGCCGAAGCAGCAAGTGGTACGTGTTGCCCAGGATGATCTCGGCCCCGGTCGCCCGCACCAGCCCCGGCAGCAATCCGCGCACAGTACCCCGCGTGCCCACCGGCATGAACGCCGGCGTCTGAAACGTGCCGTGCGCCGTGCTCACCACGCCCCGCCGTGCGGCGTTGGCGCGGGAGCGGTGCGTGATGTCGAATCGCAAACTCATGGGGATGGGGGCAGAGGTTACGCGGGCTGCGCACAGTGCAAGCAAGGACCCCGCGTCACTCGCGTGCCGCCCGCTTGAGCACCGCCCGCTCCGATTCGCTCAGGCTGTGCAGCCCGTCGCGGCTGATCTTGGCCAGTATCTGCTCGACGGCCTCTCGTTCGGATCGCGGCGGTACGGGCGCCGGATCGCCCCGGCGCGGCCCTTTGTGCAGCCACAAGGCCGCGAGGATGTCCCTGAGCAGGTGCGGCCGCCGGATGAAGAACGCCCCCGCGGCCGCGCCGCCCACGTGGGCCGCGTCGCCGCCGGCGTTGTGCCCACCCTGGAACAGGTTGACCACGGCCAGAGCGAGAAAGATGTACACCGCGGTCTGCAATCGCATGGGCAGGAACATCATCACGTCCACGGTCGCGTCGGGCGCGATGTACGCCGCGGCCATCAGCACGCCGAAGACCCCCGCCGAGGCGCCGATCAGCGGCGTGTACGGGTTTTCAAAGAGCAGGAACGGCACGCTGGAGTGCGCCGCCCCCGTGGCACCCATCACCAGGTACCCCGCCAGATTCAGCAGCAAGTAGGTGAGCGCCCCGAACACACCGCACGTCAGGTAATACACCGCGTACCGGCGCGCGCCCAGATACTGCTCCACCAGCCCGCCGACGAACCACAGGCCGAGCATGTTGAACACGATGTGCCAGATGTTGGCGTGCAGGAACTGGAACGTGATCAGCCGCCAGACCTGCCCGTCGGACCAGAACTTCCCCGTCGAGAAGTGCCCGAACGCCTCGATGATCGGCATCCGTTGGACCACCTCCCTGCCGACCTGCACTCTCCGGCCCGAGCCGTCGGGCGCCGTCACCACCAGCGGCCGCACGAAGGTGCCATCGGCGCGCGGCCGCATCTGCGACTTGTCCGGCTCGGCCCGCTCTATGAGCGACGAACCGACGCCGGGCAGGTATTGCCGCTGCTGGGCCACGTCCCAATACACCCCCTGGAACACGAAGTTGTTGAGCACAAAGACCGCGACATTGATGATGATGATCCACGTGTTGACCGAAACGACGCGCACGCTGCCAACGCCCGCCGGACGCGGCTTGGATCGGATGTAGTCCCGGTCGGTGATTCCCACGCGGCAAAGTTCCTTCGGCCGGCTCGGCGGCCCCCCACCCCCCTCCCCCCCTACCCCCCTACCCCCGCACCCCCGACATCGGCATCGCCCCGGGTGGCCCGTTGGCGATTGCGTCCGACTTTGCCCTCATTCGATCGTCCCGGCCCCCCGTCGTCCCCCCCCCGCCCCCCCGCCCCCGCCGCCAGTGCTCTCCTGATTACGCCTGCGCTCGGTCTCGCGTTCGAGCACCCTCCGCTCCGCCCGGCTCAGCGAGCCCATCCCGCTCTCGGCGATCTTGGCCAGCACCCGGTCGACTTCGGCCTGATGAGCCGAATCGGCCTGCTGTCGCTTGCGAGCCTGCTCGTAGCGCCGGCGCTCTCCGGTCGAATCGTCCGGCTCGGCCCGCGGGGCCCGGGGGCCGTACCCGTAGTCCGATGGCCGCCCCAAGTCGTACTCGGCTTCGTCTTCGAGCATCATCACCCGACGCCGCTCGAAGAACGACGTGATCCCCGCAAACACCGCGATGCCGAAGAGCAGGTTGTTGTTGCTCACCAGCGAGAACACCCCCACCAGACACGCCAGCACGATGCCCACATTGGTCGCCACCATCATCGACCGTCGATAGCCGATACGCCGCCAGAGCAGTTCCTGGAGGATGCGCCCCGCGTCCATCGGGAACATCACCAGGCACATGTTGAACAGAAAGAGGTACAGGTTGGCCACGTACGCCGTGCCCAGCATGTAGTGCAGGTACGAGGCGTCGAACTTGTACCAATCAGCCATGTACGCCGTGCGTGGGTCGAAGACGTTGAAGGTCAACGAGTCCCAACCACCGCCGAGCGCCATGATCACTCCGCCGAACACCGGGATCAGCGCCAGGTTGACCGCCGGTCCCCCGATGGTCGTGACCAGCGCGGCCTTCCAGTTGTGTGGCGGCCGACAATACGCCAGCCCGCCCAGCGGCCACATCAGGATCTGATCGGCCTCGCCCCCAATTTTGCGGCACGCCAGGCAGTGACCGAACTCGTGCAGCAGCACCAGCACGAACAGCGTCACCTGCAGGAAGAGCTCTAGCCGGAACCCAAGAGCATCGGGCTTAGCCGACCACAGCAACCGGGTGATGATGATGACGACGTAGATGATGTGGATGCGGACGTCGATCCCGGCCACCCGGAACAACGGCAGCGACCACCCAAAGAAGTTATCACCCTCCACGAAGATCCGGCGCAGAGCCCTTCGGAACCCGCTCTCACCTTCCGACGGACCGTATCGCCGATCCTGGAGCCCCATCTCAGCACCCCCCCGGTTGGCCGCGCCCGCCCAGGAGCCCCCGCCTCGCGGCCAACAAAATCGCCGCGATCGACTTGCCGTCACGGATATCGCCGCGATCGACCATGGTGATTGCATCGACCGCCGGCACACACTCGACCTCGATCGTCTCGTCGTCCTCCAGGTCCTGTCCCACGTGCGTCAAATCCGTGGCCACATAGGCGTGCATCTGTTCGTCGGAAAGCCCCGGGGAGGTGTAGAACCAACCGAGCGGTTCGATCCTGCCCGCGCGATACCCCGTCTCTTCGACGAGTTCCCGCCCGGCGCATACCGCCGGGTCTTCCCCCGGTTCCAGCGTGCCCGCGCAGCACTCCCACAGCCGCTGTTCCACACTGATGCGGAAGTTGCGGATCAGGACCAACTCGGCCGCGGCGCCCTTTCCCTTTACCGCTACCACGACGACCGCGCCCGGATGCCTAACGATCTCGCGCTCGATCTCGCCGCCGCCCGGGCGCCGCACCTTGAGCAACTCGAAGTCGAACTTCCGTCCCTTGTGCAACAGCCGGCGCGACACCACCTTCGGCGTCGGGCCCGGTGAACCGGCGCCGACACCGCCCGCCGCGGCCTCCATTCCCGGGCGATAGTGCGTCATCTTGACCGATGATATCGGCCGTAGCGGGGCGGAGATTCAGCGGCGACCAACGGGCGCTACCCCCGCGTCACCACCTGGCTCAATGCCGGGCGCACGCGGTCTTCCGGGACGACACGGGCCGTGCCGATGTGGACGAACCCCGCCAGACGCTCGCCCTGCCGCAATCCGATCGCGCTCAACACGGACGCGTCGTAGCCGTACCACTCCGTGAGCCACGACGTCGAGAACCCCATCGCGTTGGCGGCGATGACCAGGTTCATGCACGCCGCCCCGGCCGAGAGCTCCTGCTCCCAGACGGGGATCTTCGGATGTTCGCGGGCCGCCGATACCACCGCGATCGTGACCGGCGGACCTGTCAACCGCTCACGCTCGATCGCGTCCTTGTCCGGGTCCGGCCGGGTCGCCGCACGCACCCGCCCGACCTCATCCGCCAGGCGCCCTCGCCCCTCGCCCTCGAACACGATGAACCGCCACGGAACCAACTTGCCATGGTCGGGCACGCGGGCCGCGATGGTCAAGATGGTTTCGAGCTGCGAGGTCGATGGACCCGGCGCCAGCAGGTCCCTGGGCGGTACCGATCGCCGGCGCAGGAGCATCCCGATCATCGCGTTCGATTCCACGGCGGTCCCGCTCACTTCCGGTTCCAGGTGACACTCCCGTAGACCGCGCTCTCGCCAAGGTCCTCGGCGATGCGGATCAACTGGTTGTACTTGGCGTTGCGGTCGCTCCGGCACGGCGCGCCGGTCTTGATCTGACCGCAGTTGGTCGCCACGGCGATATCGGCGATGATCGCGTCTTCGGTCTCGCCCGATCGGTGTGAGAGCACGGCCGAGTACCCGTTCCGTCGGGCCAGGTCCACCGCGGCGAAGGTCTCGCTCAACGTGCCGATCTGATTCACCTTCACCAGGATCGAGTTGGCGCAACCTTCCTTGAGCCCTCTGGCCAGGAACTTCGGGTTGGTCACGAACAGGTCGTCGCCGACCAGTTGCACCCTCTCGCCCAGCCGCTTGGTCAGTTTGGCCCAGCCCGCCCAGTCGTTTTCGGCCAGCCCGTCCTCCAACGAGCGGATGGGGTACTTGTCGCACCAACCCGCCCACAGGTCGATCATCTCGTCGCTGCCGGCGATGCGGTCCTTATTGCTCTTGAAGAAGCAGTAGCCGGTCTTCCCCCTGCCGGCCGCCTCGTTCCAGAGCTCGCTCGCGGCCGGGTCGAGCGCGACGAAGATCTGCTGTCCCCACTTGTAGCCGGCCTTCTTGGTCGCCTCCTCCATCAGCCGAAGCGCGTCCTCGGCGTTCTCGAGATTCGGCGCAAAGCCGCCCTCATCGCCCACCCCGGTGGACAGGCCGCGATCGTGAAGCACCTTCTTGAGCGCGTGGTAGACCTCCACCGCCGCCCTCAGGCCCTCGCCGAAGCTGTCAAACCCCCACGGCTGGACCATGAACTCCTGGAAGTCCACGTTGCTGTCGGCGTGCTTGCCACCGTTGAGGATGTTGAACATCGGGACCGGGAGAGTCTTCGCCGCCGCGCCGCCCAGGTAGCGGTACAGGGGGACCCTGCACGCCTCGGCCGCGGCCCGTGCGACCGCCATCGATACGCCCAGCACCGCGTTGGCTCCAAGTACCCCCTTGTTCGGCGTGCCGTCAAGCTCGATCATGGCCCGATCGATCTCCTCCTGCTCGCGGCAATCACGCCCTTCGAGGATCGGGGCGATTTTGTCCACCACGTTGAACACGGCCTTGGTCACGCCCTTGCCGAGGAACACGTCCTTGACGCCGTCCCGGAGTTCCACCGCCTCGTTCTCGCCAGTGCTCGCCCCCGACGGCACCGCGGCCCGGCCGCAGATACCCGACGACAGCACGACCTCGGCCTCGACCGTTGGGTTTCCGCGGCTGTCGAGAATCTGGCGGGCATGAACGGCCTGGATGTCGAACATGGCGTGGCTCCTGAATCCAACCGACCGGGGTCGCCGATGCGCGAGCACGATCCCGGCGTCGGGGAAGGTCAGGATAGCACGCGGGGCGCCGAATCCAGCGGCGGCTATCCCGCCCGCCGCTGTTGTGGTATCGTTCTCCGACCGGACCCCACGAGCCCCACCGCATGCCCGCACCTCCCGACGCGTTCGCCGCCCGAATCAACCGGCTCAAGGCCGACCTGGTCGCACAATCGCGCCGCGTGCAGGCCCTTGTGGAGGCATCGTGCGAGGCGGTGTTCACGCGCAATACCGAGGCAGCCCAGCGCGCGATCCTCATGGACGAGCCGATCGACCACGTCGACGTCGAGATCGAGAAGGCCGCGGTGCAACTCCTCAACGACGCCACCAACGTCGGCGCCGCCCTGCAACCCGAGCAGGTCCGGATGGTCCTCACGATCGTGAAAGTGAACAACGAGCTGGAACGCATCGCCGACGCCGGCGTCAATCTCTGCGAACTGGTCCCACCGATTGCGGCCCACAACGTCCCCCTGGCCGACACCCTGCGGGTCATCACCAACTCCGTCGTCGGAATCATCCGCGACACGGGCACGTCCCTCGATCGCGCCGACGGCGGGCTGGCCCGCATCGTGCTCGCCTCCGAGGACGCCGTCGAGGCCTTCAAGAAGGCCATCCTGCGAGAGGCCCAAGTGCAGGTCTCGACCGGCAAACTCTCGGTCGACATGGCGTTCCTCATCCAGGAACTGACCAACCTCTGCGAGATCATGGCCGGGCATTGCACGAATATCGCCGAGCAGATCCTCTACGCCTCGTCCGGCACGATCGTGCGCCACATGGGCGGCCACTGGCAGGAAGTTCCCAAGCAGTCCGGCCGCCTCTAACCCTCCCCCCCCCCACCCACCCACACCAGCGCTCACCACCCCTGCGGCCACGGGGCGTTGTCGATCAACCGAACCGCACCGATCCGCGCCGCGATCAGGGCCCGCTTCGGTCGCCCGGCATCTTGTCCCTTGACGCCCGCGAGGGGCATGAGCGTGTCCGCGAACCTCACCACGGTGTACTCGGTCCGCAGGCCGGCCGCGTCGAGCACAGCCCGCATGTGCCTCTCGGCCGCACCGGCGTCCTCATGCCTTCCGGCCTCACGCAAGGCCCGGGAGATCGCCGCCGCGGACGCCCGCTCCTGTGGGGTCAAGAACACGTTGCGGCTGCTCATCGCCAGCCCGTCGGGCTCGCGCACGGTGGGCACGCCGACGATTCGCGGCCGCGAGGTCGCCCCGGCGTCCTCAGCAACCATGGCCCGCACCACCTGCAACTGCTGCCAATCTTTCTCGCCGAACATGGCGGCGGCGGGCCTGACCAGGTCGAACAGCCTCGCCACCACCCGGCACACGCCCGCAAAGTGACCCAGCCGCGCAGCGTCCTCCAGGCCCGGCTCACGAGCCACGGCCGGCAGGGTCGGCACGCGAACGACTCCTCCCGGCGCGGCGGGGTACACGGTCCTCTCACTCGGCGCGAACACCGCGTCCGCGCCCGCCGTGCGGCACAACTCAACATCCGCATCCAACGTGCGCGGGTATCTCGCCAGGTCGGAAGGGTCGTTGAACTGCGTCGGATTGACGAAAACGCTTACCACCACCGGCCGCCCCGGACAGACCGCGTCCCGCTCCCGCACTCCCGCCCGGATCAGCGCCGCGTGCCCCTCGTGCAACGCCCCCATGGTCGGCACAAACACCCCCCCCACGCCCGCCGTGCCGTGCCGAGCCAGGTCCTCGCTTGTCCGCAGGATGCGCATGGCCCAAGCGTAATCGCCCGGTGATGCCGGCCGCCAGCCACTCCGTCACACGTGTATGCGAGGCTGCAACCCGACGATCCAGGTCCTGATCGAATCCGTTTCGGGGATGGGCAGGAGGTTGACGGTGGTCCGGTACAGGCCGTCGCCGTCGTAGTCGCACGAGGCAACCATGCAATAAAGCGGTACGGGGCGATCGTCCACCAGGTGGACGGCGATCAACAGCTCTCGCCCTTCATAGCACATGCGCCTCGATCGGAAGGTCAGGCTGGATCGCGAGAGATCGCATGCCCTTCCGGTCCACACCACGCCCGGACGCCCGCGTGCGTCGATCTCCGTGATGTCCAGCTCGGCGCGAAACACATAGGCCGATCCGGCCCTGGACGCCAGGCCGCGGACGGACAGCCGCTCTCGCTCGTCGGCGTTCGACGCCCGCGAAGGCTGAGGAGGTGTGCCGAGAACTGGGCGCTGTGGAGTGACGGGCCGGGTCATTGAGGGCTCGGAGGTCGGGCTCCCGCGGCATTGATCGTTCCGATCCCGACTCTGCTGAACCCCCGTCCAATCGCCCGACGGCGACTCTGCCGGATGTTCGGCGCATCGGGCTCGCCCGGGCATGGCCGCCGATTCTCGGACCGATCCGCCGCACCGCGTAAACTGGGCCCGTCGCCCTTCCCTCCCTATGCCCCCAGCACCGGTCCACATCATCATTTCCACGCACACCCCGCGACACCTCGCGCCCACGCTGCGGTCGGCGGCCGACCAGTCGCTGCGCCCGGAGTCCGTCGTCGTCACGTGCGATACCGACGACCCGGCGATCGCGTCGCTCGTGCGAGAGGCGGCGGCAGCGATCGAAACATCCATCATCCTCGTGCAACGCCCCCACACGGGTAAGTCCCGCTCGGGCCAGGTGCGGAACAACGGGGTCCGCGAACTGCTGGCTCGGCGCATCGCCGCCGACAGCCTGCTGATCTTTTTGGACGGCGACTGCGTGCCGAGCCACGACCTGGCCGAAGTTCACCAGCGCCGTTGCCCCGCGGGCGCGGTGTCCATCGGATTCCGGTTCGATCTGACCGCCGCGCAGACCGACACGTTCGATGAATCGGCCCTCCGCTCCGGCCGACCGCCCGCGCCCGTGAGTCACGATCAGGCCGCCGAACTCGCATCACGGGCCCGCCGCTACAGGCGACAGGCCCTGTTCCGCCGACTCGGGCTCGCCAAGGCTCACAAGCCCAAACTGCTCAGCGCCAACTTCGCCGTCCCGCTCGCCGATTACATCGCCGTCAATGGCTTCGACGAGATGTACGAAGGCTACGGACAGGAGGACGACGACCTCGGCCGCCGGCTGTACCAGCGCGGGTGCCGCCCCGTCGTGAGCATCCAAGAGGCCGTCGCCTTTCACCTCTTCCACCCCACCCGAGCCCCGGGAAAGTGGCAGGAGTCGCCCAACGTCAAGAGGTTCCGTGCCTCGGGCCCGGTCCGGTGCCCACGCGGCGTGCAAAGCCCCGTCGAGCAACCCAAAGTCACGGTGATTGAACCGAGGTAACCCGTCGTCACGGCTCAACGGCGGATCCGAAGCCACGCGAAAGCACGCCGCAGCCACGGCCGAACGTGTTTGGTGGGGGTCGACGGCCCGTCCGCGTCCGGCGCGAACGGCCCCCGGCCGCCCCCCGGCACGAGCCCTTCCATCTCCGCATAACTCATCGGCCGCCGGGCGTACAGGTCCGTCCCGCAACTCGGGCACTCGAACGAGGCCCGCTGGTTCAGGTCCTGAACCTCCGGTCCGTCATAGCCGCAGCCGAGGCATATCCTCGACCCCAGACGCGTCCGCGCTCGCTCTTTCACCCGCGACATCGAAGCCGCAATATACCACGGAGTTGCGGCGGTCTGCAACAGCGTCTCATCCGCGTCCGGAGTCATCCGCGTGCCGACCTCTCCCCTGACGCCGCTGGCAATCTGGGCAAACCGGCTCGGGTCCGCGGCCGCCTGCACGCTCGGCGGACTCGACTTCTCGGATCTCGCCGCCCGCCCCACCGCGTTCCGCGACGATGAGGGTACCTCGCGTCCCGTGGACGTTCCCCTTATCGCCGCGGCCCTGGGCGCCTCATTCCATCCCGCCGACTCGGCGGTCGCACCCGAGATTCGCCTCTGGCACGCCGCCCTGGACCCATCGCTCACGCTGGACGACGAGAGCCTGCCGCGGGGAAACGGCCCGCTCTTTGATCACCCACCCAGGGCGACGATCGAAGTGGTCACGGAGGTCGAGCTGTGCGGCCTGCACGCGCTCTGGACCGTGGCCCGGGCCCGCGCGCGTGCCGACCTGCGCGCCCGCTGTTTGCGTACGGCCGCGTGGCACGTGCACGAGCTCCAGCCAGACAACGCCACCCAGATGCCGTGGGCCATCCACATCTTCGTGATGCTGGGAGTCGAGACCGGCAACGCCGCCGCGGACGTGGATGCGCAAACGCGGCTGCACAACGCGCTGGCCGGACGCGGGCGCGTCGATCGACGGTCCGCCCTCATCCTCCACCACGCCGCGCGGGAACTCCGGCTCGCGGCGGACGTGGGCCCTTGAATCCCCGGTCAGTCAGGCCTGAACGGTCTGCGCCTGCCGTCGATGAAGCCGCACCCATGACGCCGCCGGCGAACCGGGCGGGAGTGCCGCGTCCCCGTACTTGCGCTTCATCGCGGCCGCGATGAGGCCCATGAACAGGGGTTGGGGATTCAGCGGCCGGCTGGTCAACTCGGGGTGGAACTGTCCGGCGATGAAGTAGGGATGCCCATTGGGCTCGCCCGCGCCGGGCAACTCCAGCACCTGCATGATCGGCTGGTCGGGGTGGCGACCGGAGAAGACCAGCCCGCCGTTCTCGAGCTGCTCGATGTACCGAGGGTCGACCTCGTATCGGTGCCGGAACCGCTCGCGGACCTCCATGACCCCTTCTCCCTCGCCCGGCACGCCGCCCGCGCTGGGACGGCCAGTCGCTCGCGCGTAAAGGAAACTCGCCAGCGTCCCCAATCGCACCTCCACCCCCTGACCACCCAGCCGCATGGTGCCGCCCAAACCCTCGATCTGCTTCTGTTCAGGGAGTTCGGAGATCACCGGATGTCCGGTCTTGGCGCCGGGCGCGTCGAACTCGGTGCTGGAAGCGCCAGCGAGGCCACAGACATTCCGGGCGAACTCGATCACCGCGACCTGGAAGCCCAGGCAGATGCCCAGGTACGGCAGCAGCTTCTCGCGGCAGTGTCTCACGCACGCGATCTTGCCCTCCACGCCGCGCCGACCGAAGCCCCCCGGCACGATCACGCCGTCCAACCCGTCGAGACGCTCGGCCACGTTCCGCGACTCGATGTCCGTCGTCTCGATCCACCTGGTCTCGACGTCGACGCCCAGATGGGCCGAGCAGTGCTCGATCGCCTTGTCGATCGAGGCGTACGCGTCCCGCGTGGCCATGTACTTGCCCGTGAGCCCGATGCTGACCTGCCGGGTCTTCGCCCGCGTGCGCAGGTCCACGAAAGCGGCCCAGCTCTTGCGGTTCCGGTCCTCCTCGGCCGCGTTCACGCGATCGTGGAGGTCCAAGATCGAAAGAATCTCGCGATCGATGCCCGTGCTGCGAAGGTCGTCCGGGATCGTGTAGACGCTCTCGCGATCGTGCATCGAGAAGACCCGCTTCATCGGCACGTTCGAGAACATCGCGATCTTCTGCCGCACCTGCTCGGTCACCGGATCGGTCGCGCGGCAGGCCAGGATGTGCGGCTGGATGCCCGCCTCCATGAGCCGCTTGATGCCCAACTGCGCGGCCTTGCTCTTCTGCTCGCCCAGCACCTGCGGCTTGATCACGTACGTCAGCGCGACAAAGCAAACGGCGTCTTCACCCTCCTCGAACGCCAGCTCGCGCAACGCCTCGATGTAGAACCCGTTCTCGTAGTCGCCCACCGTGCCGCCAACCTCGACAAACACGACGTCCGCCGGTCGGCGTCCGTCGCCGTACATCGCCAGCTCGCGCAAACGCCGCTTCACCTCACCGGTCACGTGCGGGATCCACTGCACGTCGCGCCCGAGGTACGCCCCGTGCCGCTCCCGGTCGACGATCGTCGCGAAGATCTGACCGCTGGTCATGAAGTTGCGCCTGGACAGGTCCTGATCGAGCAGACGCTCGTACGTGCCCAGGTCCATGTCGCACTCGGTGCCGTCGTCGAGGACAAACACCTCGCCGTGTCGGTGCGGGTTGAGCGTTCCGGCATCGACGTTGAGGTAGCCCTCGAGTTTGATCGGCGCGACCACCAGGCCCTTGTCCTTGAGCAGTTTGGCCACGCTGGACGCGAAAATGCCTTTGCCCAACCCGCTCATGACCGTGCCCAGCACCGCGACGTACTTGTGCTGTCCGCGCCGATAGCCCGGCGGAACCGGCGAGAAGAACTCGGTCGAGGTCGTCCGGTCCGCCTGTTCGGCGAGCAATCCCGCCGCGTTCTCGGTTTCGGCGGGCGATTCGGCCGCATCCTTCGGCGAACCGGCGTTCTGATCGCCCTGCCCCGCACGCGGCCGGCCCCCTCCTCCCCCGGTCGCACCACGGGCCTTTCGCGCGTCGTACGCGCCGTACGCCTCCACAAACTCACGGGCGTCGATGAGGCTGTCAGAGGGCGGGGAAGGGAGGGCGGCGGGTGTAAGCGGGCTAGGGGGGGCGGGGTCGGGGGTGAAACTGCTCGGGTACTTCGAGGCGGCATCCGGGCGTGTCACGAGCGGCATAACGCATCGTATCAGGCCCGATCGGGAACACAAGTCGCGCCGATTCCCACACGGAGCGTCGAGGCTTTGGGCTGCAACGAATCGCCCATCCGCGGTTACACTCAGCGTCTCATCCACCCTCGCCCGCACGGAAACACGCCATGACGCTCCCGGATTGCATCCGCGTCTCCGCCCTGATTGCGGCATTCGCTCCGCTTTTGGCTTGCCCCACTCTGCACGCGCAGGAGACCGAGCCGGACAGTTCGCTCCAGTCCGAGCCGCTAGTCGAGCCGGACCCCCGGATCGACCAGCAGACCGGGCGTGACGTTCGCGTTTGGCCGCCCGACGTGCTCTTTGATTTCCGGCACGTCAGGCTCGACCTGACCATCCCTGACATGACTCAACCCCGATTCTCGGCGGTTGAACTGCTGACGTTCTCCCCGATCGCGCTGGCTCGATCAGAGATGACCCTGGACGCCGGCCCGGGCCTGTCGTTCTCGGAGGCCGCGGTCGATGGTCGTCCCGTGACGTTCTCACACGACAAGGAGTCCGCCAAGCTCACGATCCGGTTTGCAGAGCCCATCTCACCCGGGCGTGAGTCCGCCCTGCGGCTCGTCTTCACCGCCGACAAGCCCGGCGGGGGCGGTTCGGGCCTGACATGGTCGAAGGACGATCCACGCACGCCCGAAGTCGATTGGATGATCCACGCCCAGGGCCAGCCCGAGGATAACCACCTCTGGTTCGCCTGCCACGACTTCCCCAACGAGCGATTGACCAGCGAGATCGTCGCAACTGTGCCCGCGCCCTACGAGGCCGTTTCCAACGGACGCCTGGTCGGCGTGAAGCGCAACCCCAACGCCCCCACCCCCAGCCGATGCCCCCGCCAATGCATCATCCAACCCAGCACCGACCGAACCGCCCGCCCACGGCACGATCACCTACCACTGGCTTCAAGACAAGCCCCACGCCTCATACCTCATCACCCTCGTCGTCGGGCGCTTCGACGTGGTCAACCTCGGCGGGCCCGGCTCGGCTGTCCCCGGGCTGGCCGTGCCGGTGTACGGACCGCTCGGTTCCGGCGAGCTCCTTCGCCGCAACTTCGCCAGAACGCCGGAGATGATCAAGCACTTCTCCGAACTCTTCGGCACGCCTTTCCCCTGGGACAAGTACGCCCAGATCATGTGCCGCAACTTCGCCGCGGGTGCGATGGAGAACACCTCCGCCACTACGTTCAACGGCGCACTCGCTCGCGGCCGTCGTGGGACGGTCGAGGGCATCATCTCCCACGAGCTCGTGCACCAGTGGTTCGGCGACCTTGTTGGGTACAAGTCGTGGGAGCACCTGTGGCTGGGCGAGGGCTGGGCCACGATGGGCGAGGCCCTGTGGGCCGAGCACGCCGAGGGTGAGGACGCCTATCAGGAAGCCATTATGCAGGACATGGGCTCCGAATGGGTCCGCAGCGGCCGGCGCTACTGGCCCAGGAACCCGCCGATGGTCTCCAACCGCTACAAGCGGCCAGACAACCGCTTCACCGGCGGCGACAACGTCTACCAGAAGGGCGGCGCCATCCTGCACATGCTCCGCATGCGCCTCGGCGACGACGCCTTCTGGGCCGGCGTTCGGCTGTACCTCAAACGCCACGCCTACCAGCAAGTCGAGACCGACGACTTTCGGTTCGCCCTCGAAGAAGCCTCGGGTCAGGCGCTCGAACGCTTCTTCGACCAGTGGTGCTACCGGCCCGGCAATCCCAGCCTCCAGATCGACTATCAATGGCAGCCAATGTCCGATGGCGATGCCGGCGATCTCACGGTCACCGTGGAGCAGTTGCAGAAGATCGACGCCGACAACCCCGCGTACGCGTTCCGGCTCCCGATCTATGCCCGGTTCCCTGAGGGTCGCAACGTCAAGGGGCAGTACGTCCACGTCCTCTGCGACACGCGCATCACGACCATGACCTTCCGCCTGCCTGCCAAGCCTGAGTCGCTCGACGTTGATCCCTACCTCACTGTCCTCTGCCGAAAGAAGGTCCGTCAGGACATCACCGCCGCCGCCGACCAGCTCCGCCGCGGCGCCACGCTCGCGGCGCGCGTGCAGGCGATCGACACCCTTCGCGATGACGGCGGTCCGCGTGCCCTAACGGCTCTTCTCGGCGCCGTCGGGTCGCTGTGCCGCGCGGCCGCGCCCGGGCCCGACCGCTTTCTCGCCGCACACGCCTGTCGCGCGGCCGCTGATGTCGCGTCCGAACTTTCCTCCGCTGCTCTGCGACAGGTCGGCCAAACCGCCCGCGCGATCGTCAACGAATCCTCCACCCAAACCGCCCTCACCGCCGCACAGCCGGGCCAACAGCCATGACCCCTCGACCAACCATCACCGCCACTCTCACCGCCATCTGTGTTTGTTCAGTCTGCATGGCTCAGTCGGCGCCTCCGCTGCGAGTGCGCCACAACTTCGACCCGTCCACCGGCCGCGACCTGCTGCACTACCCGCCGCACCGCTCCGCCGACCTGCTGCACGAGCGGATCGAGCTGGTCATCCCGGACATGAACACGCCGCACGCGATCGGTGCGGCCACGATTCGGTTCAAGCCGATCACTGGCGACCTCTCCACCCTCGATCTGCAGGCCGCGGCGCTGGACATCCGCGGAGTCTCGTGCAAGGGTTACGCGACGCGGTTCACATCCAACCCCGGCGAAGACGACCTCTCGATCACCTTCGATCCGCCTGTGGCCGCAGGCAGCACGGCGGAGGTGCGCATCGATTACGAGGTTCTCAACCCGCCCGACGGGCTGAACTGGACACCGGAGTCGCGTTATTGGCCCGGCCGGCCCGCCTCCGTGCACTCCCAGGGCGAGCCCGAATCCAACCGTTACTGGTTCCCCACGCACGATTTTCCGAACGAGCGGCTGACGAGCGAAATGATCGTCACTGTTCCCGACGGGTACACGGCCGTCTCGAACGGGCGGCTGGTTTCGCACGAGCAGACGACGATGGCCGGCGACGCTCCGCGCCCGGCGGTCCGATTCCACTTCGTCCAGGAACAGGAGCACGCCCCATACCTCATCTCGCTGGCCGTCGGCAAGTGGGACGTGGTCGATGTGTCCACCTTCGGCGACCGGCTGCCCATGCCGGTGTACGCGCCTCTTGGCCAGGGTCGGCGCGCCGCGGCCGTCTTCCGGCGCACGCCCGCGATGGTGTCCCTGTACGGTCGGCTCTTCGCTCAGCCATATCCCTGGGCCAAGTACGCGCAGGTCGTGGTGACCAACTTTGAATGGGGCGGGATGGAGAACACCTCAGCAACGACGCTCTACGACACGGTGGTCTCGGACAAGACCGCCGAGCTGGACGGCGATCAGGACGACCTGATCTGTCACGAGCTCGCGCATCAGTGGTTCGGCGACCTGCTCACCTGCCGATCGTGGGAGCACATCTGGCTCAACGAGGGCTGGGCCACCTATGCCGAGGCCCTCTGGGCTCAGTACCGCAAGGGCGACATTCCCACCGGGCGGTCCGGCCAGGCCGGCTCACCGACCAACGGCCTCCGTGCCGACGAAGACGCCTACCAGTACAAAGTCTGGTCCAACTTCCGCGACACCATCAACAACGATCTGGCCGACGCACCGTTTGAGCCCGCGATGGCGAGCAAGGAGTACGCCTTTCCCGATCAGGTCTTCGACCGCGACGCCAACCCCTACAGCAAAGGCGCCGCCGTGCTGCACATGCTCCGCGAAAAGCTGACAGATGCGGTCTTCTGGCGCGGCGTCGCCCTCTACACCTCGCGCCACCTCAACTCCGCCGTCGAAACCTTCGACTTCCGCACCAGCCTCGAAGAGGCCTCCGGCCTGAGCCTTCAGCGGTTCTTCGATCAATGGTGCTTCCGGCCCGGCGTGCCCCACGTCAAGGTCACACCGACGTGGAACTCTGAGCACCGCACACTCACTCTGAGGGTCGACCAGACGCAGAACATCGACGGCCCCAACCCCGCCTTTGCATTCGATCTGCCCGTGTGGATCGACGACGGTGGACGGCCTGTGGTGGTGACCGTCAGCACCGATGCACGCACGTCGACGCTCGACGTGCCGATGAAGCACGAGCCCCGCCGCATCGTTGTAGACCCGGACCTGCATGTTCTCGCCGAGGTCGAACTGATCCAACCCGCACCGGCGTTCGTCGAGACGCTCCGCTCGGGACCAACGCTCGCGGCCAGGCTGAAGGCCGCCGACCGGCTCGCGGCCGATCCGGGCGATCAAGGCATCGAAGCCCTCGCCGATACCGCCCGCGACCGCCGCGCGTTCCACGGGCTGCGGATCGAATCCGTCAAGTCCCTTGGTCGCCTCGCCAACCCGTCGGCGTCGTCGGACGATGACGACAAGCCCGCCGCCCCGAAGACCGCCGCGGCGGAGCCCCACCCCCAGGCGCTCGCCGCATTGCTGAAACTCCTCCAGGGCGACATGTCCGACGCCCGTGTGCGGCGCGAAGTCGCGGTTCAACTGGGCCTCGGCGCCGAACACGCGGAACGGGTTGATCAGCAACCGGCGGTCACATGGCTCATCGATCGATGGAAGCGGGACGAGTCGTACGCGGTTCGTGCCGAGTGCCTGCGATCTCTCGGCCGGCTCAAAGCCCTCGACGCCATGCCGATCCTCCCTGAAGGACTGGACACGCTGTCGCAGGACGACGTGATCCGGATCGGCGCGATCGACGGCCTGCGCTACTCGGGGTTCCCCGACGCTCTGGACCACATCCTCTCCATGACCGCGCCCGATCGCTCGCCGCCGGTGCGTCAGGCAGCCATCCGCGCGGCTGGCAAGCTCGCTCCTCAGGCCCCGGATCGCGTTTTCAACCTGCTCTCGGCGCTCATCAACGACGACCAGCTCCGCACGCGTCAGGCCGCGGTGGAGACGCTCCTCGACCTCGACGATCCCCGCGCCCGGCCCACCATCGAGCAGTGGACCGCCGCCGCCCGAAGCCGATCCGAGCGACTCTGGGGTCAGTACCAGTTGCGAAAAGACGCAGAGGAATCGGCGTCGCCCTGATCAACTCGCTGATCAACCCCGTTCGGCCCCACCCCGCGCACGCCACCGCTCCACAAACGCCTCATATTGCTCGGGTGTATCGATCCCCGTGTGACGGGTCGGATACTCGCCTACCGCGATACGGTACCCGTGCTCAAGGATGCGGAGCTGCTCGAGCTGTTCGGCCTGCTCCAGCGGCGTCGGCGCGAGCGAGAGGTAGGTGTCCAGGAACTCCCGTCGATACACATAGATCCCGACGTGCCTCAAACAGCGGGCCGCCTCGCCACCCCGCCCGTCGCGATCGAACGGCATGCGCGACCGTGAAAAGTACAATGCGCAGCCGCGACGATCTCGCACAACCTTGACGACGTTCGGATTGTCCGCGTCCTCCCCCGCTTCCATCGGGCTGGCGATCGTGCCCACACGGGCCCCTGCGTCGTGTTCCAGTCGAATCAACGCCACCACGGCCGCGTCGATCGCCCCCGGGTCAAGCTCCGGCTCGTCCCCCTGCACGTTGACCACCAACTGACGCGGGCCCAGCCCCAGCTTCGCCGCGGCCTCGCCGATCCGGCTGGTCCCGTTGGGATGGTGCGTGCCCGTCAGAACGGCCTCGGCGCCGAACGCCTTCGCCGCCGCCGCCACGCGCTCGTCGTCCGTCGCCACCACCACCCGCGACAGGCTCGCCGCCCTCTTGACGGCCTCGTACACGTGCCGGATCAGCGGCCGTCCCGTCCGGTCGGCCAAGACCTTTCCCGGAAACCGCGTAGAGCCCAGCCGGGCCGGGATGAACGCCACCGCCCGCTCGGCCGCGCCGTTCATCCGCCCGCGCTCCCGCCACCCCTGAGCCTCGCCACGAGTTGCTTGATCTCGTCACGCCGCGCCCGGATCTCCTTGTAGTTGATCTGCTGGATCGCGATGCTCGCCGCGATCTTGTACGCCTCGTCGGCGTCCGCGAGCACGCTCTGTTCCCCCGCCCGCGCCGCAAGCGCCTCCATGAGCGCGTACCGGAGCTCCATCCCGGTCTGATCGTCCGGCGTGCTGTGCATCGCCAGGGCCTGCCGCAGCGTCTCGATCGCCTCGTCGTTCCAGTTGATCTTCTGGAAACTCAGCCCGAGGTAGTGGTATACCTGCGCCCGGTTCTTGACGTCGTTCTTGGCTTCCTGGAACTGTCCGATCGCTTCCTCGTAGCGCCCCACCTGGAACAACTTCTTCCCCAGGTCGAACCGGCGTGAGAGGTCCGTCGGATACGCCTGCACCTGCTGCTCGCTCAGCGCGATCTCTGCGTCGAGATACTCCCGGATCGCGGCCTTGTACGTCTCGCGCGCCGCGGGGTCTCCCGCCTCGGCCTGCTGGCGCAGCTTCGCCAGCGAACGCTTGCGGATCCGCAGTTTGAGCGACTCGCTCAGGTCGCGGAAGCGGAACTCCTGCGTCGCCTTGTACGCGGTTTCGAGCACATCGATGGCCAACTGCTCGTCCTCGGGCCGGCCTCGCTCCTTGAGAAGCTCGACGTACTTGTTGATCGTCGGTTTGTCCAGCCGGTTTTCCTCGTACGCCGTCCTGGTCTGGAGGATGAGCCGGTCGAGCCCCTCTTCGGTGTGGCTCAACCGCTCGCCCTCTTCAAGTTGCTGCTGCTTTGCGGCGTCGCGGATGTTGGCGCGGAACCCGCCCTCCTGCCCGCTCTGGTCGAACCCGCCGCGGCTCATCGTCGATTCCGCGGACATGTTCCGAACCTCCGCCGCCAGCCGCCCGTCGGTTGGGTCGATCCGCAACGCCGCCTCGCCCGCGCGGATCGCCATGTCGAACTTCTCGAACCGGTGCAGGACCTCCATGATCTTCAGGAAGTAGTCCTTCCGCGGCCGCTTGTCACGTTCGGCCGCGCCCAGCGCCCGTTGCGCGATCCACAGCGCGGGGTCCGACAGCCCCAGGTCCGATGCCAGACGCAGACACTGCACGGCGTACGCCGCCTCCGTCGGGTGGGCGCTCCACTCCAGCAGGCTCAACAGAAAGCGGTCAACGTTGCCGCCGCCGCTGTACATCTTGTTCGTGTCGCGGCTTGGGCCCTTGGCCCCGCCGTTCATGAACGCGCCCGCCGACTTGAAGAATCCCTCGATGCCCCGAAGGCTGGTGGGGTCCTGACGCAGGCCGCCCAGCCACAGCGTCATCGCAAACTCGTAGTTGGTCGTTTCGTGAACGCTCGCGGCCCGCTCGAAGAACTTCTCCGCCTTGTCGGGCGAGAACTCGTAGCCCTTCTCGCCGTCCTTGCCCGCATCCTTTCCCCCGCTCGGCTGCTTCTTGCCGCCCTCCTCCCGGGCGCCATTTCCCCCGGCGCTGGGCTTCGGCTCGGTGTCCTCACTCTTTTTCTTCCCGAACAACGCCAATGGGCGGCTCCTTGCTCACGTTTCTGCTGGCGAACATGCTATCGCCCCGGCGTCCCGGGCGGAGATGCTACAGGCGGGGGCGAACAAGCGTCAATCTCCAAATCCGACCGTCCCGACCCCGCTCGCCGAGTCCGTTACGCACGCAACTTCCCCGGCGTTCCGCTCGGCTCAGGCCCCCAGGCCCCATACGCTCTGCCCGATGAGCGTGGACCCCCGGACCCTGATCCTTCAGATCTATCCCGCGCCGGTGCTGCGCAAGCGTGCGGAGCCCATCGCGGAGGTCACCGACGAGGTGCGTGCCGTCGCCGCGAAGATGATCGAGATGATGCGTGCCGAGGAGGGCATCGGGCTTGCGGCGCCCCAGGCCGGGCTTTCCTGGCGCATGTTCGTCGTCGACGTGCCCCCCAGCGAAGACCGCTCGCCCGACACCGACCCGCCGACCGCCACCCGCGGCCCGGTCGTCTACATCAATCCCGCTCTCAGCCGGCCCGTCGGAGCGTCCGTGCCAATGGAGGAGGGCTGCCTCTCGCTGCCCGACATCCGCGGCGACGTGCTCCGCTCGCCGGTCATCACGATCTCCGCGATCGACACGGAAGGCCGACCGTTCTCGGCCACCGCCGGTGGCCTGCTCGCACGCTGCTGGCAGCACGAGCTCGATCACCTCGACGGCGTGCTCATCATCGACCGCATGACCCAGATGTCCCGCATCAAGAACCGGGCCGCCATCCGCGACCTGGAGCGTTCTCGGTAGCGCACGCATTCCGCTCCACAACCGCCATGCGACTGGTCTACTTCGGGTCCGGGGCCTTTGGTTTGCCGACGCTCCAGCGTCTGGCCTCGGCACACACCCTGCTCGCCGTGGTCACCCAGCCCGACCGCCCCGCCGGTCGCGGCGGCAAGCCCACGCCTACCCCCATCGCGGCCTGGGCGGCCGAAGCACTCCCCAACCTCCCCATCCTGAGGCCCGAGCGCGTCAACACCCCCGAGACCGTCGAGCGGGTCCGTTCATTCGAGGCCGACGCCTGGGTCGTCATCGCCTTCGGGCAGAAACTCTCCGCACGCCTGCTCGATGGCATGTTCGCGATCAACCTGCACGCGTCGCTGCTGCCCCGCTGGCGCGGCGCCGCCCCGATCAACGCCGCCATCCTCGGCGGCGACACGTTCACCGGCAACTCCGTCATCACGCTCGCCGACCGCATGGACGCGGGGCTCATCCTCGGCGCTTCTCGGCGTGCCATCGACCCGCTGGTGACCGCCGGCGAACTCCACGACCTGCTCGCCGCCGACGGCCCCGAACTTGTGGAACGCGTGCTCGCGGACCACGCCGCGGGAACGAGCCGTCCCCACCCCCAGGACGAGTCGGAGGTCACCATCGCGACCAAACTCTCGCGAGAGGACGACGCGATCGACTTCCACCAGCCGGCCGATTTCCTTCGTCGCCAGGTTCACGCGCTCACACCGTGGCCGGGCATCTCCGTCGGTCTTGAGACCCGGCCGCCGCAACCGCTCAAACTGCTCCGCGTCCGATCGCTCCCCAATACCCACGCCGACGCGCAGCCGGGAACAATTCTGGACCCGCGGGTGGGCACCATCGCCTGCGGCCACGGCACCGTGCTCCAGATCCTCGAAGTCCAGCCCCCCGGTAAACGCCCAATGCCATGGACAGCCTTTGCAAACGGGCGCACCATTCCCCCACAGACACGGATGATTTCCGCCCGGGAACTGGGATGACGCTCACACTCTGGGACCTCATCGAGCCGATCCGCCGCCGCCTCCGACCGGAGCGGGTCGCGCCACGCCCTCCCCTCCCCCCCGCGCCGCGCCGGCCGTCGGTGCGTGCCGAGTCCCGCCCGCGCCCGAAAGCGGCCACCAAGCCGACCGCGGGCCGGCGCTCCAGGTCGTCCGACGCGATGCAAGGCCGGTACGACGCCGTCGCCCGGCTCATGCTCGACCGCTACCACGTCCGCGTTCGCAAGTGGCGCACCGCGATGTCCGGCATCGCCTGGTACGTGACGTATCAGGACGGGCGCGTGCAACGGCTCATCGAAGCGCCCCGCCCGCGCGGCCCAATGTCCGCCGCCGTGTTCCTGCACGAGATCGGCCACCACGCCATCGGCTTTGACGTCTACAAGCCGCGTTGCCTCGAAGAATACCACGCATGGCGCTGGGCTCTGGAGGCGATGGAAGCCAACGGGCTCAACATCACCGACGCCGTCCGCGACCGTGTGTACCGATCCCTCTGGTACGCCGTGGAGAAGGCCAAACGCCGCGGCATCAAGGCGCTCCCGCCCGAACTGCACGCCTACACCGAGCGCCCGCCACCCAGAAAGCGGCGCCGGGCCGGCTGATCCGCCCGCACGCACACCCGCTGCAACGTCCCGGGGGCGATTCGAACGCCCGACCTGCCGCTTAGAAGGCGGCTGCTCTATCCAACTGAGCTACCGGGACTCCGCACCCAGCTCCCTTCCCCTCCCCCCGTCACCGAATCCTACCCATCCTCCACCCTCGCTCCGGCCACCTCCTGTGCAACAGGAATCTCTCCGGCCTCCCAGTAGCCCCGTCGCGCCCGCCCGCGAATACTTCCGCTCCCGCGGCCAATCCCGCAAACCCCATGTCCATGCCGACTCCCGACAGCACGCCGGCGCTCGCCTCGTCCACCACGGTCATCACCGTGGAGGTGCCCGCGGCCCTGAACCTGCGTGAGCGGATCGCGACACTCGCGGAACTGACCAAGCCCGGCATCACCCGTCTTGTCACCATCACGGCGGCCGTGGGCTTCACGATGGCCGCGCTCGGGCGGTCGTGGCAGTTCGGCCATCTGGTGTTGGCGGCCGTCGGTTGCCTCGTCGGCACGGCGCTTTCCGCTTCGGGTGCCAACGCCCTGAACATGTGGTGGGAACGCCGGCGCGACGCCCGCATGGTGCGCACCGCACACCGCCCGCTGCCCGAGCGCCGCATCACGCCGCAGGGGGCGTTCCTCGCGGGGACGACTTTCTCGATCTCGGGCGTGCTTTGTCTGCTCGTACTCGACGGGCCCGCCCCGGCGCTGGTCTCCCTGGTCACCATATTGTGGTACGTGTTGCTCTACACGCCCCTCAAGCCCGTCACGCCGCTGAACACACTCGTCGGCGCAGTGCCGGGCGCACTCCCACCGCTCATCGGCTGGTCGGCGACGGTGGGCGCGTTCGGGTTCGACGACTACGGCGGTCTCACCTCCCTGCTTGAGCCCGGTGGGTGGTGCCTGTTCCTGCTCATGGTGGTGTGGCAGATCCCCCACTTCCTCGCGATCGCGTGGATGTACCGCGACGACTACGCGGCCGGCGGTTACCGAATGATGCCGATCGTGGACCCCACCGGTCGCGCCACCGCCGTGACGATCCTGGTCTGGAGCGTGGCCCTGCTGGCCGCGACGCTCGCGCCCGCGCTGGTGATGCGCGATCACCTGAGTTTCGCCTACGCCATCGTCGCCGCAATCTCCGGCCTGGCGTTCATCGCCCTGTGCATCCGTCTGGCGCGAGCCCGAACCCGGGACCACGCCCGCAAAGTCTTCTTCGCGTCGATCATCCACCTGCCGGTGCTGTTCATCGCGATGGTGGCCGACGCCCTGATCACCCGCGCGCTCTAACCAAGCCATGCGCGTCGTCCTGCTCCACAACCCCCGCTCCGGCCGCGGCCGGACGCTCGGAGCGGTATCCGCACTGCGTTCGCGCCTCGATTCAGCCGACATCGACGTCACTCCGGTTGAACTCGGCAACGGCCTGACCACCGACCGCCTCCGCGAATCTGTGTGTGGTGCCGATGCGTTGATCGTCGCGGGGGGCGACGGTTCGGTGCACTTCGCCGCGCCCGCCGCGATCGCCGCCGGTGTGCCCATCTACCACTACGCCCTCGGCACCGAGAACCTCTTCGCCCGCGAGTTCCGCAGCGGCGCCGACGCCGAATCGCTTCTCCGGGCCCTTCAACACGGCCGGAGCACGCTCGCCGACGTGGCCTCCTGCAATGGGCGCGTGTTCCTCATCATGGGCAGCGTCGGATTCGACGCCCACGTCGTCGAGCGGGTCGCCGCGGCCCGCGCCCGCGGCGTGCGCCGGTCCGACTATGTCCGCCGCGCCCTCGATGAAGCGCGAAACCTCCGCCTGCCCCCGCTCAGTGTCACCGCCGACGGGCAACAGCTTGCACGCAACGAGCCCGGACTGGTGATCGTCGCCAACAGCCCCCAGTACGCCGCCCGCCTCAACCCGTGTTTCGACGCGAAAGTCCAAGACGGTCGGCTCGACGTGTTCTTCATCCCGTACCGTTCATCGATCCGTCTCGCCGCGTGGGCCGCCTCGATCGCCCTGGGCATGCACGCTCACGCCAGAGACGCCCGCACCGCCCGGGCTTCGGACCTGCGCATCGCGTCACCCATCCGCGGCGTTCCCCACCAACTTGACGGCGAGAGCGTCGCGGGCGTCGATGCACCGCTCTCGCTCTTGATCTCGGTCCAACCGCGACGGTTGCGCGTGCTCCAGCACGCGGAATAGCGCCGGCACTCAAGCCCCCCCTCCCCCCCCCCACGCACACACCGACTCGATTCGTCGCCACAAATACGCAAAGCCACCTGTCACGCCTCGCTCAGCCGAACATCCCTCTCCGCGATTTCCGCGCCTCAGCAGTGAGACTTGTCCGGCATCACCGCCGCAGGCCGACCGACTTGTCCGCCGCCGTCCACTGATCGACCTGGGCGTCGATGACCATCGCCCGCAGATCGCCGTCGAGCTTGACGTTGAGCCCCGCCTCGCTGAGCCAACCTCCCACAAGCGACTCGAACGCCGCGTTGCTCATGTTGTCGAACCGCGGGGCTTTGTGCTTGCGCACCAGCGGCTCCATGCGTTCGCCGGCGAGTCGCGACACCACGCTCAGCAGTTTGGGCGAGACCGCATCGACCGCTTCATCACCATCGTTGCCCGCCTTGTACTTCACCCACTCCTTCTGGCGATCCCGGAACTGCGCCATCCGCCGGTCCACTCGCTTGTGAACCTCCATTTCCTTCCCGTACGCCATGAAGGCCATCACGCCGGGCAGCACCGCCTTCTCGCGTGCCTTCTGGCCCAGCGAATCCAGCGTGGCTACCCGCCCCTGCTCCACATCGTCGGTCATCTCCACAACCGTCCGATCCAGGACCTTCACGATCGAGACAAGGATCCGCCACTGATCATGGCTGCGCGGCATGACGTCCGAGATGCCCGGGAACGTCGTCGGCAACGCGATATACCACTTGTCCCCCTCTCTGCGCATCGGCAGTCCGACCAGGGGGATGATCGGCTTGTTGTCGAGCATCACGCTCGCGGTGTCGTCCGAGGTCTTCAACGCCGACAGCCGTGTCGCGTTGGTCTCGATCCATCCGTAAGGGTCGGCGAAGAGTCTGTTGATCAAGTCCTGCGCCGTGCCTTCATCCATGTCCATCGATCCGCGCCCGCCCCGTCCCCCCAATGCGGCCCCACCACGCCGTCCACTCCCCATCGCGCTCACGGCGCTCAGCAGCGGGTCCGCCTTCCCCTCCGCCGCGGCCTGTGCGGCCTTGGCCTTCAGTGCCGCCAACTCGTCGGGAAACTTCTTCCCGGCCGCGCCGGCGAGTTTCTGCATGTGCCCGAAGAGCTCGCCCAGCCGAGTGAGAAATACTCGCATCTCGGGCGAATCGGCGTAGATCAGGTCGCCCAGCCGCCGCGTGTCGCCGTTCTTGACCATCGCCACGGCCGATTGGATCACCTCGTCCGGCGTGTCCTGGCGATAGGCCACCTGTTTGCGGTCGCAGGCGACAAGCCCAAGACAAATCCCCACACCCACCACCACCGCGACCGCTCGCGCCCATCCCAGCCGATGGACAGATCCCCTCCCGCGTTGGTCAAGCCCGGTCGCCACACGACGCCTCCTCAACCCCCACCCGACCTTTGTCCCGTTTCACGTACCACCTGATTCCTACCGACGCGGCCACCCAATCGCTGCACCCGCTCAGCCTCCTACCCTGCGTCATGACCATCGTCGTCAACGGCGAATCTCGAACAATCGCCGACCGGGCCACCATCGCGGAACTTCTTGAACAACTCAAGCTCGGCCAGGCCGCGTGCGCCGTCGAGGTTAACCGCGATCTCGTGCCCAAGCCCCGGCACCCCGACCGAGTCCTGGCCGAGGGCGATCGCGTCGAAATCGTCACCCTGGTCGGCGGCGGCTGAACCCCGCTCCCCATCGCTCCCCGGCCTCCAACGGAGTGGTTGCCAAGCCATGCCCACCATCGAATCCAAGCCCCTCACCACCACGCACGCCGACCACCTGACCATCGGCGGGCGCACGCTCCATAGCCGCCTCATCGTCGGCACGGGCAAGTACAAGACTTACGACCTCATGCGCGACGCCCTCGACGCCAGCGGCGCGGAAGTTGTGACCGTCGCCGTCCGGCGCGAGCGGCTGATCAACGAGAAAGGCGAATCACTCCTCCAGTTCATCGACCTCTCCCGCTTCACCATCCTGCCAAACACCGCCGGCTGCTTCTCCACCGAAGACGCTGTCCGCGTCGCGCGGCTTGGGCGCGAGATCCTGTCGCAGTTGAACAACCCCGGCGCCGAATGGGTCAAGCTCGAGGTCCTCGGCGACAAAAAGACCCTCCTGCCCGACCCCGTCGGCACGCTGGAGGCCACGCGCCAGCTCGTCGCCGACGGCTTCCGGGTCCTCGCGTACACCTCCGACGACCCTATCGCGGCCCTGCGCATCAAGGAAGCCGGGGCCGCGTCGGTCATGCCCGCCGGCTCGCCCATCGGCTCCGGCCAGGGCGTGCTCAACCGCAACAACATCGCCCTCTGCCTTGAACTGCTCAAGCAGGGCGACCCTTCGTACCCCGTCATCGTTGATGCCGGCGTGGGCGCGGCCTCCGACGTCGCCGTCGCGATGGAGATCGGCGCCGACGGAGTGCTGCTCAACACCGCCATTGCCCACGCCAAAGACCCCGTGCTTATGGCCCACGCGATGCGCCACGCCACGCAGGCCGGTCGTGGGTCCTACCTCGCAGGGCGGATCTCCAAGCGCCTGTACGCCACCGCCTCGTCCCCCTGGGAAGGCACAATCTCGTATATTCCGGGCGAGTAGGCCGCCCGCATCCGCGCCCGGCCGCAAGCACGCCTGTCCCCAGGGGCAAACACCATGGTCCGAAAAAAGAACAATCTCGGCACCTACCTCGCCGGGATCCTGCTCGTGCTGGTGATCGCCGGCGTCGTCGCATGGCTCATGTCGAGCTTTGGCGTCATCTGACCGCCCGGACGGCCGCACAGGGGATGACAACCCCACGCATCCGCCCTATCCTCCCGCCACGACCGCCGGCAGGGCGGCCGCAACCGGGGCGCATAGCTCAGTTGGCTAGAGCGCAGCTGTCACATAGCTGAGGTCACAGGTTCGAGTCCTGTTGCGCCCACTTTTCTTCGCTTCAGGCTATCAAGACTGTCCGGCGTGGATGACCACGGTCGCTGTCGTGCGCGGGATCCGCGTTTCAGAATCTGGACAATATTGCCCCCGTATCCGGGGTGTCTGGTCGAAACGCCGACGGGCGTTAAAGTGATGTGATGCACCCTTGTTCTCGGACTTTCCCTCACCTCGGGAGAGCACTTATCCACACTCTCCCATCACTCTATCCCCTGTAAAGTGGATCGCAGATATGACCGCAATTGGGCCTGAACGCCCCAAAACCCCGTGTTTTTCCCAGCTGAACGCCCGCAAACACCTTTTTGCGCGTTCTTTCCGCCAAACCCCGATTCACGCTTGACATATCCGGGACATCCGGTACATTGTCCCTGCCTTACCGGTAGCTTCCGATTCGACATCTGCGAAGCCCTGCGTACTGCCAAAGACTCCTTCGGGTCTGGAGAGCAGAGAGAGATACGCGAGAGAGAGGGCGGAGCAAGAGAGAGATGCTCGAGGGAGCTTCTGGAGTGAGAGAGAGGCGAGAGAGGGCCTAAACAGTCCTCTAACCCGGCTGCGAACTGACCGGTCGCAGCCGGGATTTTTTTTGCCCTGCGGCATTCCGTGCCCGGGCGTCCCCACCAACCAGGCCCGCAACCGGTGTCGCACCCGCCCGATAGGCTGGCGCAGTGTGCAGCGCGGATTCCATCCCGCATTCAGAGGACAGCCCCGACCCGGCGGCCATTCCTGCGTTGATGAGTCCCGACGCCCGCGACCTCGGGGTCGCCCGCTCAGGCGGTCCCGAAGCCCACGCGGCCTTCGCGCGGATCTACGACCGGCATTCGCCCGTCGTCCGCGCGCTCTGTCGGCGTCACTCGCCCTCGGAGGCCGAGACCGATGATGCGCTCCAGGAGACCTTTCTTCGCGCCTTCCGCATGCTCGATCGAGTTGCCGACGCCGCGGGCATCCGCTCCTGGCTCTACCAGATCGCGGCCAACGTGTGCTCGGAGCGCCAACGCGCGGCCAGGCGACGTCGCAAGCACGAGCACGCCTCCTTTGACCACGGGGCGCGCGGCATGAACGGCCAGCTCTCCAGAGCCGAGCCCGCTCCGGCCACCGCCGCCGAGCACGGCGAGCAGCTCGCCCGCCTCACGCTCGCGCTCGACGAGCTTCCCGACGATGAACGCCTGGCCATCCACCTCTACTACCTCGAGCCCGACCCAGTCGCCGCGGCCTCGGGCTCGCTGGGCCTGTCGCGCAGCGCGTTCTACAAGCTTCTGGCCCGCGCCCGCGATCACCTGGCCTCCATCATGACGAGGGCCAACGCATGAGTGCCTTCCATCCGCACAATCATCGGCCGCTCCGCGACCCCGCGGGCGATCCCGTCGATCCGTCTCCTCCTCGGCTCTCCCCCCCCGCCGGCGATGATCTCGATTCGCTGCTGCGCCAATGGCACAACGAGAACGCCGAGCGTGCCGCGGCCGGGCGCGATCGCCTGCTCGCTTCGCTCACCGAAATCCCCCGGCCACAGCCGGCACCGGTGGTCGTCCGCCGCTTCATCCTGACCCGGATGAACCCACTCGCCGCGGCCGCGTTGATCCTGCTCGCCACCGTCCCGCTCTTGCTGCTGCTCATCTCGAACAAGACCTCCCCCGTGGCCGTCGCCAGCGCGCGGGCCAACGTCGTCCTCGCCCCCGAAGGCGGCCGACTCGACGCGTTCGACCCCCGGGGCGACCCGCTCGGCCCGTGCGTGCTCAAGCACACGGACGTCCAGGCCATCGTGTGCGGCCCGTTCGCCCGCGTCACGCTGACGCAGAAGTACCACAACCCGCACGCCTCCGCGATCGAGGCGGTATACACGTTCCCGCTCGCGCACCACGCCGCCGTGGACCGCATGAACATGACGATCGGCGATCGTGTGGTCGTCGGTCAGGTCAAGGAGCGATCCCTCGCGCGAGAGGTCTACGAGGCCGCCCGCGAGAGCGGACGCACGGCAAGCCTGCTCGAACAGGAGCGGCCAAACATCTTCACACAGTCCGTCGCCAACATCGATCCGGGCGCTGACATCGACATCACGATCAGCTACGTCGAGCAGGTCGAGTCCCGCGGCGGCGAATACGAGTTCACGTTCCCGACCGTGGTCGGGCCGCGGTACATCCCCGGCGGTGCCGTCGCGGATGGCGAAACCTCAGCCGCGGCGGCCGCGCCAGACGTGGGCGTGACGGGGTTCGTCCCCCGCGAGGGCGTCAACCTCCTCGCGCCCGCGCAGCTCACCTTCACCCACAACGACGGCCACCTCGATGCCGCCACGCTGGCCGCGTCGCTGCCGATGGCCCGACCGCTGGCGCCTGTCGATGGGGTTGCGGAGCCCGCCAAAGAGTTCGGCGCGCCCATCGCCGAGTTCAACGCGGCGTATCCCGACGGCGAGCATGAGGCCGGCACGCTCTACGCCAACGACGTGGGTGAGGTCGGCGGACGCTGGTTCCACATTCGCACGCTCAATCCCGGCGAGCCGTTCGCCCAATCAACGCCCCAGGTCCCCGACGCCGATCGCATCACCCCAACGCCGACGCGCCCCGAAACCCGCGCCGGCCACGACATCTCCATCTCGGTCACAATCGACACCGGCGGTCCGGGCCTGGTCGACATTGAGTCGCCCTTGCACGCCGTCAAACGGCAAGACGTCCGCTTGAGTCCCGAAGGGATGCCTTCGCGAACCAACATCACGCTCGCGGATAGGCCCGCGATCCCGAACCGCGACTTCCTGCTCAGGTGGCGACAGGCCGCGCCGGGCGTGGTCGAATCGGTCTTCACCGCCCGCACCAACCGGAGCGACTTCTTCGCCGTCGTGCTCCAGCCGCCCAACCGCGTTGAAGACGCCGCGGCCGTGCCGCGCGAGTTGGTCTTCGTGCTCGACACCTCGGGCTCGATGCGCGGCCGCCCGATCGAAGAGTCCAAATCGGTGGCGCGATCCCTTATCGGCGCCATGCGCCCCCAGGACACGTTCAACGTTGTGACCTTCAGCGGCGACACCCGTGTGCTCTGGCCCGCGCCCAGGCCGCTCACCGACGCGAACCGCGACGAGGCCCTCGCGTTCTTCGATCGTCGCGAAGGCGGCGGCGGCACCGATATGATGACGGCCATCCAGACCGCTCTGCGCCCCACCGTCGCCGATGACGCGGCCGGTGAGCCCGTCAGCCCGGCCGAACTCGGCGCCGTTCCCGCCGATGGGCGCGAGGTCACGGTGCGCATCGACGACGGCGATCTGGACTCCTCTGGCCTCACCACCGCCTCCGTCCTGACCGACGGCAAGATCATCCTCGATCCCGGCGTTCAACCCCCCGTCACAGCCCGCGTCGAGAAGATGCAGCTTCCGCGGACCTACCTCCGGCGCGCAGCCGAGCACCTTCACGACGAAACCAAACTCGCCCTGATCGTTCGCGGACGCTGGATCACCGAGCCCGGCAAGGAGCCCGCCCGCGCCCTAGTCGCCGACTCGACCGTGCTCGCCGACGAGGCCCCGGTGCGCCCCCTCCGCATCGTCGTCTTCCTCACCGACGGCTACGTCGGCAACGACCACGCCATCATCAACGCGATCCGCCAAACCCGCGGCACGACGCGGGTCTTCCCGATCGGCATCGGCAACTCTGTCAACCGCTACCTGCTCGACGGCATGGCCCGCGCCGGCGGAGGCGAGGCCGACTACATGCTGATCCCCCACGAGAGCGCACCCGGTGTGAACACCGACAAGGCCATCGCCGACGAAGTCACCCGCGTCATCGAACGTCTCAACCGGCGAACTCGAACACCTGTGCTCACGCACATCTCCGCCGAGTTCTCGCCGGGACTCGACGTGGCCGATGTCGAGCCGCCGCTCGATCAGGTCCCCGACCTCTTCGAGGCTCGCCCAATCACGCTGGTTGGTCGGCTCACACACCCCGGCCGGGGCTTCATCACTGTTCGCGGTCAGACGGTCGCCGGGCCGTGGGAGCGCACCATCCCGATCGGGTTCGACGACCTACCCGCGGGAGGCAGTCAACCCGTGACCGCTGAGCTCGGCGACGCTGTCGTCCCGAACCTCTGGGCCCGAGCCCGAATCGACCGCCTGCTCGGCGATCACCTCACCGCGCTGCAACTCGGGGAGACTCCCGCCGACGTCCGCGGCCGGGTTGTCCAGCTCGGCGAGGCCTTCGGCATCATGTCGCCGTTCACCAGTTTCGTCGCGGTCGATCACCGGCGAATGACCATCGAAGGCCGGCCCACGCTCGTGCCGATCCCCGTCGAACTCCCCGACGCAACCGAATGGGACGGGTTCTTCAGCCCCGACGTGGCCGAGCGTGCCGCAGCCGCGGCCGTTCGCCGGCAGGCGCAAGCGGCTCAAGCACCTATGGCGTTGGCCTACGCCCCGACCTCGTCCGTGACCAACTCGGTGGCCATCGGTGCGCTCGGAGCCGCCAGAAAGACCGAAGGCGCGATCGCACGGGGTGGTCCATCGACCTCAAATGCCGGGGTGACTGCTCAAGCGCCGGCCCCGCCCGAGCCGCCCGGGGCATCGAAAGAGCAGAACCCCGCCCGTGGTGGAGCGCCGGCCCCGCACGTCGCCGAAAAGCCCATGCCCGAAGAGAAGGCCCGTGCCAGCGAATCGGGGCTTGCCAAGAAACCCGCCGCACCCGCCGACATGAAGTCGCTTCCGCCCGCTTCTCCGGCGCCTGTCGAGCTCGGCGTGAATGCGGCGCCTGTCGCACAAGCCGCTCCGACGCTCAAAGCAGGCGGTGGAGCACAATCGCGCCCGTTGCCCGATCACCACTTCCGCTATTCGTTCGGCGACGCGGCTGAACCCGCCGTCGCCCTCCCGGCCGACCCGGTGATCCAAAGCCTCGCCGCGGAGGAGTTCTACGGCGATGTCGAGAGTCGGCTAAACCTTTCAGCGTCGCTCGGCCAACCCGCGCCCGAACGCCTGGCCGTGGCCGCGGGCGCGAACTTCATCGCGGCGAACGTCAAACAGGGCCAGTACGTCGCCGCCAACCGCGCACAGGTGCTCTTCCAGAACCGTTACCCCGATGCGCCCCTGCTCGACGCATGGGGCGAAGTGATGGCCACCAACGCCGGGCTGCGAATCGAAGAGGCGGCCACGCCGGCTCGTAACGCGGCTCCGCACGGTGAGAAATCGGACAAGGACGCCGCCGCCGCTCCCGCCTCGCCCGTAACCGCGACCAGCGCACAAACCGCCGCGCTCGCGGCCCGCACGGAGGAGGTCACCCAGCGGGAGCGCACGCTGCTGCGCCGGCTCGATCAGCGGCTCTACGACCTGCTACCCGCGCCGGCGGTCAACGCGCCGGCTCCCGTGAACGAGAAGGCTGCGCGAACGCCCGACCCGGACGACTTGATGCTCCTTCCGCTTACGGGCTCTGAAAAGTCCAACGTCCTGCGAGACAACCAAGTAGCCCGCTCGGGCGACGGGGTGATCGTCTCCGTGCTCGTTGAAAAGATCGACGAAGCCACGCTCGGTGCGCTCCAGGCGGTCGGCTTCCGCATCGACAGGCAACTGACCGATGCGAAGACGATCGTCGGCTCCATCCCCATCGCCAAACTTGAAGCGCTGGCCCTGCTCCCATCGGTCCAACGCATCGAACCCGCCACAACACCGAGCTCGCCGAGCACGGGCGGCGGCGGGGTGGACGTGCGGTGAGCAGCGCACGCCCCGCCACCGCGTCCCACGCCGGCGCGACCCTTGCCTTCAACCACCGCTCGTTCTCCGCGCCCTCAGCGCCTCCGCGGTGACCCTTCCTCCCGACGGCTCTACACTGCCGCGCAGACCAGGAGCCGTCACGTGGCCGCGACACCCTCCACCATGCTCCCGCTGGGCACGCCCGCGCCGGAGTTCTCCCTCACCGACACCGTCTCCGGCAAGCGTGTGACACTCGCGGCTTATCGCGCGAGCAAGCCCCTGCTCGTGATGTTCATCTGTAACCACTGCCCGTACGTGAAGCACGTCCGAGCCCAGCTCGCGGCCATCGCCCGCGACTACTCCCCACGCGGCGTCGCCATCCTCGCGATCAGTTCCAACGACGTCGAGAACTACCCCGCCGACGCCCCGGACCTCATGCGGTCCGAGGCCGCCGCGGCCGGTTATTCATTCCCCTACCTCTACGACGCCGATCAGTCCGTCGCGAGGGCCTACCACGCCGCGTGCACGCCCGACTTCTTCCTGTTCGACGCAGCCGACCGCCTCGTTTACCGCGGCCAACTCGACGACAGCCGCCCGAGCAACACCCTGCCCGTCACCGGGCGCGACCTGCGGGCCGCGCTCGACGCCGTGCTCGCGGGCCACGCGCCCGCGGCCGCGCAGCGCCCGAGCATCGGATGCAACATCAAGTGGAAGCCGGGGAACGAGCCGGGGCCAGCCCGGTAGTTCCTCAGTTCCCGCCCGCACGATCCACGGAAACTCCCGTGCCTCAATCGGCGTAGCGTTTCCGGGATGCCCCGCGACGCCCGACCATCTCAGCGCCCCCGCCGCCGCTACCACTTCGGCTCGCCCGCGCTGGTGTACATCCTGGTCACGCTGCTGCTGGCCCTGGGCGCGTTCAACAGCCAGAACAACCTGCTCTTCTGGGCGTTCGGCTTCAGCCTGGCGATCTTGGTGGTCTCGGGCACGCTGTCGGGGGCAATGCTCATGGGGATCGAGGTGCGGCGGGATCGCGTCGCCGACGCGGAGGTCGGTTCGCCGCTGACCATCCGATACAGGGTGCGCAACCGCAACCGCCTGATGCCGGCGTTCGCGTTGAGCATCGATGAGCTGCCGGCCGATTTCACGCCGAAGAACCCGCACAGCCCGCCGCCCAGGGCGGGAAGAACATCGGGCACGCACTCGACGATCACCCGTGTCGAGCAGCCGCGTGCGTTCGTGGCCCACCTCGGGCCGCGTGATTCGATCGTCGTGACCGCCTCGCCCCGCGCGATCCGGCGCGGACCGATCTCCTTCCGGGCGTTCGTCGTGTCCACGTCGTTCCCGTTCGGGCTCGTCCGCAAGAGCCTGGTGTTCGCCGAGTCGGCTTCGGCGGTGATCCGGCCGGCCCCGATCGCCGTCGAGGTCCCCGCCCTCGCTGAACAACTCGGCCCGAGCGAGTCCGACCGCTCCGGGCGCCTGCGCGGCCCGGGCGACGAGTTCCACTCTCTGCGCGAATACAACCCCGGCGACAACCCCCGCGCCATCGCGTGGAAGCCCTCGGCACGCCGCGGCACGCTGCTGGTCCGTCAATCTCTCGCCCCCGCGCCCCAGCGCCTGTGGATCGTGCTGCGCCTGCGCATCGACCCGGAGTACCCGGACATGCTCGACGAGCAGGCCATCGGTATCGCCGCGGCGATCATCCACCGCGCCCGAGCGGGCAGCGCCGCGGGAACAGCCGCCCACGGTGGCCGCGACGACCTGGCCATCGGCCTGGCCGTCCCGGTCGTCGGTCTGCTCGTCCCGCCGAACATCCACCCCGGGCAGGCCGACCGGCTGCTGCGCGAGCTGGGGCTCATCGAACTGGGCCCGCCCGACACCCGCGGCCTGCGCGAGGCGTTCCCCCACATCTCCTCCTCGCGTGACGTTGGCGGGTGCATCTGCATCCACGCGGGCGAGATCGACACGTCGTTCGCGCCGGCCGACACAGCGCGGCGTCCGGCGCACATCCGATCGTTCGTATCCCGAGACGAGTTGCGACGGGGCTCAGAGAGCCCATCAGCAGGCGGTCGGCCCGCGCCGCAGGCGGTGCGCGCATGAGCCTCGGCCGCCGCTTCAACGCGATCTCCGTGCTGACCGTATACCTCGGCCTGCTGACATTCTGCCTGGCCGATGATCGGCCGACGCTCGCGGTGGTCTGCACGCTGGTGTCGATCCTGGGTTACGTGGCGGGCGCGGCGGGCGACGGCTGGCGCCCGGTGTGCCTGCCGCGGGCGGTGGTGAACCTGCTCGTGCTCGGCGCGATCATCAACGCCGCGCTGCACGCCTCCCGGGCCCATGCCGGACAGCCGATCGTCTCGCACCTGGGTGAGTTCCTGGTCTACGTGCAACTCCTCAAGCTCTTCGACCGGCGGACCGCTCGCGACGAGTCGCAACTGCTGACCCTCAGCCTGTTCGTCGTCATCGCGGCCATGCTCACCAGCAACACGCTGCCGGTGGGCGTGTGCCTGTTCCTCTACACCCCCGCGGCGCTGACCGCGGCCATGCTCTACCAGTTGCACGCCGGCCAGCGACAGATCACCAACCGCCCCACCACCGGCACCGACGGTACGCAGCCCACCCGGCCCCCAGCCTCCGCCGCCAAGCCCGTCATCGCCGCGGGGAGACACGCCGCACGCCAGTTCCGGCTCGTCGCGGTCGTCAGTCTTCTCGCGGCAACGGCGATGGCCGCGATCGTGTTCGCGTTGACGCCGCGCGGGCTCGGCGCGGGTGCCCTCGGCCAGTTCGGTCAGGCGAGCATCACACGCACCGGATTCAACGACGAGATCAAGCTCGGGCACGCGGGGTTCCTCGACGACAACTCCACCCCGGTGCTCGACCTCACCGTCGAGGACGCCGCCGGCGCCAGCCTCGGCTCGCCGGACCATCCCTATTACCTTCGCGGCGTCACGCGCGACCGGTACACCCCGCCGATCTGGACCAGTTCGCCCCCGCCAGAGACGCGGCCCCGAGCGATCTCGGTGCAGGCCGGCGTGCCCGGGGTCATCGACCCCGCGGTTGATGCCGGCGTCGGGCGCGGTATGCGCGTCATCCAACGCATCACGCTCCGATCTCCCAGCGAGGACGCCGTCCTGTTCACCCTCTGGCGGCCTATCACCCTGACGGCCAACCAACCTTCCTCGTTCACGGTCGAAGCCGACGATATGTCGCTCCGCCGCAACGGATCGGTCCCGTCGAACCTCAGTTACGTGATCCAGTCATCACCGACGGAAGGCGTCGAAGAACCGGAACCGCCCCGGCCCCCGGCTCACGATGCTTTCGCCGGGCCGATCCGCGATCTGGCGCGGAGTGTGCTCACCGAGAACGGCGTCGCGATCGATCCCGCCAAGCGCGACCGCCCCGCGAACCGTCAGGCGGCCGCGGCGATCCGTGATTACTTGAGGACCCACTGCGAGTACTCGCGCGAGCTCGACGCGCCGGACCCGGGCCAGGACCCGATCGAGATGTTCCTCTTCAAGACCCGGCGCGGGCACTGCGAGTACTTCGCATCGGCGATGGTGGCGATGTGCCAGAGCGTGGGCCTTTCGGCGCGCCTGGTCGTTGGATATGTCGCCGCGGACTACAACACGCTTACACGCAAGTACCTCGTGCGCCAGTCCGACGCCCACGCGTGGACCGAGGTCCACGTCGGCGGCGGTGTCTGGCAGGTATTCGACCCCACGCCGGCATCGGGTGTTTCCGCCTTGCGCCGCCAGTCCCGCGGCTGGCTTGCCGCGCTCCGCAACTGGTACGACACCATCGAGTTCGGTTGGAACCGTTCGGTGATCGGCTTCGATGCCAACACGCAGGGCTCGTCGGCCATCGGTCGCCGTTTCAACTTCGGCGGGGTCCGCAGGTTCGTCGACGACCTCAGCGGGCGGCTGTTCGTGGCCGCCCGGAGACTCCGATCCGGAGGCATTGCCTCGCTCCCCACCGGCTGGATCGTCCCCGCCGTCGTGGGCGTGGCGGCGGCCGTGCTGCTCTGGCGGGGCTTGAGACGGCGTGGGCGCTCCCGGCCGGCCCGCGGAGCACGTCCGCGAGCGGGCCGGGGCCGCCCCCAGCAGCCCGGCCTCACCTTCTATTCCGACGCGCTGAGGTCGCTCCGGCGGGCCGGCGAACCCAAGCCTGACTCCATTCCGCCGCTGCTCCACGCCGAGCATTTGCGGTCCCGATCCCCCTCAGCGGCCGATCGGTTGGCCGAGATCTCCCGCGTCTATTACCGGGTTCGATTCGGCGGATCCCAGCTTTCCGAGTCCGAGGCCGCGGAGATGAGCCGACACGTGGCCAATCTTCGGACCGCCCTCCGGATGCACGGGCGACGCTCTGATTGAGCCAGCGGTTATCACCCGCACCCCGCTCTCCTCTCCCCTCTCGCCGGGGTTATCAGCCGCCGGTTTGCCCTCATGTTCCGAAGGACGCGCCCCACGCTCAACCACAGCCGGAATCGGACCGATCGATCCGCGACAGCGTGGACCATGTCGATTCACGCACCCGCGTCGCGAGCGAAAGCCCAAGAGGTGAGCAGTGCCTGCTTCCCGTTCCCGCACCCAGCATTGGCGTGAGTGCCTGAAGAAAGTCCACGAGCGCAACGGCGCCATCGAGATCACGATCGACCGATCGGCGGAGGGGGCGGCCGGGGGAGAAGCTCCGGGTTCCGACGTGGTGTGGCGCTGTCGGCTCGTCTCGATCGCCCCGACGCACCTGGTGGTCGAACCGCCGGCCGCCTTCGGGGCTTCGATCAACATCGAGCCCGGCGTCCGACTCGTCGGCGCGATGACGATCGGGCAGAACCGTTGGATGTTCCACACCGCCACAATCGGATATTCCGGTTCGCGCCCGGGCGAACGCAACCTGCACCTGACCGTTCCCGACCGCATGGAACGGTGTACGCGCCGAGGGTTCTTCCGCATCTCGACCGCCAACCTCCGCCTCGCCTATGTGCAGTGCTGGCCTCTGCTCGACCCGGCGAGCGTGGCCGCGGCCGAGGCCGCCAACCGGGCGGAGATCTCCGATCTTCTCGCAGGCGCATACCAGGTCGGCGATCCGGCCTCCGGACCGGCCGCGGAACCCACGATCCTGCCCGAGGTTGGTCCCTCGTTCAAGGCCCAGTTGCTGAACGTGAGCGGGGGCGGTTTGGGCCTGCTGGTCGCCCCGGAGGACGCCGCGGCCCTCAACAGCCGGTCCTACGTCTGGACCCGGTTGGACCTCCGGCCGCACATCCCGGCCCCTGTCGCCGTGACTGCGAGGATCGCCCACACGCACGTAGATTCCAGCCAGAACGTCTATGCCGGCCTGGCGTTCGACTTCGCCCACAACCCCTCGCACCGGGAGTTCGTTGTGGATCTGTTCACCCAGTACATCGAGGCCCTGCAGCACCAGCAGAGGCACGCCGATCGGCGTGCCGCCTGAGCCCACCGGCCGGCCCGCTCCCGCACCGCTTTGACGAGCGAGTGCATTCTCGACTAAACTCCGCCGCCCCGTCCGGAATACCTCCGGTCAGGGTGCCTATTCCGCCCGCTCCGCTGGCCCGGCCGGTGGTGGCAGGCTGTTCAAGGCGCGACTCGGCGCCCGGTTGAGCACTCTCGAAGGTCTCGTGCTCCCCGAGCTCCGGGTCCGCCCGTGACCGATGCACCCCCAGCGGTGTTTCGGTCGCGCATAGATCAAGAGCGTCCCCCGTGTCCACTCCGATTGTCCGAGAGTTCACTGAGATCAAAGCACCCCCGGAAAGTCCCGGGGGTCACCGCTCGCATGGATCTCATCGCCCGTGGAGCCCGGTCGGACACCCGCTCACGCTCTGATCAACAGCCGACCGCCCCGCGCCGTGATGCGTGAGGCGGGAGCCATGCACCAAACGGTCCGGCGGGTTCCGCACCCGCCCGTGGGTGGCTTTTCGCCCGCGTGCCACGCCGCAAGGACCGCCGCATGACGATCCATTCCGTCACACTCGCCCTCGCCGATGCCGCCGCCGCCGCGGTGGGCGTGGTCGCTCTCGTTATCGGTATCGCCATCGGATTTTTCATCGTCGCTTCGCTCCGCAACAAAACGTTGAGCGCCGCCCGAACTGAAGCCGAGCGGCTCCGTCAGGACGCCCAGACCGACGCCCGCAACGCCGTGCAAAAAGCACAGTTGGACTCTGAGAAACTCGTCCTTGAAAAGCGCCAGGCGATCGAAGCCGAGCAGGAGGGCGCCCGGCGTGAGATCCGCGAGACCGAGAAGCGCCTCTCCAAGCGAGAGGACCTGCTGGACAAGAAGCTCGAGTCGATCGAATCCAAGGAGCAGCAACTCACCCGTCAGACCGACCAGCTCCGCACCAGGGAAGAGTCCCTGGCGCAGAAATCCACCGAACTCGACAACACCATCCTTCAGCAGAAGGACAAACTCCTCCAAATCGCCGGCATGACCGCCGAGCAGGCCAAGCAGGAACTGCTCCAGCGCGTCGAGGACGATGCCCGCCTGGAGATGGCCAAGGTCACCGCCAAGGTCGTGGAGGAAGCCGGCAACGAGGCCAAGGCCAAGGCTCAGGAGATCACGCTGATGGCCGTGCAGCGCTACGCGGCCGAGCACACCGCCGAGTCCACGGTCCGGGCCGTGCCGATCCCCAGCGACGACATGAAGGGGCGGATCATCGGGCGCGAGGGCCGCAACATCCGCGCCATCGAGAAGGCCACGGGCGTGGACATCATCGTGGACGACACCCCCGGCGTCATCGTCGTCTCCTGCTTCGACAAGATCCGCCAGGCCGTCGCCGTCGAGAGCCTCAACCGCCTCATCGCCGACGGGCGCATGCACCCTTCGCGCATCGAGGAAGTCGTCGAGAAGGTCAAGACCGAGATGGACGAGCGCGTGCAGAAGTCCGGCAAGGACGCCGTGCTCGAGGTCAACCTCCGCGGCCTGCACCCCAAGATGGTCGAGGCGATGGGCAAGCTCAGCTTCCGCACCAGCTACGGCCAGAACGTCCTCCGCCACAGCGTCGAGGTCGCCTACCTCTCGCAGATCATCGCCGACCAGCTCGGCCTCGACGGCACGATCGCGCGGCGCTGCGGCTTCCTCCACGACATCGGCAAGGCCATGGACCACGAGATGGAGGGCGGCCACCCCAAGATCGGTATGGACTTCGCCCGTCAATACGGCGAGAAAGAGGCCGTCCTCAACGCCATCGGCGGCCACCACGGCGACATCCCATCGACAACCTTCTACACGCCCATCGTCATGGCCGCGGATGCCGTAAGCAGCGCCCGCCCCGGCGCCCGTCGCGAGAGCATGGAGAAGTACATCCAGCGCCTCAACGAACTCCAGGACATCGCCCTGAGGCAGGCCGGTGTGACCGAGGCCTACGCCATCCAAGCCGGGCGCGAGGTCCGCGTGATGGTGGACGCCAAGCGGATCAACGACGACGAAGCTCAGAAAATCGCCTTCGACATCGCCAAGAAGGTGAGCGAGGAGATGACCTTTCCCGGCGAGATCCGCGTCACGGTGCTGCGTGAGACCCGCGCCGTCGAGTTCGCCCGCTGATCAACGCCCCCACCACCGTTCCCCCCACATCGCCAGGTTGATCATCGGCCAGGCGAGGTTCCACAGCTTGCCCGGCTCGGCGCCGATCGAAGAGATCGCCGCGTCGTTGAACATCAACCTCGCCAGCGGTGATCGCTCCAGCACGCCCGCATGATCGCCCACCCACTGCTGGAACGGCAGCGGGAAGCTCGCCTTCGGACGATTCACGACCGCCTCGGGAAGCAGGTCGGCGAACGCCCGGCGCAGGGCCAGCTTCGTTCCGGCCGCGCCGAACTTCTCAGCCATCGGCAGCCCCGCGGCCAGCGCCGCCACGCTCACGTCTGCCAGCGGCGTCCTTCCCTCCACACTTTCGAGCATCGTCGCCGTGTCCAGCCGCTGCAACAGCCCTGTCAGGTTCACGCGACGATGGAAGTTCAGGTGCGCCTGGAGCGGATCGTCGACGCCCGCGCCGCAAGCCTCGAACTCCTCCCCATACCACGCGATCAGTTCGGCATCCTGCTCCAATCCCCGCCAGATGTCCGGGCGTAGCACGACCGCCTTCGCCTCGGCCGACATCCACGCGTTGCTCCGCAACTGGAACAGCCCCGCCTCGTGCCCCGATGCCTGCTTGCCTTGATGCCTTCTTCTCTCCTCAAACTCGCCCGCCTGCACCATCGGCAGCTCGTACCCCGCAAAGAGCTCGTCCGCCCCCTCGCCCGAGAGCGCCACCACCTGCCCATCCGCCCCCAGCCGGCGTGCCACCTCGTTGATCGCGACCTCGTTCGGTGTGCTCAGTGGCACGCCCAGCCGCGCGACCATCTCCGGCCACCGATCACGAAACATCCCGCGATCCACCGGCGCGGACGTGTGCGATGTGCCCAGGTGTTCCGACACCATCAACGCAAACCGCAGATCACCCGCGTCGGACCCGTCGTCGTGACCCGACGAGTACGTCCGCAGCGCCCCGTCCTCACCTCCCAGCAAGCGGGCCACAGCGCAGATGATCGAAGAGTCCAATCCCCCGCTCAGAAGCGCACACGTCGGCACGTCCGAGCGCATGTGCCGCCGGACCGAATCCTCGACCTGACGCCGCGTGCGTTCCGCGGCCGACCCGGACTCGGAAACGGGGGCGACCACGTGCCGCGTGCGCTCCACCGAGCCCGCCCGCGTAGACAGATCGAACCTGACCACCTCGCCCGGCAGCAGCGTCCGCACGCCCGCGAACATCGTCCGCTCGCCGAGCACTGTCCTGATCGTTGTCAGGTACGCGCTCGCCGTGACCAGGTCCGGACGCGCGTCCACGTCGGGGTGCAACACGATCGGCGTCGGCTCGCTCGCGAACGCCACCTGAGCCGCGCCGTCGCTCATCGTGCCCCGCCACAGGTAAAGCGGCTTGATCCCCAGCGGGTCACGCGCAAGCGTCAGTTCCCGCCGGCGCGTGTCCACGTACGCGAGCGCGAACATCCCCCGCAGTCTCGCCACGCCCTCGACGCCCCATACACGCAGCGCGTGCAGCACCGTCTCCGTGTCGCACGCGGTCGCGAATCGCACGCCCAGCGCGCCCAGTTCCTCCCGAATCTCCGCATCGTTGTACAACTCGCCGTTGTAGACGATCACACTGAGAACCCGCGACGGGTCCGCGTCGCCCGCCAGCGCGGCCATCGGCCCGCCGTCCGAGTCCGCCTCAACCAGCGCCATCGGCTGTGTCCCCGCCGGCGAGGGGTCGAGCACCGCGAGCCTCCGGTGGGCGAGCAGAAACTGACCGCCGTCGCCCGCACGCTCGCTCCGCCAAAGCCCAGCGCCGTCAGGCCCCCGGTGCGTGAGCAGGTCGCGCAGACGGATCGCCTGCGCATCGCTCAACCCGACACGCGACCCCGCGCCCGTCGCCACTCCGAATAGGCCGCACATGCCCCCGGTATCGGCCATCCGCGGGCCGGCCCCGCACCTGTCCTCACACCCACACGCTCACGACCAGCGCGGGCTCCTTGATCTTGCCGGTCCACTCGCCCACCGAGGTCGAGACCAGTTTCACCTCGAAGTCCGGGTGGGCGTCGAGCCACTCGTTGATCTGCTGGTCCAAGTAGTCGAGGCTCTCGGCGTTGAGCTTGCAGTGGAAGCTCTTCATGTGGGTCGCGCCTGTGCCGGTCGTGTTGGTCTTGCGCTTCCAGTCCTCACCGGCCTTCTTCGAGCCCATGACCTGAGAGAACGCCTGGATTTTCGGCTTGGATTCCGTCGGTGCGGCCGCGGGTACGCCCCCGCCCGCTCCGCCACCGCCGCCGATCCCCGCGGCCATCGCGTTCGGCAACTTCTGCGATGGCGTGACGCCCCCCGGTGGGATCGGCGCGCCGCTCCCGCCAAGCCCCGGCCCTGAGCCGCCGCCGCCCTCGCTCATCGGCGTCTTCCGCAACGTCTGGTTCCAGGCCATCATCGGTTGCTCCTTTCTCCGGGCTTGCCGGGCTCCGTCCCCGGCAGTATGCGCGAATCCGCTGAATCTTCCAAGCCCGCTTCCACGACCTCGAATCGCCACCGCCGCTCACCCCCGCCGGGCACGGCCTGACCCCTCACCCTCCAGCCTCTCCCCACCACTTCGATCGTCCGCTCCCCACAAGCCACGCCGCACTCGCCCGAGGCCACCCGCACCACCGTTCCGCGGCCGCCCGAAATCTCGCCCTCGTATGCGAGGTACTCGCGCCTGTGGACCCCCAAACGCAAGGCCTCGAACGCATTCTCCCTCCCATCCGTTCCCGGCGGCCACGGCACCGCCGCGTCCAGCCTGAACGTGATCAGCTCTCCGCCCGGCGCATCCGGGTCCTCCACCATCCAGTCGTGGTGCCACGAGCCGTCCGGGAGCGTGTGCCTCAGCAATACCCACGCGGCCATACCCCATGCTAGCGACTCTCCCCACCACTCCCCGATTCCGGGCTCACGAAACTCGCCCCGCGGTACCGATACACTTCGCCCCGCGGCACGTCGCCCGCCCCTTCAGGAACACCGCCATGAGTCTCGATCGCTCGTCGACCCTCCGCCTGGTGCTGCTCACGCCGATCCTCGCCGCCCTGCTCGGCGCGTCGGGCTGCCAGCGATCCCTTCTGGCGATCCGCCAGTCGGGCGATGCGCACTACGCCGCGGGCGAGTACGCCGAGGCCGAGCAGGATTACCTCGCCTACCTGGATCGCAGCCCCGGTCGCGCCGAAGTCCACCAGATGCTCGGCAACACCTACATCAAGCTGGGCAACCCCGGCCTGGGCAAGGAGCACCTGCTCATCGCCAACTCACTCCGGCTCGAAGACGACAAAATCTTCAACGATACATGCGCCGGGCTGTTCGCCGACAAGAAGTACGACGAACTCAACCGCCTGCTCCGCTCCCGCACCGTCGATCGCGGCCGGATGCAGGACTATCTCCTGCTCGCCCATTACGCGTTGCTGCAAGGCGACAAGGACGAGGCCCAGCGGGCCCTGCTCACGGCCGCGAAGGTCGACCACGGCATGAGCGTCACCCCGCAACTCGAACTCGCCAAGCTCTACGCCTCGGTCGGAGATAACCAGCGAGCGATCGAGCGCGTGCGCATGGCGTACTTCTGTGACCCTCAGAACGGCGAGGTCATCGACCTCGCGCGGCAACTCGGCCAAGTCCCGGGCCCGGCGCTGGGCATCTCCCCCACCGAGCGAGCAGGGGGTTGAAGCCCGGCGGCCAAGGCACTTGATCCCGAAAAACAAAGTTCTACCCTTCATCCGGATAAACGGATGAAGCCAACCGCCGCCACCTCCCTCTCCGATCACCTCACCGCCCTCGGCGAGCCGATCCGCCTGCGCATTCTTCGGCTGGTCGAGCGGGAGGAGTTGTCCGTCGGCGAGGTGGCCAGGGTGGTGCAACTGCCCCAGTCCACCGTGTCGCGCCACCTCAAGGTGCTGCTGGATAGTGGCTGGGTCACTCGGCGGAGCGACGGTCCGGCGACGCTGTTCCGGCTGGTGTCGGACGACCTCCCGGAGGGCTGCCGCGGGATCTGGGTCGCGGTTCGCGAGCAGCTCTCCCGTGACCGGCTGACGCCCGAGGTCCGTGAAGATGAGCAGCGGCTGGCCGCGGTTCTCTTAGAACGGCGCGAGGACAGCCGGGCGTACTTCGGGCGCGTGGCCGGGCAGTGGGATGAGGTCCGCAACGAGCTCTTCGGCACACGCTTTGGCCCGCTGGCGCTGCTGGGATTGCTGCCGGAGAGCTGGACCGTGGCCGACCTGGGTTGCGGTACGGGCAACGCCGCGGAACTGCTGGCCCCGCTGGTTCGCCGGGTGGTCGCGGTGGACCAGTCCGCGCCGATGCTCAACGCCGCACGTAAACGGCTGGAGCGGTTCGAGAACGTCGAGTATGTCGAGGGGGAGCTGACGAACCTGCCGCTGGAGCCCGGCTCGACCGATGCGGCGGTGTGCCTGCTGGTGCTCCACCACGTTGCCGACCCGGCCTCGGCCATGGCCGAGATGGCCCGGATCCTGCGACCCGGGGGGCACCTGCTCATTGCGGATATGGTTCACCACGATCGGGCCGAGTACCGGCACACGATGGGCCACCGCTGGCTGGGCTTCTCCGAGGCCGCGGTCAAGGCACACTTTCACGCCGCGGGGCTCGAACAGGCGACCTACCGGCGGCTACCGTCCGATACCGTGGCCAAGGGCCCGGACCTGTTCGTAGCCACGGGCAGGGTTCCCCAGATTGCCAAGTCCGACCCGTCGGGCCCGATGAAATCGTGACTTTGGATGGACTTTCCCGTCTCGCGGGGTTGCGTGACGGTTTCCCGGATGGTATAGTGCGTTCGGTCAGGAGTGTCTAGAGGTCACAGAGGAGAGAGAGATCTGCGAGAGAGATCCTTCCGGGAACAACGACGCCAGGAATCGACCAGTCGACCTGAGAGACCTTCTGGTTGCCTCCCTCTGTGATCTCTAGACACCCCTGAACAGCCGAACGCGGATCCCCTGAAACACACAGGAGTCAGCCGCGTGCCGACGATGACCAAGCCGACCAACGCCCCCAAGGGCGCACCCAAGACAACCAACACGAATGGCCAGACTCGGAAGCTCGACTTCCGAGTCCGCGATCTATCGCTTGCCGAGCTCGGGCGCAAGGAGATCCGCCTGGCCGAGCACGAGATGCCCGGGCTGATGGCCCTGCGCGAGCGCTACAAGGGCAAGAAGCCGCTCGCGGGCGCGCGCATCGCCGGCTCGCTGCACATGACGGTGCAGACCGCGGTGCTCATCGAGACGCTGGTCGATCTCGGCGCGGCCGTTCGCTGGGCGAGCTGCAACATCTTCAGCACACAGGACCACGCCGCGGCCGCGATCGTCGTGGGCGTCAACGGCACACCCGAAGAGCCCGCGGGCACGCCCGTGTTCGCGTGGAAGGGTGAGACGCTCGAAGAATACTGGTGGTGCACCGAGCAGATCTTCCGCTTCGTGAGCGGTGAGGGCCCCAACCTGATCCTCGACGACGGCGGCGCCGCGACACAGCTGGTGCACAAGGGCGCCGAGTTCGAGAAGGCCGGGCGTGTGCCCGCGTTCGACGCCAAAAACGACTCTGAGGAATGGGGCGTGATCCTCGGCGTCCTGCGCGAGTCGCTCAAGGTCAGCCCGGGCTACTTCACGAAGATGATCAAGGAGATCAAGGGCGTCAGCGAGGAGACGACCACGGGCGTGCATCGGCTCTACGACATGGCCAGGAAGGGCGAGCTGGCCTTTCCCGCGATCAACGTCAACGACAGCGCGACCAAGAGCAAGTTCGACAACCTTTACGGCTGCCGCCACTCGCTGGTGGACGGTCTCAACCGCGCGACCGACGTCATGCTCAGCGGCAAGGTCGCGGTCGTGCTGGGCTACGGCGACGTGGGCAAAGGCTGCTGCCAGGCGCTCAGGGGCCAGGGCTGCCGCGTCATCGTGACCGAGATCGACCCCATCAACGCCCTGCAGGCCGCGATGGAGGGCTACCAGATCGCCACGCTGGAGGACGCGGTCGAGACGGCCGACATCTTCATCACCGCCACGGGCAACAAGAACGTCATCACCGTCGATCAGATGCGCAAGATGAAGGACAAGGCGGTCGTCGCCAACATCGGGCACTTCGACAACGAGATCGACATGGCCGGCCTGTACGCCGCGGTGAAGAAGGGCGACGCGGCCAAGATCAACATCAAGGCCCAGTACGACGAGTTCGTGTTCAAGAAGACCGGGCGCTCGATCCTCGTGCTCGCCGAGGGCCGGCTGATGAACCTCGGCTGCGCCACCGGCCACCCGAGCTTCGTCATGTCTTCGAGCTTCACCAACCAGACCATCGCGCAGCTCGACCTGTGGCTCAACGCTCAGGGCAAATCCACGCTCAGCGGCCACAAATACGAGTCGGGCAAGGTCTACACCCTGCCCAAGAAACTCGACGAGGAAGTCGCCCGGTTGCACCTGGAAAAGCTCGGCGTCCGGCTCACGCGGCTCAGCAAGGAACAGGCCGACTACATCGGCGTGTCTGTGGACGGGCCGTACAAGAGCGACCACTACCGGTACTGAGCCGGCGACGGCGCGACGAAGCGAACCCCCACCAAGAACCCCCGCCGGTTCGGGGGTTCTTGGTTGTTTGCAAGACACAGCCGCGTCGCTCGGGTGGGCGAGCCGATCCCGGCGGTTGGAAACGGAGTGTGGGCGAGACCCGCCGCGGAGCGGCGGGCTACCCGGATCGCCGCTTCACCATCTGAAAAACATCTGTTGCAGCAGGAACGCCATCGCCGCCCAACTCCGTTTGTCCGCGGCGATGTTGTACTTCACGCCCGAGATGCCGTACTTATCGGCGTTCGGATTGGTGAACGAGTGCACCGCGCCGCCGTAGATGTTCAACTGGTAGTCGATCTTCGCGTCCTTCATCTGCTGCTCGAACCGTTCGATCTGGTCCGGCTTGACGAACCCGTCGTCCGCGCCGGTGCAGACCAGCACCGAGCCCTTGATGTTGGCGTTGCTCGCGGGGTCGGCGGCCGCGATTTTGGAGGCGTGGAACGTGACGATGGCCCGGAGGTTCTCGGTGTGCGGCCGGCCGCTGCGGGCCAGTTCGAGCGCCACCGTTCCGCCCATGCAGTAGCCGATGGCTGCAAGCCGCGAGGGGTCCACACGCGATTGCTCGGCGAGCACCTTGAGTCCGGCGGCGGCCCGATCGGCGAGCACCTTGGGGTCGTTCATGACCTCGCTCGACCACTCGCCGGCTTGCTTGGGGTCGCTGGTGGTCTTGCCCTTGCCGTACATATCCACGGCGAAGGCGACGTAGCCCAGCTCGGCGATCTTCTCGGCCCGGTCCTTCGCGTACTCGTTGCACCCCCACCATTCTGGGCAGACGAGCATACCGGGCCGCTGAGCGCCGGGCTTGACCTCTTCGTCGTAGGCGAGCAAGCCCTCGAAGGTCTGGTCGCCGACCTTGTACTCGATCCGCTCGGTCTTGACACCGGCGAGAGCGGAACACGCGAAAGACATCGCCGCCGCACACACCAAGACTCGAAGCATGGGTTTCTCCTGCAACTCGCGGGAGACTATACAGGCCCGTCTGCTCCGCGGTCGCAGGCGCCAAAATGTACAGACCCCGCTCTGAGGCGGGGTCTGTCGATTCACCCGTGTTGGTTCAGCAGAGAATCAGGCCCGCAGCCGGCGCCGCCGCACCGCGGCCAAGCCTCCGACGCCGACGAGCGTGCCGAACCCGGCCAGGGCGGCGCTGGGGAGCGGCACAACGGTCATCACGGTCAGGCTCGTGTTGTCGAACGCGAGGGTTGATCCAAACCCGTTGCAATCAAACCACCCGTATCGGTTACCACCGATGCCGGCGATCAGGTCCGTAGGGTCGGAGAGCGTCCATGTGTTGACAAGCACATTGGACGAATCGAAGATCGAGAGGTCGACCGCCAGCACGCCCGCATTATCGTAGAAGTGCTGCTGAAACGTGTACCAGCCCGTCGTGGAAATGGCGATGGGCCCGCGCGCGGGGTTCTTCGCGTACGCGCTTCCGGGCTGGGAGTTGTTGCTGGCGCTGATCACGAACCGGTTGGTGTTGGCACCAGGACCGGTGGCGTCGTTGTAGAAACCCGCGTTGAAGATGAAGTCTCGCTGAAAAGTGCCGCTGCTGTTGTTGATGGCCGAACTGAAGTCGAATCGAGTGTCGTTGGCGGCTCCACCGTTCACGTTCAGATAGATCGAGACCGAGGTCTTGTACTCCTGGAACGCGGTCGGCACGGCGTTTCCAGCCCCGAAGTTGTACCCACCCCAGGTGGTGTATGTGTTGGTGCCGTCGGTGTTTGCGTGGAACGACCCGACATCGGACGTGACCCCGCCGGTGCCGGAAGTGACGCGGGCAGTGCTGTTCCAGCCCGATGTGTCGGACTCGAAGCCGTTGCTGTACAGCACGGTGTCCGCCTGGGCCGCGCCGCAGAGGCCGACCAGCACGATCGCCGAGACCACGCCGCGCGTCCAAGCCGAAGAACTCATCCGATTTGTCACTTTGGCCTCCATTTCCGAACAACTACACACTTCCCCGGAGGAATTCGGGGTCGGAGTTCACGAGCGCCGCAGCGTTTGCGAGGGACCAGACTTCGTTCAACCGCGCGAAGCGAGTTCGCGCCGTTCCAACAGCCTGAAAACTATCACTACCCTGTTCAAGTGTCAACCATTTGGAGAGGCAAATCTGGGATTTTTTCGACATTTTGGACCACCGTCCTCCCGGGGGGGAGAGGGGAGGGGGGGCGCGACGGCAGCGCCAACTTCGCATCACAGACAGGCACAAATTCTTTCCGCCTGAATCGGAATGCGGGTCCGAACGCCGGTGTCAAGCTGGACGTCACCAAAGTTACTGTCCGCCGCATCAGTTGCGGAACCGACCGCCGGCGGGGCCGGGGGACGAAGTGCCCAGGGCACGCTCTGGCGTGATTGCCCCACGCTCCCGAGCATGGGAAACTCCCCTCCCATGCCCAAGCACGCCGCCCGCCGAACCCGTCGCCGCACCGCTGAAGCCTTCGAGATCGATGGCGTCTCGTGGATCGATTGCGACAGCGGCGGAATCGCGGTCGACTTCGCCGACGGGCTCAACGAGTCCACGCTGGCCGCGGTCGCCCGCGATCGGCGTTCGGTCTTCCTATCGAAACACGCCCTCGCCCGCTTGGCCGATGGCCGGGCCGCGCTGGAATCCGTGCTTGACGACGGCGAGCCGCACTACGGGATCAACACGGGTTTTGGGTCGTTCTCACGCCAGCGCATCCCCGCGGCCGGTCTGCGCGACCTGCAGCGCAACCTGATCCGCTCGCACGCCGCGGGCGTCGGCGAGCCGCTGCCGACCGACGTGGTGCGTGCGACGATGCTCCTGCTCATCGCTTCGCTCAGCCGCGGACACTCGGGCGTGCGTCCGGCGGTAGTTCAGACGCTCGTGAACATGCTCAACGCGGGCGTGCACCCGATCGTTCCGTCGGTGGGCTCGTGCGGCGCGTCCGGCGACCTGGCGCCGCTGGCCCACATCATCCTGGTTGCGATCGGTGAGGGACGGGCCGAGCACCGCGGTCGCGAGGTGCCCGGCCTCGCGGCGATGCGGGCCGCGAAGATCAAGCCCATCACGCTAAAGGCCAAGGAGGGCCTGGCGCTGATCAACGGAACGCACCTGATGGCCGCTCAGGCGGCGTTGCTGGTGCATGACCTCGAACCCCTCTTCGACGCCGCGCTGGTGGCCGCGGCGATGTCGATCGACGCCTGCCGCGCGACCGACGCGTTCCTCGACGATCGCGTGCACCGCGTTCGCGGCCAGGAGGGGCAGATCGTCGTCGCCGATCGCCTCCGCGAGCTGCTCGCGGAGAGCCAGATCCTCCCTTCGCACCGGCTCAACGACCCGCGCGTGCAGGATCCTTACTCGCTGCGCTGCGCCCCGCAGGTGTTCGGCGCGGTGCTTCAGGCGGTGTGGTACTTGCAGGGAATCGTGGGCAACGAACTGGGCGCGGTGACCGACAACCCGCTGATCTTCCGCGATGACGGCGGCATTGAGCCCGGTAAACAGCAAGGCAGGCGGACCGCCAAGCACACCGCCCCCGTGTCCGTCGTCTCCGCCGGCAACTTCCACGGCATGGCGCTGGCGATACCTCTCGACACGCTCGCGATCGCGCTGAGTCACCTCGCAGGGATCGCCGAGCGGCGGGTCTACCACATGCTCAGCGGCTTCGACCCCGAGTCGGGACTGCCGCCGTTCCTCAGCCCCAGCCCGGGCCTGCACTCGGGGCTGATGATCGCGCAATACACCGCGGCCGCGTGCTGCAACGAACTCATCGGACTGTCCACGCCCGCGAGCGTGGCCAACCTCAGCACCAGCGCGGGCATGGAGGATTACAACTCCTGGGGCCCGCGCTCGGCGGCGAAGGCCCGGCGCGCCCTCGAACTGGCGCGCAACGTGGTCGCGATCGAACTGCTGGCGGCGGCCGAGGCGCTGGAATATCACCGGCCGCTCAGGTCGAGCAAGCCCGTCGAGGCGGCGCACCGGCTCATCCGCTCTCGCGTGCCGAGATTGACGGCCGACCGCCCGCCGGCGCCGGACATCGAGGCGATCGCATCGCTCATCGCCCAGGGTCGCTTTTCGGAGTGAACGTCCGTCGAACCCGGCCCGCCTCACGCGGCCGCGTGGCTTCCAGCTTTGGCCGCCGCGGCGGCGCGGAGCCTGAGCAGCTGGGCCACGTTGTCGATCGTGAGCAGGCCGACCAAGCGGCCGAACGCGTCGACCACCGGAAGCAGCGGCGACCCGGACGCCTGCAACGCCTCCAACGCCCGCTCGAGCGGGTCGGAATCTCGCACCGGCGCGGGCGGGGGGCGCATCACGTCGCGCACGGGGGTGGACGGGTCGCGCGACTGGATGGCCGCGGCCAGGTCGTCGCGGGTGAGCACACCGACGATCGGCGAGCCCTGCGTGCCGTCGCGCGTCACGGGGAAGTCCTGCGGCGTGCCGGACATCAGCCGCCCGGCGGCGCTCTCGATCGTGTCGCCCTCGCCGATGGTCGTGAACATTCGGAGCATCGCGGCCGAGACGCTCTGGCCCTTGAGCAGGGCCGTGGCCTGAACGGCCCGCGACTCGGCCGCGGCCCCGAACCAGACAAACACCGCGATCAGCAGGAGCAGCGGCGCGTAGAACACGCCGACGATCGCCATGAGCACAGCGACCACCTGCCCAACGCGGGCGGCGATCCGCGTCGCGGTCACACGGTCGGTCATCGTCGAAAGGAGAGCCCGGAGCACCCGCCCCCCGTCCATCGGGAACGCCGGGATCATGTTGAAGAGCACCAGCCACACGTTGACGACGGCCAGCGAGACCAGGAAGTGCTCGCCGTCGAGTTGCAGGGAGTCACCGCCCATCACCGTCGCGAGCCCGACCCGCCACGCCAGCGCCCCGAGGATGACCCCCCCGATCACGACATTCACCAGCGGCCCGGCCACGGCGATGACGAACTCGTGCAGCGGCTTCTCCGGGATCCGCTCCAGCGAGGCCACGCCGCCGATGGGCAGGAGCAGGATGTCGCGGGTCCGAACCCCGTAGGCCTTGGCCGCGGTGGCGTGCCCGAGCTCGTGCAGCGTCACACAGACGAACACCGCACAGATGAACAGGACCGACCAGAGCGCCTCGACCACCGAGCCGCCCCGAATGAGCGTGGACCCGCCCACCCAAATCAGCAGGAGGGAGAACGTCCAGTGGACCCGGATGGGGATGCCCGTGACGCGGCAGAGAGTGAAGGTGGCCCCCGGCATGATGGGGCAGTCTATGCCTTCGGGCGGGGGGCGGGGGTCGTGGGGCGCATCCTTCCCGACGCGCCGCTACCATGCGGTCGCGCCGTTCACAGGAGCGCCCCACTTGGAAACCGCCGCGACCCCGACCGCTCGCCCGATCCGTGTTCCCGCCGCCGCCTTCGCCGCCCGCGTCCCGCTCTGCGCCATCGCGGGCCTGGGTCAGTACCTCCCCGAGACCATCCTCACCAACGAGACGCTCTCGCAGACGGTCGAAACCACCGACAAGTGGATCGTGGAGCGCACCGGGATCCGCGAGCGTCGCCGGGCCGACGTGGGCGAGGCCACGAGCGATCTGGCGCTCCGGGCCGCGAACCAGGCGCTGCGGGACGCGGGTGTTTCCGCGGCCGACCTCGACCTGATCGTGCTGGCGACCTCAACGGCCGATTCACCCGTGCCCGCGACGAGTTGCCACCTGCAGGCCAAGCTCGGGTGCACGGGCGTGCCCGCCGTGGACGTCTCGGCCGGTTGCGCCGGATTCGGCTACGCCCTGCACATGGCGGCCGGGCTGGTGAAGGCCGGCATGCACCGGCGCGTGCTGGTGATCGGGGCCGACTGCCTCACGCGGATCACCAACTACGCCGATCGACAGTCGTGCATCCTCTTCGGCGACGGCGCGGGGGCCGCGGTCATCGCCCCGCCATCCTCCCCCAGTCAATCCCGCGGCCAGATGGAGGTCATCTACTCCGACATCGGCGCCGACGGCTCCGCGGCCGACCTCATCCGCGTGCAGGCCGGCGGCAGCCGGATGCCCGCGAGCATGGCCACCGTCGACGCGGCCCAGCACACGCTCGAACTGCGCGGGCGAGAGGTGTTCAAGGTCGCCGTGCGGCAGATGTGCGACTGCCTGCGCAAGGCCGCGCGAGAACTGGGCATCTCGCCCACGGATTTCGACCTCATCATCCCCCACCAGGCCAACGCCCGCATCATCGAGGCGGTGGGCTCGCTGCTCAACGCCGACCCGGAGAAGCTGCTGATCGACGTGGGCGAGATCGGGAACACGGCGGCGGCGTCGATCCCGCTGGCCCTGGCCCGTGCCAAAGAGGCCGGCCGCCTGCGTCCGGGCCAGATCGTGGCCGCGGTCGGCTTCGGCGCGGGCACGTCGTGGTCGTGCCAGGTGCTGACGATCCACGAGCGGCACGCGGCGTGAGCCGGCGGGAAAGTCCTGCCAGGACGCGGTGAGCGTGCCACGTCCTCGCGGCGTCGTCACTTGAGCAGGCCGATGACCGTCGAGGTCATCGCGACGAACGCGGCCGAGAGCGACTCGCCCGCGACCAGGCCCGAGGCCAGGGGCACGTTGAACTTCTCGCAACTGTTCTTGTTCACCCGCCCCCAGACGGCCGCGATGATCGCGCCGATGGTGAACGCCAGCGAGTTGGCGAACGGCACCATCCACGACAGGCCCAGGCCCATGGCCGAGGGGAAGTACTTGCGCTTGTCGGCGGGCACGAGCGTCTTCTCGATGATGGGCATGGCCACGCCGATGAGGCACCCGATGAGCAGGGCCCACTTGGCCGAGTCGGGCAGCTTGTCCAGGCCCTCGGTGAGCACCTGCGCGACCTTGTACCACTGGTTGGTCGCGGGCGCGGCGAACGACTCGAGCTTGGCCTTGGTCGGCACCATCAGATACCAGATCGGGACGATCGCCAGCGTCCCGAAGAACAGGCCGATGAACTGGGCCAGGAACTGCTTGCGGGGGTTGGCCCCGAGCAGGTAGCCGCTCTTGAGGTCGGTGAGCAGGTCGGCCGACGAGCTCGCGGAGTTGGCCGCGATGCCGGCCGAGGCGAGGTTGGGCACGATCTTGCCGGGGTGCAGCCCGGCGAAGAGCAGCTGCATCACCTTGCCCATGGCGCCGATGGGGGTGGTGTCGGTCTCGCCCGTGGCCCGGCAGGCGACCAGCGCCAGCACGAACGCCATGCCCACGGCGATGATCCCCGCGTACCACGAGATGTCGAACGCGAGCATCTGCAGCAGGATCATGCCGATGGTGATCGGGACCATGCCCGCGATCATCCACGAGAGCGGCACCTCGATCCTGCGCATCTGGGCCGACTCGTGGCTCTCGGCCTCGCGGGCGGCCTTGCTGAACACGCCGGACACGGCGCGGCCCACGGTCCGCCATTGCAGCGCCAGCGAGGTGAGCGAGGCGAAGACCATCAGGCCCGTCCCGCCCCAGAGCCCCCAGCGGTAGACGTGGTACACCGTCCCGCCGCCGACGATCTCGATGCTGGGGATGTAGCCGGGGTCGAAGGTCACGCCGTCGGCGTGCATGTGCGGGAAGTCCAGGCCGATGAGGTACGGGGCGACGACCACGTAGAGCAGGAGCGAGCCCACCAGCATGGACAGGCTGATGCGCAGGCCCACGATCATGCCCGCGCCGATCAGGAGCACGCTGGGCTCGAACCCGTAGCCGACCAGCTGCTTGCCGTGGTAGAGCCTCAGCCCCTGGTCGGGCAGCTGCCCCGGCAGGCGGAACGGCAGCACCTTGTCGAGGAACGCCAGCGCGCCCGTCGGGGTCTTGAGGATCCCCACGACGATGCCGACGCCGATCCCCGCGACCATCGCGTAGGCCTTGTGCACGGCCTCGCGGCTCTGGGAATACAGGCTCTTGAGCGTCTCGGCCGCGGCGATGCCCGAGGGGAAGGGCAGCTGCTCGTGGTTGATCATCTGCCGCTTCATCGGGATGGCCAGGAACACGCCCAGCGCGCCGGTGAGCAGCGTGAAGCCCGCGACCAGGTACGGGTTCTGCACCACCCAGGTCTTGATCGACGCCGAGTCGCCGTCCTGGAGCAGCAGCAGCGCGCCGAACATGGTCGCGATGGTCGAGCCCGTGGAGTAGCCCGCCGCCGACGCGGTGGACTGCATGCAGTTGTTCTCCAGGATCGACATCTTGCTGATGCTCCCCGCGGAGATCAGGCGGAGGAAGTTCCAGATCACGTAGCTCATCACGCACGAGGTGATGGCCACGCCGAAGGCCCAGCCCACGGTCAGCGTGGTGTAGAGGTTGGACGCCGACATGAGCATCCCCAGCACGCCGCCGAGCAGCACGGCCCGCACCGTGAGCTGGGGCATGTGGTCGCCGCGGTACACGTTCTGGTACCACCAGCGGTCCTTCTCCTCGGGGCTCATCACGGCGAGCTGGTCGGCCGAGAGCGGGGGCGGGTAGGAAGCCTCGTCCGCGACCGCCGCGGCCTGCACGTTGCCCATGTTGGGCAGCGAAAGGTCTTGGGGAAATCGCGGATCGCGGATTTCGGATCGCGGATCGGGGGAGGGGAACCGCGGATCGGACGGGGGGTGGGGGTCGGCCATGCGGGGGTCTGCCGGGATTTGCGGGGCTGAGGGGTCGGGCGGGCAGGATACCGACATTCCCTCCGACCCGCGAACCCGCCCCGCCGGGGCGGGCGCCCGCCGCGCAGTCCTTGCGCCCGCGGCCGGGCCCGCGGACACGAACCATGCCCTCTCGGCGCGCCGGGCCGTGACCGGCCGGGCCGCGCGGCCGACCGGCCCAACCAATCGGACGACCGGACGGGCCGCCCGGACGACCGGCCAAGTCATCCGGACGACCGGACGGTCCACCCGGCCGACCGGGCGGTCCACCCGAACGACCGGCCCGGTCACGCGGACGACCGTCCGGGCCGTCCGCGCGCCCGGCCGAGCCCTCCGGCCGCCCGACCAACCTATCCGCCCGGTCGCGCGGCCCGTGCGGCCGGCCCAAGGCCGACCGCGGACCGGGAAGCCCTCCCGATCCGCGATCCGAAATCCGCGATCCGCGATTGGTCAGCCCGATCGCTTGCGCGATCGGCTCCTAGCGTTGGAGGCTTTGCGACATCCGGCCCGGCACATCTTTGATCTCACGGCCGCGGACCTGCGGGCGTGGTGCGAATCGGTGGGGATGCCGGGCTATCGGGCCGGTCAGATCCACGAATGGGTCTACGGCAAGGGCGTGATCGAACCCGCGTCGATGACCAACCTCTCGGCCCGCGACCGGGACCTGCTGGGCGACCCCGAGCGCGGCATCGTCTTCCGCTCCGGCACCGTCGCGGCCCACCAGAAGGCCAGCGACGGGACGCAGAAACTGCTCATCGGGTGGGAGGAGGGGATGGCGGATAGCGGATGGCGGATGGCGGATGGGGGAGGGGCGATCGCGGATTTGGGATCGCGGATCACGGATCGAGAGAGCGGGGCCGCGTCCGCTTCCAACCCCACGCTCCCCACTCCTCACTCATCACTCATCACTGCTCACTCAGCCCCAACCCTCCCCATCCTCAACGGAAACAGCGCCCCCGCGGGCGCGCGCCCCCCCGAGACCGAGTGCGTCATGATCCCCTACGGCGAGGAGGTCTTCGCCGCGATGGGCAAGCCGCCGCCCGAGGACGTGAAGGAGCGGCGGACCGCGTGCATCTCCTCGCAGGTCGGCTGCCCGGTCGGGTGCAGGTTCTGCGCCTCGGGCATCGGCGGGCTCGAGGGCAACCTGTCCGCGGGCCGGATCGTCGAGCAGGTGTGGGCGCTGCAACAACTGCCGGGCGTCGGGCGGATCAGCAACGTCGTGTTCATGGGCATGGGCGAGCCGCTGAGCAACTTCGCGGCCGTGACGCGGGCGGTCCGCACGCTGGCCGCGCCCCCGCCGCACGGCATGGGGATCTCGGCCCGCAAGATCACGATCTCGACCGTCGGGCTGCCCAAAGCGATCGAGCGGCTCGCCGACGAGCTCGACCTGCCCGTGACGCTCGCGCTGAGCCTGCACGCGCCCAACGACGCGCTGCGGCGTGAGCTGATCCCCTGGGCCGAGCACACGTCGATCCCCGAGCTGCTCGCGGCCTGCCGGAAGTGGTTCGACAAGACCGGCCGCGAGATCACGCTCGAATACATCCTGCTCGGCGGCGTCAACGACCGGCCCGCGGACGCTCGCGAGCTCGCGGGCGTCGCCAAGACCCTGCGCGCCAACGTGAACCTCATCCGCTACAACGAGGTGAAAGGGATGCCCTTCGCCCGGCCCGACGACGAGGGCGTGCGGGCGTTCCAGCGGGTGCTGAGAGAGTCCGGCGTGAACGCGCACATCCGGGCCAGCCGCGGGCGCGACATCTCGGCCGCGTGCGGCCAGCTGCGCCACGAGAACCGCGGGCCGGCGCGGGGCTGAATAGGAGATTCGGCGGCGCGGCCCGCCGCATCGGGAGTGGCGTTGCACGCCGCGAGTCGCCGATATCCTCGGCCCATGAGCCCTTCCCCGGCCGAGCTGCCCCAGTGGGCCGTCGTGTTCCACCCGTTCACCTGGATGCACCTGGCCAGCGCGGCGTGGACGCTGACGCTGATGATCGGCGCGTGCTGGCTCGGGCGGCGGCTGCTGGCCCGCCAACGGCTCGACGCCGAGGCCCGCCTGGCCGACGCCTGGGGCGGGTTCGCCGTGTGCGTCAACGTGTGGTCGCTGGTCTACTGGAACCTGCCGGGGCAGTTCGACCTCAGGGAGTCGCTGCCGCTCCAGCTGTGCGACCTGGCGTGCCTCAACGCGCCGCTGGTGTTCCTCACGCACTGGCGGCTTCCGCGGGCGGTGTCGTTCTTCTGGGGGATCGGGCTCTCGACGCAGGCGTGGATCACGCCGACGCTGGAGGAGGGGCCGGCGCACGAGAAGTATTACCTGTTCTGGCTGGTCCACCTGGCGATCGTGGGCACGGCGGTGTACGACCTGGCCGTCCGCCGCTACCGTCCCGCGCTCCGCGACCTGCTGATGGCGGTGGCCGCGACGATCGTGTACGCGCTGGCGATGATCGGTGTGAACCACGCGCTCGACAGCAACTACGGGTTCATCGGCAACCAGTTGCGCGCGACGCCGACGCTGGTGGACAAGCTCGGCCCGTGGCCGGACCGGGTCTTCATCATGGCGGGCATTGTGCTCGGCGGGTTCGTCGTGATGTGGACGGTCGCGGCCGTGCTGGGCCGGGTCCGCTCGGGAAGCGGAGAGTCCCGGCACGGATTGCGGCCCGCGCCCGCGGGGCGCGGCCGGCGCGCGTCGAAGCGCTCGGCCGGGAAGGGGGCCATCCTGCTGCACTGCTCCAAGTGCGGGTACGACCTCTCCGAGATCGCCGACCGCACGGACCATTGCCCCGAGTGCGGCACGCCGATCACCAGCCCGGGGGTGTAGAACACGTCGGCCGCGGGGAGGCGCCGCTTTGCGGTTTGGGCGCGTTGCTGCTTTACTACCCCGCCTATGACCGGCCTTTGCTTGTCGCTCATCCTCGTGGCGTTCGCCGTCGCCGTGCCCGCGACGTGGCTGGCGCGCGCGCTGGGGCGTCGGTTGAACGCGCTCGACGGCGCGGGCGTCGCGGGGCAGGTCAAGGCGCCGGCCCGGCGCGTGCCCAACACGGGCGGCATCGGCATCTACGCCGGAGTGGCGTTGCCCATGATCGCGGGCCTGGCGGTCGTCCGGTTTGACGCGGTTGGCCCGATCGTCGCCCGCGTGCCCGAACTGGCCCCTCACCTCGACGGCCTGCGGCAGATGATGGGGCACGCCGGAATCGTGCTGATCGCGTTCACGCTGCTGCACGCGCTCGGACTGATCGACGACCGCCGGCCGCTCGGGCCGGGGATCAAGCTCGCGTTGATGCTGCTCGTCTCGGCGGGCGCCGTCGTCGGCACAGACTCGCGCCTGCTCACACTGTTGGACGGGCGCGTGGGCGGGCCGTGGTTGTCCGTCGCGATCACCGTGACCTGGATCGTCGCGGTGACCAACGCGTTCAACTTCCTCGACAACATGGACGGGCTCGCGGGGGGCGTGGCGGCCATCTGCGCCGCGGCGTTCCTCGTCACGTCGCTGGTCGCCGCGCCGCCGCAGTGGTTCATCGCGGCAGTGCTCGCGCTGCTGGTGGGCTCGGTGCTGGGGTTTCTCGTGTTCAACTTTCCGTGGCGATCTCGCGCGGGCGCGAATCAGCGGCAACCCGACGAGCCCAAGGGCGGGGCGAGCGTGTTCATGGGCGACGGGGGCAGCCTCGTGGTCGGGTTCCTGATCGCGCTGCTCTCGGTGCGGCTGACCTACGTGCCGCAAGCGCTTGGAATCGCGGACGATCCTGCGGCCCCGGCGACGCTCCGGGGCTGGCACGTGCTGCTCACGCCGCTGGTGATCCTGGCCGTGCCGCTCTACGACCTGTGCTCGGTGTCGGTGATCCGCCTCTCTCAGGGCAAGTCGCCGCTCGTCGGCGACCTGCAGCACTTCTCGCACAGGCTCGTCGGCCACGGGCTGAGCAGCCGCGCGGCCGTGCTGGTCATCTACGGGTGCGCGGCCGCGACCGCGATCGGGGGCATCGCTCTGCCGCGGCTGGAGCCGTGGCAGGGCGTGCTCGTGGGCGTGCAGACGCTGCTCATCCTCGGTGTGCTGGCGGGCTACGAGTGGGCGAGGACCCCGTGAACACTCACTCCTCCACGGCTTCATTTTCTGCGCCGCGAGACGGCGGAGCCCAGGCCGCGTTCTGCCGCTGGTTCGGCCTCGTGCTCGTGCTGGCGCCCATGCTCACCCGTGCCATGACGCCCACGACCACGCTGCCGGGGTGGGAACTCGACCCGACCTTTTTTTCGCTTTCGACGCCGGCGATGGGGCCCGCCGGATCGATGCTCGTTGACGCGATCACGCTGCTCGGGGCCGCTCTACTTCTCGTTTCGGAGGCGATGTCCGGCCGGCGCGTGGGGCCGCTGTGGATTCTCGGAGCGGCGGCCGGAAGCGCGGTGATCGTGCTGCACGGGTGGTGGTGGCAGGCGATCGGCTCGGCCGCGGCGCACGGCACACTCGGGAACCAGCGGATCGGCATCGCTTGGGCGGGCGCGGTGTGGTCGCTCGTGGCGATTGTTCACGCGGCACGCGAGCCGCGCGTCCGCCGCGCGGTGCTGGGGGTGCTGCTGGCGTTCGTAGTCGTCCTCGGCCTGCGCGGGGCCCAGCAGGTGTTCATCGAGCACCCGGTCACGGTGGCCGCTTTCAACGCTGACCAGGCACGTTGGCTGGCCTCGCGCGGCTGGACTGAAGACTCGCCCATGGCCCGGGCGTACATCCGACGCATGAGCCAGCCCGAGGCCACCGGCTGGTTCGGGCTTTCCAATGTCACCGCGTCGTTCGGCGCGTTCGCGCTCGCGGCCGCTGCGGCGTGGGTCTGGGCGCTGCTCCGGCGCAGAGAGCAGAAGCGATCTTCGGGTGTGCAACTGGCGGGAGCGCTGGCGGCGCTGGTCGGCGCCGGGGCCACGGTCTACTTCGCTGATTCCAAGGGCGGCTACGTGACGGCGGCGCTCGGGCTGAGTTTGGTCGTGCTCGGCCACGCGGCGGATCGCGTGAAGCTCGTTCGGCGGATCGGCTCGCTCATCGGGCCGGTGTGCATTTTCGGCGTGCTCGGCGCCGTGGCCTTGCGGGGTCTCATCGGTGAACGCCTCGGCGAGTTGAGCATCCTCTTCCGCTGGTTCTACATGCAGGCCTCTGCGCGAATCTTGGTCTCGCACCCGTGGAGGGGCGTCGGCCCCGACGGCTACCAGCTCGCCTACCTCGCGGCCAAAAACCCGCTGAACCCGGAGGAGATCACCAGCCCGCATTCGGTGCTGCTCGACTGGCTCACCACGCTCGGCGTGGCGGGGCTCGCGTGGGCGGCCGTGCTGATCGCGGCGTCGGTGCTGCTGGGACGGGGGCTGGTGAGCGAGACCGAACGGCCGAGCCCCGTGGCCGCCGATGATCGCCGGCAGGCCACGCGCGCGGGCATGCTGACGCTGGCCGCCGCAACAATCGCGGCGGCGTGGTTGGAGAGCCCTTACATCACCCCGGACACCGCGCTCCTGCGTGTGATCGGGTTGGCCGTGGGCTGCGTGGTCGTGCACGCCGCGCTGGTCACCGCAGAAGAACGCTGGGTTCGGATCGCCGTCTGCGCGGGGGCGCTCGCCCTGCTGGCGCACGCTCAGGTCGAGTTGACCGCCTCCAACGTCGCCGCGTGCGGGCTGTTTTTGGCGGCGATCGGGACGGGGGCATCGGGCGGGCTGTCCGAACGCGCCGCCGGACGAACCTTGCCGGCTGTCCTGGGGGCGATGATCTGCGCGGCCCTCTCCGGGCTGACCGTCATCGCCGGCGCCCTCCCGGCCTGGAGTTGGCAGGTCGATCTCGTGAAGGCCGCGAACGAGCTCCGCCCGCTCGCGGAGATCAGCGAGCGTTCGCACGCGTTGAGCGTTCCGCCCGTGCCCGGCGAACCGCCTGACGACCCCGCCCGCTTGACGCGGGACGTGGAGTCACTCATCGGGCACCCGATCGCGCCGGGGCGCGAGGGGTGGGAGCAGGCGATGGCCGACATGGACCGGAAGTTCCTGCCCCCCGCGGCGGAGCTGCTCGATCGGGCTCAATCGCTGTATCCAGACGAGTGGCGGGTCGGACGCGAGTCCGGTCGGCTCTACCTGCGGATGTTGCAGACCGTCGGCGCGGATGAAGGACTCAGAGCACAACTTCGCTCAAAGGCGATCGCGGCGATCCCCGGGTGTGTGCCGCCGGCCGATCCCGCGCGGGCCGCGCTCAATCCCTCACGAATGCGGGCGCAGTCGCTCGTGTACGAGACGATCGCGGGCGCATCGACAGGGCCCGATCTTGAGACCGCGGTGGACCTGCTCATCCGCGCGGCCGCGCTCGACCCGTACAACCCGAGCTTGGCCGTCAAGATCGCCGACCTGAGCCGACGGCTCGGGCGCGGGCGCGAGGCCGCAACCTGGGCCCGGCGTGCCCTGGATTTGGACGGATGGACGCGATTGGACCGCGAGACTCGGGGATTGTCGCCCGGGGACAGGGTGGAAATGGAACGCCTCGCCACGCCCGGCGGTGAATCCCCGCCGAAAACCGACGGAAGCGGTCGTCCTTGACCGGGCCTGTCAATCTGCGAACAATCCGCGTTCCTTGCGCGGCGGCCCGGTGCCGGGCCGAGTGCGCAACCCGCTTATTCGCAGCAACTTACGGCTGTTCGAGCCCGCGTTGCTCCGCGAGGGCCGCAGCATGGGCGATGACGAATCCGGCGATAGCGACGACACCTGGTAGCGACCGACGTTCCGGATTGTCGATTCCGCGCCTCTTCTCTCGCGGCCCGCTCACAGGATCGACGCCCAAGACCGCCCGCACGATGCGCGGCCACGGCGTCCGCGTCGCGAACACTCGTCCCCCCGACCCCACCCGGCAACGCCGCCCATAGGGGCGACGGCCGGAAGACATCACGAACCACCGGCCGCCCACGGGCGGCTCAGCATCCCGCAGCAGTCAGACAAGGACCCCGACCATGCCCGCCGACCTCTCCCACATCCGCAACTTCGGAATCTGCGCCCACATCGACGCCGGCAAGACGACCGTCTCCGAGCGCATCCTCTACTACACCGGCAAGAACTACAAGCTCGGCGAGGTGCACGAGGGCACGGCCACGATGGACTTCCTGCAGGAGGAGCAGGAGCGGGGCATCACGATCCAGTCGGCCGCAACGACCTGCCCGTGGACGTACAAGGGCCGCGAGTTCAAGCTCAACCTGATCGACACGCCCGGGCACGTGGACTTCACCATCGAGGTGGAGCGGTCGCTCCGCGTGCTCGACGGCGCGGTCGCGGTGTTCGACGGCAAGGAGGGCGTCGAGGCGCAGTCCGAGACGGTCTGGCGTCAGGCCGACCGGTACAAGGTGCCGCGTCTGTGCTTTGTCAACAAGATGGACAAGATCGGCGCGAGCTTCGACTTCAGCTTCGCCACGATCAAGAGCCGGCTGGGCGCCAACGGCATCGCGATCCAGTACCCCATCGGCCTGGGCCACGACCACAAGGGCCTGGTCGACCTGATGACGCAGCGCGCGTACTTCTTCGAGGGCGACAAGGGCGAGAAGGTCATCGAGAAGGACGTCCCCGCCGACATGCGGGAGACCATCGCCAGGTGGCGGCACCAGATGGTCGAGAAGATCGCCGAGCTCGACGACCACCTGATGGACAAGTACCTCACCGACGAGTCGTCGATCACAGTCGACGAGCTCAAGGCGGCCCTGCGCAAGGGCGTGATCGACCGCCGGTGCTACCCGGTGCTGTGCGGGGCGGCGCTCCGCAACATCGGCATCCAGCGGCTGCTCGACGCGGTGTGCGACTACCTCCCGGCCCCGACGGAGAAGCCCGAGGTCACGGGCACCGACCCCAGGGACAAGGACAAGGCCCTCAGCCGCCCGCACGACCCGGCCGCGCCGTTCTCGGCGCTGGTGTTCAAGGTCGTCTCCGACCAGCACGGCGACCTCACCTACATGCGCGTCTACTCGGGCACGCTGAGGAAGGGCGACCGGGTGCTCAACCCCGGCAACGGCAAGAAGGAGAACGCCAGCCGCATCTTCGAGATGCACGCGCAGAACCGCATCCCCCTCGACGAGGTCTCCGCGGGCAACATCGTCGCGGTGGTCGGCATCAAGGACAGCTACACCGGCGACACGCTCTGCGACCTGGACAACCCGATCATCCTCGAGCGGATGTTCTTCCCCGAGCCCGTCATCGCGATGTCGATCGAGCCCAAGACCCAGGACGACAAGCGCAAGCTCGCCGACGCCCTGGGCGTCATCCGCCGCGAGGACCCCAGCTTCCGCTCAAACTACAACGAGGAGACCGGCCAGACCATCATCGCGGGCATGGGCGAGCTGCACCTGGAGATCATCAAGAACAAGCTCGTCCGCGACATGAAGATCAACGTCAACGTCGGCAAGCCCAAGGTCTCCTACCGCGAGGCCATCACCAGGAAGGCCTCCGACGTGCGCGGCCTCTTCAAGAAGCAGACCGGCGGGCGCGGCAAGTTCGGCGACTGCACGATCGACATCGAGCCCTTCACCGCCGAGCAGGCCGCGGCGGAGGAGCTGGACTTCTCCGACCAGGTCGCCTTCGAGAACGCGATCGTCGGCGGCTCGATCCCCAAGGAGTTCATCCCCTCGGTCGAGTACGGCGTGCGCCAGGCGGCCAAGAGCGGCGTGTTCGCCGGCTACCCGCTCATCAACATCAAGGTCACGCTCACCGACGGCTCGTTCCACGCGGTCGACTCGGACCAGCTCTCCTTCGAGCAGGCCGGGCGGATCGCCCTGCAGGAGGCCGTGCCCAAGGCCGGCCCCACGCTGCTCGAGCCGATCATGAAGGTCGTCGTCACCGTCCCCAACGACTACCTCGGCAACGTCACCGGCGACATGATGTCGCGCCGCGGCATGATCATCGACACCGAGGACCGCGACCCGGTCAAGCTCGTCACCTGCGAGGTGCCCCTCTCGGAGATGTTCGGCTACACCACGTCGCTCCGCGGCATGTCGCAGGGCCGGGCCAGCAACACGATGGAGTTCCTCGAGTACCGCCCCATGCCCGCCAACCTCATCAAGGAGATCCGCGAGGAGGAGGAGAAGGCGAAGAAGTAGGGGGGAGGGGAGGCATCGGGCATCGGGCATCGGGGAATGGGGCGAGGCACGGCTGGGCGCCGCTCCGGGCGTCCGGCCGTGGTCGGGCGTTCGCTATAACGGTCGGCATGGACACCAACCCCGCGGGTTGGCGCGGTCGCCACCTGTCTCGCATCTGTTGGTATGCTGTTGACGTTGAACGCATGTCAACTGACCCGACACGCGGAGGCAACCATGGCGATCGCGAGAGCAATCCTCCAAGGCCTCAGGGGCATGAGGGACGGGTACGTGTCCGCGCGGCAAGCGCGGCTGGAGCAAGTGGGACATCGGAAAGGCGCCAAAGCAGCGTCCGTGGCGCGGCGGGCACTGGTCGTCGCCCTCGTTGCAGGCGGTGTGATCCTTTTCGCAGCGCCGCAACTCATCCGGGTTCAGGGGCTGCAACCTCCGATCCGCCTGTCGGCACGCAAGGGAGTTCTCACGCCTTTCGTCCTCCAGGTAAAAAACGACAGCGACCGCTACCTCACCGGAGTCAAAATCACGTGCAAGAACTTACGGCGCGGAGACGACGCGTCGTTCGACATCGACCATTTGAATCCCAGGGCAGTTGTCGAGCTGGGGGGCCTCGAATGGAACTGGGCCGTTGGAGCGGGCGACTCGTACACGGTCTCGTGTGAAGGATACCTGCCGATCGTTTTCAACGCCTCACAGCTGGGTCTGAAGTAGCGTCGTCCCGAGAGCGGGGGCTCGCACAGAGGGATTGCTGAAATGAATGGACCCGATCGTGCGCTTGTTGTGGCTGTCGCGCTGTGCTTTCTCGTGGTTGCAGGATGTGATCGGAGAGAGCGATCGGGCGGAGCGGGAGCGACCGAGCCCCAAGGTACGCCGGGTGTGCAAACGCCGAAAGTCATAGAACCCGCTCGCGGAGCAATCGAGTTCGCGACGCTCGCGGGAGCGCTCTGCGACCCGATCCTTTCCGACCCGGACGCTCGCCTTGACCGACCGGCCATGGACGATGTCTACGCGGAGGCCGACGCGAGACTCGCGGAATACCGTGCCTTGGAGTCCGGCCCCGCGAGAGTCGCCGCGCTTGCCGACGAGGCCGCCGCCGCGCAATCGGAGTTCCTCGCCGCCCATCGGGCCCTTTATTCGGCCGGGGATGGGTCCGGCGATGTGCTGCTCGCGCTCATCGGGTTTGTCGCGGGCGACCCGGCGATCGCTTTCGGCGGGTTGCAGGGCGCGATTCATGCCTCGGGTGAGCGTGAGGGGCTTGAGCGGACCTACGCGGCCGCGTTCCAACGAAACCGCGGCATCCAGTGGGCGCTCGCCGCGGTAGCGCCTTCCTTTGCGGGCCCGCCGTGCGCCCGGCACGCACTGGCGATCGACCTTGACGAGTCCTGGCACGGCCTGACCACGCCGTACGACGTACTGAATCTGAGGAACATTTTCGGGCGCGACCTTCACGATTGCGTCGTGTCCGTCACCCTCACAGGCGCGTCGGGAGACAAGGCCCGGAACGTGCACTTCATCCCCGATTGGCCTTCCGGCACGGTCAAGTCCGCGAGGTACGGCATCGGCGTCAGCGTCGGCGGACAACAGCTTGCTCAACAGACGGTGTACTCGGTTCAGAGCGTCGCCGTTTCGGTCTGGTCGCCCGAGCTGCGCGACGAGGGCCTGATGTACACTTACGCGGGCGCCGAGCGCGATGCAGACATCCGGGGCTTGTTGGAAGGGCGGCTCAGGTTCGATGCGAAGCTTGTTGACGCCGGGATCATCAACCTGGTCCCCCGGGTTGACCTCACGCTGCGTGGCGTGGCAGCGATCCCCGAACACACGATCACGCTGGAGTTCCACCACGGGGCCGACCAGTTGACGCGGAGTTGGACGGGGGTCTACATGCCGCACGGCTACCTCGACAGCAACGCCAACTCGGAAGCGCGTGAGCGTCTCGTGACGTGGCGGGACGGACAAACACGGTCGTTTCAGCCCGCGCCCCGGTTGCCGTGGATGCCCGAGTGGGCGAAGGTCACGATCTCGTTCGCGGCGACCGGTTACATTTGGACTCAAAGGCTCGACTTCCCGCGACGACCCGCGACCACGACGGGACGCGACTGAACAACCGCCCCGGGCCGGCCCGATAGCCAGCGGATGCCCGGTCCGTCCGCCGCGCTGACACACGATCCCGACACGCTGACGAGCGCGTTCAGCGCGCTGACGTGCGAGCGGGGCACATACGCCACAAAGCCCGCCCATTTCCCGGCCCGTCCGCCCGCGCAGGCCGTTATCCGCCCGTCCACCCCCCACCTCCCCCGCCCCGTCACCCGCTCGGCCGGTCGGCCCCTCACCCTCCGCTTGCGCGGAGGGCTCTCTTGATCCGTTTTTCTTGGTCCAGGCGGCTTGTTTGCCGCGATTGCCCCATCACCCTTTCACGCCGCCCTTCTCCTCCGCTTGCGCGGAGGGCTCCCTTGGGCCCTCCCCCACACTTGCCCTCCCGCCGCCGGCCGATTACCGTCTGCCCTCATGGCCTCCCCCCAGCGCTACCAGACCATCCTCCTCTTCGGCGCCCCCGGCGCCGGCAAGGGCACGCAGGGCAAGATCCTCGGGCAGATCCCGGGGTTCTACCACCTCTCGTGCGGCGACGTGTTCCGCAGCATGGACATGAACTCCAAGCTGGGGCAGATCTTCAGGGAGTATTCCAGCCGCGGCGAGCTCGTGCCCGACGAGGTCACCGTGCAGATGTGGCACAAGAACCTGCACGCGCAGACCGTGCTGAGCATCTACAAGCCGCAGGTGGACATGCTGGTGCTCGACGGCATCCCGCGGAACCCCGCGCAGGCCGTGATGATGAAGAAGTACATCAAGGTGCTCAAGGTCATCCACCTGGTCTGCCCGGACAAGGAGAAGATGATCGAGCGGCTGCAGCGGCGGGCCCTCAAGGAGAACCGCGCCGACGACGCCAAGGTCGAGGTCATCCGCCGCCGCTGGGAGGTGTACGAGCGCGAGACCTACCCCGTGCTGGAGTGCTACCCGTCGAACGTCATCGCGGACGTGGACGCGATCGGCTCGCCCGGACGCGTGCTGCAGAAGATCCTCGAGCACGTCGTGCCCGTGCAGGAAGAGCACTTCGCGCACCCGATGGGCAGCGAGGCCAGATGATGCACGGGTTCACCGCGGAGGCGCGGAGAGCGCGGAGGAAGAATCAAACGAAGGTTCAGCCCCCGCGACTCCGCGGTGACGCTTCGCGCACGCGGCTCGCGGTCACATCGCCGAACCCAGGCCCATGAACCGCCGCCACGCGCTCACCTGGCCGAGGTGGTTCATCGGGTGGGCCGCGACCAGGAACGAGAGCATCGCGCCCACCGTCGGGAGCAGCTCCTTCATCCGGCCCTCGGCCGGGTTGGGCCGCAGCAGCGTCGCGTCGTCGGCCTCGGCCAGCGCGGCGAGCACCGCGCGGTAGCCGTCGAAGTACGCCTTGGTCACCACGTCCATCGCCGGGTAGACCTTCCCCGAGGGGTCGTCCAGGCACTGGGTTCCGTTCTTGCACGCGGCCTCCAGCGCGGGGTTCTTGAACTTCGCCGCGTCGGGGTGGCCCAGCATGTCCAGCGCACGGGAGCAGTACGACGCCAGGTGCCCGTACACCCACGCGGGGTGGTTGCTCTGGACAGGCTTGCCGTCCTTGCCGGTCGCCAGTCGTGCGAACATCGCGGGCGTGACGCCTTTGAGCGAACCCTCGGCCAGCGAGAGCGCGAGATGGCCCGAGGGGGCGATGACCTTGCCGATCTGACCCATGGTCAAACTCCGTGAAAACCGTCTGCCTCATCCGATCATACCGGGCCGGATCATGCGCCGATGTAGCGGGCGTAGATCGAGCGGGCCCGTGCCATGTCGGTCGTGCCCCTGATGATCGCCCGCCCGTCGCGGAAGACCGTCAGCCCGACCCCCCCCCCCCCCCCCCCCCCCCCCCCCCCCCCCCGCCCCCCCCGCCCCCCCCGGGGGGGGGGCGGCGGCGGGCGCGACCGCCCCCCGCGGCCGGGCC
>CAZVZG010000003.1:0-47640 GCA_964630785.1 uncultured Phycisphaeraceae bacterium | reverse complement strand
CGCCGGTGTGCGGGGGGGAAGCCGGGCGGGCCCCCGCCATGTCGGCCCGGCCCCTGCTGATCGCCCGCCCCCCGCGGCCCCCCGCCCCCCCCACCCCCCCCCCCCCCCCCCCCGCACCGCCCGAGTCGGTCAGCCGGCCGCGAAGGATCGTGGGCCCGGCGTGGAACTCGCCCAGCGGCGCGAGCGTCGCGGCCAGCACGGCCAGATCGAGCCCCGCGGGGACCTCTCGCGGCGGAAGCACCTGCACCGCATCGGCCCCGCACAGGCTCACGGTCTCGTCCGCGTCAGCGTCGAGAAACTCGAACCGGCGCCCGGCACAGCACGGGCACGCGGCCCGATCGATCGCGCCCAGGTCGATCGTGCGCCGCTCGTTGTTCCAAATGTCGAACTGGCTCAGGGTCGGGCAAAGCAGATCGAACCGGCCGAGCAAGATCTTCAACGCCTCAGCCGCCTGGATCGACGCGACCACGCCCGCCATCGGCCCGAGCACCCCCGCGGTCTCGCACGTCGGCGAAACGCCGGGCGGCGGCGGGTCGGGGAACACGCATCGCAGGCAGGGCGAGACCCTCCTTGCTCCCCCGCTTCGCGCCGAATCGGACACAATCGTCATCGTCATGCCCGTCGTGCCAACGACACCCCCGTACACCAATGGAACGCCGCGTTTCACGGCCAGGTCGTTGAGCAGGTAACGGGTCTGAAAGTTGTCGGTGCCGTCGATCACGACCGCCGCGCCCTCGGCCAGTCGCTCGGCGTTGCGCGGGTTGAGGTCGGCCACCACGGGCTCGACGGTGACTCCGGGATTCACCCGCAACAGGCGCGCGGCCGCGGCCTCCGCCTTGGGCCGACCCTCTCGGGCGTCGGCCTCGTCATAGAGCACCTGCCGCTGCAGGTTGGTCGCCTCGACCAGGTCGCGGTCCACGATCCTGAGGCGGCCGACGCCCGCCCGGGCGAGTGCGTCGGCGACCACCGTTCCCAGAGCGCCGCAGCCCACCAACAGGGCGCGCGATCCGCCGAGCCGACGCTGGCCTTCCACGCCAAAGCCGGGCAGGAGCATTTGGCGGTGGTAGCGAAGGAGGTCTGCGGGGGGTTGATGGCCAGATGGAGGCGGCACGGGGCGATGGTATGGGCTGGGAGCTCGGCACGCCCCCGCCGTTGGAATCGCCGGCCCCTACCGATTACGATTCCGCCATGAGCACGGAGACGCAAGAACTCATCCGCCTCTGCGAGCAGTTACCGGAAAGCAAGCGCGTCGAGGTCGCGGATTTCGCCCGATTTCTCCTGGCGAAACAGGACGATGAGCGGTGGGAACGGCTGATCGCGTCGCCCGACCGAAGACCCAAGTTGGAGGAGTACCTGCGGGAGTCCGCCGCGGAACCTGAATCACCCCTGGACCCCAACCGACTTTGAAGTCCCTCACTCGCCCCAGTTTCTGGCGCATGTACGAAGCGCTCGACCCGCGTGCGAGGGAGGCGGCTCGAAAGGCCTACGCCCTGTTCGCCGAGAACCCGGAGCATCCATCGCTGCGCTTTAAGAAACTCGGGGGCTACGAACACATCTGGTCCGTCCGAATCAACGAGCAATATCGCGCCGTGGGCGAACGCACCGGCGACTCCATTGTCTGGGTCTGGATCGGATCGCACAACGATTTTGACAGTCGCTTCGGTTGATCGCGATGGGCGGTGTGTTGCAGAACCCTTCAATGCCCGCGAGGTTTTGCGGCATGCACACGCCTCTCCGTAACCCGCCCTCGGCTCCGGCATTGTGGTCACCGCCCGTTCCTCTTCCCGACGGCCTGCTCGCGGGCGATCTGCGGTTGCTGTTCTGGCGGGCCGGAGATGCCGCCCCGATGCTCGCGGCGATCGAGTCCGGGCGTGACCGGCTGTTGCCGTGGTTGCCCTGGGCCGCGAGCGACAACCGCACGGTTGATGAGTGCGCCGCGGCGATCGAGCGGATGCGGGTCAATCGCGAACGGCGCGAGCCGCCGGCGGACGACTTTGCCCTGGGTATCTTCGACGCGGCGAGCGGTGAGCCGCTGGGCGGAACGGGGCTGCACAACATCAACGCTCGCTGGCACGAGGCGGAGACCGGCTACTGGGTGCGCCCGGACCGTCACGGGCAGGGAATCTGCACACGGGCCGTGGCCTCGCTCCTGACATGGGCGTTCACCGAACAGGCTCTGGGCGGCTGGGGGCTCCGCCGAGTCCACATCCGCTGCGCCGGGCGGAACCTGGCCTCGCAGCGCGTGCCGCGGAAGCTCGGACTGCGCGAGGAAGCGCGGCTGGTGCAGGCGCGCTGGGTCGATGGGCTGGGCTGGGACGACACGCTCGTGTGGGGCGTGCTGGCGGACGAGTGGATGTCGCGGCAACACTGAATCCAACGTGATCAACCGCCAAAGCAACACAGCCAGCCCCGGGGTGGGCTGGCTGTGGCACGTGTGCGAGTACGGATACGGGAATCGATCAGCGGGCGTAATGGGCGAAGGCCTTGTTGGCCTCGGCCATGCGGTGGGTCTGGTCGCGGGTGTTCATGGCCGCGCCCTCGCCCTTGGCCGCGGCGTAGAGCTCGTCGGCCAGTCGGTGGCTCATCGGGCGGCCCTTGCCGCTGCGGCAGGCCTGGATGATCCAGCGGAAGCTCAGCGACTGCTGGCGCTTGCGGTTCACCGGAATCGGGACCTGGTAGTTGGCTCCGCCGACGCGCTTGGAGCGCACCTCGACGAACGGCTTGACGTTCTCGATGGCCCGCTGGAAAACCTCGATGGCGTGCTTGGGCGCCTCCGGGGCGGTCTCCTTGCCGAGCTTCTCCTGGATGATCTCCATCGCGTCGTACACCACGCGCTGCGCCACGGCCTTTTTGCCGTCGTGCATCACGCAGTTGATGAAGCGGGAGAGGACCACGTCGTTGAAGCGTGGGTCGGGGCGGAGCTGCGCGTCCGCGGCGGTAATTCTGCCGGCCATTTCAAACTCCTTGGGGCTCATCGACGAGCGTTGCGGCCCGTCACCTGTTCACCGAACCCCGCCGGCCAGCGGAGCCCGATTACTTGCCGTGGCCCGGATTCACTGCCGCACGCTGCGGCTGCGCCCGGGCGCGATTGTTTGGACAGACGACGAACCCGAGCTTGCGCTCGGGGCTCTTGGCTTACTTCTTCGCAACCTTCTTGGCGCCGTAGAGCGAGCGGCCCTGGCGACGCTTCTCGACGCCGAGGCAGTCAAGGGTGCCGCGGACGATGTGGTAGCGGACGCCGGGGAGGTCGCGCACGCGCCCGCCGCGCACGAGCACGATCGAGTGCTCCTGCAGGTTGTGTCCCTCGCCGCCGATGTAGGCGGTGACTTCCTTGCCGTTGGACAGGCGGACACGGGCCACCTTGCGGAGGGCCGAGTTGGGCTTCTTGGGCGTGACGGTCTTGACCACCAAGCACACGCCGCGCTTCTGCGGGCACTCGTCCATGTCGCGGACGCGCGACTTGGCGACGACGGGGCGGCGGGGCTTGCGGATGAGCTGGTTGATCGTGGGCATAGGGAAACCGAACGGGGGCGGGGTCGGGTCAGGTTTGGGACGGGAAGGATAGCGGTCTGTGCGGGGGAGGCAAGCGTCGGCGGTTCACGGTTCGCGGCGGTTTGGACTGTGTGTCGGTCGTAATCATCGTCGTCCCCCTCCTCCCGCACCCTTCCCATCAGGTTTGGGATTCGCTGAATATCTGTACAAAATCCGTACACATAGCGTACGGCCGGGAGCCGTAAACCGTCGCGCGAACGCCGGTCCACCGCCGAGGGTCAGTGCTTCACCATGTCGCAGTAATCCGCCATTTCGTGCCACACGGCGTAGATGAGTTCGTTCGCCCCGTCGCGGATGCCGTCGCCGTCGGTGTCGGCCTGCGGCGTGTTGGTGATCTTGCCCTTCCATCGCCCATCCGCGGCCCTGAGCACCCACGGCTCGACCGGCGTGTACTCGGACGCCGGCTCCTGCTTCGACATCGTGAGCGTGAGCGTGCGGAAATCCTCCGACACACGTACCGGCAGCACGAAATAGAGCGTCGCGCCCATGTACCAGCACGGCGCCAAGCCCGGCGCCGGGCTGTCGATCGTCGCCGCGAACGCCAGCGTACCGATTCCCTTCGCGTCGGTCACGAGCCGGTTGTACGGGCTGGACTTGTCGAGCGTGAGCGCGAGGTCCGCGCCGACGGCGGTGAGCTTGAAGTCCAGCGCGGTGGGAACGGCGGACTTGCCCCGGTCCGAACGATGCAAGTCGGAGAGTGTGAGTGTGCCCGAGAGCGCCAGCGGCACCGCCGGATCGGCGCCGAAGCGCACGTTCATGGTCGAGCGGTCTGCGAGCGAGAAAGTCCCGCCGCCGCCCGTCGCATCGGCGTCGGTCGCGGGCTTGCACTCGGCCCCTTCGGCCAACTTCAGGTCCACGCCTGCACCCTTCACGCCCGCCTCGATCCAGTCATGCTCACCGAAGACCACCCCGGTGTTGACGACGGTCGGTTTGCCGTCCGTCTTGCCCGGCTCCGCGGCCGGCGCGGGAACGGAGATGATCCGTGGCGGGAACAGGGTGCGAAACTGCTTCACAAAGCCGCGAGCCTCGGCCGCGTTCCCGTCATCGCAGGCCATCCGTACTGAGCTGTCGAGCGCGAGCGCGGATTGCACCTTCTCTCCGAAAGCCGACAGGCACGCCTGACGCTCAGCCTCGGTCGGCTTGCGGCAGCAGTCTTCAAAGCCGACCGCCACCTGCGCCCGCCACTGCCTCAATCCTTCGCAATAATGCCTCCGACAGCAGCCGGTGATGCACAGGCACATGGCGATCAGAAGTGTTGCCGCGATTTGCATCGGCATTGGCCTCGCCTACCTCTCCCCACCCCAACACATCGCCCAATTGTGAGATAAAACGGTCGCTGTGTCAAGCCTCTCGCCGGTGTATCGATACGCCAACTAGCATGCAGGGCTCGCCCACTACTTGTCCGTGCTCACCTTCTTCACCTCCGCCGTCCCGATCCACACCTTCTCGTTGGTCTCGATGTTGGTCAGGTCGAGGTTGACCTGGTAGTACTTCGACACCGTGCGCCCCGAGAGCGAGCGTTGCTGGACGTCGTTGATGTCGCCGAGCAGCATCAGGTCGGCGCCGAGCTCGTTCTTCATGATCTTGCGGGTCTCGGGGCTGTTCCACTCCTGGCCCTGCAGGCGCTCGTCGCGCAGTTCGCCGCGGTCGTCGCGGGCGCTCACCACCCGCACCTTGCCGCTGTTGAGCATCTCGCGCTCGAAGTTGCGTGTGAAGAGGTTGGTGTTGATGTATTCCTGCGTGTTGTTCTTGATCGGCCCGATGATGATGATCGGGCGCTGGCCGCCGTGCTCCTGGATCCAGCGGTCGGTCCACCCGCGGAAGTTCGCGTCGTCGGACATCTGCTGCCAGACGATACGGGCGTCGGTGTCGTTGAAGCCGTAATCAACGTCCACGACGGCGTCCGCGGGCACGCGCTTGACCTCGCGGTAGGTCGGGGCGCAACCGGCCGACCACAGCAGAGCCGCCGCGACAAGGGAAGTTCCAACCAATCGAATGCTGCTCATCAATTGCTCCTTTGATCGATCGTCTCTCCCCCGCCCCGTCCTCTCCGCCCGGCGTCCCCGGCCCATAAACCCTATTTCCAATAGTGCCCCACCACGGTGGTGAGATCGTTCCGTCCGTCCCCCACTGTGACCGTCTGCGGCGGTGTTGCGTAAAGCACGCCGCCGGAACGAAGATACTCGATGTGCACGCGGTGCTCGCCCGGCGACAGTTTGGCCAGCCCCACGTGGGCCTGTCCGGGAAGGAACGTCCAGCACCGCAAGTCGGCCTTCTCCGATTGCGTCACCCACAACAGGCCGCCGATGATGCCCGCGATCTCCACCGCGGCCTGCGTGCTCTCCTGCCCGCTGGTGCCGCGGCGGAGGGCTTCGGTGCCCACGGCGACGCCCGTCGCCTTGAGCGTCGATCGCAGGAACGCCCTGGCGTAGATCAGCGGCAACTGCCGCCGGTGGTTGGCCTCCGCGACCGAACGCATGTCCTCGGCCAGGGCCAGGTCCAGCGGCGGGGCCGCGCCGTCCTCGAAGACCACCCGCGCGCCGTCGGCCTCGGCCGATCCGCCGTCGAGCACGGGCAGCTCGAAATACACGGTGTAGGTGTAGATGGGGATCGGCCCGAATCGCTCGGCGTGCATGGTCGGCCCGCGCCCGGAAAACGCCACGAAGAGCGTGTTGACATCCTCCGGTCGCTCGCGCCCCAGACCCGCGAACGACTCTGCATTCACCGGGCCGACCAACCCGCCCTGGGCCTGAATCGCCGTGCCGAGCCGGCGCGCGGCCACGTCCTGCAGGTCCGGCGAGCCCGACTTCATGAACGTCACCGCGCTCAGGAACAGGCCCAGAGGGCTCTCGATGAACTCGCCGCCGGTGGATTGGTATTGCGGCCCGAGCGGGGGCGGCGAGAAGCCCGGGGCGCGCTGCTCGCCCGCGTGGTTCACGGCCCGGACGGTCCTCAGGTATCGCTCACGCAGCACGTCGGCCTTGCCGGCCGCGCGTCGGGCTTCGACCGTGGCCCCGCCGTCGATCTGCCCGAGTTCCAGCCGGGCCGCGAGCTTGAGTACGTTGACGTAGACCTCTTCGTACGGTTCGCCGTAATACGTCGCGGCCGAGTCGTTCACCAGCCACTGGCTGATCTCGTCGCCCGCCGTCGGCGTGCGCCGCGTCTCCATGAACTCTTCGGCCTCGCCGAGGTTGGTGAGGCCCAGGTCGAGGTTGCCGCGGGCCAGCGCGATCGAGCCGCGGTCGAGCAGGTACACCAGCCGGCTCTTTTGGCCGAAAGCCTGCTGGTTCTTCGGGTCGTCGAGCAGCGCGGCCGCGCCGGCGTAATCGCCCGCGGCGAACATCGATTCCAACCGCGGCTGCACGGCGTTGTACGGGTCGTTGCAGCCCGCCAGCGACGCGACGCCGGCGGTTGCGGCCGCCCAAATCGCCACTCGTGCGAATCGAGCGACCCGCGGCACGGACCCGATGCGCTCGACGACTGACCGCACCATGCGCGTGAACATCTCCGAATCCGCCTCCCCCCCCCCAAGCACTTGGCCCCGTAAGTATAGTGTCGCCTAACCGCACGGTTGCGTTCAGCATCGCCAGTGTGAACGCCGGTAGGATGCGTCCCATGCTGATCCGCGACTTCGGGCCCGGCGATGTTGAGCCGGCGTGCGCGCTCACCAACCACTTCATCGAGCACACCGCCGTGCACTTCGGTCTTCGTCCGCACACGCCGCGGGAGTTCGAGGAGATGTGGCGCGCCGGCCGTGCGACCCACCCGTGGCTCGCGGCTGAGATCGACCGGGCCTTCGCCGGCTACGCGAAGGCCGGCACGTGGCGGACACGCGAGGCGTACGCCCGCACGGCGGAGGTCGGGGTGTACATCGATCCGTCGTTCCACCGCCGCGGTGTGGGCCGCGCCCTTTACGGCGAGCTCCTCCGTCGTTTGCAGGAAGCAGGCTTTCACACCGCGGTCGGAGGCGTGACGCTCCCCAACGAAGGCTCCGTCCGGCTGCACGAGTCAATGGGTTTCAGGTACGTAGGGACGTTCCGCGAGGCCGGATGGAAGTTCGACGCCTGGCACGACACCGGGTGGTGGCAGGTCATGCTCGACGACACCCGCGGCTGAGTCCGGCTACCGTGGCCGCATGAGCGACCTCACGATCCGCGCGTTCCAGCAACTCATCCGCGACCGCTACTTCGCCACCGACTCGGCCCGCGGCGGCGCGGGCACCTTTCTGCTGCTGATGGAAGAGGTGGGCGAACTCGCTACCGCGATCCACAACAACCGCCCGGTGGGCACGCCGCCCGGGGGCAAGCGTCAGCCGCCCACGGCCGAAGAGCGAGCGAACCTCGAGGAAGAGTTCGCGGACGTGCTGGCGTGGCTGATGACGCTGGCGAACATCCACGGCGTGGACATGGAGGCGGCGCTGCGGAAATACACGATGACCGGCGGGGTGGAGGGGATCAAGGAGTGAGCCCGGGCTCGGCACGCCTCTATCGCGCAGGCTGACAACTTCCGCCTTGAACAATGTCGATGACGCGACGATCGTCCGGCGTCAGCGCAAGCCCATCGCCTCATCGATCCCCAGCATGAGATTCGCGTTCTGCACCGCCTGGCCGCCCGCACCCTTGACGAGGTTGTCCTCGACGCCGACCACCACCACGCGCCCGGCGACGACGCGGGCGTTGAGGTGCACGGAGTTGGTGCGTTGCACGTCGCGCAGGGCGGGAGCCTCGTCGCGGACCACGACAAAGGGCTCGCGGACGTAGGCATCCTTGAGGCAGGACTGCACCCGGGCGGTGTCTAGACCGGCGACCGTGGGCTCCGCGTAGATGGTCTCCAGGATGCCGCGTTCGACGGGGAGCAGGTGGGGAACGAAGAGCGGGTCGCGCCCAATCGCTTCGGCCTGAGCGGGCCCGAAGCCCTTTGCCCCCGTCCCCCAGCGGCGCAGGCTCTGGGCGATCTCGGGCTGGTGGCGGTGGGTGCCGATGCCGTAGGCCGAGTAGTTCTCGTTCGCCTCCGGGAAGTGCAGGTGTTGCTTGGGCGAGCGCCCGGCGCCGCTCACGCCGCTGGCCGCGTCGATGACGACGGAGTCCGGCACAATCAGACCGGCCCGCAGCAGCGGGATGAGCGACAGGGCCGCGACGGTCGGGTAGCACCCGGGATTGGCCACGAGGTTCGCGCCGCGGACCTCGTCGCGGGCCCACTCGGTGAGGCCGTACACCGCACGTTCAAGGTTGGCCGCGTCGGTGTGCGGGTGGCCGTAGGCCCGTTCGTACACGTGCGGATCGCGGAGGCGGTAGGCCGCGGAGAGGTCGACGACCTTCACGCCGCGGGCAAGCAACGCGGGCGCGTGCTCCATCGCGGCCTCATGCGGCAGACAGAGAAAGGCCAAACGGCACGCTTTGGCGATCTGGTCGGCGTCGATCGGCCCGCACTCGGCGCTCACGCCCTCCCCGAGCCGGCCGATCAGCCGGGGAAACTCCGCGTCGATGCGAGGGGCGGGCGTGCGGGCGCTGGCGAGGTACCCGATCCGCATGCGCGGGTGGCGGGCGATGATCTCGATGAGTTCGAGGCCCGTGTAGCCTGTCGGGCCAAGGATGGCGACGGGAACAGAATCGGGGCTGGGTGCGTTGGCCATGGCCGGATTGTTCGGGGCCCGACGCGGGCGTCAACCTCGCGTAGCGGCGATCGAGGGCGACGGAACGCTCGCCTGCGCGGCGGCCCGATCCGGCAACGCTCCGGCGTGACGAGCACGGACGGCGCGGGCGACCTCGACCACAAGTGTGTCGTCCTCGGGCGGACCAGCCCGGTGCTGTTCGACAAGCCGCAGGAGCGCCTGAGCCAGCTCCCCCCCACCCCCAACACCCCCAACACCCCCCACACCTCTCCCCACCACTCCGCCGCTCTCGCTCGAGGCCAAGCAAGTAGCCAGGGCTCGCTGAAAACCGAACACCCCGAGCATGCGCCCTTCAAGGTCGCGGGCCTCGATCGCGCCATCGGTGTAGGCCACCAGCGCATCGCCCGGCATGAACCGGAGCCGGCGCGCGCCCGACACGAACTCGCCGGGCCCGACGGCGCCGAGCACGTACGCGGTCGAATCGAGCCCCTCGATCCGTCCGTCGGCGGAGCAGAGGAACGCCGGCGGGTGGCCGCCGCTGGCGTACTCGATAGTGTCGTGTTCGACGTCGATGCGGATGCACAGGGCGCTCGCATACACCGAGTGACGCGAGAGCGTGAGGTGGACGTATCGGTTGAGTGCGGCGAGCACGTCGTCCGGGCCGGCGTGCGGATCTTCGGCGAACAGCCGCTCGACCTCGCCGTAGAGCCGGTTGACAGTCAGGGCCGCGGCGATTCCGTGGCCGGTGACGTCGATGAGCAGGATATCGAACGGGGGCTCGGAGTCACCGTCGGTAGGCCCGAAACGGGCGTAAAGGTAGTCACCGCCGATCTGGCGCATAGGCTCGTAGCGGTAGCCGAAACGCAGGGCTTCCTGCGAGAAGGGTTTAGGGAAGAGGGCCTCGTGGATGCGTCTGGCATCGACCAGCTCGCGGCGCATCTGGCCGTAGCGGTCTTGCAGGAAGCGCACGCGCAGTTCGTTGCTCCGGCGCGTGGTCTTGGCCCACGCCACCCCGAGCCCGGGCAGCGCCAAAAAACAAGAGAGCACGGCCCAGGCCAAGTCGCCCACCCACCCGGTCTTGGCGGAGACCAGCAGCGTCAACGCGTTGAGGGGAAGAAGCAGGAGCATCGGGCGGAGGGCCTGAGTGGGCGTCCACGGCAGGATCGCGCACCCGAGCACGTGGTAAACGCCCAGGAACCAGGGGATGCCCTCGGTGCGGAAGATGTAGGCGATGAGCAGGTCGGCTGCGCCCCGGTAAATGAAGAACTGCTGCGTGAGACGGAGGAGTTGGGCGCGGTTGTTCCGCCTTGCGGTGGCCTCCTTGGCGCACCAGACAAAGACCGCCACGTCGAGCCCGGTGATGGCGAGAAACGCCATAAAGCCCCAGTAGCCGCCGCGGAGCCGAGTGATCTGTTCCGCGGCAACTTCGCGACTCATGCCGACAGCCAGCGCGATAAACCCCACGACCACGATGGCGAGGATCAACCCATAGATGCTCGCGACCGTGCCGAGGTACCACAGGAACCGCTTTCGCAGGAGCTTGAGGGTCTGAACCTCAAGCTCCTGGTGGAAATCCTGGGTGATGGTGAAGGGGGCGGACATGGTCGGAGGCGAGCGGCCGAAACGGCGTCACACACCGGATCGGTTGGCGCCGGGAACCCACTTGACATCCCGCGCGCCGTCGTCGTTGGCAACGCGGGCAAGAACAAACAGCAGGTCGCTCAGGCGGTTGAGGTACCGAACGGTCTCGATGTTAGTGAGGACGGGTTGTTGGTGGAGGAGTTCAACCGCGTCGCGCTCGGCCCGGCGGACAACGGTCCGGGCCACATGCAGCGCCGAGGCCAGCGACGAGCCGCCCGGCAGCACGAAACTGTCCAGCGGCTTGAGACGCGCGTTGTGCTCGTCGATGGCTCGTTCCAGCCGCGCGGTCTGGGCCGCGGCCACCCGCAAGCGCGAGCCCGGCGCCTCGCCCTCGGCGATCGGGCGGCACAGGTCGGCGCCGACGTCGAACAGATCGTTCTGGACCTCGCGCAGAAGCCGCCCGACCGCCCGGCCCTGCGAGTCCGCGGGGCAAGCGTCGGACTCCACCACGCACAAGCCGAGCGCGGCATTGGCCTCGTCTACCGTGCCGTAGGCGACCACACGGGGATCGGTCTTCAACACGCGGGCGCCCGTGCCCAGGCCCGTGGTGCCGTCGTCCCCGGTACGGGTGTAGATACGGTTGATCTTGACCATCCTGCCTCCGACCCCCCAGCCCCCGCTCCCCCACCCTCTCCGCTTCCCCGCCAGCCCGGACGTTCGACCCGAACGGGCCGCGGCCGGTGAATCTTGCCACGCGAAGGAAGTTTACAGCCAATCCATCGTCAGGGTTGGGAAAGGGCGACTGTGTTTGTTCTGGGCTGACGCGACGGTCCTCGATCGGGTACGCTTGGCCCGTGCATGGATGGTTGGCCCGGTGGAGGTTCCGGACCGGGCACACGAACGGAGTCGTCGTGCCCGCGATGCCGCTGCGCGAGCGGGTGCTGGCGGCCCGCGGTCTGATCGAGCCCGCGGCCGCGGGCGGGTACCTCTCGCCCAAACTGACCCAACTGCACGACCCGTCGCTGATTCCCGACCTGGACCTCGCGGCCGAGCGGTTGATGAGCGCCCTGCACGCGGGCGAGCCGATCGTGATCTACGGCGACTACGACGTGGACGGGGTGACCGGGACCGCGATCCTGTACCACATGCTGCGGGCGATCGCGCCGGATGCGGACGTGCGGACGTACGTGCCGCACAGGCTGGAGGAGGGCTACGGGCTCAACAGCGAGGCCGTGCGTGAGTTGGCGGGGGCGGGTGCAAGGGTCATCGTGTCGGTTGATTGCGGGATCACGGCGATCGAGCCGGCCCGGCTCGCCCGGCAGCTCGGCGTCGGCCTCATCATCACCGACCACCACAACCCGCCGGCACGGATGGAGGACCTCCCCGAAGCGTTCGCCGTCGTGCACCCGCGCCGGCCGGACTCGGCCTATCCATTCGGCGAGCTGTCGGGCGCGGGCGTTGCGTACAAGCTCGCTTGGCGGCTGGCGACGCTGCACGCAGGTCGGCAACGGGTTGACCCTCAACTGCGCGAGTTGCTCGTCGAGCTGCTGGCCTTCGCCGCATTGGGGGCGATCGCCGACATCGTTCCGCTTCTGGGAGAAAACCGGGTGATCGCCCGCCACGGGTTGGTGCGGGTCAAGCACTCGGGTTTCGTCGGGTTGCGGGCCCTAGTGGAGGCTTCCGGGCTTGCGGGCGAGGACATCGACGCGATGGCCGTGGGGTTTCGCCTCGGACCTCGCCTGAACGCGGCCGGGCGCATGGGGCACGCACGCGAGGCTAACGAGCTTTTCACGACCGCGGACCCGGCCCGCGCCGGTGAGATCGCGGCCAAACTCTCGAAGCAGAACCAAGAGCGGCGCGACGTCGAGGCGGAGATCTTCGACGCGGCCGACGAAATGGCCGTGTTGGCGGGGATGACCTCGCCGGACCGACGGGCGATCGTGCTGGCGTACGAGGGTTGGCACCCGGGTGTAGTCGGCATCGTCTGCTCGCGCCTGGTGGAGAAGCACCACCGCCCGGTGATCCTGATGAACAGGAAGGACGGTGTCTGCCACGGGTCCGGGCGATCGATCGAGGGCTTCAACCTGCACGCGGCGCTGACGCGCTGCGCGGACCACCTCGAGAAGTACGGCGGGCACGACATGGCCGCGGGCCTGCAACTGGCCGAGCCGAAACTCGGCGCGTTCACAGAGGCGTTCATCACGCACGCGAGCGAGGCGATCGACGCCGCGGATATGTGCCGATGGCTGACCGTGGACTGCGAGGCCGCGCTGGACGAGTTGGACGTAGAGACGGTGCTCGGGCTCGGCGCGCTGGAACCGTGCGGAGCCGGGAACCCGGCCCCGCAACTGCTGCTGCGCGGGTGCATCGTCGCGGACCGGCCGATGTCGATGGGCGCACAGGCCAGGCACCTGGCGGTGCAACTGCGATCGGACTCGGGCCGCCGCCTGCGCGCCGTGGCATGGGGATTCGGCGAGCACCGGGATCGGCTCGTCACCGGCTCGCGCGTGGACGTGGTCGTGAAACCGAAAGTGTCGCACTGGAACGGATCGACGAGGGTGGAACCGGAGATTCTGGACGTGCGTCAAGCCGCGGCCGCGACGGCGTGAATGTTGGAAATGCCTTGCAGAAAAAGAAACCGGGGCGGCCGTGATGGCCGCCCCGGTGACTGGTGCGCTTGTTGTGACCGCCGTCAACGATCAGACGCAGCCGGTGAAGTACGCGGCCAGGAAGTCGAAGATGTCCTGCACGGTCACGCCGCCCGCGCCGTTGATGTCGGCCCGCGGGTCCTGGGTGAAGTAGCCGCCCAGGAAGTCGAAGATGTCCTGGACAGTCACCGAGCCGCTCTGGTTGTAGTCGGCCTTGCAGCACGGCGTGGTGTTGTTGCCGGGGGCGTTGCACACCGTGCCGTCACCCTTGTAGCTGGTGTTGGCGCCGGTGCAGGCCGTCGAGGCGACCACGCTGCACGTCGTGCCTGAGCAGCAGGCGCCCGTTGCGCCGGCCGCGGGCGTGCCGCGGACGACGATGTTGTCGAAGAGGAAAACCTCGCCGCCGCCGTCGTTGCTCGCGGAGAACGTGAGCGTCAGCGTGGAGCCGACACCCGGAATCGGCGCGGCCAGCGTGATGAACTGGTTGAGCAACAGCGACCCGTTCATCGCGCAGGGGTCATTGATCGAGGTGTTGGTATTGCCGTTCTCCATGGTGTAGGTGGGCGTCAGACCCTCGTAGATATTGGAGACGATCACGTCGGTGGGGGTTCCGCCGTCGATCGACACCGAGAACTTGAACACGTCGCCCACGCTGCCCGCGCCGGTGCCGAAGGCCTCGAAGTTACCCATCGCCGCGCAATCGACACTGAGGTTCAGATCCTGGAACCCCGTGACATTGAACGTGAACGTCGCGGTGCCGGTGCCGGACTCGTTGGCCGGGTTGAGCAGGTCCTCGACGCCGAAAACCTTGCTCGTCTGGGTAGAGCGGAGGATGCCGACCGTGTCCGAAGTGTTGGTAAGGCTGTCGTCGGCGACGTCGCCGTTGACCGTCCGATCGGTCACGCCGAAGATGTCAAACGCGTTGGCGAACGTGCCGTTGGTGGCGGTGTTGTCGGGCACGGGCGTGAACGACAGGTTGGTCGCGGGGTTGCCAACGACGTTGGTGTCAAAGTCGTACGTCGCGATGACGTTGCCCCCGGCGACAAAGCAGACGGTGGGGCCGCAGGCGGTGTTGTAGTTCTTGAACTGACCGCCGGAGTTGGCGCAGGTAATCGGGTCGGCCACGAGCGTGCAGGTCGCGCCCATGCAGCAGGCGCCGGGCCCGGGAGGCGGGCAGGTGTTCATGCCGGTCTCGCAGGTCGTGCCCGTGCCGTTGGGCACGCCGCCGAGCGCGACGCAGTCGACCGATGGGCGGAGGATGCACGCGCCGGTCCCGACGCAGCAGGCCTGCGCGGGATCACAGGGATTGTCCGGCGCACAGGCGACGTTGATCGTCCACACGCCGCCGCACTCGGCCGAGGTGGTGGTGGTGCACGTCGTGCCGTTGCAGCATGAACCGGTCGGCGTCGGGCAGGCGAAGGAGGTGCAGGTGGTGCCGTTGCCGCCCCACGTCGAGCCCACACCGTTGGCCAGGCAGTCCGAGAGCGTGTTGTCGCCGATGCAGAAGCCGTTAACGCAGCACGCGCCGATCTGGAAGGGGACGCACGGGTCAGGGTCGCAAACCGAGCCGAGCGTCTGGAACACGCCCGTGCACTCGACCTGGGTCGTCACCGTGCAGGCGCCGCCGTTGCAGCAGGCACCGGTGGTCGCGCCGCCGGTGACGATCGCGACGTCGTCGAGCGCGTACGCCGCGCTGGCACCGCTCTCGGTCCCTCGCCAAGTCGCCCAGCGGATCTGGACTTCCGCCTGATTCTCGATGGCCGCGGGAAGCGGCACGCTGACGGGCGTCACGGTACCGACCACGCCACCGGAAACGATGTAGGGGTTGCCGGTGACCGCGGGCAATGTCGTCCACGCGCCGGTGTTGCCGACACGATACTGCGTCACCACGCCCAGCGTGCGGGTCGCGGCGTTCTGGTAGATCACGTTATAGGTGAGGATCAAGTTGTTCTGGCCCGTGGTGTTGATGGCCAGGGCCCACTGATTCGCGCCATTGGTCGCGTTGCTCGACTGAACAACGCCAAGGCGGGCGTCGCCGCTGACAGCGAAGTAGTACGAACCGCCGGTGGTCACAGGCACCGCGGAACTGATGGTCGCGTTGCCCGTCGGGCTTGATGCCTCGGCGAGGGCCTGAGAGTTGGTTGCACCGCCGCTCACCCCGTTCCACGCGGCAAAGCCGGTGGGGGCAGTGGTCGAACCCGCGGCCCCGAAGTCCTCCGTGAAGGGAACCGCTCGCGGAGTCGGGTTGGATTGCGCCATCGCCGTGCCCGTCAAACAGGCGGCGGCCAGCGCGGTACAGACGAGTGAACTTGACCTCCACATGCTTCGATGCTCCTTTGCCTTTGTCTCTCGGTCAGGGGGATGAAAAACCGCCGGGGGCGACCTACCGATCGCTCGCGGCGACATGATCTGATTGGACTTCCGGCGAAGCGCCCGTACGCCGGAACTGATGGCCTGGGAACTCCAATCTCGGATAAAGCCCGCTAGTTTGAGTGTGCCCCCGAATCGCCGGAAGCGTAGCGAAATCGGAAACCGGAACAACCCTCACATACTCCGAACTTCTCGGCCGGAGCGCCAGATTTGCGCCTGCGCTCGCAGCATAACGGGAAGCCGGGAATCGGCCAACCGGATTCTGCCTATCGGGCCCGGATTCTTTCGGTGCCCGGTGCCGTGACGAGGTCCAAGCCGGGAAATCGGCCACTATCCACCTGCGGCCATGAGACGGGCAGTCGTCCACCGGTCCGGGAACTTTCGGCCGCGCTGCCTATTCTCGCGCATGAACCTGATCCGATCGTGTTCCGGGGTCGCCGTTCACGCGGCCGACGGCCGGACCCTGCCGCTCATGTACATCCTGGGCATCGGGCGCAACTACGCTGAACACGCCAAGGAACAGGGCGCGGCCATACCGGACTCCCCGATGGTGTTCACCAAGAACGCCGCCGCGGCGTGCCTCGATGGCGACGACATCGTGGTGCCGCGGGTGTGCCAGGACCGTGAGCAGATTGACTTCGAGGGCGAGCTGGCGGTGGTGATCGGAAAGGCCGCGCGCGATGTCTCCAAAGCCGGGGCGCTCGGCTTTGTTCTCGGCTACACGTGCGCCAACGACGTGTCGGCCCGATGGTGGCAGAAGTCGGGCTCGGGCGGCCAGTTCTTTCGCGGCAAGAGTTTCGACACGTTCTGTCCGATCGGGCCGCGGATCGTGCCGGCGGCAGAGGTGCCCAACCCGAACGCTCTGCGCCTCCGCACGCGGGTCAACGGCGAGGTGGTTCAGGATGCATCGACGGGCGAGATGATCTTCGACGTGGCGACGCTCATCACCGACCTGAGCCGGGGCATGACGCTCCTGCCCGGAACGGTCATCCTGACCGGCACGCCCAGCGGCGTAGGGATGGCACGCACGCCGCCGGTCTGGCTGAAGCACGGGGACAGAGTCGAGGTCGAGATCGAACGGATCGGGAAACTCGCCAATCGCGTGGCCTTCGAGGGGCGCTGACCCGATCGCGCCGTTCAGCCCATCATGGGTTTCCACAGGCCGATCGTGTTGCCCTCGGGGTCGTTGAACCACGCGAAGTGCCCGAGGTTGGGCACCTCGGTGGCCGGGATGAGGGTCTTTCCGCCCAACTTCTCGGCCTTGGCGAGCGTTGCGGCGATGTTGTCGACCTGCGCATAGACGACCACGTAGTTCATGGGTTCGGGGGCCTGAGCGCTCAGGTGGCCGCCGATGCCCGGCGTGGGCTGCTTGGCGAAGCCGCCGATGTTGGTCACCATGCTCATCGCCGGGCCGCCGACATCGCACGACCATCCGAAGAGCGACGAGTAAAACTTCCGGGAGGCTTCGAGGTTCTTGACACCGATCTCGAAGTGGACCACGGGTGCGGGCATGGGTCGGCCTTTCAATGACGTGCGAGTCGAACTCGACTCGGCAGCATACAGACCGAGCCCGGCCGTGCGGATCAACAACGGACCAAGAGCAAGAACATGCAGCAGGTCAGGCGTCGGCCCGGGCGAGCCCCCGCGCCCCCACAACAAAGCCCACCAACCCGATCCCCACCAAAACCAGGCACGGCGTGAGCATCTCTCCCGGCGTAAAGCCGCGCCAGATCGCCCCTTCGAGCGCGAGTACCGACCATTTCACCGGGCTGAGGTTGCTGGCGGTCTGCATCCACCCCTTGAGCAGGAACAGTGGGATCATACCGCCGCCGAACATGGCCGCGAGCAGCATGACGCCCCAGCCCAGGCCGTTGGCCGCGGCCTCGGATTTGGACACCGAGGCAACGACCATCATGATGCCCACGAAGCACACGGACGTGGCCGCGATTGCTGGAATGAGCATGAGCGGACTGGCCGGCCGCACGCCGAACACCAGCCACGCGAGCGCGATGAGCCCCGCGATCATCAAGGTGCAGATCGCGAAACACGCCACCGCCTTGCCCGCAAGCAGTTGGCCGGGCGTGATGGGCGCGACGCGCAGGCGGATGAGCGTGCCCCGCACTCGCTCGAGCACGATCGAAACCGCGAAGCTCAGCGAGCAGGCGATCAACCCCCACACCATGCCCTGCGGAAAACTCACGGCGTAGGCGTTGGGCGGCCCGGCGCGTTCGGCCGTGATCTCGCGGGAAGTGATCCGCACCGGCGCAAAGCCGCCTTCCCCCGCTCCCCCCGCTTCCTTGCCGCCCTGCTTGGCGGCGTCGTCCTTCGCCACCGCCGCATCGAGGTCGGTCGAGAACGTTTCGAGATTCCCAAAGAGCGTGGTGAGCGCGGCCTTGACGGACGGCGAGACGTTCGGGTCCGAAACGACCGACTCACGCGAGCGGGCGATCCGCTTGCGCATGGCGTCCATGTCCGTGAACGAATCCTGCAGGTTCATGAACGCGTACTTGGTCAGGACCCCTTCGAGCATGCCCGCCTCGGCCTTGCGCGACGGGTCCACGCCGACCTGGAGCTCGATGGCCTTGCCCGCGAAGAGCGTGTCGAGGCTGTTCCCAAAGCCGTGGGGCAGCGTGACTACCGCGGTCTGCTTGCCGGTCCGCACCTGCTGCTCGGCGGCCGCGAGGTCGGTCATCCGCGTGACGGCCAACTCGTCCGAGCCTTCCAGCCGCTTGATGAACTGCTCGGAGCCGGCGCTCCGGTCCAGATCGACAACGGCGACATGCATGGCCGAGCCGCCGCCCTTGCCCATTCCACCGAACACGAAGCCGAAGAAGACAGCCATGACGATCGGAAAAAAGAACGTGAAGAACACGCCCGCCTTGTCGCGCACGAGCAGGCGGACGTCCTTCCACGCCATGACCAGGACCGTGCTCATCAGTCGCGCAGACTCCTTCCCGTGAGGTTCAAGAACACCGATTCCAGGTCCGCACGGTCGATGCGGACGTTGAGCACGTCCGATTCTCGCAACCGCGTGGTGAGATCAGCCACCGGATCGGCCGACTGGAACCGCTCCTCGCCGGAGGTCCGCTGGATCGTGAGCGTGCTCTGCCCGCCGTGACGACGGATGAGCTCGTCCACAGTGTCGAGCGCGAGCAACTTCCCGTGATCGATGATCGCCACGCGATCGCAAAGCCGTTGGGCCTCTTCCATATAGTGCGTCGTGTACACCACCGTCCGCCCCTGATCGCGAAGCGACTTGACGATATCGAGGATCGCGTTCCGCGACTGCGGATCGACGCCGGCGGTTGGCTCGTCGAGCAGCACCAGCGGCGGATCGTGCAGCAGCGCGGCCGCGAGGTTCAGGCGGCGTTTCATGCCGCCCGAGAAACCCTTGACCCTGTCGCGAGCGCGATCCGTGAGACCGACCATCTGGAGAAGCAGACCCGCCCGCGCCCGTGCGTTCGCCCGGTTCAGCCCATAGAGCCGGGCGAACACGAGCAGGTTCTCGGAGGCTGAGAGTTCGTCGTAGAGCGCAATCGCCTGCGGTGCGACCCCGATGGCCCGGCGCACCTCCGGATCGATCGGCGAGCCGTGCCCGCCGACGTCCACCGTGCCGCTGTCGGGACGGGCGAGGCCGACCGCCATCGCGATCGTGGTGGTCTTGCCCGCGCCGTTGGGGCCCAGAAAGCCGAAGATGCTCCCCTCGGGCACGTCGAGCGACAGGTCGTCCACCGCAACGATTGCGCCGAAGGACTTGCGGAGGTGTTCGAGCGTGAGCATCGCGTCGGCTACTCGTGCGCTGTCCCCAAGCGGGAACGGAGAAGGCGGGCATAGTACACGAACGCGCATTTCTCGGGAACCGGGCGGCACGGTTTCGGCCTAGACTCGCCGCACGATCGGTTTTCGACGGCACTAGTCAGACGTCTTCCACCCAGAATGGCCAGGAAAAAGGACAAATCCGCGGCAGTCGGCGCCGATCACGGCCCGACCATCGAGAACCGCAAGGCCCGGTTCGACTACCACATCACCGACACACTCGAGGCGGGCATCATGCTCACCGGGTCGGAGGTCAAGTCGGTCCGTGACGGGAAGGTGTCGCTGGCGGAGGGCTACGTGCGGGTGGAGTTGGGCGTTGTGAACGGCCGCGTGAAGCAGGCCGGACGCGGCCCGAAATCCAACCCCGGCGGGCGGCCGACGCACCGGGTGCGATTGTCAGAACCCGGCCTGTGGCTGCACGCGGTGAACATCGCCGAGTACCCGCCCGCCGGCCCGGCCGGCTCGGTGGGCCAGCACGCTCCGACGCGTACGCGGAAACTGCTCGCGCACAAACGCGAAATCGCCAAGCTCGCCCGCCAGGTCGAGGTCAAGGGCATGACGATCGTCCCGCTCAAGATGTACTTCAAGAACGGGCGGGCCAAGCTGCTCATCGGTCTGGCCCAGGGCAAGAGCCACAGCGACAAGCGAGAATCGATCGCCAAGCGCGATGCGCAGCGTGACATCCAGCGGGCCATGTCGCGTCGGGTGTGATCGACGACGGGCCTAGGTCATCCCGCGCGGCGGAGTTCACCGGTGATGCGGACTGTGCCGCGCCCGGCGCGTTTGGCCTGATAGAGCGCGCCGTCCGCCGCGTCCAAAACGGCGTCCGGGCTGTCCAGCCCGTGCGCGAACCGCGCCGCCACGCCGATGGACAACCCGAGGTTGGTTGCTCTCCCGCCCGCACCGATTTCCGCCCCGAGCGCCGCCGCTTCACGGTCGAAACGACCACGGAGCCTTTGCGCGACGGCGGCGGCCTCTGTGGGCCCGGTGTGCGGCAGCAGGACCACAAACTCATCACCGCCGAGACGCCCCGCGATGTCCGATTGGCGGCACTCGGCGATGATCGAGGCCGCGAGCACGCGGAGCAGGCTGTCGCCGCGGGCGTGGCCGAGCGCGTCGTTGACACCCTTGAAGCCATCCACGTCGAGTGCCAGGCAAGAGAGCTCGTGCCCGTAGCGCTTGGACGCGGCGAACGCCCGGATCAGGGCCGCGTCGAGCGCCCTGCGATTGAGGAGCCCGGTGAGTGAGTCGGTGGCCGCGAGCGATTCGAGCCGGGCGACTAGCGAACGGAGCTCGTTGTTATCGGCCTCGATCTCAGCGAGCGCGGCCCGCAACTGATGATGCCGCCGGCCCGCGTACCCCATGCCCGTGGAGTGCATGGCGATGCGCCGGATGGTGACAGGGAGCTGAGCCAAACCGCCCGGCCCGCGCAGCAGCACGTCGGCCGCGCCCAGATCAATGGCCTGTGCCGCCTTCCCTCCCGCCGCATCGCACGCGGGCAGGAGCACGACGACCGGCATGTCGGGGCGGAGGCGCAGGACCCGAATGAGCGTCGCGAATACTTCTCCCTCGCGCGAATCGCCCGAACAGACGCAGACGTCGGCGACGGCAAGTCGTCCGGCGAGCGCCGTGTCTTCAAGATCGACGGCCGCGACGTCGCCGCCGCGGTAGCCGGACCGGATCGCATCGACGGTGAGCGAGGTCACGACGGGATCGTCTTCGATCACGATGACACGAAGCTGCGGCGTCGGATGTGTGGATTGCGAGCGATCTTGGAAGGCCATCGCGCGTTCCCGATGCGAGCCCTCGACCTCGCTGCTGAATAACGAAGCGAGGCTCCGAGAACTGATCGGCGCGATACCGGCGCGGCTTGACAGCCGATTGGTTCGGAAAATGACCTGATCAAGGGGGTAAAGGGCCGTTCGTCCCTGCGCACCCTCGCTTCAAAGTGAACCGCGAGCCCGGAAGTTCTTGGCCGTCCGCAGCTTGGCGGACGCCCGGACACGGGCTTTCCGAACTCGCTCAAGCTCTTGGGTCGAAAGGCCTTCCGTGCGCCGGGCGTTCACTTCGTTCACCTCGGCCTGTGCTTCCGACTCGGTGAGCCGCTCAGCCGCGACGGCCGCGCTGGCGAGGATGGTCAACTCGTTACCGACCATCTGCACGAAGCCCTCGTCAACATAGAACGAGCGTGAACCCCCCTTGCTGGGGCCGGAATCGGGGAAGTCCACTCGGAGCTCGCCCGTGCCCATCTCCATGACCATCGGGGCGCGGTTGGGCAGGACGCCGACCAGCCCGTCCCACGCCGGGAACACCGCGGCGGTGGCCTGCTCGTCAAAGAGCTGGGCGTCGGGGGCGATCAGGCGGCATCGGAAGGTGGACTTGGCCAAGGCGGGGCTCCGGAGAACGGGGGCGAAGTATAAGCCGCCGGGCGTCGCCGGCCAGCCGGAGTGTCGTGGCTCAAGGCCCGGAACTGGCGGATCCCCCTCCCAAATACCGACAGAGGCGGGTATTCTGATTCAAACGGAGGATGTCCCCATGTTCGAGCGCATGAGCCGCGGCTGGGCGTTGACCAAGCAGAGCTGGGCCGTCCTGCGGACCGACAAGCAGTTGATCGTGTTCCCGGCGCTGAGCTCGCTGTCGTGCTTCATCGTGGCCGCCAGCTTCATCGCTCCGGCGGCGCTGGCGATCGACTTCAGCCAGTTCGGCCATCACACGGCCGGTTCGGGGACCGCCCACGGGGGCAACCCGTTTGCGGGCAACCCGCTGTACTACGCCTGGCTCTTTGGGTTCTACTTCGTCAACTACTTCGTCATCGCGTTCTTCAACTCGGCGCTGGTTGCGTGCGCGTGGAACAGGTTCAACGGCGAGGACACGTCGGTGAAGGCGGGCCTTCAGATGGCGGTGAAGCGCTTGCCGCAGATCCTCGGGTGGACCCTGCTCAACGCGACCGTGGGCGTGGTGCTGCGGATGATCAGCGAGAAATCGGGCATCGTCGGCAAGATCGTGATCGGGCTCATCGGCGTGGTGTGGACAGTCGCTAGTTACTTCGTGGTGCCGATCCTGGTCGTTGAGGGCGTCGGGCCGATCGAGGCCGTCAAGCGGTCGACCGCAACCATCCGCAAGACCTGGGGCGAATCGCTGACAGCGCACGTGACGATCGGTGCGATCTCGCTGGTGATCTTCCTGCTCGCCCTGATCCCGGCCGCCGCGGGCGTGGCGATCTCGATCGCGACGGCAACCTGGGGTCCGGCGGTGATCGGCCTCGGGGTGATGGTGCTGTGCCTGATCGCGGCGGGGCTGATCACCAGCACATTGCAGATGATTGTGGTCGCGGCGACATACCGCTACGCCTCGACGGGGCTCGTGCCGGAGCATTTCGACGGGGAACTGTTGAAGCAGGCGTTCAGGGCGAAGCGCTGACGGGCATGCATGGGTGGGTGCCGTGGTAAAGTCGCCGCGCCCTTGTTCCCGATTCCGTTCTTGACCTCCCGTCGCGGCGACTTTGCCACGGCTGGACGCGCGACACAGGCCGAATCGTGGCCGAGCCGCAGAGCCGACTCGACCACGGCACCCTTTCCTCCAACCGAATCACGTCATCACACGTTGAAGTACTTCGCCTCGGGGTGATGCACCACGATCGCGCTGGTGCTTTGCTCTGGGTCGATCTGCCAGTTCTCCGTGAGGCGACAGCCGATCCGCGTCGGGTCGATGAGTTTCCAGAGACGGTCCTGGTCCGACATGTCCGGGCACGCGGGGTAGCCGAAGCTGTAGCGGCTGCCGCGGTAGTGCTGGGTGAAGAGCTCGCGCATCCGCGGCGAGTCGTCGCCGGCGATGCCGAGCTCCTGGCGGATTCGCTTGTGCCAGAACTCCGCCAGCGCCTCGGCGGATTCGACGCTCAGTCCGTGCAGGTAGAGGTAGTTGGTGTAGTCGTCGGACTCGAACAGCTTGCGGGTGACCTCGCTCGCACGCGACCCCATCGTGACACAGTGCAGGGCGAGCACGTCCGCACGCCCGGAATCGACCGGGGCGAAGAAGTCGGAGATGCAGAGGCGGCGCTTGTCGCTCTGGCGGGGGAAGCGGAAGCGCTCGATCTCGCGGAGGCCGCGGTTGTCGAAGGGCGGTTGGAAGTCCTGAGCCCTCCCCCCGGCCCCCTCCCTCTGGGAGGGGGAGTAGACCACCAGGTCGTCGCCGTCGGCGTTGCAGGGGAAGTACCCGTAGGCGACCGCGGGCCGCAGGATTCCCTCGTCGCGGCAGCGGGCCTTGAGCGACTCGAAGATCGGCTTGATCTTGTCGTCGAGCAGGGCCTCGTAGTCGGCGTCCGACAACGCGCCCTTCTTCATTTGCCATTGGCCGCGGAAGAGGGCGACGGGGTTGATGAACGGGTAGACGTGGTTGAGGTCGATGTCGGTGACGATGCGCGAGCCCCAGAAGGGCGGCGACGGGACCTGCGATTCGTCGAGAACGCCCACGTCGGAACGGACGCGATCGGCGAGCGCGACGCCCGCGCCGGGTTCACCCTTGGAGGCCGCGAAAGCTTCCTGCCGGCGGCCCTGCTCGGCGCGGGACTTGGCGATCAACTCCTCGGCCTTGCTGCGCTTGCCCAGCCGGTCGTTGATCTCGACGCGCAGCGTTTCGGTCGTCCCGTCGGAGATGTGGTCCATCGTGCTCAGGCCCTCGAAGGCGTCCTTGCCGTAGAAGACCTGGCCCTTGTAGAGGCCGCGGAGGTGGCCCTCGCAATAGTGCCGCGTGAGCGCGGCCCCTCCGAGCAGGATCGGGATGTCGATCCCCAGCGCGTTGAGCTCGTGGAGATTCTCCTCCATCACGTTGACGCTCTTGACCAGCAGGCCCGACATGCCGATCGCCTCGGCGCCGGTCTCCTTCCACTTGTCGACGATCGCGCCGATCGGCTGCTTGATGCCGAGGTTGTACACCGTATAACCGTTGTTGCTCAGGATGATGTCCACAAGGTTCTTGCCGATGTCGTGGACGTCACCCTTGACCGTGGCGAGCACGATCCGGCCCTTGGACTGGGTGTCGAGCTTCTCCATGAACTGCTCAAGGTGCGACACGGCCATCTTCATCACCTCCGCGCTCTGGAGCACGAAGGGCAACTGCATCTGGCCCGAACCGAAGAGCTCGCCGACCACCTTCATCCCGCCGAGCAGGTGGTCGTTGATGATCTCCAGCGGCGAATACTTCGCCCGCGCCTCGTCGAGTGTTTCGATCAGCCCCTGCTTCTCGCCGTCGATGATGTGGGCCTGGAGCCGCTCCTCGAGCGAGAGCAGTCTCTTCTCCTTCTTGTCCGCCCCCGCGCCGGATGCGCCCGCATCCTTGAAAAGTTCGACGAACGCCTGGAGCGGGTCGAAGCCCTCGCGCCGGCGGTCGTAGATCAGGTCGAGGGCCGCGTCCCATTGTCGGGCCTCGATCTTGTTCCGCGGCAGGATCTTTGAGAAGTGCAGGATCGCGCTGGTGAGCCCGGCCTGCTGCAACTCGTGCATGAACACGCTGTTGAGCACCACCCGGGCCGCGGGCTTGAGGCCGAACGAGACGTTCGACAGGCCAACCGTCGTCTGGCACCGGGGCAGGGCCTCGCTGATCCGACGCACGCCCTCGATCGTCTCCAACCCCGAGCGTCGATCGCTCTCCATGCCGGTCGAGATCGGCAGCACGAGCGGATCGAAGAGCAGGTCGGCGGGGTCGAGCCCGTGCACGCGCGTGGCCCTCCCGTGCGCCCGCAGCGCGATCGACAGCTTGCGATCGGCCGTGCGGGCCATCGAGGCCTCCTTGTCCTCATCGATCGACCCGATCACCAGCGCGGCCCCGTAGGTGCGGGCCAGCTCGCACACCCGGTCGAACTTGTGCTCGCCGTCCTCGAAGTTGGCGCTGTTGATGATGCACTTGCCGCCGGCGTGGCGCAGTCCGGCCTCGATCGTCTTGATCTGCGTCGAGTCGAGCATCAGCGGCGCATCCACCTGACGCACCACGCGCTTGACGATCTCGGCCATGTCGCGGGCGTTGTCGCGCCCGGCGTAGTCCACGTTCAGATCGAGCACATGGGCCGAGTCGTGCCGCACCTGCTCGCGGGCCAGCGAGATGATGCCGTCCCAGTCCTCGGCCTCCAGCAACTGCTTGAACTTCTTGCTGCCCGAGGCGTTCATCCGCTCGCCGACGATGAGGATCGAGTTGTCCTGGCGGTACTCCGTCGGCGAGTAGAGGCTCGTCACCGCGGGCGCGGGCGTCTGGCGCTGGGGCAATCCCGCACGCGACCCCGACCCGGCCCGGGCCCGCTGCAGCTCGGCGATTCCGTCCGCAAGCATCTTGATGTGCTCGGGCGTCGTGCCGCAGCACCCCCCCACCATGTCCACGCCGTCCTCCTCGACAAACCTGAGCAGCGCGTCGGCGAACGGCGCGGGCTTGAGCGGATATTCGGTGCGCCCCTCCACCAGCACGGGCAGGCCCGCGTTGGGCAGCACGCTCACGCGCCGTTTCACGCCGGCGATCCCGCTCTCGCCGCCGAAGTACCGCCCGACCCATCGCACGTGTTCGGTCATCTCCGTCGGCCCGGTGGCGCAGTTGAGCCCGAGCGAGACGATCGGGTACTGCCGCAGCGCCGCGGCCGCGGCCTCGATCGTCGTCCCCATGAGCATCGTGCCCGTGGTCTCGATCGTGACCGAGACCATGATCGGCACGTCGGCCGGCGTCAGGTCGCGCTCCCTGAGCGCGGCCAGCACCGCGTTGATCGCGCACTTGATCTGCAGGATGTCCTGGCAGGTCTCGATCACGAACGCGTCGCAACCGGCCCTTCCGCCGGCGATCGGCTCGCCGGCGAGCAGGCCGCGCGCCTGCTCGCGGTAACTCTCGAACATCGCCTCCCAGTGGGTGTTCCCGAGCGTGATGAGCCGCGTGCCCGGGCCCATCGACCCGACCACAAACCGCGGCCGGTCGGACGTGTGATGCTTCTTGCACGCCGCGCGGGCGACGTCGACCGCGAGTTTGTTCAACTCGAACGCCTTGTCGGTCAGGTCAAACTCGGCCAGCACGAGCTTGTTGGCGCCGAAAGTGTCCGTCTCGACGCAGTCGGCCCCGACCGCCAGAAAACTCTCATGGATGCTCTGGATGACGTCGGGCCGGCTCTTGACGAGGATGTCGGTGCAGTTCTCGCACCCGCAGTAGTCGCCCTCGACGGTCAGGTCGTGCTTGTGGATGCTGGTGCCCATCGCGCCGTCAAAGACGAGGACGCGCCGATCGAGTTCCTGAAGGAAGCGGCTGGTCATGGTTCCCCTGGGCTATCGGACGCGTGGAGCGCCGTGTCTATATCCGTTCATCCGGAAATACGGATGAATCATCTGGGCTTGCCGCCCTCGGGTCAAGCCCCCCTCCCCCGCGTCCCGCGGGGGAGGACGTTGGGGGGGCGAGCGCAGCGAGAATCGGAGGGGGTGTGCCTCGCGTTCAGTCTCTCGCCCAAAAACAAAAACCGACAGGCCGCGGCCTGTCGGTCTGGTCATCGATCGATTTCGCGGCCCACGCCGCGAACCCCGCCGCCACCGCCATTGGCTCACTTCTTCTTGCCCGCGAAATAGTTCCCGCCGAACTTGCGGGTGAACTTCTCGACGCGTCCGGCCGAGTCGACGAACGCCTGTTTGCCGGTGAAGAACGGGTGCGAGCCCGACCACACCTCGACGTGCAACTCGGGCACCGTGGCGCCGACGGTCATCACCAACTCGCCGTTGTGGAAGACCTTGCAGGGGAAATACTTGGGGTGGATCTTGTCCTTCATGGCTCGACCTCGGGCGGTTCTTGAGCGGCACGCGGCCGCGGATGGTGCGGGGGGAGGGCAAACGGACGGGCGGGGCCCCCGTCTTGGGCGGATTCGGGCGGATTCGGGCGGGAAGGATAGCCCCACAAACCGCTGACGCCAAGCCCGATCTTGACCGATAGAGGCCCCCGGCTACGCTTGCAGTCCTCGGGAATCCGTCGCGGTTTGGGCCGCGGCGGGGTGCCTGACAATCCGTGATCCCCATTCCCCGATAGCTCAATGGTAGAGCGACCGGCTGTTAACCGGTAGGTTCTAGGTTCGAGTCCTAGTCGGGGAGCTTCAAGGGCCGCGGCCAAGTGCCGCGGCCCTGTTCGTTTACGGCTCGGGTTGGGACGGCCCCTACGGCACCGCGCCAAGTCCACGCAGGAATCCGCGAGGTTTGTCGGGCTTGCCCCCTCCGGGCGACGTTCTCCGGTTTGCCGCCTTCGCCAATGCCCCCTCGCCGGACGTGGCTTCAGGCTCAGCGTGGCGCGCCAAACTCTCGACTCTCGGTCGAGAGCGGTCGGGCGGGTTTACAAGTTGGTTGCCGATAGCCCCGAACGACCTGCCGGGTTCGCGACCGATTCGACCCCTCCAAACTCTGCCTTGAGCACCGAGTCGGGGCTTGCGCCGGCTTCGATGACCTGGACAAACTTCTCGAAGCGATTGGCCTTTTCATCCACTCTGGAGTCGATCTGCTGGGTGATGGCGTCGAGTTCGTCCCCTGTGATGTCGCGCGTCCGGAACAGCAGAGTCTTGTCTGGGCTCTGAACGAGCACGAGCTCGCCGCGGTGGTATAGGTCGAAGATTCGCTCGATCGTTTCTTTGGGATCAAGGCCAAGTTGGCGGATGGCAGCCGCGATGTTGCCGATGCGGGTCGCGGCCGTAAGGTGTTGGAGCAGCGCTGCGCCTTCGGGACCACGAGGCTCAAGGCATTTGAGCCGTCCCGGCCCGCGCGCAAGCACCTGAATCGCGCCGATGCGTTCGAACGCGTAGAACAACGCGTATTCATCGTCTCGCCCCTGAAACTCGGTCCACGGGCTGATTGTCTTTAGGGCAGCACGCCCTACGTTGCAGACCTCGTCCCACACCTCTTTGACCTGTTCAGGGGTTCGCCGCCCATCCTCGATCATGTCGCGCCGGACCTTGCTGTTGACCGCGGTATAGAGCAGGACGCCGAATGCCGACGCTCCATCTCGCCCAGCACGCCCAACTTCCTGGTAGTACTGCTCAAGGGACTCGGGGAGCAGGAAGTGGACCACTCCGCGGACGTCAGGTATGTCCACTCCCATTCCAAAGGCTCCGGTGGCCACGACCACCCGCACCTCGCCGCTGGTGAAGCTCGCAAGCGTTGCGTCCTTCTGCTCCATCGTCAGGTCGGCATCGAAAGGGGCGCAGCTGTGCCCGAGCGCCCGAAGTCGCTCCGACAGCGCCCGCGTCCCCTGGGACTTGCTGCGCTTCCGGTGTGCGTAGACGATGACTTTCTCGCCACGGTGCTCACTCAGGAGTTGCTCAAGCGCTGCCAGCTTCTCATTGCCGTCGTTGTAGACCCGGAACGACAGGTCAAGGTTCGTGCGCAGCATGTTTGCGCTGCGGACGACACTAGTACCCCGAAGCCGAAAGTCGCTGAGGATTTCGTTCTGGCTCCCTTTGTCCAGCGTTGCCGAAAGGCACAACACAGGTGGCCACGTGTCGCGTCCGAAGCACCGGTCCAGCAGCCCGGGTAGATTCTTGTAGGGCGGGCGAAAGTCGTGGCCCCACTGCGAGATGCAGTGCGCCTCGTCGATGGCGACGAGCGTCACATGCTCGCGGTTCCTCCGCAGTAGATATTCGAGGTATCCGTCGGTCTCGGCCCGCTCCGGCGAGACGAACAGGAAGCCGGCCCCCGCTGACCAGGGGAAGTCGCGTAAGGCCCGCTGGGCGTCCGCGGCATCGGCGCCTCCGAGTGAGAGCACCGTCGCCCCCGCCTTCTCGAGGAGGGCCGCTTGCTGCTGCATCAGGGCGATCAGCGGAGAGATGATGATGCCGATCCCACCCGACGCGAAAACAGGTAGCTGGTAAATCAGCGACTTGCCCATCCCGGTGGGCATCAGAACGAGCGCCGACTCGCCTTGCCACATCCGATCGACGGCCTCTTTCTGGCAGTCCCGAAAGCTCTTGATCAAGGGGAAGAACTTTGTCCGGGCACCGTCAGGCGTGAGGCCGAAGGGGCGATTCACGCGGGCACCTCGAAGCGCTCGTGCGCCCGCATCGTCTTGAGGTCGGCCACGTGGTGGGCGCACACAGACTCGAAGAACCGATCGACATAGACGTACCGCATCTTTGGGTCCACCGTGAATCCAGACGCCCTGGAACGCTCATGAATCCAGCGAAACACGCGGATCGCGTAAACCGAGAACGTGCCGTAGGGATACCAGTAGTTCTGGTCCATAATGATGCTGCCGTCGGACGTCGGGCTCAGATCGTTGATCATCAGGAACTCCGACGACTTGCTGGGAAGGTCGAAGTGGTTCTTTGCCGAGAGGAAGAACAGGCCGTACAGACCGTTGCGGCCGCGCGGAGGCAGGCGTTCCGGGTCAAGGTAGTACAGGACAATGCTCTTGATCCCCATGCCGATGACATTGACGAGGCTCATCGTTTCGTCGCCGTCCAGCGGATCAAGCGAGAACTCGTCGGGCGCATCATGCTTCGCGTAGTCGGTTGGTGGATGCTCTTTCGACCACTCGGCCCGGAAGTCCAGCACATTCGTAAAGACCTCGAGCAGGTCCTTTGGGCGTGAAGCCCGGAAATGCATCTGCCACTCCCTCAGTTCGGCACTTCGGTTTCGGAGCGTGTTTGCGATGACGGGGACGTCGCGTGCGAGGCCTTGCTTGAACGCATTCGGGTCGTCGAAGTACTCGTCCAATGCTGCGGGATCGAAGAACTTCCGGTACTTCTCCGCCTCCTTCTCATAGGACTCGACGGCGTCCTCAAACACCTGCGCGACTACTCCACCTTCCTTTGCCGAAGCGGTTCCGCCAAACTTTGCGGCGAGCTTCGCGCCCGGGGTCTTCTCCTTCTCCGCTGCCACGAACATCTCCCAGTACTTCGGTAGGGATGCTTCGACCGCCTCCCACACGCGCTTCACGTGTGCCGGCTTCTTCACGAGGGAGTACTCGTTCTGTTCCTTGTTAGTCGAACGGATCATTGCTGCCTCCCGAAAGTCGGACCCCTAGAGATCGGCACAAGGCACGCCAGCTGGGACGAGCCTTGTCAGAATCTACGAGAGCGTGCACGGCGGTCATCAACCCGGCCTCGGGTGTAGTCGTGACGATGTGGACCGCGTGCCGCGCACGGGTGCATGCGACGTAGAGCAGGCATCTCCACATCGGGTCAGTGGCGCGCTCAAAATCCACGTCAACGATGATGACCAGCGAGGCTTCCAGTCCCTTGAACCGTCGCGCCGTAGTCACCGTTAGGTGGTCGCGCCTCGGCGCATCCGCGGTTGGTTGGCCGCCGAGTCGCGGCGCTGCCCATGAGCCGTCCCCGGCGATAGTTGCCATTGAGAGGACTGCGACGTCGTGTGCTGGCGTCTTGTGCTGCTTGCAGGCCGATTCCACAAGCGTGCCAACCAAAGCGAGGGCTGCGGACTGATCGGGAACCGCGTGGAGGGTCGGTTGCGGGCCCTCGAGTCCAAGGGTCGGCGAGAGCGGGAGCCCGGCCGCCCGATAGGCCGCACGAGCAATGGGGTCTGTGTTGCGGCAGTTCTTCGTGAGAACCAACCGGCACGGCACGTCATCCAGCCACGCTGTGTCGTTCTGGCCCTGCACTGCTTGGTACCGGTCGTAGAAGGCGTAGAAGGCTGCGTCACGGAACCGATGGCGCAGGTACTCCAGCCACTCCCGCTCGAAGTCCTGAGCCTCGTCAACGATCAGGTGCGCATAGGGCAACGGCGCATCCTCGGCCAGCAGTCGCAGCACTTCCTGAACTGCTTCATCGAGGGAGCCTGTCGGACCGGTCAAGTCTCTCGCAAAGCCGTGGAACGAGTGGTACGAGACGTTCGGTTGTGCATGGCAGGCCCTCAGGTGCTCTTTGAGCGCGGCATTGAAACACAGGAACAGAACAGGCGCGGCGGGAGACGAGAGGCGGCGGGCCTTCTCGATGGCGAGGAGGGTCTTCCCGGTGCCTGCCGCGCCGATGATTGCGGCGTGCATTTGCTCATCCAGAAAGTCGAGCACTCGTGCCTGATCGCGGGTCAGCTGGATGAGCTGCTCCTCGCGTTCATCCAGGGTCTGTCGGACGGATCGGACAATGGATAGGGAGGGCGCGAGAATCCCGAGAATCCGCTTAGCGTGGCTGCCGGGCACCGTGGCCTTCGGGAACAAAGATCGCCAATAGGCAAACGCACGATTGATGGACGCCTCTGGTTGAGCGATGTCCTCGGCGTCCAGTGTCATGTGCGGATGGCAGTTCATCGGCAGGCACTTGCGGTTCACGACGCCGTCAGGAAACCACACCGCGTGGCAGCAGAGCACATTCGAGGCATCCCTGCACCGCTCCGCTATCTCGGCACGAATCCGGAACTTTGTCTGGCTGGCCTGCTCCTCTGGAAAGACCGTGCGGATCTGTTCCGTCCCACGATTGCGCTGACGCCACTCGCCGTCCTCACACCAAACGTCGCCTCCCTTAACCTCCACGACCATGATGCCACGTGCCGGGTCCACCAGCACGAAGTCTCCTTCGCCCTGGCCGCCCAGCCGCTCTCCGAGAGTGCGGCCATTTCCGGGGTGAACCCATCGAAGCGAGTGGAGGACCGTAACGTCATCCGGGAGCATTCGAAGAGCGCGGAATACCCGTTCTTCGCCCTTGCTGCCGTGAAAGTCCTTCGGGGTTTCGGGGATCATCCGCGCCATGTCTCAGCTCTCAACTACGGCTTGTTTCCCTTTCGGTAGACCTCGTCGAGGGTGAGCCCCTTCGAGTTCTTCCACTCCACCCATCCGTTGGCGCTTCCGCCGGTCACGATCGCGGCGGCTGCGCTCGGCGAACTGAAAGCCATGTCGCGTTCGAACCGGTATCCGTCCTTGGCCGAAACCAGCACTCCCGAGCCGACGAGCTCCTCCCGTTTGGGCCCGATTGTGTCGTGGGAAGAAGAAGTCGTCGCGCGGCGGGCCAGCGACCCTTTCAGCACGACGAAGCCCTCCTCGTTGTAGACGCCTCGGGCATCGGCGCCGCCGCGCCTGCAGTAGAAGATGGCGTCGGCGTCCGTGGCGCGATTGGCGGCTGGCTCGAAGATCGGGAAGCCAAGCGTGTTCAGAAGCACTTCCGCCGTCTCAAAGACCTCGGCGACATCGGCCTGCATCCACTCCGGGACGTTCGGCTCGCCGCCGGCGTTTCCGTTGTCCAGCTGATACCGACCGGCCTTGTACGCCTTGTCGATGGCCAACCACTCGAGCAACTTGCCATGCGCCTTTGTGAAACTGCCCGTGCGAGACACGATGGCGACGGCGATGTTCCAGAAGTCCTTGTTCTTGTTGTGCTGCTTGAAGCGGACGCAGCAGTCCTCGGCTTCACCGATGTACGCGAATGGCAGGCCGCCCGATTCCGACTCCCCGAACAGAAAGTACAGGCCGACACCCCCCAACTCGGCTCGACCGAGCGCCTCATCGAGCTTGGCCCGCGGGACCACGACGGCCTGGATGATCCGGGTCGTGATCTCCGCGATGCGAACTCCACGCGGCTCGCCCGTGGGGCAGTAGATCTGAATCGTCTTGCCGAGCGGCTTCATGACAGCACCTCCGACCTCACACAACGGACGCACTGCATGGTCGTGTCATCGCCGTTTCTGTGCTTCTGCAATGTATCCGTGGTCATCTATGTCCCTCACGACTTGGCGGGCGCAGGAAGTTTGCCGGCCCGAGCTTCTTCGATGATCTTGATGACGTGTGGCTGCCAGTTTCACCGGCACATCCGCCGCCTCTGCGAGCGGCTCGTACCGAAACGTGTTCAGGTCGAATGCCACTTTGTCGTTGTTGTCGCGGGGCTGGAACATGAAGAGCAGCCGTCCTGCATCGCGGTGCCGGAGTGCGTAACCGGCCTCCACGCAGACGTTGGGGCGGTGCCCTGTCAGGTCCACGAGGATGATGTCAGCGCTCTCGATGGCCTCGTACATCTTTGGGTGAATCATGACCGTTCCACCCTCCTCCGTGCCCATGTCAACGAGTTCGAGATCGACGGCGGTCTTGTCCTTGACCTGCTCGAGCATAATGCGAATCTGCTCCAATCGACGCTCAGCTCTGGCCTTGTCTGGCTCTGCTGCGGGATACCACCGCGCCAAGAAGACTCGCTGCGGCACGCCGCGGCGCAGCCCGTCATGAATGTCCAGCATCTGGCGGGCAAGCGAGCCCCGGGGCTCGAGCGTGTTCAGACCGTGCCGCGTGATCCACCTGTCCACGTCGACCAAGCGCTTCTTCGCAGCTTTGGATGGGGTCGTCGCATTTGCAGCCTTTGCATCCGACCACGCCAGCGCGGCGGCTTCAATGCCGCACGACATCGACAGTAGCCCGTGAGCGTGATCGTCGAGTGTCGGCAGAATCTCCGTGAGCGCGGAAAAGCTCTCTCGAGCGAGCGCGTCGCACTTGTTACGAGACTCAAAAGAGTCAGCCGCTATGGCACGGAAGACCCGCGCCGTGGCCTGCAGCTTTGCGAGCACTCCATCGCCAAAGTACTTCGCCTGGTCGGGCCCCAGTTCCCTAAGTTTGTCCCTCCACTTCCTGCACAAGTAGAGGATCGGGTCGTACGCATACTCCACATCCGCCTGGAGCAACTGGCTCTTGGGTTGATCGAGCAGCAACTGCAACGCGTGTTCCGTGTCGAGGGGCATTGCGGTGCTATTGACCGCGTGGAACACCCTTGCTTCGGCATTATCGGATGCCTCCTCGCCGACCGGTCCCAAGAGCACGACGCAGAACGATGCCAGATACTTGTTGGCGGGCTGCACCGCCCCCTTCTCCAGGCGCTCCGCCGCGGTCAGTCGGTGATTTCCGTCGATGCGGCGGATTCGGGCTGATGCTCGGATCTCTTCCAGCGCGACAGCCTTCGGAGACACGACGGTGATGCCAGGGGCTTCGAATACCGTGATTGGTCGGCCGGCCTGCGCCGGTAGCTTCTTGTGATTTCGGAAGGCATCGATGATGTCGTCCTCGAGCCGCACGGACAGCACAATCTCCGGCAGGAAGCGGGCGGTGCCGTTCTGCAGATACTTGACGATGCCCTGCACATGCGCCTCGTTGATGGCCCGCTGGTTGCCGGTAACATGGCCGGCGTCGGTGCTGAGGGCCATCGGAACCGGGACGCTGACCTCGGCAAGAACGCGCAGGTCGGCATATCCGCGAACGAGCGAGAAGAAGCCGAGCGCATCGGGGACGAATGTCCCGATCATGTCGTGCGACCGGCGGCGGATGCCGGGCATGTTCGGACGAGCGGATCGTGCTGGAAGGCTCATGGTTGCAGGGCTCCGAGGATCATCTGTTCGACACTGCCTGATGTCTGCGTCAACAGCGCCGCCGCCTTTGCTCGCATCTGCCGCGCATCGCGCCTTGCCAGCGAGAGTGACGCAACGATGCGTCGTTGTACCGCGATTGGAGGCAGCGGGAAGCGCAACGCGAGCAGGTTACCTTTGGTGATGTTCTTCATCGTTGCCGATGTCCCCGTTAGTGCGGCCTCAATCTGCTGGCGAACATGCGGTGTCTTGAGCACTTCCTCCAAGAAGTCCGGTATCACCGGACTCGGCTCCCGCCATACCGCCCGGAAGATCTTGTCGCAGAGCATCAGCTTCGGCCGCGTCTCGCGGACCAATGCACACGCGCCGACGAGCCTGGTGACATTGGCACGGCCGATGAGAAAGTCGCCCGCCTTCACCTCAAGTTGTGGCCGTGGCTTGAGCTTTGGCGGCAGTGCCTTGTTCTCTTGAGGGTTAAACACGCCGAAGGAGACCGCTCCAACCTTGAGAACTCCCCATTCTTCTCCGGTGGCTGGAGTGTCGAAGCACTTCGGACTCCAGCCGTTCTCAAGATCTTCGATTACATCGCCGAGCCGGGAACCCTCGTATCGCGTACCGACAGGATCCAGGCGATTCGAGCTCTGCCATAGGTGCCGCACTCCCCATCGTTCAATATCGCGGAACTGCACAACAAAGTGCCGGGGCGAGCCCGCTCCAATCTTGGGGATGGGCAGGCCGAGTAGTTCGAGAAACTCGCGCTTGGCGTTACTCTCAAGAAGATCTGCTTCCGTCTGAAGCCGAGCGGCTTGGTTTCGCGTCTTTGCCGCCGCGGCCACGATTCGACGCTGCACCGACAGCGGCGGGACGGGCACCTTCAGAGATTCGAACTGGTCGGGCAACATTCGCGTCTTCGTCGATCCTCCGTGTGACAGGCCCACCATGAGTCTGAGGAACGCTTCGCTTCGGAGCGCGATCTTGAGGAACTCGGGGTCGATGCGGCCCCGATCGATGTCGTAGACGGGATACTCCTGGCTCACCGCGAGCCGTCCCACTACGGGGTCAATCACGGTAAATGAGCCCTGCTTTGCGCGGATGCGGCTGTAGACAAACTGCCCAGGCTCGGCCCAGAACAGCCGACCCTTGTACCCGTCACGATCATCGACGGGCAGCACTGAAGCGACGCCGCCGAACGTGATCTTCTCGATGATCGGGACACTGCGAAGATCGCTCGTTTTCACCTCCCGAACGACTCGAGTCAGCACGCTGCCAAGTGGCTGCATGATCTCGGGCGGCCATGCCCACGACAAGGTAGAGAAATAGCCGATGTCCCAACGCCCAAGGTCCTTGTACCAGACCGTGAAAGAGCGCCGCCGTACGGCGGTCGGGATGGACTCGGCGAGGGTCGTCACGAGGCGGTACCCCCGCGTCGGCTCCGTCCAGCGCGTCCAGAATTCGCGCCGCGGGCGCGCGGGGACTCACCGTCCACCGATGGCGCATCGTGGCGACCGCGCCGCGGCGTCGCGGCAAATCGGGATGCGTGCTCGCGGAGGAACCCTTCGTACAGCTCGATGGCGGTCTCGCCTTTGGGAATCTCTGCCGGAACGCGGTCGTTGGGATAGAGCTCGTTCGCGTCGGGTTCGCCCGTGGCAGTGATGCCCACGCGCTGGGCGTCGTACATGAAGATCGGATAGTCGAACCGCTCTCGGAGCAAACGCCGGCGCTCCTCGGTAATCTGCTGCTCCATCTTTGTGAGGTAGGCCTTCCGCTCCCGCTCGGCATCCTTGCGGGCGGCGGCGTCCTTGGCCTCCTTCGCAGCAGCGATTCGGGAATCGAACTCCGCGACCTTGCTATCCATCTCTGGCTTGTGCTTGGCCCGGACCTCGGCCTCGGCCTCCCGGTCGGTTTTGTCGAACCGGCTCTGCTCCTCGCGCGAGAACCGTTGCCAGAAGAGCAGCGACGCCTTCACGGTTGCGCCAGTGGAAACAAAGGTCTCTTCGGGAAGGCTGACGATGGCCCGGACGTAACCGCGGTTTTCACAGAACTCGCGGACGTACTGGAGCGAAGGGTTGTTCAGGATTCCATCGGGAAGAACAATGCCCAGTCGGCCCCCGGGTTTGAGCAGGTCGATGCACCGCTCGATAAAGAGGATTTCTGTCTTGATCTTGCCGAGGTGCTTGATCTCGCGGTCTGAGCGCTCGCCATTCTCTGCGGGCTGGCCGAACGGGAGTTGGAAAAGCGAGGCTATGGGCTTGTTGACGGCGGCCTTGGCGCGCTGCTGGGCCTCGACGTAGAGATCGCCGAAGATCTCTTTGTACCGCCGGAAAGCCTCCGGAGACACCTCGACGTCCTGGTGCTGGACCTTGTCGGAGGGCTCAACGCTCGCGCCGAACGGTGGGTTGGTGAGGATTACGTCGAAGCGGCTCTCAAAGATGCCGTTGACGTTGAGGAATCCGTTGTGGTGATGCACGCCGCCGTGGCCGTCGCCATGCATGATCATGTTCATCTTGCTCGTCCGGGCCATCCGGTCATTGGCATCCGTGCCGTAGATGCGACGGTTGGCCAAGTCCCACAGACGCGAGCCATCGACGCGCTGGTCGAGGTCGCGTTGGATCTGCTCCCACTTGGCGCGGAGGATCTTGGCTCTTTCGGCTTCGGGCTTCCGTTGCTTCTCGACGGCCTCCTTGAGGGTGCGGTAATCCTCGTCGGCACTGGCCATGATCTGCTGACGCACGATCTCGAAGAACCGAATGAGGAAGCCGCCTGAACCGCTGGCGGGGTCGCAGATGACGTCGCCCTCCTTGGGCTGGATCATCCGGATCATGTACTCCACCACGCTGCGCGGCGTGAAGAACTGGCCGATCTCGCCTCGGAACGTCTTCCCGAGAAACCGCTCGAACGCGATGCCCTTGATGTCTTCGCTGGTGTCGGAAAGGTTGTACCGCTCAAGCCGGCGAACGATCTCCTTGCCGGTGGCGGGCTTGAGGTTGATCCGCTCGTCCTTCTCGAAGAGGTCATCGGTGCGGTAGTACTTCTTGGTCTCGTCGAAGAGCTGGTTGAGCGGGTCGTCGCCGAGGAGTTCATCGAGGTACTCCACGGTGAAGAGGTTCTTCCGGCGACGCTTTTCCTTCAGTTCACGTTCGACCCATGTCTTGACGAAGAGGATCTTGGCGATCTCGTCGAAAGCGGCCGCGGGATCGAGGTGATCGCGGTTGCGGATGACGTTGTGGCACTCGTGCAGCAGTGCGGCAAACTCGTCTTCACGGAAGGTCTTGAGCTGCGCGAGCAGCTCGTCGATCTCCCGCTGTGTGGCACCGGCGTGCGGGATGTTGGCGATCTCCTCGATCGTGCCGGGCATCCGCCCCTTCATGACGCGCCAGAACTTTGTTTCTCGGGAGTTGTGGGTGACGAAGAACTTCGCATCCGCGAGTCGTGCGTAGTGGTCGCCCTGTTCGTAATCTCGGTCGCGGATCGTCACGTTGTCCGCTTTGCACTCGACGACGATGAGCGGACTCTTGTTCTTCTCCTTGTCCTCTGCGGTCACCCAAATGGCGAAGTCCGCTCGTGCCTGGGCTGCACCGCGACCGACGACAGACAACTCCTCGTCGATCTGTTCGATCGCGTAGCCGTACTCGTTGACCAGGACGGTCAGAAACTGTTGACGAACTGCCTCCTCGGGTGTCTCGATAAGCCATTTCTTGCGGACATGGCTCCAAATCTTGCCGCTCTCGCGCCGGACCTCCATCGTGCCCGAGGCTACGCCTTTGGAGGTGCTGTCACGGGAAACCTGTCTCATGCGCGTCTTGCTCATAGCGTGTGCTTTGATTCGGAGGACTCAGCGGCCTCGCCGTGTCGTCGTGCGGTGCTGAAGCCAGTCATCAATGGCGTCTTTGTGAAACCTCCAGTGCTTGCCGACCTTGACGCCGGGCACCTTGCCTTCCTGGACGAGCTTGTAGAGCGACGACTTGGAGAGCTGGATGTACGCTGCGAGGTCATCGATGGTCATGACCGCGGGCGGGGTTGGAGGCGGCTTGCTGGGGGACCGTGCTCGGGGCATGTCGCGGATGGTATCAGTTCCTGGTGGTTGATGCTCAGCGGTGGATAAAGGGCACCAGCCCGCAGGACGAGTTGTCGCTTGCCCGGCGTGACCAAACCGCTTGGTTAGCAGAGGGGTATTGGCGAGGGCCACCCCATGACAAACCAGCGAATCGGAAACAAACGATCAGGCGATGCGGGATCTGGTGTGCGCCTGTCCGACCGAGCCGTCGAGCTAATGGCCGCGGCGACTGCCCGCCTGATAGACGCGAGCGCCCACGATTCGGGCGTCATCATCGGACACTCCGGTTCCTCTGGGGCGGGACTTGAACTGGCAGATCATGCCGCCCTCAGTGTGCCTACGGGTGAACGCCCCCGTCCCGAACCGGAGAACCCGGGACGATGCAGCCCGAAGGAGCCTGAAGGACGATGAAAACCGCCGCGACCAGAACCATCCAGCAACAGATCGATGAACTCCGCGACATGCCCGTGTCGCGGCTCCGCGAGCGCTACGCGGAGGTCTTTGGCGAACCGACGGCCTCCGGTAACCGCCAATGGCTCTTTCGACGGGTCGCTTGGCGCATCCAATCCCTGGCGGAGGGCGACCTTTCCGAACGGGCGCGCCGTCGGGCCGCGGAGTTGGCCCGGGACTTCGACGTCCGGGTTCGGCCGCCGGGGGAACGGGAAATCGACGACGTCCGCGCCCGCGCGCGGCTCGTGACGATCACCGGGCGGCTCGCATCGGCGGGAACCGACCGTTTACCCGCCCCCGGCACCGTTCTGCGGCGCACTTTCAAGGGCGCTGAGCACGAGGTCACGGTGCTCCCCCACGGCTTCGCGTACGAGGGGAGGACGTACCGATCCCTCTCGGCGGTGGCGACGGCGATCACTGGGTCGCACTGGAACGGATTCCTGTTCTTCGGGCTGACCAGGAAGGGGACCGCATGAGCGCTACCGCCACCAAGCGTTCCGCCGTTTCGCGCCGGGCCACCGCGAACGCCGCGTTGAGCGGTCCCCCGGGCACCCAGCCGGGCACCCGGTCCATCCGCTGCGCGATCTACACACGGAAGAGCACGGAGGAGGGGCTCGACCAGGAGTTCAATAGCCTCGATGCTCAGCGCGAGAGCGCCGTCGCGTACATCGCCAGCCAGAAGAACGAGGGGTGGTCGGGCGTGCCGGACCGCTACGACGACGGCGGTTTCACCGGCGGCAACATGGACCGGCCTGCGCTCAAGCGGCTGATGGACGACATCGAGGCGGGGAAGGTCAATTGCGTGGTGGTCTACAAGGTGGACCGGCTCAGCCGGTCGCTGATGGACTTCGCGCGACTGATGGAGCTCTTCGACCGTAAGGGCGTGTCGTTCGTCTCGGTTACGCAGCAGTTCAACACGACCCACTCGATGGGCCGCTTGACGCTGAACATCCTCCTGTCGTTTGCGCAGTTCGAGCGGGAGATCATCTCCGAGCGCACGCGTGACAAGATTGCCTCCGCCCGCCGCAAGGGCAAGTACCAGCACGGCAAGCCCATCCTGGGGTACGACTTCGTGCCCGCGCCGGCTCCCTTCACGGGCCGACGACTCGTCGTGAACAAGGATGAGGCGGAACGGGTCCGTCGCATCTTTGAGCTGTACCTTGAAGCGCGGAGCATCCTCCGCGTTGCGGACGAGTGCAACAGCCGCGGGTGGACCACGAAGTCGTGGACGACCACCGCTGGGCGCACGGTCGGCAACCGGGAGTTTGACAAGTCGATCATCTCGCGGTTGCTGCGGAACCCGCTGTACCTCGGGAAGGTGCCGCACAATGGTGCGGTCTACGACGGCGAGCACGAAGCGATCGTCGACGAAGATCTCTTCCGTCGCGTCCAAGCCCAACTCAAACTCGCCGGGGAGCGCGGCGGGGCCAGCGTGAAGAACTCGACAGGTTCGCTCCTGGGCGGACTGGTTCGGTGCAGGGGCTGCGGGTGCGCAATGTCCCCGAGCAGCGCATCGAAGAAGAAGCCCGACGGGGCACGCACCCGATACCGCTACTACGTCTGCTGCAACGCAGTGAAGCGCGGGCGGCAACACTGCGCCGCTCCGTCCCTGCCCGGGCCGGCGCTCGAGGCGTTTGTTATTGAACAGGTGAAGGCCACCCTGGCCGACTCCCCGCAGATGTCGGCTGTCGTGGCCCGTGCCATCGATCTCCTCCGCGAGGCGGCCGGCGCCCGAATCGCGGAGCAGACCGGGCTCCGTGCGGTGCTCGAACGGCTCTCCGGCGAGGAGCCCACGGCCGCCACGCGCCGCGAGATCGAGCGTGTGCGGCGAACGCTCGCGGCGGTTTCCGCCCAGGTTGCGGCGGACGCCGACCGCCTCATCGATGAGGACGAGGTGGCCGGAGCGGTGGAGGCGTTCGACGGGGTCTGGAACGCGATGACGCAGGCCGAACGTGCCGAGTTCCTGCGCGTCGTGATCGCGTCTGTTGAGTACGACGGCCAGACGCAGAACGTGTCCATCACCTTCAACCCGGAAGCGTCCGCCACGGAGACGCCAATAAGATGAACTCTGCACTAGCCAAAGCCGATCGTGCCTCTGAAGCACCAGCCATCACCACTACAGCCCGGTTCGTCGTCGCCGGCCGCGGCCGACCGGGACGGGACGCGGCCGCCGTGCCGACCGGGATGCCCGGCCGGGTGCCGCGCGTCGCGCGCTTGATGGCGCTAGCGATCCGGTTCGACACCCTCATCCAGACGGGTGCGATTTCTACTCAGACGGAGTTGGCTGCCGCCGGTCACGTCACTCGCGCCCGCGTGACGCAGATCATGAACCTCCTGTACCTCGCGCCCGACATACAGGAAACGGTGTTGCACCTACCGCTCGTAGCTAACGGTCGCGACCCGATTACCGAGCATGATTTGCGCGAAGTCACGTCACGGGTCGAGTGGAAGGCCCAGCGCCAACTGTTGCATTCACTGCTCGGTAAACCCTGTCGAACCAGCGCGGTGGACCTAACTGAAGTCCCGCAGGGGCCTGGGCTTAGGCACTGATTCAATGTCCTGTTGGTTGGCTGTCGGCTCGACTCCGGAAGCGCCCTAACGATACACTATTGCCCGAATACTCCCGCCAGGCGTACTCGGCGGGGCTCGCGGCGGAGGCCGCGAGATTCTCGCGTCTGGCCGGAGATTCGGATGCCCAAGAGTCTGCGCGCAGGTCGGTGGGTAAACCCGGGGTCCCTCAACAGCATCGACCCCAAACTTCAGGTTCGGTTCTTCCAGCATTACCGCAAGGAACTCGAACCGCACGGCGTGTTCATCGGCGACGGCATCGACGACGCCGCGGTACGCCGCGTTATGTGTGGCGAGGTTTCCGGCCTGTCGGCGGAGTTGGTGGACCGCATCGGCGTCATCGATGAGATGTCGACCGGCGGCAACCACCAACTGCTTCTTGACGAGGCGAAGCGACTGGGTCTTGATATCGCCCCAACCCCCAGCACCGCCGACCTCGTCGTCCTTCTGCTGCTGGATGGCACCGAATCACTCGAACGCATTTACGCCGAGCGCCTGCCCATCGCGCGTCGCCTCTTCCGCAGTCACTTTGCGCTGACGGCGGACCCGCCGATGATCTCCGGCGTTGCCGACCATGTCCTCAAGGGGTACGAGGACGGGCTGGAAAAGGACTTTGTCGGGCGCCGGCGCGGGTCGGGCGTGCGCGTGTTCCATTTCCCAACGCCGGCGGGATTCCGGCAGATGATCCGTCGCGCCGACGTGGCCCACCGCGACGTATCTGTCGATCCTTGGACCGGCGGCCGCCAGCACATCATCTTTCACCCGGAGCGGTTTGATGTGCTGATCTACGAGCACGGCCAGGGCGAGATGCAGGTCAACGCCAAGCACGACGCCGATGTCCGTGCATACCTCGAGCACGTCGGCCACCATCTTTTCAACCAGTCGCAGCTGTTCCTGGCCGAGGGCCTGCCTGCGAAGTACACACTCAAGCCCATCCTGGAGAAGGGGCAGGCGTGCCTGCGCTGCGATGATGTGCCGGAACTCGAAGCGGTCTGGCTCCGCGGGCTGGACTGGGCTCATCCCAAGGCGGTTGATCTCGTCGAGCGACCTCGCTCCAAGAGCGATCTGTTCCGGGCCATGACCGACGCAGGACGCGGCATCCCGCGCGGCATCAAGCTCATGAGCGCGACCTTCAACGTCGTCTTCAGGACCGGCCGGGAGGGGCAGCTCCGGATCGTGCTGCCGAACAACGCCGTGTATTCCCGAGAGAGCGACAGCGAAGTGATCCTTCGCTGGCTCGGGTTGCGCGGATTCCTCCAGGACCGTGGGAAGGCGACCGATGGGCTCACTCGCGCACTTGTGGCAGCGTCTTGAGACTGCGCCTGCGGACGCCGCGCCGCGGCAGGAGTGGCGGGCCATCTGCGGGGACGATTTCGCCTGCGTCGAGGGCCTGCTCGAGGCCAATGGCCGCCGCGCTTCGGTAGTCGCGTCGCCTCTCCCGAATGCGCCGGACATGCGGGTGGTCGTGCATAGGAAAGGGACGGTGGTGGCGGTGTGCGATGAGGGAGCAACGCCCCGGCGGGAGCTCGCGCCCGAGGACTACACGCTTCTGCACATTTCCCCCAGGCGACTGCGGCCCGCAATCGCCAACGCCCTCGGCCTGGAAACTTCCACAACGCCCATCAACGGCCCTCCGGGTGGCTTCCGCTTGGGTACGTGGGGCGTGCCGGGATCGGACCGTTTCCCGGTCACGTTCGTGGCCCAGCCGGATACTACGGCGCTGGCGCTCACGATCAGATCGGTTGTGTCGTCCAGCGATATGGGCATGATCATCGTGACGCCAACGGCGCAGGGCTGGTCTGACGAGCTCCGTGAATGGGTCGAGGCCCGGAAGGGTGTGCTCGTGCCCGCGGAAGATGTGCTTGACGCAAGCGGCTCCGGCCTGATCGCGTCGGATCTCTGGCAAGGGTTCATCGACCGTTTCGCGCGGCGCAACGGGATCGATCTGGCCTCTCCCCGTCGCTCCAAGGCCAAACGCAAGAAACGGGCGGATCGCCTGGGAGCGATCAACGCAGTCGAGACGGCGCTAACGCAGATGGCCCGGGATCGCGTGGCGCTCATTCGCTCACGACTCAGGGATGAGCAGGGCATGCCCGCCAGCTTGCCGCGCGTGACAAAGTCCGCGATTGCGACGGCGGCCAGGGTCAAACCGCATGTCATTACCCGGGTTTTCAACGACTCGAGCGCCGACGGCGTCCGCACTCTCTTCACGCTCGTGAACGATCCCCAGGCTCTGTGGGATTCCGGGTTCGGTCGCGTCCGGCTGGGCCGCTGACGCACTCCACTTCTTGCACTTTGCGCTGATTGCTGTAAGTGCAAATCGCACGGCGGTTGTCATTTGGTCCCGTGTTTTCAGGCCTCCGGTGATGACGGTCGAGTTTTCTGCGCGCTGATCTGCAAGCCCCACCGGCTGGTGAACACGCCGCGACGTGCGGCGCGAACCACTCACCAGCACGGAAGCCATCCATGCTCGCAGAAGCCATCGTCTCCCCGATCGTCACCACTCTCAACTCTGTCCCTCGGGCCCCGACGCCGCCGGAACTTCCGGAGCTCACCCTCCGGCAGATGAGGTTCCGAACCGAGCGGCTCGGACGCCTCTACTCGCTCGCCACTGATCAGGTTGCGGATCTGTGGCAGGAGCTGGCAGCCGAGATTGTTCGAGCGCTCCGTCGGTTCGATCCGACGATCGCCTCGCGGACGACGTTCATGAAGGGCGTCATGAACCTCTGGTACCGGCAGAAGTGCAAGCAGCTCCGCCGCGACGCGGCGGTGCGCGATCGTCTCGTGCCGTTGCCGGCCCTTGGCACCGAGGGCATGGACTTCGCAGACCGCCGCCTCGGTGGCGTGGCCGAAGTGGATGCACGTCTCGATCTCGCGGACCGCATCGCGGATCTGCCGCAGGACCTGTTCGCGCTCGCCCGAGACCTGCTCGCGGGCAAGTCGGTTCCGGAGATCGCCGCGGAACGCGGCGTTCATCGCGGAACGGTGAACCGCATGGTGCTGCAACTGCGCGTCCACCTGGCTGACCTCGATCCGGCCGCCAACTAGTGCGCGACAAGTGGCGGGCGCGGGCAGAGGGGTATTGGCGTGCCCCCTGCCCGTACCCCGCGCACGGAACCGCCCGGCCCTGCCGACGAGAGGCTGCCGCTCGTCCGGATGGGCCAGGGCGATCTCGTCCGCGACATCTTCCCCCACGACCTTGAACCCAATGGAGAACCCATGACCGCGACCACCCTGATGAACCAGATCACCAAGGGCCGCAAGCCCAGGCCCCGCCGCGTGATGTTGTACGGCACGCACGGCATCGGCAAGTCGACGTTCGGCGCGATGGCCGAGAGCCCCATCTTCATCCCCACCGAGGACGGGCTGGGCGACATCGAGTGCGAGTCGTTCCCGCTGGCCCGATCGCTCGGCGACGTGATGGCGGCGCTGGAGACGCTCTATTCGGGCGACCACGGATACAGGACCGTCGTCATCGACTCGCTGGACTGGCTCGAGCGGCTCATCTGGCAGGAGGTCTGCGAGGACGAGCAGGCGCCGAGCATCGAGAAGATCGGGTACGCCAAGGGGTACGCCTTCGCCATCGAGAAGTGGCGGACCGTGCTCGGTGCGCTCGACGCCCTCCGCAGCGACCGTGGCATGACCGTCATCGTCATCGCCCATGCCAAGATCGAGAAGTTCGAGAACCCCGAGACGGTGCCGTACGACCGCTACTCGCCGCGCCTTCACAAGCTCGCCTCCGCGCTCGTGCAGGAGTGGGCCGACGAGGTGCTCTTCGCCACCTACAAGGTGCTCACGGTCAAGGTGGACGAGGCCTTCAACAAGGCCAAGCACAACGGCGTCGGTACCGGCGAGCGGATCATCCGCACCGTCGAGCGGCCGGCGCACGTCGCCAAGAACCGCCTGAACCTACCCGAGGAGCTTCCCCTCGACTACCGCGTCTTCGCGGCGCACGTCGCGGCCTCGCGCGGCGAGGGCAGCATCACCACCGCCACGCTCACCCAGAACACCGATGCCGCGCCCAGCGACGGCGCGGTCGCCACCAACTGAAAGGACTCTGACCCATGGCAAACCTGAACAACTTCGATGCGAACAACGTTGACCCCTCCGTCGCCCTCGACCCGATCCCCGCGGGTAAGTACATCGCCGTCGTCACCGAGACGGAGATGAAGCCGACCAAGGCCGGCGGCGGGAAGTACCTCCAGCTGACCTTCCAGATCGTCGACGGCGATCACAAGGGCCGCCTGGTCTGGGCGCGGCTCAACCTGGAGAACAAGAGTGAAATGACGGTGAAGATCGCGCGCGGCGAGCTCTCGGCGATCTGCCGCGCGGTCGGCGTCATGGCCCCGAAGGACTCGGTCGAGCTCCACAACATCCCGCTGGAGATCAACGTCGGGCTGAAGAAGCGCGACGACAACGGCGAGTTCACCAACGTGATCAAGGGCTATGGGAAGAAGGGCGGCGGCGGCGCTGCGGGCGCTCGCGTCCCCGCGGGCGTCGGGCCGGGAAGCCTGGGAGGGACGCCGCCCTGGAAGCGGTAAGCCCATCCGGTCGCGTCCTCGATCTCCCGTACCCGCCAAGTGTCAACCACATCTGGCGTCGCATGGGGCCCAGGACCGTCATCAGCCGCGAGGGCCGGCGCTACCGCAGGGACGTGTGCGCCGCCCTCGCGGCGATGCGGGTGGAGCGAATGGACGGGCGGCTGGCGGTGCGCGTCACCGTCTGCCCTCCCGATCACCGCCGGCGCGACCTGGACAACGTGCAGAAGGCGCTGCTTGACGCGCTCGCCAAGGGCGGCGCGTACCGCGACGACTCGCAGATCGATCGGCTGCAAGTGGAGCGTGGCCCGGTGACTCCGGGCGGCATGGTACTGGTTGAGATCACGGAGATCAACACATGATGCTGATTGACGCAGACCAGTTGGGATCAACGAGCAGTCGCTCTCCGCAATTGCGAAATGATCGCGTCCTCGTCGGGCAGCCCACCCTCATACATTCGACAGCCCATGCTCGGAGTCGTGGGAACAGGAAGCCCAAACAGGTCTCGCCCGTTCGCCAACGCCGTGGGTGTGGGATATCCCCGGCGGACGTCATCCTCGGGCAGCGCCTCCTGATCGACGTACACAACTCGCGCGCCGTCAACACGGGTGGCTGCCACCTGCACGCGCCGGAGGAACTCTGGAGTGTTCGGACAGTCACTGAAACCCAGAACCTCAACTTGAATCATGGCCCTGTCAGTCTCCGTTGCATCGGGCGTGGAGCGGCACCCCGAGAGCGCCGTTGCCACGAGCGTCAGGATCAGTACGGTGACTCGCATCAGGTGATCGTAGCAGGCGGTCTTTCTCACGGGGGCGTCTCCTGATGGAGCTCCGCCCCTACCAATCCGAAGCCGTCGCCGCGGTATACGAGCACCTGCGGACCCGCGACGACAACCCGTGTGTGGTGATTCCCACCGGGGGCGGCAAGACGCCGGTCATCGCCACCATCTGCCGCGACGCGGTCGGGCCGTGGAACGGGCGGGTGGTCATCCTGGCCCACGTCAAGGAACTGCTCGAGCAGGCGGCGGACAAACTCCGGCACATCGCGCCGGACGTACCCGTGGGCATCTACTCGGCGGGGCTGAAGCGCAAGGACCTCGGGTACGCCGTCACTATCGCGGGCATCCAGTCCATCTACCAGCGGGCGTGCGACCTGGGGCCGGTGGACCTGCTCATCGTGG
>CAZVZG010000002.1:0-210347 GCA_964630785.1 uncultured Phycisphaeraceae bacterium | reverse complement strand
TGCAGATCCAAGAGACGCTGCGGGGATTTCACCGGGTCCTCGACACCGATCCGCTCCCGCTTCAGCGGGCGGGCATCAGCGCTTTGGCCTTCCCCGCTCGGATCAAAGACCAGTTGACGGAGCTTCGCTGGAGCGTTGCCGCCGCCGAGTTGCCTGTGGACGAGTCCCAACCCAGGGACCGCCATCTCACAGACCGCGAATCGCAGGTCTGGAAAGCGCTTGCAGGCCACTGCCTCATCGCCAAAGAGATCGGCGAAGCCATCAACGCCGACCCGAGTCTGGTTCGGCGGGCCATCGCCTCGATCCGCAGGAAGGGTTACGAGATCAACGGTGGCAATCGCGGTCGGGGTTACTGGCGCCCCGACGCTCCACCGCTTGGGTGAGCGCCACGCGAGCGCCACGGCGATCCCCGTGACATTACGGTCTGCCGCGCCATGCTTCTCCACCTGCGTTGCCCTGTTCATTGGGCCGTGCATAAGCCGGAGAACGACATGCTCATCCGCCGCGTCCCGATCACCAAGCTCAAGCCCGCGCCCTACAACCCGAGAGTCGATCTTAAGCCCGGCGATCCCGAATACGACAAGCTGGCCCGCAGCATGGACGAGTTCGGGTCCGTGCAGCCGCCGGTGTGGAACAAGCGGACCGGGCACGTGGTGGGCGGCCACCAGCGTCTCAAGGTGCTCCTGGACCGCGGCGAAAAGACCGTCGACGTGGTGGTCGTCGACCTGCCGCTGGAGAAAGAGAAGCTCCTCAACCTGGCCCTCAACCAGATCGCCGGTGACTGGGACGAGCAGAAGCTGGCGGTGCTGCTCGATGAGCTGGTCAAGTGCCCGACGGTGGACATCGAGCTGAGCGGGTTCGATCTCCCGGAAGCCCGAGACCTGATCGGGCGACTGCTTGACGCGGCGCCGGCCGACGCGGCCGCCCTGGATAGCTTCGATGAGGAATCCGCGCTGGCCGCCGCCGCCAAGGGCCCCACCATGACCAAGCCGGGCGACCTGCTCGTGCTGGGGCGCGATCCCCGCGTGCAGCATCGGCTCGTCTGCGGGGATTGCACCGATCCCGAAGTCGTCCGCCACCTCATGGGCGCCCAGCGAGCGGCGCTGATGGCGACCGATCCGCCGTACCTGGTCGACTACGACGGCACCAACCACCCCGGTGCAAAGCCCGCACACAAGCTCAAGCCGGGCCAGCGGAACAGCAAGAACAAGGACTGGTCCGGGACCTACGGCGTGACGTGGGACGATGCAGACGCGAACCCGCAGCTCTACCAGCGCTTCATCCAGCTCGCGGTGGACCAGGCCATCCGGCCCAACGCGGCCTTCTATATCTGGCACGCCAGCAAGCGGCAGGCGATGCTGGAAGCGGCGATGAACAAGGCGGGGGCCATGGTGCACTGCCAGATCATCTGGGCCAAGAACCGCCCGGTGCTGACCCGGACCTGGTACGCCTGGAAACATGAGCCCTGCCTGATGGGCTGGCTCAAGCCGCCCAAGGGCAAGAAGCCCCCGCGCGTGGACGAGTCCGTGCTCTCGACGGTGTGGGCGTTCGACACGCTGGGCAACGGTCCCGACCGCCCTGACCATCCCACCCCCAAGCCACTGGCGCTCTTCGAGATCCCGATCAAGCAGCACACCAAGCCCGGGGAGGTGGTGTACGAACCGTTCGCCGGCAGCGGGACGCAGATCTTGGCGGCCCAGCGGCTGGGGCGGCGCTGCTTCGCCTGCGAGATCAGCCCGGTGTATTGCGACCTGATCGTCCGGCGGTTCATCGCGGCCTTCGGGGAGGCCTCGGTCGATCCCAAGCTCGCCAAGCGGTACCGGCTCTCTGAGATCGCGGCATCCAAGAAGCGGGGCAGCGCGGCATGAGCAAGCGGCGAACGGCCTCGGATCCAACACCATCCACACCCGCCCACAGTCCGGCGGCGGAATCGGGTGTGCCGTCGGCGACATCCTCGTCCCCACCCGCGGCCGACACCGACCGGACCGTGATCGCCATGATCCGGGCCCTGCAGGCGGGCGAGTTGTCCGGGGCCAACCTCGGCGTCGGCGATCGCCGTCGCTGCGTCGAGCACCTCTCGGCGGAGGGGTACGTGGTCCCGGAGATCGCCGAGATCCTCAAGGTGTCGGAGCGGACCATCGCGCGGGACCGCGAGGCCATCAAGTCCGCCAACGCGGTGGCCCGCGATCCCAAGTTGGTGGGCGAGATGGTCGGGCACCTGCTGCGGCAGGCCGAGGCCAGCGTGGCCCGCATGAAGCGGCTGGGTCGAGACCGCGAGACGCCCCCCGTGGTACGGCTGGACGCCGAGAAGGCCTGCTGGACCGTGGTGCGTGAGCTGACCGAGACCCTGCAATCGCTGGGCTACCTGCCCACGGCCCAGCAGACCATCGCGGCCGAACTCACGCACCGGTTCGAGACCGAGCCGGATTACGCGGGGATGCAGCAGGAGTTGGAGCGCCTGGAAGGCATCCTCCGCACATCTGCGCCCGCCGGCAGCGCCATGCCCGTGCTCGTCGAGATTATCACCACCAAGCAGCAGGTCGCCGGTCTGGCCGCGCAGGCCCAGGTGACCGCGCTGAAGAGTCAAGTCATCGAATCGCAGCAAGGAGCCCCCGATGCTGGCCCCCGAGAACTCTGACAAGCCCACCGATCCGGCCTCGCCAACCGTCGCCCCGCCGGTGGCGACCAAGCCGACGCTCCCTTCGTCACCCAGCACCGGGGCGCGCACGGAGCATGCAGCCGGGGGGCGGCCTCAGGAGACCAAGGCTCAGCAGGTCAGCCGAATCCGGCGGGAGGCTGGCCGGGACAGCCTGCGGGTCTTCGCCGAGACGTACTTGTCGGGCCACTTCAACAAGCCGCCGTCCCGTATGCACCTGGACCTGTACCGGATGTTGGAGGAAGCCGGCGCCAAGCGCGGGGCTCGCTTGGCGGTCGCGGCGCCCCGCGGGCATGCCAAGAGCACGCTCGTGACGCTGGCGCTGGTGCTGTGGTCCATCTGTTACCGCAAAGAGGACTACATCGCCATCATCTCCAACACGGTCGAGCAGGCCGCGGACCAGCTCTCACACGTCAAGGCGGAACTGATCAATAACGAGCGGCTGATCGAGGACTTCCCGGAGGCCTGCGAGGTCCCCGGTCAGAAGCCCGGCCCCGACCGCTGGCGCAAGGCCGAGATCTGCACCCGGACGGTGCGAACCGTAGACGAGAACCGGAACAGGGTGACGCGGGACGGGGTGAAGGTCACCGCCCTGGGCAAGGGCAGCCAGATCAGAGGCCGCAAGAACAAGAGCAAGCGTCCCAGCCTCATCATCCTGGACGATGTCGAGACCGACGCCGAGGTGCGCTCCGAGGAGCAGCGCTCGTCCGTGCGGCAGTGGTTCAATCAGGCGGTGTGCAACGCCGGATCCAGCCACACCAACATCATCGTGGTCGGCACCATCCTGCACCACCACTCGCTCCTGGCTACGCTGCTCAAGCCCGAGCAATCCCCTGGATGGACGGGAAGGAAGTACCAGGCAATCGAGCCCGACGGGATGGCGGTCCGCGGCGACCTGTGGGAGCGGTGGGAGTCCATCCTGGTCCGCCGGGAAGAGCACGAAGGCCGAACAGGAAACGACGCCGCGATGGCCTACTTCGAGGCCTGCCGCGAGGCCATGCTCGAGGGAACCAAAGTCCTCTGGCCCGAGCAGGAGGATTACCTGCGCCTGATGCAACTGCGGGTGGAACTGGGCCGGGCCGCGTTCAACACCGAAAAGCTCAACAACCCGACCAGCCCGGAGGATTGCCTGTTCGACGATGCCTCGTTCCAGTACTGGGACGACCAGCACAAGACGGTTGAGGATCTCCTGGCGGCCATGCCCGGGCGTCTCAGGATCTACGGCGCCTGCGATCCCAGCCTCGGCAAGGCCGGTCGCAACCACGACGACACCGCGATCGTCACCATCGTCAAGGACACCAAGACCAAGGTCATGTACGTGATCGAGGCGGACATCCGGCGGCTCAAGCCCGATGCCATCATCGAGTCGATCATCGCCCGGCGCCGGATCTGGAAGTACACCTCGTTCATCATGGAGGAGAACCAGTACCAGGAGTTCCTGGGCAATGAGCTCCGGCGCCGCGCCAGCGCTGGCGGGGTGCCCATGACCGTGAAGCGTGTCGTGAACACCGCCGACAAGCTGGGGCGGGTGCAATCCCTCCAGCCGTACGTGCACACCGGCATGGTCAAGTTCTCGCGGCGCCAGCACGCCCTGCTCGACCAACTCCGGGAGTTCCCGCACGGGGCCCGCGACGACGGCCCGGATGCGCTGGAAATGGCCGTGCGCGAGGCGACCAAGGGCGTCCCGCAGATCAGCGTGTGGTGGCCGGGCAAGGCCGACCGGGACGGCGACGACGATGGTGCCGGAGTACGCGATGGATCCGGAGGCGGGCCGTTCTCGTCGGGACCCGGGAGGGTCATCGCGATGGAGCCGGCTTCGTACAACCCGGGGTACCGGTACTTCTGGGAGCGGTGAAGCGCTGGAAGTTCGAGTCGCTGTCGGCCGCGGACTGGCCGGCTCGAGCTGTGTCCGTGTTCGGATCGATCTTCGGTAGGATTCCCGTCATGGATCCTGCTTCCATCGACGTATTCCCTCCCGAAGTCATCGCGAAGCTCAAGACGTACGTGTACCGCCTGATCGACCCTCGCGACGGGGAGACGTTCTACATCGGCAAGGGCAAGGCCAACCGGGTGTTTGCGCACATCCGCGGCGAGCAGGGCGTCGAGGGCGATGACCTTGACAACAAGATGAAGCGGATCCGGCAGATCCGGCTGGCCGGGTTCGAGGTCGCGCACGTGATCCACCGACACGGTATGGACGACGCGACCGCCTTCGAGGTCGAATCGGCGTTGATGGACGCGTACCCAGGGCTAACCAACGAGTCGGGCGGCGTACGGTCCGGCGAGTTCGGCGCGATGCACGCGCTGGAGATCATCCGCGAGTACGCGGCGGAGCCGGCCGTGTTCAGGCACAGCGCGATCCTTATCAGCGTGAACCGAAGCTCGCTGGCCCACTCGTCGCTGTACGAAGCGACCCACTGGGCGTGGAAGATCAGCCCTGCCAAGGCGCGGGGCTACGAGCTGGTCCTGGCGACCGTGCAGGGAATCATCAAGGGCGTGTTCGTTCCCGAGCAGTGGCTTGAAGCCACGACGGCGAACTTCCCGGGTCGCCAGGACTTCCCGGGCCGGTACGGCTTCATCGGCCACGAAGCGCCGGAGGATGTTCAGCGCCAATATCTCGGCAAGCGCGTGCCGGACGAGTTCCGCAAGCGCGGCGCGGCCAACCCGATCAGATATGCGCTGAAGCGGTGAGGGCACGACCCCCCCCCGCCCCCCGTGGGACATTGACCCGGGCGGAGAGGCCGAACTTCGCGGTCATTTGACCCGGCCGCGTGGCCAGCCATGGATACGGGGCCGGTACGGCGGGTTCTCTCTGCGCGGCCTTGTGGTCGCCGCCGCCGTTCTGGCCCTGCTGGGCAGGACTCTGCCCAAAGGAGGTCGACCAGAACCCCACGCGGTCGCCGCGATTGCCGCGGTGAACGCGACATCCCGATGACGCGCGAGCGTCAGGTGCTGTCCTCTAGAACACCGCCAACCTGGGCCAGATCTGGCCCTTGAGATCATGCAGACAGCGTCTGTGCCGCGCCCCCGCAAGGGGGCGCTGGCCAGGTGCTGCTGCATGCGCCCCTTGGCGGGGGCTCTAGAGGCGGTCTGGTCCAGCGTCCCCCTTTTCATGCGCGGGGGAACGTCAGGTCCAACCCCTCCGCCAAACTACCTATACAGGTTCACGGCGATGAAGCACCGTCGCTCGGGCGCGACCAGGCCCCACCGTGCTCCACGCCCTCCTCCATCGCAAACTCGATCCCGCCATCCCCGAGCCCAAACGGCTCGAGGATGTCGTGACCTCGACCGTGTTCGGCACGCTCCTGCTGGCGGGCGCGACCGAGACGCTCATCGCGTGGTTAAGCACGGCTCAGCGGGATCCGGCTTCCTCAGAACCCCTCGCCGGCCCGCTCCACGGATGCTGGTTCTGGCCCCGCATGGCCCACGCCGAACCGGATGTCGTGCTCGCGCTCGGCGCGCACCTGGTGGTCGTCGAAGCCAAGGTCCGGTCCGGCCGCAACGACCTCGCCAGCGACGACGATGAAACGACCATCGATTCCGACGATGCCGATGCGGGCGCCAGCCTCTTCGACCAGATCGGCCGGCAGTGGGAGAGCTTGCGACGGGCATCCGATACGCCCGGGCTCCCCGATGATCTGCGCGCCGCCGCGCATGAGGCGCGGCCCTGCCTCTTCTACCTGGTGGATGCCCGTCGGCTGGCCAAAGCCTCGCGCCAGATCCAGGAATCCCGCAGCCTGCTGCCGAGCGGCGCGGATGTCCGGATCCTCACCTGGCAGTCGCTGCACAGGATCCTGCATCGCGCGGCCATGTCGGGCTCTTCGCCGAGGTGGTCCAACGACCTGGCCGCGTACCTGGAGTACGAGGACCTCGCGGGGTTCGTGGGGTTCACGCACATCGATGCGCCGACCGTGGCTCGGTCCGCGCAGTCGCTGCACGAACTGACGCTGGTCCGCGGCGCCGACTTGATGCGTTGGGACGGCTTCCGCCAGCGGCTCACCGCCACGGTCGTGTCGCCGCTCTTCAAATGGTCGTGTCGGGATGCACACCAAGCTCTCTGGAGTCTTCTCCGCGCGGACACCGATGCGCGCCGATTGGCCCGCGCCGCGGCGTTCGTCCGCACCGTGCCGCTCGTCGTCCGTCCCCCCCATCCCCCCCCTCCCCCCTCACCACCATCATCTCGAACTGAATCAGGAGGCAGGTCTTGAACCCAGAATCAGCAACGACCACGGATAGCCCGGCCGTCGCGTTCGCCAGCGCCGTGGGAACAACGATCGATGCGATCCAGCATCTCTACGCCGAGATCGACCGGCTCAACGAGACCCTCTTGACCCGGCTGCTTGAGGAGCCGACCCCCTTCACGTTCCTGGGCGGAACTCCGGTTGATCCCGGAGACCGAAGCGACCGCCTCGACCGCCGGATCCGGGACCAGTACCACTTCCTGCTCTCACCCGGGCTGGATGAGGCGGCGGACCTGGATGAGGGCGAGGGTGATGATGAGGATGAGAACGGTGAGGTCGGTGTCATGTATCGCACCCGCCGCCTGACCCGCAAGCGCGGTAAGGCGACCATCCGGGCGTCGGAACCGTGCCTGGCGGTCAGTGTGATCTTGCACGGCCAGCGCGAGGCCGGCATCGGTCCGCACCTGCGGGCCCTGGTGCTGACCGATTGGAAGGTGGGCTCGGCTCCCCCGAAGGACGGTCAATTCCAGATGGCGCACCACATCCTCACCCGGATGCTCCGGTCGATTGAGGTGCATTCCGAGACGGACGTCTCCAGGCGTCTGGCCACGCGCGGCAAGGCCTACGCGACCAGCGGCAAGGCGAGCCAGGTCGCGGTCAGCACGCGGCTGGCCACGGCCCCGCAGATCGTCCCGCTCATTGAGTTGACCAGCATCGAAGCCGTGGAAGCGTTCGTCGATGGCGTCAAGGACCGCTGGCGGCGGATGGCCGAGCCCTCGCCGCCGATTCCCTGACACTTGAAGCTGCATGCCCCATTCGTGTATCGCCGCCGGAACCGCAGTGTGCCGCCGAGAGAAAACCCGGCCGAATGGCCGGGTGCAAGGGAGGACAGATGTTGCATGCTCAGCTCACCCGAACGGTTCCGGCTCGGGAGCGCTCGGGTCGAACTCGATAGTGGCGGTGCCGTCCCCGTTGACCTTCGGCGGGATGGGCCATTCCCACGGGCGGGGCTGTTCGTAGCAGCAGAGGTAAGCGGCCATCTCCCTCACCCCACCCACCCCCCCCTTCGTCCCCGAGCAGGGCTGCGGCTCGGCGTAGGCGGCGTTGAACCTGGGGCCGTTGATGATGCCCACCAGCACCGGGGTATCGCGGTCGAGCCCCTTGAAGGCGTCGAGCAGTTCGCCGAGGGTCATGGGCTTATCCATGGCTCGTTCCTCCTTCCGATGGGCGTGGTGGTCCTTCTCGCGCCGGCACGCACCGGCGTCTTCTGATTGGTCTTTGGTCATCATGGCTTCTCCTGGCGTTGAGTGTGAGGGCGCGGCCCCGGCCCAGCGCCGGAGCCCGCGGGCGTTGCGGCCCGCGTCGGACCCATGAGGCCATTACCCTCGACATCAAGCAAGGCGAATCTCGGAGAGATTCCAGGATTAGCCATGCACCAGGCGAGGGAAGACCGGTGCGGCTGAAGTTCGCCCAACATCCTCCTGGTTGATTCCGACCTGGGCGAGCATGGGCAACGACCGGGCCGACTCGCGGAAACCCCACGAACTCCGCTCGAATCCTCGCGCATTGCCCTTGCCTGTCCGCGATGTCCATGGCCACATGTGTGGTACGCGGGGCCGAGGAGCGGCCCCGCGATGGAGACGGACCATGGGCACGAATACCGGAGAACACGCCACCGCCAGTATGCCGAGTTCCGGGCTCGCGGACGCGGCCCGGCAGCTCATCGAAGCCACCGAGCGGCGCGACTTCGAGGCCGAGCAAGCCGCGATGGAGTCGCTGCGAGCGGAACTGACGCGGATCGACTCGGCAACGGGTGCGGATGCCGACGGGGAAGACCTGCTCTCCACACTGCGGATCACCCGCAACATCGGCCGCAGGAGCTGGGGCGGGGGCCGGGGGGGCGGACGATGGATCGCGGGCACCATCGCCGGCCATGGCTTCGAAGCGCTGGTGTTCCCGGAGCACGCCGAGTGCGAGTCGTACGAGCTGGGCCAAAGCCGCATCAGCAAGCTCTGGCTACGAGAGAGGCGCACCCACGTGACCGTCGCCAACTTCGACCGCGGCTGGGACATCCCTCCCGCCACACCCCTGGCCGCACGCCTGGTGGACCTGCTGGCCGCGGGCTTGGCCGAGACCATCTTCCCGGAGGCGTGCAACGAATGACGATTCGTGCGCGGCGGCGCGGGGAACCGCGCTGAATCACCGACCGCGCTTGGCCGAGGCGAGGCGCCGAGGCCGTTCCCGAGAACAAGGAGTCACGCATGAGCAGCAAGAAGAAGACATCGGTGCGCGCCGGCGGCAAGGGTCCGAACAAGCCCAAGACGGACAAGTCCCGCAAAGCCGCCAGCGCCGAGATTGCCGAGCGGATCGAGAAGATCGAGTCGGAAGCGCCCGCCGTGGGTGAGGCCGCCGCTCCGCCCGAGAGTGGCCGCGCGACCAAGGCCGCGGGCAAGTTGCGCAAGCGCGGGAGTTCGGTTATGGGTGAGCGCGCGGGCGCGGGAGGGGGCGGGGGGGGACTCAACGCCGCGCAGCGCGTGCTTGCCGAAGCCCAGGAGCCCATGCGCATCCGCGACATCACCAAGACCGCCATGGAGAACGGCTGGTGGAAGCCGGGTGGCAAGACCCCGTGGGCCACGCTGGCCGCGGCCATCGGACGCGAGATCAAGGACAAGGGCAAGCAGTCCCGCTTCAAGAAGACCGACCGTGGCCTGTTCATCGCCGCGCAGGCCCGATGAACTCACACCCAGACACGCGGCCCATCCCCACATCCACACACGGGCCCCGCCCCACCTCCGCCGCAACCCGGGCGGGCTCGATGTCCGACCGGGTCCCCCCCCGGGCGGGGGTGGGGGTGGGCACACCCTCAAAGGAGGCCAAGCTTCCATGGCCACCACCAACAGGATACAGGCAATCACCGACTCCGTTTCGGCGTCCAGCCGTCACGGTCGCCGCTCGGCCCACCCTCCCCCGTTGGACCTGGTCGCGCTACCGAGGCTGCCTATCGCCGAACTCCGCGCGCTCTGGCCCGTGTACATGGGCCGGGCTCGGATGCCGACGCAGCGGCGCATCCTCATCCGCGAACTGGCGTGGCGCTACCAGGAGCGCTTGTACGGCGGACTGGACGCCCAGACCAAGCGATTGCTCGATGCCGCTGTGCGGACCGCCATGAAACGGCGTCTGCCTGTAGAGCGTCCATCAGACACGGACGCCCATGAGCCGCTTCGCCGACGCCTGCGCCGCCCGCCGGCCCCTTCCGCCGCGCAGAAGAACTTGGCGCGTGTGCCCGAGGGCTCCCGACTGATTCGGACCTGGCCCGAGGGGAGCCGGACCGCGCACGAGGTCACCATCCTCGACGGAGGCAAGGTCTTCGAGTACCGCGGCGAGCGGTACAAGAGCCTCAGCGAGGTTGCCCGCATCATCACCGGCACACGATGGTCGGGCCCGCGGTTCTTCGGGCTGGCTTCCAAACGGCGGTCCCAGGGGGGCGCGGCGTGAGCAGAGAGTTCGAGCAAGAGCCCCGCCACGGCAAGCTCCTCCGGTGCGCGGTGTACACCCGCAAGTCATCCGAAGAGGGCCTGGACATGGCCTTCAACTCCCTGGATGCCCAGCGCGAGGCGGGCTGCGACTACATCAAAAGCCAGAAGCATCAGGGCTGGACGCTGGTCCCCCACCACTATGACGATGGCGGCTACTCGGGCGGGACCACCGACCGGCCGGGACTGCAGAAGCTCCTGGGTGACATCCAGCGGGGGAAGGTCGATGTGGTGGTGGTGTACAAGGTGGATCGGCTGTCGAGGTCGCTCGCGGACTTCGCCAAGCTCATGCAGACCTTCGACGAGCACCACGTCAGCTTTGTCTCGGTAACCCAGCAGTTCAACACCACCACCAGCATGGGCCGGCTGACGCTGAACATGCTCTTGTCGTTCGCGCAGTTCGAACGCGAAGTCACGGGCGAGCGGATCCGGGACAAAATCGCGGCCACCAAGCGCAAGGGGGTCTGGGTGGGTGGGCAGCCGCCCTTGGGCTACCGGCTGCCGGGCCCAGGGCATGCCTGGTTCTTGCCCGGGGGGCACGGGGGGGACCGCGTGCTCCGCATCGTCGAGCCCGAGGCCAAGCTGGTGCGGACGATTTACGCGGGCTACCTGGAACTGGGTTCGCTCGTCGAGCTGGCCGCGCGACTCAACAAACAGGGCCACACGACCAAGCGCTGGGTCAGCTTCCGAAACAAGTGTCACGGCGGCAACCCACTCACGGCGGCGTTCCTGTACCGCGTGCTCACCAATCCTATCTATACCGGCCACATCACCCATGCGCCGGGGAGCGGGAAGCCCGGGCCGGGCTTACAGGCGCGGAGCAACGTCCAGGTTTTCCCGGGCAAGCACGAGCCGATCATCGACCAGGCGACCTGGGACAGCGTGAAGGCCAGGATGACCATCATCGAGCGCGACGGCCAGCAGCGCTGGACGCACACACACCTGCTCAAGGGCAAGCTGCGGACCTTCGAGGACCACGCCATGAGCCCCGGCGCCACCGTGCGGCCGGGGACCAAGCGGACGGGTGTGGATGTCCCGAAGCGCCGTGTCGGCTACTACGTCAGCCAGAAGGGCCTGAAGCACGGCTTTGCCTCCTGCCCCATCAAACGCGTGCCCGCGGCGTTCATTGACGACCTGGTGCGGGGATTGGTGATGGATTTTCTCCACGCGCAGTACGGCGTTGACCTGCGCGGGCTGGAGCCCGAACTTCGGGACCGGAAGCTGCGGGATGTGGTGACCGCGGTGGTGCTCGCGCCGGAGGAAGTTCGCGTCCAAATCGACCGACTCGGCGTCGCCCGATGTGCCGAAGCCATGCAAGCCGCGCGGACGCCCAGGGCCAGCGCGGCGGTGGAGCCGTCGTGTCCCTCCAAGCCCAGGATCGTCGAAGTCAGCGGCGGCGTCCGCTTGGTTCTACCCATTCGCATCAAGCAGGTCAATGGACGCCGGCGGATAGTCAGCCCGGATGGCAAGGACCTCCTGGTGTTCCTCAACCCCGGCGGCGAGCCCATCGCGAAGAGGCATATCGCGGAGGCGATTGGGCTGGCCTATGCCTGGCATCGTGAGCTGGAGCGTCCGGGTGCGACGTTTGAATCGGTCGCGAAGGCCTACGGGGTTGCCGACTCGTGGGTGCACTCGCTGCTGGCGCTGACGCAGTTGTCACCGGACATCCTGGGGAGGGCGCTTTCGGGGACGCTCGGTGCCGGCAGGTCACTCACCGATTTGGTTCGCGCCGGGAAGAGCCATGACTGGCCTCTACAACAGCGGCACCTGGGGTGATGCAGCATTCACGGGACTCGTGCAGCGAGAGCCTTGCCTCATTCGCTACGGACTCAGCAACTGCTTGGAGTTAACAATGTACTTCTGACGCGTCATGACTGAGCCGAGATAGTCGTCGTCGAGCAGTTTCAGCACGACCCATCGATCCGCCTCGTCGTATTCGAGCACCTCTTCGCCATTCCGCTTGACAACACGAACAGTGGTCAGGTTGAACTGCTTGATCGTCCGCCTGATGTCCTTCATCGTCACCTCTTGCAGGTAAGGCTTTGAAGCGATGTTCCTAAGCTTGGCAAGCTTGTTGATGTGCGTCATGCATGATTCGGCGAAACCATCAAAGTTCTCGATCTCCACCGCGGTCTTGATCGTCTCCAACGACTCTCTGGCCACCCGCTCCAGGTCGGCGTGGTACTTGAAGATTGTCTGGAAGTTATGGACGTTGCGGATGAAGACCTTGCCGCCGGCGACGATGCAGTCCACCTTATCGTCGAAGAGCAAGGTTCGATCATCGGCCTTGCTGTACGTACCATTGGCGAAGAGCGCGGCCACGAACTTGCTCCGGGAGAGTTGGATCTTGGGGCTGCACTTTCGCAGGAATTGGAGCGTCCCGTGCGCGCCGCCTTTAAGGACAATGGCATAGTGATGAAGCCCGGCGACAAACTCCTCATCCCCGTCGAACTCGGGCGCCTCCCCCGGAGGCGGAAGCGCACCCAGATGATCGAGCACCGGTTGCGCCGCGTTGGCGGCCATCCAAGCCAACTGGTGGGAGTCAGGCTTGTGCCCCGCGTCATACGCGAGCAGTTCCAGGTCGCCGTTTGCTCGTAGTTCGGAGATCTCCGCAAGCGCCCCTGTGGCGACGCTCCGGAATCGCTCGGCCAGATTGGTGTGCATACCGATCCGAGCAAACTGCGGCCCTTCTTCACCTCCTGGAGAGGACACCAATACAACGTTTACGTCCGTCCTCGCCAAGTCTGTCGCCAGGACCCGGGCAAGAGCGCGGTCAGGCATCGCGAACCTCCAGGAGTAGATTATCGCCAATCTTCACAAATCGGTGCTTCCCGCGCCCGACATGACGGCGCCGAGTAACTAGCGAGAATCCCGTACCGCGGTCGGTCTCGACCTCGTAGATAAACCATCCCATGAGGTTTAACAGCGGATTGATGTGGATCATGTTCGACTGGACGTAGATCACACCCAGCATAAAGAAGAAGACGGCGAGCGAGATGGCGTTGCGAAGTTCGTCAAAGGGCAAATCCAAGAATGGAATGATGTAACTGACAATGTAGCTCATCGCCTCAGCATTGTTTGGGCTCGAAGTGACGATCGTGAACTCTGCCTTTGTGTTTTTCCGAGCGTACAACCAGAACACGACGAGCGCCGCGAGCGACACCGCCCCAAGGACCAGCAGGCCGATACACACCGACCGATACTTCTCCCAGTGTCTCACGGAGAGAATCACGAAGAGCGGCAGGTACGAACTCGCAAAGAGCAGGACTCGAATAAGCAAACTTGGCACGCGTGACCCCTCAGTTCCGAGTCCATGCCGCCCCAGCGATCCCAACAGTAGGCGTACGGCAACACGATTTTACTTGAACCACTACGGCTAGCCGCAGGAAACCGCCACGGCCCGCGCCTTCTTGGGTGTCATCGACGGTGTGTCAATGCGCCTCTGCCGCATGCGGGCACATCCAGCGACGAACCGAGTTCTAAGCTGTGCGTACGTTCCGTCCTTGTTTTCCGCCAGAGCGATACCCACCCGCACCAACTCGCGTTCCTCCGGCCCTGTGGGCTGCCTTACCACCTTTGGACGTCGATTCAAGCCGTCTATAACGCACTCCAGCAGCAGATCGCACACGAACGCTCGGGTTCCCCGCTTGGCATGGTCCGCCCCGTTCTCGGTCTCCGCGGCAACGAGCGCCCCGATTCGGAAGCCGTTGTTGTACAGGCTGCTTCCGAGGGCCCACCACGCCCGCAAGTCGGTGCTGTGATACGTCAATACCATCTTGCCACCGGGCCGCAGAGCTCTGGCGCATTCGGCGAACACGCCGTCGAGCTTGTTGCGATACGCGGACAGGCCAGACCGCCGCCGACGATTGGGCACCGCTTCGTCACGGCAGCGAAACACGCCGGCTCGTGGGGCGAGTCCAATGGCCTGGGTCCAAGCCAGAAACATCGACGCGAGCTCGCCGTACTGGACGCTGTCGTAGTACGGAGGGTCGGTAACGACGACGGACGCCGTTCCACCTCCGAGCAACACACGCTCGCTACTTCCTTGCACCACCGTGCAAGCGGCTTGTGCCGGGCCCGCGCTGCACCCGCTGGTCAGCGCATACCGAACAGTTCGATTCGGAGACAGGTTCTGCTCCGCCCACTCTGCGGCCGCGACACTCGCCCGGATTCGCCGCTCCAAGCTGCCCCGCCCGACAGTCGCCAGCGGGTTGGGTTCGACCGCAAGCCCGTCGAACGAGTAGCGATGGTTGGCAAGCGCCTCGAAGACCTTCGGGTGGTACCGGTCCCACCGACACAGATGCCCCGGCATCTCGGTGGCGCCTGCGATGCACAGCACCAAGCGGTCGCGGATGTTCTGATCAACCCCGAGCTCGTCCACCATCCGGGCCGCGGTTAAGAGCACTTGGAGTTGCCGACGCGGATACAGGTCACACCATGACCGGAACCCTGCACGCCTGAGTTTGGCCGTTTCCATGCCGACAGGGATACTGGCCGCTAGTGAACTCGGCACAGACCCGTTCGCACCCCGCGCAGCGCACTCGACGGCGGTCGGCGCGTCGAGATAGACAACCCGTCCATCCTCCTCTTCCATCACGCGCTGGACAAGGACAGTCGCCCATGTACCGACGCCATCACGTCTGGTGACGCGGCGGCACTCTGGGCACCACCCGGGGTGGTGATCGACCAATTCGTACGCACATTTCGGACATCGCGGCCGCGCGGCATCGCCCCGGTGCCGACTCACCAAGCCGCACCGTCGGCAGCCGAAATAGGCATGCACCTCCCCTGCGCTCCTCGACGCCCTCGAAACGAGCGCATACGGAAACTCCCAACGCTCACAGCCGCACTCGCCACAACCGACACGGCGGACGCGGAAGGTGTGCGCAACGGCCGGGAAGTCCGCGTCGAGTTGGTAGCGCCAGCCTTCGGCGGCGCGCAGCTTGGCGAGCAGGGCGTTTCCGGCGGCGCGCAGCTTCTCACCCGAGACGTGCGTCAGCGTAACACGCAGACCCCAGGCCGCCCATGGGTTAACGTCTTGTGCGTAGACCGGAAGCCCTCTCCGGGTGGCCTCAATGGCCACGGTTCCGCCCCCGGAGAACGGGTCCAGCACAGTCCCGTCCTCCGCCTTCGCACCCGAGGCGTCCAAGAGAGCGCCGATCAAGGTGTGTGGACGCCTCGCCCACCACCGATAGAGCGACACCAGCGGCTGATGTACTTCCCGGTTCTTGGTTTCGACGCGAACGCCTCGTCGAACAACGTTCCAATCAACCTGAGAAAGCAGCCACGTCATTCGCTTTTCGGCTCCGTACACCAGCACGCCACATCGTACGTGCTCATTGTCCGAGCGGTGTGCCCCGCTGTCAAACCGGCCGAAATTCGGTCTCTTTCCACGAGCCAATACTCTCTAGTTCGCTACACTTCTCGATCCGATCGAGGCGGCTCCATTCGTGGGAGGTGACGCTTGCCCGTGATGACTGAAGAGGCCCGGAAGTCCACCGTTGAAGCCGCCGTGCTGGCCAACGCTGCAGGAGAGAAAGAGCAACGCCGCATGGTGTGGCAAGGCGACCCGCAGCTTCTTCCCGTGGTTCGGTTGCCGCTCGACGCGGTGGTGCTCAACCGTCGAAGCCACCGGATCCGGGCGCAGGTCGAATCGGATGCCCAGCGCGAGATTATCGAATCGGACCCCTACAGCGATGCGGCCCAGACGGCCATCGCCAACATCCTGCGGCGGACGGAAGAGTTTGACGCACTTAAGAACAACCTCCACCAGGAGGGTCAGCGCGAACCGGGCGTTGTCACGCGGCTCGGGGTGCTCATCAACGCCAACACGCGCGCGGTGGCGCTGAGGGACCTGGGTCAGCAGTATCTACGCGTCGTCGTGCTCCCCCCGAACGCTTCCAGTCGGGAACTCGACGAGCTGGAACTCGCCATCCAAATGGCCCGCGAGTTCCACCAGGACTACACGTTCACCAATGAGCTGCTGTTCGTGCATGACCTGCTCAACACGCACCAGCGGAGCCTCCGCGAAATCGCCCTGGCCCTTCGATGGGCCGACTCCACGTCCGACGCGGAGGTCCGACGCGCCGAGCAACGGGTAACGGAGTGGCAACAGATCCTGTCCATCGTTCGCGACGTGCAGGGGCGGAGCCGTGGCCGGATCCCACTCACGGACTTCGATGACAAGCGTCAGGCCCTGCAGGAAATCAACCGGCAGTACCAGGAACTCAGCGGTTCGGACCCCACTCTCGCCGAGAACGTCAAGAGTGCTCGACTGCTGGGGCTCCTGGCGGGCTTGGGTTACCGCGAACTCCGTTTCTTCGACGAGACGTTTCTCGGCGACCATCTTGTGCCCGCGCTGCTGGACGACGAATCGCTTCGACACCACTCACCGCACATGTGGCAGGCCAATGCGGCGCAAGCTCCGGTTGACCTGCCGGGACTCGACCTTCCCGGGCTGGACGAGCCGCAAGCCGCGGCCGGCGTCAACGTCCTGCCGCTGGTCGACCGTGTGGCACAGAGCACGCAGGATGAGACGATCGAGGTCCCTTCGGACACTGGGAGCGTGCAACTGGACCGCGAGGGGTTTGTCGCGTCTCTCCGTGGCGCGCTCATGAACGCGGTGGACCTCGCGCGTGCCGACCGCAAGGCTGGCGGCAGGATGGCTCGGCCAGCCGCTCTCCTCAAAGATGTCACCACCAAACTCGGCCGGGTAACCCACCTGTTCGAGGAAATCGCAGACGACGCGCAGTTTGACCGCGCGAAGTTCAATCTCACCTACGAGTCATTTCTGGCAGCGGCCGAGAGGTTGGAGCAGGCCCTCCACGAACACGAGTAGGCCGCTCGCATGCCACCACCCACCATCAAAGTCATTGCTACCGGAGAGCGTCCCTCCTTTGATGTTCGTCGCGGTCCCGGCGTCCCGGACGCCTTTTGGCTGCGATTGAGGTCGGAGTGGGGAATCCAGGGCCCCGACCCCTCGGCCCATCTGTTTGTCGGCGTCGAGCAAGTCTTGTCTCGGTTGGCGTGGCTCAAGCCCGCATGCCTGGCACACGGGGTCGGCGTCGAATGGGACGACCGCGCTCGGAAGACCATCGAGTCGCTCCATCGAGAGCGACTGGCCGTTGGTGAGACGGCCACCAAGCCGCCCCTAACCGATGAATGCCATTCAGATAAGCGCCGGGCCGGCGATGTACGGCGCGTGTGCGGCGCGAACATATTGCGAGTAGCGCGGTCGAAGACCCTCTGAGATGATGGTGGTGCTTGAAGTCACACACCACCCCAGAGGGCTAAGGATGGCCATCATCGCCGAACGGCTCCGAGGAATCAAGTCGAACCCGGGGGCGATCGTGAACCGCAGCGCGGTCTGCCGGGCCTGCGGCGAGTGCGGTCATCGCTGGCGGGAGCGACGGCTGGATCCCTGCACCACGCTCGAGACGTTTGTGGCTCAGGTCGTGCATGGGAACACCGCGATCACGGATGTGGTCCGGATCACGGGGGGCCGGTTCAGTCCTTCGGCGTACTGCCAGGCACGGCAGCGCCTTCCCGTGGGCGTGGTCAAGGCCGCGCTGGAAGCGTTCACCGCCAAGGCAAGACGGAGTTGCGATGATCGATCGGGCCTGTGGCGCGGGCATCGGACAGCGCTGATCGACGGGACCGGCGTGGTGATGCCCGACACGCCGGAACTGCGCGGCGTGTTCGGAACCGCCGTCCACTACGGGCCGGGCTGCGGCCTGCCGCTGGCGCACCTGGTCACGCTGTTTGATGCGCACCACGGGCTGCTGCTGGACATGTCCGTTGCCCCGGGCCGAACGCACGATCTGCGGCAGGCTCAGGACCTGCACCCGGCGCTGCGGGAAGGGGATGTGCTCGTCGGCGACCGCGGCCTGTGCGCGTACACGCACCTGGCCATGCTCAACGCCGCGGGGCTGCACGGCCTGTTCAGGGTCAATCGTTCCCGCAATATCCCCTTCCCCGCGAGCAACGGGCCGCGGCGGCCGCACAGCTACAACCGCCACTGCTCGCAAGAGCCCATCCTCATCGATCTCAACAGCACGGACGATCAACTGATCGAGATCGTCAAGCCGCACAATCGCTCAAGGCACATCAGCCCGGAGCTGTTCGCGACGATCCCCTCGACCATGCTGGTGCGGGCGGTGCGTTACCGTGTCGAGCGGCCGGGAGCGCGTTCGCGCGAGATCACGCTGCTCACCACGCTGCTGGATGCCGGCAAGTACCCCGCGGCGGCGCTGGCCGAGTTGTACCTGTCGCGCTGGCGGGTCGAGCAGAACATTCGCCACCTCAAGAGGACACTGGGGATGGAGCGGCTCAAATGTCAGAGCCTGGACGGCGTGCACCGCGAACTAGCCGTGTTCGCGCTGGTGTACAACGCGGTGTGCGCGGCCCGCGTGCTGGCGGCACGGGCACGACAGCTCGAACCGGTCCGCATCAGCTTCGTGGACACCTTGCGGTGGCTGCGCTCGACCGGGCGCGGAGACATCAACACCTTCGGCTCGCCCTCCAACATCGTCGTCCTGCCCAAGCGACCGCCTCGTCTTCACCCCCGCCAACGCAAGCGATCCGACGGCCCCTTCCCCGTCATGCGCTACCCTCGAGCCCAAATCATCCGCTGGATACTCGAACGACCATGAACCGCTAACTGAATGGCATTCGCCCCTAACCGATGCGGAAGTGCTCGCACGCCTCGAAGGCTCCCGCTTCACGCGGAGCCTGCAGTCGTTCCAACTCCGTGACCTCGGGCGCATTCTATCACTCCCCCACGCCGCCAACTTCTCCGTTCCGGGCGCGGGCAAGACGACGGTCGCCTTTGCCACCTACGAGGCAGAGCGGCTCGCGGGGCGCGTGGAGAGACTTCTGGTCGTTGGGCCCATCGCCGCGTTCGAGAGCTGGAAGAACGAGGCACGCGAGTGCTTCTCTCAGCCGCCCCGGATCGAGGCGTATACGGGCTCGCCGCCCCATAGGGATACCGAAGTCCTGCTCGTGAACTATCAGCGTTTCTATCTGAGCTATGACGACATCGCCAACTGGGCATCGCGGCCACGCACGCACGTGATTCTCGATGAAGCGCACCGGATGAAGCGAGGCCGCGACGGTGAATGGGGCACCGCGTGCCTTGACCTGGCATACCTCGCCGCGAGGCGAGACATCTTGACAGGAACCCCAGCGCCGAACGCACCTGCTGACCTTGAGGCGCTCTTTGGCTTCTTGTGGCCGAACCAAGCGCGCCGGATCCTCCCCAGCGAGGCGCTCTTGCCGTCGCCACCCTCAGACGTCGTTGCCCGCATCGCCCAAGCCATCCGTCCGCTGTTCGCGCGCACCACCAAGCGTGACTTGGCACTGCCGGAGCCGACATTTCAAGCCTTGGAGATTCCGCTGGAGGGCCTGCACGCCGACATCTATCACGCGCTGCTCAACCGATACGCGGGAACTCTGCGCGCGGACAGCGTCGAGCGCGTGGACTTCGTGCGGCTCGGCCGGGTGACCATGTACTTGCTGGAGGCCGCGTGCAATCCTGCACTGCTCACCGCCGGATCCTCTCGCGATGACCCAATCCAGTTCCGCCATCCACCGCTCGCGGTGGACCCTGGATCGAGCCTTGGCGAGGTTCTGCGTCGGTACAACGACTACGAAGTGCCTCGCAAGTTCATCGAGCTTGGCGCAATGGTCAAGGCCAACGCGGAGCATGGAAGGAAGACCTTGGTGTGGTCGAACTTCGTCCGCAATCTCGCCACGCTCCAGCGGATGCTCGCGCTGTATCGGCCCGCCGTGGTCCATGGAGGAATCCCGCCCTCCGACTCGGCACCAAGTGCACCCGTGACGCGTGATGGCGAACTGAGGCGGTTCCGAGAAGATGCTGACTGCATGGTGCTCCTAGCCAATCCTGCGGCGCTGGGAGAGGGAATCAGCCTGCACCAAAGATGCCATGACGCCATCTACCTCGACCGGACGTTCAACGCCGGTCAGTATCTTCAGAGCCTGGATCGGATTCACCGCCTGGGACTTGGACCGGACGACGAAACCCGGTTCACGTTCCTCCTGACCGCGAACACCATCGACACGGTGGTGGACGGACGGGTGCGAGTCAAGGCGGAGCGGCTCGGCGCGATGATGGACGACCACGACATCGCCACAATGGCGTTGCCCGACGAGGAGGACTACGGACCGGCCGTCGATTCGGTCGAGGACGTGAACGCTTTGCTCCGTCACCTGCGGGGCGAGGATGGCTAACAGCGGTCCATCGCATGCCGCTCTGCCCTCCAAGCATTTGTTGCGTGCCGCCGTCCGAGTGCTCCGGTGCCTCACCCATCCCCAGACGCTCCGCGGACAGTTGCACAGCAGTTACCCTCTCTTGCCCACCGAGGGCGTCTTCTGTGCGGAGGACTTCCGCGCCGCCGAGGACCTTCTCGTCTCAACGGGTATCGTCAGCGTCCGCGATGATCGCTTCCTTGTTGCGGCCGAAGTTGTCGCGATCGGCGCCGCCGATGAGATGGCTGCCGCGGAGCTCTTGCTCGCCCGTGTTCTTATTGAACGTCCACCGGCGTGGCTCTCTGCGGCGGCTTTCGGTGACGCGCTGCGGGTCGAGTTCATTCCCGACGCCGACCTGCTGGCAATCTCATCCACGCTTCGGAGCGCCGAGGCTCGGGAGGCGCTGCTGCTCTCCATGGGAGAGCGCGTTGACCCTTTGGCGCTGAGTGCATTGGGAAACGCCGGCGAAGAGCATGTGATCTCTTTGTGCCGAGCCATCCTCGAGCGAAAAGGCCGGCCCGACTTGGTTCCGGCAGTTCAGCGCGTGAGTTTGGTGAGCGACCGCCTCGGCTATGATATCGTCTGTCCAACCACGATGGAGGGTCTCGTGCGACTGGAAGTAAAGACCATGGCCGGGAGGGGCCCGGATGCCGAGTGCTACTTGTCTCGCAATGAATCTGTTGTGGCCGCGCGTGACCCGCGTTGGCGCCTGGTGGTGTGCAGTCAAGGTCCGGATGGTCCGGTGACGTTGCTTGGTTGGTGTGGATTTCATGACTTCGCCGATGATCTTCCGGCCGACCGAACTGCTCGTGGTCGATGGCACTCGGTGCGGCTCCGGATACCACAACGGCTACTCCAGCCAAACTTCGATGCGCTCCTGTAAAGGGCTGGGTCGCGTAACCCTCGTATCGGCGGGTGACCGTTGGAAGCCCGTGGGCCTGGGAGCGGAAGATCTCACTCGGGCCCTTGCGAGGATTCGATGTCGGAACTCTAACTGGCGATGCCGGCACCCGGAGACTCTGAGCCCGAAGTGTGCGGGACGGCGGGTCTCCGGCGCAATCTCGCCGCAACGGAGACCCGAAACTCGCGAAATCTCGCGAAAAAATGGGCCTAATTGCAAAACCCGTGCACTATCGTTTGGATATTGTACGGGTAAAGCGGAGGGGGGGGGATTCGAACCCCCGAGAAGCCGGAGCCTCTACCGGATTTCAAGTCCGGCGCGTTCAACCGCTCTGCCACCCCTCCGAGTGTCGGATGGCCGGACAATCGTGAGCCGGCGGCCCGCCCCGGTCAACCCCGGCGCGATTCGACGGCCTCGATGCGGCACGCGCCCGACTCGCACCCGCCAGAGCCCCGGCCACCGGCGTCTCCCACCCGGCCCATGATCGTGAAGCGGTGCCGCGCGACCACGCGGTAGGCGGCGTCGGCGAGTTGCCGAACGCCGGGCAGCCGGTACACCCACGTGACCAACCGCCAGAGCGGGCGTGTGCCCAGCGCCAGGGCGATCGCCTCGGCGCCGACCGCGACGCGCCCGTCGGGCATGACCAGCCGGATCGTGCCCGCGTCGGGGTTCTGGGGTGCGCAAGGGTGACGCCGCAACGCGGCGTGGTCGTGCAGGTCGATCCGCTCGATCGTGCCGGGCCGGGCCATCGCCGCCAGCCGACGCGAAGACGCGATGCAGAACCGGCACTCGCCGTCGTAGAGCAGGAGCATTCGCTCATTTGCCGGCTCGTGGGCGGGCATGGCGCATCGTACGCGGGCGTGCTCCCGGCCCGATACCCTGCGGCATGTCCGCCGCCAACCGCCCCCATTCTTCCACCCCCCCTCCCCCACGCCCGACCGCATCGGGCGCGGGTGTCGAGCCGGACTCCGAGCCGGCCCCGCTCCGATGGCTCACGCTCGACGACTTCCTGGAGCAGGTCGGCTCCAAGACACCCGCGCCCGGCGGCGGCGCGGTGGCGTGCAGTTCGGGGGCGACGGCCGCGGCGCTGGCGAAGATGGTCGTGGCATATTCGCTCGGAAAAAAGAACCTGGCCGAGCACCAGGACGCGCTGCAGCGAGCCGGCACCGCGCTCGGGCGGATCGTGGACCTGTTCATGCAGCTCGCCGACGAGGACGCCGCGGCCTACGGACTGGTGAACGAGCTGTCGAAACTGCCCGAGAGCGACGAGCGCCGGCGGCGTGAATACCCCGGCGCGGCCGCGGCGTCGGTGCAGGCCCCGCGGGCGGCGCTGGCGGCCTGCGCCGACCTGCTCACGCTCATCGAGTCGCTGGTCACGACCACCAACCGCCACCTGCGCAGCGACCTGGCGATCGCGGGCGTGCTGGCCGAGGCCGCGGCCAAGGCGGCGTGGTGGAACGTGTGCGTCAACCTGCCGCTGATCCCGGACGCGCACAAGCGGTCGGACGTGGAGGCCGAGTGCCGCGCAGAGGTCGAGCGGGCGACACACCAGCGGGGGTTGATCGAGCGCGGGTGCGAGTGACGGGCGGATCCCGCCGCGGAGCGGCGGGGTACCCAAACAAAGCCGGACGCTACGATCGTTCCCGTGCAGGTCATCGACACCAGCCGCAACGTGCGACTCGCGATCCTCCTGGAGATGCTCGACGACGTCAGCCGCGCCACCGAGCCGGAGCAGGCGGTGCAGGCGTACGCCCGACGGATCGGTCGGCTGAGGCCGGTGGACGCGATCCTCGCGCTCAGCCAGCGCAACCTGGGGCCGGGGGAGTACAAGATCACGCGCAAGGTGATCACCGAGGAGGGGCGCGAGCCACGCCACCACATCTTCAACCCGTGGAAGAACTGGCCGATGCTTCCGACGTTCACCGGCGGGTTCCTGGGCAAGCTGATCGCGACGCCGGAGCCGCGCTTGATCCACGACTTTTACCTCAAGGGCGACCCGGTGGTGGGCGACCTGCTGGCGGACATGGGCTCGTGCCTGGCCGTGCCCGTGTACGACGGCGGGCGCGTGCTCAACTGGACATTGCAGTTCCGGCGCGATCCGCGGGGGTTCTCGGTGGAGGACCTGGAGCAGAACGTGCTCACGGGCAACCTCTTCGGCGCCATGACGCGCAACCTCGTGAACGTCGATCAGATCGGCCGGCTCAACGCACGGCTCAACCAGCAGTTCGAGGAGGTGGCCCGCGTGCAGCAGTCGCTCCTGCCGCGGCGCGTGCCCGACGTGCCCGGCCTGCGACTGGCGACCAGTTACCTTCCCAGCGAGCAGGCCGGGGGCGACTACTTCGACTTCTTCCACCTCCCCGATGACAGCCTGGGCATCGTGATCGCGGACGTCTCGGGCCACGGGCCCGGCGCGGCCACCGTCATGGCCATGCTGCACGCGATCATCCACGCCTTCCCCGGCGGGGCCGGCAGCGCAACTCCGGCGGAGATCATCCGCCACGCCAACCGGCAGCTCCACGCGGCCAACATGGACGGTGCGTTCGCGACCGCCGTGGTGATGCGGTACAAGCCGCAGAGCAGGACGTTTGTGTACGCGATCGCGGGCCACCCGCCGCCACGGGTGGTCGAGCCGGGACGGGGGTCGGTGCGCTCGCTCGACGGCGACGCCACCCTTCCGATGGGGATCGTCGAAGACCTCGAGATCCCGGTGAACCGCGTCACGCTCGCCGCCGGTGAGGGGCTGGTGCTCTTCACCGACGGCATCACCGAGGCGTTCAGCGAGGACCGCGCGATGTTCGGGCTCGACGGCCTCGACCGATCCATCGCCGCCGCCGCGCCGCCGCGAGAGCCCGAGACGGTGATCGATTCGATCCACGCGGCGGTATACCAGCACACCGGCACGCGGGCACGCGCGGACGATCAGACGGTGGTGGCGATGCGGATGGTGTGAGTTCGCGACGCGGCCCGAGTGCGATCGGAGCACCCGTTCCTATCGTTGCGCCGATATGTCCGCCCCGACCGACCCCAACCCTCCCGAGTGGTTCGCCCTCCCCGACCCGGCCCACGGTCGCGATGTGTCCGGACTCCGCTTCAGTTGCACCATGTGCGGCCACTGCTGCACCGGACCGGAGGGGTACGTGCTCGTGAGCGACGCGGAGGCCGCGGCGCTGGCGCGCCGGCTGGGCCTGAGCGTCAAAGCGTTCCTGGCCCGCTACACGCGCGAAACCGCCCAGGGGCGCTCGCTTACCGAGAGCCGGACCGATGCCGGCTTCGACTGCATTTTTCTCGATCGACAGAAGTTCCCGGGAAAGGCGGTCTGCGGCGTGTACGAGGACCGGCCCGCGCAGTGCCGCACGTGGCCGTTCTGGCCCAGCAACCTGCGCACGCGGGCCTCGTGGGAGCGGGCCAAGCGCGTGTGCCCGGGCATGGACCACGGAACGCATTTCACGCCGGTGCAAATCCGCATCGCGCGGAACGCGGTGGAGATATGACCACCGGGCCCTCACCATCCGAAGATGGCCACGGGCTCGCCGGGTCGTGGCTGGCCGCGGCAGCCTCGGGTTCGGACGCGGCCCGCGAGCTGGAGAGCATCTACGCGCAGGCCAGCGCGGCCATCGCCGAACGCGGGCCGGCGTGCTGGGCCTCGGGCCGATGTTGCAACTTCGATCGCGCGGGTCATCGGCTCTACGTCACCGGGCTGGAGGCGGCGTACTGCCTCGTTCGAGCGGCTTCAACCGACTGGGACGCGGCCGCGAAGGACGCCCGCACGGGTATCACCATCGCCGGCCGCCCGCCGGTAGACCCGATCTACGCGCCGATGCCCACGGGGCGCGGGCTCAGCGCCGACCTCGACGCCGCGGTCGCCCGCGGCGGGGAAGGGGAGGGGGCGGGAGGTTGCCCGTTCCAGGTCCGCAACCTCTGCGGCGTACACGCGATCAAGCCGTTGGGTTGCCGCGTGTACTTCTGCGACCGCAGCGCTCAGGATTGGCAGCAGGACCTGAGCGAGCGACTGCTGGGTGAGGTCCGCTCGCTGCACGACCGGCACGGAATTGAGTACCGCTACGGCGAATGGCGGGCGATGCTGAGCATGTTCAGGCCGTGAGACCGCGGCCCTACTGTCCCATCCCCTTCTCCCGCGGGCGTCCCTGCTCGATCACTTTCATCGCTTCCTGCGGGTCGGCGTAGGGCGGGAAGGCCGGCGGCGTCGGGTCGGCGCCGGGCTGGCCCGACTCGTCCAGCGGCTCCCAGTCGATGCGCCCCGCGCCCAGCAGCGTGCCCGTGGCGAAGGCCAGGTCCACCTGCGAGACCTGGTAGTTGGCCACGGCGCGGATGACCGCCGTGCGGGCGTCGCCCAGGCGCGTGTTGGCGTTGAGCAGGTCGATGCTCGTGTTGCCGCCCACCTCGAACTGGCGCTTCTCGGCCTCAAACGAGCGGTCGGCCGTAATCAGGGCCTGGCGCGAGGCGAGGATCCGCTGCCAGTCGGCCTCCAGGTTGTCGATCGCCCCGAGCACCTCCTGCACGATCGCCTTGCTCCGCGCGTCACGCGTGCTCAGCCGCTGCAGCCGGGTCAGGATTGCTTCCTGCACTCGGGCCTCGGCCGCCTCGTTGCCGATGGGGATCTCCCCCGACAGGTTGACAGACCACGACTCGAAACTGTTGTTCCGCAGCACCGTGTTCGCCTCGCTGAATGTCCGCCCGAGCCCGTCGATGCTGTAGCGGTAGTCGAGCACAAACGATGGCAGGGCCTGGTTCTTGGCGAACTCGATCGTCGAATAGTCGGCCGCCAGGCGCAGCTCGATCTCCAGCATCTCCATGCGGTTGTCCAGCGCGTACCGGGTGAGCACGTCGCGGTCGAGCTTGAACGGGACGGGCGCGGGCTCGGTTGCCGGCACGATGAGCGTGGCCGAGTCGATCGGCAGGTCGGGCATGTTCATCAGCCGCTTGAGCTCGCGCTGCTGTTTGAGCACGGCGTTCTCCGCGACGATGATGTCGTCGAGCTTGCTGGCCGCGGCGTCCTCGGCGCGGATGACCTCGATCTCGGCCGCGGCCCCCGCGCTCACCAGTCGCCGGGCCCGCTCCAACTGCTCCTGCGCCAGCTCGAACTCGCGCTGACGCACCTCCAGCTCGCGGCGCACCGCCTCGAGCACCCAGTACGCCCGGTCCACGTCGGCGAGCTGGCGGATGACCTCCAGCTTGGTCCCAGCTTCGGAGATCTGGTAGTTATAGTTGGCGATGCGGATCGAGTACGTGTTCACGCGACGGCCCGCGTTGCGCAGCAGGGGCTGGCTGAGCGCGACGTCGAAGCTCGGGCTGTACGCCGAGTTGAGCGCGAAGAACGAGTTGTCGGTCTGCGAGAAGTTCTCCACCAGGTTGACGCTGGCGCGTCCGCCCGTGCGCAACGGGATGCTCACGCCCGCGCCCGCCCGCCACGAGTCCTGCCGGTTGCTCGCGGTGGTATCCAGCGTCGGCGAGTCGCTCTCGATGTACGCGACGTTGGGCGTGAACACCGCCTCGAACTTGGCCTCCTCCTCGCGCAGACGCTGGCCGGCGATGGCCGGGTCCACCAACGTGACCTTGATATCGAGGTTGTTGGCCAGCGCGGCCGCGCGGGCCTGCTCGATCGTCAGCGGCAGCGTCGCGAGGCCAGCCAGGCGGCTGGGCGGTTGCTCGCCGGGCTTGGGCGGCTCCTGCGGCGCGGTGTCGGCGAACCGCCCGGTGTCGAACCTCTCGATGGTGCGGAGCCGCTCGGGCTTGGGCGCGAGGTTGCGATCGTAATCGGCGTCTATGGGCCCCAGCGGATTGGAGCACGAGGGCATCATCGCCGCCGCCGCGAGGCACGCTGCCGAGAGAGCCGTCCGGCAACGCACGGCGCGCCTGCTTACACGATCCCGCTGACTCTTCGCCATGGTCCCCTCGGCCATCTGCCCCCCCCACCAGCACCACCAACGCGACCTGTTCTCACTCGTGCCGGAGCGCCTCGATCGGGTCCAGCCTCGCCGCCTTGATGGCGGGAAACATACCAAAGACGATGCCGATGAGCGTGCTGAAGCCGACCGCGATGATCAGGGCCCACACGGGTGTGGACGCGCCGCCGAGATAGTCGGGCACCGCCACGCGCAACAGACCGACCACCGCCAGCCCGGCGACGAGCCCCACACCCGCGCCGACCAGGCAGAGCGTCACCGCCTCGGTGAGAAACTGCAGCAGGATGACCTGCGGGCGTGCCCCCACGGCCTTGCGCAGGCCGATCTCGCGCGTCCGCTCGCTTACCGACACGAGCATGATGTTCATGATGCCGATGCCGCCGACGAGCAGCGCGATCGACACCAGCCCGCCCATGAGCGCGGTGATCGCCGTGCCCACCTTGCCGACCACCGAGAGGACGCTCTGCACAAACCGGACCTGGAACGTGTCCTCGTCGTCGCCGCGCAGGTGCCGCTGCTGGCGCAGCACGAAGGTGATCTCGGCACGGGCATCGTCCACCAGGTCCGGGCTTTTGAGCTGGGCCCAGCAGAGGTTGATCCACCCTCGCGGGTTGAGGATGTCCTTGGCGGTCGCGAAGGGCACGAACAGCTCGGTGCGCACGTCGCCCCCGCCGAACATGGCCGCGCTCTGGAGCGTCTCGATCACGCCCACGATCGTGAACCGGCGCCCGCCCACGAGGATCACCGATCCGACGGGGTCGGCGGGGAGCTCCAACTGCTTGACGCCCTCGTCGTTGATGAGACAGACCTGCCGGCGCTCCGATTCGTCGAGCGCGCTGAACTGCCGACCCTGGATGACGCGCCGGTTCTCCACGTCGTGCCAGCTCGGCCAGATGCCCGCGATCGACACGCTGTCCAAGTGCGTGTCGCCGTTGTCCACGGCGTAGTTGCAGAACCACATGGGCGAGACCGTCTCGATCGATGGGCAGTTGGCGGCGATCGCCGCGACCTCGCTCTCCTTGATCTGCACATCCAGCCACGACCGCCGCCCGTGCTGGGAGCGGGGCAGGTCGCCGTCGATGAACACCCGCTTGGCGCCGAAGGTCTCGAACTGCTTGACGATGAACTGCTCGAACCCGTGCACGCCGCCGGTGATGGCGATAATCGCCGCGACGCCGATGATGACGCCGAGCGTCGTGAGCAGCGCGCGGAACTTGTTGGCCCAGATCTGGCCGAGCGCCAGGAACACGGTCTGGAACAGCAGACGCACGATCATCATGGGCGGGCCGCCTCCCTTCCGGCGACCGGCACACCCACCACCACACCGCCGTCGCTCGCGCCCTCCAACCCCGCCTGCTCCGCGGCCCGGTGGTGCATCCGGGCCATGCTCGCGAGGTACTCGCGGTGGATCGGGTCCTCATCCGTCGGGTGGTCGCTCACGATCCGCCCATCGCGCAGGCGCACGATCCGGCCCGCGTGCCGGGCCACGTCCTCCTCGTGCGTGACGATCACGATCGTCTGGCCCTCGGCGTGGAGCTGATTGAACAGCCCGACGATCTCCTCGGTCGTCGTGCTGTCGAGGTTGCCGGTGGGCTCGTCGGCCAGCAGGATGCTGGGCTGGTTCACCAGGGCCCGCGCGATCGCCACGCGCTGCCTCTGGCCGCCCGAGAGCTGGCTGGGCCGGTGGTGCATCCGGTCGGCGAGCCCCACGCGCTCCAGCGCCCGCCGGGCCATTTTCTTGGCCGAGAAGATGTTCTTGCTTGAATAGTGCAGCGGCAGCACCACGTTCCCCACCGCCGTCGCCCGAGGCAGCAACTCAAAGCTTTGGAAGACGAAGCCGATCTCCTGGTTGCGCACCTGGGCGAGCTGCGCCGCCCCCATCTTCTGCGTCGGCTTGCCGTTGAGCAGGTACTCGCCGCGGCTCGGCCGGTCGAGGCACCCCAGGATGTTCATGAGCGTGCTCTTGCCCGAGCCGCTCGCCCCCATGATGGCCACGAACTCGTTCTTGCGGATTTCCAGATCGACGCCGCGGAGCGCGTGCACGCGCTCCACGCCCACCTTGTAGACTTTTTCGAGTTGGTGGATGGCGATGGTCATAGGGGTAGAGCAGCAAAGCAGCAAGGCGGAAGAGCAGCAAATCAAGTGTGACGCCGGGCTCTGCTCATTTGCCGCTCTCGCCGGCCCCCGCCGTCTCGGTCACGCCCTTCTTCTGGTCCTCGGCCGTGCCCTCGTCCTTGACTTCAAGGCCGTCCTTCAGCGTCGCGAGCACCTTGTACGGGCCGGTGATGATCTTCTCATTCGTGTCCAGCCCCGCGAGCACCACGGTCGAGGTCAGGTCGCTCGAACCCGTCTCCACCGGAGTGACCTGGGCTTTGCCGTCCACGAACCGGTACACGACCTGCGCAAAGGCCTTGTTCTTGCCCTCGATGATCGGGCTGTGGCGCGCCGCGTCGGGCAGTTCGTCCACCCGCCGGTCCAGCACGGCCTGGCTGGGCACCTTGATCACGTCGAACTTGGTCTCGACTTGGATATCGCAGTTGGCCTTGAGCCCGGTCTTGAGCCGTTCACCGTCCTTCATCGACTTGAGGTCCAGGGCGATCTCGGCCTCGAAGTACTGCTTGCCCTCGCGCGAGATCTGGTTCTGCTCCTTCAACCGCTCGACCATGCCGGTGAACTTCCGATCGGGGTAGGCGTTGATGTACACCGTCGCCTTCTGCCCAGGCTTGATCGGCTCGATGTTGTTCTCGTCGATCTCGGCGCGCATGAGCATGGCGGTCAGGTCCGCGATCTCCATGATCTCGGTGCCCGCGTTGTTGAACGTCCCCAGCACCACCTCGCCCACCTCGGTGTTGAGCTTCACGATCGTCCCGTCCATCGGCGCGGTGATCACCGCGTTCTCCAGGTCTCGCTCCGAGCGCCGCACGATCGCCCGCGAGCTCTCGATCGACTGCTCCGCGGCACGGACGTTCGACTCCGCCACACGGAACTCCGCCTCGGCAATGTCCAGCTCGGCCTGGCTGCGGTCCTTGGTCGCGAACAGCTTTCGCACCCGCTCCACCTCCGCCCTCACCCGAACCAGCGACGCCTGTGTGCCCTCCATCCGCGCCTCGTCGGCGCGAAGCCCGGCCCGTGCCTGATCCAACGCGGCCTTGAGGTCCTCCGCGTCCAGCCGCACGATCACGTCGCCCTCCTTGACGTCCTGACCCTCCTTGAACGGGAGCGCGATCACGCGGGCCGACACTCGCGCGCTGATCTTCACCTTCGTCTTCGGATCGATCGCGCCGGGCGCGCTCACCGTCCGAGTCAGGTCGCCGCGCGAGACGGCCTCCACTTTCACGGCCGTGGAGTCCGCCTGCCCGGACATCATCTTGATCATGTCCTGGACGGGCTTGGTCTTGGACGCGAAATAACCGCCCACGCCGCAAGCGAGGGCCAGCACCACGAAGACCCCGACCAGCCACTTCCACACGGCCGCACCTCCGAGCTCCAACCCCTCCCCCCCACCCATCCGAGTTCGCCCGCCGGAGGGCCGAAAACCGATCCCGCCGGCGGGTCGTTGGTGAAACAGCGAATCCGCTTTCAGGGAGAGCAACCCGCGCGCCCACGGCGCGATCCATCCGGCGACGCGGCCGGGACCGGAGTTTACGCGCGCCACGCGCGGAGCATCCCACGCAGCGATGCGCAACTATGGACCCGCCATGACAGTCCCGACCCTGCGGATGTCGCCCGGCCTAGGGCTGCATCTCGCGGAGCTCCTGAAGGTACGCCGGGCCGTACACCGCCAGCGCGGCCGCCACTGGGCCCACGGATACGCCGACCGTCACGAGCAACCGAGCCCAGCCGCCTCGTCGGGCAAGCGGGCCCCCTGTCCCGATAATCAGCCCCAGCGGGGCCGACAGGCCCAGCACCAGCCCCAGCACCGGGGGCACGTCGCTTCCTCCGTAGAAGAGCGCGACCCACCACAACCCGACGTACACCAACACCGCGACCACGCCCGCGCCCGCGAGGTTCATACGCCGGTGAATCAGCCAGCCGATCAGCGCGACGCCGCCCAGCCCGCACGCGAGCACGACGCCGAGGTCCATCACCTTCTTGAAGTGTGCGGCGAAGAGCATCGCCGGCGCGCCCGCCGCGAGCACGAGCCCCAGAGAAAGCGTCGGCCAGTGACGGTCTCGCAGTCTCGCCAGCGCCGACGCTCCGTCCTCGCTCGACCCCGCGGCACGATCGAACGCCGCACCGACTACCCACGCGATCAGCACCAACGACAGGGCCACGGCGGCCGCGCAGCCGACCCGCGCCGCCATCGGCTCCATCCTCAGCAGCGCGCGGGAAACCGTGAAGCCGATCATCACGCCGGCGACCGCCGCGCCGGTGATCAGCGATCTCGCCCACCACCGGCGCGCCGGAAGCCACCAAGTGACCAGCAGGCCGGCCGCGCCGATCACGGCGAGCCAGGGCGTCCATTGGACCGCCTGCGTCGGCGGAAAGGACGGCCACGCGCCGAACGCCAGCCTCGCCGCGACGAACACCGCCGCGGCCATGGCCAACGCACCGGCCATCCACCCGCGTGAGCGACCGGGGAAGGTGGAGGCCGCGAACGCCCCGAGCCCGGCGGCGACAACCAAGGCCGTCGCCGCCGAGCTCAGGATCACAAGGAGGAGCTGTTTGTCCATGATTTCCCGCGGGAAACGGACGAGCCGGCGAGCGCTACTGCTTGACGCCCTCGATGCCCAGCATCACTTTCACCTCTTCACCGAGCACGTCGTCGCCCATTCCAGCGCCGAAGCCGAAGTCGGACCGCTTCACCATGAACTGAACGTCGAACCCGGCCCTGACGCCCATCTGCGGACCCAGGTCCTTCTGGCCGATGGGCTTGAGCACCGCCTTGACGGGCTTGGTCTTGCCGAGCATGGTGAGGTCGCCGGCGAGCTCCCACCCGTCGCCCGACTTGGTGAGGCCGGTCGAGCGGAAGGTGATCTCCGGAAACTCCTTGACGTTGAAGAAGTCGCCCGAGCGGAGGTGCTTGTCGCGGGCCGGGTTGTTGCTGTTGACCGACTCCGCGTCCACGGTCATGGTGAACGACGACGAGCCGGGGTTGTCCTTGTCCCAGTTGAACTCGCCGGAGACCTTGTCGAAGCGCCCGTAGAACGCCGAGACGCCCATGTGCGTCACCCGGTAGACCAGGGTCGAGTGCACGCCGTCCACTTTGAACTTCATAGGCTCGGCGGACACAGCCGGTGCCGGGGCCGGGCCCACGCCGCTGAGCACGCTCCCGCCGAGCACCACCGCCGCCAGCACCGCCGCCCCACCCGCCATACCGATCAATCCCATCTTCATAAAAGAACCTCCCTTGTGAATCGCCCGTGGTTCCCGGGCCGACCCGCCCGCCATCCCCACATACCGGCAAACACTTGTTGGAACGAGTATATAGGCGGGCCGTCCGAACGGATGCACCCGTAACCGGCGCATCGCTCGAAAAATATCGATGATTTTCGATACGCCTGTCCGGCTTATCAGCGCCTACCCACCCCGTCCTGTCGCCGAGCGGCCGGCTCGGCCCCCGGAACCAGTGGAGGCCACAGGCCCCGGCAGGTCGGTCGCCGCCACGCCGACCGCCACGCCCACCTCCCGCAACCAGACGCGCCGAGACTGAACGTCCAGTTGCCCGTTGAGCGACGTGAGCGTCAGGAACGGATCATCGCCACCGTAGTCCCCTTGCCACTCCTTGACGCGGCGCTCGACCTCCAACAACGCGTCCATCGCGGCACGGACCCAGGCTTGACGCTGGGCCACGGACACAACCCCTAGGAACCTCACACGCGTGCGCAGAGGGTCGTAAGCGACGGAGATCGCCTCGTCGGCGAGGGGCGGGCCGATCCACGCCCGCAGCACCTTCTTTCCCGCGGGGGTGATGACGTAGGCCCGACGCCGGCGCAGGCCCGTCGCCTGCTCGCGTGACTTGAGCAGTTTCCGCTTCTCCAGCCTGCGGACCAGCGGGTAGATCGCCCCTGCGCTGGCGCTCCACTGCGTGCTCGGCGACGCGTCCAGGTGCCGTCGCACGTCGTACGGCGAGCACGGCCCGAGCTGCCAGATCACGCCCAGGACGAAGCACTCCAGCTCGCTGTACCGGCGCGTCGGCATGACTGAATGTAGCCCGGGTCGCAAGGTTCCGGAAGTAGCGGTCGGCCATCCGCGGCCGCGCGGGCGAATGGTAGTGCGATTCGTACTATCTGGCCGCTCCGGCCGCAACGCCCGCCGCCGGGGTCAGAACCCCAGCCGCTCTTCGAGATACCCCGCCACCATCTCGATGTTGATCCGGTCCTGCCGCCCCGTGTCGCGGTCCCGCACCGTTACGGTCTGGCCGGTCAGCGTATCGCCGTCGATGGTGAAGCAGAACGGGCACCCGGCCTCGTCCATGCGGGCGTAGCGCTTGCCGATCGACTGCTTGGGGTCGGTCTCGATGAAGCCGAAGCGCCCGAACTTCCTCACGAGCTCTTTGTAGAGCTTCTCCGCGACCTCGGGCATGCCCTCCTTGTTCACCAACGGGAACACCGCGGCCTTGATCGGGGCCAGGCGCGGGTGGATCTTCATGAACTCCGGGCTCGGGCGGGACTCGTCCTTGGTGTACGCCTCGCAGACGATCGCCAGCGCCCCCCGGTCGAGCCCCGCGGCCGGCTCGATGCAGTGCGGGATGTACCGCTCGCCCTTGCGTGAGCCGTTGGGCAGCAGCTCGCCCCGGTCGGTATCGAAGTAGTCGAGCTTGACCTTGCTGGTGTTCTGGTGCTGCGTGAGGTCGAACGATCCTCGGTGCGCGATCCCCTCCAGCTCGCCGAAGCCCGGCGACGTGAAGGGAAACCGGTACTCGACGTCGCTGGTGCCCTGCGAATAGTGCGAGAGCTCGTCCTTGTCGTGCTCGCGCAGGATGAGGTTCTCGCCCGCAAGGCCGAGGCTCTTCCACCACTCCATGCGGAAGTCGCGCCAGAACTTGTACCACTCCAGGCTGTGGTCGGGGTGGCAGAAGAACTCCAGCTCCGCCTGCTCGAACTCGCGCGAGCGGAAGGTGAAGTTGCGCGGGGTGATCTCGTTTCGGAACGAGCGGCCGGTGTTGCCGATGCCGAAGGGGATTTTGACCCGAGTGGTGTCCACGACGTTCTTGAACTGGACGAAGACGCCCTGCGCGGTCTCGGGGCGGAGGAAAACCCGATTGTCGTCCGATTGCGTGAGCCCGGCCCAAGTCTCGAACATGAGCTTGAACGGCGCCGGGGCGCCGAGTTCGCCGCCGCAACGCGGGCACGGGTCCTGCAGATCGGTGGCGTTGAGCTGTTCGGTCGCGAGGTGTCGCGTGATCTCGATCACGTCAGGAGGCGCGGAGGGCTGCCCGTTGATGCGCGTCGCGAGCCCCGAGAGCGTGACCTCGGGATTGCGCACGATCGCCAGATTGGGAGCGAGCCTCTTGCCTTTGCCGCGGGCCCACTTGAGCAGTCGCCCGGAGTCGAGCCCCGGCGTCTGCGTCCCCTTGGGCGCCGGCTCGAACTCCTGGATGAGCGAGTTGAACCATTCCGACGAGGTCACCATGACATCCCAGAGTTGATCCGCGCGGACAAAGTGGCCGCACTTGCTGCACTTGCGCATCGGGTCGGCGAAGCCGGCCAGGTGCCCGCTGGCCTCCCACACCTTGGGGTGTTGGATGATGCACGTCTCGACCGGCACGCAGCGCACCGGCTCGCCCTCGGGCCCCTTGCGCCCCCAGCAGGGCTGCATGATCATGTCCTGCCACCAGGCGTCGCGCAGGTTCTTCTTCAGCTGCGCGCCCAGCGGGCCGTAGTCCCAGAAACCGTTGATGCCGCCGTAGATCTCGCTGGCCTGGTAGACAAAGCCGCGGCGCTTGCACAGCGCCATGATGGCGTCCATCGACTTGGTGGCGGGGGCGGGGTTGGCTGCGGGCGACTCGGGCATGGGTTCGGGCTCCATGTGGGGCCAATGGTATGGGCCCCGCACGCCACGAACCGCCCATTTCCCCTTGCGTTATCGCCGCCGACGCCGCGGCCAGCCCGCCATCGCCAGACCCGCACCCACCATCGCCGCCGCTCCGCCCGGCGCGGGCACCGGCTCGATCACGATGTCGATCCCGTAGCCCATCGTCGAGGTCGCCGTCGCTCCGTTCTCGAAACTCAGGATGTAGCTGCCCGCGCCCAGCCCGCCGCTCACGCCGAACTGCGCGAGCAGGTTCTGGCCGCCGCCGGGGAGCACGACGGGCGGGTACGCCCGCGGCAGGATGAACGTCGGCCCGCCGCCGCCGTCCTCCACGCGAAGGAACTCGCGCACGCCCAGCGGCAGGTCGTGCGTGAACGCGAGCACGCTCGCCCTCATGCCCGCCGGCACGGTGAAGAGCAGCGAGTCGCCGTCCACCGTGGTCTGGGCGTTGGTCGTTGTGCGGGCCGACCGCCCGATGATCGTGCTGACCTCGGCCGAGAGCGTGCCGATATCCGTGGACGCCCCGCGCGCGCCCGCGCTGGCCGCGGAATAGTCGATGAGCTCGGCCAGGTCGCCGTCGGCGGCTTCGTTCCAGACGACGCCGGCGTGCGCGTTGGTCGCGGTGGCGACCGTCAGCGCCGCCGCAGGGAGCGCTCGCCGCCACAATCCGTACTTCTGCCCGTTCATGTGGAGAGACCTTTCCCCCCGCGGCACGCGATGCTCGGCCGGGGCGATCCGCCCGGGGGAAACACACCCCGAGAGAAACAACGCGGAACGCCGGCCGCGAGAGAGAGGCGAGAGAGCGGCCGCGGGTGATTGACTTGACGTGTGACAATCTACCGCGGCTTTGCGGCGTGAAAAGGGCGCGTGCGCATTTCGGAGAGAGAATGCGATGATCGCGCGGCGCAGATACAGGCGTGCGTGTATCTTGCGTTCACAGCGTGAGAACCTGATCGCCGAGACCGGGTGGGAGAGAGCCCCGAGCGCAAGCTCGGGGACAGCGCCGCGTGGGTGTGTTCCACGATCACGGTGGCGAGCAGTCTACCGTCTCCAGCGACCGCCATTGGGCCGTCACGCGGCCGCCTCTTCCGCGAACGTGAAGCGGCCGTGACTCCCGAGTGTCCCGAGCCGCGTGACCACCACCTTCGTGAACGACACCCCGCCGCGTCAGGCATTGCGGTGATGTTGAGATACGCGGCGGACGGGCGCGTTGCACCCGAGCTTGCGCTCGGGGCTCCCTGATGCCGTCAGGCTACGTATCTGCGCACCGCGAGCGTGTCGTTCTGGCCTCCGAAGCCGAACGAGTTGCTCAGGCAGACGTCCACGCCGCCGGCCGGGTTCAGGTCCCGCGCCGCGTTGGGAACGTAGTCCAGGTCGCACGCCGGATCGGGCGTGTGCAGGTTCATCGTCGCGGGCACCCAGCCGGTCTTGATCGCCTGCACGCAGGTGATCAACTCCACCGCGCCCGCGGCCTGGATCAGGTGGCCCAACATGCTCTTGACGCTCGAGAACGGCACGCGGCCCGCCAGCGGGCCGAACGTCGCCTTCACCGCCTTGGTCTCGATGCTGTCGTTCTCTTTCGTGCCCGTGCCGTGGGCCGAGATGTAGTGCACCTGCGGCCGGCCATCGGCCCCCGGCTCGCGCGGGTTCACGCCCGCTTGGCGGCAGGCTTCCAGCATCGCGCCCATCCCGCCCTGGCCGTCGGGCTGGATGTCGGTGATGCGGAAGGCGTCGGCGGTCGATCCGAAACCAACCACCTCGGCCAGCGGCGTCGCGTCGCGCGAGAGCGCGTGGTCGAGCGTTTCGAGGATCACCATCCCCGCGCCCTCGCCCATGACAAAACCGTCGCGGGTCTGGTCGAACGGGCGCGCGGCGTGCCGCGGGTCGTCCACGCGCCGGCTCATCGCCGTCAGGCGGATGAACCCGGTCATCCCCAGCGGGTGGATCATCGTGTGCGCCCCGCCCGCGAGCATGATGTCGGCGTCGCCGTGCCGCAGGATCTCGAACGCCTCGCCCACGGCCTGGGTGCTGGCGGCGCAGGCGGTCATGCAGTTGCTCGCGGGCCCGCGCGCGCCCACCAGTTGGGCCACGTGCGCCAGGCACATGTTCGGCTCCTGCTCCACCTCGCGGATCGCGTCCATGTTCCGGTACGCCGCCTCCGCCCACTTGCGCGAATCGAACGTCCGGTCGGCCTCGTTCCAGCCCGCGAGGTTGGTCGCGGCGAAGTTGTCAAAGTCGAGCTGCCCCTCGCCCGCGCCCAGGTACACACCGAACCGGCGCGACACGAGCCTGCCCGCCCTGAGCCAGGCGTCGAGCCCCGCCTGCCGCCACGCCCGCGACGCCGCGGCCATCGCGAACTGCGTGTTCAGCCCCGCGTGCCTGTGCCTGAAGGCGTCCTCGGGCGTCAGGTGGTCCGCCAGGCGGAAGTCCTTGACCTCGGCGGCGAAGTTGGTCTTGAACGTGCTCGCGTCGAAGCGCGTCACGGGCCCGACGCCCGAGTCACCCTTGAGCAGGCGCGACCACACCGCGTCCACGTCGCACCCTAGCGGCGTGACCCATCCCATTCCCGTGATGACGACCCGCTTTGCGCTCATGCTGGGGTTGAATCAGGAGGTGTGTTCACCACTGAGGACACAGAGATCACCGAGATGAAGCGATAGAGCCTGACTCCCGACCCGCTCACCCTTTGCGAACTGCGGCCTGCCGACTTCTTTGCCGCCTTTGCCGCTTTGACCCGTTTGCCGCGTCAGGCTCGCTCGATCGCTGGCGCGATCGGCTTCTACGCCTGCTCCTCGCCGGCGCCGGAGCCGGGGGCGTGCTCGTGCCCGCCCTCGTGCGGCTGGTTCAAGCCCAGTTTCTCCGCGTTCAGCACACGCACGAGCCCGTCCTTGAGCCTCCGCTCGGCGAAGTTGATGACCAGCCCGAGCTCCATGTCGCCCGAGCGGAGCAGCGCCCGCACGCTCGCTCGCTCGGCCGCGCCCACCTCGCCGCGGTGCGCCAGCACGCTCACCACAAAGCGTTTGTCCACGTACAGGTCGGCGACCTGTTGACCCACCGCCTGACCTCTGTAAGTCACGGGGAACGCCCGCCCGGCCTCGAAGCCCACGCCCGCGGCCTGCAACTCGATGCCCAGTGCCTTGCGGTACACATCCTGGTCGTAGCCCGGGCCCAGGCCCTTGTGCACCTCGATCGCGCAGCCGATCACCTTGCGGCTGACCTCCGTGAGCGCGGGGTCGAGCTCCGAGAGCGGCAGGCCGCGGCCGTCCTCGTCGTGCCCGCGCTCGAAACGACCGCCGCCGCCATGCCCGCCGCCGCGACGCCCGCCGCGTCCGCGATCGTGTCCGCCGTACCCGCCGCCCTCGCCATACCCGCCGCGGCTGTGTTCGTCGTGCATGTTCAACCCTTTCGGTTCCTGGAAGATTGCGGGTCGCGCTGTCGGCGCCCCGCGTAGTCACCTGTCACAGCCCCACAAACGAACGAACACCCGTCCACCACCGCCGCGCCGGTCGCTCCCGGCCGATCTCAGCCCACCCGCCTGAGCACGAGTGCGCCGTTCTGCCCGCCGAGCGCGCCGGTGCAGACGAGCACATAGTTTAGGTTCGCCTTGCGGCTGGGGGCGGGCCCGGCGTCCAGCCCCCCCAACCCCCGCCCCCCCCCGTCCCCACCTTCGCCGACGCGCACGCGCGCGGGCAGCACCTGCTCGGCGACGCACTTGGCCCCGATCACGGCCTGGATCGCCCCCGCGCCCGCCGTGCAGTTGCCGAGGTTGCCGCCCACGAGCACGAGCGGGATGGACGCAAGCCGTGCGCCAAACACCGCCGCGAACGCGCCGGCCTCGGCGCGGTCCATCGCGGGGATGCTCGCGCCCAGCGGCACGATCGCGTCGATCTTCTCGGGGCCGATCCCGGCGTCGTCGAGCGCGTTGAGGATCGCGTTGCGGTACCCCTCGTCGCTCGCGCCGTCTTCATACGCGGGCAGGCTGTGCCCCGCGCCGTAGCCGGCCACCTCGGCGTACACCCGCGCCCCGCGTGCACGCGCCGTTTCCTCGGCCTCGAGGATCATGATGCCGCCGCCCTCGCCCAGGATGCCGCCGCGGGCCCCGGGGTCGTAGGGCATGACGAACTTTGTGCCGTCGGTCTCGTCGCCCGTCGCGGCCAGGCGACCGGCCAGGTCCATCCGCAACACGCCCATGCAGTTGAGCTTGCTCTCGGCGCCGCCGGAGAAGCACAGGTCGGCCGCGCCGCGCTCGATCACGCGGGTCGATTCCCCGATCGACAGCAGCCCGCTGGCCTCGGCGCAGGTAATCGTGTTGCTCGGACCCTCGCACCCGTGGATGATCGTCACGTGGCAGGCGAGCATGTTGGGCAGGTACTTGAGCAGCCAAAGCGGCGTGAGCGCCTCCATGCCCCGCGGCGGCGAGCCCTCGCCGCCCCACTTGCGGATGCTGAAGCGTCCGTCCTCGTCGCGGGCCGTCGCCATCGCGATCGTCATCTCTTCGGTCTCGGCCGCGATCAGGCCCGCGCCGATGTGGCAGCCCATCCGCCCGGGGCGGTAGGTCATCGATTCCTCGGCCACGTCCTCGCCCGTGCCGCGCGTGGTCAGCCCGGCGTCCTGCACGGCGAGTTTGGCCGCGGCCACGGCGATCTCGATGTCGCGGGCCATCACCTTGACCGCCTTGCGGTAGTGCTTGGGCACGAAGTCGCGAGCGGAGAAGTCCTTGATCTCGCCGGCGAGCCTGGAGCGGAACGAGCCGGCATCCAGGAGCGTGATCGGCCCAAGCGCGGTGCGCCCTTCGACCAGGCCCGCCCAGACCGGATCCATCCCCACACCCAGGGCGCATACGCTCCCCAGCCCCGTGATGACGACGCGACGCGACATGGGTGCAAGTGTACGCGCCGCCCTCGTCCGGCCGACGCGCCCCGACCGGGCTTGCTGGCCCCGCCTCGATCGATCCCATCAGGAGAACGCCCCGCCATGCTTCGCATCCAGACGGCCGCGCGCTTGCTTTCGCCCCTGATCTTGGCTTTCGGCCTCTCGGTCGCGTCGGCCCAGACCGACGCGCCCCCGTCTCCCTCTTCATCCCCTTCCGCGCCCGACACGCAGGCCGCGCCCGCGGCCAAGCCGGACACCATCCCCGACACCTCCGCCGGCAAGGCCATGCGCCGCGTGCTCGCGGCGATCAACGACGGCAAGGAACTCGGCGCCGACGCCTTCGGCGAGGCGTTCCTCAGGCAGGTGCCCTACGACCAGCTCACGAGCATCCTCGCGTCCCTCCGCGAGCAGTGCGGCTCGCTCACACCCATCAAGATCGACAAGCAGCAGGGCGACCTCGGGCTCATCCTCCGCGCTACCGCGACCAAGCCCAACCAGCCGTGGCAGATCATCCTCGGGCTCGGCGAGAACCACAAGATCGACACGCTGCTGTTTCGGCCCGCGCTCGCCGACGAGCCCGCGCTGGCGGACTGGGGCGACCTGGACCAACGACTGGCCAAGTTCAGCGGCCGGACGAACTTCGCGGCCTACGAGGTGAAGCTCGGGCCCGCGCCGACGCCCGAGAACGCCCGGACAACCGCACCGACGCTCTTGCCCGTCCACGCGCTCAACGCCGATGAGCGGCTGGCAATCGGCTCGACCTTCAAGCTCTACGTGCTGGGCGCGCTGGCCGAGCAGGTGCACCTGGGCCGGGCCCGCTGGGATGAGAAGCTGGCGATCAAGTCCGTCTATAAGAGCCTCCCCAGCGGCAAAATGCAGAACGAGCGGGACGGCGCCGAGTTTCCGATCTCCGACTACGCCGACCTGATGATCTCGATCAGCGACAACACCGCCGCGGACCATCTGGCGCACCGCGTCGGTCGCGAGAACATCGAGGCCTACATGGCCACCGTGCACGGCAAGCCGGAACTCAACCGGCCGTTCCTCACCACACGCGAGCTCTTCGCTCTCCGCTTGAGCACCGATCCGACGCTCGTCACCCGTTACCTCCACGCCAACGAAGCCGTCCGCCGCGACATGCTCCTGCCCGACGACCCGTTCCACCCGACGCGCCCCGCGGGACCGACGCACAACCCCGGCGAGGTCGGCAACTGGATCCTCGACCCCGGGGCCGCGGCGGGCTGGAAGTCCCCGCGCCAGATCGACAAGATCGAATGGTTCGCCAGCGCCGAGGAATGCTGCCGCGTGATGGCCGACCTGGCGCGGCTTGAGCAACTCCCCGGCATGGAGCCGCTCGGGCACGCCCTGCGGATCAACCCCGGCCTGCCGCTGCAAGGCCAGGGCTGGAGCAAGATCGCGTTCAAGGGCGGGTCCGAGCCGGGCGTCATGAACCTCACCTACCTGCTCACCCGCGCCGACGGGCGCTTGTTCGTCGCGAGCATCGGGTGGAACGACACCGAGAAGCCGCTGGACGAAGGGATGCTCGTGTCGCTCATGCCGCGAGCGTTGGCGCTGCTTGCCAATACACCGTGATCCGCGCGGCCCCCCCTTCGTCGGATCGGCTGCGGTGCGGGGAAGAATCGGTGCAGGGGAGTCCTCCCGGAAGGGGCACCGGTGTGTCCGCGGCCTCGGGCGGGCACGCCCCGCCAACTCGCGGGCGCCCGAATCACGGCGGGGTGTGCGAAGGCTCTTGTTCGGTTTGACAGGCGTGCGGCCGCGGGCATCCGCTGTTCCCGTTGGCCCCGATTCGCCGATATTCGAGGCGCCGATGTCCGCTCTTCACGCGCCCAGCCACACCGTCACACGGCCCCTCTTCCGGTTCGACGCCGGGTGGCTCTTTCTCATCGCCGGCATCACCGCGCTCGCGGCGACCGTGCTCATCCCCGCCGCGGCCGACCTCGACGAGGCCCGATGGCAGCGCAACAAGGCCCTGGCGATCGAGCGGCACCGCATCGAACGGCTGGAGCGGTATGGCCAGTATCTCGCGGCCGTCCAGCGGGACGATGAGGACGTCACGCTCACTCTGCTGGCGACGCAACTCAACCTCTCGCCGGTCGCACGCATCCCCCTGACGCCGGTCGCCGACCCCGGGCGCACCAACGCTTCGCCCTTCCCCTCGCTCGAGCCCGACCCGCTGCGACTCCCCGAGCGATCGCCGCTGCAAGAGCACCCATCGATCCTGCTGAAACTCACCACCAGCGACCACCACCGCCTGTGGCTCATCGCCGGCGGCGTGCTGTGCACGCTTATCGGCCTGCTCCCGCCGGTCGTGCGCCGCTGGGACCGCGCCGAGGAAACGTCTCCCCCCTCCTCCGACGACAATGCCGAGTGAACCGCGGGGACTCCTAGCGTTGGGTGTGCCGGACAGCCCGCCCGACATTCCCTCTCCCTCTTCCCCGCCCGACTTCACTTTCCGGCCGCGACACCGCCTCACCCACGCGCGCGAGTTTGACGCGGTTTACGATGCTCGGGTCCGCAAGTCCCGCGGCCCGCTCCTGGTCTTCACGCGCCCGAACCACCTGCCCCACCATCGCCTGGGCCTGGCCGTCAGCGCACGACTGGGCGGGGCGGTGCTGCGCAACCGCCTCAAGCGGCTACTCCGCGAGGCGTTCCGGCTGGAGCAGCACGGCCTCGCCCGCGTGTCCGACCCTGACCCGCGCACCGGCACTGTCGCGTCCACAGGTTTCGACATCATCGTGAGCGTCCGGAGCGCCAAGCCCCTGCCCCTGGCGGCCTATCGCACGCTGCTCCGCGAACTCGTGGAGGAGGCCGCGGGGGAGTGGCGGAAGCGGGCCCGGCGAACCGAAGTTTCGCCCCCGGTCCTTCCGAACACCCCTCCTCCCGGCCCGCCATGATGGACCCCGCGACCCCGATCCCCGAGCGGAGTTGGCCCCGGAGGGCGGCCGCGTGGCCGTTCCTCGGGGCGATCTACCTCTACCGGGTGACGCTCAGCCCCCTGCTCGGGAGTCATTGCCGCTTCATCCCGACGTGCAGCCAGTACGGGCTGGATGCGTACCGCCTGCACGGGCCGTGCCGCGGCACGTGGCTCACGCTCCGCCGCATCGCCCGGTGTCACCCGTTCGGAGGCCACGGTTACGACCCGGTGCCGCTCCCGCGCGCCGAGGCGGCCAAATCCGGCGGGAAAACCGCTCCGGAGCCGGTCGATCGCGAGAAGTGAGCGTAGACTAGCAAAGGGTGTTCGCAGAACGGCCGATCTCCTGTCTCACAGCCCGGCATGGGGACGACGGGGATCTCTGGCCGCAACCTGTTTGAGGGGTCTCGCCCGTGGGCCGACTTCCCGCCGCACAACGCCGCGAGCAACTGCTCGACACCGCCGCGAAGCTCTTTGCACTGCACGGCTACGCCGGCGCGACCACGGCCCAGATCGCCCGGGCCGCGGGCGTGACCGAGCCGATCATCTACCGCCATTTCCAGTCCAAGCGCGATCTTTTCATCGCACTCATCGAGAGGACAGGCGAGGCGACCATCCGGCTATGGGAGCACGAGCTGCGCGAGGCCCCCGACCCCGGTGAGCGGCTCAAACGCCTCATCGGCGCCAACCCGATGGTGGCCAACAAGGGGCGCGGCATCTACCGGGTGATCGTTCAGGCGATGACCGAGGTCGAGGACCCGCAGGTCCAGGAAGCCCTCAACGACCACGTGGGCAAGCTGCACGAGTTCCTCACCACGCAGGTGAAGGGGGCGCAGGACTCGGGCAAGGTCAGCAAGCGGTTCAGCCCGGAACTGACCGCCTGGGCCCTCATCCACATGGGCCTGGGCTTCGGCATGCTCAGCGCGATGGGCGTGCCGCGGCACGGCATGGACGACGCGGGCATGAGCATCCGCGACCTGCTGGGCGAGTTGATGCTGGGGCAAGGGTATCGGCGGGATCAGCCCGGACCCGGGCCCGGCGCCGCCTGACCCGGTCCGGCCGGGCGTAATCCTGCAAATCGGCGGACACGGTGGGACATCCCTTGCCACGGGCGGCGGGTCGCCTGAATCCCAAGGAGGTTCTCGTCCATGCCGTCCAACTACCGACTGTCCGTCTGCTCGATCGCCGCACTCACGCTCGCCTCGGGGGCGATGGCGAACGGCCCGAAGTTCACGCTCACGCCGATCTCGCCGCCCGCGGGGGCTTCCGGCGGTCCGATGCTCCCAGGGTACATCAACTCCACGGGTATGGTCGCCGGCGAGGGGACGTGGTCGGGCGGGGGCAGTTTCGTGTTCGTTCAAGGTCGGGGGACCCTGCCGATCAACCTCGACGCGGGGCTGGCGATGCTCGGCGTGCGGGGGCTCAACGATGCCGGCCAGGTCCTCGCCGAGGCGTGCGTGATGCCCGCCGGCGGCAACGGGTTCTGCGGCGAATACCTGTTCCGCGACACGCCGCGGCCCGACGGCGGGTTCGATCGACTTCGGATCGACAACCTGCCAGGCGCCCCGGTCGGGCTGGCGTTCTACCCCCCGATCATGAACTCCGCCGGTTCGGTCGCGGTGACCGCGCCCGGGTCGTTCGGCAACGCGGGGTCGGCCGCGGTGTACTCCGACGCGTTGGGGTGGCAGAGTCTCGCCGCCCTGCTCGACGGCGTCACGGTGACCCAGCCCCACGTCATCGACCTCAACGATGCCGGGCAGGTGCTCATGGAGGTCGCCTATCTCGGCCCGACCTACCGGATCACGCCCGACACTCCGGCCCAGCGCGTGCTGCTGGAAGGGTTCACGGCGACGGACATGAACAACCTCGGCGACGTCACCGGCTGCGGCCCCGACGGGCCGTTCCGCACGCTCGGCGGCGAGTTGGTGGACCTCGATCCGAACGGCCTGCTGCCCGGCGCATGCGGCCGGTTCATCAACGACGCCGGCATGGTCGCCGGGACGTGGGACCATGGGTATTTCCTTTACACGCCCGAGACCGGGTCGCAAGACCTCGGCCAGAGCGGGCCGGGCATCCACCCGGGCGCAATCACGAGCCTGAACGCCAACGGCGAGTTCACCAGCAAAGACCACGACCCCAACACCTACGAGGTGATCTCGGTCGTCAAGATCGAGGGCCAGCCCCTGATGCGCGTTCAGGACCTCATCGACCCGAACCACGAGCGCATCGACGTGGGCTTTGTCTCTCCGATCAACGACGCAGGCCAGTTCGCTGTCGGCGGAACGGCGCCCGGCGCCGGCAGCGGTGGGTTGGCGCCGGTCGCGTTCCTGGTCACGCCCGAGGCGAGCTGCGCCGCCGACTTCAACCACGACGGAGCGGTCGGCGTGCAGGACATCTTCGATTACTTGGCGGCGTACTTCGCGGCCGCGTCGACGGCTGACATGGACGCATCGCCGGGTTTGGGCGCCAACGACCTGTTCACGTTCCTCGCGTCGTACTTTGCCGGCTGCCCGCGGTGACTCGGAAAGAGGGCGGGGTCGGGAGCGGGGTCGGGGAAGCGGAATCAACGTCCGCCCCCACCCCCGCCCCCACCGCCCCCCACTCTCGCGTGCAGCACAGGCATGGCCGCGAGGTACTGCTGGGCCTCCGGACAGTCCGGGCCGACGCCGAACCGCTCATACGGCCCGTCGTAGCAGACGCCCCCGCCGTGGAGCATGAGCACGCGCGGGCGAAGACGGCGCAGCAGTTCCTTGTCGTGCGTGACGATGATGGAAGTTCGCAGCGGACCAATTCCTACCGGTTCGCCCTCCACCCCCCAACCTCCTCCGCCCCCACCCGCATCCGTGTGGGCCAGCACACCGCCGACGGGCCGGTGGTGAACGTTCCAGATCAGCTCGTGGATGTGGCCGCCGACGATCGGGTCCAGCCCGGTCGTCGGTTCATCGTAAAACACCACCAGCGGATCGATGGCGATGGCCCGCGCGATCGCGACGCGCTTGGCCATGCCGCCTGAGAGCGCGTCGCGGTCCTTGTCGATCACGTCGTCCACGTCGAGGGCCGCGGCCTTGAGGCTCTCGCGGATGCGCCGCTCGATGTCGGGCTCGGCCAGGTCGGTGTGCTCGCGCAGCCAGAGGGCGATGTTGTCTCGCACGGTGCCGCTGAAGAGCGCGTTCCGCTGGAACACCAGCGCCCAGCGCAGACGGATGCGATCGAGCTCGTCGTCGCTGAGTTCGGCGAGATCGACGAGCGTCGAAGCCCCATCCCCCCCCCTCCCCCCTTCCCGCCGCGCGTCGTGATCGGCCACCAGCACGCGCCCCGAGTCGGGGCGGAGCAGCCCCACGAGGTGGTCGAGGAACACGGTTTTGCCGGAACCGCTCGCGCCCACGATCGCCAGGATCTCGCCGGTGCGGACCTCGGCGTTGATGTCGCGCAGCACGCTCCGCCCCCGGAACGACTTGCACAACCGCTCCGCCCGGATCTCGACAGGCATCGGTGTTGCGCAAGGCTCCTCCATCGTTCGAGCGTAGCCGGGCACCAGCGAGGGACGATCCGGGCGCAGGTGGACGGTGGACAGGCCCGGATCGGCCGAGGCCGCAGCGGTGACCCGTGAGAATCCGCACGGTCCATGCCCGTCCTTGCACGGACCGCCCGAACACCGGTACGCTGGGTCGATGCAGCGCCGCCACCACTATGAGCGGGCCTTCGAGGAATACCTCCGGCGCGGGCGCATTCCTTATGTGGCCGTGGACGAGGCCCGCAAGGCGCTCCTCCCCGTGGGGGCCCGCCTCCAAACCGACGAGGGCGAGAACGCGGCCCTCAAGTCGTTCGACTTCGTCGTCTACGGACGCAACGCCAACCTGCTCATCGACATCAAGGGGCGGCGGATCGCCCACGGTCGCGGCCGCGCGTCGATCGACGACCCCGCCCGGGCCGCCGTGCGCGTCGGTCGGCTGGAGACGTGGGTCACCGAGGACGACATCGCCTCGCTGACCCGCTGGCAGGAACTCTTCGGCCCGGGGTTCGAGGCCGCGTTCGTGTTCATTTATTGGTGCGACGCCCAGCCGCCCGACGCGCTGTTCCAGGAGGTCTTTGAGCACAAAGGCGTCTGGTACGCTCTCCGATCGGTTCGGCTGGACGAATACGTGCGGGCGATGAAACCCCGCAGCCCGCGCTGGCGCACCGTCCACGTGCCGCGGGGCGCGTTCGAGATCATCAGCCAGCCTTTCGCGCCGCTCGTGGAAGCGGCGCCGGCCACGCTCTTCGGCCCCGGATGCTTGGCCGCGTGCGCCCGCGATCCCGGCCCCGTCGAACCCGCGCTGGAACCGCTCGGGCCGCGTTTCTAACCCCCCACCCCCCACCCCCCCTCCCCCCCACCACGATTCCGCCTTTTCCACCCCCGTCCGCCCCTAGGATCGCCCGATGCCCATCCACCTCCCCTCGTCGCGTCTCCGCAGGCTGGCCCGACCCGCGGCCGTGCTCGCCGCCTCGCTCCTGTGCGCCGGCGTTGCGCTCGGTCAGAGCAGCAACAAGAAGGAGGAGCCGCTCAAGCCGCCCACGCCGCCCACATCGGGATCAAGCTGGTCACCCATCCTCTCGATGCTCGTGGGCATCGGCGCGGGCGCACTGGTGCTGGGCTCGGGCCTGATCCCCAGCAAACGCGGCCACCAGGACTGACCGTCCCCCTCCCCCCTCCCCCCTCGCCCCTCCGTCTCTTTGGAGGTCCCCATGCAGAATGCCCCCCCCCCACCTCCGGCCCTTGCCGGGCGCGCGCGACAGCGGCTCATCGGGCTCAACATCGCCCTGCTGCTGATGCTCGGCGTCGTCACCATCCTGACGAGCGTGGATGCCGGCGCGCAACCCGGCGCCGCCGCCCCCGCTCCTCGCCCCCGGGGTGAGTACACCGTTGTCTCCGGTCGCTATCAGGGCGGAACGACCAACGCGATCTACGTGCTCGACGCGGCCAATCAGGAGCTCATCGCGCTCTCGTGGGATCGCAGCCGCAACGAGATCGAGGTCATCGGTCACCGCAAGCTGAGCGACGACGCCCAGCTCAAGCCCGGACGCTGAACGCCGGAGGAGCACGCATGAACACGCCCAACCCCGAAACGCTCCCGCCCCGCGGTGCTCGCTTCTCGTCCAACGCGCTGCTGTGGTTCTCCGCGTTCATCCTCATCGGCCTGCTCATCGTGCAGAGCGGCCGGCTGGCCTCGGGCCACCTCGCCACCGCCCGGGCCGACGTGGTCAGCCAGGTCGGCGACTACACCACGCTCACCTTCGCCACCCAGAGCAGCGAAGACCTCCTCATGGTGGTGGACGGTCGCGGCGAACAGATTTTCGTCTACCGCATCCTCAACCAGAAGCAGCTCGAACTGCTCAAGCGGTACGACCTGCCGGCCTTGTTCAGCATCGGCCAGCGGATCGGCGCGGGACGCGCTCGGCCGTAGCGATTTGGCCGCGGATAAACGCGGATCAAGACAGGCCGAAGATTGCGCAGATGGACGCAGATAGAGGCAAGAAGCCGAACTTGATCTGCGTCCATCTGCGCAATCTGCGGCCTGATTTGGCCCGGCCTCGTCCCCGCCCCGCGGCGTATCGTTGGGTGTCTTGTGCGCCTTGGACCGACGTCGCGGCCGGCTCGCCGTCGGGAAGAACCCTACGCCGGCGTTCTGTACCCGTTGACCCCAGAGAAGCACGCCGCGAGTGAGATGGCCGCGGATGGACGCGGATCAAGATCAGCCACGGATGGACACGGATACGCACGGATCCAAAGCCGTGTTGGTTGGTGGTCCGACGGCCAACACCCAATCCATTCTGATCCGTGTGAATCCGTGTTGATCCGTGGCCAAATCCGCGTCCGCGGTTTGCATTCTCTCCAGCAGAGCGCACACGACCCATGCCTATCCACCCGCTGCCTCAGTTCGAGGCCGACCTGGCCGAACAGGACCGTGAGACCTACGAGCGGCTCAAGCCGCCGTCCTCGATCGTGGTCCGTTTCGGCGTCATGAAGATGGTCGGCGAGTTTCCGTACTCCGGCGACGCCAAGCCCGGGTGCGGGTCCAAGCTAGTCGTCAAGACGCACCGCGGCACCGAGCTGGGCGAGATGCTCACGAGCACGTGCCCCAATGCGGGATGCTCCAAGAGCGTCACCCGCCAGGAGATGCTGCAGTACATCGAGAACTCGGGCGGGCGCGAGTACCCGTTCTTCTCGATGCAGGGGCGCGTGCTGCGGATCGCCGCGCCCGAGGACCTCAACGCCCAGGCCCGGATCGACGAATCGCGCCCGCAGCTCACGCGCTCCACGCGGGCGATGGCCGAGCGGATGGGCCTGAAGATGAAGGTCGTCGACTCCGAACCCATCCTCGGCGGCGAAAAGCTCACGTTCTACTTCACCGGCGAGGACCGTGTGGACTTCCGCGACCTGGTCGCCGAGCTCGCCGCGATCCACCACACCCGCATCGAGATGCGACAGGTCGGCGCCCGCGACGAGGCCCGGCTCGTCGCCGACTACGAGCGTTGCGGCCAGCACTGCTGCTGCAAGCAGTTCCTCAAAGTCCTCAAGCCCATCAGCATGAAGTCGGCCAAGATCCAGAAGGCCACGCTCGACCCGCTGAAGATCTCCGGGCGCTGCGGCAGGCTGATGTGCTGTCTCCGCTACGAAGACGAGACCTACGACCAGTTGCGGGCCCGCCTGCCGCGGAAAAAATCGCGCGTCAAGACGCCCGACGGCTGGGCGACGGTGCTCGACTCGCAGATCCTCACGCAGTTGGTGCTGGTGATGCTCGACCACGACGGCGAACGGGTCGCCCTGCCGGTTGAGGACCTCGAACCGGCCGGCCCGAACAACCCCGCGCCGCCCGTTCCGCCGGCGCCGTCGATGGACGAGCGGGACGGACGCGGCCGCCCTCCCTCCCCCTCCGCGCCCCGCCCTCCCTACTCGGGCCGGGGTGGAACGCCGGCACGCACGCCCGGCGGCCCGGCTCGCGAGGCCAGGCCGAGCGGACCTTCGGATCTCCCATCCCGATCGGAAGGCCCGCCTCCGGCCTCTCGACCAGCCCGGGACGACTTCGACGGCCCGGCGGACGCCGCGGACGAGGAGATCAATCTCGACGACATCGAGACGGACGTCGGCGACGGCGGCCCGGTGCCGGCGCGGCGCGAGCGCGACGGGCGCGGCGGTGATGACCGCGGCGATCGGCGGCGCAGGCGCGGGCGCGGCGATCGAGGGGGAAGAGGGGGAGGCGGAAGCGGAGGGGGAAACGGGCCGCGCCGTACCGATGATCGAGTGGGCGGCGCTCCGCCCGCCAACGCGCAAGGTCCGACGGGAGATGAACCTCGCGGCCCAGACCTGCCTCTATCCGACGATGGCGGTTCGCCCCGGGCGAGCGGACCCGACGAGGGTCCGCGACGCGAGGGTGGCGGTCGCCGCCGACGACGAAGGCGCGGCCGGGGCGGTGGCGGTGGCGGTGGTGGTGGTGGTGGTGGTGGTGGTGGCGGTGGCGAGCAGGGCGGACCCGGCGATGGTTCGTCGTCGTCTCAGTCATAGTTGAGGCGTCGTCCACGCTCGCGCTCGTCGTACACTCCGCCGTCCATGACCCCTACACCCACACCCTCAGCCTCCTCAGCCCCCGCCGGTGCAACCTCGGCCCCGCAGCGTGTCGCGCCGACGCACGCCGAGTCCGTCAAGGACACGCTCATCTCGATCGTGATCGCGTTCACGCTGGCGTTTGTGTTCCGCGGGTTCGTGGTCGAGGCGTTCGTGATCCCCACCGGCTCGATGGCCCCCACGCTCTTGGGCGGGCACATGCAGTTCCGCGGGCCTTCGACCGGGTACTCCTGGGCCGTCGGGCCGTGGGATGACCAGCCCTATTCCTCGACGCAGACCGGCCCGGGCGGTCAGGCGATCGTCGTGCACGACCCGATCTCCGGCGAGGAGGTCATCCCGCCCCCCCGTATCCCGCTGCGCTCCGGTGATCGCATCCTTGTGCTCAAGTATCTCTACACGGTCATGGAGCCCTCGCGCTACGACGTGGTGGTATTCAAGAACCCGCACAGCGACCCCAGCCAGAACTACATCAAACGGTTGATCGGGCTGCCCGGCGAGGAGATCGCGCTGGTGGACGGCGACGTGTTCGCGCGCCCGGCCAACCACGGCCCCGACGACCCCGGCAAGGGCCTGTGGGAGCAGGACGGCTGGCAGATCGCCCGCAAGGGGCACACGCAGCAGATGGCCGTGTGGCAGACCGTTTATGATTCCGCGTACGCGCCGCCCGACGGGTCCGGCGTCAGCCGCCCGTGGGACACCGACCGCCCGGCCGAATGGGACCTCGCGCCCAACACCTACACGTGCAACGGCGACCAACGCACGGAACTGTTCTTCGACCAGAACAAGCAGCGCTTCGCCGGGCGTGCACCGTACTCCCGCAACGGGTACGACACGTGGGCGATTGACGACCGGTACGCATACGACGAGGGGCCGGCGGGCGGCTTCCAGAGCGGCAGCGCCCGGTTCCCCGTCTCGGACGTGCGCCTGCACCTGGGCATCGAACCCACCGGCGACGGCGTACCGCACGTCGAGGCTTGGGTCCGCGCCCGCGGCATGGACTTCCGGGCCTCGATCGACGGCGCGACGGCCACGCTCGATTGGCGCGAGCAGGCCGGCGAGGCAGGCGTGCTCGGGAAGTGGGAGACGCTGGCCAGCGGGACGATCACGCCGCTGAGCAAGGGGCGCGTCACCAACATCGAGTTCTGGCACAGCGACCAGTCGCTGCGGCTGTTCGTTGACGGGGTGCTGGTCGCCCGCCACGACTACGACTGGTCGCCGGCACGCCGCGTGTACGGCGTCACCGGGCGCTCGCTCAATCAACTGCTGTCCGGCAAGACGAGCGAGATCAACCCGCTCGCCGACGCGCGCCTATACCGAGTGCCCGACGTGCGATGGGCCTTCTCGGGCGGGCCGTTCCGCCTCTACCGCGTGGGCATCGACCGCGACCTGCATTACCAGGCGGGGGTCATGCCCCGCGAACCCGTCCCCGCCCTGGCCACATCACCCGCGGCCCCGCTGGTGCTCAACGGCGATCAGTTTTTCTGCTGTGGCGACAACTCGCCGCAGAGCCTCGACGGGCGGCTGTGGGGCAAGCCCGAGCCGTGGGTGTCGTACGAGTTCGGCCCCGACCCGGGCGTGGTGCCGCGCGATCTGATGCTCGGCAAGGCGTTCTTCGTGTATTGGCCCGCGCCGCACTGGCGGACGGTGCCGATCCCGGACTTCGGGAAGATGCGGTTCATCCGATAGCCGGGGGGCGGGCGGGGAGGGAGGGCGGCGAACCGTGAATGGCCGCCGCACGTCTACAGCAACTCGCTCGCGTCCACAACCTGCTGGGCGATCTCGACCAGCCTCCGGCGCGTCTGGCGGGCCTGTCGCTGCAGCGTCCGCTGCGCTTCTTCCTCAGAGATCTGCTTCCGCTGCACCAGGACCCACTTGGCCCGTTCGATCACGCGCCGATCGACGAGCTTGCGTTCGAGGTGCGCGACCGCGTCGAACGCTTCGAGCTCGCGCCGGTGCCGCGACCACGCAACGTCGATCGCCACGCGCAGTTGGCTTGGCATCGCCGGCTTGACCAAGTAACCGAACACACCCGCCGATTTGGCCGACTCGACGTACTCTTCGTCGGAATACGCCGAGAGCACCACCACGGGAATGTTGAAGTCCTCACGGATGCGCCGAGCCGCGGTCAACCCGTCGCAGCGCGGCATCTGGATGTCGAGCAGGGCCAGGTCCGGCGCGGCGACCTGGGCGAGTTCGACGGCCGCGCGCCCGTCCGCCACCGGCCCCACCACGACATAGCCCAACTCGCCCAGCGTGGACGTCAGATCGGCGGCGATGAGGTGCTCGTCGTCGGCGACCAGGACTCGCCGGGGCCGACCGAGCGAAGCGCTCCGGGCCGGAGCCGATGGCGTGGGCATGGGGGAGACTGTGGGGCTGGGGGGCGCGGACATTCGGTCCTCCGAACGGGCCGGAATCAAGGCTGAGGAACGCAGAGTATGGGCCCGGATTTGTCGTTGCACAAGCAAACCGTGGAATGAAGCTCGAACCGAAGCCCGTCGGGTCCGAACTCGAACCGGCAGCGGCCTTGCAGTTCCGACTCGGCCAGGCCTCGGATGAGCGACATCCCGATCCCGGCATCCGCCCCGGCGATCGACGTCGCGGGTTCGTTGACAACCCGCGGGCCGGCGTGGTTCCCGGCTTGGCACGGGCCAAGCTGTTCATGCCACGTGAACTCGAAGCCTTTGTCGGAACCGAGCGACGACCACCAAACCCGGATTCGGCCCGTGTTCTGGGGGTCGCTCGCGCCGCGCATCGCCCCGTGCTTGATGCTGTTGGTCAGCAGTTCCTGCACGATCATCGCCAGCGCCGAGGCCCTTGAGGGCGGGATGGCGCCGTGCTCGGACTCGATCTCGACGCAGTGAGCCGCCGCATCTCCCAGGATCAGCGCCGCCAGCCTGCGGACAATCTGTACGACCTCGACGTCGCGCCCTTCCGCACCGGCGAGCATGTCGTGCACTTTGCTCATCGCGCGGACCTTGCCCTCGACCTTCGAGAGAGCCTCGGGGTCGTCCGAGCGCGCGTAGAGCCGGATCAGCCCAAGCAGCGAGGCCAGGTTGTTGCGCACCCGGTGATCGAGCTCGCGACGCATGGCGCGCTCCCGCTCGCCGAGCTGTTTGGCGTGCTCGAGACTCTGGTTGAGCCGTTGCTGCGTCGCCTTGAGGGCCGAGATATCCATCGCGGCCCCGAGGACCCCCGTCACTCGCTCCGATCCGTCCTTCACGCGCATCGCCACGGCGTACACCCAAACGATCGATCCGTCCGGCTGAACGTACCGGTGCTCGGTCGAGAACGGCCCTTCATTCGAGAAACTGCTGCGCCACAGCTCGGCCACCCGCTGAAGGTCGTCCGGGTGAATCGCGCGGCGCCACCCGTACCCCAGCCCCTCCTCGCAGGAGAGCCCGGTCAGACGCGACCAGTGCTTGTTGACGTACACATTCGCGCCGTGCTCGTCGGTCTGGAAGATCGCCACCGGTGCAAGCTCGGCGAGCGCCTGGAACCTGCTCATGCTGGCTCGCAAGTCCAGCACCGAGTTCTTGAGCTCGGTGATGTCCACGCCCACCGACTGACACTCAACAACGCGTCCGTCCGAGCCGAGGATCGCGCGGCTCGCCCAACGCTGCCAGCGGACCGACCCGTCGAGGGCGAGCACGCGGTGCTCGGCCGTCGCAGAGGGGTGGTCCGGCGTGAGCTCGCTCAAGGCGTCGCGCACTGCGCCCCGGTCCTCCTCGGTGATGAGGGGCTCGAAGCTCTGCCCGATCAGCTCTTCGCGTGTCTTGCCGAAGCACCGGCAATACGCCTCGTTGACGTACGTCAGCCGCTTGTCCGGAGTCCAGCGGCAGACGTACTCGGTCTGCGTCTCGAGTATCGCGCGGTACCGCTGCTCGCTCAGGCGGAGCGCGTCCTCGGCGTCGTGGCGCGCGTGCTCGTTGGCCGCGGGGTTGTCGCGATCACGCAACGGGGGCGACCCGCTCACCGACCGACCGAGCGCCGCGGCCAGCGCGATCGCCAACACGGCCACGGCTACCGACGCCGCGGCCTCCGCAACCATCGGGACCGTCCAGCCCACGTCCAAACCGCGAACGATCGCCATCGCGGCCGGCACGAGCGCGACCAAGCCCAGAAGCACCGCAAACCATCGGGTCCGCGGCGAGAGTCGCCGGGGATCGGCCCCGTCCACGCGCGGGCCCTCTCCATCCCGCGGTTGCTTCAAGCCTCCATGCTGCATGGCCGCGTCACCTGCTCGTCGCCCGCGATCCGCGCCGTGGGACCCCCACCGCCCTTCCGCCACGGCCCAGACTAGCACACAGCCACCGAGCGCACAACGCCCGCGGCTATGCTTCCAGCACCAACGCAACGCCGATCGCGTCCCGCCGTGCGGCCGCGCCGGCCTACCGGAGACGCCCGCAATGGCAACCGTCCGCAAGAAGATCAAGTGGCCCACGAAAAAGCGCACCGGCGGCACCCGCAAGTGGAAGTCCAAGTGGATCACCGTCCACGTCAAGGACGCGGGCAAGAAGGGCTGATCCCCGGGATGAGTTCGATCGGGCCTTCGGGATCGGCCCCGAACGGCCGGCCTACGCGCCCGCCCCGACCGTCATCCTCACGGGTATGAACGTCGGCCTGACGCGCGCCTGAAACTCGTCCGGGAACTTGTTCATGATGGTGCGCACGGCCCAGTTGTTGCCGTCGGCCAGGCCGCAGATCGTCGTGCCCGGCATCGCGCCCATGCTGGTGGCGATCTCCAGCGCCAGGTCGAGGTCCTTGGTCCTCGCGTCACCGGCCTCGATGCGCATGAGCAGTTGATAGAGCCAGCCGCTGCCCTCGCGGCACGGGGTGCACTGCCCGCACGACTCGTGCTTGAAGAATCGCGCGATGTTGCGGGCCACCGCGACCATGTCGGTGTCCTCGTCGAACACGGTCGGGCACGCGGTGCCCAGGCCCAGCACGTTGTGCTTGCGCCCGATGTCGAAATCCAGCTCGGCCTCGTACTGGTCGGTGTGCAGGATGCCCATGCTCACGCCGCCGGGGATCGCGGCCTTGAACTTCTTGCCGTGGCGCATCCCGCCGCAGTACTGCTCGACGAACGTGCGCAGCGGGATCCCCAGGTCGAACTCGAACACGCCGGGCTTGTTGACGTGCCCGCTCATGCCCATGAGCTTGGTGCCGTAGCTGGGCGGGGCGCCCTTGATCGTGCTCTCGGTCCCCTGCGCGGCGAATGCGCCCGAGCCCTCGTGGATGATGAACGGCAGATGCGCCAGCGTTTCGACGTTGTTGATGATCGTCGGCTTGCCGAAGAGGCCCTTGATGGCGGGGAACGGGGGCTTGTTCCGCGGCCAGCCGCGCTTGCCCTCCAGCCCCTCCAGCAGGGCGGTCTCCTCCCCGCAGATGTACGCGCCCGCGCCGCGGTGCAGGTGGCACTCAACGGCCCACCCCGTGCCCCCGGCGGCATTGCTGAACGGGTTCTTCGTCGCGGCGCCGTTGAACAGCCCCTGCTTGCCGAAGATGCCCGCGGCGTACGCCTCCTTGATCGCGTTCTCCATCACCCGGGCCTGGTGGTGGTACTCGCCGCGGATGTAGAAGTACGCCGTCTGGATGCGGCAGGCATAGCAACAGATCGCGATGCCTTCGAGCACCAGGTGCGGATCGAAATCGATCAGCAGCCGGTCCTTGAACGTACCGGGCTCGCTCTCGTCGGCGTTGATCGCCAGGTAGCGCACGCCCCCGTCGCCGCCCTCGCCCGGCTTGGGCAGGAAGGTCCACTTGAGCCCGCACGGGAACCCGGCCCCGCCGCGCCCGCGGAGCTGGGACTTCTTGACCTCCTCGGTGACCTCCTCGGGGGTCATGGTGAGGGCTTTGCGCAGGGCGGCGTATCCGGGAACAACGCCGGTCTTGCAGTACTCGTCGTACGAGACGATGTGCCGCTTGTCCCAATCGCCGTAGGGCGGGGTGGGGATGCGGCTGGTCAGGATTCCACGGGTGGTCTTGGGCGTCCAGTTCGCGGCCATGGGCTGTGAGTGTAGGGTGGCCGGCCGGGGACACGGGGCGTCGCAAGGAACGCCCATCGGAGCGACATTCAACCGAACCGTTCGGCTGGGGATCAAGCCTCGCCGACCCGACCTTCCCGCCGCCGGGCCGCCGGCGTCAGCCCCCCTCCTGCTTGGAAACCGTATTCATGCGCTCACACCTTCCTGTCATTACATCCCTTCTCGCCGCGGTTGCCGCCGCGGCAACGGCCGCCGCGGGTCAGAGCGTGCGGTACGTCCGCGCCTCGGCCCCCGCCGGCGGCGACGGCGTCTCATGGAATACGGCGTTCTCCAGCCTTCAGCCCGCGCTCGACGCGGCCCGTGCCGATCCTTCGATCACCGAGATCTGGGTGGCCGCGGGCACGTACACGCCGAGGCGTTCGGGCCCACCGGACCGGGCCGAACCGTTCCGACTCGTCAGCGGCGTCTCGCTTCTCGGAGGCTTCGCCGGAACAGAATCGGCGTCCGCGGAGCGCAGCCCGGGCGTCAACCAGACCGTGCTTTCAGGCGACCTTTCCGACAACGACGGCGCGGGAGCGCCCGGCTTCGCGGGGCGCTCCGACAACTCGCGCCACGTGGTCGAGGGTGATCTCCTCACCTCGGGCCTCCTCGACGGCTTCACCATCCGCGGCGGAAACTTCGACTTGCCCGGCGAAGCGCTCGGCGGCGGCGGCGGGGTCTACCTGGACCGGTCGTCGTTCCAGATCGTCAACTGCGCGTTCACGGGCAACGTCGCCGGTGGCGTGGAAGCCGACATCGGCGGCTTCGGCGGCGCTCTGCTGATCCGCGGCGGGGATGTCTCGCTCACGGACTGCCGATTCGATGGCAACCGCGGCAGCAACGGCGGCGCGCTCGGAATCACGGGGTCTCTCGAAGACGGCAACACTCAGGTGGATTGCCTCGTGAGCATGGAGCGGTGCACGTTCACAGGCAACTTCTCCGCCGAGGGGCTCGGCGGGGCGATCTGGTCGGCTACCGGCGACCCGCTCGACCCGATGCGCGGGGTGCGCGGCGAGATACATGCCCGCGACTGCGCCTTCACGAACAACACCGCGGAGTTCCATGGGGCCTGGCTGGAAATGAACGCCACGGTGTTCGACCTCGACGGGTGTGAGTTTGTCGGCAACTCCAGCCGCGATTTCGGCGGGGCGCTCAGCGTCAGCCAGACCGTCGGACTCGCGCGGACCGCGATGATCCGCCGGTGTCGATTCACCGGCAACGGCTTTGCCCAGCAACGCGGCGCCGCCGTGTTCGCCCAGGCACGCCCGACGATGCTCGATTCGTGCACGTTCGCCGACAACATGGGCGTTTCGGTCGTCCATTCGCAACCGGTGGTCGGGTTCTTCGGCGGCGCCAAGGAGCTTGAGCTTCGCAACTGCGAGATCCGCGACAATACCGGCACAGCGGTGTTCGGGCTGCGCAATCCCTCGGTGGTCGTGTCCAACTGCACGATCGTCCGCAACCCCTCGACCATCGACGGCGGGCTCGCCGGCGGTATCGAGGCCAGCGCCGCCGTGGTCGAAGTGAACAACACGATCCTCTGGGGCAACCACCGCGCCGGCGTGCACGATCAGAACGCCCAAGTCCGTTCTTTCTTCGCACCCCCGACGCTGTCGCACTGCATCGTGGAGGGCCTGGAAGCGGCGACCCCGGGCATCGGGAATACCGGTCTTGACCCGGTGTTCGTGTCCCCGACGGACCTCTCGCTTGCGCCGGGATCGCCCGCGATCGACGCGGCGAGCAACGACCTCATCGCGCTCGATGCTCTCGACCTCGACGGCGACGGCAGCACGACCGAGCCCGTCCCCTTCGATCTCGCGGGTGCGCCGCGCCGCGCCGACGTCTCCGCCGCGCCCGATTGCCCGCACGCGCCGGGCTCGTGCGGCGCGGGTCCGATCGTGGACATCGGTGCGTTGGAGGCCGCCGGCGCGGCCTGCGCGGCCGACCTCAACGGCGACGGACAGGCCACCGTCCAAGACCTCTTCGACCTGCTCGCCCACTACTTCTCCGCCGATCCCGCCGCGGACTTCAACCACTCCGGCGACGTGAGCGTGCAGGACATCTTCGATTTCCTCGCCGCGTTCTTCGCCGGGTGCTAGACCGCACCATCGGCGGGACCCATCACCACCGTTTGGTCGGTTCCATCGTCAGGAGCGGCGGCCCATGCTCGCGAGTGTGCGTTCGCCTGGGAGCGTGTTGTCGCCGCGCGCCACCCACTCGCTCAGGGGATGCCGCCGCCGGATTGTTCGGGCACTTTCGGAATTACTTTCGTGCTCCCGCAACATCCGTCGCTTCGGGCGGAGGTCCGGCTTCCTCCACCGAAACCCCCTTGTGAGACTCTCCATGTCAGCATCGAACACTCGCACGGCGTCAACGCTCCTCGCGTGGCTCGCCCTCACCACATTCTGCGGGCCTGCGCGGGGCGACACCGCCCAGCCACCCCAACCGCCCACCTACCACTACACCTACCACAAACAGATCAAGCCCCTCGCTCTCGATGCAACGCAAATCGCGGTTCGCGCCGACGGACCCGCCACCATCGCGCCAGCGCTCGCACTGGCGAAGATCCCCGGCGCGAAGTTCGAGCCCCATCCCATCAAAGGGTGGTGGATGGTCTCGGGTTTCCCCCTCGCAACACCCGAGCGCATCGAGGAGATCGTGACCGCTCTGGCCGCGGCCCCGGGCATCGACTTCGCCTCGCCCGTGTTTCTTGACGACTTCGGCGGGCCGATGTTCCCCACGCCGAGCCTGATCGTGGGCTTTACACCCGGGCAATCGGCGCAGGAGCACGACGCTGTCGTGGCCGCGGCCGCGCCGGCGAAGATCGCCACGCGCGACTGGATGCCCGGCGTCGACGTGTACGCGCCCGAGTCGCACAACGGCCTGGACGTTCTCCGCGCCTCCAACGAACTGGCCGCGAGCGACAAGACGCTCTTCGCCGAGCCCGACATGGTGTTCACGGGCACCAACAGCGTGATCCCGAACGATCCGCAGTTCAACCAGCTCTGGGGTCTGCACAACACCGGGCAGTCCGGCGGGCTGAACGACTTTGACATGGACATCCCCGAGGCGTGGGACGTGCACGCGGGCTCGTCGGCGATCATCGACGTGGTGATCGACAACGGCGTGGACCTCACGCACCCGGACCTCAACCTCGCGCCCGGGGCCGACTTCACCGGCAGCCCCGGCCTCGCCGGCGCACCGGGCAACAACTGCGACAGCCACGGCACCGCCGTCGCGGGCTGCATCGCCGCGCTGAGGAACAACTCGCAGGGTGTCGTCGGCGCGGCCCCGGGATGCCGCGTGGCCTCCGCCCGCACGTTTGTCTCCAATCTTTCGTGCGACGGGAGTTGGTCCTCCCAGGCCTCGTTCACGGTCAACGCCCTCAACTGGGCGCAGTCCAGCGGGGCCCGCGTGACCAACAACTCCAACGGCTACGGCTTCACGTCCTCGTCCATCGACACGGCCTACGCCAACACCTTCGCCGCGGGCCTGGTCCACTTCGCCTCCGCCGGCAACAACGGCGTCGGGTCGCTGGGCTATCCGGCCAGCCTCGGCTCCGTCGAGGCCGTGGCGGCGCTCAACCGATTCGGCAACCGCGCCAGTTTCAGCCAGTTCGGCCCGGGCCTCGACGTCTCCGCGCCGGGCGTCGCCATCAACTCCACCGACCGCCAGGGCGCGCTCGGGTTCTCCGCCGGCGACTACAACGTCGTCGACGGGACCTCGTTCGCCTCTCCCTACGCCTCCGCCGTCGCGTGCCTGATCCTGTCGCGCAACTCCTCGCTCTCGTCTCAAAACGTGGTGGACATCCTCAACGCGACCTGCACCGACCTCGGCGCCGCCGGATACGACACCGACTTCGGCTGGGGCATGGTCAACGCCCAGCGAGCCCTCAACCTGCTGGCGCCCAACGGCGACGGCTGCTCGTCGGCGATCGAGGCCACCATCGGCGGCTACTCCGGCTCCCTCGTCAACGCGAGCAACCCCGCCCCCGCAAGCGGCGTCTGCGGCATCGCCGGGGCTAACCCGGACATCTACTACCGCTTCGTGGCCCCGATCGACGGAACCCTCACCGTCTCCACCTGCGGCAGCAACGACTCCACCGGCATCGACACCGTACTGAGCCTGCACCCCGCGTGCGACGCTTCCGCCGTCGCGTGCTCCGACGATGCCAACGGCGGACAGTGCGGCGGTGCCGACACCGGCACGATCCGCGATTCGTACATCGCCTACCCCATGAGCGCGGGCCAGTCCATCCTCATCCGCGTCTCCAAGTTCGGCGCTTCGGCGCTGGGCGCGTACACCCTCAACATCGGCTTCGCCCTGCCCAACGACGCCTGCGCCTCCGCGACCGACGCCTCCGCCGGCGGCACCTACTTCGGCAACCTCTCGTACGCCTCCAACGAGCAGACCTTCGCCGGCAGTTGCGGCGCGGCCCAGAGCAACCCCGACGTCTGGTACGTCTTCACCGCCCCCGCCACATGCCCCGGTACGCTCACCGTCTCGACCTGCGGCACCCACGACGCGGCAGGCGTGAACACCGGCATGGACACCGTGCTCTCGCTGCATGCCGCGTGCGGGGCCGAGCCGGTCGCCTGCAACGACGACGCCAACGGTGGGGGATGCGGCTCGCTGGACACCAGCACCATCCGCGATTCGTTCCTCACCCGCTCGCTCGGCGCCGGTCAATCCATCTACATCCGCGTCTCCAAGTTTGGATCGGTCGCCAGCGGGCCCTTCCGCCTCAACGTCGCCTGGTCCGGCGTGGCCGACTTCAACGGCTCGGGGTCCATCAGCGTGCAGGACATCTTCGATTTCCTGGCCGCGTATTTCGCGGCCGACCCGCACGCCGACGTCAACGGTTCGGGCGCGATCACCGTGCAGGACATCTTCGACTACCTCGCGGCGTACTTCTCCGGCTGTTGACCTCGTCGGGCGGACACAACGCCGCGGTCAAGACTGATCGCCCAACATGCACAGCCAGGCCCGGGGCACGCACGCCCCGGGCTTTTCGTCGCGCGTTCGAGATAGCTTCTCAGCGCGCGGATTTCGCACTGTGCCGCGCCACCTCCACAGATCGCCCAGATTCCCACGGCGCGGCTCGCAACACGCCGGTGCGGGCAACTTTCCTGAAGCCCGCACCCGCGCCCGGTGTATGCTCTGGATTCCACCTACTCCAAGGAGTCCGTATGTTCCGACCGTTCTCGCCCGTGCCCGCGGCCATCACCCTGGCGTGCCTGGCCTGCTCGTCCGCCCTGGCCCAGACCGGGCCCGTGCTGTACGACAACGGCCCGTACGTCACCGCCACCGGCGCGGGCTTCGGCGGCGCCGACATCAGCCTCACCGAGTCGGGCACGCCGACCAGCCTGGGCTTCAACGAGCACGCCTCGTCGCCCATCCGCGTCGCCGACGACTTCACGCTCTCGGGCGGCGGGTCCCACCGGCTCGGCACGCTCGACTTCTACGGCGTGCAGAGCCAGAGCAGCAACTTCACCACCAACGTGCACTTCGGCGCGCTCTATGTCGCGCTCTACAACGAGAACCCGACCTCCGGAGCCGCGCCGATCGCCGGCGACTTCACCACCAATCGGCTCCAATCCTCGACATGGACCGGCGCGTACCGGGTGACTTCGAGCAACCTGCTCTCGCAGGCCCGCCCGATCATCCGCCTCCGCGCCGAAATGAGCTGGGCCCCCGCCCTCGCCGACGGAACCTACTGGCTCGTCGTCTCGGCCCTGGGCGACGCCAACCTCTCGGCCAACCCCAACCCGCAGACCATCATCGTCACGCCGCGCCCGGAGACGGCTGTGGGCTACCAACTCTTCAACGGCAACTGGGTCGCCACCACCGACTACCCCTTCATCCTCTACGGAGCCTGCCCGGCCGACTTCAACGGCTCGGGCACGGTCAGCGTGCAGGACATCTTTGATTTCCTCGCGGCGTACTTCGCCAACGAGGCCGCCGCCGACGTCAACCACTCCGGCTCGGTGACCGTCCAGGACATCTTCGATTTCCTCGCCACGTACTTCGCCGGGTGCGATTGAACGTGCGGGCCGTGGGCGCGCCGCGCTGAAGTGCGGGCGCCCGCGGCCGGACACGTCCCTTGATGTCCTACTTCGACTCGGCCAGCATAGCGTCGAGCTGCTTGTAGCCCGCCTCCATGCCGTGCTCCATGCCGGAGGCGATCGCGCCGTCGCGCGCGGCCTTGGAGTCGAACGACAGGGTCATCCGCATCGAGGTCACGCCTTTCTTCTCGGTGAGTTCCAGCGTGGCGAGCAGCTCGCCGCACGGGCCGCAGGAGGCCATCTCCATGATTTCGGTATGCACAATCCGGGACGGAGCGGCCACCTCCTTGAACACGCCGTGGATGACCAGCGCGACCTTGCCGCTCTGGTCGCTCCAGGCCCAGCGGTAGGTCCCACCCACACGGGGCGCGCCCTCGCAGGTGGTCATCTTCCAGCCGGGAGGAGAGAACAGCCACTTGGGAAGGATCGCGGGGTCGGTCATCGCCGACCAAACCAACTCGCGGGGCGCGTTGAAGTCTCGCGTCATCACGATGGTGGTGTCCGAGGGCGTCGAGACGTTCAGGCTGGCGGTCAACATGCGGTGCTCCTGAATAAAGAGGGACAGGGAACGGCGGTGTGTAAGCAGTGAGGACGTCTAACGGCGCGGCAACGCCCGGTCTTGTTCGGGCGTCGGCGCTTCGGGCGAGTCGTTCAACGCACAGAACCGCCGGCACCAGAGCGGCACGACGGCGTCTCGGGATTCGCCCCTCCCCCCGCGAGCATGGCGTCGAGCTGCTGGTAGCCCGCCTCCATGCCCTGCTCCATGCCGGAGGCGACCGCGCCGTCGCGGGCTTCCTTCGATGCGTACGTCTGCGTGATGCGCATCGTGGTGACGCCGTTCGTTTCGGCGAACTCGTGCTTCTCCACCAGCGATCCGATCGGCTGGCCCGACCCCAACACCATGACTTCGGTGTGCACGACCCGCTCGTGCGGGGCCACCTCGGTGAACACGCCGTGAAGGGTCATGGCAGGGTCGGAATCCTCGCTCTTCCACACCAAGCGGAGGGCGCCTCCCACGCTCGCCTGGCACTCGCAGTCGGTCAGCGTCCAACCCGGGGGAGGGAGCATCCAGCGTCGCATCTTGTCCGGGGTGAGAAAAGCGTCCCAGACGCGCCGACGCGGGGCGTCGAACGCGCGGGTGAGCACGATCGTGGTGTCGGAGGGTGTCGAGACCTTCAGGCCGGCGGTTGACATGCAATGCTCCTTGTGGATTGACGGTGGTGGGCGGCGGTGCGGCAAGCGTGAGGGGGGCTAACTTCGCGGGGGTAGCCCGTCCTGCTCGAACTTCATCTCTTCGAGCAGCTCGTCCAGGGCCCGGAACCGGGCCTCCCAGTTCTTGCGGAACTGCTCGGTCCAGAGCGTCGCGTCTTTGAGTGGTCCCGCGTGTAGGCGGCAGACGTGCTGCCGCCCAGAGACCCGCCGCCGAACCAGCTTGGCCTTCTCCAGCACGCGGACGTGCTTGGACGCCGCCGGGAAAGTCATCTTCAGCGGCGCGGCCAGCTCGGTCAGGTTCAACTCCCCGTCCGCCAGTCGGCGGACCATCGCGCGGCGGGCGGGGTGCGCCAACGCGTGAAAGACCAGATCGAGCGTGGCGCACTGTTCTGAAACCATGTGGTTTAGTATACCAAATGGTTTGGTGTCGTCAAGGTGGTTTCCTGACTCCGCCTGCGGGGAACGGGGCGGCAGAAAAGCCTCCTGGAAAGGTGCGAGGGAAGCTCAGCCGGTGCGGTGCACCATCGCCAGCACTTCATCGTGCACCAGCCCGTTGGAGATGATCGCGCCCGTCGAGCCGTCGGTCGGTCGGCCGTCGAAGCCCGTGTAGCGCCCGCCGGCCGCGATGATGATGGGCTCCAGGGCGCACACGTCCCAGAGTTTCATCGGCGGTTCGAGCATCACCTCGATCTGGCCCGTGGCGACGAGCATGTGCCCGTAGCAGTCGCTCCAGCCGCGGCTGAGTTTGCAGCGCTCGCACATGGTGATGTAGAACGCCCGCCGCTCGGGCGTGAGCATGGCGCGGGGGCTGGTGGTGCTGACGGCCGCTTCGGCGAGCGAGGCCACCGACGAGACGCGGATCGGGCGCGGCGTGTGTTCGTGGCGCGAGGTGTGGAACGCGCCGCCGCCCTCGGCCCCGCCTCGGCCGCCCGACTCTCCGTCGAGCGAGCCCCACACGCACTCGTCGAGCGCGGGGAAGCGAGCGACGCCGGCGACCGAGCGCCAGCCGTCCAGGGCCAGCGGATCGTCCGGCCCGGCCCGGCGCTGCACGCCCAGCAGCGTGCCGAAGAGCGGCACGCCGTGGATGAAGCTCTTGGTGCCGTCGATCGGATCGATAACCCAGCGGAAGTCGGTGCGCCCGGGCTCGTGGCCGCACTCTTCGCCGAGGATGCCGTCTTGCGAGAACGCGCGGGCGATGTGGGCGCGGATGAGTTCCTCCGCTCCAACATCCGCGGCGGTGACGGGCGTGCCGTCGGGCTTGGATTGGAACCGGACGCTCCCGGCCCCCCCCCCCCTTCCCGGCGCGTAGTGCGTCAGGATGAGGGCCTGGGCCTCCAGCGCGAGGTGCCGGGCAAAGTCGAGGCGGGCGGCGGTCTCCGTGCTCGCGTGCATGGCGCATGGTAACGGGCGGGCCCGATCACGATGCGGCATCCTGCGGTCGAGGCCAATGGCCCTTCTATCCCCCCCACCCGCACGCCCCTTGCCCGTACACTGGGCCATGCGCACATCCGGATGGCTGCTTCCGACGCTCGCCCTGGCCGTAACGACCACGCTTTTCAGCGGGTGCGCCTCGGCGCAGCCGCCACACGCGGGCAGAGGCCCGAGCGCGCCGCCCGGGACGCAGGCCGCGCCGGCAAACACCTCGCCCGCTGGGTATTACCGCACGCCTGCGATCGCCGGCGGCACGCTGCTGTTCTGCGCCGAGGGCGACATCTGGAGCGCGCCGCTCGCGGGCGGGCGGGCCTCACGCCTGACCAGCCACCCCGGCGAGGAAACGCTGCCGGTGGCCTCGCCCGACGGCACAACGATCGCGTTCGCGGCCCAGTACGAGGGCCCGCAAGAGGTCTACACCATGCCGATCGCGGGCGGGTTGCCCGTGCGCCGGACGTACTACGGCGGTCGCAGCGTGCCGGTGGCGTGGGGCTCGCTGGGCGACACCACGGACGCGAACTCGCGCCTGGTGGTCGCGACGCGCCGATACTCGACGCTCCCGGACACACAACTGGTCGTCATCGACACCGCCGACAGCGACGTGCACGAGCTCCCGCTGGCGCAGGCCGCGGAGGCGGGGTTTGACGACCACGGCACCCTGTTCTTCACCCGCCCGGACTTTCAGGGCAGCCACACGCGGCGTTACGTGGGCGGTACCGCTCAAAAAATCTGGCGGCTGAGCGCCCCGCCGTCCCCGGACGCCCAAGTGAAAGAAGCGACCGTGCTGACGGCCGACTATGACGGCACGTCCGCGAGTCCGATGTGGTTCAACGGTCGCGTGTACTTCCGCAGCGACCGCTCCGGGGTGATGAACATCTGGTCGATGACGCCCGACGGCAAGGACGCCCGCCCGGAGACCACGCACGACGATTACGAGGTCAAGACGCCGTCGCTCGGGGTCGGCCCCAACGGGTCCGGGCACATCGCCTATCAGCACGGCGCGGATATCTGGGTGCTCGACCTGGCCACCGGGAAGACCTCGCCCGTGCCGCTGCGCCTGGAATCCGACCTCGACCAGACGCGGGAGAAGTGGATCGACAAGCCGATGGGCATGGTGACCGCGGCCCACATCTCTCCGGACGGCGAGCGCGTCGCGATCACCGCCCGCGGCCAGGTCTTCGTCGCGCCGCGCAAATACGGGCGGCTGGTCGAAGCCGAACGCCATCCCGGCGTGCGGTACCGCGATGCGCGGTTCATGCCCGGCGACGACGGCGAGCGGCTGCTGACGCTCTCGGACGAGTCGGGCGAGGTCGAGATGTGGACGCTGCCGGCCAACGGCGTGGGCGAGGCCGCGCAGTTGAGCACGGGCGCGGACGTGCTGCGCTGGGAGGCCGTGCCCTCGCCCGACGGCAAGCTCATCGCCCACCACGACAAGAACCAGAAACTGTGGGTGCTGGACGTGACGACCAAGACCAGCAAGCAGATCGACGAAAACCCGGTGGACGCCTTCACGGACCTGCGCTGGTCGCCGGACAGCCGCTACCTGGCGTACGCGAGCTGGGCGCCGAACCTGAACCAGATCGTCAAGCTCTACGACTCTCGCTCGGGGAGTGTGACGCAGCTCACCACCGACCGGACGAGCAGCTTCTCGCCGGCGTGGGCCCCCAAGGGCGACTTCCTGTACTTCCTCAGCGAGCGGAACCTGGAATCACTCGTCGGGAGCCCGTGGGGCACGCTCCAGCCAGAGCCGTTCTTCGACAAGCGGATGAAGGTCTACGGCCTGGCGCTTCGTCCCGGCCTGCGCTCGCCGTTCGAGGAGCCCAACGAACTGACCCGCAAGGCGGAGGAAGACAAGAAGCACGGCGCGGACAAGACGGACAAGGCCGACAAGGCCGAATCCAAGAACGCCGCCGACGGCGAAAAGGAATCCCCCAAGAAGGACGGCGACAAGACCCCCCCATCGCCCGCGCCGATCGAGATCGAACTCACAGGCATCGCGGACAGGGTGTACGAGACCCCCGTGCCGGCCGGCAACTACCGGGCTCTGAGCGTCAACGACAAGGCGTTCTTCTTCGCGGCGTACGAGGCCAGCGCGGACCGGGACGCGAAGGCGGAGCTGCGTGCGTTCGCGATCGACGCCGACGCCCTCAAGAAGCGGGAGTGGAAGGTCGAGACCGTCGCGGGCGGCGTAGAGGACTACGAGCTCTCGCAGGACGGCAAGTCGCTGCTGATCCGCACCGCCAACTCGATCGCCATCGTGGACGCCGCGCCGGCGAAGGCCGACGACCTCGGGAAGAAGGCCGTGGACCTCTCGGGCTGGAAGCTCACCATCGAGCCGCGTGAGGAGTGGCGGCAGATGTACAACGAGGCCTGGCGGCTGCACCGCGACTACTTCTACGACCGGAACATGAACGGCGTCGACTGGGTCGCGATGAAGGCCAAGTACGCGCCGCTGGTCGCGCGGGTGGCCTGCCGCAGCGACCTGTCCGACGTGCTCGGTCAACTCGTCGCCGAGCTCTCCGCATTGCACACGTTCGTGGTCGGCGGCGACATGCGCAAGGGCCCCGAGCACATCGCCGTGGCCACGCTCGGCGCCGACCTGGTGCGCGACGAGGCCGCCGGTGGCTACCGCATCCGCGAGATCTACCTCCCCGACCCCGACCGACCGGAACTCCTTTCTCCGCTCTCACGCCCGGGGCTGGACATCCGCGCCGGCGACGTGGTCACCATGATCGACGGCCAGAAGACGCTCGCGGCCGCCAGCGTGAGCGAGATGCTCCGCAACAAGGGGGGCCGGCAGGTGCTCATCGACACCGTGCGCAACGGCGGCGCGCCGACCCCGAGCATCGTCGTCCCCATCGACATGGGAACCGATACCGAGCTCCGCTACCGGCAGTGGGAGCTGCAGCGCCGGGCGATGGTCGAAGAACAGGGCAAGGGCGACATCGGCTACATCCACCTGCGCACGATGGGCACGTCCGACATGGCCGACTTCGCACGCCAGTATTACCCACTGTTCATGCGCAAGGGCCTGGTCATCGACGTGCGCCACAACGGTGGCGGCAACATCGACTCGTGGGTGCTCAGCCGCCTCATGCGCAAGGCCTGGTTCTACTGGCAGGGCCGCGTGGGTGAGCAGACCTGGAACATGCCCTACGCCTTCCGCGGTCACATGGTGGTGCTTTGCGACGAGAAAACTGGCTCCGACGGCGAGGCCTTCAGCGAGGGCTTCCGTCGGCTTGGCCTGGGCAAGGTCATCGGCACGCGCACCTGGGGCGGGGAGATCTGGCTGAGCTTCAGCAACTACCTCGTGGACAAGGGCATCGCCAGCGCGGCCGAGATCGGCGTGTACGGCCCCGAGGGCACGTGGCTCATCGAGGGTCGCGGCGTCGAGCCCGACATCGTCGTCGACAATCTGCCCGTGGCGACGTTCAAGGGCGGCGATGCGCAGCTCGAAACCGCGATCCACACCCTGCAACAACAGATCAAGGAGCACCCGGTGGAGGTGCCGCCCGTGCCCAAGTACCCGGACAAGTCGTGGAAGAAGTAGCGGTTTGAGGACGCGATTGCCGAGGGAGACGCAAGGAGGGTTGGTCATGCCGAGCCGCTTGACGATCCTGGCCGTGGTCGGGCTGGTGCTGGTGCTGGTGGCGATCCAGTACGTGCAGCGCCCGTCACGGCCGATGATCTTCGCGACGACAACCTTCGATCAGGCCCAGGCCGCCGCCGCCGAGGCCAAGCCCCCCAAACTGCTCGTGGTCGACTTCTCCGCGGGTTGGTGCCCGCCGTGCCGCGCGATGGACAGGCACACGTGGACCAGCCCGGCGCTGGTGAACTGGCTGCGCGAGCACGCCGTCTCGATCAAGGTGGATATCGACGACGACGCGGCCCGTGCAAGGACCTTCGGGATCTCCGCCGTGCCGACGGTCGTGGTGCTCGACGGCAAGACCGAGGTGCTGCGCTGGACGGGCTTTGCCGATGCGGACGAACTGCTGGCGAAACTGCGTCCGCTCGCCAAACCTTGACCGCCGCTCAACGACGCGGCCAGCGATCGAGCACCTGTTCGAGCGTGGCGCCGTCGATGGCGAGCGTCTTTTCGGGGCTCGAACCGCCGCGCGCGACGGTCACGGCCACGGGACGCAGCCCGAGCTCGGCCGCGATGAGCCGGCGGATGGCGTCATTGGCTCGCCCGCCCTCGGGCGGAGCGCTGACGCGGACCTTGAGCCGATCGCCCAGCCAGCCCGCCACCTCGTCCCGTCGGGCTCCCGGGACGGCCTTGACGGGCAGCAGCAACGGGTCGGGGCCGGAATGTGGACGCGGCGCGGGCATCGGGCGATCCTCGGATATCCCGCTACCGTATCGGATTACGGCGGCCGGCGCGGAGCTCCCGGACGGCCGACCCGCCGCGGCCCGGGCAATGTGGGCAAACCCTGACACCTTCCGGCCGCGGGGTTCGGCGGTGTGGCGGGGGCCCGGCGGCCCGCGCGTTGCCGCCCCGCGCCCGTCAGGTACATTTTGACTCCGGAGACCCGCGCGATGCAGACCGATAACCCGCGCCGGCGCGTGCTGGCATCGCTTGTGTGTGCGATCGGCGCGCTCGTCGCGGCGGGCGGGGCGCGCGCCGACCTGCGCGAGCCGCAGGTGCTGGTGCTGTACGACTCGCGCGTGTCCGACAGCGTCGCGGTCGCCGAGCACTACGCGGGCTCGGCCAACGTGCCGGGGGGCGCGGGCGGCGTCCCGGGTGTGCATCCCGGCGTTCACTCGCTGGACATCGCCACGCTGCCGGGCGCGGGCACGGCGCCGATGGCGGCGACGATCAGTTACCCGGATTTCATCGCCAAACTGCGCGACCCGCTGCGGGGCTACCTCGGCCAGAGCGGCCTGACCCAGCGCGTGCGCTGCATCGTGATGACCAAGGGCCTGCCGCACCGCATCCAGGACCTCGGGCCCAACCCGAACGCCGGCGACCAGCCTAGCCAGGCGGCCGCGCTGATCAACGCGGGCAACCTCACCTACGCGAGCGTCGACTCCGAACTCACGCTGCTGTGGCAGAACCTCAGCGCCAACGAACAGGGCAATGGCGCCGACTCGAAGGCCGACGGCGGCGTGCTCAACCCGTACTTCAAGTCGAGCCAGTCGGCCACGGCCTACTCGTCGGTGAACATTTCGGTCGCCAAAACCCTGCTTACCGTGCCGGGCAACGTGGGCATCCTGTGGCGGACCCTCCCCTCCGGACCCACCGGGCTCACGCCGGGGGATTTCTACCTCGTCTGCCGGCTCGACGGCAACAGCATCGCCGACACGATCGCCGCGATCGACCGGGCCCAGAACATCGCCGTCGACCTCGACAACTCGGTGATGGTGCTGGACGAATCGGCGAGCGACGGCGTGCAGAACGTCTCGGACACCGACGGCGAGCTCGACAACGACGGGCCGGTGGTGTTCACGAACGCGGGCGACGACTACGAGCAGACGCGCGACCTGATGCTCGGTGACGGACGCTTCTCGCCGCTGCACATTGATTACAACAGGTGGTCAACGGCCGCGCAGTTCATCGTGGGCCCGCGCATCAACTTCGGCGGCGGTGTGGTCGAACCCGGCAACGTGCTGCTGCTGGCGACATACGGCGCCAACCACTCGGGCGTGCCGGGCACTCCGGGGAACGCGGGCACGCAGTATCCCCGGTCTTTTTTCTACGCCCCCGGCGCGGCATTCAACACCATCGAGAGCTACAACGGGCGGTCCTTCGGCGGAATCGGCGTGGGCCCGGTGCCGCAGGGCCAGCTCGCCGACTTCCTCACCTCCGGCGGCACGTTCGGCCTGGGCAACGTGTGGGAGCCGTTCAGTTTCACCGTGCCCGACAACCTGGCGATCGTGCGGAACTTCTACCTGGGCTCGCTCACGTGGGGCGAGGCCGCGTACACGGCGATGCCCATGCTCAGCTGGCAGCAGGTCGTCGTGGGCGACCCGCTGGCGAAGGTGCGCCGCGTGCAGGAGGACGTCAACGCGGACCAGCGGACCGACGCCGACGATCTGTACGCGTGGTACGCCTCGCCGTCGAACCCGCGCGACCTCAACCGCGACGGACAGATCAACCGCGCCGACGTCGAGCTGCTGATGCGGAGCGTGCGGGGCAACGAGAGCGGGAACATGCGCGAGCCCTAGGAGCCGATCGCGCAAGCGATCGGTCGGGCGATCGCGGATCGCGGATCGCGGATCGTATCGGCGAAGGCTTTCAGTTGCGTTCTCGCCAGGCGATCGGCCAGCCGCGCGCATCGCATACGACGGTCCAGAGCGACCCGCCGTGTCGGCAATAGACGAGGGCGCCGCCACCGTCAGAGTTGATCGAATAGACCGGGATGAGCCCGAGCCATCGCGACTCCGGGTCACAGGTGCCGGGCCCGGCGTTGGACGCCGCGCGGGCGGCCGGCGCCAGCCACGGCGTTGAGAGCCAGATACGCAGCCAGACGCCGCCGGGATAGATGACCAAGAACGACAGCACCACCACGGCCACGGCGCCACGAAGCCGCCGAAATACCATTCGTTGTTGTTCGATGACGCCGGCCCTTCGGCGGCGCAATAGCAGAACCCCCGCGGCGGTTCGCGTCACCGCGGAGCCGACGACCATGGCCACGCTCAATGCCAGAAACAGGACGCCGCACGCCGGATCGGTGGAAACAACAACCGCATCACCGACGAGGACGGCCACTGCGACAATTGCGGCCATCCAGGTCAGAGCAGCAACCGGCTCGCGATCGCTGTCAGGCAGCCAATCTGGAAGCGGCCCGACATACGTCCGCGAGTCCGTGGGATCGAACGGGCGACCGCATTCTGGACACGGTCCGGAAGGCAACGTGCGGAGGTCATAGCCGCATGTCGGACAGGTCATGCGGGGAAGTTGCGTCAGGGGGAAAGTCCCTCGCGTTCGCCCGGCTCACCGGCGAAACGCCCATCAGTCTGCGCCACCCTCCGCTGTGCGCCGGCGTGCCACGCACGGTTCCCTGCGCTGCCCGTAAAGCGCCGTGCTTTCCCCGATCCCCGCACCCAGGCGGATCGGCCCGGCCTTCATCCGCTCGACGGCGTTGCGGGCGTTCTCGTCGCTGAACTCGCACCCGATGAACCTCCGCCCCAGCGCGTGCGCGATCACGCCCGTCGTGCCGCTGCCCAGGAACGGGTCGAGCACCAGGTCGCCGGGGTTCGACGAGGCCCGCACCACCCGCTCCAGATAGACCTCGGGCAGCTGGTTGTCGTGGTAGTGGCGGCGCTCCTTGTTGTTGCCCTGCACGCGACCCCAATACTGCCCGTACCACACGTCCATCGGCACGCGCATGCCCGGCGGCATGCCGTCGCGCTTGCTCTCGGTGCGCGGGTCGCCGTAGATCGCCCGGCGGTCCGACTGCTCCAGCACCTCCATCGCGTTCCACGTGTGCGCCCCGCCCGCCTTGATGAAGTGCAACGCGTGCACCTTCGAGTTGATGAACCGCTCGGTCGCGTTCTGCCCGAAGCGGTAGTGCCACACGCACCAGTTGTCCATGCTCATGGGCGCGGGCGGCCTGCGCTCCAGCCGTCCCTTCAGGTAGCACACGATCTCCGCGGCCCAGTCGTCCGGGATGTTGATCCACAGCGAGCCGCCGGCCCGCAGGCCGCCGATGCCCAGGTCGATCCAGTCGAACGTGAACTTCACATACTCCGACTCGTGCATCGAGTCGTTCCACTTGTCGTAACCGCGGTTCCAGTTGAACGGCGGGTCGGCGAACACCAGGTCGAGCTCGCCCCTCTGCACCTCGGGCAGCGTGGGCAGAATCTCGCGGCAGTCGCCGAGGTGAACGCGGGCCGGGGCCCCGTTCTCCGGATGCGTCCACTCGGCGAACGGGCCGCCCCCCCCCCCGGGCGCGGCGAACAGTTTGGACTCGGCCGTCCGTGATGGTTCCTTCACCGCCGGCGCGGCGATCCGCTTGCGGATGCCGTTGCGGGTGTAGGAGTCCTGAGGTGTGGAAATCGTGCTCGCGCCGCGGGGCATGGGGGTTCACTCCTGGTGACGGCAACTCTACGGATCGACGAGCGATCATGCCACGCAACCGACATCCGAGCAAGCACCGGACACCCGGGCCCGCCGTCTCCCGCAGGCCGAAGGCCTGCCCGTCAATAGCCGGGGGTGTCGCGAGTCTTCGAGCGACACCCCCGGAAACGACGGGCCCCCAGCCCGCAGCCCGAAGGGCTGCCCGTATCCATCGATCACCATCGCCCGATGCTCGTTCCGAAGATCGGACCTCACCGCGGCAACTTGTCCGCGCTATCCCGGTCCGCCCGCGGCGCGGCCAACGGATCGTCCTTAGGCCGGGGATCTCCGTGCGCATCGATCATCCCGGAGACTTCCTCAAAGACACCCCGGAGCGCGCCGTGTCGTTCATTCCGAGGCAACTCGATCGTGGCACGATCAAGTACCGCCCTCACGGCCCGCATCCAAAGCGCGCGCCGCGGCGGACAGCCGCAACCGGTAGGCTCGATCACCAGCGCCGCGGCCATCTCTTCACCCTGAAACTCATCCACACCCATCCATCCGTACCGCCGGATACCCACACAATCGATGATCGCGATCCGGGGCGACGCGGACTCCGCGTCGAGCACGATCAGGTTCGAGGGCTTGTGGTCACGGTTCCACAGGCGCGCGTTCAGCAACGCGGGGATCGTCGCGCCCGCCGCGTCCGCGATGGCGTGCTGCGCCCGCACCGAGGGCCCGCGCCCGCGGGCGGCGTCGTCCATCACCCGCAAGAGCGTCGGGCCGGCGAGATGCTCCAGCACCAGCACCTCCACGGGCCGATCGTCGAGGCGTGCCCGGAACAGAACCACCGGTTTGGCCGTCAGGATTTTCTTGCTCGCCAGCAGCGCCGCCCCGCGCCAGTGCTTGTCGCCGTGCCCAAAGCCGAGCGCGGCCTTGATCCGGCGCGAGAGCGTGTGCAGGCACCGGCACTTGACGACGACCTCCCGCCCGTTGAGCGTCGCACGCCGCACCCACGACGAGCCGGGCTCGTCCTTGAGCACTCGCGACGAGCCGAGCCACGCGGGATCGGCCAGGGCGCGCGACCACGCGTCGGGATCTTCGCCGCGCATCGCACGCTTGATCTGGAGGTGGGAGAGGAACAAGGGTTGCTGGTCGATGACGGACCGGCGGGTTCAACGCCGAGGAACCTTTGCCCGGCGCGCGGGCCGTTTCCGCTTCGTCGGCTTCGCGGTGGTCGTGCGCACTTTGGGCCCTCCCCCCGGCCCCCTCCCCCTGGGAGGGGGAGCCAATTGCCCCTCATCAAGAACAAAGGCGTGCTTCTGGTAGAGCTTCTCGATGCGCTCGATCACCGGGTCCTGCTCGGGCAGGCTCAGGCCGATCGCCACCAGAAGGTCGATCAGCCCGTGGTAATCGCTCAGCGCGATGAACTCGCGCGCCACCCGCGGCGGGCCGAGCCGCTGGTGGTCGTAGGTCTTGTCCTGCACCTCCTGAAGGCAGCCCATGTTGTGGTAGTTGCCCAGCGGCAGACACAGGCACGTGGCCTCGTGGCCGTACGCGCAATAGACGGTCGCCTCGCACGCCCCGCCGGCCATGAGCTTGCGCTGCCACTTCAGGCCCGTGGCGGTGTGCGCGGACTTCTGCGTCGCGGTCGGCGAGGGGGCGTGACCGGCGATCTCCTCGGCCCGCTTGGCGCAGGCCGCGGTGAGCCCCGGCGAGAACACGGTCAGCCGGTCGCCGACCCGCACGATCGGGCCGCCCCCGATGGGCGAGTCCGCGAAACTGCGGCTGTTCTCCAGCGCGACGACGCGGGCGTTCCTGGGGACGGTCTTGAGCTTGCACGCCGCGATCGCGCCGGTAAAGCCGATCTCCTCGCTCCGCGTGAAGAGGAGGCGCACGTCCTCAACCCCCGGCACGCCGCCGACCCGCGCCCTGAGCAGCGTGTCGAACGCGCCCAACGCCGCGGCCACGGCCGCGAGGTCGTCGCAGGCGTGGGTGTGGACGATCCCCGCATCGTCGATCTCCGCCGGCGGCAGCGCCCACGTCGCAACGTCGCCGACGCGGATGTCGGGCTCGGGCCACGCGCCGGGGCTCTCGTCGATCTCGGCGATGTAGGTCTTGAACAGCCGCGACCCGTCGGGCGTGGTGGCGCTCACGCCCCGGCCTTCGTCGGTGATGGTCGCGCTGATGGCCCGCGCGGGCCTGCCGTCTTCGGGGCCCCATGCGTGGATCGCGACCCGCGCGCCGGGAAAGTACTCGTCCGCCACGCCGCCTCGGAACGCGAGCTCGATCGTGCCCGGCCCGATCACGCGCTCGACGACGAACCCCGGATGGTCGAGGTGGGCGGTGATGTAGATTGGGCGGCGGGCGGCCGCGCGCGCGAGCCGGCGCGCCGGCGGACGCGCCGAGATCACCAGATTCCCGGCGCGGTCCTCGGTGACCATCAGCCCCGGTCGGTCACCCGCCCATTCACGTATCCAGTTCACCACGCGCCACTCGCGCCCGGCCACGGTGGGGACCTGCGTCACCTCCATGAGCCACCGCTCGTGCGCGGCACGTTCGCGCGGCGGGAGTTCGGACGGTGGAAAGGCGGAGTTGGACGGTGCGGCGGTGCGGGCTCGCACGTTCGGCTTGCTCATGCCGCCAGTGTACGAGCGGCGCCGCCGCTACGGTCCGGCACCCCGGCGCGACTCAGCAACCGGTGAAGAACGCGGCCAGGAAATCGAAGATGTCCTGCACGCTTACGCCGTCTCCACCCAAGTCGGCGGTGGGCTGGCCGGAGAAGTAGGCGTTGAGGAAGTCGAAGATGTCCTGCACCGTCACGCCGTTGACGTGGTTGAAATCGGCCTTGCAGCAGGGCGAGAACAGGTTCCCCGGCGCGTTGCACACCGTGCCCGTGCCGGCGAAGAGCCGGTTCGGGCCGCCGCAGGAGATGGCCGGGCCGACGGCGCACGAGGACCCGGAGCAGCACGCCCCCGCCGAAGCGTCGCACGGGTTCCCGCCGTCGCGATCCAGCGCGATCGACCATTGAGTGAGCGTGCCCGTCTCGAACTCGCTGTTGTCGGAGATGCTCAGCGTCCACGCACCGGCCGAGGACAGACCGTCGAACGCGGCCCGGAGCGAGACGGTGTTGCCGTACCGATCGGCCGCGCGGTGCGCCGACGCCGGGATGACGCTGGACGTGTCGGGCGCACTCTCCACGGCCGCCCGCCAGATCGTGTCCGCGGCCGAGTCGGCGAAGGTGTACGTGCCGGCGAAGTTGCTGTCGTCGCCGTAGGGTCCGCCCCCCAGACGCTCGAACAACGTCGCCGTGCGCCCCGCGTGCGTCAACGTCGCCGTGAGGTCGCCCGCGAAAGGGTGACTCAGCACGAGATCGAGGCGGATATCCCCCACCGTAAACGTGTCGGGTACCGTGATCGTCGAGACCACGCCGCCGGGCGCCGGGGTGTCATCGGGGATGGCCATCGCGCCGCCCTGGGCGGGGTACGCCGTGATCGCGCCGCCGGGAACGGCGCACGCGGTGTAGTCACCGCGGTACTCGCCGCCGATCGCCTGGCAGTCCGGGAGGCTCTGCACCGAGCAGACGTTCAGCAGACAGCACGCGCCCGAGGCGGGCGCGGGCCCGATCACCAGCAACGTGTACAGCCCCGGCGCGGCCGCGCTGTCGTAGCCGGAGATGCGCACGGTGTACGTCTGCCCGGCGGGCAGCGCGACCGTCAGGCTGGAGGCAAAGCCGAACCCGTCGCTCCCCGGCGGGCGGCAGCCGTCGTCGTCGCAAGCGACCTCGCTCGCGGCGTCGGCGGGGCAGCCGGTGTGCAGGCTGAGCACCGTGTCCCAGGCCGTGTTGGCGCACAGCGAGAAGGTGTACGTGCCCGCGACGGGGGTGGTGAAGGAATGGAAGACGTCGGGCGTCGGTTCGAGGTTGCACACACTGCCACCGTCGTTGGTGGCGCCGACGACCGACCCGCTCACGGGAACGCCCATGGTCACGGGCGTGGCCGCGTTGCAGGCGTCGTTGACGGGCTGGGCCGAGGCCGCGACGGACAGACACGCCGAGGCGATCACACCCGCTACGCCAAACATTGGACGGGTGGGAACGGGTGCGCGATCGATGGGAATCATGTCACCGGCTCCGGCGGACCGAGGAATGGACGACTCGGGATGGAGTCCTGTACGCACGGCGGGGCGAGGAGGGGTCGGCCCTCCAAACGAAAGTATCGGGCCGATGCGGCTCTGGAATCGGCTGATCGGCGGGATGCGGACGATCGTTGCGCGATCACATCCAACGGCATGCCCGCTCAAAAAAGCAGGGACCCGCGCCGGAGCGCGGGTCCCTGGGTAGGCCATCAGTCAGGCTCACGCTGTAGGGGCGTGGCCGTCTCGATCACGAGCAGCCGCCGGAGAAGTAGGCGCCCAGGAAGTCGAAGATGTCCTGGACGGTCACGCTGGAGCTGGCGTTGATGTCGGCGTAGGGGTTGGCGGTGAAGTAGGCGCCCAGGAAGTCAAAGATGTCCTGCACGCTGATCGCGCCGCTCTGGTTGAAGTCGGCCTTGCAGCACGGCGTGGTGTTGTTGCCGGCCACGTTGCACACGGTGTTGGCCCCGGCGAAGCGGGTGTTGGCGCCCGTGCAGTTGGCGGAAGTGTCCAGTGCACAGGTCGTGCCGCGGCAGCACGCGCCGTTGCTGGCGATCGGGCAGGTATTGGGCTCGCACACGCCCGCGACCGTGTAGACGCCGCCGGTGGCCGTGCACGCGGCCTCGTTGCCGATAGTGGCGCTGGGGGTGAGCTGGCACGTGCCGTCCGGGAGGCAGCACTTGCCGGGCTGGCTGTCACAGGGGTTGACGTCGCAGGCCACGTCCTGAGCCCAGAAGTCCGTGGGCGCACCCGCGGACTGCGCGGCGCAGTCCGTGAAGGTGGTCACGAAACACGCCGTGGCGTTGAGGCAGCAGGCGCCCATCGCGGGGATGGCCACCTGGAAGCGGTACTCATCGCGACCCTGCCCGCACTCGCTGCCGCCGAAGCCCGGCGTGGTCACGAGGAAGAAGTTCGCGCCCGTGGCGGGAAGCGTGACGTCGAAGATCTCGGTATCGAGGTCCACGCACGCGGCGACCCCGAAGCTGGTGTTGGGAACGACCGTGAACGGGGTGGGCGGGTTGCTACCGGTGATGTTCGCGCAATCGCCGGTCGGGTTGTTGAGGAACTGGACCAGCACCGGATTCTCGGAGCTGATGTGCAGAGTGACCGTGGCGCCGTTGGCCGAGGCCGGGAGACGCCAGATGTCCACGTCGCGGAAGCCGGTTGCCTCGGCGGTCGACACCGAGCCCTTGCCCGTCTGGCCGATCGTCGGGTAGTTGGTGGCCGTGGCGCACGTGTTGTTGTTGTCCAGGCCGGTGCCCGCGCCGCAGGGGTCGGTCTCGGCCACGTCGAAGGGCTCGGCGTTGAGATCGCAGTTGTCGGCGCAGGTCGCCGCGGCCGACGGGGCGCCCTGGGTGGCACTGATGCGGAAGACGTTCTCCGTTCCGTTGAAGCCGTTGACCACGACGTAGTAGCGGGTGGCCGCGATGGTCGGGAAGGTGACCATCGAGGCGCCGGCGACGGCCGCGCACGGGGTCGCGTCGTCGTCGTTGCCGGCGACGCGGTTGAACGGACCGGCGCAACTGTTGGGGGCGCAGTAGACGTGGAGCACCGTGTCAAGAGCGGTCGCGGCGTCGCAGGTCGTGACCGTCACGTCGTTCCCGGTGCCGACGAAGGTGTACCACACGGCCGAACCGTCCACGAGGTCGAACGCGGTGCCGGGCAGGTCGTCACCCTGGCCGTTGACGTTGGAGCCGGCCAGGACCGCGCCCGTGAGGGGCAGGGTGGCCGCGGTGGCGCAGGTGTCGTTGGCCGGCGGCTGGACGTTGCAGTTGGTCGCGGTCACAGGACCGACGTTGAGCAGGTAGGACATGTTGTTGGCGTTGGCGCCGATCTGATTGATGTAGCGAGTCCAAGCGCCACCGACACCAGCCGTGCTGACCGTGCGGATGTAGACCGAGCCGTCGAGGATCGGGCTGCCGGTGTTGTCGGGCACGGTGCCCCACAGCCAGCAGGCCTGGCGGTTCACGTCAGCCGTGACCAGGGCCATCGAGACGGTGATGTAGTAGCAGGTGTTGGCCGCCAGCGTGATCGGGCTGCCGGAGAAGTCCACGGTGTAGGCGTCGTTGCCGGTGGCGTCGATACCGCGGGTCACAGTGACCGACGTGCCGTCGACCGTGCGGGTCGCCAGCGGCGTGGCGGACGGGCCGCCCGTGCCGGGGTCACGGTTCCAGATGATGATGTCGAACGGCGAGGTGCAGGAAGCGGCTCGCCCGCCGGGGGTCTGTTGGATGAAGAAGCCCCAGAAGCACACGGAGGTCAGGTCGCCGCCGGTCTGGAGCTGGAAGTTCTCGGCCGCCTGGAAGCGGGCCGTGCCGCCGTAGTTCGAGACGCCGGTGGTCACGCAGTAGATACCCGTGTTGGACGTGCTGCCCGTGCCGTTGCCGTTCGTGCTCGGGTTCGCGCACGAAGGGGCGGGCGGGGTCGCCAGCGGGCAGTTCACCAGGTCCAGGTTGTTGAGCGCGAGGTTGGTGCAGAAGGTCAGGTCGTTGGCGCCCTGGTCAAACACCGAGTAGCCGCAGCCTACCCGGGGGATCTGGTAGTCGACCGAATCGCCGGGGAGGATGTTGGCCGTGATCCAGAACGAGACGTTCGTCGGGGCCGCCAACGTGCTGGTGTTGGTGATCTCCAGCCAGTAGCAGGTGCCGGCGGTCAGGTTCGGGCCCGAGGTCAGGTTGGCCGTGTAATCCCAGATGGTCAGTGCGGCCGAGTTGGCGTTGCCCGGGAGAGAGGCGCCGGAGTTCGCGCGCGTCGCGTTCGAGACCGTCGCGGTGAAGACCGCCGTGCCGGGCACGCCCGCGTTGTCGTTGAGGACCCGGATCTGGAACGACTCAATGGCTGGGGGCGTCCCGTCAATAAAGGGCGCGGCCGTGTTGCCGCGGTACGCCGCCGACCAGCTCACCGCCGTCAACTGACCGTCCGTGGTGGGGTTGAAGTTATCCGCCACGCTGAACGCGGTGTAGTTGAGGCCGTTGTTGTTGGCCGCCGTCTGGCAACCGCCGCCCAGCGGGGGAGATCCGCGATTGATCACCGCGGGCCCGGGGCTGGTGGTCGCGAAACGCATCTCGGCGTCGGAGTGGTTAAGTGCGGAGCCCGAGATGGGGGCGACGCTCGGCTGCACCGTCGTGGCGGGCAGCTTCGACTGCGCCATCACGCCGACGGACAGGGCGCCGACCAGCGCCGTGCCCAGGCACGCCTGAAGAAACGTTCCGATCTTCCTGCTACACATGACCAAAAAGCACCTCCTCTGCGCCGCAGCGGCGCGATGAATCCCGAGACCCCACCCCGCCGCGCGAGACGCGCGCACGTGCCGCGACGCGATGGGTGGGAATATAAACGACAAAACCACGCCTGCGAATCGGTGAAACCACAAAAAATGATTGTCCGGCCTTTTCCACCCCTCCCGAACGGGAGGGATACGAGGGATGCGCCGCCCCCCCGCCCCTGGTTCCACCGAAACCTTGCGGAATCTGCTTCCGTGCTCGGAACAGAACCCTAGCGGCACTCGGGGGGATTCGTTAGGTAGCAGGCCAGAAAATCAAACAGGTCCTGCAGGTCGGATTCGCCGGATTGATTGAAGTCGCCCTGACCCGCGAACCAATCCTGAAGAAAGTCGAACACGTCCTGCAGCGACCGCCCGTTGACGCCGTTCCAGTCGCACGGGCAGAGCGTCCCGCCCGGTCGGCTGATGCTCAGCGTGCCCGAGCCCCGCTCGCCGGTGTTCGATCCGACGCGGATGAGGTACGCGCTCCCGGCCGCCGCGTTGAAAACCGTCCGGGACTGGCGATCCTGGGTCGTCGGCAAGCCGTCGCAGTCGTAATCGTCGTTGCAGGCCAGCACCGGCAACCCCCCGCCGCAACCCAGCGAGCCGTCGAGCACGGCGATGGCCGTGTCGAACGTGCTGTCGCAGGCGGAGACGATGACCGGTCCGGAGGCGGGCGCGACGTACCGAAAGAAGACGTCCGCCCCAATCGTGCTGAAGCCCTCGCCGCAACCGGCCATCACGAGCCCCTCGGTCTGTGCTCCCAGCGTGTCGTACACAATCGCGCCGTCCACGACGGTCGAGGCGGTGGCGCACGTGTCGTTCACAGGACGCGCGTAACGAACGCCGACCGAGAACGACCCCTCCGCGCCTCCGACGATCGCCGCCCGGAGGAGGTACGTGTGACCGCTCACGAGCCGATACGCGACGCGAGAGAGCGCGGGCCCGCCGCCGCACGCGCCCGGCCCGTCGTCGTTGCACGCCAGCACCGCGCCGTCGCAGCCGTCCATGAGTGTGAGCGTGGTGTCGGGCCCGAGCCCGGACGACGAGCAGGTCAGGAACTCATACGTCCCGGTCAGGTCGGGAGAGTACTCGAACCACACGTCCTTGCTGTCGCCCGTGCCGCACGGCGAGAGGTCGGCCCCCGTCGCGCCCGCCGTGGACGCGTCCACGAGCCCGTCGAGCGTGAGCGTCTGCGCGCGTGCGCAATCGTCTCCCGGCGGGTCGATCGGTCCGACGCTCAGCCGCACGTTCGCCCCGGTCTCGCCCGGCGCCGCGGCGAGTCGCACCAGGTACGACGAGCCGGCGTGCAGCACGGCGACCAGATCGACGCCGTCGCCGCCGGGACACTCAGCGCCGCTTGAATCCGAACACGCGATGGCGGGCGCGGGCGAGCAGTCGGCGTAGAGCCCAAGCACCGCGCGCGCCGTCGATCCGCACGTCGAGAATCGGTAGTAGCGGCTTTGAGCCGGGGTGAAACTGAAGTAGATGTCGGGCGTGTCCAGACCGCCGCAGAAGGGCACGCCCGTCGGCGTCGCACCCGTGAGCGTGCCGGCCGCGACGACCCCCTGCGTCAACATGGCCGGCGCGGCGCAAGAGTCGTTCGTCGGCGGCGTGCGGTTCACAGCGAGCCGGAACACACCGTCCACGCCGTTCACGCCCGCGACCCGGACGAGGTACGCGGTCCCCGCGCTGAGGATGCGCTCGATCCGCGACCCGCCCGTCGCGCCCCCGCCGCAGAACGCCGGCTCGTCGTCCGAGCAGGCCAGCACGACGCCGCCGCACGAAGAGAACAGGGCCAGCGTGGTGTTCAGCGCCGAGCCGCAGGTGTTGAACTCGTACGCCCCGCCGATGCCGGGCGTGAACGAGTACCACACGTCGTGCGCGTCGTTCGTGCCGCACGGCGTGGTGTCCGATCCGGTCGCGCCGTAGGTCATGCCGGAGACCGGCACGCCCGGCGCGAGCGGGATCGGCGTCGAGCACTCATCGTTGACGGGCGTGGTGATGTCCACACGCAACCGGTACTCGCCCTTGCCGGTCGTTCCGCCCGAGGTCTTCCCCGCGACTCGCACGTAGTACATCCCCCCGGGTTGCAGGTCGGCGATCAGTTGGCTGGCCCCTCCCCCCCCCACACAATCGGGCGAGTCGTCATTGCACGCCAGTTCGACCGCCCCGGGCGTTCCGGGGCAGCCCGAGTACACGCTCAGCACCGTGTCGAGCGATGACGAGCACAGGCTGAACGTGTGCGCCCCGGCGACAGTGGCCACGTACGTGTGCCACACGTCGTTCGCCGACGGCGCGCACGAGGCGACGCCCTCGGTCGAGAGCGCGGGCGTGATCGTGCCGGTGAACGTGCGCCCGAGCGTGACGGGCATCGCGTTGGCGCACAGGTCGTTGTCGGCCGCGGTGTGGATCGTGAGGCTGTACGCCCCGAACGACCCACCCGCACCCGCGACGCGGATGAGCACGGGCGTCCCCGCGACGGCGTTGAACGCCACGCGCGAACCCGCGCCCGGCGGGCACCCCTCGACCGCGTCGTCGTCGCTGCAACCGATCAACATCGAGTTGAAACAGCTCGAATGTACCGAGAGCACGCCGTCGAACGCAGTGGTGCATAACTCAACGACGTGCAAGCCGCTCGCGCTCGGGACAAAGCTGTACCACACGTCGGCGCGGTCCAGGTCGCCGCCGCAATCGCCGTTAGAGTTGCTGCCGCTCGCGCCGGCGTTGCTGCCCGTCACCGTCTGATTGGGCGGCAGGATCGCGCCCCCGCCGCACGCGTTGTTCGTCGGCGGCACGCCCGGCGGCGGCGTGATCTCCACTCGGTACGTCCCCCCGGGCTGCCCGGCGTGAGACGCGATGCGTAGAAAATACGCCTGCCCCGCGGCCAGTTGGCCGGCGATCACCGACTGCTGGCCGCAAGCGTCGTCGTTGCAGTCCAGCGGCAGGTCGGCGCAGTTCGCGTACAGCGCCAGCACTGTGTCGAACGACGAGCCGCAAAGGCTGATCGTGTAGCTGCCGGTGGTGCCCGGTGTGAAGGTGTACCACACGTCGTGCGAGGTGGGCGTGCAGAGCCCGAAACCGCCGTCGTCCGCGGACGCGCCGTTGTTCCCGACCACCGGCGCGCCGGCCGCGATCGGGCTCGCGCTCAGACAGGTTTCCTGAGCCCACGCCGCGTGAACACCCATCGAGATTGAAAGCACCGCGCCGAGCCCGAATCCGATCGGACGGCGAAACGAGCGCACCGCGTGCCGCGGCCATGCCGAACACATCATGGCGTGACAAGCCTCCAGAAAGTCGGACGATGTCCACGCGGCAGGTTGGGGCCGCATATCGCCCAATTTAGGGATAGATGGGCGTGGAGCAAGGCGTTTGTGGAGATCCAACCGGCCCAATCGATCGTAACCAACGTACTATCATACACTTACGCGATTCCAGATTTCTTGGCTGTCTTCGAGCAATCGCCCCAAATTTCCCTTTTTGGGGGGATGTCGCCCCCGCCAGCAGACAAGCCTCCGCCCGCGCTGTACAACCAACAACATGCACCAACCCGCGCCCCGTTGTCGAATCAGACCGCTGACCAGGGCGGCCGTCGCTCTGGCCGTCGCGGCCGCGGCCGGCCCTTTTCCGGTCTGGGCAATCCAGCCCCCGACCAAGCACGCCCAGCCCGAGTCCCGGCCGAACAACTCCGCGTACGAGGCCTCGCTGCGCGCCCGCCTGAACGAACTCACCCAAGCGTTCGCGACGTCCGACCGGCTGGGCGACCTCACGCCGCAGATCGAGCAGGTCTTCGACCTGACGCTCGCGTACGCGACACCGTCGGGCGATGCAACGCTGCTGGCCGACGTCAACAACCTTCGGCGTCAGGTGCGTCAACTCGCGTCGCTCCCCACCGACGACGCGGGCGCGACGCGCGACCTGCTCGTCAAGAACCCCCACCTGGCCCGAGCGGTCGCGCTCGCGCTGGACCCCGAACGTGACCAGACGCCCAACGCCTACGCGATCCTGCGCCTGCTCGCGGAGAAGTTCCCCGATCGGGTTCTCGACAAGCCTCAGGGCGACGGCTCCCCCTCCGGCAAGCCGGGCCCTCGCCCGCGAACCCCGGCACGCGGAGCCGACAAGGCCGACTTCGCGAACCTCGTCGCCGCGTTCTGCACCGTGTACGACGGGCCGGCCGGCAACAAGTCCGGGCAGTTGAACGCCGAACGCATCGAGCGGCTGTTCGATCACTTCAGCGCCAACTCATCGCGGATGGCCTTCGGACCGCAGACGCCCACCACGCTGCTCGCCTATGTCGTCAGCCTCGACCCGCGTGTGACCTACGACGACTTGCCGTGGGCCCTGCGCGGCTACGCGGGCAACCGCGCCGTCGGCAAGCTCTACCACAGCATCGTCTACGACACCGCGGCCTTCAAGCGCGGCCTGCCCAAGAAGGTCGAGCAGGCGCCCGGCGGCGTCACGCTCCAGAACATCCGCAAGTACGGCGGCGTGTGCGCTGAGCAGGCGATGTTCGCCGCCAACGTCGGCAAGGTCATCGGCGTGCCGGCCGTCGTCGTGGTCGCGCGCGGGGCGGACGTCGGTCACGCCTGGGTCGGCTACCTCAAGAGCGTGGGCAGCGGCAAGTACGAGTGGGACTTTGACGAGGGACGCTACAAGGAATACCGCGATCTCCGCGGCAACGTGTCCGAACCGCAATCCGGCAAGTCCGTCCCCGATGGGTACGTGGGCCTCACCGCGGGCCTGCTCGAGAACGCGGGACAGATCGAGAACGCCGCCGCGCTGCTCGACGGTGCGGACCGCCTGATGGCGGTCGAGGGCGCCAAACTCGCCTACCCGCCGGCCGGGCTCGAAGGCCAGGGCGAGTCCGTCACCACGCTGCGCCCGCTCGGCAAGGAGACACGGCTGGCCCTCATCGAGGCCGCGCTGCGGGCCTTGCCCGCCGAGCGCCGCGGCTGGGAGATGATCGCCGACATGGCCCGACGCAAGCGGCTCACCCCAGACGAGCTCAAATCCTGGTCCGAGCGCCTGCTCGATCTCTGCGGCCACGACTACCCCGACTTCGCGTTCGTCGCCCTCATGCCCATGATCCGGTCGGTGGACGACGTCGAGGCGCAGGATCGCCTGTGGGAATGGGCCACGGGACGCTTCAACAAGCGCAAGGACCTCGCCGCCGCGGCGATCCTTGCCCGGGCCGACATGTGGAACGAGGCCGACCAGCCCGCCAAGGCCTGGGGCTACTACAACGACGTGATCGAGCGCTACCCCAACGACGGCACGATGGTCGTCGACGCCCTGTCGCGGGCCGAGAAGTTCCTGATGAAGGAGCACAAGGACGCCGCCGTGACCGACCTTTACGCATCCGCCTGGGGGCGCATCACCAGGCCCAAGGAGGCGGCGGGCGAGTTCACGGCCGGGAGCAACTACGTTGTCGTCGGCCGGCGCTACGCCGACCTGCTCGAGCGGGCCGGGAAACCGAAGGACGCCGCGACGGTCCGCGAGGCCGTGCAACAGGTGCTGGACAAGTAGAGGCGGCGTCGTTGAAGCACCTTGCCTCGCGCAGCGGCGGCCACGTGAACAGCCGGTGATCCGCGCCGCTGCCGCTGAGAACGAGCCGTAAGCCCGTGCCCGCGGCGTTTCTCATTGACGGTCCACGGCCGCCCGATCATGCCCAGGACCCCTCGACCAAACCCGTCCGACTCGGCCTTCCGCTTCGTCCTGACGCTGGGCATCGTCAACCTCTTCGCCGACATCACCTACGAGGGCGGAGCGGCCCTCAACGGTCCATTCCTCGGCTCGCTGGGCGCGACGGCCGCGGCCGTCAGCATCATCGCGGGGCTCGGCGAGTGCCTCGGCTACGCCGTCCGGTCGGTCGCCGGATACCTCGCGGACAGGACCGGGCGTCACTGGCTCGTCTCCTTCGTGGGCTACACAATCAATCTTCTGGCCGTGCCGGCGATGGCGCTGGCCCCGAACTGGCAGACCGCGGCGGCGCTCATGCTCGCCGAGCGCGTCGGACGCGGCATCCGCAAGCCGCCGGTCGAAGCCATGCTCTCGTACACCACCGGCAAGCACGGGCGCGGCTGGGTGTACGCCGTGAACTCGGCGCTGGACGAGACCGGGGCCACGCTCGGGCCGCTGCTCATGGCGCTGGTCCTGTTCCTCAGGGGGAGTGATCGACTGGGCTACTCGCTCTTGCTGGCGTCTTCGGCGGCCGCGCTGGCGACGCTCGCCGTCGCCAGATTCGGGCACCCGCTGCCGGCCGACCTCGAAAAGGGCGGCCGGAGGACGGCCCGCGCCGGGGGTTTCACCGCGGCGTACTGGCTGTACATGGGCGCCGGCGTGCTCTTTGCCGCGGGGCTCACGAGCTTCGAGTTGATCTCGTTCCACCTCTCGGCCAGCGGCGCGGTCGCCGGCCCGTTCATTCCGGTACTCCTGGCGCTGGCGACCGCCGGGGGCGTGGTGGCCAGCCTGGTGTTCGGCAGGCTCTACGACCGCGTCGGCATCCCGGTCGTCGTCGGGGCCGTGTGCGCCTCGGCGATGTTCTCGCCGCTGGTGTTCCTCGGCGGCTTCTGGGTCATCCTCGCCGGGATGTTCCTATGGGGCATCGGCTACGCAACGCAGGACACGCTGCTCAAGGCGCTCATCGCCGGCGTGCTGCCCGAGGGCCGACGCGGCACGGCCTTCGGGGTCTTCTACCTCGGTTACGGCGCGGGCTGGCTGGCCGGGAGCGTAGCGATGGGATTGCTCTACGAGCACTCGCTCACCGGCCTCATCGCGTTCGCCGTGGCGACGCAACTCGCCTCCGTGCCGCTGTTCGTCCTCGCGGCGCGCAGGGCTGGCGATGGCCCTTGTGAACCGGCAACGGAGCCCGCAGCCGACAGCAACACGACGGCTCATGAATGATCCAAGCGGTCAACAGCCCGGGCACACCCGCGGAGTGGTTCAGGCACGATCGGCGGCAACCGGGCCGATTCTGCACCACGGACGTTGACCGCCTCCCAGTCGAACACACACGGATTGCTCGTTCCGCATCGCGTTCGAGCCCGGATGGGGTGTGCACCACGACACCGCCAGGCCCAGCAGTCCGAATAACCCGCGCACCGGCATTGCTTCACGGGGTTCGCTGAGGTAACTTTGACGTTCAGGGCCGCGTGGCCCGGGCGCGTGCCCGGGCCCGTTGTGTCGTCGCATCGCTGGAAACTCCACTCATGAAGCCCACCACGCTGGTCGCCGCCGCCGTCACCGCCGCCGTCCTCTCCGCCGCGGCCGAGGGCGCGGACGTTTACCCCTGCACGATCACCCCGGACTCCAGCACCGCGTCGTTCTCGATGAACGCCAGCGCCCCGTTCGCGGGGACGATGGTCGGCGACACGACCGCGACGCCGCCCACTCGCACCAAGACCGGCACGCTGGCGTTCTTCCCGCTCCCGCCGCACGCCAACTGCACCGCCTTCGGCGCGACGCAGAACGACCCGCTGAACATCTCCGGCACCATGGCGGCCAGCGGGTCGGGCAGCAACATCCACCCCTCCGGCACGTTCACGCTCGGCATCGACACGGTCGCGGGCACGTCCAGCATCACCGGCGCGACGCTCAACCTGCTCGGCGGTTCGACCGCCTCGGTCGCGGCGAACCTCAACAACTTCACCTACCCCACCTTCTGCACGATCAATCCCACCTGCGGCGTGCCGTTCCTCGTCGCCATCAGCCTGCCCGTCGGCTCGCTCACCGTCACGTCGATGACGGCTGTGCAGGACCCGGGCACGGCCAACGGTTCGCTCACCGCGGCCGCGGGCGGTGGGTATGACTTCGCCATCCCCGTCACGCTCACCGTGACCGCCGACGCCAACTTCGCGGGCTCGCCCTTCCCCCTCGAGCCGCAGTCCGTGCCCGTGGTGCTCACGGGCCACGTGGATATCAGCGGTGACACGGCCACCGTGACCAGTTCGCTCATGCTCGACCTCTCTCCGCCGGGCGTGACCACGCCAACCCCGTTCCCGCCCACGCCGTTCACCATCCCGCCGGGCACCGGCCTGTGCGACGGCGCCAACCTCATCCTTTCGCTCACCATCAACTCGTCCACCGTTTCGGTCACGGCCGATTCGGACCTGGTCGCCAGCGGCACGCGGGCCGCCTGCCCGTGCGACTGGAACCACTCGGGCGCGATCAGCGTTCAGGACATCTTCGATTTCCTCGCGTCATACTTCGGCGGCGCGGGCGACTTCAACGGTCAGGGCGGATCGACCGTGCAGGACATCTTCGACTTCCTGGCGTGCTACTTCGGGCGGCCGTTGCCCTGCTGAGCTCTCGAACTTCCCATACGCCGAGTGCCACCGCATGACGCCGCTCTGGGCGACATGCGGTGCGATTCGCCCACGACTTCCCCTTACTCAGCCGCTTAGCGGACCTCGCCGTCCGCCCACGGCCGCACAAGCCGACGCTCCCGGCCCAGCCCACCGCTGCCCGGCGCACAGCGCAACAGGGCCCCGGCCTTCGGACCGATACCCCGTACGACCCCCGCACATTCGCTCCGGTTGAGGCCGCATCCACGGCGGCCGCTCTTTCGGATGTATCGTTGGGAAGCACGCTTCTGCATCCCCCTCACCCCCCACCCGCCCCCCCCACTCCCCGACCCCGCCACGCCCGACCTCATGCACACCCGCCGCGAACGAACAACGCCCAGCCCGTACGTCCGGGGCACCCCGCTCCTGTTCGCGGCGTTCGCGGTCGGGATGGGCTTGCCCACCGGGGTTGTGACATGGGGCGCCGACGGCGCTCAGGTCGCCGCCAAGCAGAACGCCTCGGGCACCGCGAGCGCCGTTGAGCTGACCGTGCCGCTCTGCGACTCGCGCCCACTGTTCCGGGTCGAAACGCCCGACGCGCCGACCTCGGCCGCGTCCCGCGACGACCGCGCGCTCACCCGCGCCGATGGGACCAGCCTCGGCTGGACCGCGGGCTACACACTCCGGGCAAGGGTGGTCGTCCGCGCCGCCGACCGCGCGTCCGTGGCCGCCGCCGCACCGGGCTTCAAGATCACCGACGCCGACGCGGCCGGGACCGGCGGCGCTCTGCGCGAGTTCTTCTACATCGACGCCGCGAGCGTGCGCGAAGCGATCGCACTGGCCGACTTGCTGGCCAAACTCCCACCACAGGACGTACGCGAGGCGTACGTCGACGTTCAGAAACCCATCGCGCTGCGGAACGTGCCCACCGACCCCGGCGTGCCGCAGCAGTGGCACCTGCTCAACACCACCAACCCCCTCGCCGACATCAACGTCGAGCCGGCGTGGACGGCGGGCTGGACGGGCACGGGCGTGACCGTCGGCGTGCTCGAGAGCGGCTGGGACATCACCCACGAAGACCTCGCGCCCAACTACGACGCGGACGCCAGCCAGCCGGCCGCCGGCTCGTTCGACCACGGGACCGCGACGGCGGGCCTGGTCGCGGCCGTGGCCAACAACAACCACGGCGGCGTGGGTGTCGCGTACGGCGCCAAGGTCTCCCGGCTCTACTACGGCACGGCGTCACAGATCGCCGACGCCTTCGCCTTCCGCAACGACCTCAACAAGATCAAGACCAACTCGTGGGGCCCGTTCGACAACGGCTACATCGCGACCATCTCGTCGGTGGAGCTGGCCGCGTTTGAGGACGCGGTAACCACCGGGCGCGCCGGGCTGGGCGAGGTGATCGTCTGGGCCGCGGGCAACGGCGCGCAGAACAACGACCGGGTGGACTACGACCCCTACGGCTCCAACCGCTTCTCGATGGCGGTGGGCGCGATCGATTTTTACGACCGGCACGCGATCTACTCCGAGCCCGGCAGCTCGCTCATGCTCGTCACCGCCTCCGACTACGACCTGGCCAGCCCGGACCTGGGCATCTACACCACCTGGGGTTTCAACACCTACACATCGGCGTTCGGCGGTACGTCCGCGGCCTCGCCGATCGCCGCGGGCGTGGCGGCGCTGGTGCTCCAGGCCAATCCCGCGCTGACCTGGCGCGACGTGCAGCACGTGATGATCCGCTCGGCCCGGAAGGTCAACCCCAGCGATCCGACTTGGCTCTTCAACGGCGCCGGCCCCGGCAACATGCGATCGTGGAGCGAGGTTTACGGCTTCGGCGCAATCGACGCGGGCGCCGCGGTCGCGCTCTCCGCCGGTTGGACCAATCGCCCTCCCCAGCAGCAGCTCATCGGCCCTGTGCTGACGGTCAACCAGAGCATCCCCGACAACAACCCCGCGGGTGTGAGCGTCGCGACCGGCGTCTCCGGCCCGCTCCTCGTCGAGCGCGTGCAGGTCACGGTCAACATCCCGCACACCCGCATCGGCCAACTCCACATCACCCTCACCTCGCCCAGCGGCACGACCGTCACCCTCGCCTCGCTGCGGCCCGACAACACCGCCGGCGGATACTCGAACTTCACGTTCTCTCCCGCGGCCTTCTGGGACGAGCGGGCCGCGGGCTCCTGGACGCTCCACGTCGCCGACGAGGTCGCCTCACCCCCCGCCACGGGCACATTCGCCGACTGGCAACTCAGCATCTTTGGCTACGAGCCCGCCTGCCGCTGCGACTGGAACCTCTCCGGCGGCGTGACGCTGCAGGACCTGTTCGACTACCTCACCTCGTACTTCAGCGGTCACGGCGACTTCAGCGGCGACGGGACCAGCACCGTGCAGGACCTGTTCGACTTCCTGGCGTGCTGGTTCGGCGGGTGTTGAACGCCCGATTCCGCGACCGGTGAAGCTCGCATCGGATGCGGCGAACCCCGCTCGCGGAAGTTGGCGGCTGTGTCCGTCACGAGACCCGGCCCGTGCAGCGTACCCTCTGCTCCCTTGCTCCTCACCGCCCGGGACATCTCGCGCACGCTCGGGCTCAAGACGCTCTTCAGCGCCGTGTGCCTGAGCATCGACGACGGCGAGCGGATGGGGCTCATCGGGCCCAACGGCGCGGGCAAGAGCACGCTGCTCAGGCTCCTCGCCGGTCACGACCGGCCCGACGCGGGCGCGATCACGACCGCCAAGGGCCTGCGGGCCGTCTACGTGCCCCAGGTCGATGAGTTCGCCGGTGGGGCCACCGCGATCGACGTTGTGCGTCAGGCCGCGCTCGCCGGCGGTGGCGCGCACGACGAGCACGAGGCCGAGGTCGTCGGGCGCGTGATCCTCTCGCGGGTCGGCTTCGATGACGCTCACGCCGCCGCGCCCAACGACAAACTCTCGGGCGGCTGGCGCAAGCGGCTCTCCATCGCCCGCGGCCTGGCCTGTTGCGGCGGCGAGCCCGACCTGCTCATGCTCGACGAGCCGACCAACCACCTCGACCTGGGCGCGATCCGCTGGCTCGAGGACCTGCTCCGGCGGGCCCGCTTCGCGTCGGTGTTCGTCACCCACGACCGCGCCTTCCTCGAAGGCGTCGCCACGCGGGTCGTCGAGCTCAGCGCCGCCTATCCGCAGGGCACGCTCAGCGTGCTGGGCAACTATTCCGAGTTCCTCCGCCGCAAGGAGGAGTTCCTCGCCGCACAGTCACGGGCCGAGCAGGCCCTGGCCAACCAGGTGCGTCAGGACCTCGCCTGGCTGCACCGCGGCGCCAAGGCCCGACGCACCAAGAGCAAGTCGCGCATCGAGGCCAGCCACGGGAGGATGGACGAGCTGGCCGACCTCAAGGAACGCAACGCCGCGGCCGGCGCGGGTGGCGCTCGCGTCGACTTTTCGGGCACCGGCCGCAGAACGCGTCGCCTGCTCGCGGCCGTCGGCGTGAGCAAGAGCGTGCCCATCCACGACGCGGGCCCCGATTCCGCGGGCACACCCGGCGCGGCGCGCACGCTCTTTCGCGGCGTTGACCTTGAGCTCGGCCCCGGCGACTGCCTCGGCCTGCTCGGGCCCAACGGCAGCGGCAAAACCACGCTCATCCGCGTGCTCACGGGCGAGATCATGCCCGACGAGGGCACGATCAAACTCTCGGACCCGCCGCCGCGGGTGGTGGTCTTCAGCCAGCACCGCCTGGAGTTCCCCCCCACGCTCACGCTGCAAGAGGCGCTGTGCCCGGTTAGCGACCAGGTCCGCTTCCGCGGGCACGCCATGCACATCACCGCGTGGTCGCGCCGGTTCCTCTTCCGCGACGATCAACTGCTCCAGCCGATCAGCGGCCTCAGCGGCGGCGAGCTCGCGCGTGTCCACATCGCACGCATCATGCTCGAGCCCGCCGACGTGCTCGTGCTCGACGAGCCCACCAACGACCTCGACCTGGCCACGCTCGAGGTCATGGAAGAGGCTCTGGAAGATTTCCCGGGCGCGCTCGTGCTCGTCACGCACGATCGCGCGATGCTCGATCGGCTGGCGACCGAGGTCCTCTGGCTCGACGGGCGCGGCCAGAGCGGGCTGGTCGCCAGCGTCGATCAGGCGATCGCCACGATGGACGAGCGGATGCGGGCGGAGGAAGCCCGGACCAAGCAGGCCGCGACCCCGGCCGCGAGCCCCGCCGCCGCGCCCACCCTTGCAAAGAAAAAACTCTCTTACAACGAGCAGCGCGAATACGACGGGATACAGGCAAAGATCGAGGCCGCCGAGGAGCTCGCGGCCCGGGCCGAGCAGCGTCTGGCCGAGCCGTCCGTCATCGCCGACCACGGCAAGATGGCCGAGGCCTGCCGCGAGCTGGAGGCCGCGCACGCCCAGACCGCGGCGCTCTACGCCCGGTGGGAGGAGTTGGAAGCGCGGGCGCGGTAGTCAGCAACTCGCCCGAGCGCATGGATACTGTTCATGCCGGAGTGCTTATGGAGTGCCGCAAATGAGCCGGACGCGTGCGTTCACGCTCATCGAGCTCTTGGTGGTCATCGCGATCATCGCGCTGCTCGTCGGCATCCTCCTGCCCGCCCTCGCCAAGGCGCGCGAGGTCGGCTGGGACACCGTTTGTCAGGCCAACCTGTCGCAGTTCGGCAAGGCGGCCAACCTGTACGCGAACGACTGGAAGGACCAGCTCTGGCCGCAGTTTGACTGGAGCCTCGCGCCGTACCAGCTTGCGGGCCGACCGGCGGCCTACGGCAAGGGCGTGTTCTATCAGTACGTGGACAACGCGGGGAAGATCAACGAGTGCCCCAAGAACCGCCGCCGCAGCAAGGACGGCTCGACGCACCTGGTCGCCAACACGACCCTGCAACCCGACGCCGCCACCTACGGCGTGCAGCCGCTGGGCGTGAACTACGACTACACGATGATCGGGCGCTTCCAGGGCGTCAAGCTCGGCGCGCCGATCCAGGTCGGGTATCTCAAGCGTCCCCAGACCTACCCCGCGCCCTCACCGCCGGTGAAGCCGCCCATCACCATGTCGGGCTCGCAGTCTTCTCAACTCCAGATCATGACCGGCATCCCGATCTTCGTGGAGGAGGACTCGTACTTCAACAACTCGGGCATCACCGACGGGCTGTGGGGGAACGGCGACCAGATCACCCGTCGGCACAACTGGTCGGGCAACGTGGCCTATTTCGAGGGCCACGCCGGTCCGTGGAAGCAACCCAACAGCCACACCGACAACCAGGTCCGCGATGCCCGCGACCTCGACTGCAACGACCTGTACGTGGCGAGCGGCTCGACGTGGTTCCGCCTCGAACCCACCGACACCGGCAACGCGACCAACTGGCGGCCGGGCATCCCCGGCAATCGCCCGTACGGATGGGCGAACTCGCCGCGTTGAGCAACACCCAATCGGGATGGTCACGGTTCGGCAGGCTTACTGCGAATCGCTTGCCGGACCCGTCGATGGTCCCGGCTCCGCCGGCGGCTGCGTGCTCGCCGGCGGCGGCGGCACAAACGCCTGCTGGATCGCCGCCTTCATGCTCCGCGCCGTCTTCACCTTGCCGAACATCCGCTTGGGCGGCGCCATCGTCGGCACGATCCCGCCCGGGAATCGGTTGGGATCGGGCGCCGCGGGCGGCGGCGGGGGCGTGCCCGGCCTCGCGCTCCCCGAACCCGCGGGACTGGCCGCGGCCGTCGGCGCGGGCGCACTGGCCACCGGCGCGGGCGTTGACGAGAACCGGTTGAACTGCTTGGCGTTCTCGATCCGGCGCTGGTCGTGCTGCTGCCGCTGCGCCACGTCGTGCGGCACCGGCCCGGGCTTGAAGTCCGGGTAGTCCAGCTTGGGCACCTCGGCGTTGATCAGCAGCTCGATCTGCGTGAGCATCGCGCCCTGCTCGGGCGTCACCAGGCTCCACGCCACGCCCTCGCGCCCGGCCCGTGCCGTGCGCCCGATCCGGTGCACGTACAAGTCCGGGTCCTCGGGCAGGTCGTAGTTGATGACGTGCGTGATGCCCTCGATGTCGAGCCCGCGGCTGGCCACGTCCGAGGCCACGAGCACCTCGAGCTTGCCCGCCCGAAGCTGCTCCATCACCTTGTTCCGCTTGTTCTGGTACATGTCGCCGTGAATCGCGTGGCAGTCCACGCCCTTGCGCTGCAGATACTCGGCGATGTTGTCCACCGTCTTCTTGGTCCGGCAGAACACGACTGTGAGCGCCGGGTCCTCGTGCGTAAGCAGGTGCAGCAGCAACTGCTTCTTGTCCCACGGCTGCACCGGCAGGTGCCACTGCTTGACCAGCGAAACCGTGAGCGAGCCGGCGCTGGCGATCACCTTCTCGCAGTCGCGGGCGAACGAGCGGGCCAGCGATTCGATCTCCGGCCCGATCGTCGCCGACACGAACACCGTCTGCCGCTCGCGCGGGCACCCCGAGAGGATCCGCCGGATGTCGTCGCGGAAGCCGATGTCCAGCATCCGGTCCACCTCGTCGAGCACGACGGTGCGGATGCTTCGGTAGTTGATGTACCCGCGCTGCACCATGTCCATGACGCGCCCGGGCGTCGCAACGATGATCTCCGGGCCCTTGGCCAGGTGCTGCGCCTGCGTCTTGACGTTCTGACCGCCGTACACCGGCAGGATGTGCAGCGGCGTGAACCGCCCCAACTCCTTCAGGTCGGTTGCTACCTGGATCGCCAGCTCGCGCGTCGGCACCAGCACCAGCGCCTGGAACGCCACGCCCTTCTCGATCTTGTGCAGCAGCGGCAGGCCGAACGCGGCCGTCTTGCCCGTGCCCGTCTTGGCCTGGCCCAGCACGTCCTTGCCGGAGAGGATCACCGGGATGATGCGGGCCTGGATCGCCGTGGGGTACTCAAAGCCCGCCTCGGTGATGCCCTTGAGCACGCTGTCGCGCAGGCCCAGATCGGCGAACCGCGTCCCGCGATCGAAGATCTCGTCCCGCCCCGGGTGCGCCGGACCGGCGGGTACGTGGTGATGATCGGCCTGCGACGCGGGCGCGGAGGAAATGGGAGGAGCGGAAGCGGCGGGCGGCGCGGGGCGACGCTCCGGCGAATCACGCCACGGGCGCTGATCGTCCTGTGCGCGCTGCTGTTGTGGTGGTTGTTGCTGTTGCTGAGGCGGCCTCTGCTGGTTCTGCGGGGGGCGTTGCTGCTGCTGTTGCTGCTGCCGCGGCTGCCCACCACCACCCCCGCCACCCGCCCAGCCGTTGCCACCGCGATGGCCGTGTCGCGGCGGCTGCGACGGACGCTGCTGTTGCTGTTGCGGCCGCTGGTCCGGACGCGGGCCGCGGTTCTGCGGCTGGCCCCACCGATCGTCCCGACGATCCTCAAACGGGCGCGCAGGCGGCTGGTGGGCGGGCCGCGAAGAGCCGCCCGCGTACCCGCCCGCTCCGAACTCCGAACGGGCCGGAACGTCCGCCTCGGGCGCAGCCGGTCGCGGCGCGTGCATCGGCGAGGGCGCGTGCAGGCTGGGCGCCACCGGCATCGAGCGTGTCTCGATCACCGGCGCGGCCGGTGCAACCGACGTCTCGACCTGTGCCTCAACGACCGCTGGCCGGGCAGGCTTCCGTACCGTCGCGGCCTTTCGCGCCGGCTTGCTCGGCTTGCCCTTCCGTGACGCGGCCGGCTTGCTCCGGGCGGCAGCACGAGACTTCGCGGCGGGCTTCGCGACGGCCTTGCGCACCGCCTTCTTCTTGATCGCCGGCTTGGTGACTTTCTTCGCGGGCTTGGAGGCCGCCTTGCGTGCGGTCGCTGAACCCCTGGCCGCGGGCTTGGGCCGGGGCTTGGCGCTCCGGCTCTTGGCGGGCTTGGACTTGGCGGCGGACTTGCTGGAACGGGAGGGACTGGGGCTCATGGGCTGGATGGAGGACGATGGACCTGCGTGCCGCGTCTCATGGGCACAGGGCGTGCGGCCGCCCGAAAAACCCCCGAATAGACACCTTTGATCGTAGGGAAAGGGTCAGGTCGATACAAGGAAGCCCGGAGACCGGGTTGTTTGCGGGGCTCCCGGGAGGGGGAGGGCGGGCGAAGGACCGGCGGGAAACGGTTCTGGACACGTGCGTGCCTTCGGCCGGGCAACAATCGGCCGTGAAGATGGAGCATTTGTGGCGACCAGCGGGCTAGAGATCGACCTGAGCGCGGTGGAACGGAACCTGGGCGTGGTGCGCTCGGTGACCGGGGGCGATGGGGCTAAGGCTAAGGGTGGGGGGAGCGGGGGGAGCGGGGGGGCCGCGGTGTGCGCTGTGCTCAAGCAGGACGGCTACGGGCTCGGCGCCTCGCGCCTGGCCCGGCGGCTGGTCGGCTCGGGCGTCGAGATGATCGCCGTCTACACGCTCGACGAGGCCCGCGCCATCGCCGACGCGCTCGGTAACACGCCGATCCTCGTGCTCATGCCCGTGCCCGGGATCGACCGCATGGACCCGGTCTACCGCCATGTCACCAACGGGCGCATCCACCTCACGCTCCACAGCGAGGACCAGCTCCGCCAGCTCGCCGAGATGACCACACGCATCGGCACGACGCTGCCCGTGCACGTGCAGGTGGACACCGGCCTCTCCCGCGGCGGTTCGATGCCCGCCGACGCCCACACGCTCGTTCAGAAACTCGTCGCCACGCCGCGCATGAAGCTCGCCGGCCTCATGACGCACTTCGCCAGCCCCTGCTGCGACGCCGAGTTCACGCGCGAGCAGGCCCGGCTCTTCCGCGACTTTGTCGAGGGGATCAAGCCCGTGCTCAAGGCCGCCGTCGCCGCGGCGGGCGGAACGGCGGGGGTGGGCGTCAAGGGCCCGTCGGCCGTGGTCGCCCCGCACGACCTCATGCTGCACGCGGCCAACTCGTGCGCCATGTTCCGCGCCCGCTCCTATCACGGCACCATGGTGCGGATCGGTCAGGCCCTGCTCGGCTATGCACTCGAAGACGTGCCCGCCGACGAGCGATTCGAGTTCGCGCCCGCCGCGGCCCGCTTGGAGCCCGCAACCCGATGGACCAGCACCGTCGTTCACGTCGGCGAGATCCCCGCGGGCTGGCCCGTGGGCTACGGCAGCGCGTGGCGTGCCCCTTGGCGATCCGACGGACGCAAGACCAAGATCGCGCTCGTGCCCGTGGGCTACGCCGACGGCTACCCGCGCTCCCTGGGCGGAAAGCCGGGCGGCGGGCCCGGCTGGGTTGGCTTCACCGGACGGACCTGGGAACGCCGCTCCGGCGGCGAGCCGGACGAGGGCGTCAAGGCCCCGCACCCCGCCGGCGGTGAGACCGGCGCGGAGTCTTTGCCCACCGTCTATGCCCCGGTCGTCGGCCGCGTGAGCATGGACCAGATCACCGTGGACGTGACCGACGTTCCCGACGCCTACCTGCGCGGCGTCGGCCGGATGGAAGCCGGGCCCGAGGTCGAGCTCGTCGGGCGCGAGCGAAGCGCGCCCAACTTCATCAGCACGCTCGCGGCCGCGGGCGGATCGATCACGCACGAACTGCTCACCCGCATCGGCGCTCGCGTTGAGCGCGTGTACCGCTACCCCGCGGCCAGCGCGGGAACACCGATCGAGAGCGGCCGGAGCGGCCAGGCCCGTCCCGTCGCGCGGGCCGAAGCGGCCGCGCCGACGCCCCGCGTGGTGGGCGACCACGCGGGCGAGACCTCGCCGCTGGGCGGAACCACGGGCATGGCGGCGTACCAAGGTTGACCAGATCATGCAAGGATGGAGCCGCGCCGCGTAAGCAAGCGGGAACGCCGACGCTCACGATCCTTCACATCATCCAAGCCCCCACCGCCGCGAGCACCACCGAGAGAGCAAGCATCGCCACGCCAAGAGCGATCAGCCCCGGCCGCCACCGGCGCACACCCAGCCGCGCCCGCCAGGGCTCCTTCCACGCCGCTCCGCACTCCGGGCAAACCCCCGGCGAGCCGAGCCATGTGGACATCGGGTAGTCGCACCGGGCGCACACCAGCCGCACGCCGCGACGGTTGAAGATCCCGAAAGGGATGAGGAAGCCGCCGCCGTAGGCGAGACCAGTGACGAGCGACGTGAGCCCAAACCCGAGGCTCACCGTCAACGACGCGAGCCCGGCAAGCCCCACGATCGAGGCCATGATGATGACGACTGTACGGGCTGATCGTCTCACGCGGCGGGCCCGGAACGTGTGCGCAAACGTCAACCGGTCGACCGAGCGATCAAACATCACCCGCGAAATCAACGGGCCGACAAAGTACGCGACCACGAAGAACAGAACGAGAATCGCCAGCGAGGAGAGGGGCATGCCGCGAATCATCCGCAGTGCGACGCCGGCGATCGATCCGGGTCCGGCGGTGCCGGGACGCATCAACACGGTGAACACGCCGAAGATCATCGCGATGGCGGCGTTCGCAATCCCCCAACCCACGATCGACCAGCGGAATCCGTCCAATCCACGCGCCGCCCGGAGACGCGCGCATCGCACACCCACCGGCGAGAGCGGCGGAGCGTCCGAGACGCGGCCGAATAGAGGCCTTGTCAGGATCGACATGCGCGAATCGTAACAACACGGCCGCAGATCCCGCCATCACAGGGCGAGCCAAGCGTCCGGACCCGTGCCGATCGGTAGTGGTCGCCCGGCGCTCTCGGCAGCGCACAGCCTCAGCGCGACAACCGCCGACGCCTCGCCGCGCCCACCAGCGCCGCGCCCGCGAGCGCCGTGGCGCCCGCGATCGCCGCGGGCGGCAGCGGCACAACCGTCAGCAACTGCGGCTCGGTGAGCGAGGTGCCGTACTGAAAGCCGACGTTGCCGAGGCGCGTCAGGTCGAAGCCCGTCGGCAAGCCGGCGAGCGTGAACACCACCGCGTTCTTGATCAGCGGTGTGTCGGTGCCGCCGTTGTTGGTCGATGCGTCGTCGCCGGCGGTCGTGATGCCGTACTGCAGACCGTCGGGGCTGTCAGGCCCGGCGAGGTTGACCCCCGAGAAACGATCGCCCGGCCCGAAGAGCCCGAGCCCGGACGAGCTGATTCCGTACGCCGCGTTGCCGACAGCGCCCGAAAGCCCGCTCCTGTACGCCCACTCCCCGCCCACGTCGCCGCCCGCGGGCTGCGAGCCGACGTTGATCACCGTCGATCCGGAGGCGATCAGCGCGCTGGTCCGTGTCAGCGAGAGCGCGCCGCCGCTGACGTCGAAGTACACGCCGGTGAGAACGAAGATCGGCTGCGAGATGTCGCTGGTGGACGTGTTGGTGAGCGTGACGATCAGGTTGGTGCCGGAGGCCTCAAAGACCGCCGACGCCGAACGCCCGCCGCCCGAACCCGAGAACGTCACCGAATCGGCCATCGTGCTCCCGGCGAGCGCGAGGACGGCGGCGATAGCAACAAACGAACGCATGGCACAAACTCCGATCTCGGAATATGGGTCAGCCGGCCAATCGATGACGGCGCACCACGCGCCCCCCGTCGATTGCCCCGAATCCGGGATAAATGTACATGACGGGTTCCGCACCGTCAATACCGATCGAAACGCAATCGCGCTCAGTTCGCTCATCTGTGCGGGTTGGGTGTCTGATAACCCCCTCCAACGGACGCCGAACCGACCACACCGCTCCCGTGCCCGCCTCGCTTCGACATGTCGCGCAGGCCCAGCTCGGTCCGCCCCGTGATCAACCTCGCGCCCCGCTGGAACACCAGGTACTCCCACGCCCAGTGCACCATCACGATGATCCGGTTGCTGAAGCCGATGAGGAAGAAGATGTGCACTCCGGCCCAGAGCATCCACGCGATCAGGCCGCGCAGGTGCAGGCCGTGGATGTCGGCGACAGCGCGGGCGCGACCGATCGTCGCGAGCAGGCCCTTGTCCACGTAGCGGAACGGCCGCCGTTCGGCGGGCTTGCCAGCCGCGGACCCCGCCGCTTCGCGCGCGATCGTCCGCCCGACATGCCTCCCCATCTGCATCGCGGCCGGCGCCACCCCCGGCACGGGCTTGCCGGTCTTGACGTCCGACACCGCCGCGAGGTCGCCCGCGATGAAGATGCGCGGGTGCCCCGGCACGCTCAGGTCCGGCTCGACTTTCACGCGACCGCTGCGGTCGAGCTCGACGCCCAGACAGCGCACCAGGCCTTCGGCCTTCACGCCCGCGGCCCAGAGCACGCACTCGGCGCCGATCCGCTCTTCACCCACGCGCACGCACTCGCGATCAATCTCCGTCACGCGCGCCCCCGTGCGCACCTCAACGCCCAGCCGCTCCAGGTCGCGCTTGGCCCGCGCCGAGAGCTCGGGCGGGAACGCGGTCAGCAGCCGGTCCTCACCCTCGACGAGGATGATCCGCGCCGTCCGTGTGTCGATCGAGCGGAAGTCCCTGGGGATGGACCGCCGCGCGATCTCCGCCATCGCCCCGGCCAGTTCCACCCCCGTCGGCCCGCCGCCCACCACCACGAACGTGAGCTTGGCCCGGCGCGCCTCCGGGTCCGGCTCGCGCTCCGCGGCCTCGAAGCACAGCAAGAACCGCCGCCGGATCTCCGTCGCGTCCTCGATGCTCTTGAGCCCCGGCGCGAGCGGCTCCCACTCATCGTGCCCGAAGTACGAGTGCGACACGCCGCACGCGACCACGAGGTAATCAAACGGCAGCCGCCCGTCCTTGAGCACCACTTCGCGCCCCGCGACATCGATCGCCACCGCCTCGCCCAGCAGCACCGTCGTGTGGCGCTGTCGCGAGAGCACCTTGCGAATCGGCGTCGCGATATCCGCCGGCGAGAGCGACGCCGTCGCCACCTGGTAGAGCAAAGGCTGGAAGAGGTGGTGGTTCCGCCGGTCGACCAGCGTGACCGCCACCGGCGCACGCGCCAGCGCCTTGGCCGCGCACAGCCCGGCGAAGCCTCCACCGAGAATCACCACACGAGGCGGAGCCACCAACCAGCGTACGCGAGACTCCCCCTCCCAGAGGGAGGGGGTGCTCGCACCCGTTTCATCCCCCAAACAGTTGGTGCGGCGTCACCAAGTCGAACCCGATAACGGCCGATACCCCGGAAGGTAAACTCACCGGCCACCCTCCCCTTCTCCTTCCGCGAGATTCGGATGCCCGAAACGCACGCCACGCTAACGACCAGGCTCGGCCGCAACTGGCTGATCAAGACCCTGCTCTTCCTGCTGCTGCTGATCGGGTTCGGCTGCTGGGGCCTGAGCGATGCGCTCTACTTTTACCCCAAGCGCGGCGAGATGGACGCCGCCCGCCGCCTCAAGGACTATCTCGAAGCCTCCAGCAAGTCCGGCACGCTCACACCCGGCAAGCTCAAGGTGACCGACCCCGTTGCGGCATACGCCGACCTCAAGTCGCGGGAACAGAACATCCTCTCCCGGGCGAGGGTGGACAGCCCCGACGGGCGCGCGGCCAAGGTCGAAGAAACGCGGCTGACCTGGCTCGATTCGCTCAACCGCATGTGGGCCCTGCGCCCCGAGCCGCGGATGGTGCTCGACGCCAAGGCCGCCGGAACATCGCCACAGAAGCGCTACTACTTCGACGTGAGCACCGGAGAGGCGTACGCGCTTGCGGCCGGCCAAGTCGAAAAGCAGCCGATGTCGTCCGATGATCTGCTCAAACTCCTCAGCAGCGCCAGCGACAAGAACAACCCCGTGACGCCCCTCTCGGGCTTCGACATGCTCACGCAGTGGGTGTTTGTCGTGATCGGCTTTGGCGGCGGCGCGTGGATGTTGCTGACGCTGGCCCGGGCGGCGTCGAAGAAATACCGCTGGCAGCCCGACACGCAGACGCTCACCATGCCCGACGGCAAGACGGTCACACCGGCGGAGCTCAACGAGCTCGACAAGCGGCTGTGGCACAAGTTCTTTGTCGTCATGCACGTCAACGATGGGCGCACATACCGACTCGACCTGCTCCGCTACCAGCCGCTCGAGGATTGGGTGCTGGCGATGGAGCGGACGGCGTTTCCCGACACCGACGGCGCGGAAGAGCCAACGGCGGCGTGATCGCCCCTCGTGGAATTGGCTTCCAGCAAATGTCGGCCGCGCCCCGCGGCCGAGCCGCACCACCCCGCAATCCCTCTTCCCCAATCCCCAATAATCCCCAGCCCATGGGCGTTACTGTCGCCATCACGGTCTGCCTCTGCTCCCTGTGCGGCATCGCGCTCACGCTGCTCACCCTGCCGGGCATCTGGTTCGCCGTGCTCGTCGCCGGGCTGGCGCAGTGGTGGTCCATCGCCCAGCGCGGCGAGGCGATGTTCTCTTGGTGGACCCTCGGCGCCTGCGTCGTCATCGGCATCGCGGCCGAAGTCGCGGAGCTGCTCGCCTCCGCCGCGGGCGCGGCCAAGGCCGGCGGCACGCGGCGCGGCGCCATCGGATCGGTCGTCGGCGGAGTGGTCGGGGCGATCGGCGGGTCCTTCTTCATCCCACCGCTGGGCACGATCGTCGGCGCCGCCGCGGGCGCGGGCGCGGGGGCCCTGCTCCTGGAACGAGCCGGCGGAACCAAGACCTGGAAGCAGAGCGGCAAGATCGGCGCCGGCGCGGCCGCGGGCCGGTTGGTCGCCACCATCATCAAGGCAAGCCTCGCCACGCTGATCGCGGTCATCCTGTCGGTGGCGGCGTTCCGCTGAGGCGGGGGCGCGCCACGCCGGCACACCCTGACGAACCCCCGGCTCAGGTTCGTTCGCGTGAGCGTCCGTATCCGGTTATGCTCTGAGTCGCCGGTGGAACCGGCCGATGCCCCGAAGTTCGCGTCCGCCGATGCGCGCGGTGGGGGGCCCGAAGGAGTGCGCCCGAGCCCATGGCTTCAGTGAAGAGCAAGGACAGCCGTTCGACCAGCAAGCATCCCCAGGCCCCCGGCGGCCGTGCAACGAGCAGGACGCACGGTCCGGACGGGCCCGGCAACGGCCAGAGCCCCGCCGAGTCCGCCCCGTCGCGATCGAGCGAGAACGTGGGCGTGAAGCACTTCGTGCTCGACACGAACATCCTGCTGCACAACCCCAACGCGCTGTTCGTGTTCAAGGAGCACCATGTCGTCATCCCGTTCACGGTGATCGAGGAGCTCGACAAGCTCAAGCGGCAGAACGACGACATCGGGCGCAACGCCCGCGAGTGCATCCGCCACCTCGACCGCCTGCGCACGCAGGGCCGGCTGACCGAGGGCGTGCGCTGGGGCCAGTTCAGCCCGGTGGCCGGTCAGGCCTCGTCGGCGCAGGGGCCCAAGGCGGGCCAGGGCGCGGGCGGAGGCGGGGGGGGGGTGGCGCCCCTGACGGGCGACATCCGCATCGACGCCACCGACCACGAGCGCCCCGCGATGATCGCGCTCGACACGCCCGACAACCGCATCATCGCCGTGGCGTGGGACCTGCACCGCTCCGGCGCTCGCGTGGTGTTTGTCTCCAAGGACCTCAACGCCAGGATCAAGAGCGACGCTCTGGGCATCCGCACCGAGGACTTCGAGAACCAGAAGGTCGACGCCGAGCGGCTCTACTCCGGCTACCTGCACGCGACGATCGACGGCGCCACGATCGACGAACTCTACAGCGAGCGCATGCTCGCGGTGCGGCGCCTGGTGGACGCTGGCGCGCTCGACGCCACCGCGGCCGATGGCACCGCCTATCAGCGCGAGCTCATCGCCAACGAGTTCGTCGTCATGCGGGACGCCGACGACGAGGGCCACACCGGCCTGGCCCGGCGGCTGGCCGACACCGACCACCTGATCCCCGTCAACGCCCCGCGCAAGCCGACCTACGGCATCATGCCGCGCAACGTGCAGCAGACCATGGCGATGGACCTGCTGCTCGACGACGAGGTGCGCCTGCTCACGCTGCTCGGCTCGGCCGGCACGGGCAAGACTCTGCTGGCCGTCGCGGCCGGCATGACCAAGACCTTCAACGAGGAACGCTACGAAAAACTCTTGGTGGCCCGGCCGATCATGCCTCTGGGGCGCGACATCGGCTACCTCCCCGGCGACAAGGACGAGAAGCTCACCGCCTGGATGCAGCCCATCTTCGACAACCTGACCTACCTCATGAGCACGCGCGGCGCTCCCATGCAGGCCGCCGACAGCCAGACCAGCGAGCAACGCATCCGCAAGCTCATGGCCGACGGCAAGCTCGTGCTCGAGCCGCTCACCTACATCCGCGGCCGCTCGATCCCACACCAGTTCATGATCGTGGACGAGGCCCAGAACCTCACGCCCCACGAGATCAAGACCATCGTCAGCCGCGTGGGCGAGGGGACCAAGGTCGTGCTCACCGGCGACATCCAGCAGATCGACAACCCCTACCTCGACCAGTCGTCCAACGGCCTGTCGTACCTCATCGAGAAGATGAAAGGCCTGCCGCTGGTCGGCCACGTCTCGCTGAGCAAGAGCGAACGCAGCGAACTGGCCAGCCTCGCGGCGAGTCTGCTCTAACCACCCACCCGATCGCCCCAGGATGCCCCGAGCGCAAGCTTGGAGAGCGACCCACGATCACGGCAGCCGTGCGGCCTGACGTCCCCACCAACCAGACGCCGCCATCCGCGAAAATCGCACCGCGGAACGGCCCGAGCGCGGGACAGGTCCTCACGCCGATCGACCTTGATCCCGCACCAAAGCGTCAACCGCGGCGTTGCCGTGGCTCAACCCTCCGCTCGCGCGGAGGGCTCTCGCTCACGAGACATCGGCTCACACCCCGCCCTGTCCCTCCCCGCTCCTCGACGGCCGCACGATCGTCGCTGCCTCGCTGAACGACGGGTTCGCCGGCGTGCCCGCGGGCGCACGGACCGTTCCCGCCCCGCTCTCCGAATACGGTGCGTGAGAAAGCGAGCTGCGCATCGGCGTGGGTTGGCTCATCATCGGCAGCGGCACGCGCCGGCGCAGCTCGTCGTGCCAGTTGAGCACCACGCCCAGCTCGCCCACGCGCGAACGATCTTCCTCAGCGCACACCACCACAAACCGCTGCCCGTCGGGCATCGCGTCGTAGTTGCGAGCCAGCAGCGTCGGCGGGATGAACGCCTTGCCCGGCCCGCTCTGCACCAGCAGCCGCGGCCGGCCCACCATGAACGCTGGCTCGGTCGCGATGCGCACGGCCATGATCTGCTCGCCGCAGCGGTAGGACAGTTCCCCAGCCGCGCCCGGCAGCCACACCGGCGACGACCCGCCGCCCCCGGGCACGCCGGCCGCGAGAGGCGAACCCGCGTCGGAGGTAATCTGCCGCCTCCCCGCGCCCGCCGCGCCCGGAGCGCCCGCGGTCGGTGCCGCGCCGTTCGGCCCGGCCAGTTGCTGGATGTAGACCTCCTCGCGGCCCAGTTCGTCGCACGCGAACGCGATGTACCGCCCGTCCGGCGAGACGCTCGCGCCCCACGCGTTCCGCGGCGATTGCACCAGCGGGCGCGCCGTCGCGTGCGGCGCGGGGTCGCCCACGTTGACCATCCACACCTCCGCCCCGCCCTGCGGGCGCGTGAGCGTGAAGATCAGCGAGCGCCCGTCGGGCGTGAAGCCGCTCGGCGAAGGCGAGCCCGCGCTCGGGCCGGTGTCGGCCGGCGAGAAGAGCAGTTCCGGCGCGCCCGCGCCGTCGGCCGCGACCCAGTAGACCTCGTATTTCCCGGTCATGTTGGACCGGAACGCCACGCGCAAACCGTCGGGCGACCAGACCGGCACGCTGTTGTCGCCGTGGAAGGTGAGGCGCGTTGTGCTGCCGCGCCCGAGATCGAAGAGGTAGATGTGGTCGGACGCGCCCTGCACCTGCACCGCCAGTCGCGACCCGTCGGGCGAGATGGCCGGCGCGACGTACGCCCGCGGCTCGGCGAGCATGGGCGTGGTCTGACCCGCGCGGTCGGCCACGAGCATCGTGTGCCGCGGTTCCCACACCGGGCCGCGGGCGTAGACCAACGCCCCGCCGACCGCATCACCCCCGGCGTCGAAGTGCGACGCCCCGCCGAGCGCGTTGCCGAGCACCTGCTCCTCGACGGGCACGGGCTGGCCGAACACCTCCAGCCGCTCCGCGTTGAACGCGACGGCCATCAGCGAGCCCGCCCGAGTGAAGAGCAGGTGCCCGCTGTCGGCGTAGCGCGGGTTCATCCCCCCATGCACCAGCGGCCGGCGCTGGCCCGTGCGCAGATCGACCGCGACGATGAGCGCACTGTCGTACCCCGAACCCGTCCACACCGCCAGCAGCACGGTGTTGCCCGTGGGCAGCACTTCCGGGCACAGCAGGGCGATCTCGCCCGCGGCCATGTCGGGCTGCACCACCGCCTCGGGCGTGCCGCCGGCCCCGGGGATGCGCATCAGCGGGGCCTGCCAGTCGGGGATGAAGTAGATGAAATCGGGCTCGACCCAGCACGCACCCTGGGGCCGCGAGGCGGCGCACAGCGTCGCCGGCGCGCCGCCCGAGAGCGACACCCGCTTGAACCGGCCGCCCTCGAAGAACGCGACCTTCGCCCCGTCGGGCGAGAAGAACGGCGCCTCCGCGCCCGACGTCCCGGGAATCGCGTGCGGCTCGGGGTTGTCGAAACGGCGGATATACAACTGCGTCTGCGGCGCTCGCCCTGCGATGTACGCCACCGATCGCCCGTCGGGCGAGAGCGCAACGCTCGAACGCGAGGCGTTGGCCAGTCCATCAGCGCCCAGCGGCATGCTCAGCCGCGCGACCACGCGCGGCCGCTCGGCGCCCGCCGGCCCGGCGGCACGGTACCACCCGCTCTGCGGCTGGCTCAGCACGTCCTCGATCTCGTTGCGCGCATCGCCGATGTCGCGCAGCCGCCGGCGCGGGTCCTTCACCAGGCACTTCTTCACCAGTTCGATGATCCGCCCCGACGTGCGCGCCGGCAGGGCCCCGTAGTCCGGCTCGCGCTCAATGACCGCCACCAGCATGTCGCTGGGCGTCAGACCGTTGAACGATCGCACGCCCGCCAGACACTCATAGAGCACGCACCCGAAGGCCCAGATGTCTGTCCGCTTGTCGATCGACGCCAGCCCGCGGGCCTGCTCGGGGCTCATGTAGCCCGGCGTGCCCATGACCATGCCCTGCTGCGTGAGCGGCCCCGCTCCCGACGCGGCGGTGGTGGCCTCGGCGATCACGTCCGCTCGGTCCGAGGTCGCCAGGCCGAAGTCGAGCACCTTGACGGTGCCGTCGGGCGTGATCTTCAGGTTGTCGGGCTTGAGGTCGCGGTGCACGACGCCGATCTCGTGCGCCGCCTCCAGCCCCTCGGCCACCTGCACGCACACCCGCAGCGCCTCGTCCATGCTGATCGGCCCGCGAATCAGCCGCTGCGTGAGCGTCACCCCGGGGACGAACTCCAGCACCAGCAGCCGCTGCTCGCCCACCTGTTCGAGCCCGTAGATGAGCCCGATGTTGCGGTGGTTGAGCGCGGCCAGCGTCCGCGCCTCGCGCTCGAAGCGGCCCAGCCGCAGCGGGTCGCGGGCCACGTCCTCGGGCAGCACCTTGATCGCGACCTGGCGGTTGAGCCGCGGATCGCGAGCAAGATACACCACGCCCATCCCGCCCCGCCCGAGCTCGCGCTCGACGGGGTAGGGGCCGATGGTGGCGGGAGTGGGGAGCGCGGTCATGAAGTTCGTTCCGCGTCGGGCATGTGGCGCAGCCGCACCTCGTCGCTCGGCGGCCCCGGCGTCCGATCACGCGGCATACTGCAGCTCCGCGCTCTCGACCACGGCATCGCGGAAGTACCGCGAAAGGTCCGCGGGGGTCCGTAGATCAACCTCACGCCCGCCGCCGAAAAGCCGCTTCAACTCCTGCTGCATCCCGACAAAGGCAAACAGCCCCGGCGTGCGGCCCGGAAGAAACTCCACCAGCACGTCGACGTCGCTCTCGGGGCGGAAGTCGGCACGGAGGATCGAGCCAAAGAGCCAGAGTCCGGACACACCGTTGGAGCGACAGAATCCGGCCAACTCTTCCGCCGGGATGTTCACGTCGTGCAATCGCATGATTGACCTCGCCGATGGTCGTGCGGATTCTAGTTCACTCGCCGTCGCCAACGAACCCCGAGCCCAAGCAAGCGGACCGCTCGACACACGGCCCGATCGCTCACGCTCAGGGTTCGTTGTCAACTGGCCACGCCCCGAGCGCTTCCTCCAACGCCGCGACCAACGCCGGCAAGTCAGATTCGGTGACCCGCCACACAACATCGAGGTCCACGCTGAAGTACGCATGCACAAGGATGTGCCGCATACCGACCATCTTTGGCCACGGAACCCCCGGCACGCGTGCTCGGGTCGCGTCCGTCACACGCGCGGCCGCCTCGCCGATGTCCTGAAGGCAGCTTCGCAGCAGACGGGCCAGCGCCGGGTCGGACATGTCCGCACGCGATTTGCCCCGGGAGTAGACCAGCGCCTCTATGGCGGCGGCAAGCATGTGCCTGAGCCGTTCGTGGTCAGTGCCCTCCCGCGCTCTACGCGGCATAAAGCACCCTGGCGCCGCGCAACACGCCGTCCCGAACCCGCTCGGAGAGGAACCCCGGGGTCTTGAGATCGACGTCTCGCCGAAAAATCTCCCGCAACTCCATCAACATGCCGCCCAGGTCAAATAGGCTCACCTTCGCTTGACTCGGAAACTCCGCAAGCACGTCGATATCGCTCTCGGGACGAAAATCATCGCCGAGGATCGACCCGAACAGCGACAGGCGATTGATGCCGTGCCGACGGCAAAACTCCGCAATCCTGGCTTCGGGGATGTCCACGCCGTTGATCTGCACGCTTCGGTTCCGAACTCCACACCGATCATAGTTGGTCCGACCGATCTCCGGCGCCCGGGCGCCGCCCTCGCCCCGGCTCCGCGGCACGCGTCCCCGCTCGCTCACGCTCGGGGTTCGTTCCGATCCATCTCAATCAGCGCCGCGTGCTTGACCAGCGCCGCGCACGCCGCGCTCGCCCCCGCCAGCCAGCCGGGATACCCATCCAGAAACCCCCGCTTGAGCACCAACTGCTTGACAAACGCCCCCGGCGGCGACGCCAGCAGGCTCAGGTACGAGCCCCGCACCCCCGCCCCGTGAAGGCTCGCGGCCATCGTCGTCGCGTGGTACCACTGCTTGCGCATGTGCTCGGTAAACGTCGGGAACGAATCGTGCCGCAGCACGCCCCCCCCCGTCAGCCTCGCCGTCCGCCCCGCCCCCGGCAGCAGGCTCAGCACGTCGTGCGGGTCGTGCCCGCCCCACGCCGCCGCCCCGCGCCGCACCAGCCGCAGCCGCCACTCCGGTTGCCACACGTGCCGCAGAGGCCGACCCCGGTAGTAGGTCCGCCGGTTGATCTCGTAGCCGCCCGGCGATGTCCCACCGGCCCCCACGGCCGCGCGCACAGCGCCGGCCAACTCCGGCTCCAACGATTCATCGCTATCCAGGCACAGCACCCAGTCGCAGGCACAGGCTTCCAGCGCCTGCTGCTTGGTCTTGACGTGCCCGAGCCACGGCCCGGAGATCACCCTCGCCCCCGCCTCCCGCAGCATCGGGATGGTTTCATCCGTCGAGCCCGAGTCGAGCGCGACCACCTCGTCGGCCACGCCGCGGACGGATTCGAGCGTGCGCGCGATCGTCGCGGCGTTGTCCTTGCACACAATGGCGACGGAGAGGCTCACGCGGCGGATAGTCCTGCGGACAAACTTGCTCGGGCGCTCGACAAATGAATCACGGTCCGGTTCACCCGGCCGAGCGCCGGGTCAATCGCGCCTGTCGGTGATGTCTTCCACGGTCGCCTTCACCGTCCGCGATTGCGCCGTGGTCAGGCGCCGATCGCCGTCGTCCAGCGTAATCGAAAACTGAGCCTCCCGCGTGGACACCGCCTTGATGAGCCGACCCTTGCCCACATCGAACCACACTTTGAGTGCGACGCTGCCCTGCTTGATCGCCGGTCGCGGCCTCTTCGGACCCGATGCGCCGTTCGGCTCGGGTGGGCCGAGTTCGAGCGTCCCGGACGTCTCGACTTCGGCAACCCGGCTCGCGTCGATCTCTCGCACGCCTTTGAGCACCGAGACCGTGCGCAACCGAACGGCGCCGAGCATGGGCAACTCGACCTCCGAGTCGGCATTCCAATCGCCGCCCACGCTCACGGCCGCTCGGGGAAGCACCGCGCCGAGCGCGAACATGGTCCGTATCATGTCGGGCCCGAACGCCCGATCGGTGCCGCCGGCGGGATTTCGCCGGCCGCCCCCGCCCCTCGCGATCTTGGCCGTGATCTTCTCCAGTTCGCGAACATCGGTGATCGCGCCCGTCTCGTCCATAACCAAGACAAACGGCTCATCCACCATGGCGCCCAGCGACGCGGCGAGCGGATGGGCACTCCGGTCCGCGTCCGGCTTGGAAGAGTCGTAGGACAGTTTGCCGGCCCACGGTCCCTCCATATCCATCCGCAGTCGCTCGACCACGGCCTCGATGGTCGCGGTGCCCGTGGGCGCCACGTCGCGGACGGTCATCCTGACCTCCATGATCCGGGAATCGGCGTACTTGGTTCCGGCCAGAGGCCCGCCCGTGACGACGTCCTTCTGCTCGGTGCTCACCCGCTGCTTGATGATGTCGCCCTCTCGGTACTTGTAGCGAAGCTCGACCGGCTCCCGCGCGGATGCCCGCGAGGATGCCGCCGTCATCAGCGCGATGCCGACGATCACCCACCAACCGCGACCCCACGGGCGGCACTCCGCTCGCTCCATGACAACCTCCTCCTCGCACATCCCGATCCCCCGACGGCCCGGCCCCGTTGCTCCCTGTTGCCCCTTCTGTCGCTTTGCCCCATTTGCCCGATTTGCCCCCCTTTGCCCCACTTGCCGCTTTGCCGCCTTCGCCGCCTTCTGAATCTACTTCTTCCCCCCTCCGTCCTTCTTCCCGTTCGGGTTGATGATCTTGTCGAGCAGGTTCCCCGGCGCCTTGAAGATGTTCTCGCCCGTTTCCTTCATGAACAGCCCGATGTCCGGGGCCGTCTGGGGGTTGTCGATCGAGCCCTTGGTCGTGATCGGCACCATCGTGGTGCGGTCCAGTATGCCGATCTTGCCCGCAAGGCCCGTGTTGAACAGGCCCGCGGCCTCGTCCGTCAGCGCAAAGAGCGGCACGTAGGTCACCACGTTGATCGTGCGCTTCACCAGGTCCACCTCGCCGCGGGTGTCGAGCGAGAACTCGCCCACCGGCAGGCTGAACCGGTCGTACTTCACCACCCCGTGGTCCATGTTCACCACGAAGGGCTCGATCTTGCGTCCGAGCGTGCCGGCCGAGCGCCCCCCAAGCCCCTTGACGATCTTGCCGATCAGATTGTTCGTCGTGAACCTGGCCACGCCCAGGTCGATCGTGACCTTGCCGTTGAGCTTGGCCAGATCGTTGTCGATCGGGAGCGTCAACTTCTCCGCGGTGATGAGCGCGGGCTTGTCCTTGTCCGTCTTCTCCAACGATTGCACCAGCGGCAGGCCGCCGGCCAGTTCCTGCACGAGCTGGGTCCGGATCTCGCGCAGCTCGATCGAGACCGGGCCGTTCTGGACGAACTCGCCCTTCCTGAGCCGGCCCTGCAGCTTGGCCGTGGCGCGCGGGCTCGTGATGTCCGCCGTGAGTTTGCCCGTAGCGTCGTCGCCGTTCATCGAGAGGTTGCGGGCCGTGGCCTGAAGCGAGACGGTTGGACCCAACAGCTCGGCCAGCAGCCCGCCCTGGTTCGCCAGGTCGTCGACTATCGCCGACGGAAACGCCGAAACGTCCACGTCGCCGTTGAACCGGAAGTTCGCCGAGTTCACCACACCGTTCGCATCCCCCGGGTTGGCGATGCGAACCTTGGCGGTGTTGAGCTTGCCCGCTGAGCCACCCCCACCCCCCCCATTCCCCCCACCCCCCCCACCCGCGTCCGCGAACGCCACTTCGATCGCGATCGGGTTCGGCTTGTCGGCGCCCGCCGCGGCCAGCGCAGACGTGGCCGTGATGTTCACGTCGTTGAGGCTCAGCGAAGTCGGCGGCTTGCCCGCATCAGGCGAGGGGATGCCCAGCGCCAGAGAAGGCACCCGCAGCCCGACGTCCATCTCGAACACGCCCGGCTTGAGCGGTCCGACCACCGGTCCACTTCCCCCCCCACCCCCACCGCTCGCCAACGCAAGCTTGGACATGTTGATCGTCACCGGCTGCGATCGGTCGATCGTGAACGACGCGCCCTGCCCCGCGGCGGCCTTGCCGCCCGCCGCCGGCGTCGCCGGCGCGGCCAGAAGTTTGTTCAGCAGTTGCAGGTTCGGTTCCCACGTGATCGTCGAGGGCTTGGTGAGCCACAGGTGCGCGTCGTCCTTGGCCAGCGAGATCGCCGCACCGCTCACGCGAGGCGAGGTCAGCCGCGCGTCAATAGCCAGAGCGCCGCCCTGTCCCCCCGGCTTGACCTCCAGCGTGGCCGTGGCCGTATCGCCCAGCGCGCCCACCGCCAGATCGCGCCGGCCGATCAGCGAACCCAGCGCCGCCGTGTTCACATCCATCAGCCGCACCGTAGCGTCCGGCGACGAGCCGTTCATGTCGGCCGCGGCCCGCAGATCGAGCCGCCCCAGCGTCGCGTTCCCGCTGGAACGATCGAACGCCGCGGCCGCGAGCGTTGCCGAGGCACGCTTGCCCGCGCGCGCGTCGGCGGGGATGCCCGAGAGCGGCGCGACGATCTCGCCGCCCACGTTGGCCAGGGCCAGCGAGGCCGTCCGAATCGCAACCGGCCGGCCCTGTTCGTCCACGCCCCCGCCGCCGATCGGCACGTTCTCGACGATCAGCTCGCCGCTGACCCCGATCCGCGCTTTCAGGTCGTCGGCCTTCGCCCAGTCGGGCGCGATGCTCCCGTCCGGCCCCGTCGAGAGCGGGATTTTCGCGGGCTTGTCCACGACCAGGCTCAACTTCGCCGGCGCCCCCAGCCGCATGGGCGCCGCCGCCGCCGCGCCCGCTTCCGCCGGGGCCGACATCGACGCCAGCAGCGGGTTGACCCACTCCGGGCGCGGCTGGATGTACGCGTTCACCGACGCGATCTCGGCGAGGCTCTCGGTGATCCGCAACCACACGTCCGCGTGCGCGCCGTCGGCGGCCGTGTTCACGATCGCCGCGAGATACTCGCCGCCCCCCTTGTCCGCCGGCGCTTGGATCATCTTCACCGCGATGTCCGCCGAGGGCCCGATCGCGTCGCGCACGGCCGCCGCCAGGTGATCCTCGCCGGTCCCACCCTCGCCCGCGTACGCCGCGAGCGACGGCACAACGCCCAGCAGCGCGCGCGGCAGGCCTTTGATCTCCACCGTGCCCACTGGCTTGAATGCCACCAACTGCGCCGCCGGGCCGCCTCCGGGCAGGCCCTTGTCGAACTTGTTGAACTCGTACCCGCCCGTCACCGTGAAGGGACGGTTCTCGTACGACAGCGCGCCGTCCACCGTCAGCTTGGGATACGCCGCGGTGCCGAGCGCGGCCGCGAGCGTGCACCGGTTGATGTGCACCGGCGACTTGTTCCCGCCCATGTCCACCGCAACGTTGAGGTCGTTGAGCGTGAAGCCGAAGTTGCCCTTCCCCTTGCCGAGGATGGCCGCGGGCGAGGTGTCCTTGAGCGAGACGCCCACGTCCTGCGCCGTGATCTCGACTTTGCCCGTGCCCGTGATGATCACCTCCGGCGGCGGCGCGATGCTGGTATCGGCCGCCGCGGCCTTGACCGCGCCCTCACGCGACGCCGCGACGATCCGCTGCGCCAGCGGCGACGCGGAGTTGATCGTCAGCCGCACGCCCTGGCCCGGGGTGGTCAGCACGGCGTGCTCCAGCCGCGCCGCGACATCGCCCTTGATGTTCGCGCTGCCGATCTGCCCCGTCACGTCCAGCGGCGGGAGCGATTCGAGCCCTGCACCCAGCGCATCGGCGCCGGTCACGCCCGCAACGTCGGCCTTGGCGCTCAGCGACATGTCCAACCTCGGGCCGACGTCCTGCGCCAGTTGGAGCGGCAGCCCCGCGCCGGCAACCACCGGCTGCAACAGCGCGGTGCTCATGCCCGCCACACGCACGCTCGCCTCGGCGCGGTCCGCCAACCCCGCCTTGCCCCCTGACAGCGCCCGCAGGTGCCCTTGATTATCGAGCAGGCCCGCCGCATTGATCGTGAGGTTCACGTCACCCGCCGGCTCGCCGTCGAGCGTCGCCCGCGTGCCCGTCGAGATCGCGATGGGCTTGGCCAAATCCTCGATGTTGACCGCCAGCTCGATCGGCTCCACGGCGAAGGGCTTCCAGTCCCCCGTGCCGGCGTTCGCGCCGGGGGACGAAGCCTGAGGCCCGGTCGCGGCCGCGGGCATCAGCACCCGGCCGCTCATGCCCGACACCTTCACGCGCAAGCCGAGGTTCGCACCGCGGAAATCGAACTGGGCCGGATTGCCGCCCGTGCTCGCCGTCGTTCCGCCGCCCGCCGAGAGCGGGACCTTGAGGTGCTCAAGCGTGATCTGCACGCTCGGCGCCTCCGTGAGTTTCACCTGCCCGGCGGCCCCCGCCACCGCCTCGCGCGACTGCGGCAGACTCTCCAGAAACGCCGTCGAGCCCAGCGCGATCGTCGAGGGCTTGTCCGGCGCGGCGCTCAGCACGCCGTCCGTCACCGCCAGGTGCGCGTCGGCGTTGAGCCCCGAAGAGGCCACCCGCACCGCCGCGTCCATCTTCTCGCCGTTGCCGGCCACGTCGATGTTGAGGTCCGCCGTCTCGCCCACCGCCTGCACCAGCGCCCCGCCCAGGCTCGCCAGCGCATCGGCGATCGCCACCGGCGCGTGGCTCAACGCCACCTTGATGTCCGCGTGATCGATCCCGTCCGCCGTCCACCCGCCCGCGCCGGTCTGCTTCACGTCGGCGTCGAGCTTGAGCGTCATCGGCGCGGCCTGCGCCTGCGAAGCACCCGGCCCCGTCGCCACGGCGTCGCCCGTGAAATCCGCGTGCACCTTGACCACTCCGCCGCCCGGAGCGCTCAGATCGGCGTCCACCGTCGCTTCGCCCTTGAGCGGCTTGAGCCCGATCTCGCCCGCGAAGTTGTTCTTCTCGTTGCGGACCGAGACGTCCAGCCGCTCAACCTTGAGCGCCGCCTTGATCGACGGCATCGTCCCCCCTGCCCCGTCGCCCCCCGATCCCGACCCTTTCCCCGCCTTCGCCCCGGAGTGGCCCGAGGGCGACTTGGGTGCAAACGCCCGGTCCAGGCTCGTCGTCCCGTCGTTGTATTGGCGGAGGTCGAGTGAGCCCGACGCCACGATCGTGCCCAGGTCGAGCGACACCGCCGACCAGTACCTCCCGGAAACCGCCTGCCACAACGTGACCGGCGCGACGACCCGCAAACTCGCCGCCAGGCGGCCCTCCGGGTCGTACACCTCCACCGGCCCGACCTCCAGACCGGTTGTCCAGCCGATCGAAGCCTCGGCGACCTTCACACTCCCCTTGATGTCCGGGTTGACCGCCCCCTCGATGAGTCTGGGCGCCAGCGCACTGCCGATCGTCGGGGCCAGAACCACCGCCGCGATCAGCAGCACCAGCACCACCGCCGCCCCGATCCCCAGCACCCTGCCAAGCCGCCGTTTCCGACGGGGCGCGCCCGGTTGATCCGTCGTGGTCATGGTGGAACCCCTTGGGCGTCCCGTGAGTGCCGGACGCGCGTTCAACTTTACCGGTCCCGCGGGCGGCCGCTCCACGGCCCGTCCCGCAGGTTGACCGCCCCCCCGCCGGGGGTACGATCCCGGCTCATCCCGGCGGGCGACCGGCTTCCCGTGCGCCCGCTCCAGAGGGTGATCCCCGCCGCCGCGCGAGCCGATAATGGCGACCCGGCACGCCGGAGAGTCCGTTCGGCCCGGTACCGCCGCTATAGCTCAGCGGTAGAGCGCACCCTTGGTAAGGGTGAGGTCAAGGGTTCAAATCCCTTTAGCGGCTTTGGAAAACCCCCGCTTCGGGCGTCCGAAGGGCGCTCGACTTGGGCTCGGCTCGGGGTTGTTCGTTCCTTCGAGCAGTCCCGCAGAGAAAAGCCGAGGGGGATGGGGTCGATCCAGCGGCTTGGGCGGTGTGTCGGCCCTTTCGCGGCCGGGTGTCGCCCGATCGCTGTCGGTGTGTTCGGTCAGGCCGCGCTTTCCTTTTGGGCGGTGCGGGACAAGAATCGAGACCCGGACCGGCGGCCCCTGCGGGTCGTCGTCCTGCCGTCGCGACGACGTCGGGTGCCGGTCGGGAATCGGTTGTACGGTGTCAATCACTCGTCGTCCCCCCACGCAAAGCCGAGGGCGGGCCCGACGGGCCGGCTGAGCGGCCGGCATTTACGGAGGTTCGGTGCGACATGGCCAAGGGCGTATTTGAGCGGACCAAGCCCCACGTCAACGTGGGCACGATCGGGCACATCGACCACGGCAAGAGCACGCTGACGGCCGCGCTGTCGGCCCGCTCGGCCGCCCGCTTCGGCGGGATCATCAAGTCCTACGCGGAGATCACCAAGGGCGGCACCGTCCGTGACGCCAACAAGACGGTGACCATCGCGTCCAGCCACACCGAGTACGAAACGCCCAAGCGTCACTACGCCCACGTGGACTGCCCCGGCCACGCCGACTTCGTCAAGAACATGATCACCGGCGCCGCCCAGATGGACGGCGCCATCCTGGTCGTCTCCGCCGCCGACGGGCCCATGCCCCAGACCCGCGAGCACGTGCTCCTGGCCCGCCAGGTCGGCGTGCCCTACATCGTCGTCTTCCTCAACAAGGTCGACCTGGTCGACGACCCCGAGCTCCTCGAGCTCGTCGAGGTCGAGATCCGCGACCTCCTCAACAAGTACGGCTTCCCCGGCGACAAGACCCCCATCATCCGCGGGCAGTCCAAGGCCGCCCTGGAGAACCCCAAGGACGACAAGATCTGCAAGCCGATCGACGACCTCTTCGACGCGATCGACACCTGGATCCCCGAGCCCACCCGCGAGGTCGACAAGCCCTTCCTCATGAGCGTCGAGGACGTGTTCTCGATCAAGGGCCGCGGCACCGTCGCCACCGGCCGTATCGAGCGCGGGGTCATCAAGGTCGGCGACGCCTGCGAGATCGTCGGTCTGGCCAAGCAGAACAAGACCTCCACCATCACCGGCGTCGAGATGTTCCAGAAGACTCTCGACCAGGGCATGGCCGGCGACAACGTCGGCGTGCTCCTCCGCGGCATCGAGAAGAACGACGTCGAGCGCGGGCAGGTCATCTGCAAGCCCGGCACCATCAAGCCCCACACCAAGTTCAAGGCCCAGGTCTACGTGCTGACCAAGGAGGAGGGCGGGCGTCACACGCCGTTCTTCTCCAACTACCGCCCGCAGTTCTACTTCCGCACCACCGACGTGACCGGCTCGGTCAAGCTCCTCGGCGGCGCCGAGATGTGCATGCCCGGCGACAACGTCCAGATCGAGGTCGACCTGGGCGATAAACCCGTCGCCATGGAGGCCGGCCTCCGCTTCGCCGTCCGCGAGGGCGGGCGCACGATCGGCTCCGGTACGGTCACCGAAATCATCGAGTGAGCCGCCCCCCGGCCCGCTCGGACCACCGAATCTCCCCGGCCCAGCGGCGGAAGCCGATGGGCCGGTTTCCTGAGAGGAAGGACAGTTTCCTCCAGTTCCCCGTCGAACCCCAGAGCCCGCGGCGACCGACCCCGCGGGCCCGTGTGAAAGAGGTAGTCGATCATGGCCAAGAAGGGTGGAACGCCGAGCCGCGAGTACGTCTGGCTGCAGTGCAGCGAGACGGGCGATCTTAACTACCGCACCGAGATCCGCACCAAGGGCGGCATCTCCGAGCGCGTGAAGGAAGGCTACATGAAGTACTGCCCGCGCCTCCGCCGGCACACGCTTCACAAGATGAAGAGGAAGTGATCAAGTAGGCACCGGGCACCAGGCATCGGGCACCAGAAGACGGCTTGCTGGTGCCCGATGCCTGGTGCCTGATGCCTGCTCACACGCCGGTAGCTCAACTGGTAGAGCAGCGGATTCCAAATCCGCAGGTTGCGGGTTCAAGTCCCTCCCGGCGTGCTTGGTTTGAGTTCGATTCCCCGAAGCCGGCCACGTCAGGCCGGCGGATTCGGTCAGCGTGCCGGGCCGCGAGCGGCGGCCGGTCGAGAGCGGCGGACCCGGCGCACCAGCGTCGAGCCAGGCCGGGGTCGACCGGCAGCAACCGCTCGCCGCTCGGCACTTGTAGAAATGGGGCAACGTCAAACGCCCCGGTTCGAGAGGTTCACCATGGCATTCGGTCTCTACAAGCCGGGGCAGGGGTATTGGGTGCGGGTCATGACCGCGGCCATGATCGCCGTCATCACCTTCGGCACCGCCGGCTGGCTCATGGGCCAGATGGCCGTCGTCGCTGACAAGCTCCCCGCCCGCGCCTGGGCCACCGAGCTCACCGGCATCACCGGCGGCGAAGTCACGCCCGGCGCCCAGGTCCAACTCGCGACCGCCGCCACCTCGACCTCGCCGGCGGACGTGCTCGGCACCGCCGAGGTCGAGTCCTTCGACAGCAGCAGCCAGGTGGTGCGGATCCACCACTTTGTGCCCAAGCAGGAGGGGCTCAGCCCGACCGAGGCGTCCACGCTCGCCCCGGCGCCCGGCGCGGGGGGAGGCAAGGGCTTTTCCGCCTCGGTCAAGGGCCGCCTGCACAAGATCGCCGTGGTCCAGCCGGTCCTTCTGCAGGGCGGCGCGGCCGCCCTGGTGCTCCTGATCGGAGCCCTGCTGGCCTTCTACTTCGCCGGCCTCCGCCGCTCCACCGTCGAGTTCCTCATCGCCACCGACATGGAGATGAAGAAGGTCAACTGGTCCACCCGCAAGGACATCTGGAACTCGACGCTGGTGGTCGTGGGCGCGTCGGTGCTCATCGCCGGCGCGCTCTTCGGGTTCGACGTGCTGTTCCAGATGTTCTTCAAGTTCATCAAGGTGCTCCAGTAGCGCCGACCGTCCGCTTCCTTCTCTCCCCTCTCCCCCCCACGCCCCCCGCCCCGACAACCGCGATCCGATCCCATCGAGGATTCCGCCATGTCCAACACCATCCCCACAACCCCCTCGACCCACGGACACGACGACCAGCAGCGGGAAGTGAAGATCGTTTCGTCGGAGAAGGACGGCCTGCTCGGCCCGGACGAGCCGCTCCGTCGGCCGGGGATGGACTGGTTCACCCTGCGCGTCGCCTCCAACAAGGAGTCGAGCGTGCGCGAAACGCTCCTGCGCAAGGTGCAGATCGAGAAGATGACGCACCTGGTCGGGCGGATCCTCGTGCCCACCGAGAAGACCAAGACCATCAAGGGCGGCAAACAGCGCGTCGTCGAAACCAAGATGTACCCCGGGTACGTCTTCGTCGAGATGGCGCTCGAGCCCGACGGGCGCATCCCCCAGGACGTGTTCTTCCTCATCAAGGAGACCACCGGCGTGGGCGACTTCGTCGGCACCGCCGGCCGGCCCACGCCCATGAAGGGCCACGAGATCGAGAAGCTCCACCTTGACAGCCGCAAGCCCGACGACGAGCCCACCATCAAGCTCGTCTTCAGCAAGGGCGAGCACGTGCTGATCAAGGAAGGCCCGTTCCAGAACTACGAGGGCACGGTGGACGAGCTCGTTCCCGAGAAGGGCCTCGTCCGCGTGCTGGTGACCATCTTCGGCCGCCAGGCCCCCATCGAGCTCGAAGAGTGGCAGTTGGGCAAGGCCGAGGGCACCTGAACAACCGAATCTGGTATCGTGGCGCCCACGGCGTGCCCGCCCGATCAACTCGATGAGTTTGGCTAGACTGCAGAGCAAAGACCCGATTCATCGGGTGTGATCCGACCGCGCACCAACACGCCCGAGCGGTTCGACGACGCCGACGCGCCCGCCCGAACGCCCGCGCCGTCGAGCCGCCTCACGCTTCATTCTGGAGCCACGCATGACCGTGCCGCACCGAGCCGCCCCGACCCTCACCCTGCTCCTCGCCGTGGCGCTCGCCGCTGTCTCCGCAACGCGGCCGGCCTCTGCGCAGTCCGCGGGCGCCATTCCGCCCTCGCTGACGACCCCCGACCGGGTCGAGACCCGCATCGGCACGCTGGACTTCACGGACGGCGCGCCCACGAAGGAAACCGCCGAGCGCGTGCGAGATGCTCTCGATTTCACCAACGCCCTGAATGCCTTCAACAACAGCTTCCGCGGCGCATCGGCGTACGCGATCGCCAAGGGATTCGAGAGCATCGGCGCCGACGACAACACCGTCGTCATCTTTTCGCAGTTGATGGACGCCCAGTCGCTCTTCCTCACCGCCAACGCCGACACGGTCTACTACCTCGCCGTGGTCGACCTGTCGAAGGGGCCGATGGTCATCCAGCAGCCGCCCCGCGGCCTGGGCACCATCAACGACATGTGGTTCTCCTGGATCATCGACATCGGCTTCCCCGGCCCCGATCGCGGAGAGGGAGGCCGATACCTGCTCGTGCCCCCAGGCTATGACGGACCCCTGCCCGAGGGCGGCTTCTACGTTGCACGCTCGAAGACCAACCGCGTGCTCTACGCGGCCCGCGCGTTCATGGAGAACAACGACCCGCGGCCCACGGCCGACAACATCAAAAAGCACCTCAAGATCTACCCCTACACGCCCGGCGGCGACGGGACGAGCATCGCCGCTGCGCTTGAGGGCGGCGTCCGGCTCGGGAAAAACCCGCCCGTGCCGGAGACCCGCTTCGTCGAGGCCTCGGGCAAGTCGTTCAACACGATCCCGCCCGGCGATTACGGCTTCTTCGAGATGCTCAATGAGAACGTCCAGCGCGAGCCGGCCGCCAGCTACGACGTGGAACTCGCCGGGCAACTGGCCGCCATCGGCATCGTCCACGGCAAGCCCTTCAAGCCCGATGCGAGGATGAAGCGGATCCTCACCGACGCCGCCGCCGTCGGCAACGCGGCCGGGCGTTCGCTGAACTGGCGGTTCGCCGTCGCCCATCCGGACTGGGCCTACTACCCCAACTCGATGTGGGGGTCCATGCTCTGGGAGGGCGGCGCGTTCTTCGAGACGCCGCCGCCGGAGTTCACCAGCGAGGGCATGTTCAGGCCGCTCCCCCCCACCGGGGCGCGCACGCTCGACTCTCGGACCGCGTTCTACTACGGCTACACCCTCGATTCACCGGGCATGATCATGCGCATCCCGGGCGTCGGCTCGCAGTACCTCATGGGCTTCCTCGACTCCGACGGCAACCCCTTCGACGGCGGCAAGACCTACCGGGTCACCCTTCCCAAGGGCATCCCCGCCCGCGCGTTCTGGTCGTTCACGGTGTATGACAACCAGTCTCGCTCGATGCTGGACACGCCTCAGCGCTACCCGCGGGCCGGCAGCCAGAGCTATCCCTCGCCCGCGGCCGAGGCCGCCGCCGACGGCTCCACAACGATCTACTTTTCCCCGTCGCAGCCCGCCGGCGTGCCCCGCGGCAACTGGATCCAGACCGTACCCGGCAAGGGCTGGTTCACCATCTTGCGCTTGTACAGCCCGCTCGAGTCGTTCTTCACCAAGCAGTGGCGGCCCAGCGAGATGGAACTGGTGAAGTGATCCCGAGCCGCTACCCGATCACGGGCAGCGCCCCCGACCGCTCCACCCTCACCCGCACGCTTTTGAACGCCGGCGTCCGCGACTCCCCGTCCGCCTCGCGCGGCACCAACGCGTTGGCCTCGGGGTAGTACATCGCCGCGTTGCCCGGCGGCAGCTCGCCCTCGCGCACGAGGATGTCCCGCATCTCCCCCGCGTCGCTCCGCACATGCACGCGCTCGTCGACCTTGAGCCCCAGGCGCCCGATGTCCGCCCCGTTCATCAGGATCACGTCGCGCCGCTCCTGCCCGCGGTAGAAGTCGTCGTCTTCATACACCACCGTGTTGAACTGCCCCTCCGATCGGATCGTCATCACGCGCAGCTCGCCGCCCGCCGCGGGCGCGGGGAGTTTCGGCGCCGAGGGGAACACCGCCCGCCCGCCCGGCGTGGCGAAGCTCGGCTCGCCGAAGCGCCGCCCCTCAACCAGGAACTCGCCGCGCCCGAGCCCCGATCTCGTCCGGCGTTCCCCGCGCGTCCCGTTGAGCCCCGCGATCGCGCCGTACCCCGGCACGCACGCCGCGATCGTCCGGCGGATCTCGTCGTGGCTCGACAGCGCGACCAGGTCCAACTCCCCAACGCGATCGCCCAGCACGCGCCGGAACACCCGCGAGATCACCCCGACCTCGCTCGGCGGCGGCCCCTCGGGCCCCTCGACCCGCGCCCGCCCGCCCTCGCTCAGCCGCACGTAACTGAACATCGATTCCTGCGTGGTGGCCTGCGGCTCCTCGTCGCGCGCCAAGACGGGCAGGATGATCGACGTCCGCCCGCGCCCGTGGATGTGCCCGGTGTTGAGCGCGGTGCTCAGGAACACGGTCGTGTCAACCCTCGACATGGCGCTCGTCACGTACGCCGCGTCGGGCGCCGAGCCGTAGAGGTTGCCCCCCAAGTGCCACGCGAACCGGATGCGCCCCTCGTGCGCCGCCTCGATCGACGCGAGTGTGTCGAGCCCCGGCGAATCGGGCACGTCGATCGCGAACCGATCACGGATCGCCGAACGCATCGCGGGCCTGAGCGCGGGCTCAACGCCCATCGAGCCCACCCCCTGCACGTTGGAGTGCCCGCGCAGCGGGAGCAGCCCCGCGCCCCCGCCCTCGCGGCCCACCATGCCCCGCATCAACGCGACGGCCGCGATCATGCGCGCGTTGTCCACCCCGTGCGCGTGGTGCGTAATCCCCATCGTCCACGCGAAGATGGTGCGCTTCGACGCCGCGTACAAGCGGGCCAGGTTCTCGATCTCCGCCCGCGCGACCCCTGAGCCCGCCTCGATCTCGGCCCACTCCATCGCTTCGATCCCGGCGCGGAACGCTTCATAGCCCTCTGTGTGCGCGTCGATGTACGCCCGGTCGATCACCCCGCCGCCCGGCCACTCGCCATCGAGCGCGATCAGCGCCTTGGCCACCCCGGCGAACAACGCGGCGTCGCCCCCGATGTTCGGCTGCACGTAGTGGCTCGCGATCGCCGAACCGCCCGGCGACAACATGCTGCGAACGTCGCTGGGCACCTTGAACCGCACCAGCCCGAGCTCGCGCAGCGGGTTCACCACCACGATCGATGCGCCCCGCCGCCGCGCCGCGAGCAGCGTGCTCATCAGCCGCGGATGGTTCGACGCCGGGTTGCCCCCGATCACGTAGATCAGGTCCGCCCCCCCCGATCCGCCAAGATCATCCAGCGTCACCGTCGCCGTGCCGCTCCCGATCATCCCCTTGAGCGCGACCCCGCTGGCTTGATGGCAAAAATACGAGCAGTTGTTGACGTTGTTGGTGCCGTACGCCCGGGCCAGCAGTTGCAACAGGAACGCCGCCTCGTTGCTCGAACGCCCGCTGACATAGAACATCGGCCCGCTCGCATCCTCGCCGCGCCGGCGGATCGCCGCCAGTTCATCCGCCACGCGGCCCAGCGCCTCGTCCCACCCCACCTCCCGATACCCCCGATCGCCCGGCGAGGCCATCAGCGGCTCCACCAACCGCCCCGCCTGCTCCAGCTCTCGCGAAGACAGCCGACCGAGCCGGTCGAACCCGAACTCGTCGAAGAACCCCGGGCGCACCCGCCCCCGCATGTCCGCGGCCATCGCCTGCACCGACTTCTTGCACACCTCGGGAAAGTGCCCCGCCTCGTTGACCATCCCGCCCCGCTGCCCGCCCATTCCCAGCGCACAGGTCTTGCACGCGTTGCGGGCCCGCAGAGCCCGCCACATCCGGACCACGCCGCCCGAGGCCCGGGCCTGACGCAGCGTGTACCAAACGGCGGGCCACCCCCCGCCCGCGGCAGGTCGCTTCATAACCCGGATGCTACCGCGCCCCCCACGATGGCATTGGCTTTCAGCCAATGTCGGCCGCGCCCCGCGGCCGAGCCCCCCCCCACCCCCCACCCCGCCCCCGCAATTTCCAAAATTCTCGCCAATCCCCCGCAAGACGCCCCGCCTCCCCGCGTAGCCATAGGAAATGGCCGCCAAATCACTCTTCTCCCTGATCCTGGCCGCGGCCGTGATCCTCTGCACCGCGGGCGAATCGCTCGCCGCCCGCCCCCGTCGGGGCGCGTGCTGCCTGCCCAGCGGCGATTGCCGGATCATGCAGCGGACCCGCTGCCTGAGAGCCCTGGGCCACTTCCGCGGCGTTCGGACCACCTGCTCGCCCACCGCCTGCGACCGGGTCGGGGGCTGCATCATGCGCAACGGCGTGTGCGCCATCCGGACACGCGACGGCTGCCGTGCCTCGCACGGCACGTACCGCGGACCCGGCACCATCTGCCAACCCGACCCGCCGCCCACCGACTCCGGCACGCCGGGCGACGGCCCCCATCCCAATCCGCCGGTGAACCGCGGCCCGGACCTCAACCTCGTCGGCGCGTGCTGTTTCCGCGATCAAGGGCTCTGCACGCTGGTGCTCTTCGACGCCTGCCGCGCGGCCAACGGGTTCTTCCTCGGCCCCGGCACGTACTGCTCCCCCATCGCGTGCCGCCCGCCGTCCGGCGGGTGCTGCCTCGGCGGCGACGTGTGCGTCGTCATCACGCAGAACGACTGCGCCCAGTCGGGCGGGCTGTACCGCGGCGATTCGACGGCCTGCGATACCGCCCAGTGTGCCCCGTTGCTCGGCGCGTGCTGCTTCGCCGACGGTTCGTGCCAGGCCCGGACGATCGAGGGCTGCTCCGGCCTCCCGGGCGCGTCGTACTTCGGGGCGGGCACCACCTGCCTGACCACCGTCTGTGCAAGCAATGTCGCCGGCGCGTGTTGCTTCCCGCCCGGGTTCTGCGAGGTCATCTCGGATAGCGAATGCATGTCTCGCAGTGGCTGGTACCGAAGCGCCGGCGTGTCCTGCGAGACCGCCCGCTGCTGGGATATCGCCGGCGCCTGCTGCCACGGCGACTCCGCCTGCGTCATTAGCGATCAGGCCCCGTGCGCCAACTCGGGCGGCACCTTCCGCGGCCCGGCCACCGTCTGCTCCACGCACCTGTGCGCTTCGCGGCTCTGCCCATGCGACTGGAACGGCGACGGATCGCTGGACATTCAGGACTTGTTTGACTGGTACCACGGCGTGCAGGCCAACCCCAGCGCGGGCGACCTCGACGGCGACGAAGACTTCGATGACGACGACGCGAACGAGTTTCTGACCTGCTTCCGCTTCCCGCCACCGGCTTGCCGGTAGCATTTCACGACTCTTTCCGACGCCTTGGCCCCCGCTCCAACAGGCGGGCCGGGCAGCTTCCCAGGCCCGCGGGCGACACACCCGCGGGCCTGTTTATTTCGCGATCCGAACAGAAAGCGACCCCGCGCGAACACCCGGCAAAGCCGCGGCCGCGCAAGGTTCGCGCGTCTTGACGCCGACGCAAGCCCTCAATCTCACCACAAGATTCCGCTGGCCGCGACCTGATTCGTGGTGCAATATCCACGTAATCGGACCGTTAGTCGGCCTGCGGGCGTGATGCCCCGGCACGAGGGTCCGTGCCCGGAAGCAGCCGGGGATTCGACGACGTACGCGATCAGGCCCGCCACGGCGCGGGACGCGCGTGTTGTTGTGCCCCACGGCCGGGCTGCTTCCGACAGGAAAGGTTCACCCCATCCTGTCATCACTTCTCATTCACCAGGAGTCGAGTCGAATGAATCTTTCATCGTTTCTTTGTCGCGCGCTGCGGCCGCTGAGCGCCGCTGCGCTGTGTTGCGCCGGCGTCGTCGGCGCAACCGCTCCGAGCGCCCTCGCTCAGAACGCCTGCTGCATCCCCAATAGCGCCGGCGCGGTCGAGTGCCAGGTCCTGAACCCCGACGCCTGCCGTGCGGCCGGCGGCGTGCCGCTCAATGCCACCGCCTGCACGCCCACCACCTGCCAGACCGGTATCGACCCGGTCGGCGCGTGCTGCATCACCAACCCCGCCGGCACCGTCACCTGCTCGCTCCGCAACCGTTCCAACTGCGAGGCCGACGGCGGAGTCTGGCGCGGCCCGAACACCGCCTGCGGCAACGACATCTGCGCCCCGCGCGGCGCCTGCTGCCTGCTCACCAACTCGGGCGCCACAGGCTGCGAGTTGACCACACCCGGCGCCTGCGCCGACGCCCACGGCCTCTTCCGCGGGCCCGGCACCACCTGCGGGCCTGACGCGTGCGGCCCGCGCGGCGCGTGCTGCTTCCCCGTTCCCGGCACCGTCGGCTTCGCCTGCCAGTTGTACAACCAGGCCCAGTGCGATCTCGCGCACGGCGTGTTCCGCGGCCCCAACACGACCTGCGATCCCAACCCGTGCACAGTGACGGGCGCGTGCTGCTTCTTCGGCATCACCAGCGAACCCATCTGCCAGGTCCTGACCCAGGCCGAGTGCGCCGGCCATATCGGCGCCCACTGGTTCGGCCCCGGCACCGCCTGCACCAACGACCGCTGCATCCCCACCGGCGCGTGCTGCCTGCCCGACGCCGCCGGCACGACAGGCTGCACCATCCGCACCGAGGCCGCCTGCACCGCCGACGGCGGCACGTGGCGAGGCCCGGGCACGGCCTGCGGCAACGACTCCTGCCTCCCGACGGGCGCGTGCTGCAACGGCCCCTGGCTTAACCCGCTGGGCTGCATCGTGACCACCCGCGCCCATTGCGACCAGTACCCCGGCACGACATGGATCGCCGGCGCGGCCTGCGCTCCGGGCGTCTGCCCGCCCCCGGCCCCCGTCGGCGCCTGCTGCGTCAACTCTCCCGACGGGATAACCACCTGCACGATCGTGACGGCCGCGCGATGCACCGAGCTCGGCGGTCAGTACGCCGGCGACGGCACCCTCTGCACCACCTCGGGCTGCACGCCCGTGATCGTGGGCGCCTGCTGCGGGCGCAGCATCGGAACGATCAACAACTGCTTCATCACCACCGAGGCGCACTGCGCCGACGCCCACGGCACTTGGCAGGGCGCGGGCACGCTCTGCAACCCGCAGACCTGCCCCGCCCCCACCGGCGCCTGCTGCCTCGCCTCCGCGACCGGCTCGGTTTCGTGCACGGTCAGCACGCTGGCGGCCTGCGCGGCCAACCACGGCGTCTGGCACGGTCCGGGCACAACCTGCAACGATGACATCTGCCCGCCCCCGGCCCCGACCGGCGCGTGCTGCTTCGTCGGCATTGTCCCGGGAGCCATCTGCCAGGTCCTGACCCAGGCCGAGTGCGCCGCGCACGTTGAAGGCCATTGGTTCGGCCCCAACACCGCCTGCACCCCCGACCGCTGCGCGCCCAGGGGCGCCTGCTGCCGGACCTCCACCGACCCCGGCACCGCCGGGTGCGTGGTCGTGACCGCCGAGCAGTGCCACGATTTGGGCGGCGACTTCCGCGGCCCGGGCACGGCCTGCACCAACGACAGTTGCGTCGCCCGCGGCGCGTGCTGCGTCCCGCCCTCGCCCAACTCCCCCGCGCGCTGCTTGATCCTTACTCAGGCCAACTGCGCGCAGCACGGCGGTAACTACCTGGGCAACAACGTCGTCTGCACCGCCACCGCATGCCCGCAGCCCGATCGCGGCGCCTGCTGCGTGCCCTTCAGCGGGGCCGACGTGCGACGGTGCGTCATCCTCACCGAGGCCGACTGCCTCGCGCACCAGGGAACCTACCAGGGCAACGGCAGCGCGTGCACCGCCACGACCTGCCCGCGCCCCACGCCCCGCGGCGCCTGCTGCGTGCCCTCGACCACTCCCGATGAGCCGGTGCACTGCGTCGTGCTCACCGCCGACGAGTGCGCGGCCCAGCAGGGCCGGTACGTCGGCAACGGCGTGCCCTGCACGCCGGTCGCCTGCGAGCCGCGCGGCGCCTGCTGCAACCCCAACATCACCGCCAACCTCATGCGTTGCGTCGTCACGACCCAGGCGATCTGCGCAACCATCGGCGGCGACTACCGCGGCGACGGCACCGCCTGCGACCCGACCACGCCCTGCCCGCCCCCCGAAGTCCGCGGCGCGTGCTGCACCACCGCCTCCACCCCCGGGGCCTCCGGCTGCGTGGTCGTGACCGAGGCTCGATGCGCCGAACTGCAAGGGACCTACCGCGGCGACCACACCATCTGCCGCCCCGACAGTTGCTCACGCCGCTGCGCCTGCGACTGGAACCACTCCGGAAACGTGGACACCGCCGACCTCTTCGCCTTCATCCAGGACTGGATCGCCGGTCACGGAGACTTCGACGGCGACGGCGACACCGATCAGGCCGACCTGATGGGCTTCGTGCAGTGCTTCGTCACCCGCCCACCCGCCTGCAACAACCCGGGCGGCGGCGGTATCCTCGCCCCGCAAAAGGACCCGGCGGGCACCCCCGCCGCGGGTTCTCTGCCGCACTGAGCCCGTTTGCTCCGCGATCAGTTCCCAGGCCCGCGTCCGCTCGGACGCGGGCCTGTTTCGTTCGCAGAACGTGCGCTCATGCAGCGCACTTGCGACAACAACATTGAGGCGAGTACACAGACATGACTCCCTCAATTGGGGGCTTGTGATCGCCAAATCAGGCGGTAATCTGATTGTTGAGGCACTCAACATCCTCCACGGCCCAGACTCCCGACCAAGTCGTCGCGATGTCGTGTCGAAGTCTTGACGGGCGGGATTCCCCACGCCGCCGATCGGGTCGCGTGGGCCGACCTCGCTTCGGGCCCGCCACGGTTCGCGGGATGGCACTTCGCGAACGTCTGGTTCCCATTCTCCGGAGGTCACATCCATGTACGCGTGCTTGCCTTGCGCCCGGCCGTTGGCCCGTTGGGCCGCTGCGCTGTGTTGTGCGCTGTTGCTGGTGTCCCAATCCCGTGCCCAGTGCCCACCCGACCGACCTGTCCGTTGCGCTGACGGTTCGTGCGTGGTCAGCTTCGCGGACTGCCAGACCAACGTCGTACAGGGCGCCTGCTGCATCCCGGGCCAGCCGTGCTTCATCACGGTGGCCACGCAATGCACCGGGCTGTTTTTCGTGAATCAACCGTGCAATCCAAGCCCGTGCACCGACGCCGCTGTCGGCGCGTGCTGCCGCAACGGCCTGTGCATCGTCACCACGCAGCCCAACTGCGTGAACAACGGCGGCCAGTACCTCGGCAACGGGTCGGCCTGTCCGCCCAACGGCACCTGCCGCGGCGCGTGCTGCCTGCCCAACGGCCAGTGCATCGTCACCACGCAGAACGAGTGCGACGCGATCGGCGGTTCGTTCGCGGGGGTGGGAACCCTCTGCACCGCCGCGGCCAACCCGTGCTTCGGCGCGTGCTGCCGGCCCGACGGCTCGTGCTTCACCACCGTGCAGGCCGAGTGTCACGCGGCCGGAGGATTCTGGATGGGCGCCGGTGTCTCCTGCGCTACGGTCGCCTGCCGCGGGGCCTGCTGCCGGCCCGACGGCCTCTGCTTCATCACCGTGCCGTCGCAATGCCCAGCACCCAACGTGTTCCAGGGCATCGGCGTGCCGTGCACGCCGGACCTGTGCCCGCAGACCGTCGGTGCCTGCTGCACACCCGACGGCGCGTGCTTCATCAGCACACTCGCCGGGTGCGACCGCCCGCTGGTCTACCTGGGCGACGGAACCACGTGTACCCCTGAAGTCTGCCTTGGCGCGTGCTGCCTGCCCAGCGGCCAGTGCGTGACGACCTCGTTGAGCCAGTGCCAGAGCGCCGGCGGCGACTTCTTCGGCGTGGGCTCGGTGTGCGACGCCACCATCGTCTGCCGCGGCGCGTGCTGCACGCCCACCGGCCAATGCTTCCTCACGGTGCAGGCGCAGTGCGTCGCGCCAAACCAGTGGCTCGGCAGCACGACCGCGTGCAACCCCAACCCGTGCCCGCCGCCCCAGGGCGCGTGCTGCCGGCCCAACGGGACCTGCTTCATCGCCAACCCCAACGCCTGCCTCGCGCCCAACATCTTCCTCGGCGCGGGCGTGGCGTGCGCGCCCGACGTCTGTCGCGGCGCGTGCTGCCTGCCCAGCGGCCTGTGCGTGATCGTCAGCCAGAACCGCTGCCTCGCCGCGGGCGGCGCCTGGGCCGGGCCGCAAACCTCCTGCACCGACACAACCTGCCTCGGCGAATGCTGCCGCAAGGACGGCTCGTGCACCGTGACTCTGGCCTCGCAGTGCCCGCCGCCGTCGGTGTGGACGCTGGGCGGCACCTGCACGCCCAACCGCTGCCCGCCGCCGATCGGCGCGTGCTGCCTCTTCCAGGGCGGATGCACGCTGACCACCCAGGCCAACTGCCCGACGACCCTGGGCGTGTGGCAGGGCCCGGGCAGTTCGTGCGCCACGCCCGGCCCATGTTTCCACGCGTGCTGTCGGCCCGACGGCAGTTGCGTGGTCGTGAGCTCCACGCAGGAATGCCCGCCGCCGAGCATCGACCTGGGCATCGGCTCGACCTGCACCGCGGGCGCCAACCCCTGCCCGCCGCCGCCCATCGGCGCCTGCTGCATCTTCGAGGAACCCGGCGTGGTGTTCTGCATCATCACCAGCGCCGTCAACTGCCGCAACAACGGCGGCATCTTCCTGGGTGTCGGAACCCCGTGCAATCCCAACCCCTGCCGCGGCGCGTGCTGCCGGCCCGACGGGTCATGCGTGGTCACCCCCGCCGGACAGTGCCCGCCGCCGAGCATCTTCCTGGGCGTGGGCACCACCTGTCAGGGCGAGGTGTGCATCGGCGCGTGCTGCATCAACGGCCAGTGCTTCACGACCAGCCAGGCCGGGTGCGTTGATCCGCTCGGCCTGCCCGGCACCTGGTTCGGTCCGGGCACCGTCTGCACGCCGGACCGCTGCGTCAACGCGTGCTGCCGCAACGACGGCTCGTGCTTCCTCGTGCCAGGCCCGTGCCCCACGGGCACAACGCCCGCTCCGGGCAATACCTGCTCGCCCAACCGCTGCCCGCCCACCACGCTGGCGTGCTGCGACCTCAACGCCTGCTTCATCTTCACCGGCGCGGCCTGCCCGGCGGGCACCACGCCCGCTCCGGGCAACACCTGCACGCCCAACAACTGCGCCGTCGCGTGCTGCTACCCCAACGGCACCTGCTTCGCCTTCTTCGGCACGGCCTGCCCCACCGGCACCACGCCCGCTCCGGGCAACACCTGCACACCCAACAACTGCCCGCAGGTCACGACCAGCGCCTGCTGCCTGACCTCGGGCGCGTGCGTCTTCGTCGTGGGATCATGCCCGAGCGGGACCATCCCCGCGCCCGGGAACACCTGCGCGCCCAATCCTTGCTACGGGGCCTGCTGCCGCATCGACGGCTCGTGCTACACGGCTCCGTGGTCGCAATGCCCCGCCGCGGCGGGCGCGACCTTCCTGCCCGGCACTTCCTGCACGCCCAACCCGTGCCCGCACGCCTGCTGCCGTCCTGACGGCACGTGCTTCATGGTCAACGGGCCGTGCCCGGCCACCTCAACCCCGGCCGCGGGCAACACCTGCTCGCCCAACCCCTGCCCGACGGGCTTTGTGTGCTGCCTGCCGGACGGCTCGTGCGTGCTGGTGCCCACCCCGAGCCAGTGCAATGGCCAGATCCTCACCGGCGTGACGACCTGCACGCCCAACCCCTGCTTCCGCGCGTGCTGCGACCTCAACGCCTGCTTCTTCTTCGCGGGCAACGCGTGCCCGCCCGGCACCACGCCGGCCCCGGGCAACACCTGCACGCCCAACCCGTGCCCGCAGGGCGGTCGGGTCTGCTGCCTGCTCAACGGGACTTGCACCATCATCCCGCTCGGGACCGCGTGCCCCGGGTTCATCGTCTCGTCGGCCACAACCTGCACGCCCAACCCGTGCTTCGTGGCCTGCTGTCGGCCCGACGGTACGTGCTTCAACTCTGTCGGTCCGGCTTGCCCAACGGGCACAACGCCCGCGCCGGGCGGCGTGTGCAGCCCGCTCACCGCTTGCCCGGTGACCATCCAGGTGGCCTGCTGCCGCGACGACGGCTCGTGCTTCCTCACAGCCGCGCCGTGCCCGTCGTCCACGATCCCCGCGCCGGGCAACACGTGCGCTCCCAACCCGTGCCGCGGCGCCTGCTGCAACCCGCAGACGCTCGCGTGCACGATCACGTCCATCTTCCAGTGCCAGCCGCCGCAGACCTACGTGCCGGCGGTGTCGTGCGTGCCCAACCCGTGCCCCGGCGTGGCGTGCTGCCGCGACGACGGCTCGTGCATCGTGCTCGCCAGTTCGTCCTGCCCGGCGGGCATGATCGCCGCCCCGGGCGGCGTGTGCACGCCCAACAGGTGCCGCGGGGCCTGCTGTCGGCCCGACGGCTCGTGCACGATCGCGACGATCTACACCTGCCCGACGCCGCCGAACGTCTACTTCGGCGGGACGCCGTGCTCGCCCGCGCTCTGCCCGCAGAAGCACGCCTGCTGCGACTTGACCGCGTGCTTTGTTTGGGTCGGTCCGTGCCCGTCGGGGACAACCAGCGCGGGCCCGACGTGCGTGCCCAACCCGTGCCTGAGCGCCTGCTGCCGCTCCGACGGGTCATGCTTCACCATCGCCGGGCCGTGCCCGACCGGCACGACCCCGGCGCCGGGCAACACCTGCTCGCCCAACCAGTGCGTGCAGCTCGTTGGCTGCTGCCTGCCCAACGGGGCCTGCCTGACCGTGCCGAGCACCGTCTGCCACGCGATCGGCGGCACGGTGGTGCCGGTCTGCACGCCCGGCGCGCTCTGCGTCGGCGCGTGCTGCTGCGGCTCCAGTTGCCGGCTCACGCCCGCGGGCGCGTGCCAGGGCAACGGCCGCCACTTCTCCGGCGTCGGCACCGTCTGCAACCCGCCGGGCAACTACACCTCGCCTTGCTGCAAGGGCGACTTCAACCAGAACGGCTCGGTCAGCGTGCAGGACATCTTCGACTACCTCGCCGCCTACTTCGCCGGCAACCCCTGCGCCGACACCAACGACAGCGGCGGCCTATCCGTGCAGGACCTCTTCGACTTCCTCGCGGCCTACTTCACGCCGTGCTGACCCCGACGGCCTGACGCACCGATCGTGACTTCAGGGCCGCTCGCCCCCGTGGCGAGCGGCCCTTTTCGTTGCGCGGCAACGGCGCCCCGAAGTCCGGATAACCGGCGCGCCGACGCCGACGGGCGTGCGCTCGCGAGAAACTTCCAGCCCAGCCGATCGACTCGCCGACCCACAGGCCCGAGGTGACCACCATGCCGTTGAGCCCTATCCGCAGGCGCCGCCACGCGCAGGACTTGCCGCACCGCCCCGTGCCGGCCCAGCCCGCCCTCATGGAGCCGCTCGAAGAGCGGGCGCTGTTCGATTCGACCCCGATCGTGCGGATCTCGCTGACGGACGCCACGGCCGCGGAGTCGCCGCGCGACATCGGCGAGTTCAAGATCCAGCGCACCGGCTCGGTCGACAGCCCGCTCACCGTGCGCTACCTGATCTCGTCGCCCGCGCCGGGTCAGTCCGGCGTCGCGCAGAGCGGCGTGGACTTCACGCCCCTCGACGCGCAGGTGACCATCCCCGCGGGCCGCCGGTTCACGACGCTGCCGATCATCCCGATCGACGACCTGGAGGTCGAGGGCGACGAGATCGTGCTCATCACGCTGCTCGACGACGCGACGTACGACCTCTCGTCGACCGCCGCCGACCGTTCGGCCTCGCTGACGATCGTGGACGACGACCAGGTGCCGATGGTCACGCTCCTCCGCCCGGACCGGCGCGCCTCCGAGGTCGGTCAGGACTCGGCCCGCTTCGTCGTCCGGCGCACCGGACCGCGCAACCTGCCACTGGAGGTCAGCCTCACCATCGGCGGCTCGGCCACGCCGGGCACGGATTACGAACCGCTGCCCACGACGCTGACCATCCGCCCCGGCCGCCGGCAGGTCACGCTCTACGTTCGCCCCTACAACGACGGCCTCTTCGAGGGCAACGAGACCGTGCGCCTCACACTCGTGCCCGACGCCCACTTCACGCTCAACAACGCCCGGCCCGGCGAGATCTCCACGCACGTGATCATCCGCGACCGCCCGACGGTCTCCATCGGCGTCGCCGATCCGATCGCCACCACCGACCCCTCCGACACGGCGCTGTTCCGCATCTCCCGCACCGGGCCCACCGCCGAGCCGCTGCGAATCCGATACTCGCTCGGCGGTACCGCCGGCGTCGGGCTCGACTTCGTTCGCCTCAGCGACGTCATCACCATCCCGCGCGGCCGCTCGTCGGTCCTCGTGACCATCACCGGACGCGACACCCGGTTCGACTCGCCCTTCAAGACCGTGAACCTGATGCTCCGATCGCTGCCGTCGTACAACCTCGACAGCACCGACCCCGCCTCGTGCCTGCGTCAAGTGCGGATCTACGACGATCGGCTCGGGACCCCGTAAGCCCGAAATCTCCGATCGCGCCGGCTATTCACCGATCGCGACCGGACGCTACGCGGCGAAGCCGGTTCCGTTCGATCGGAGCCGGAACGCACCGCCCTGCGCCACGGACGCGGGCTCCGAACCGGCCGCACGCGCCCACGACAGGCGCGTACGCTTGGTCGGGCGGGCCCTATCATCCCGCCCTTCTGAGCGGAGAGCGTTCCCATGCCGCACATCATCGCCGAGCCCTGCATCGGCACTAAAGACACCTCGTGCGTCGAGGTCTGCCCCGTCGACTGCATCCACCCGACCAAGAGCGAGGCCGATTTCGCCACCCGAGATCAGTTGTTCATCGATCCCGACACCTGCATCGACTGCGGCCTGTGCGTCGACGAGTGCCCCGTGAAGGCGATCTTCCCCCAGGAAGACCTGCCCGCGGAGTGGAACAAGTACGTGCAGTTAAATCTGGATTACTACAAGAAGTAGGGCCGAGGGGATCGGGGGATGAGCCGGCGGGTCGTGTTGGTCCTTCCCGTCAACCTGCGACCGGTGGTCATCGCGGGATCTCTACTTGCTTGGCCGTGGCGGGGTCCAGCCGCGTGCCCTTGAGTCGCTCGGCCCAGCGCGCCATCCCCGCCTTGTCGTCCGCCGCCTCGGCCAGGTCGTACCGAAGCGAGATCGCCTGGATCGTGCGGTCGTCCTTCTCGCCGAACGCCTCGCCCGCGAGCCGGTTGACCTCCTCCACCACCGGCGCGGCCTCGGCCACCTTCCGCTGCATGATGAGCGTGGAGGCGTACAGGCCGCGGGCGCTGATCGCGTCGGGATGGCGCTCGCCCAGCCTCGCGGCCGTATCCGCGGCCAGCGTACGGGCGATCGGCTCGGCCTCGACAAAGCGGCCTTGCATGCAAACAACAATGGCGAGGTTTCGCCGGGCCAGAAGCGTGGACGGGTGCCCCGGTCCGCTCACGCGCTCCGAGAGCGACAGCGCCCCGCGGACGAGCGTCTCGGCCTCACCCAGCCGGCCCAGACGCTGCATCAGCGCGACGCGGTTCTCCATGTAGGCGATCACTTCGGGGTGGTCCGGACCAAGCGTGCGCCGCGCGGCCTCGGTGACCTCCCGCAAGATCGCGTCGGCCTCCTCGAACTTGTGCACGTCGATGAGCGCCAGGGCCAGGTCGGCCCGCGCCCGCACGGTCCGACGCCCGTCGGGCCCGAACACCCGCGTGCTCAGCGCCACGCACTCGCGCATGATCCGTTCCTTCTCGGGCGCTTCCGCCGGATGCACAAGGGTGTAGTTGAGCGTCGCGAGCAGCCCGACCAGCACCGGGTCGTTCGATCCGTACAGCCGGCGCGCCCGCTCGGCGGCGTCGCGGGCGATCACCACCGCCTCGTCCGTGCGACCCAGGTCGGCCAGCGCGGTGGCCATGCCCGCGGTGGCGTCGAGCGTCGAGCGGGCATCGGGGCCTTCGGTGGCGGTCCGCAGCTCAACGGCCCGGCGCGTGCAGATCTCGGCCCGGGCCGGCTCGCCCAGCGCGTGGTAGGTGTCGCCCAGCGCGCTGAAGACCGACGCCGCGACCTCGGGCGGCACACCGGAACCGTCGCCCAGCTCCCGCGCTGTGGTGTCCACCATCTCGCGAACGGTGACGTCGTGTCCGCGCGCCTCGCTGGGCGTGGCCGCGCCGAGCATGCGCGACAGGAACCCGTTGGTCTGCTCGGCGATCATCGCCTGATGCTGGGCCCGGTCGCGCTCGCTCATGGCGAGCCCGGCCTGCCACACCGTGCTCACCAGTCCACCCACGAGCGTCATCGTCACGGCCATGCCGCCGACAAACCACGGCCGATGCCGGCGCCACGCCCGGGCCAGTGTCTCTCGCGCGCTGTACGGGCGCGCCGAGATCGGCTGATCGGTCAGGTGCCGCCGGATGTCGGCGGCCATCTCGCTCGCGCTGGCGTACCGCCGCTCGGGCTCGCGGGCCAGCGCCCGCATCACGATCGTGTCAACGTCGCCCCGGCAGCGCCGGTCGAAGCGGCTGGGCGGAACCACACTCGACTCTTCGACCGCGCGCAGGGCTTGGGCGACCGTGGACGAGTCGACCTCCACCGGTCGCCGACCCGCGAGCAGTTCATACAGGATCGCGCCGACGGCGTAGATGTCGGTCCGCGCATCCACGCGGGCCGGATCGCCCGAAGCCTGTTCCGGGCTCATGTACCCCAGCGTGCCGACGATCTGTCCGACCCGCGTCGCCAGCGACGCCGCCCCCCCCACCCCACCAGCTCCCCCAACTCCCGCCCCGTCACCCAGCAAACGGTCCGGCTCGGTCAGTCTCGCCACGCCGAAATCCAGCACCTTGATGGACAGCGCGCCATCGTCGTCCGCCGGCGCGGGCGGATCGGCCCGCTCCACCAGCACGTTGCCCGGCTTGAGGTCGCGGTGGATCACGCCCCGCTGGTGCGCGTGCTGCACGGCGTCGCAGATACGGGCCGCGAGTTCGAGCTTGGTCCGCACGGACAGCGCACGCGAGCGGACGAACTCGGCGAGCGTCGGGCCTCGCACCAGCTCCATGGCGATGAAGGGGCGTCCGACGGGCGTGGGGGCACCGGCCCCGCCCTCGGACCCGCCGATCGCGCCCGCGTCGTAGATCTGCGCGATCGCGGGGTGCTGAAGCAGCGCGAGCGCCGCCGCCTCCTGCCGGAAGCGGCGGGCCATCGAGCGGGTCACCAGCTCGCTGCGGATGAGTTTGAGCGCGACGGACCGACGCGGCGAGTCCTGCTGGGCCTCGTACACCACGCCCATGCCCCCCACGCCCAACACGCGAACGATCGTGTACCGCCCCACGCGGGCGCCCAGCGCCAGCGTGCCGGCGGCGTCATCACCCGCGATCTCATCCGCGCCCGGGGCCGACGCGCCCGACCCATCGCCGGGCAAACCCCGCAAGCCCGAACGGCGCGATGCCTCCGCGATGGACGAACCCAACCCGACAAGCTCCACCGGCACACGGTCGAGAATCGCGTCGGCGCGTTCGTGCTGACGCAGCATCCCTTCGACCTCGGCGCAAACTTCCGGCCGCTCGGCCCTGGCCGCGTCGAGCAGCGACTGCCGCGCCGCGCCCGAGGCACTCAGCGCCGCCTCGAAGAGCCCCCGGACCCCGGCGTGATGATCGCTGCCCTCGCGGTCACCTCTCGACGGTGTTGGCGGGGGACCGGTCATCTCGCTTATCGCCGTTCGGCGCGCTTCTCGATCTGGTGCAGCAGCCACGCCCGGGCATAACTCCACTCGTTCTTCACCGTCCCCGTCGAGATCGACAGCGCCTCGGCCGTCTGCTCGATGGTCAGGCCCGCGAAGTACCGCAGCATCACCACGTCGTGCTGGCGCTGATCCCGAGCCGCAAGCTCCACCAGCGCCGCGTCGAGCGCGATGAGATCGTCGGCGTCCTGCCCGGGGCCGAAACCGTCCGCCGAGACCAGCGCATCGACGTCCGCCGCCACCGCCTTCACGCGCGCCGCTTTCACGTGCCGGGCCCGGTCGATCAGGATGCGTCGCATCGCCGTCGCGGCCGCCCCAAAGAAGTGCGCCCTGTTCTGCCACGTCAGCGGTTGCGAGCCGAGCAGCCGCATGTACGCCTCGTGCACCAACGCCGTCGGCTGGAGCGTCTGCCCCGGGCGCTCGCGGCTCATCAGCCCGCCCGCAAGTCGGCGCAGTTCGTCGTACACCAGCGGGAGCAGTTGCTCCGTGGCCTGGGCCTGGCCGCGGCTGGCGGCGTCGAGCAGGCGGGTGATCTCGGTCGCGTCGTGGGGCATGAGCTCTGGAAGCAAGGATACTGCGGGTCTGGCGCTCGCCCCACGAGCCCGCCCGTTCGGACCGGGCTCAACAGACCGAAACGTCGGCATTTCTCGCCCGCCAACCCAGAGATTTGTGCAAACGGCGCGGCGGGGCGGTCACACAGCCCGCGCCCATCCGCTCAATGGTCGGGCGGGGGGGGTGAAGCCGAGGCCCAGGGCCGCCCTTCGGCAAGGGTCGAGCACCGATCGACCCGGACCCTTTGACCACGGGAGTACCACCCATGATGAAGATGTGTTATCGAGTGTCGGCGGCGGCCATCGTGGCGGCGGCGGGCTGGGCCCACGCGGCCGACCGGGCCACCAACCAGACCCCACCGGCGGATGCCGCGTCGGTCCGGGCGACCTTTTTGCAGCAGCCCGATGGCGCGACAGGCAAGTTCGAGCCCGCGACACCTGACAAGCCCCGCCGTCTGGCGCCCTGGGACCGGCCCGCGCGCGACGTGCCCGCCGACCTGCGGGCCGCCGAACTCCCAACCTATTACGTCTGCGCCGGCCGGGCCGTGCCGATGCGCATCGACGGCCGACTGATCCTCGCGGCGTTCACCGAAGCCGAAAAACCCGGCGGACCTCAGGCCGTGGAACTGGCCGCGAGGGTGATCGGTGTGCCCGTCGCGGCCGTGCGCGAATGCAGCGTGAGCGGCTACGTCATGATCGAGCCGGCCGCCCCGCTCGCCGACGCCGCGGCCGTGGATGCGGTCATCAACCTCCTCCTGACCGATGCCCGTTTCACCTTCGCCGGACCCGTGTTCCACCACCCCGAGATTGAGGGCGGGTTCGTCGCCTTCATGCCCGAGATCAACCTGCGCGTGAGCCAGGCCAACGTGCTCGCGGCCGCCGAGACCATCCGCCAAACCACCAAGAACGCCCGGATTGTCGAAAACGAGCCCGCGGGCCTGTCCGGCGCGGCACGCATCTCCACCGGCGAGCGCAACGGCTTTGTCGTGCTCCGCACCGCCAACGAGCTCGCCCTCGATCCGAACTTGGCGTGGGCCTGCCCCACGCAGCTCTCGACGATGGACATGCACGTCTACGCGCCCAACGACCAGTACTACGGCGCAGGCAGCATGTGGGGATGGCGCAACCCCGGAGGCACCGGGTTTGTGCTCGGCTTCGATTGCGATGCCGACGACGCCTGGGAGCTCACCCGCGGCAATCCCGCCGTGGTCGTGCTGTGTCTGGACCTGGGCTCCGACCAGTTCCACCCCGACCTCAACCAGCTCACCGGCAAGGACTTCAGCAACGGGTCGGTCGGCGGGTTCGGCATCGGCCAGCCCGTCACCTCGTGCGACAACCACGGCACGCCCGTGGCGGGCATCATCGCCGGGCGGATCAACAACTCCATCGGCGGCGCGGGCGTATGCCCCAACTGCCGCGTGCTCTCGGCCAAAGTCGGAACGACCCCCGAGCCCGCCCCGGGCGATCCGTGCGGCGGCGCGTGGGGCAGCGTCGGTGGCACGCCTACGACGCTCGACGTGCGCCTCGCCAACGCCCTGCTCTGGGGCGAGAGCCAGGGCGCACGCATCAGCAACGGCAGCTACGGCACCGGCGAGACCGACCTGCTCACCGACACCTACAACAGCACCGCCGCCAACGGCATGCTCCACTTCGCCTCCGCCGGCAACGGCGGAGCCGACAACATCGGCGACGCGGCTCTCGGATACCCGGCCCGCCTCTCGACAGTCCAGTCGGTGGCCGCCATCGACTCCGACGCGACGCGCTCGAGTTTCAGCAACTACGGCACAGGGCTGGACTTCTCCGCGCCGGGCACCAATGTCCGCTCCACCGACCGCTCCGGCAGCGTGGGCTACAGCGGCACCGACTACACCACGTTCAGCGGCACCAGCGCGGCCTCGCCCTTCGCCGCGGGCTGCGCGGCCCTCATCTGGTCCGCCTATCCCCAGGGCGACGACAACTTCATCCGCCTGCTCATGGACTTCTACTGCACCGACATGGGCACAGCCGGGTACGACACGGGCTTCGGCTGGGGCTTCCCCAACGTCAACGACTCGATCCGCTCGGTGTTCCCGCAGAACAACTGGTGCCTTTTGGCGACCCCGATCGTCACGAACGCTTACGCGCCGGCGGACTTCAGCGTCGCCAACGCCAGCGAGGTGCCCGAGGAGCTCGACGAGAGCTGCGAGGGCGGCGGCGTCGGCGTCAGCCACAGCGTCTGGTACCGCTACGAACCCGCGTGCAGCGGCGACCTCAGCGTCAACACCAACGGCAGCGACTACGACACCGTCCTGAGCGTGTGGCGCGGCGACTGCGACAGCGCCGTGCAGGTCAGTTGCGACGACGATTCCGGCACCGGCACCCAGAGCCAGATCACCGACCTGCACCTGAACGCCGGCCAGACCTACTACATCAAGGTCTCCGCCTACGGCGTCAACAACGCCGGTGGCTCGCTCGACTTCAACTTCCTCTTCGATCCCCCGTCGGCCTCCAACGACCTCTGCTCCGACGCCTTCGACATCCCCTTCAACCACCTGGTGCTCAACACCTGCACCGGCGCGGCCACGACCACGCCCTGCGAGGGCAACGAGCCGTGCGAGGTGGGCAACGTGGGCACGAGCCGATCCGTGTGGTACGAGTTCACCACGCCGACCATCGGCCGCTTCGACCTCAGCACCGCGGGTTCGAGCTACGACACCGTGCTGAGCGTGTGGCGCGGCCCGTGCGGCACGTTCGCCGACTTCGGCAACGGCCAGATCCTCTGCCTCACCCCGCCGATCTACGTCGCCTGCGACGACGACGCCCCCCCGTCGCTCACTTCCGAGATCAACGACCTGGTCGTTGACGCGGGCATCACCTACCGCTTCAAGGCCGCGGCCTACGGCGCGAACGCCGCCGGCGGCGACCTGACCTTCGACTTCACCTTCACGCCCTGCCCCGCCGACTTCAACCTCTCGGGCGCGGTGAGCGTGCAGGACATCTTCGACTTCCTCGCCGCCTACTTCGCCAATGACCCGCGGGCCAACTTCAACTTCTTCGGCGGCATCACCGTCCAGGACATCTTCGACTTCCTCGCGGCGTATTTCGGCGGCGGCTGCTGAATCGGGAGCCACAGTTCAGATGACGACCAGCCGGCCCGGCGCGATGCGTCGGGCCGGCTTTCCGCCGTTGAGAACCAGCAAAGGGACTTTCGGCGCGTCCCGCAACCTGGCATACCCTTACATGATCCGAACTACTGGTCAGTACACCTGCATTGTTTCGTCAAAATCTCTGTAGAAAACGGATCAGAATGATTGCATCCTTGGCAGTGTCTGATAGTCTTGACCGACCGCCCGAGTCAATCGCGGGGTGAAAACCGCAAATCTCGGCCTGAAGACCACCACCGGGCACGCCGTCTTAGAGAGAGAACCGCCTCGTCCGAGGCGGATTGGATACAGACGCAGACTTTTTGGAGAGGAGAGAAAGATGGGCACTCGACTTGGCTCGTGCGCGCCGCTCATGGCGGCCGCGATCGTGTTTGCCGCCGGCTCGGCCGCGTCGGCGTCGATCGGGTTCCGCACCGTCGCGCTGACGGGGACCGACGGCGGTTACGGCCCGGGTCTGGGATCGGGCGTGACCTTTTCGCTGGTTGACAGCACCCCGGCGATCAACAGCTCCGGGCAGGTGGCCTTCCGCGGCAGCACGATCGCGAGCGCGTTCTCGCCCGAGGGCGTGTGGTTCAGGGCGCTGCCGTTGGTGTCGGGCACCAACAGCGCCGTCGCTCGCGAGGGCGGGGCCCAGCCGGGCGGGGGAACCTACGCCGCAGGCTCCGGCGGCTACAACACGGTCCAACTCAACGACGCGGGCGATATCGCCTTCCGATACACCTCCAATAAGGGCGTGTTCGCGAGCCAGGGCGGCACGATGTCGCGCGTGGCGCTCGCGGGCGACGTGGCGCCCGGCACGGGCGACGCGACGTATTCGACCGGCCCGATCGCGAGCGGCATGCCGCTGTTCAATCAGTCGGGCGTCTGCGCCTACGTGGGCGCGCTGACCGTCGGGACCGGCACCCCGCCGGTGGCCATCACCTCGGGGAACAACAACTCATCGGCAATCTTCATCGGCACGGGCGACAACAGCGGCGGGACCAACGCGAACGTCACGCCCGTCGTGCGCGGGACCGATTGGTTCGCCGGGCTCGGCGGAACCTCGACCGACACCAAGCTCAGCGCGTTCTCCCAGAGCACTTTGGCGTTCAACAACGGCGGGCATTACGCGGTGTCTTCCACCCTGCAGGGGAGCGCGATCGTGACCGGCTCCAGCGGCAACTCGGTCGCGATCATCAGCAACCGGAGCGGCACGAACGACGTGATCGCCCGCGCGGGCAGCCCGGCCCCCGACTCCACCGGCGCCGCTTCGGCCGACGTGTACCGCTCGCTCGGCTCGGGCGCCATCGGTTTCAACAACCTCGGCCACGTCGCCTACACGTCCTCGCTCCGACAGGGCGCGACCCAGACGGTCGCCAGCGCCCTGTTCACCGACGCGGGCACGGGCACGCTCCGCCGCCTGGCCGGATCGAACGACCCCGTCGGGCCGGTGTACGCGATCAGCGACAACACCACGCCGCTGGCCGAGTTCGCCGGGCTCAACTACGGCGCTTCCGCGACGTTCGCCACCACACTGCTCAACCACGCCGACCAGTTGCTGTACACGGCCAACATGAGCAGCGGCGGCCAGGCCGTGCTGCTCCGAGACGCCAACGGCGACACGCACCGCGTGGCCCGCGTCGGCGACATCGGCTTCTCGCCCGACCCGCTCACCACCGACGGGATGGGCACCTCGACCCTCAGCGGCATCAGCAACCTGTCGCTCAACGCGCTGGGCCAGGTCGCCTTCACGGCGAATCTCTCCGGGCCCGGCGTGAGCGTGGGACTGGGCAACGGCGCATCCCTGTGGGCCGTTGACACCACCGGCGAACGGATCCTCGTCGCCCGCTCGGGCACGACGTTCGTGGACGCTCTGGGGAACTCGCACCTCATCCAGAGCATCAACTTCGCTGGAAACACTGGCAACGAGGACGGCCGCGTTTCCGGCTTCAACAACTCTGGAGACCTCGCCTTCACTCTTCAGTTCACCGACGGCACGGGCGGGGCGTTCGTGACCCACATCCCGTCTCCAGGCGCCATGTCGCTCTTGGGGCTCGGGACGCTGGCGGCTCTCCGGCGTCGGCGCGCCTGATCCACTCCCGGCCTCTGCTTCATTGCGGCCCCGTGTCCGGCGGGGTTGCACGACGAAGCTCCCCTTCGTTGCTTCCCCGTTCGACCGGACCAACACCCGAACGCAGGAGCCTCCCGCCTCTGCGTTCGTTTCTCGTAGTACACCGGTCGCGGTCCGCCCCTTTGCGCCGATCGCGCCGAGGGTCGGTCGCAAGGAGCTAGACATGATCTCTCGACTGCTCGTCACGCTGGCCGCCGTGCTCGGTTACGCGGCCGCCGCACAGGCCAACATCACCGTCGAAGCCCGCGGGCACATCGCGGGCGGCAACCTCGATCAGTGCGGTGCGGGGCTGAGCCCCTGCCCGTGGGCCGGCGTCCGCGCCGGCGACTCGGTCTACATGACCTTCGAGATGACCGAGCCCGGAACCGTGCTCAGCACCTACCCCACCGGCGACATCCGCAGCATCCAGTTCGTGCCCGGCACGTTCCGCATGACCGTCCGCGGCCAGACGCTGGCGCTCAAGCTCACCAACGCCTTCAACCCGGTGATCAACACCACCAACAACGCTCCTGTTGCGGACGGTTTCTACATCTTCGGGGCCGCGGACGTGGTCGGGCTGATCCCCGTGGGCGCTCCGGTCACGTCGCAACTGGTCTACAACATGTCGTTCGAGATCAGCCAGAGCACGGGCAACCTCTGGTCGTCGTCCGTCCCGGCCGACATCGTCGGCACCTACCCGGCGAGCTCGTTCGACTTCAGGCAGTGGTCGCTCGACTACGGCAACAGCGCCGCATCGATCGCTCTCGAGAGCCTGACCATCGCCCAGCCCGGCGCGGCCACGGGTGCTTGCTGCCCCGGCGACGGGTACTGCATCGTGACGAGCCTGGCGGCGTGCCTCAATGGCTCGTGGACGGGCGGCGGTGTGTGCTCTCCCGAAACATGCCCGGCCGCGGGCGCGTGCTGCCTGCCCGACGGCGGGTGTGCTCTGCGCACGGCCCAGGCGTGCGCGGGCACGGTTGACGCGATCTACCAGGGCGACAACACGGCGTGCGGCGCGCCCGCCTGCCCGCCCGCCGGGGCGTGCTGTGTGAGCGGCGTGTGCTTCATCCAGATCGAATCGGCGTGCAACGCCGTGGAGGGCACATGGCTGGGCCAGTATGTCACATGCAGCATCGTGCCCCAGCACGCGAGGTACTACCAGCACACGCCGCCGCAGCCGGGCGACGCCCTGCTGCCGCTGACCGACGCGACCTTCGGCGGAGGCGGGTCCAACCCCGACACGCCGGGCGTCACGACCTCGACGATCACCGTGACCGACCCGGCCGTGATCCAGAACCTCGAGGTGTGGGTCGGCATGTACCACGGCCGCCTCATGGACGTGAAGCTCCAGCTCACCGGCCCCAACGGCACCACCGTGGAGCTGCTCAACCGGTTCGGCTCGACCAACAACTGCACAACGATGCCGATCGGCCCCGGCCACTCGATGGACGGCAACTTCATCTTCCAGGACGACGCTCCGCAGAGCATCAGCGACTACCTGTCTTCGCTCGGTACGAGCCAGCCGGCGTTCGGCGGGCGCTACAAACCCACGTCCTGCGGCGGCACGGTGGTCTCGCTGAGCGCCCCGAGCCCGGCCGGGTTCGGCGGCATCCCGCTCGCCGGCACGTGGACACTCACCATCACCGACGCCAAGAGCGGCGTGACGGGCAACCTCGGCCTCTTCGGGGTCTCGGTCAACGGCGGCAACCCCGAGCCTTGCACCGCGGGCGCGTGCTGCACGAGCGGCGGCCCGTGCTCGGTCCGTGCGTTCGCCGAGTGCTCGAACATGGGCGGCGCCTGGAACTCCGCTCCCACTTGCTCGCCCGACCCGTGCACGCCCCAGACGGGCGCCTGCTGCCGCGGCAGCACGTGCACCGCGACCACCGCCGACGCCTGCACCGGCGCCAACACCTCGTTCTCGGGCGCAGGCACGGTGTGCAACGCGTTCGGCGTGAACAACACCAGCCCCTGCTGCCTGGCCGATTACAACCACGCCGGCGGCGTCACCGTGCAGGACATCTTCGACTTCCTCGCCGGGTACTTCACCTTCAGCCCGCAAGCCGACATCAACGGCGCGGGCGGCGTCACTGTGCAGGACATCTTCGACTTCCTCGGGGCGTACTTCACCGGCTGCTGAAAGTGGTTCTCACGACCTGCCGACGATCAGCCGGCCCGGCGCGATGCGCCGGGCCGGTCTGTTTGATCTGCACCCGCAACAGCATGCCAGTCGCCACATTATTGCGGATATTTTTGACCTCTATTGGGGATTGACGCGTTTCGGGCTGGAGGTATCGTGAGACTGCGGGCGCTCGGACTCGTGCGCCCGTTCAAGCCCGCCCGTTCGCCGACCGACCCCGCACACGCCGGTCGCTCGCGCAGAGACGCGCAAGCCCACCGCCGACCCCGATGCTGGCACCGTGGGGCCGCCGCAACCCGTCATGTCAAGAGGAGGTCGCTCATGTTTCGACCGATGTCGCCGTGCGCGCACGACAAGAAGCCGCGGAACGCAGAACGCCCCGCACCGGCGTGGGCGCGGCTCCGGGCCGGGGCCAATGCCGCTCTGGTCCTCATCATCGTGGCGCTGCTGACCGTGGACCACGTCTTGGCGTGCGGGGCGCCCCCGCCGATCGTGTGCTCGCGATCGACCTCGCTCGTGAAGGCCTTCGCCGGGCCGATGGTCGTCGCCCCGGTGGGCGGGCTGGTGGCCATTCCGGTGGGCGTGTTCGTCTCCGCGACGGCCAACGCGATGCCGCCGTGCCCCGCGCCGGTCTCGACGACCGTGACGCTGACCAGCGCGTGCGTGCCGCCACCGTCGTCGCCGCCGGGATCGATCGTCATCCCTACGCCGGCGCCCGGCGCCTACGGCGGCGTGGTGACGCTCTTCTTCCCGCCGGGTCCGCCGCGAGTCTGCACGATCACGGGCAGCGCGACCACGACCTGGGCGGACGGGGTTGTGACCGTCGGGTTCGGCGACATCACGATCTGCCTGGTCGACCCCGCGCCGGGCAATCCGGCGATCCCGCGCCTGGACATGCAGCTCATCACGCCCGCGAACGTGCAGGCCCACCCGGGCGACGGGCGCACGCACGTGGTCGTCCTGACCAACAACGACCCGGCCAACTCGGTGACCGGCACGTTCACGTCGACCTCTAACCAGAACGGCCGCCTGAGCACCATGTCGCCCCCGGCCGCGCCGGGCTCGGGCGACGGCCCGGGCTCGGTCGGTTCGCCGTTCACGGGCGATGCGCTGCCGATCGACTTCGGCGACCCGCTCCAGACGCCGTGCGTGCCGCTGCCCGACCCCGACGCCAACTCGACCATGACGATCACCAAACCGATCACGCTCATGCCGGGCGAGACGCGTGTCGTCCAAGTGAGGCAACGTTCCTGGCCGATGTGCAGGAGCGGGTCGTGCTCCGAGGCACTCATGAAGTTCGAGGGCGTGTACACCGACACCACACCGGCGCTGGCCTGCGCTCAGGCCACGTTCATGGTCAACAGCCTTGTCGCGTCCGACTTTGAGTGGCCCGACAACGGCATGATGACGCGAGTGCTGCCGCACCCGCAGGGGATCGTGCACCAGGGCAACCTGCCCTTCGGGCCGTTCACGGGCCTGTTCACGCTCGAATCGGCCCCGGACGCCCCGGGGCATCTGTTCCAGTTCCTGGGTCCACGCTCGCAGGTCCTCGACCAGGGCTTCGGCGACAACATGGGGCGCGTGGTCCACGATTACGTCGTCTCCCCGCCGCTGAACACGGGCCAGGTGGTCCACACGCAGTTGTTCGTTGACGTCTCGTCGCTTCTGCCGGGCACAACGGCCACGCTTCAGAGCGCCATGGTCAAGTCGGGCGACCCCGCGCTCGGCGACTCCTACTTCTTCATCATGACGCGATCACGCCTGTCCGGCCCGGCCATACCGCCGACGATCGACTCGTTCTTCGACGTGTTCTACGCCGTGAGCCTCGACGGCATCAGCGGCGGGCTCCACCGCGGCGCCCGCATCTTTCCGGGTTCGGTCAGCGTCACGCCGACCGGCCCCACGGCCATGACGGTGAGTTTCGACGGCGTGTTCGAGTCGGGGCCGCTCCCCCCGCTCATGGACCGCATGGAGGTTCATGTTGACCCGATCGGCAACCTGATCGGCGTGCCACCGCGTCACGACCGGTGCACCGGCGCGTACCCGCTGAGCGAGGGCGTGCAGTTCATGGGAGACACCACCAACGCCATCGGCGGCTCCGACGGCCCGGCCGGCTCGTGCGCCGGCGGCCTCTTCCACGCGGTCTGGCACACCTTCACCCCCGCCTCCAGCGGCATGTTCGACATCGATACGTGCGGCACCAGCTTCGACACCGTCGTGGTGGCGTTCGCGGGCCCGGATTGCTCGTCGCTGACGGAGATCGGATGCGACGACGATTCGACGTCGGGCACGCGCCCGCCATGCTCTCCCAACGAGCTCGCATCACGGATCGAGAACCTGCCCCTCGTCGGCGGACAGACGTACTGGATCCGTGTCGGCGGGTTCAATACTTCCACCCACTACGGGCCGTACAAGGTGCTGGTTTCCCGGGTGGCGGCCCTCGGGCCGTGCTGCATCGGCAGTTGCTGCACGGTGACCAACCAGTCCAACTGCCCAGGAACCTGGCTCGGTCCCGGCGGCACGTGCAACCCCAACCCGTGCCCGCGCCCGTCCAACGACCGGTGCGCCGACGCGACCCCCGTGGCGCTGGGCTCGCCCGTTTCCGGCGACAACTGCAACGCCACCGGCGATCAGACCGTTTCGTGCGCCTCCGGGTCGCCCGCCAACACGCACAAGAGCGTGTGGCACACCTTCACGCCCACGCACACGGCCGAATACGAACTCAACACGTGCGGCACCACGTTCGACACGCTGCTGGCGGTGTTCACAACCGACTGCACCATCTTCTCCGAAGTCGCGTGCAACGACGATTCTTCCAGCGCGGGCAGCATCCTGTGCCCGGGAAACACGCTGGCCTCGCGCATCCGGACGGTGAACCTGACCGCCGGCCAGACCTACCACATCGAGGTGGCCGCCTGGAGCACGGGCGTTCCCACCGGCGGGCCATACACGTTGACCGTCAACAACAACAACCCGCTCGGGGCTTGCTGCACCGTCGATGGTTGTCTGCTGACCGACAGCGTCAAGTGCCCCGGGCAGTTCCTCCCGGGGGCGTTGTGCTCTCCGACCGTGTGCCCGCCGCTCGGGGCGTGCTGCCTGGCGGGGGCGTGCACGGTGACCAGCGAGGCCAACTGCCCCGGCCGGTGGCTGGGCGCGGGCGTGGGCTGCAACCCCAACCCGTGCAACCGCGGCGCGTGCTGCCGCGGCTCGATGTGCGTCGTGACCGAGGACACGCAATGCACGGGCGCGTTCGCACACTTCGCGGGCCACCTGGTGCCCTGCAATGCTCCCGGCAACAACCAGACCCCCTGCTGCAAGGCCGACTTCAACCAGAACGGCACCCTCAGCGTGCAGGACATCTTCGACTTCCTGGCCGCGTACTTCGCCAACGACCTGAGGGCCGACTTCAACGGCAACGGCGTGCTGAGCGTGCAGGACCTGTTCGACTTCCTCGCGGGCTATTTCGCGGGTTGCTGAGAAAAGAGCTCACAGCCCGCCCCTCGCCAGCCGGCCCGGCGCCCTGCGCCGGGCCGGTTGTCGTTCCGGGAACACGGCCTACCCAGCCCGGACCGGCAAAGCCGGGCCCGATCGGGCTATTCCGGACGCAACGAGCATAAATCACTTGCCCCGGGCCGGGCAGTGTGCCATCCTCAGTATTCCGCGCGCTCGCCGCACCGGGTTTGGTCGCGGCCCGTCGCGTCGTTGCTCCGTCCGCACGAAGGAGGCACCATGGCCGTTCTCCGATCCGCCCGGTTTTTCGCACCCGTCTTGACCGCCGTGCTGGCCTCCGGGGCCGCCGCCAACGTTCCGCCGCAGACGCCAGTGATCTCCGAGCCGACGGCGGACAACATGGTGCTCAGCGCGGGCGACGTGCACATGACCACGGACCTGTTCGCCGACGCGGATGCGGGCGACACGCACGTGTGCAGCGACTGGGAGATCTGGACGGTGGACGGCGGCGGCGGGTTGCAGGAGCGCGTCTGGGCCGCGCTCTGCGTGACCGGCGTGAAGCGCGTGCACGTACAGCTCGGCGACGGCGTGTTCCAGGGTTCGTACAGCGGCAAGCAGTCGCTCAACGGCTCGGCGGCGTACGGGCTGCGGGTGCGGTTCCGCGACTCCAGCGGCGACCCGGCGACCGAGTGGAGCGCGTTCGCTGTGCGCCCCTTCACCACCGCAGCCCTCTCGACCGTGCTCCCGATGGAGCTCACCGACATCGCGGCCACGCCCGCGCCAACGCTGACCGACACCACCGGCACGCCCATCGTTCTCGCCGGCGGCACGCCGCCCGCGACGCTCCGCGTCGAGACCGCCGCGGGCGGCCTGCTGCTGGAACTGGCCGGGACCGGCGGCCCGACCAACGCGCTGACCAACCCCGCCATGCTCGACAATCGCGGCCCGCTCCGCGTGACGGCGACCGCCGGCGGATCGCCCTACACCCAGCCCAGCGCCAACCTCACGTTCACCGACGACGGCGGCGCGGGGCGGTCGATCTATCTGCCTGGGCTCAACCTCGCGCCCGGCGGAACCGCCTCGTTCTGGATCGCGGAGGGCGGCGGGACATACGCGGCCTCGGCCGGGCAGGCCGCGCCGGACTTCTCCACGCCCGCCCGCGGGGCGCCCACCCCGTGGACCGTCCGTGAGCCGGGCTTCACGGTCGAAGTGTTCGCCACCGGGTTCCAGTTGCCGGTGAACATCGCGTTCATCCCCAACGCCGGCCCGGCGCCGGACGCGCCGTACTTCTACGTCACCGAGCTCTACGGCGCGATCAAGCTGGTCCGGCGCAACGGCGCCGTTTCGACCTACGCGTCCAACCTGCTCAACTACTCGCCCACGGGCGAGTTCCCCGGCGCGGGCGAGCAGGGCGTGACGGGCGTCTGCGTCGATCCCGCCAGCGGCGACGTGTTCGCGAGCATGCTCTACGACAACGCGCCGCCCACCGGCCCTCACTACCCCAAGGTCGTCCGCTTCCACAGCAACGACGGCGGCGTGACCGCCGCGACGCAGACAACCATCCGCAACATGACCGGCGAGACCCAGGGCCAGTCGCACCAGGTCTCCAACGTGTCCATCGGCCCCGACGGCAAGCTCTACGTGCACATGGGCGACGGCTTCAACACCGGCACTGCCCAGAACATCAACGCCTACCGCGGCAAGATCCTCCGGATGAACCTCGACGGTTCACCGGTCAGCGACAACCCTTTCTACAACAGCGTGGACGGCGTCAACGCGGCCGACTACGTGTTCGCCTACGGCGTGCGCAACCCCTTCGCCGGCTGCTGGCGGCTAAGCGACCAGAGCCACTACATCGCCGAGAACGGCCCCAGCGTGGACCGGATCACCAAGCTCGTGCGGGCCCGCAACTACCTCTGGAGCGGCAGCGACGCGAGCATGACCAACTACGCGATCTACAACTGGGCCCCGGCCTGCGGCCCGGTCAACATCGCGTTCATCGAGCAGGCGGTCTACAGCGGGAGCGGCTTCCCCTCGGGTATGTACGGGAACGCCTTCGTCGCCGAGAGCGGCGAGACCTGGGGAACCGGGCCGCAGACGATCGGCAAGAAGATCTCGCGGTTCGGCATCGACGCGACCGGCGCGTCCACGACCGGACCGTTCACGCTCGTGGAGTACAACGGCCCCGGCAAGGCCACCTGCGCGGGGCTGGCCGCGGGTCCGGACGGGCTCTACTTCACCGACCTGTACAAGGACACCGGATACACATCGCCCACGGACGCCGGTGCCAACGTGCTGCGCGTGCGGTACGTGGGCGAGGCGAGCTTCACGGCCACGCCGCAGAGCGCGGGCTCCGCCCCGGTCGAGGTGGCCTTCACCGACACCTCGACCGTCCCCGGCGCGACGGCCTGGGCCTGGTCGTTCGGCGACGGCGGCGCCAGCTCACTCCAGAACCCGACTCACACCTACACCGCCAACGGCGTCTTCACCGTGCGGCTGACGGTCACCGGATCGTCCGGGCCGGTGGTCACCCAGCTCAACGCGGCCGTGCGCATCGGTCAACCGCCGCGGATCGCGATCATCGGCGCGTCGCTACCGCCCTCCGCGGCCGACGCCGCCGTCGCCGACTATCTTCGCTCGCTCGGGTACGACGTGACCAGCCTCGACGACGAGCCCGCCAACCGCCCGTCCGCCCCGCAACTGGCCGAAGACTACGGCCTGGTCATGGTCTCGAGCACCATCGCCAGCGCGAACGTCGGCGGCGAGTTCCGCACGGCCGACGTGCCGGTCATCTTCTGGGAGAACGCCCTGCTCCAGAGCACCCGCGAGGGTTTGGTATCGGGCGGAACGACGGTCGCGGGCCAGACGCAGATCGCGATCATCGATAACACCCACCCGATCATGCAGGGCTTGGCGCTCGGCAGCGCCACGGTGTACTCATCAGCGCAGACACTGAGCCTGGGCACGGGGACAGTCGCGCCGGGAGCGACGGTCCTGGCGACGCGCGTGGGCGACGCCGCGCAGCCCGCGGTGATGGTCGCGGAATCGGGCGCGGCCCTGCTCGACGGCTACACCGCCCCGCAGCGCCGGGTGTTCCTCTTCTTCGAGGATGCCGGATTCCTCAGCGCGACCCCGGCAACCAGGTCCCTGCTCTCTAACGCCGTGTGCTGGTCGATGCGACTGACGCCCGCCATCACCACGCCGCCCGCGCCCGCCTCCGTCGCCGCGGGCGACGACGCGGTGTTCAGCGTCCAGAGCACAGGCAGCCCGTTGCGATCCTTCCAGTGGCGAAAGGGCGGCGCCGACCTCAGCGACGGAGCGCGGATCAGCGGGGCCCACACCCCGACGCTCACCATCGCGGACGTGCAGCCGGACGACCAGGGCGATTACACCGTGGTCATCTCCGCCGCTCCCTGCGGAGGCGTGACCAGCAACCCCGTTTCGCTCAGCGTGACCAGCGCGTGCGTCGCGGACTTTAACCGCTCCGGCACCGTCTCCGTGCAGGACATCTTCGACTTCCTGTCAGCCTACTTCCTGGGCCTGCCCGCGGCCGACATCAACGGGGCCAACGGAGTGACCGTGCAGGACATCTTCGATTTCCTCGGAGCGTACTTCACCGGCTGCTGAGCCGCTCCCGGCCCGCGGCTCCGGTGCTCCGAGTTCAACAACCACCGAAGTACGCTGTCAGAAACTCGAACAGGTCGCCCACACTCAGCAGGCCGTCACGGTTGATGTCCGCGTGCAGGTCTCCGGCGAACCACGCGGCTAGGAAATCAAAGATGTCCTGGGTCGTGATGCCGTCGCCCGAGCCCGTGCCCGAGCAGTTGAAATCCGCCGGGCACACGCGGAGCACGGCCGGGTTGGTCACCGTGGCCCCGCCGCACGCGCTCGAGAGAATGCACTGGTACCCGCCGTTGTCGGCTTCGCTGACCGACGAGAGGCGCAGCGTGTAGGCAAGCCCGTCCTCCGAAGTCTCCATTTCCACGCCCGAACCCCACGCCGTCTGGCCGGGCTCGAGCGAGAAACCGTTGCGCAGCCATCCCACGCCCGAGGCCGCCTCGCCCGGCGCCAGACGCACGGTGAAGGCCGCTTCGCCCCTGCGGCAAGAGACCTCCCACGTCGGCACGCTCACGACCTCCGGACCGGCGACGCCGCGGAACTCCCACGTCTCACGCGAAGCGACGCCGCTGGCCGTGCCGCCGAACATGACCAGCCGGTCTCGCTGGGCGTCGAACCACGCGCACTGATTGGTTCGACCGCGCGGCGTGTTGCCCGTGTGGGCCGATCGCACCCACGTCTGCCCGTCGAAGAACCAGATCGCGGCGTCTCCCGAAGAGGCACCCACGAGGGCGACCCGCGCGCTGTCGGGGTCGAACACCATCGCGTGCTCGGTCGCGGTGCTCGGGCCGGTGCCGCCGACCTGCGTCCACGCGGAACCGTCCCACACAAAGGCCCGCTGATCGACGCCCGCGCCCGAACCGCCGTAGAGCACGACCCGGTCGAGTGTCGGCGAGTACACCATCGCGTGGCTGTAGCGGGTCGGGCCCGTGCCCACGCGCGACCACGCCGCGCCGTTCCACAACCAGGTCTCGTTGTTGGCCGCGCCGCCCGAGACCGCGCCGCCGTGCAGCAGCACGCCGCCGAGCCCCGGGTCGTAGGTCATGGCGTGCCGGTCGCGTGGGCTCGGGCCGGTGCTGCTCACCAGCGACCACGCCGCGCCGTCCCACTCCCAGGTCTCGCCGTTGACCACGCCGGTGTTGCCGCCGAAGAGCACGGTGCGGTGGCGCACGGGGTCGTAGGCCATCGCGCTCTCGTTCCGGGCCGAAGGGCCCGTGGTCGCGACCTGCATCCACCGCCCGCCGTCGAACTCCCACGTATCGCCGAACCGCGTGCTGCCCAGCCCGCCGAAGACCACGGCCCGCCCGCGCGCCGCGTCGTATGCGGCGGCCGCGCCCGATCGCGAGCCGGGCCCGAAGACCGTCTGCGTCCATCCCGTGGCGTCCGCGTCGAGCGTGCAGATGTCGGCCCACGGGCTGACGTTGCCGCCGAGCAGGATGGTCTGATGAGTCGCGCCGTCGAAAACCAGCGCCGCGCCGCCGTTGCTGGCCATGGTGGTCGGACCCGTGGCGAGCAGTTGCTGCCATGCCGTGCCGTCGAACGCCCACGTGTCGCGCAGGCGCACCGACGCCGGTCCCGTGCCGCCGTAGAGCAGCAGGCGGTTGTGCGCCGTGTCGAAGGCGGTCCGGGCCTCGGTGCGGGCGCTGGGGCCGGAGACGTTCAGGTTCTGCCAGACTTCTCCGTCCCACGACCACGTGTCGGACTGCCTCGCCGCGCCGATCGTGCCGCCGAAGAGGTACGTCAGGCCCGAGATGCGGTCGTAGCCCATCGCCATGCCGCGCCGCGCCGACGGACCCGGCGCCGTCTTCTGCGTCCAACCGCCGGGCGCGCCGCTGAACTCCCACGTCTGGCCGTTGCTCAGCACCAGCACCAGCACGGCGCGCGACTGATCGAACGCGATCGCCGCCTGGTTCTGCGCGAGCGTCGAGAACGTGAACGCGGGCCCCGCATCGTCGATGAGCCGCCACGTCGCCCCGTCCCACGCCCACACGTCCACCGAGCCCGTCTGCCCCGGCACATACCCGCCAACCAGGAGCGTGCGCCGGTTGGCGGTGTCGTACACCATCTTGTGCCCGCGCCGGGCCGGCGGCCCGTTGGTGGCCGCCAACGTCCAACGCGCGCCGTCAAACTCCCACGTATCGCCCAAGTAGAGCGCGCCGTTGGCCCCGCCGAAGAGCACCACGCGCTGGCGCACCGGGTCGTAAGCCATGTCCGCATCGGTGCGCACCGTCGGCAGGTGGGTGGCCCAGTCGGCGGTGCACTGGGCCCGCGCCGCGCCGGGCAACGCCGTCAACGCGCCCACGCCCGCGACCCCGGCCAGCACGCACGCACGGAAGGTTTTGCCAAGTCCCATGAGCCCACCCGTCCCTTCGAGCCCCCCGGGAAGTGCCGCCGCCGGCCCAGCCGGCAGGGTTCAACGGCAGATCGGCCGAAAATGCGGATCACGCGCGCACGCGGCCCCGCTAGGGCGTGCCGGATGCGCCGGCGCCGCGGCCTGTGCCGACGCGCCGGTTTATCGGCATCACCCGGTCATTTGCTGCATTTCGCCCGTGGCGCCGCCCCCCCTCCCCCCCGGGGGCGGGTAAGCAGCCGGCGTAGCCGGGCAGAAGCCCGGCGCCACCGTCCCCTATGGGCATCCCAGGAAGTACGCGCCCAGGTAGTCGAAGATGTCCTGCACGCTGATCCCACCCGAGCCGTTGAAATCGGCCGCGGATTCACCGGCGAAATACGCCGCGAGGAAGTCAAAAATGTCCTGCACGCTCACGGCGCCGGAACCGTTGAAGTCCGCCGGGCAGGCCGCTGGCTCGCAGGCATCGAGGATGAAGTTCCCGTTCGCGTCGGTCGCGGCCAGGTCGTACCGCACGTTGACACCGACGAAACTCCCGTTGCACGCGTCGGGGTTCATGTCTTCGGTGCCGGTGATGGTGACGACGGCCGTATGCCCGCCGGGCGAGAGCGCGAGCGCGTTGTTCCAGTCCGATGTCGGAACGATCAGCGACGCGCGGCTGGAAGTCGTGCCGCAATCCACGCCTCCCAACGTGAAAACCGTGCCCACGGCGGCCCCGTTCACGGCGATGTTCAGGAACTCGGTCGTCGAGCTCAGGTCCGCGTTGGCGAGGAACTCGATCGTGACCGCGCTCGCGGCCGCGGGCACCCCGTTGAGCGTGAACTGCACCGACGCCCCGGTGCCGATCGGACCGGCGTTGGGCGTGCTGACCCGATAGCGGAACTGCCGCACGTCGGCCGTTCCGTCGGCGTCGCAGTCCGGGCAGTCATAGACGGCCACGTCGTCGACGTACCAGCCGGGCCCGCCGGTGCAGCCGTCCTTGCCGAAGTTGAAGCGCAGGCGGATGCTCTGGCCGCTCACGCCCAGGCCCGAGAGGTCCACCAGCGTGCGCCCCCATTTCCCGCCGACGCCGCTCCACGCGTCGCTGCCCGCCAGCGGATCGGTGTTGCCCAGCGCGGCCGATCGCAGGCGGTTGTTGTAGGGATTGAACTCCATCGCGGAGCGCGGAATCGTCGTGAACGCGCCGCCGCCCACCGACAGCTCGACCCGCCCGCCGTCGAACGCGCCCTCGGAGCCGATGTAATGCGTGAAGGCCAGTGCCGGGTGCGCGGCGTTCGCCGGCACGGCGATCGTCGGGCTGGTCATCGAGTGTGACGCCGACTCGTCCTGCCCGGAGCAGTCGCCCACGGCGAGGTCATCGCAGTGGGCCGCGCGCCCGGGCCGACCAAACGGCAAGGCACCCGTGGTCCGCGCCCAGTCGTACGGCGTGGGCGGGGCGGAGTTGGCCACGGCCCAGCCGAACGTCTCGCCCTCGAAATCGTCGCTGAAGATGACCGTCGGGCTCGCACACTCCAGCGGCACGGTCTCGTCGTCGAGCACGTTGCTGGTCTGTCCGCACACGCCGTCGGTGTTCATCTCCGTTGCCCGCAGGGCCTCGTCGAGCTGGGTCACGTCGAACGCCGTGATCGCCGAAGCCGACGGCAGGCCCGTGCGCGGATCGTTGGGCGCGCTGCCCACCAGATCGTTGGCGGCCTGCATGAGCCCGTCGTAAGCGTCCTTGAAATCCGACGCGGGAGTCAGGTAGGTCGTCAGGGCCCGGTACCAGATCGCACCCGCCTTGATCAGCCCGATCCCAATCACCGTGTGCCCGTTGAACGTCCCGCCGTCGGTCGCCAGCGCGTACGCGTGGTTGGGCACGCCGCTGCCCGAGTGCACGCCGCCCGAGTCTGACGGGCTGCACGTCTGCAAAGGGCTGTTGGCCCGGTCGGGATGGTTGCGGCAGGTCGGGTCCCACATGTCGCGGATCGCGCCGCCGAACGCGGCCGAGTCTTCGCCGAGCAACCAGCGCACGCCGTTGGGATGGTCCGGCCGCGGCGAGCAGGTGGTGCGCGCGTTGTTGGGCGTGTCCACGCCCGGGCCGACCGCCGGCGGCATCGGCCACGGCGTCCCGCCCGGCGCGCCGGGCACGATCGTGTTGCCGTTGAACTGGTCCAGCGTCTCGCCGAACACGTCGCTGAAGCTCTCGTTGAGCTGGCCCGACTGGTTCTGGTAGACCAGGCCCGCGGTGTACTGCGTCAGCCCATGCGTGAGCTCGTGCGTGACGATCTCGTCGGTGACCACGCCCGTGCAGAACGTCGCCCGCGACCCGTTCCAGTTGGCGTTCGGGCAGGTCAGGCCGGTGGAGTTCACGAGTATGGTGAGCGTCAGGCCGGCGTTGTTCAGGCTGTCGCGCCCGAAGGCCCGCTGCAGGTAGCGGTAGTAGTCGCCGGCGTAGTCGTAGGCCTTGTTGACTTCCGCGTCGGCCACCGCCGGTTGACCTTCGCCGCGCGCCACCGTGCCGGGGACAACGTTGCCGCCCATCCCGTCGAGCACCGAACGGTTGAGCGCATCCTGAATCAGCGTCCAGCGGTCCAACGGCTCGCCCGTGTGCGCATCGATGAACATCGCCTCGCGCACGCTCTGCCCGTCGCCGAGCACCAGGTACCACGCCAGGCGCGCGCCGGTCGGCGGATCGCCGTACCAGCCGGGGTCCACGATCACCAGCCGCTGCTCCTCGATCGCCGCCCCGTTGCCCCCGGGCACGTCCCACATGCTCTTCGCCCCCGCCAGCGCGCCCGCGTCCGCGTCCAGCGTCGGAGTCACCGACATCGTCGGCTTGATCGTGTAGAACCGGCCGTTGGCGCCGATCACTTCGCCCTTGGCGTTCTGGTGCACCCGCACCACGCCGGAGAACACCTCCACACCCTTGAACACCTGCTGGTAGCCGGTGTGCGTGTGCCCCAGCGCGTCGGTCTCGGTCTTCAGAACCGTCACCTCGCCGGCGGGGTCGGTGATGCCGAACAGCGAGCCGTACTGATCGAGGAAGTCGCCCGGCGCCGGCTTCGCGTGGCCCGCGGGCAGCGTCACGTTGATCGCCGCGCCGGGCCGCGCGCCCGTCACGAAGCTCACCGCGCCCTGATAGCCGTCGCGCACGACGCGCAGACCTTCACCGCCCGCGCCCTGCACGCCCAGCGCCGACCCGGCCGCGGCCAGCAGAACAATCGCGATCCCGAACATTTTCCGTCCACGCCCGCCCATCGAACACGGACCACCTGCGGCCATGCCGTCGCCTCCTCAAATCACCCACCTTCTCGGACTTCTCCGGACGAGCGTCCGGCGTTGACAGATTACAGCAGCATTCGGCCCAACCCACGCACCGGTTCGCAAGATTTTGCACCATTTCCCGTGGCATCGGCTTCCAGCCAATGTCGGCCGGCTCTGCGGCCGAGCCACAACTCCCTCCGCAACGTCTTCCGTCCGCCCGACCCACCACGTGTACGATCGGCGCGATCTCTCCAGGAGTCTCACCCCGATGCCCCCCGCGTCCTCAGGGCCCATCCGCGGCAACGCTGCGATCGGCCAATCCGGTGGCCCCACGGCCGTCATCAACCAGTCGCTCGTCGGCGTGATCGAAGGGCTCAAGGCCTTCAAGGCCGTCAAGAAGGTCTTCGGCATGCGCCACGGCGTCAGCGGGCTCACCAAGACCCCGCCCGCCCTGGTCGAGCTCGGCAGGCTACCGCCCGCGAAGCTCAACGCCATCGCCTCGTCCCCCGCGGCCGCGCTCGGCTCAAGCCGCGACAAGCCCGACGCCGACGCCTGCGCCCGCATCCTCGAATCGTGCAAGGCCGCCGACATCCGCTACTTCTTCTACATCGGCGGCAACGACAGCTCGGACACCTGCCGCATCGTGAGCGAGCTGGCCGCCGGCACGGGCTACGACCTGCGCTGCTTCCACGTGCCCAAGACCGTGGACAACGACCTCATGCACAGCGACCACACGCCCGGCTTTCCCTCGGCCGCGCGGTTTGTCGCCACCGCCTTCATGGCCGACTCGCTCGACAACGCCAGCCTGCCGGGCGTGAAGATCAATGTCGTGATGGGCCGGCACGCGGGGTTCCTCACCGCGGCCAGCGCGCTGGCCCGCCTGCAGGGCGGAACCCGGCCCGTGCCCGACGCCGGCCCACACCTGATCTACGTCCCCGAGTCGCCGGTGTGCATCGAGCAGTTCGCCGGCGACGTGCAGGCGGTCTACGACCGCCTCGGACGCTGCCAGGTCGCCGTCAGCGAGGGCGTGCTCGACCGCAACGGCCGCCCGGTCATCGCGTCGCTGGTCACCGGCCTCGACGTCGACGCGCACGGCAACATCCAGCTCTCCGGCACCGGCGCGCTCGGCGACGCGCTGGCCGAGCACGTCAAGAAGACCGTCAAGACCCGCGCCGGCAAGGCCCCGCGCGTCCGCGCAGACACCTTCGGCTATCTGCAGCGCTGCTGGCCCGACCCCTCCCCCATCGACGCCCGCGAGGCCCGCGGCGCGGGCCGGTTCGCGGTCCGCCTGGCCCAACGGGGCCACACCTCCGGCTCCGTCGCGATCGTGCGAGTCGGCGATCGGCCCTACAAGAGCGCGTTCGAGCGCGTCGAGCTGCGCGACGTCGCCGCCAAGACCCGCCACCTCCCGCCCGAGTTCCTCAACGGCCACAACGACGTCACGCCGGCGTGCATCAAGTACCTCCTGCCGCTGGTCGGAAAGCTGCCACGGGTCACGTCCATCTGAGCCGTCAAACCACGGGCGCCGTCCAACCCGCCGGCGCCCGTGGTCGCTGTCTCATCCGGCCCGCCGCACGCACAGGCGGTCACTTCTTGGCGGGCGCGTGCTTCGTCGCCCCGTGCTCCTTGGCCGCGCCCTGGGCACGCTTGTAGGTGATCTCCATCACCTTGACTTCCTTCCCGTCCTGTTCGTGGTACATCTCGTCCACGTACTGGTCGTCGCTCTTCCACGTCGTCACCATCTTCTGCTTGATCACCTTCTTGGTGGCGGGGTCCATCATCTCGCCCGTGAGCGTCAGCACCTTGCCCGCCGCGTCGAGCTTGCCCGTGGCGAACATCGTCATCGTCGACATGCTGTCGATCCACACGCTCTCGAACCGCCCCGCGGCCTTGTTGTAGCCCAGCGTTGAGAGGCCCTCGAACGGCATCCCCATGAACTCGCCGTTGAACTTCGAGTGCGCGTAGCGCCCGTCGAAGATCATGTGCGTCGTCACCGTCGCCTTGCTCTCCTGCTCCGGCTGGCCCGGCATCATCATCTTCACGGTCGCGTCCCACGTGCCCGCGCTCTTGGCGATCCACTTGTGCATCTCGCCCGGCTCGCCCGACTCCATCCACGCCTTCTCCGCCTCGCCCATCTCGGGCTTCCCGCTCGGCTTCTCGTCCGTGGGCTGGGCCGCGTGCGCGTCGTGGCCCTTCCCGTCGTCGTGCTTGTGCTCCTGCGACCACGCCGCGCCCGTCATCGCGCAGCACACCACCGCCACCAACAGCGTCGAGGCCTTCATGAACCGTCTCCTTGTCTGATTTGCGAGCCCTGCAACCGCGGCCGGCGCCCGGTGCGATGCACCGATCCACTCGCCCAACCGCGGGGCGCATGGTAACCAAGCAAACACCAAACTTTCAAGCCCCCACGGAGCGGATTTCGGGTCGCTTCATCACAACATCAGTCGCCACAACAACTTGCATATCTCAACATCCGGAGAAAAATCCCATCAGGAACGCGTACAGGTCGTTCAGATCCAATCCCGGCAAACCGTCCACGTCGCCGCTGGAATCCCCGTTCAGGAATCGCTGGAGGTATTCCAGCAGGTCGCTCACCGTGATGCGCCCGTCGCCGTCGAGGTCCGACACGCACCGTCGCGGCGGGGTGTCCGCAAGCTCGGGGACACCGCCCCCCTCGTTCCACGCCGAAACCCTCTGCGCGGAGGTCACGCTCGTCACCATGCCCACCACCCGCAGCAACGAGGGGTCCTGCGGGTCGGGCCAGAGCAGCGGCGCCCCCGAATCGTGCAGGTTCCCGATCACCCAGCGGCTCCCCGGCGGCGTGACAAAGCAGTTCGCGCCCGTGAACGACGCGCCGTTGTACTCAAAGCAGCACCACGAGCCGTAGTCCTGCGCCGGCACCACGCCCGCGCGGCTGCGCAGCGTCCACGCCTCGCCCGCGCCCAGGCACGCGCCGTCGTAGCCCCAGCCCGCGAGCACGATCGGCTCCCCGGGCTCGATCGTGTGCGACACTTGCAGCGGCAGCGGGTCGATGCCCACCGGCGCGTGCTCCAGCTCGCCCAGCACCATGTCGATCCCCGGCCACGGGTTGCCGAAGAACCGGCGCACGAAGATTTCCTGAAACCCGCCCGCGCAGTCCACCGATGGGCCCGAGCCGAAGTGCCCGTTGACCGTCCCGTCCGCGCTCCGCCGGAAGCGAACCTTGTGCGTGCGGGCCCCCTCGGGCGGCAGTTGGCGCTGCGTATTCTCGACCGAGTGCCGCGCCAGCAGCACCAGGTTGTCGCCCACGAGCGTGCACGTGCCCGAGACCCACCCGCCGCAGGGCGTCCACGACGTGTTGGTGATGAACAGCCCCACGGCGTCCAGTTGATGATCGCTCGCGGGCACGGGTGTGCCGCCGACCACCGCCCGCGCTCGCGGCCCCGCGATGCCTACCAGCGCCGCCGCCGCGCCCGCGAACGCCGCCCGACGCGACCATCGCACCCACGCGAACCGAGCCGGACCGGAGCGTTTCACGCTCCGATCAGCCCACCCTTGTTGCCCAGTTTGTTCAGTTGTGGATCGCCGACCCGCCCCCCCGCGGAAAACACACGCGGCACGCATCAGCATCATCCTCTCTTCCCGGGGCTCGCCATGAGCCCGACCCGCAACGGACTGCGGTGACCACCCTTACGAACACTCCGCGCCTGCTGTTTCGGGCGCGCTCATCAAAACTCACGGCCGCGACGCAACGGGTGGATCGACCGATCGCCCAGCATCGGCGAACTCGCGCTCGATCCCGCAACTGTTCGCTCAGCAGAACAATCTCAGATCGTCTGGTGAGATACGCCGACCAGCGGCGCGCGCTCGACCACTTCCAGCCCGAACGCCTCCAGCCCCGGTAACTCGGTCTGGTGGTTGGTCAGCAGGCGCAGCCGCTTGAGTCCGAGGTCCCGCAGGATCTGACCGCCGATGCCGAAGTCCCGCATCGCCCGCGGCATGTGGTTGTCCCTGGCCGTTTCCGCCCGCAGCGTCTCCTCGTCCTGTGCCTGGGCCGCGTGATGTCGGATCGTCTGGAGCATCTGCTCCAGCGCGGCCGAACCGGTGAGTGGCTTGTCGCCGCGCCCCTCCGGTCGCATGTACACGATCGCCCCGCGGCCCTCGGCCGCGATCGCCCGCATCGCGCTGTGCAGCGTGCGCCCCGTCGGCCCGTCCGACGCGGAATCCAGGTCGTAGAAGATATCGCCGAGCATGTGCCGCCTGTGCACGCGCACCAGGGTCGGCGCATCCACGATCCGGCCGCGCCCGGTCGCGGGGTCCAGCTCGCCGATCCCCCCCATCGTCAGCGCGATGTGCGGCAGCGCATCCAGCACCGACGCATACGCAATCAGGTTGAAAGTCCCAAACTCCGTCCGCAGCGAGGTGCCCGCCGCGGGCTCCAACCGCTTCACTAGCGACTCGTGCCCCGCCGACAGCCGGTGCTGGATGATCTGCGCCACCGAGCACAGCCTCAGCCCGTGTCGCTCGGCCAGGGCCTTGAGGTCCGGCAGGCGGGCCATCTCGCCGTCGTCGCGCATGATCTCGATGATCACGGCCGCGGGGTACAGCCCCGCGAGCCGGCAAAGGTCGATCGAGCCCTCGGTCTGACCGGTGCGCACCAGAACGCCGCCGTCGCGAGAGCGCAGCGGGTTGATGTGCCCCGGGCGCACGAAATCGTCCGGGCCGGTGCCCGGATCGATCGCCATGCGGATCGTGCGGGCCCGCTCTCGCGCCGATACGCCCGTGGTGAACCCGTGCCTCGGGTGTCCGTCGATCGAGATCGTGAACGGCGTCCCCCGCGCCGACGTGTTCCGCGCCGCCTGCGGGTGCAGGTCCAGCCGGTCGCAATCGGCCTCTGTGAGCGACAGGCACATGTACCCCCGCGCCACCGAAAGCATGAACGTGATCGCCTCGGGCGTGACGAACTGCGCCGGCAGGATCAGGTCGCCCTCGTTCTCGCGGTCCTCGTCGTCCGTGAGGATCACCATGCGCCCGGCGCGCAGCTCGTCGAGGACCTCGGGGATGGGCGAGAACGGCATCGAGGCAATGGTAAGTGGACCGCCGGGCCCACACACACCGACCCCCTTCCTCCCTCGTCCACCCCGTTTTTCCGCTCCCCTGTCCGGGCCAACGGGCCGCACCCGCACCCGGCGTTCCCAGCGAACGCAACCCGCTGCCAGAAAAGACTTTCCGAACTCAGGCCGGGAGCGCAACAACCGCTACAAAATTCCCAGTTTGGGGGTTGGAAACGGACCAAGCATGTGCTATTCTCCCCTTGAGAGGGCAGGGAGAGGGGTTCCAGAGAGAGACCGGGTTCGTTCTGCTCGCGTTTGGGTTCGCGGGCGTGCGGCGGTCACCGCGCGCACCGCGAGCGGAGGTCTCTCTCTCATGCGTTCTCCCGCTCTGTTTGTCGGGGTGGCCGGCGGTGCCGCCTTGCTCGGGTCCGCGCTCGCGGCCAGCGCCACCGTCCTCACCTTCGACCCCGTTGTCGGAAACGACGCGCTGGTGCTCCAAGCCTATGGCGATCGCGTCAGCGCGGCCGACCAGAACGGCTTCCACTACGGCTCCGATCTGGGCTGGACGCCCAACGTCGTCGTCGAGTACCGCCCCAACATGCGCTACCGGACCACCGGCATCGGCGACTTCGAGAACTGCCTCTACCGCGAGAATTCCGGCAACCGCATCCTCGAAATCAACCTCTCCGCCGACCCGGGCTTCGAGGTCTGCCTCTCCTACTTCGACCTGGCCTCGCAGATCGGCGAGGCGTTGACCGTGAAGTCGATCCAGATCACCACCGGCCAGCTCGTCGTGCTCTACCGCGAAGACTGGCAGGTCGCTCCCGACATCGTCGAGCCGCGCCCGCTCCCGCCCGGCGAGACCGGCACGCCCACGCACCGCCGCTTCTCGTTCGACCCGGCGATCTGCAACTCGCCCGCGCTCAAGATCCGCATCGAGCTCGACAACCTCGGCATCAAGGTGCCGCGCGTCGGCATCGACAACATCGGCTTCAGTCAGCACCCGCCCGTCCCCTCGCCCGGCCCATCCGCGCTGGTGACCATCGCCGGCGGAATGCTGCTGGGCCGGCGTCAACGCCGCCGCCGCTGATCCTTGTTCCCCGCTCCTCTCCGCGGCCGCGCGTCCCGGCCGCCCTCACTCTGCTCTCTCTGGACGCCAGACGACTCGCTCACGCGCCGGAGAGTCTCTCCCGGCGCGGGGCGAGTTGTCATTTCTGCACGCCGCACCGCTCGTGTACCCTCCCGCCCGGCCCCACATGGGCCCGATCGGGAGACCCACCATGCCCTTGTCCGCTGCCGCCGCGGCCATCGTGTCGTTCGTCCTCGCCCAGGCGCAACCGAGCGCTACGCCCGCCGCGCCCGCGAACTCCGGCCCGGCGCTCGACCAAGTCCGCCAGCAGACCGCCTCGCTGGTCGCGTGGGCCCTGCACCTCGCGGCCGAGTGGGGCACGCGCCTGCTGGGCGTCGTGCTCCTGCTCGTCGGCGCGTGGGCCGTCGCGGCGTGGATCCGCAAGACGGTCTATCGCGCCCTCAACCGCCCCCGATTCGACCAGACGCTCGTCCGCTTCATCAGCAACGCCGCGCGCTGGGCCACGCTCCTGCTGGGCGTGGTGGCGGCGCTCTCGGTCTTCGGGATCGCCCCCACCAGCCTCGCGGCCGTCGTCGGCGCCACCGGCCTGGCCATCGGTCTGGCCCTGCAGGGCAGCCTCTCCAACCTCGCCGCGGGCATCATGCTGCTGCTCCTCCGCCCGTTCAAGATCGGCGACACGGTCACCATCGCCGGCCAGCTCGGCACGGTGGACGACATCGAGCTCTTCCACACCAAGCTCGACACGCCCGACAACCGGCGGATCGTCATCCCCAACGGCCAGATCTTCGGCGGCGTCATCGAGAACATCACCTACCACGCCCGCCGGCGCGCCGACATCAACGTCGGCGTTGAGTACGGCGCGGACATCGACGCCACGCGCCGCACGCTGCTCCGCGCGGCCGCGAGCATTCCCGGCGTCCTCGCCGACCCCGCGCCCGACGCGGGCGTCACCGGCCTGAGCCCGTCGAGCGTCGATTGGCAGTTGCGCGTGTGGTGCACCACCGCCGACTTCGGCACGGTCCGCCAGACCGCCATCCGCGCCGTCAAGCTCGCCCTCGAAGAGGCCGGGATCTCGATCCCCTTCCCGCAGATGGAGCTCTGGAACCGCGGCTCGCCCCGCCCCCACCGCCCCCTCTCAGACCAGACCGCCAGCCGTCTCAACCGCCCGCCGGAAGACTGGCCGCAACCCGGCGCCGCGGCCGCGGACCCGGATTAGTGCCTATCGCTGTCCGAGAATCGTTCGCCGATGGCCGTTTACGCGGCCTGCGCCGCGCGTGACGAGCGACGAGTAGCCCGCTCGGTCCCCCGGACGGCTTTCCGAACACCGGGCGCGGATTCGGAGTAACTTTGGAGCGTCCCGCGCCCCCATGCGCGGCCGTCCCCCCGCCCCCTCCCAGTCCCCGTTCCCACATCGTCCAAGACCCGACCCCGCGAGGCCCCCCATGCTCAAGTGGCGCAAGCGTGAACGGACCTGGCAGCCGCACGGCGAGCAACCGCTCCCCCTCACCACCCCCACCCCTCCAAAGCCGCCGTTCCACAAGCGCGTCTTGAAAGAGTGGATCATCCCGCTGGCGATCGTCGCGGCCGTGGTAACGCCCATTCGCTCGGTGGTCGCCGATTGGAACGACGTGCCCTCGGGCTCGATGCGCCCGACCATCCTCGAGGGCGACCGCATCTACGTGAACAAACTGGCGTACGGCCTGCGCGTGCCGTTCACGACCTCGTGGATCGCCCGGTGGGACACGCCGCAACGGGGCGACATCGTCACGCTCAAGTCTCCCGACGACGGCATCCGCCTGGTCAAACGCGTGATCGGCCTGCCCGGCGACCACCTTTCGATGCAGGGCAACCACCTGATGATCAACGGCGTGAAGAGCGGCTACAAGATCACCGACGACGAGCAGACGTTCCGGCTCCCCAACGGCCGCGTCGTCAACGTGCTCATCGCGCAGGAGGCCCTGACCGACCAGTCCGGCGTGGTGCGCACGCACGCGCTGACGCTCACGCCCGGCGCGATCAGTCGCAGCACCTGGGGCGACAAGGTCGTTCCCGCGGGCCAGTACTTCGTCATGGGCGACAACCGCGACATGAGCCGTGACAGCCGCTTCATCGGGTTCGTGCCCGAGGACTCGATCTACGGACGCGCCGGCTACGTCGCGCTCAGCCTCGACCCGGACAACAACTACTTCCCGCGCTGGGGCCGGTGGTTCACCGAGATGAAGTGATCGCGCGGGGCAGGGATGAAGGGGCGATCGTGTAGCCGCGGGAGTGTCGCTCGCCCTCCCCCCGGCCCCCTCCCTCTGGGAGGGGGAGTTGGAGCCGATAACCGGTCCGGTTACACCGAACGCTCGGCGTGTGGCGCGGGCGCAAAGCGGGAGGCTGCGGGCGGCGACGGTCGGCTGAAGTGGGAAAGGAAGCAGATCGATCACCCGGGTGGTTATGGCCAACCCGGAGTGATCGATGCCCCTCAAGCCAACCCGATCCGTGACCGGCCCGGCAGCCCGGATGGCGCGACGTGCGGGAATCCCGCGCGGCCGCGCCGTTTGCCTGGAAGAGCGGGGACGGGTCGAGGAACTGGAGAATCGGGCTCTGTTGAGCTTCGCGTGGACGGCGTCGGAGGTGTACCTATCGGAACTGGTGAACCGCGCGCGGGCCAACCCGCAGGCCGAGGGCCTGCGCCTGGGGATCGATCTGAGCGCGGGACTGACCAGCGCCGAGGCCGCGAGGCTTGTGGCACAGGAGCCGCTGGCGCTGAACCAATACCTGACGACCGCGGCCCGGGCCCACAGCCTGGACATGGCGACCCGCGGGTTCTTCGACCACGTGAACCCCGACGGCCACGACCCGACCTTCCGGGCGCAGGCGGCGGGGTACGGCGGGACGGCGGGCGAGAACATCGCCGGCGGCTATTCGACGATCGACGCGGTGCACCGGGCCTGGCTGGAATCGGTCGGTCACCGCAAGAACGTGCTGAGCCTGTTCTCGAACTTTGATTCGAGCTTCCACTACGACGAGTTCGGGCCGGGCTTTGCGCTGGGCGCGGGCGGGGCGTACGACAACTACTACACCGAGATGTTCGGGTATCAGGGGCCCAACCCCGTCCGCTACATCCTGGGCGTGGTGTTCAACGACGCGGACTCGGACGACTTCTACTCGATCGGCGAGGGCGCGGGCTCGGTGCGCATCGACGTGGCCCTGCAATCCGCGCCGGGGACGGTGGTCGGAACCTACACGACCGACGCGGCCGGCAACTACCAGATCGCCCTGGGCAACGGTGCGTACAACGTCAAGTTCACGCGGATCAGCGACGGCTACAGCGTGACCAAGACGGCCACGATCGCCGGCGTGAACGTCAAGGTGGACGCCCTCACCGCGGAGCTCGCCTCGCCCACGGGCGGGGACGACTACGCCAACGCCGGGCAGTGGTCGGCTGCGGGCGTGATCGACCTGGACCCGACGCTCGGCAACGGCGCCAAGACCGGCGTACTGGAGAACGTCGGCGACACCGACCTCTTCAGGTTCGTGGCCACCAAGACGGGCCTGACCACGGTCACGCTCACGCACCCAACGGGCCAGTTCGCGATGCAGCTCATCGCGTACAACGGCTCGCACGGGCAGGCCGCGGCGGGAACGGCCGGCGGCGAGTTCGGCAACGGCTCGGTCGCGACTTTCCAGGTGGCGGCCGGACAGACGTACTACTTGTTGGCCCGCGCCTCGCTGAGCACAAGCCTGGGCTCGTACCTGCTGCTGATCGAGGGCCCGACCGGCGGCTCGGGCAGCGACGACTACGCAGACATCGGCGAACTCGGATCCGCTTCCACGATCACCATCGAAGACTCCACCGGCACGGCCGTGAAGGTCGGCTACCTGGAGTCGGTGGGCGACACCGACCTGTTCAAGGTCGTCATCCCGCGCTCGGGCACGATGACGGTGACGGCCGGCCACCCGCAGGGCGCGTTCGGCTCGCAACTGCGCGTGTTCGATTCCTCGGGCGTGCAGATCCACCTCGGCGTCGCCGACGCCAACCTCTCCACCAGCTCGACCGTGACCTTCGACGTGGTGGAAGGCGAGACCTATTACCTCTCCGTCGAGGCGTCCAACGGCACGAGCCTGGGCGTCTACACCGTCCAGATCACCGGGCTCGCGCCGCCGGATCAGGGCCGGCCCGTGGTGATCAACCAGGGCGTCATGCCCGAATACTGGCAGCCCATCACGACGCTGTTCCTCAGCGGCAAGCTGACGATGGTGTTCACCAACGGCTGGGGACAGCCGCTGTTCGCCACCGCCAACGGCGACGGCTCATGGAACTGGTACGACATCCGCGGCGGGCCCGACGAGCCGGTCATCGACGGCGCGGCCACGGTCTGGCAGGACTCCCGCGACCACCGCACCTACGTCGCGATCCGCGGCATGGACGGCCTGCTGCTCTTCCGCGAGGAGACGCCCGGCGGCGGCGTGTGGACGCACCGCAACCTCACCGACGAGATCGCCGACTCGCTGTACATCTCCAACGACATCGAGCTGGTCTTCGACCCGATGCGCAGGGCCGTGCTCGCCGGCGCGAGCGACTCGGGCGAGCTGGTCATCTACTCGCAGACGCTCCGAAAGACCGGCGATCAGTACCGGTGGACCTTCCGAAACATCACCGAGAAGGACGTCGAGAACCGCGGGCTCGATATGCCCTACGTGGCCAGCGAGCTCGTGTCGTGGGTCACTCCGAACAAGACGTGCAACCTGGCGTTCCTCGACTTTGACGGCAACATCCAGCTCTTCTACAAGATGCGGGGCCGGCTCAAGTGGCACATGCAGAACCTCAGCGCCGTGACCGGCACCGCGCCGCTGGTGGGCGAGATCACCGTGTTCCAGACGCCGCGAAACGGCGGCGTGCACATCAGCGGCACCGACGAGAACGGGCACCTGTGGGCGACCAGCTACACCACGCGGGGCCAGGGGTGGTGGGGGCGAGACCTGACGAGCCGCCTGCACGGCTACGGGTTCCAGCCGCAGACAACCACGACCTACCAGAGCCGCGCCGGCCTGAACTACGTGGTGGGCGTGAAGGACGATGGGCGCATCAGCGCGTACCGATACAGCGCGCGGCGCAACTCGTGGCGGAAGGTGAACATGAACCTCTCCCCGCCGGCGTACCAGAACATCGACGGCCGGCTCACGGCCGCGGTGGACCTTGCCAGCGGCGAGATCGACCTCGTCAGCACGCTCAACACCAGCCACCTGGTGCGCTGGTTCTGGCTCCCGGGTCACGGCTGGGACTTCGAGGACGTGACGCAGAAACTGGCGGAGGCGGCGGCGCGCGGGTAGCCCGCCGCTCCGCGGCGGAGGAGTTCGATCTCCGTTATTCGGTGCTCAGGCCGGTCGGGGAAGGCCAAGAGGCCCGCCGCGGAGCGGCGGGGTACCCAAACCCGGGGCTGGAAATCGCTACGCGGCCTGCCGTGAGGACGTTCGCAGGCACGCTCCGATGAGCGTCCGGAGCGGGACGGCGGCGTCGGCGCAAGACTTGGTGGCCGTGATGACCTGCTCGGCGGCGCGGGCAAGGTCGGCGAGCTTCTCGAACCCCATCTCCGGGGCCGAGCCCATGATCTGAAGGCACAGCAGCCTGGCTCGGGCGGCGTTGTTCTCGGCGACGGCCTTCTCGATATTCTTCGCAGTCGCCTTGGTCTGCTCGACGAATGTCTCAAGCAGACCGAGGTTGGCATGGTTGGCGGGCAGCGTGCTGGCGATGCCGCCGGCGTCGGCGCTTGTCGACATGAACTCCGCGAGAGCCTGGAAGAGCGTCTGCTGCTTGAGCGGCTTGGTCAGGATGGCGGTGGCTCGGGCCTTGATGAGCTCCCGGCGCGTGGATTCCCCGGTGTCGGCCGTGAGCATGAGGATGGGCTGGGAGAGCCCGGAATCGCGGGCCTTCCGAACGAAGTCCGCACCCGAGGCCCCGCCGGCATTGGCGTCGCAGAGGATCATGTCGACGCCCTCCGCGGCCCTGGCCAAGCCCTCTTCAACGGTGTCCACGACAACCAGACTGATCTGCGTCTCGCGGAGGTAATGGCGGATGAGTGTCTGATCGAGCGCGGAGTCTTCAATGAGCAGCACCGTGCCGCGCAGACTCTCGGGATCGACGGTCTCGAGGTTGAAGCCGTTGGCGAACGGATCGAGGTCGATGAACTGCTTGGCGTCGATCGGCTTGAGAAACTTGACCCCGATCTCGTGGATCGCGCCGGTGACGTGGATGCACCGAACGATCGTCCCCTCGACGGAGACGCGATGACCGTCCGTCCGGGTCAGGGTGACAAAGCAGTGCGTGCCCGTGTGCATGTACGCGTTGTGCAGCAAGCCGATGCCGCCGGAGGAGAGGTTCCGGCAGGCGACATGCATGACCGCGTTGGACCCGCCGGGATGCACGACAGTGAACGGAATGCTGGCGGTTCGGAACGCCCATCGCACAAAGTCGCGCCGCGGCTTGTTCTCGCCGCCCTCCGAGGCCTGGTCACGCTCATCGAGGAATCGGTTGAGCTTTGCGGCGTCGAGTCGAAGGGAGTTCGGCGCGGAATCGGGTTTCTTGTTTGGTGTGGTCATGTGGAGACTCGCGACGGCCGGTCGACCGCCGCGGGAAGGAGCATCGGGCGCACAGGCGCCCGCACCGCAAGTGTGTATCGGCGGACACGGCCGGGGAGTTGCTGGCAAACGCAGCGCCCACGGCAGTTCCGGCCGCCTGGGAACGGCCGCCTCGATGGCCCGATAACCCCGGCCGCGAGGCGATCGCGAATCCCCCGGGTCTACGAACGGGCCACGAGCATCCGCAGCAAGTCGCGCCACGCCGCCCCCGACCTGATGCGCTCATCCATCGGCGGGGGCGGGCGGCGGACACCCTCGATCGCCCCGCGCAGCGTGGCCGCGTGACGTGACGCGCTCAGGCCCGCGAGCCTGTGCGCCCACATCCAGCCCACCGCCGCGCCCCGCCACCGCTCGCCAAACGACGGGGCGTGCCGGCGCGCCATCCACACCCAGTTGCGCGTGGCGGTGCGGTGCCAGTTCTCGCTCTTGCGCGCGCCCGCGCCGGCCGCGGTGTCGTGCCACACCACCCATGCGGGATTGAAGTGCACGCCGAGCCCCAGGCCGCGGAGTTTGAGCGCCAGGTCGGTGTCGTTTCGGTACAGGAAATAGCCCGACTCGTACCCGCCGGCCATCCGCCACGCGTCGCGCCGCACGAGGTTACCGCAGCCCATCACCGGCCACGCGTCGCTCACCGATCCCGTCGCCCGCCGGGCGAAGGTCCACTCGCTCTTGCCGCTTCGCGGATGCAGCGGGTGCAGAGTTACCGCGCCCAGATCGGGGCGGCGGGCCAGCAGTTCCATCGCCCGGCGCAGCGCCCGGGGGTCCGGCGTCGCATCGTCGTCGAGGATGAGCATCACGTCCGCACCGGGCGGGGCCGCGCCGACGCCCCGGTTGAACGCCTCGACGCCGATGTTCCGGTCGATGCGGACCACATTCGCCCGCGGAAACGCCCTCGCAACCTGGTCGGCCGAGCCGTCGCTCGAACCGTTGTCCACCACCACCACCGACCACGGCGCGCCCGCCGATCCGTCGTCGAGCGCGAACAGTCCGCTCTCACGCAGGTTCCGCAGCGTGCGGTCCAGCGCGCCCCAGCGGTTGTAACTGAGCACCACGGCGCACAGCGTGAGCCCGCACGCGCCCGCGGCCGCGACGGCCCGCGGGTCCGACGCGTGCAACCAGGGAGCGTTGTTGACCGTCGGGTCCTCGCGCCGTCGCCCGACCGCCAGCGCCCGGCGAACGCCCTTGAACAGCGTGCCCAGCGCGCTCGCCCCCGTCGAGAAGCGGTTGGGCTTTCGCATGATGAACCCCTGCGGCGTCACGGCGACCGTGATGCGCCCCAGGAACCACGAGTCGGGCCGGCCGCGGGCCGGGATCACGGCCACGTCCACCTCGGGCCCGAAGACGAACCGGCGCGCCGCGCCGAGCGTCGATCGCAGCAGCCCCTCGGGTCGCGTGCCGTCGCGCCCCGGCCGCAGCACGACGCCCGCGCACGTCAGCCCGCGCACGACCTCGGCCCGCTGCTCTTCTGAGAGAAGCAGCCTGGGCAGCACGCGCCCGCGCGTCGGGCGGGCCCGCCCCATGCCCAGTTCGTCCAGCAGCACCCGCGAGAGGTCCGAGAGCGGCCGCGGCGGTTCGACGCGGATCAGCCCTTCGGGCGCGGGCCCCACGGTCTGGTGCCGGGCCGCGTGGCGCAGCCCCGCCAGGTGCAGGCGCGCCAGGTCGGGCCGGTCCATCATGGCCTGTTGCACCGCCCGCGGCACCTCGCGCAGGGCCCGCCACCGGCGCAGCGAGGCGTCGCCGCCCACCGCATCCAGCGGGCCAAAGGCGTTGCGCGTCATGTAATACCGCGGCCAGGTGGCGAAGCGATCGAACCGCGGGTGCATCGCCACGCTCCACGGCACGCCCACCACGCGCCCGCCCGTCATCGCCTTCATCCGCAAAAACCACTCCACGTCGTCGCCGTTGAGGAAGCGATCGGGCATTACGCCCGTATCGCGAACGGCGTCGGCCCGCACCAGCGCGCAGCACGCGGCCAGGTAATCCGAATCCACCAGATCGCGCACGCCCACGTTGCCGACCACCATCGGCTCGTAGTTGCCGTTGAGGCGGTTCACGTGCCCGCCCAGCTCGAACGCCTGCCCGCTCAGCGGGTCGCAGATCGCGCTGCCCGCCGCCACGATCGAGCGGTCGGTATCCAGCATAGCGGTGAGCGTGGACAGGGTATCGGGGGCGACGCGCGCGTCAGAATCCACTAGCCAGACGTGCTCAGCGTCGAACTCGCGCCACGCCGCGGCCTCATCGTTCTCGTCGTCGAGCGCCAGCACACGGCGGATGCCCGCGTTGTATCCGCCGCTGCCGCCGCTGTTGTGGCCCAGTCGCAGGTGCTCCAGCCGCACGTTCGGCGGCACGGGCAGGGTCGAGAGCGGCTCGGCCGAGGCGTTGTCCACCAGCAGCACCCGCAGGTCGATCCGACCGATCTCGCCCTCCAGCCCGACTTGGGCGTACGTCGCCGCGAGGTGCGAGAGGTCCGACAGCAGCGCCCGGGCGTCCTCGCGCCGGTTGAAGCAAGGCACGACCGCGGCCACGCGCCGGGTCACGACCGCCCGGCGCGTCCCACTCGCGGACAGGCCGTTGTCGGCCGCTTCCGGCACTACCCGGACCACGTCCGACGGCAGGAGCGCCACCGGGAGCCCCCGCCCCGGTTCGGTCTGGCCAATCGATGGTTCCGCCGTGCTCGTGCTCACTGATCCAGAGTGTATCCGCACCCAATAAACCCCCCAGTTTGGGGATTCCAGGCGGTCCGAGCACGCATCGGCACGGATACCGGATGAAGTCCCAATAACTTGCGTCCGCGCGACCTGCAATTGCCGATCCGGGTCAACCGCGCCGTCAGGTTGGTGCGTACAGCATCGAACCGGCGGGGGGGTGCGGGGGAGGGGGGGGCCGGACGTGCTGTCTGGGTACGGGGAAAAGGAACGGGCCGCCAGCGCGCAGGATTCGTCGACTCCCAACACCCGATCGCGGGACCGGGTATAACGGGCCACTGGCCGGGAGTGCGCCCGGAACGGGCGGGGGGAGAGGGGGGGAGGGGGGGACTCGGCGCGCCGTGCACGGCGGGCCGGCCCTCACACCCAGCACGTATTGTTCGACCTTTCAACGTCTCACGTCAGGAGTCCGCCGGTCATGACCGCCCGCCGAAACCTTCGTCGCCACGCCGCCCGTCCCGAGCCGCTCATGGAGTCGCTGGAGCAACGCGCGTTGTTCGACTCGGCCGCGCTGCCCAGCACTTCGGACATGCGCAACCCGCTGAACACGGTGGTGCGCCTGGAGACGAACTTCGGCGACATCGACATCGAGCTCTTCGACACGGGCACGGGGCCCGACGCCGCGCCGCTCACGACGACTAACTTCCTCAACTACGTGCGCGACGGCGACTACGACCGCGTGTTCTTCCACCGGTTCGTCTCGGGGTTCGTGATCCAGACCGGGCTGGCGCGGCTGAGCACGGGCGCCAACGGGGCATTCGGCGCGCAGGACATCCCCGTCGGCGCCAACGTCAACAACGAGTTCAACGGGACCACGCGCTCCAACATCGTCCGCACCATCGCGATGGCCAAGCAGGCCAACGACCCCAACTCAGCGTCGAGCCAGTGGTTCATCAACCTCGCCAACAACGCCAGCAATCTCGACACGCAGAACGGCGGGTTCACGGTCTTCGGCGAGGTGCTCGACGACCGCTCGTGGAGCGTCGTGACCGCGATCACCACCGGCGTGACCAACCAGAACAAGGGCGCGCCCTACGACGAGCTGCCCGTCAAGACCGGCGCCGACACCAGCGACGGCTTCACCGACGACGAGCTGGTCACGATCACCGACGCCGAGGTCATCAAGCCGCAGGGCGTGACCAGCTTCTACCGTTTCAAGTACTACTACCCCGAGGGATTCGCCGGCAGCACGATCAACGAGTTCCTGCCCATCGGTAACCCCAACTCCGTCACCGCGAACTACCAGGTCATCGTCCGCGCAGAGACCGCCCAGACCCAGCCGCCCGCCAACCCCTCCGGGCCCGACCCCGATTTCTGGTACCGCGACAAGGTGATCAAGACCGGCGCCCTCGGCGCCAACCGTCGCGGCGGGATCACGATCTCGCAGTTCAGCAACGTCGCGGCCAACCTCGTCCAGCAGGGCGTGCCCTACTCCATCGAGGTCTGGTCCACCAATCGCCTGTCGGCCAACATCAGCCACTACGACTTCGGCACCGCGACCGGCGAAGCCTTCACCACCGACCCGGCCCAGAGCTGGGCGTTGACGAACGTGCAGAAGGGCGGTTCTATCCGCGACTTCATCGTCTGGGAGAACACCTCCGACACCGACGCGCCCGTCACCGTCACCTTCTACTTTGCCGGCCAGGCCCCGATCGAGCTCACGAACATCCGCACGACTCAGGCCTTCCGCCGCGGCGGCCTGTCGATCAACGACCTGCCGCAGTTGCCCGACGGCGCCTTCTCCGCCGTGGTCAGCTCAACGCAGCCGATCGTGGCCGCCATCACGCACTTCGATCCCTCCGGCGTGGGCGTCGGCTCCTCGACCCTGGGCGTCTCGGGCGAGGGCCAGAACGTGGCCATCCTGCCCCTGGCCAACCTCGGCACGGACATCAGCGAGACGCTCTCGTTCCTCAACACCGGCTCCACCGTCGCGGCGATCACCCTCATCTTCAGCTTCAACGACGGCTCGCCCGACCTCACCATCACGCCGCCCGAGCTCATCCTCCAGCCCAACCGGCGCGGGTCGTTCGATCCGGGCGGCGTCTCCACCGGCGGAATCCTCACCGGCAAGAGCTACACCGTGCGCTACTCCTCCGGTGCGGCCAAGGTCTTCGCCGAATCGGCCCACACCGAGCGCGGCGACGAACTGGCCAACCCCTTCGCCTACAACGCCGCGACACGCACCGACTTCGCCGAGGGCTTCATGGACCCGGCCCGCGCGGGGGACGATCTGTTCGAGACCATCAGCGTGTACAACCCGCAGATCGCCGGCCTGGGCGGCAGCGGCGACGCCGCCACCGTCACCCTCCGGTTCATGTACACCGACGGGTTCGTGGTCACCAAAGACTGGCAGGTCGACGCGGGCCAGCGGCTCGACGTCGAGACCGACACGCTCCAGGACATCCTCGACCAGGGCGCCAACAACCGGTTCTTCTATTCCGTCGAGGTCGTCTCCACCCTCCCCGTGGTGGCGATGATGCGCCACTGGGACCTCACCCTGGGCAACCTCCAGCCCTCCGGCGGGTTCTCCACGCTGGGCATCCAGCGGGGCACGATCGTGGCGCTCAACAACCTGGGCGCCTGATCGCCACAGACTCGCCGGCTCTGCGGCGTACCTGTGGTCGACCCGATGAACGTGTGCAATATCACCACAGGCACGGCCTCAAAGCAGGCTGTGCCTGTGGCACATTGGGCCGAGCCTGTGAGGCCGGCGGCATCTACCCTTTGGCATGGCCTACCAAGTCCTCGCCCGCCGGTACCGCTCCCGCGACTTCGACGAGGTCGTCGGCCAGGAGCCCATCGCCAAGACGCTCCAGACCGCCATCGCGACCAACCGCGTCGCGCACGCCTACCTCTTCACCGGCACCCGCGGCGTCGGCAAGACCTCCATGGCCCGCATCTTCGCCAAGGCCCTCAACGCCGTCGACGACAAGGGCAAGGACCTCCCCGGAGTCGCCGACGCCATCATGCGCGGCCAGGACACCGACGTCATCGAGATCGACGCCGCCAGCAACAACAAGGTCGAGGAGGCCCGCGACCTCATCGCCAACAGCGTCTACAAGCCCATGCGCGGGCGCAAGAAGATCTACATCATCGACGAAGTCCACATGCTCACGATCCAGGCGTTCAACGCGCTGCTCAAGACCATGGAGGAGCCTCCCGAGCACGTCGTGTTCATCCTCTGCACCACCGAGACGCACAAGGTGCCCGCGACCATCCAGTCGCGCTGCCAGCGCTTCGACTTCCGCAACATCCCCTCCGGCGAGATCGGCGCCCACCTGGCCGAGGTCCTCAAGTCCGAGGGCGTGAGCGCCGAGCCCGAAGCCCTGCACGCCGTGGCTCGCCTGGGCAACGGCTCCATGCGGGACGCCCTCAGCCTGCTCGACCGCCTCATGGCCAGCGGCGAGAAGAAAATCACCCTCCGCCTGCTCGAAGAGCTGCTCGGCCTCCCCGACCGCACGCTCGTGGACAACCTCGTCGACGCAATCGCCGACGGTGATCCGGCCGCGAGCCTCAAGGGCGCGGACAGCCTCCTCAAACGCGGCGTCTCCCCCGAGCAACTCCTCGGCACGCTCGCCGATCGCTTTCGTGACCTCATGGTCCTCAGCGCCTGCGGCCCCGATTCCGACCTGGTCGACGTCTCCGACGACGCCCGGCGCGAGATGGTCAAAGCGGCCCAGCGCTTCGACGCCGCGGGCCTCACCCACCTCATCGCCGTGTGCGACAGTGTCGCGCGCACGAGCAAGATGAGCGCCCAGCCGCGGGCCATGCTCGACGCCGCGATCGTGCGCCTGGCCCTGAGCGAGAAGATCGCCAACGTCGCGGCCCTCCTGGCGGGCGGCGCGGGAGGGTCGGGCGGCGCGGCCGTCGTCGCCCCGCGAAACGGGAGGAGCCCGGTAAAAAAATAGTCGGGGCTGCCGACGCGCCGCCGCGCCCCACGCGGGACGCCGCGGCCCGTCCATCGCCGGCGCTCCCACCGCGCCCGGCGGACGCCAGCCCCCCGACTCCATCCTCCCCCCCCCCCCCCGACGACACGCCCGCCACACCGCCGACCGACGTGCCCCTGTGGGCCCGCATCGTCCGCTCGCCGACGCTCTCGCCCGTGCTGCGCGCGATCCTCACCAACTCCACACTGGTGGAGATCAAGGACGACGCGGCCGTCCTCGACACCGCCCCGCGCTTCCTCGCCGGGGCCCGCTCTCGCCTTCCCGAGATCGCCGCGGCGTTCGAGAAGGAGGTCGGGCGGCGGATCGTCGTCACGCTGCGCGAGCCGGAAGCGACGCCCGCCGACGCGAGCGAGCAAGGGAGCACGCCGCCCGCGGGCCCGCCGCCGTCACCCGTGGATGACCCGCTCGTGAAGATCGCGATGGAACTCTTCAACGCCCGGATCGTGTCGGTGCAGCCCCGTAACATCGGGCCCTGAATCAACGGAGCACGCGGATGCTGGACTCACTGAAGATGGCCGGCGCCCTCGCCGGGCTGATGAAGAACAAGGACGGCCTCAGGGCCGCGGGCGAGCGGATCAAGGCCCGACTGGCCGAGCTGCGTGCCGCCGGCGGCAGCGGCGGCGGCGCGGTCCGCGCGACGGTGAGCGGCGACATGAAGGTCGTCTCGGTGTCCATCGAGCTGGCCGCGCTTGCGGGCATCGCCGATCCCGCGAACAAGGCGATGGTCGAATCGCTCATCGCCGAGGCCGTGAACAACGCGATGGACATCGCCAAGGCCATGGCCCAGCGCGAGATCGCCAAAGAGGCCGAACTGCTCGGCCTGCCCAACATGCCGGGGATCGAGGGGCTGCTGTCGTAAGGGCGCGGCGCCGGGCCCCCGCCCTGTGCTCCCCGCACTCACCGCCAGGAACGTCAGCGCCCCGGCGCATCAGAACTTGTCAAAGCCCTGCCGCGCGAGCGCCGAGGTGGACGGCGAGAACGCCCCCGGTTCGCGCCCGACCCACGCGCCCGCTTCGGCGCGCCCGACCCACGCCGCGTCGATGTACTCCCAGCGCCCGCCATCGCTCGCCGGGCACGGCAGCGAGCGCGGGTCGATCACGCCCCGCGGGCGCACACCCAGCACCAGGTCGATGCTGAACGCCCGGGGATCGTCGAGCAGGCACAGCGGCGTCACCGCGGCGTCGGCGAGGTCGAGGCCGAGCTCCTCCAACCCCTCATCGCGCAGGGCCGCGACGAAGTCCGGGAGCGTGAGCCGTTCGCACCCCGGCGGGCCGGCCACCCCGCCCGAGGGCGCGTTCTCCCACAGGCCGCCGTAGATTCGCGTCTCTGAACTCCGCCGGCCGAAGAGCACGTGCTCCACTCCCGCCCGATCGCGCCCGACGACCACGCCCTGCACACCCAGCGATCGCACCGAAGGATCGACCGCCGCGGCCGTCGCCAGCGTGCGGTACGTGTCGCGCCGCACCGTGAGCGGATTCAACGATTCGAGCACCAGGATCGGGCCGTCGTGGTAGCGCGGATTCGCGGTGCGGAGACGGCCCCACTCCGCGGCGACCCGCGCCCCATGCCCGGTGTCCGGCACGCGCGCGGGGAGAATGCGGACGTTCATCGCCGCGTCCGCGATGGGATGGATCGTGCAGGACATGGCGAAGAAGGCCCCCGATTCCCCCCTCCCCCCGCTCCGGCTCAGACGCCGCCGCGACCACGCCGCTCACCCCTTGGGCTCCTCCCCCGGCGCATCGGGCACCTCGAACCCGATCATGTACTGCCCGCCGTACACCGGGAACTCCACGTCCAGCCTGAACCCGCGGAACGCCGCCGCCTCCCAGCCCAGCCGCCCGCACACCTCTTGCAGCATCGTCTCGTAGTGCGGCAGCACCCCCACCGCCGCGCCGCCGCCGCACATCCCGCCGTCGATCTCGACGATCGACTCCTCGAACGGCAGCCGGTCGGCCTCGCGGGACGGGTCGTCAATGCCGCCCGCCAGCCCCCGCGGCACCACGTCGAACATCCCCAGCCGCGGCCGGCGCCCGGGGTACACATCACGATGCAGCCACACGTCCGTCACCTGCCGCTGCATGGGGATGTCGCACGTGTTCATCACGCCGCACTTGGTCCGCCCGTCCGGCTGGCGGTAGCGCTTCATCGCCGCGGTGCGCAGCTCGGCCATCACCAGTTGCACCGCGGCCCCCATGCCCACGTCGGCCCCGGCCACGCTGTACCGTGTCTCCGCGCCAAACTCCCGCACGTCGAACCGCGGGATCGGTTCCGAGCAGTACCGCGTCAGCAGGTTGCTGCGCAGCCCGCCGGTCGGCACGCGATCGAGCGTGAGCGCCTGCGAGGCCGGCGTCGTTGCGGAGAATGTCGCGAACCCGATCGGCGCCGCCGCACGCAGCCTGTGCAGACCCACATACGCCGAGAATGTGGCCCGATCGACCCGCATCGGGTCGTCCGACGGGTGCAGGATGAACGCGCCGACCTGCGCCTCCATCGTGACGCCCTTCACTCGGCTGGATGCCTTGAACGCGGCCCGCTTGATCTCCAACTCGCGCTGCTGCCGGGCCTCGGGCACCAGGGCCGCGAGCATCCCCGCCAGCCGCTCGCGATCGCCCGCCTCCGCCTCCACCATCCGCTCGAACGCATCGAACGCCTCCGAAGCGCGCTCCAGGACGGGCGCGGGCGCCCGACGGCGCGCGGCCGCGCTCAGCAGCCGGCGCATCGACACCCGCGCCGGCACGTTCGTTCCCCCCGCGAGCGGGTTTGCCGACGTCGCGATCCGGTGCACCTGCCAGCTCAGCTTGTAATCCAGCCCCAGCGCCCGCGCGATCTCTGTCGGCGTCCCGGTCGGCCGGGCCAGCCCGTCGAGCAGATCAGAGAGCGCTCGCTGCAACTCCGTCAGTACGCCGCGCGCGTCGGTCTCGAACGTGACCGACGGCCGCCGCCTCCCGATCGCCCCGTTTCCGCGGGCTCGCTCTTCGGGCGCGCCGGCGGGCCTGCGCCCCTTGCCTCCTCGCTTCGATTCTCGGCCGGCCCCGAGCCCCTTGCTCTTCGCTTTCGTTCGATTCGCCATCGTCACCGAGATCCAGCCGCCCACGCCCGCCCGTTCAACTTCCGAACTTTGATCAGAACTCTATCACGCCGACGGATGCCGTGTTGATTTCATGTCAAGCCGGACGCCCCCATCCCTCAATCCCAAGTCCCAAGTCCCAAGTCCCCGTTCCCTCCCCCCTCACCCTGCAAAGTAATCCGCCAGGAAGTCAAAGATATCCTGTACGCTCGCGACGCCGTCGCCGTTCCAGTCGCCACCGCCACCAAAGTACGCCGCGAGGAAGTCGAAGATGTCCTGCACGCTCGCGACGCCGTCGAGGTTGAAATCCCCGCCCGCGATCCGCGGCATGAGCGCCATCACCACGTTGTAGGCCTGGTCGTGGCTGTTGCTCGCGCCGGCGCTCGGGTCGGCGAACACGCCGTCGCCGTCGTAGTCGTACACGATCTTGGCCGCGAAGGTCAGAACACCCAGTGACAGCGCGCTGCCATAAGGCGCACTTGCCGCGTCACCGCCCGAGATCGAGTCCTGCACGATGTTCCCCGACCAGATCGAACCCGACGCCGCCGAGTCCGCGTCGGCCAGACCCAGGAACTGCACCTGGTAGTTGCGCCCGCTGTTGAGCCCCGGCATCACGTCGCCCGGGCGCGCGATCAGCTCCAGCTTGTACCCGCCCGTACCCGAGTCGCGCACGCCCCGGAGCAGCGCGGTGGTGTACTCCAGCGAGCCGTCGTTCTGCTTCAGCGCCACCGCGGCCATGAAGTACACGTTCCCGCGCCGGTCCATCGCAGGCGCCGAGATGCTCGGACCCGAGCTTTGCGTCGGGTACACCTCGCCGATCCGTGCGATCCGGCCGATCCACGCGTTCGGCCCGTTGTCCACCACCCCGTCGCCCTCGCCCGCGTCGCCGGTGCCGGGAAGGCCGTCGGCCCCGTTGTCGCCCAGGATGATCTTCGATGTCCCGCCCGCCGCGCCCAGCGCGTTGCCCGTGTGCGCCGCCGTCACCCACGTCGCCGACCCGCCCGTGCCCACCCTCGCCACCACCAGGTAGTCGTCCTGCGTCTGCGGCACGAGGCTCCCGTTCGTGGGCGTCACGACCGCGGCCGCGAGCAGTTCGCCGCTGTTGAGCACCGTCGCCGCGACCTGCCCGTTGCCGCCGCGGAACGGCGCCTGGCCCGCGAAGCCCGTGAACTCGTGCACCGCCACCACGCCGTAGTTGGTCTGCGGGTTCCAGCCGTCGGTCGGGTCGAGCATCTGTCCGCCGATGATCGGCAGTTGCACCTTCAGCGTGCCGTCCACCGAGCCGTCGGTGTTGATGCCGAAGACCTCGATGCCGCGCGTGCGCGAGTTTCCGTCGGTCCTCACCAGGCACACGCCGGTGCCCGCGTCGGCCCCGCCCAGACGCACGGGCGCGAACGTCTGCGCGATGAACGTCAGGTTGCCGCGCGACGACCCGCTCGACCCCTGCAGGTACGCCTTGGTCGTCTGTGTGACCCCGGGCGCCGACTCGAACACGTAGTCCGCGTTGAAGTCCAGCCCGATAGCCACCGCCCTTCCCGCACCCACGCTGGGCGGGATGATCGCCGGCGTGGTCATCGAAATTTGCGACGATCGCACGAAGGCCGTGGCCGCGCCGTCGCCCGCGCCACCGTCCATCACCCGGTTGTTCACGGCCTCGTTCCGCGCGAGCGAACCCACACGCAGGTAGTACCGCTGCGCCAGGCGCAGCGGATCGACCATGCCCTGCCCGTCGCCCAGGACGTGCACGTTCCCCGCCTCGTCCACGCCGCCCAGGCCCAGCGACGCCGTGCCGTTGGCCGACACGCCCGACTTGTTCGTCATCGCCACCACGCGAGAGACGTACAGCCGGCGCGGGTTGCGCCGCTGAAAGTTCACCATCGCGCTCACGATGTTGTTCTCGTCGTCCCCGTTTCCGAACACCCCGTCCACGCCGTTGCCGAACTCCATGAACGCCAGCGCGAACTGCTGGCCCGCACTCGTCGCGGTGTTCACGCTCGCGCCCGGCGCGTCGTTGTCCGCGCCGTTCACACCCTGCCCCGGCGTGGTCCACAGCGCGTACGAGCCGCGCGCAAAGCCGCCCGAGCCGAACCGGCTCGACGCCGCCTGCGCGCCCGGCAGCAGATCGAAATACTGCCCGTTCCCCGACCGGCTCGCCTTCACCACCGGCCCGAGAACAAACCCCGTGCCCCACGACCCGGACTTGGGCGACAGGTCCACGACGTAGTTGTTCACCTGCTCGCTCGAACCGCCCGCGCCCGCCTGGTACGCGCTCACCGCGTCGCCCGGCAGCCCGCCGGTGTTCGACACCGAATCCTGAGCCCACGCGCCCCGCGGCGTGCCCAGCCCCGCCGCGAGCCCGGCCGCTGCCAGCACGCCGATCAACGAATCACGCCGGCTCCCACGCATCACCGCTCACCTTCCGCCGGCTCGCGCACGGCCATTCTCGGACCCGCCCCCTCCTCCCCCCGCTTACGTCGTACCGCTCCCCGCTTACCCACCCCCCCACCACCGAATACACAAACGCGCCGGGCACCACCCAGCGCGCTCACACAGCCATGCTCCAGTCTACACCCGCGTTACGGCGTGGCTAGGTCGCGGTTGCGGTGATCGTCCGGTACCCGTTCGGCCAGCGGGCGCTCGTTCATCTGCTGCTGGATCCGCTTGAACCGCTCGATCCACCACGGCTCTCGCTCCATGATGATCGCCGCCTTGAGTCGCTCGGCGGTGGTGTCGCTCAACTCGTTCCGCAGGTCGTCCACCAGGATCGCGCGTCGCAGCGCGGGCAGGTAGTTCGGGTCGCGTCGCAGCGCCTCGTCGTACCACCGGGCCGCGTCGTCCAGGTAGCCCAGCTCCTCCCACAGCGCGCCCAGGTTTTTCAGCGGGCGCGGGTCGGTCGGCGAGAGTTCCGAGGCCGTCTTGTACGCCTCGGCCGCCTCGAGGTTTTTTCCCTGATCGGCCCACAGCACGCCCAGGTTGTTCCAAGCCACCGGCAGATCGTGGAACGTGTTGATCGCCTCGCCGTACTTCTTGATCGCCTGATCTTTGTCGCCCGCCAGTTCCAGCCGTTGCGCGTCGCGGGCCAGGTCCTCGGCCTTGGCCAGCGCAGCGGCCCGCGCCTCGGGCGTGGCGCTCTCGGGCACGCGCAGCGGCTGGCGCGTCCTGTTTGCGCACCCGCTCGCGCCCGCGGCGTACAGCGCCGCCAGCGCGAGCAGGCCGATGGTCAGTCGATGGTGTTTCGGTCGCTTGAGCATCTTCGCTTGTCGCCCCGGTTCCATGTGTACCCACACCCCGGCCTGGTCCCCGACACTCCGTCCTCCGCGATTTACCGTTTCGACTGCCGCTCCCAGCGCGTGAAATCCACGTCCAGGTTCCACAGCACCTGCCCCGTCGCCGGGTCGGCGATCCCCGGCAGCAGGTTGATCCTCGCGAACTCCACGCCCGCCGTCTCGGGCGACTCCTGGGTCGCGTTCAGGAACTGCAGCAACGCGGCCGGTTGCTGATTTACGAACCTCGCCGTGTACCGCTTCTGGGTCATACCCGCCTGGCCCGTCGCGGTTCCGGGCGTGTCCGTCACCGGCCCGCTCAGCGTCGTGCCCGAGAACCGCGCCAGGTCCTCCAGCGACGAGGCGATCCGCGGGTTGGGGTCCAGCCCGCGCTTCGACAGCGTGTCCTGCAGCGCCGTCACCTGGTTCACCAGCCTGATCAGCTCGTCCGCGTTTTTTCGCGCCGTCGCCACGCGACCTAGCGCGCTCTCGCGCTCGCCAAAGCCCACGAGCGCGTACACCACCGCCGCCGCCAGCAGCAGCACCGCCCCGAACAGCAGCGCCCGCGGCCGGTTGGCCCGCTCGCCCGCGCCCGCCGCCAGCGAGAGGTCCAGCCTCGCCTGCTCCGCCGTCGAGTTGGGAATGTTCTCGTCGAGCATCAACGCCCACCCCCCGCCGTCGCCAGCCCCTGCAAGTTGTAACGCCGCTCGCCCCCGGGATTCATCCCCTCGCCACCCCCCGGCGTGCTCCCGTCCCACTTCATGAACATCGGCAGCTTCTTGATCTGCTCGAGGATCCTCGGGCCCGTCTCCGCGTCGGGCACGCGCAGGTTCACGATGCCCGTGATCGGGTTCAGGTCGAACCGATCGATCTTCACCTCGTCGTGCCCCGCGATCGCGTTGAGCAGCGCCGCCATCTCCGTCAGCAGCGGACGCGGCGCCTTGATCGCGTTGTTCTGCTTCGTCAGCCGATCGATCTCGTTCTGAAGGTCCTGCCTGGGGTTCGTGCTCGCCTGGATCCCCGCCACCTGCCCCTTCATGCTCTCCAGCGCGTCGCGACGCCGCTCGTTGGCCTCCTCGATGCTCTGGTCCGCCCGCACCGCCGCCGCGTGGAACTTCCACCCCACCGCCCCCACCACCACCGCGATCGCCGCCACGCCCACCGCGGCCCACGTGTGCATCCGCCGGTCCACGCGCCCCGGCCGCGCGCTCAGCGCGACCAGCGACGCCCGCGGATCGTCCGAACCCGTCGCCACCTCCAACTCCGCCGCACGGCGGTGCTCACGCACGATGTCGTGCGTCAGCAGCCTGTGCAGCGTCGCCCCCACCGGGTCGTCGTGCACCGCTACACCCACCGTCGCGCTCGGCCAGGCCTCGCCCAGCGAGCGACCCACCAGCCCCGGGTCCGGCAGCGTGTCCACCCCCGCCACCGGCGCCGGCCCCAGGCACGCCACGCGCTGCGGGCAGTGCCCGAGCTGCGCGCTCCAGCTCAACCAGTCCAGCACCAGCCGCCCCGTGTCCGCGACCGTGAACTCCACCGCCGACGGCGCACGCGACACCTCGCCCGTCTCCACCCGCCGCGCCGCCCCTTCTCCCCCCCCGGTCCCCCCGGCCTCCGCCAACTCGTCGCCCACGGGTGATGGATCGGGCGTGCTCCCCGCGATCGTCCGCAGACGCATCTGTCCGCCCGCCACCAGTTGCCCCGACTGCGACCACGCCCACACCAGCCGTCCCAGCGGATCGACCGCCACGATCGCCGCCGCGGGCGACACCGTCGCCACCACGCGCTCCGCCGACTGCTCGCCCGGCTCGGGCCGGCTGGGGTCCCACGCCATCGCCAGCGCGTGCCACAGGCTGATCACCTGATCCACCTCCACCCCGCGTGAATCCAGTTCGTCCAGGAAAACCCGCACGGGCACGTCGGGCACGGCGAGCACCGCCAGCCGCTTCTTGCCGGTCTCGGCCGCACGCGAGCGTCCGCGCCCGCTCGGGCGCTCCATCGTCGCCAGCGCTTGCAGCGAAGCGTCGCCCGCGCCGAACCCGCCCGACGAGCCCGCCCCCAGCGCCAGCAGGCGCGCCGCCCCGCCGCCGCCCACGTCGCCCTCGGTGTCCGGCTGCGCCAGCGTCGCTTGGATCACCGTCGGGTCCGCGCTGGGTGCGCTCAGCCACGTGCACAGCGACCCGTCAGGGTCCAGGCACAGCATCGCCAGTCGCTTCGTGCCCAGCGTGCCCAGCGTGTCGGCCACCCAGCGCGCCGCGGCCCGCGTGTGGTTCACCGCCTCGTTGCTCGATCCGCCCCCGCCCCCACCCCCGCCTCCCCCCTCACCTTCGCCCACGCCGCCCGCGCCCGAACCACCCACGCTCAGCGACGGCGCGGTCCACGTGCGGTCCAGGCCCGTCGGCCCGCCCTCGCCCACCAGCCGCACGCGACGGATCAGGCTCCCGCCCGCCGCCCGCTCGAGATAGCACACCACCGTCCGACTCACTTCGACCCTCCGCCTTCCTTGAGCATCTCGAACAGCTTCGGGTCGCTGTCGGGCGTCACGCCCACCGACTTCATGAACTCCATCCGCTCCTCGGGCGTTCCTTCCGTCGGGATCCCCATCTCCCGCAGCAGCTTCCCGCGCTCCTCGGGGCTCAGCCCGGGCTCGGCCAGCACCTTCATCAACGCGTCGCGCTTGTCCTGCCCGAACTCGCCCATCTCCTTGCCCGCCTTCTGCCAGTCCATCTGCGTCTGCGGCGCCAGCGCCGCCTTCATCCTCCGCTGCGACTCGGCCAACGCCGCCGCGCTCGTGTTCGGGGGGAAGTTCGGACGCCGCCCGCCGTTCGCGCCCGGCACGCCCATCGTCGCCGCGGCGTTCGGCCCGCCCGGACGCGCCGCCGCCGGCTGTCGCGGCGGCGTCGTGTCCCACGCCAGTGTCCGCTGCGTCAGGTCGATCCGCTCTCGCGCGCCCGCCTTCTCCACGATCAGGTGATCCGGCTTCACCTCCACCACCTTCGTCCCCTCGTGCTCCTGCCCCTGCCTGAGCATCACCTGTGTGCCCGTGTCCGAGGGCCCGATCCGCACCAGCGCCGTCTCCGCCCCCAGACCGCTCATGTACCCGATGTACGCCCACGTCGTCGGCGCCGCGGGCGGCGTCTTAACCTCCGTCGTCTCCGTCGTGGTTTCGGTCTCCATCGGCGGCGGCGGCGCGGGCGCCACGTCCACCTTCCCCGCGATCTGCTGCATCGAGTCCGCCGTGCGCATCACGTCCGTCGCCGTCATCGTCACCGGCTTCACGTCACCGCCCGCCACCGTCGCGCCCGTCGGCGCCTCATACTTGCCCGCACCCAGAATCCGCCCCAGCGGCAGCGCGGCCAGCCCGATCGCCCCGGCCAGCAGCGCCATCGACCCCGCCTGCCACATCACCGTCCTTCGCCTGGCTCTTTGTCGGTGGCTGTTCATGTCACACGCTCCGCCTCAACCTCGCGCTTCCACCCAGATCACTGTTCGTCGCCCGCAAGCATAGGGACCGGGAACTCCTCCACCCAAACAGGTGGACCACCCTTTCGCGCCGCTTCCCTTCTTATCGGTCTTGCCCGCCCGCGGGCTCATCTTCCAGCGGCACCGTCTCCCAAGTCAGGAACGGCGCGTTCTGGTTGAACACGTCGCCGCGGGTGTCCGTCACCTCCAGAAGGCCCACCGCCTTGGCGATCAACTCACCGGACGACGTCCGCTGCTCCGCCGTCACCCGATAGAGGGTGGGCGTGTACACCAGCATCGCGCCGATCTCCCGGATCGCGTCGTCCCCCACGTCCAGCTCGCGCAGCGTGCGCGTCACCTCGTCCACCGCCATGTCGCGCGTCGTCGCCTGATCGTCGCGCCGCTTGACCAGCGCCTCGGCCACCTTCGACGCCTTCTTCGGGTCCGTCACCGCCGACGCCAGCGCCTCGAGCACCTCCAGCGGCGCTGTCCGGATGCTGATCTCCGACGGACCCCACTTCCGCGTCATCGGCATTGTCTCGATCGGCTCGCCCGCCTTCCCGTGGGCCCGCTGGCGCACCTCGAACGACTCCCGCGGCCCAAGCCCCTCGCCCGGGTGCTCGTTGGACATCTCCTGGCCCGACCGCTCCATCAACTCCAGGTACGCGTTCATCATCTCAACGATCTCGCGCCGGCGCCCGGTGAGCATGTCCGTCCGCGAGAGTACCGAGCCCTGCGCGTCGTCGAAGAACACGTCCACCCGGTTGCCATCGGGCAGCTCCAGGCTGAACGCATACCCGTCATCCTCCAGGCTCTCGCGCAGCCGCCCGCGCACGGTGGACAGCCACCGGCTCACCATCTCGCGCATCCCCAGCCCCGCGTGGCTGTCGATGTACGAGTCGGCCTGCCGGCGGGCCGCCAGATACCCCACGCTGTTCCGCTGCATCAGCACGCCCACCGCCAAGCTCACGATCAGCGTGAGCAGGATCACCAGCGGCAGCGCGAACGCCCGGGCGCGCCGCGCCCGCGATGACCCGAGGAGTTGCTCCGCCCGTGCCCGTTTCACTTGCCGTTCTTCCCGCTCCCCCCACCTCCACCCTGCTGCGTCGCGCGCCGAATGGCGTCGTCGATGATTTTGTTGATGTCCTGCTGCGTCGGCTCGCCCTTCTTGCCGCCCTTGTTGGGCTTGCCTTTGCCCGTGCCCGTGCCGACGCCGCCCTTGCCGTCGCCGGTGGGCTTGCCCGTGCCGTCGTTCGTCTGATCGCCGACCTGCCCCTTCAGCTCGTCCACGAGCCCCGCGAGCCCGCCAACGCCCGCGTTCAGCGCATCGGGCGCCTGCGCCACCAGCGAGCCCGGCTCGGCGCCCTCGGTCCACGCCACGTCGAAGATCCAGTTCTCACGCCGCCCGCTCGCCGTCACGATCTCCAGCTCGACAAACGCCGGCAGGTGCCCCACGAACTCCGCCCAGACCTTGTCCCGCTCCTTGCGCCCGCGGAACGCCGTCCAGTGGCAAGTCTTGAGCCCGCTCAGCAGACGCACGCGCTTGCCCGTCGTGTCCGACGAGTCCACCATCCGCTGAACTTCGCGGTCGATCACATCGCCCGCGCCGTCCGCCGCACGCGACCCCCGCGCCCGGCTCGAATCCCGCGAATCGTCCGACCCGCGCGATCGGCGCGAAGTTGAAGAATCCGAACCGGACTTCTCATCTGCCTTGAGCGACCCCGACTCCGCGCTCTTCTCCGCCCCGGAGCTCTCGCCGTCCGCGCCGCTCTGGTTGCCGTCGGTCGGGTCGGCCTCGTCGTTGTTGATCTCCAGCGGCGGCAGTTCACGCCACCAAAGCGAGTACGTCGGGCTCCCGTCGCCCGCTTCCAGGCGGACCTTGCTCGCACCCTCGCCCGTGAGGTCGCCCGCCGCGTCCACGCCGTCGGGCAGAACCTCGAACACGCCGCGAACGCCAGGCGCCCGCGGCCGCTCTTCCTCCGCGTCTTCCAGCCGCTCGCTCGCCGTCCGGTCGTCGTGCCCGTCGCTGTCGTCGCCGCCGAGGCCCGAACCGTCCGAACCGATCCCTGAACGTCCGTGGTCGCTGTCCCGATCGCTCGACCCGCTCCCTCCCTTCCCCTTGCTCCCGGATCGGTCTCGCAGCGACAGCCGCAGATCGCCCGATCCGTTGCGACCGTTGCCCCAATCGCTCCCCCCCCGCGATTCCGACATCGGCGCGTTGGCGTTCCCCGAGTCTCGCGACGAACCGCTCCCCGCCTCACCACTCCGCCCGCCCATCCGCTCGTTGAGCCGCTCGGACGCACGCATCATCACCCGCTCGTGGATCACCTGATCCAACCACGCCTGCTCAGGAGTCTTGTCCCCGTCCCCCGGGATCGGCGAGTCTCGCAACGTCAGGCCGAACACCTGCGAGGGGGCCCGCCGCGGCCGGTCCTCCGTTCCCACCGTCATCTCGACCGGGTTGTTGACGTCCGGCTGAAGGTAGAACCGCTTCGAGCTCGCCCCGTCGTCCTCCACGTCCGCCAGATCGGGGTTGTTCCGTTCGTCGTCGTTGTCGAGAAACTCGTTCGTCTCGCCCTCTTGCGGCCGCTCCTGGTCGGACATGAGCAGGAAGTGGAACGCCCTCGCGATCGTCTTGTGCGCCGACGCCAGCTCCAGGTTCTCCTCCATCTTCGCCTGCGATCGCTTGTCGGAGCGCTGCACGACCGTGAACAGGCTCAACGCCGCCACGATCACCATCAGCCCCAGCACCGCCGCGAGCACCGTCTCGAGCAGCGTGAAGCCGCGGCGTGCGGCTCGCCGCGCGCACCGTCCCGCCCATCCCGCATCCGGATTATCCGTGTGTGTCCTCTGCATATCGCGCCGCTCCGCCGGGTCTACCGCTTTGAGTCCGACCCGCCGCCCTTGTTGTTGGTGTTCCCGCCGCCGTTGGGGATCGGGACCTCCTGCCCCGTGATCTCGCGGATCAGCCGCTCCAGGTTGTCCGGGTCTTTCAACGCCTTCATCGACTCCGGATTCCGCGCCGCGGCCGGGTCGTACAGCCGCTTGAGCGTCGCCAGCTCCGGCCCCTTGTAAGGCTGACGCGGGTCGCCCTCGGCCATATACACAGTGATCGACACCAGCTTGAACCGGCTCAGCGCCTGCGGCGTCGATCCGCTGTTGGCCTTCTGCGCCTCGTTGATCACCATGCGGACGTTGTCTTCCTGCATGTCCCACATGAACGTGTACGGGCCGTAGTCCAGCGGCAGCGTCTGGGCCGGCATCCGCTTCTGGTCGTCCAGCCACGTGAGGATCAGCCGGTGCGCCAGCTCGTACGCCGCGACCATCTGCCGCGAGCGAGCGTTCATCGCCTCCACCGTCGAGATCGCCCCCGAGATCGCCGCCGCCACCAGCCCCAGAATCACCACCGCCAGCACCACCTCCAGCAGCGTCAGTCCCGCCGAGGACCGCGACCCGGGCGCGGAGCGAGCCGACGCGCCGTACGACGACACCGAACCGCTTGGCGGCGGTCCGTTTGGCCCTGGGTGCTTCGACTTCCGATCGCCTTTCACTTCATCCTCTCTGTCAGGGCCAGTTGACGTCGTCGGACGTCCCCGCGACGCCGTCCGGGCCCACGCTCGTGAGCGTGAACCGAGCGCCGGAGCGGCCCGGAACCGCGTATGTCAGCGGTCGGCCCCAGGCGTCATTCAAACTCGTGAGGTAACCCCCTGTGGCGAGCGCCGCAAGGTTCGGCGGCATGGCGCCGGTTGTCTGGGTGTAGGCGGAGATGGCGTCGGCATAGGTCGACATGGTCGCTTTCGTCGCACGCTCCCGGACTTTGTCCGAGTTGCCCAACCCCGCCCCCACCGCGGCGGAAAGCAGGACCCCCAGGATTAGAAGCGCGACGGCAGCGAACGGGCCGATCAGGCCGAAGCACACGGTTCGGCGCACCCATCGAGACTGTCTGCCATCAGCACCCAATCCACGGCTCCGTTCCTACTGCCCCAGATGCCACACGTCCAGATCGTCGCCCGTCCCGAACGTCTGATCCTCACCCGCGCTATCAAGCGAGTAGTCCCGGCCCCCGCGCCCTGGCACCACGTACGTCAAATCCCGATCCCACGCGTCCCGCGGCACCTTGTCGAAGAACTTCTCGTCCACCAACGTCTGCATGGTCGCGGGGTACCGCCCCTTCTCCGCCTTGTAAGACCTGATCGCCGTGTCGACCCGGCGCATCGTCGTCTCGGTCGCCGTGCGACGGGCCGCCTCGCGCCGAGCCCGCATCGACGGCCCCGCCACCCACGCCACCCCGACGAGCGCCGCCAGCGCGAGCGCGATGAGCACAATCCGAACGATCATGCGCGAGGTCCCGGCCCCCGCCGCGCCGTGCGAGTTGGATCCGCCGTCGGCCATCCCGACCTCCGTCGCGCCGCCCCCCCCTCCCTCCTCCCCAACCAACCCGCGTCAGTTGGCAGGCACGTCCTCGTCGATCCGCCACACGTCGATGTCGTCGTCGGTGCCCTGCTGCCCATCGGCCCCGGGGCTTACCAGCGAGTAGTCCTTTCCGCCCGCGCCCGGCGTGGCGTACACAAGATCGTGTTTCCACGCGTCCTTGAACACCTTGTCGAAGTACTTCTCCGTCACCAGCGTCTGCAGGTTCGGCGGGAACGAGCCCTTGTCGGCCTTGTAGGCCTTGATCGCCGACTCGATCGTGTGCATCGTCGCCTCGGTCGCACGCTTGCGCGTCTTGTCCGACTGGCCCACGATGTTCCACACCGCCACCGACATCAGGATGCCGATGATCGCCACCACCAGCATCATCTCCAGCAGCGTGAAGCCCGACGCCCGAACGCCCCGACGCCGCCTGTTCGTGTTCATTCGCCCCGACATGGTCCGACTCCTTGCTTGATCGCAGACTGCCTGGCCGCACGTTCCGCGGCCGTTGTCCATCCGTTCACATACCCCCACACAGGTGTATTCCCGATCCCCCCCGCCCCGATCGCCCGCCGTCCCAACTACTTCACCGTGTTCGAGATCGTCAGCATCGGCAGCAGCAGCGAGAGCAGCAGCGAACCGATAATCAGGAACATGGTCACGATCAGCGCCGGCTCCAGCATCGCCAGCAGCCGCGCCGAACTCTTGTCCACCTCGTCGGTCATGTCCGTCGCCAGCGTGCCAAAGGCGTGCTCCAGGTCGCCCGAACGCTCCGCCGCGACCAGCAGCTTCCGCGTCGAGAGCGGGAAGCTCGACACCTCCTCGATCAGGTTCCTCAGCAGCCCGCCCTCGATCAGGCGCGTCCGCAGCCGGTCGAGCTGCTTTCGCAGCACCGGGTGCCCGATCGCCTGATTCGCCACGCCCAGCGCGTCCGAGATCGGCACGCCCGTGCGCGTCATCGCGGCCATCACGCTGAAGAACCGCGCGCACTCCTGCGCCACCACCACGTCGCGGATCATCGGCAGCTTCCGCATCCCCAGCCGGAACAGGTTCACCACCGCCGCGCGACCCACCAGCAGCAGCCCCAGGATCACCGCCACCCCTACCGCCACCCATTGCGCGTGGTCCCGCATCGTCTCGCCGATGCCGAAGATCACGCGGCTGTACAGCGGCAGCTTGATGTTGCTCGCCGCCTTGAGCCCCTCGGCGATCATCGGCACCACGATCATCAGCATCAGCGTGCCCACGATCACCGAGATGCTCAGCACGATGATCGGGTAGATCATCAGCGTCGTGGCCTTGCCCTGCACGGCCAGCCGCCGGCGCGCGTTGATCGCCAGTTCCTTGGCCGCGCCGCCCAGGTCGCCCGTCCGTTCCGCGCCCCGGTACACCGCCACCGTCACGTTGTCGAACCCGCCCACCTGCTTGCAAGCGTCCGCGAAGCTCGCACCGCCGGCCACCTGCTCGCGGATCCGCACCACGCGACCCTTGGCCGCGGGCTTCACCGTCGCCGCCACCACGTCCAGCGCCTCCACCAGCGGAACGCCCCGCGTGAGCAGGTTCCCCAACTGCTCGTTGAGCGCGGCCTGGTCCTGCAGGCTCAGCGCGGTTTCTTTGGCCGCCCACGCGGGCAGCTTGTAGTGGTTCACCAGCAGCAGGTTCTCGACCCGCAGCGACTGCGAAAGCGCCGCTACCGAGCCCGCCTGGCGCATCCCCACACGCTTCCGCCCGCCCGGACGCAGGGCCACATAGAAGAAGGCCGAGGGCTGGCCGGGTTGGCTGAGTGCGCGGCTCATGCGAAGGTAAGTCTATCGGTCGATCGAGCCCCACCCGACGCGGGGGAGCGCCTTGACATACTCCGAACAACCGCCCGGGACTATCCGGCCCGGTCGGCCCTGCCGCCGGCGACCATCGCCGGCATCCTCGTTCTCGGCCGTCCCGCCCCGCCGGTCGTCAACGGCGTGCGAGACCTTCCGCCACCGCCCCCCCAAACCCAGCCCCCAATCCAATCCCGCTCCAACGGACGACCCCCGCCGCCCCCGAACTCCCGACCGCCCCGCGGACAATGCAGTTGTATCGCCCCGCGCACGCCCCGGTTGCGGCTCCGTTCGATGCAGGTTCTCGGCCCGTCCCACCGAGACAACCGTTCGCTCCTGTTCCCTATCATTCTCCATGCCTCCCACATCCGCTCCCGCTCAGGCCCGCGAGACAACGGCCAAGCCCACCACCCCCACCATGCGCTGCCTCTTTAAGCATCACGCCGGCCCCGGCCTGGAGTTCGACGCACACCGACCCATCCCCACGCCCGGCCCTCGCGACGTGCTCATCCGCGTCATCAAGGCCGGCATCTGCGGCACCGACCGCCACATCTGGGAGTGGGACGCCTGGGCCGCGGCACGCATCCCCGTCGGCATCGTCACCGGGCACGAGTTCGTCGGCGTCATCGAGAAGGTCGGCAGCGCGGTCACCCGCTACCAGCCCGGCCTGCGCGTCAGTGCCGAGGGCCACATCACCGCCGGCCTCGATTACAACAGCCGCACCGGCAACGCCCACATCGCCCGCGACACCAAGATCCTCGGCATCGACCGCGACGGCTGCTTCGCCGAGTACGTCGTCGTCCCCGAAGAGAACGTCTGGCCCGTGCACGCCAGCATCCCCGACCACGTCGCGGCCGTGCTCGACCCGCTCGGCAACGCCGTGCACACCGTCATGACCGCCGGGGTCAGCGCTCGCACCGTGCTCATCACCGGCGTCGGCATCATCGGGCTCATGGCTGTCACCGTGGCCAAGGCTGCGGGCGCCAGCCGCATCTTCGTCACCGACGTCGACACGCGCCGCCTCGCCCTGGCCAAAAAACTCGGCGCCGTCGAGGCCTACCGCGCCACCGACCCCAACTGGATCAACGACATCCGCCGCCAGTGCCGCGGCGACGGCCCGGACGTCCTGCTCGAAATGTCCGGCCACCCCGGCGCGATCGACGACGGCTTCAAGGCCCTGCGCCCCGGCGGCGTCGCCGCCCTGCTGGGTATCCCCAGCCGCCCGATCTCCTTCGATCTGGCCAGCCACGTCATCTTCAAGGGCGCGACGGTGCTGGGCGTCAACGGCCGGCGCATGTTCGAGACCTGGTACCAGATGGAGTCGCTTCTCCTCTCCGGCCGCCTCGAACTCGAAGAGATCATCACCCACCAGATCCCCCTCGAAGACTTCGCCAAGGGCTTCGCGCTCATGCAGAGCGGAGAGGGCATCAAGATCGTGATGAACATCGCCTGACCCCCCATCCTTCCCCTCCCAGAGGGAGGGGGCCGGGGGGAGGGCCGACGAAGCCCGGCCATCCCTGTTCGCCATCAGTTGTCAGTTTCCAGATTCTGACAAGCACCTGTTCTTCAGGCGCTTTCGACGCGCCGCAAACCCATCCACCACGCCGAGATTGACACTTCGCGACGCCGAAGCCAATCGCTCACGCAGTGCACAGCCAAGCAGGCCCTTTGCTCCGCTTCGCCCAGCCTCGAAGAGCATCTCACCCGCGCCCGCGCCGCTCACTCGCACGATCAGTGAAACCCCACCATCAGCCCGACCGTGACCGCGCCGAACACCACGATCGACGCCTGGAACGGCCGGTCGCGCGTCGCCAGCTCCGTCGGGTCGTCGTACACGCCGCGATCGACCATCAACATGCACCGCAGCAGCCCGTACGTCGCCGGCAGGATCGTCAGCCACAGCAGGTTCAGCCCCCACGTATACCGCGCGGCCTGATCCTGAACGTACCCCGCGTACGTCAGCAGCGTCGCGACCGCCGTCACCACCGTGCCCATCCGCAGCAGGTCGGTGGTGTACCGCGCCTGCACCCCGCGTGCCGCCGCCGCGGCCTCGACGCCCCCGTCCCCATCGCCGAACGCCCGCCGCTCGCCCAGCCGCTTGCCCAGGGCCAGGAACATCGCCAGAAAGAACGTGCAGTTGAGCAACCACGTCGAGGGCTCGACGGCCACGGCCGCGCACCCGCCCAGCACGCGGAGCACAAAGCCCAGTGCCAGCGAAACCACGTCGGCAACCGGCGCGTGCTTGAGCCAGCGCGTATACGCCAGCGTGTTGAGGATGTACAGCCCGACGCCCGCCAGCACGAGCAGGTTGGCCCACTCCGCCGCCGGAACGCCGGGGTCGGGCCGGACCGGCGTCAACACCGCCGCGCCGATCGCGAGCACCGCCAGCACCGCGCCCAGCGCCCGCGCCCGCGCCGGCGAGACCGCACCCGACGCGACCGGCCGCAACCGCTTCCGCGGGTGCGCCCGATCGGCCTCGGCGTCTCGCACGTCGTTGAGCACGTAGCACGCGCTCGACGCGAACCCGAACGCCAGAAACGCCGCCAGCGCGCCCTCCGCCCCCTCGACCGTGAACAGCCTCTGGCTGTACAGCGCCCCAAGCAGAACAAACCCGCCCTTGACCCACTGCATGGGCCGGGCCAGGCGGATCATCGCGCTGATCGAAGGCGCCGGAATCGAAGGGGCCGGGGTTGTCGCGCCGGGCGTGGACAAGCTCGCAGATTATCGGCCGACCCGCCGCCACGCTGAAACCACAGAGAGCCCTCTGCGCAAGCAGAGGTTCGGTGCGGCCACCGCAACCCCGGCCACGAACCCTCCCCCCGCCCCACTACCCCCGCTTCCCGATCACCCACCCCACCACCGAGCACAGCACCACCACCGCCGCACCGATGCCCAGCCACATCATCGCGTTGCCCGACACCAGCGACACGATCGCGTTGGCCGAGCCCGTCGCCATGCCGACGATCACCGCCACCAGCGTGAACGCACAGATCAGCACCGCGGCCAGCGCCGCCCCGCCCGCCAGGCCCGAGCCCGCGCCGTCGTACGGCTCCGCGGCCACCAGCATCCCGGCCCCCGCCATCGCCCCCGCCCCCGCCGAAACATCCGACGCGGCCGACGTTGGCTCGAACAGCCCGCTCGCGCCCTGCGTGTCCGCCCCGCCGCCCTCCTCGTCGCCCTTGTACACGTCCTCCAGCAGGTCGGCCCCGAGGCTCGTGTCGTCGCCCTCTCGCGTCAGGTCGAGCAGGCCCGAGCCCGACCCGACCGACTCCAGGCTCAACTCGGGCTGCGTCGCCTCGGTGATGCGCGTCACGGCGTTCGCGTCGCCCTCGTCGGTGCTCTCGGTGTCGAAGATCGAGATGCCCGAGCGTTCCTTGGTGTCGTCGATCGTGATCTCGCCGGAGCCGGACTTGCCTCCTTTGGGATCGGGCGCGAGCCCGATCGGCCCCGAGTCCTCCAGCGAGAGGCTCAGCCCCGAGCCGCCCTTGCTGTCGGCCAGGTTGAACCCGCTCGCGCTGGCCGACGCGTCGTCGCCCGCGAGCAGATCGACCTGCTCACGCTTGAACATCAGCCGGTCGCGATCACGAAACTCCTGAAGCTGCCCGCTGGTCACCAGCCCGCGAACCTCGTCCGCGGACTTGCCGAGCTTCTCGGCGGCTTCGTCGATCGAATAGAACATCTTGGCCATGGCAGGACTCCGAACCAAAGGGCGGCGGATCGGCACACCCGCAAAGGCGGCCGCCACGCCGCGGATACCGGGGCAGGGCCGGGGAGGGTAACGGATCGGCGGAGGGGGTTCAAATTGGGGGGTGGGGGCGGGGGTCGGGATGGGGCCTGGCGGCCGCCCATCCACTCTTTCGGGCGGTGGTGGATGGTCCTTGGTGCTTGGTCTATTTCTATACGCGGGTGAGCGGGGGAGGGTTGGGGCGCGTGGATCGAGGTGGCGGAGGGGGGAGGGGGCGGGTGATCCGTCAGGCGATGGGATTGTCGGGCCATCCGTCAGGCGGAATAGCCGGCGTGGCCGCGTCCAGCCGGGCCAGCATCCCCGCGCTCCGCGGCCCGCCCAGCCCGTCCAACGCCGCGTCCACAAACATCCGCGTCCTCACCCACGCCATCAAGGTGTAGGGAATCGCCTGTCATCGTATGTTTTCGGCAGAGCCCGCGTAACCCGCGGCCTGCGGCTTTTTTCTTTCTCGCGATCCCCCTACCTCTTCACCCCCCACCTCACCCCCACCCCCGCGCGCGGCGGGAACACCGCCACCTCGCTCCCCGCCGCGAACACCACGCTCGACGGCTTGCTCCCCGACAGAAATCCCCAGTCCGGCCCGTACACGCTCGCGAAATCGAAGCGGACGTCCAGCGATTCCACAGGGTACACGCCCCAGGTGGGATGGATCACTTCATAGACGAGCGGGCGTGCGGGCGCGCCGGGCTTGCCCGCGGGCGCGGGGCGCATGCCAAAGCCCCAACTGTGCTCCTTGAACCAATGCTCGACCGTCCCGGGTCCGGGGCGCACCACGGGCTTGCGCCCGGTGATGCGGAGCGTGTGAATCGAGGGGGCGGCGAGTGCGGGTTGCACCCTCCCCCCGGCCCCCTCCCTCTGGGAGGGGGAGTGCGTCAGCGAATATTCGGCGGTGATGGTGCGGGTGTCCTGCGTGATCCGCGAAGTAACAGGCGCGGCCATGTAAGGCTCGTTATAGAACCTCTTCGCGGCCCACGCGATGAGCGGCTTAGGAACAAACTCGCGGATGAAGACCACGCCGCGTCGGTCGGCGGAAGAGGGGAGAGGGGAAGCGGGTCGTGAGGGGGCCGACGTGCGAACATCTCGCGCCGAGCTCGGCCCGCCGGCCCGCACATAGAACCGCAGATTGATCTCGGCGAAGTCCGTGTGCCCCGGCCACGGCACGCCCATCACGCGGCATCGCAGGAACTCGAACGCGACTAGCGACACAAACGCGCTGGGCGATCGCGAGCCCGGGTCCTCCCGCGTATCGACCTCCAGCGTCGAGCCCTCGGGCGCGACCGGCAGGTACGGCTTCAGCATCGCCGGTGGCACGGCGTACGACACGATCGCCAGGTTCGCCCACCGGGCGGTCAGGAAGGGGCGAGGCATCGCGAGAGCGTACCGGAACCACGCCCGGAACGGGCGGCTATCGCGTGCAACCGCACTCGGGGCACGGGGCCGGCGCGGGCGTGGCCGAGAGGTCAAACCCGCACGTCGCGCAGCGTCCGGCCCGCCGTCGCCGGGCGGCGGCGATCCGCGGCCCAAGCACACAGACGCCCGCGCCGGCGAGACACACCGCACCGAGGAACCAGAGACGCACGTCAAAGGCCCACGCCGGGGAGGCTCGCCAATACGTTCGCGTGAACGCGTACGGCGGCCACCACTCCAGCCGCCCCTCGGTGTCGGTGGTGGCCCACTCGCGATACTCAAAGTCGCCGCGGTGCATGACCCACACGCCGCCATCGGTGAGGAGCACGCCGTAGCCGGAGAGCCCGATGACCACGGCCTTGCGCAGCGAGACCAGCAGCAGGACGGCACACACGGCCGCGCCGACGAGGAACAGTCGCAGCGGCCATCGAAGCGGGCAATGGCGCGATCGCGGGTCGCTGGGCATGACCGACTCTACCGGCGGAGCGGGCGGGCGTTGAGCGAATCGGTGAGCGGGCAATCTCGCGGAACGACACGGGGGAGGAGTGAGGGGACGGAGGAAAAGGAGGGATGGGGGAAGCCCTACCCCAACCGCCTCGTCACGCTCACCGCCGCGTACAGCCCCGCGATCTGCTCGCGCGCCACCGTGCGGGCCGGGTAGTTGGGGTTCAGCGGCTGGAGCCGCAGGTGCGAAGGTTCCGGAACGCGAGAAGCCGCCGGCGCGTCCGCGATCGCCTCGAAGAAGACCCGCTTGAACGTCGACTCGTGGTCGGGCTCCAGGCGAACGAAGCAGTCCATGCCGCTCTTGACGTCTCGCGCCGGGCTGAAGATCACGATGTCGCCCTCGCGGTACTCCGGCGTCATGCTGTCGCCGACCACGCGGCACGCGAACGCGTCCGGGTCGGCCACGTCCGGGGATCGCACGTAACTGTCCGCCGTGCGCGCCGGGTAGCCCAGATCGGTGAAGTCGCGCGGGTACCCCGCGGCCACCGAGTTGATCAGCGGGATCTCCGCGCCCGCGCCGAGCGGCAGCGCACGCACGTTGGCCGCCGCGTGCCCGTCCGGCGCGTCGAGCCGATCGACCAGCGATTGCAATCGACCTGTCCGCCAGAGTTCGTCGAGCACCATGCCGGGCGTGCGCTTGGCGACGAGCCCGCCCTCCCGCGAGACGCCGCGCCCGAGCAGTTCGCGGAGTTGCGCGACGGCCGCTCGCCGGGTGCCTTCCAACGCCTGCACCCGCCGGCGCACGGGCGCGGGCGTGTTGTGCCAGTGCGCGATGCTCAGCAGCCCGCCCGCGGGCAGTTCGAGCACGCTCTCCAGCCGGGCCAACAGCTCCTCGCTCGGCGGCGACGTGCGGACGCCGCTCTCGATCATGGAGAGATAGCTCTTGGCGCACCCGGCGCCCGTCGCGACGTGCTGGAGCGTGAGACCGAGCGCCGCTCGCCGGGCGCGCAGGGTCGGTCCAAGCTCCACGACGGGCGATGGCTCATCGCCTAAGCGCGGCTTTATCAACGAGTTAGCGATATCCGACCTGATCTGAACGTTGCTCATACACAACCCATCCACAACCCAAACAATCACTTGACACGAGTTCACAAACCAGTAAACTCCGCCCGCACTTCACGGAGTAGTGAAGTCAACTGATCGGGTTTTGTCAAGCCCAATCCTCCCGCACGCCAGGCGTGTGACCGCGAGGCGGGCAATGCACGAGGGGGTCGTCATGGTCGGAGACCTCGCGACGGGCCATGCACATCAGGTCGAACCGACTCGGGCCGCGCCGCTCGTGCTCAGGCAGCGGGCCCCGGCCGCCCCGGGGAAGCGGTCCAGTCGAACACTCGACGCAGGGCACTCCGCCCGCCTGGCCGAAGGCGCGGCCAACGTCGAGCGCGTGCTCCTCCTCGCCTCGCACCTGCCCGACCCCCAGCGGGCCCTGCTCGAAGCAATCTACCGCGAGGGCGTGCCCCCGCTGGCCATCGCCCGCCTGCGCGGCGGAGCGTCCACCTCGCGCGCCGTGCGCCGGGAGGCCGCGCTGCTGGTGAAGCGTGTGACCTCGCCCGTGTTCGCCGTCGCCGTGACGCACGCGGGCTCGTGGCCGCCGCTCAGGGCCGGCGTGGGCCGCCGCTGCATCATCGCGGGCATGAGCCTTCGCGACGCGGCCGGCGAACTCGGCGTGAGCGTCTACACCGTGCGCAGCGAGGTGTCGCGCATCCGCGCGATCACCGAGGCGATGGTGCTGGGTGCAGGCTCGGGCTGGACACACGCGCACTCGCATGCGACGCGCGCATGCCCGCAGGGGCGAGTGCGCATGACGGGATGAACCATCGGTTCTGGGGCGGTGGACGCAAGAGGGGGTGATCGGTGGTGAGTTCGGATCAACGCACATTTTCTTCGCGCGCGCTGCGAACGCTCGCGGCGTTCGGACTCACGGTCGCCGACGTGGGCCTCGACAGCCACACCCGCGCCCGCACGCTCGATCGGCTCTCGCGCCTGAGCGATCGCGTCGCGACCGAACTGCGCCCCGCGAGCACGCTCGTCATCACCGGCGCGAGCGGCGCGGGCAAATCGACGCTGCTGAGCCTGCTGGCCGCGACGATCGAAGCACGCGGCCGGCGCCCCGTGTGGTCGATACGAACTACCGACCTCGAACGCCGGCGAGCCCGCGCGATCGACCTGGTTTATTGCGCGTGCCGACCGAACCCCCGCGGGCGCTCCCGCTCGCCCGAACACGAGCACGAGCGAGGCCTGCGTCTGCTCTCGCGGGCAGGACTCTCTGACGCTCGCCTCGCGGTGATGCGCGCGTGCGACCTCTCCGACGGCGAGCGGACGCGATTGGCGTTGGCGCTGGGCATGGCCCGCTGCGCCGATGCGCCAGGGCCCGTACTCATGGTGGATGAGTTCGGCGCGGGCCTCGACGACACCACCGCCCGCTCCGCCGCGCACGGGCTCGCCCGCTGGTGCGCCACGACGGGCGCGAGCGCCGCCGTCGTCACCCACCGCGAAGCCCTGATTGGTCCGCTCCGCGCCGCGGCGATCGTTCGGATGTGAGTCGTTCAATCTGACGGGAGAGGAGGGATCTCACCGTGACTCGCGAGTTCGAGATCGCCCCAGGCGATCAGTCGCAGTACGACGCCCTGTCGCGCTGGCACTACCGCGCCGGCAGACCGGCCACGTGCGTCCGCGTGCTGAGCGCTCGCCCCACACACGATCACCGGGGCACAGCGCGCGGCCGGATCGCCGGCGTGCTCGTCGTCTCGATGCCCGCGATCAACGGCCCGTGGCGAGAGCGCGTCTGGCCGGGCCGCTACGCGCCGCTGGAGCGCTCGCGGGCCTGCCGGCGCGAGTGCCTGTGCGCCCTCAACCAGGAGGTCCGTGTCATCAGCCGCGTCGTCGTGCACCCGTCTTGGCGCGGCTCCGGCGTCGGCACCGCGCTCGTCGCGGCCTACCTGCGCTCACCCCTGAGCGTCCACACCGAGGCTCTCAGCGCGATGGGCGCCTTCTGCGGCGTGTTCACGGGCGCGGGCATGGTCGAGGTCGAGTTCGAGCCGGCCCGACGCGTCTTCCGCCTGCGCACCGCCCTGCGCAACCTGGGCATCGAGCCGTGGCGGCTGAGCGACCCCGACGCCCTGCTCGCCCACTGCGAAGGGCCGCGACGTGAGCGCCTGGAGGCCGAGCTGCGCCGTTTCGCGATCGGCCATCGCGACACGCGCGCCCTCGCGTCCTCATCCCTGCGCGAACTCATCGCCGTCGCGGCCCGGCGCGCCGCGTGCCGACCGCGGGCGTACGTGTGGTCGGCAACGTGGAACCGGAACCGATCGGGGGTGGCGTGATGGCGCGCAAGCGAACGAACACAAAGGACAGGCTCGAACTCATCAGCGTCGAGACCGAGGGCCGGATCGATCCGGGCGAGCCGCCCGCCGACCCGGACGCACTGGGCGCGTGGCTGGAGGCCGAGCTCGGCCTCCGCCCCGCCGATCGCGCGCTCGTCGCCGGCAACCGATCGCCGCTGGACTACCTCGTGCACGCGTTCTTCGAGGGCCGCTACGCGCGTCCGCACGCCGACGCGCCGTGGCGCAGGCTCACCGACCACGAGCCCCGCACCGCCGATTGCGTGGTGTGGGCCGCCCGCGGCGGGGGCAAAACCTACCTCGGCGCTGTCGCCACCCTGCTCGACCTGCTCTTCAAGGAGAGCGTGCAGGTACGGGTGCTCGCCGGTTCGCTCGAGCAGGCCGGGCGCATGCACGCCTACCTGCGCTCGCTCATGGAGCGCCCGCGGATCGCCCCCTGGGTCCACGGACGCATCACCACTCGCGCCGTCCGAACCGCCGGCGGCGGGTGCGCCCAGGTGCTCGCCGCGAGCCAGACCTCCGTCCGCGGCACGCGCGTGCAGAAGATCCGCTGCGACGAGGTGGAGCTCTTCCCGCGCGAACTGTGGGAGGCCGCCCAGCTTGTCACCCGCTCGCTCGCACCCTCACCCGGCCCCTGGGGCGACCACGTGCGCGGCTCGGTCGAGGCCCTCTCCACCATGCACCGCTCGCATGGTCTCATGTGGGACCTCGTCGAGCAGAGCGCACCCGCCGACGGCCGCCCGGAGCGACCCGTCTTCCGCTGGGGCGTGGTCGACGCGCTGGAGCGCTGCGAGCCGGCCCGGGCCTGCGCGCCCTGCCCGCTGTGGGGCGAGTGCGCCGGACGCGCCAAGGATCCGCGCCGACGCCCCGGGCACGTCCGCATCGACGACGCGATCACGCTCAAGCGCCGAGCCGACCGCAGCGCGTGGGAGAGCGAGATGCTGTGCCTCCGCCCGCGCGAACGCCACGCCGTGTATCCCGAGTTCGACCCGGCCGCGCACGTCGTCAGCGGGGCCGACGCCCGCCTGAGCGAGCGCCGCGTCGTCGGCTACTACGCCGCGATGGATTTCGGCATCCGCGCCGAGTCGGTCGTGCTGCTGGCCAGCCTCGACGACGCGGGCGTGCTCGTCGTCGAGCGCGAGCACGCGGGCGCCGGCCAGACCGTAGTTGCGCAACGGGACGTGCTTCGCGGGTGGATCGACGCGGGGCTGGCCGGGGGTCGGTCAGACCTCGTGTGGGTTTCGATCGACCCGGCCGGCTTTGCCCGCAGCGAGCAAACCGGCGAACGCAACGCGGCCCTGCTCAAGCAGGCCGGCTGGCGGGTCGTGGCCGCACGCGCTCTCGTGAACGCGGGCATCCGCACCGTGCGCGAACGCCTCGCACCGGCCGACGACTCCCGACCCCCGACCCTGCTCATCCACGAACGCTGCACGCGCCTGATCGAGTGCCTGCGCAGGTACCGCTACTCCCCCGACCGCCCGGAATCGCTCGTACCCGAGAAAGGCGAGTTCGACCACGCCTGCGACGCGCTGCGGTATCTGGCGTGCGCGATGGACGGGGGCGAGGGGGTGCGGGTGGCGAGGTATTGAAGGGGAAGGGAGGAGGGACTAGGGACGAGGGAATGCGGGGAGGGGGGAGGGGGGTGGGGCGTGGGGGGTGGGGGGTGGGGGGTGGGGGCCGCGCACACCGGCCGGCGATACGCTACGCCCCTATGGCGAGTCTTCAGTGGATCGGCAAGGAGGCCGTGGTCGGGCACCACCGGGAGGTGCCGTACCACCTCTTGCAGGGCGACGCGGCCCTGAGCGTGGGCGAAGACGGCGGGGTCGGCTCGGGCAACCTTTTGGTGCAGGGGGACAACCTGCTGGCGCTCAAGGCCCTCTTGCCGTACTACGCGGGGCGGGTCAAGTGCATCTACATCGACCCGCCGTACAACACGGGCAACGAGGGGTGGGTGTACAACGACAACACCAACTCGCCGGAGATCCGCCAGTGGATCGGCAAGGTCGTGGGCAAGGAGGGAGAGACGCTGGATCGGCACGACCGCTGGCTGTGCATGATGTACCCGCGGCTGGCGCTGCTGAGGGAGTTTCTGACGGAGGATGGGGCGATCTTTGTGTCCATCGACGACAACGAGGTGCAGAACCTTCGCGGCGTGATGGATGAGGTGTTCGGGCGGAAGAACTTTGTGGCGACGGTCGTGTGGCACAAGATGGACAGCCCGAAGAACTCGGCAATCCATCTGAGCGAAGACCACGAGTACATGGTAATCTACGCCAAGGACGGCTCCGTCTGGCGGCCTCATCCCGTGCCGCGCAACGAGGCCATGATCGCGCGATACAAGAACCCCGACAACGATCCTCGCGGCCCTTGGCTTCTGAGCGACCTGGCCGCAAGAAACTTTTACGCGGCGGGGCGCTACCCAATCACCACGCCGTCGGGCAAGGTCATCCCCGGCCCGCCCGCCGGAAGTTACTGGCGATTCAGCCGGGAGAGGTTCGATGAACTCGCGGCAGACAACCGCATCTATTGGGGCAAGGGAGGTAACAACAGGCCGGGATTTAAGAGATTCTTGTCGGAAGTGAAAGACGGCGTGGTTCCTCAGACGCTCTGGCCGTGGCAGGAAGTCGGCAGCACTCGCAACTCGAAGCAGGAACTCAGCCAGCTCATGGCGCTCGGGCCGGGGCAGGACTTGTTCATCACTCCGAAGCCGTCGCAGTTGATCCAGCGCGTTGCGCAAATCGCCGCCCACAAAGACTCCCTCATCATGGACTCCTTCGCGGGCAGCGGCACCACCGGGCACGCGGTGCTGGCGATGAACAAGGCCGATGGGGGCCACCGCCGGTTCATCTGCATCGAGATGGACCCAAACATTGCCACGACCATCACGGCCCAGCGGCTGAAGAAGGTGGCCGAGGGGTACCACCCGCAAGGGGACACCAAGAAAGAGAAGGTGGCGGGGGCTGGGGGGGGGTTCCGCTACGTCACGCTCGGCCCCCCCATCTTCAACGAACGTGGCCAAGTGCGGGCCGGGGAGGGGGGGGTGAAGTTCGCCGAACTCGCCGCGCACGTGTTCTTCACCGAGACGGGCGAGCCGCTGCCCAAGAAGGTCAATGGGAAGCGCTCCCCGTTGATTGGGGTCTGCCGGGGGACGGCCTACTACCTCCTCTTCAACGGCATCCTCGGCGACAAGCGCCCCGACGGGGGCAACGTCCTCACGGGCGATGTGCTGGCGGAGTTGCTCGCCGCCAATCCCGACCACACCGGCCCGCGCGTGGTCTTCGGCGAGGCGTGCCGGTTGGGCGCGGCCCGTCTGAAGCGCGCGGGAGGGGGGGGCGTGACGTTCCGGCAGATCCCGTACCAGATCAAGGTGAGTTAGAGCATGAGTGACACGCTCCACAACCCCCCGCCGGTCTGGCCCGGCTCTCTCTTCGCCCCGGAGGGGCGTGGGGGTGTAGCCACGGGTGGAGCGACGCCGCTTTGGGCGTCGCGGAACCCGTGGAAGGGTGGAGCCCGCGCTCCGCGGGCGCAACCCGTGGAGAGGGGCGTGTCCGAATCCCCGCCCCGGAGGGGCGGAGGAATCTCCCCCGCGCCAACGTCACTTCCTTCGCCCCTCCGGGGCGAGGCTGTCCACAGGTTGCGCGGGCGATGCGCCCGCTCCACCCGTGGCTACATCCCGTCGCCCCGTTGGGGCTGGAAGGCCGGGACAGTTGTCAAGTACGGCTTGACAACTGATCCGGATGCTCGCGCGTGGGCCGCGGCAACCTGTAAGCCGAACTTACAGGTTCAGGTATGGGCGGCTGGAACGGCCCCAACTGTCAAGTATTCCTTGACGGTTGCCGGCTCCGCCCAAGCGCCCCCGGCAGTAGGTAAGCCGGGCCTACACACTCAAGCGGCCTCCGGAAAGGGCGCGTGAGCAATGACGACCTTCGCCCTCAAGGGGTATCAATCCGACTGCCTCAAGGTGCTCGACGCCTACCTCCGCGACGCGAGAGAGAAGGGCGCCAAGGCCGCCTTCAACGCCGGTGACTCGCGCCCGCAGGACAAGTACGGCCGCCGCACCGAGTACGCCGTCATCCCCTCGTGGCCCGAGAGCGAGGCGTTCCCGTACATCTGCCTGCGCATCCCCACGGGCGGGGGCAAGACCATCATCGCGGCTCATGCCGTCGGCGTGGCGACGAGGGCGTACCTCCAGGCCGAGCGGGCGATGGTGCTCTGGCTCGCCCCCAGCAACACGATCGTCGACCAGACCTTGAAGGCGCTGCGGGATCGGCGACACCCATACCGGGCCGGGCTGGATGAGGCGTTCAAGGGGTGCGTGACGGTGCTCTCGGTGGAGGAGGCTTTGTCCGTCAAGCCCGGCACGCTGGACGCGGACACGACCATCGTGGTGGCGACCATGCAGACCTTCCGCGTCGCCGCGAAAGAGGGCCGCTTGGTCTATCGAGGCAACGGCGAGTTGATGGACCACTTCGCCAACCTCACGCCGTCGCAACGGGCACTCTTGGAACAGACCGACGCGGACGGGAACCCGGTGGCCGAGGGGGGCACGTTTGCCAAGAGCCTCGCCAACGTCTTCCGCCTGCGGATGCCGCTGGTGATCGTCGATGAGGCGCACAACGCCCGGAGCGACCTGTCGTACGACACGCTCCGGCGGTTCAACCCGTCGGGCATCATCGAGTTCACCGCGACGCCCGCGGCCCACACCAGGACCAAGGTCGGCAGCAACATCCTCTTCAGCGTCTCCGCCTCCGAGCTCAAGGCGGCGCAGATGATCAAGATGCCCATCCGGCTGGTGGAGCGGGGCAACCCGCACGAGGCGATCTCGTCGGCCATCGCCAAGCGGGAGGAACTGGAACGGCTGGCGGCGGAGGAAGAGAAGACCAGCGAGGAGTACATCCGCCCAATCGTGCTGTTCCAGGCCCAGAGCAAGAGCGAGGGGGAAGAACGCATCACGCCGGACGTGCTCAAGGCGTGGCTCATCAAAGACTACAACGTCGCCGAGAACGAGGTCGCCATCCGCACGGGCGAGAAGGACGAACTGCCCGATGAGCCGCTGGCGCGTGAGTGCCCGCTGAAGTTCGTCATCACCGTGAACGCGCTCCGCGAGGGGTGGGACTGCCCGTTCGCGTACGTGCTGTGCAGCGTGGCGAACCTGTCGGCCAAGGGGGCTGTTGAACAGTTGCTTGGCCGCGTGCTGCGGCTGCCGTACGCGAAGGCGAAGCGGACCGATGCGCTCAACGAGGCGTACGCCTACATCACCAGCAAAGAGTTCGGCCTGGCGGCGGCGTCGATCAAGGATGCGCTGGTCGAGAGCGGTTTCGAGCGGTACGAGGCCGAGGCGGCCGTCACGAACGAGGGCGGCGGGGGCGGGAGGGGCGGCGGAGGCGCCGGCCCGCTCTTCGGCGAGCCGGTGGCCGAAGTGGTGACGGCCAAGCCGAGCCAGAAGGCCATCACCGCGCTGCCCCAGGACGTGCGCGAGGCCGTGTCCTTCCAGACCCGCGCCGACACCAAGGAAACCGAAATCGTCTGGACCGGCGGCTTGCTCACGACCAAGCAGGCCGATGCGCTGGCCGCGGTCTTCGAGAAACCCGAGGACCGTCGCGCCGTGGCGAAGGTCCAGCGCAAGACCGAGGGGCGGCCCACCAATCCAGCGGCCTTCGGCGACCTGTTCAACGTGCCGCAGTTGGCCGTCGCCGACCAGTCCGCGCCGATGGGATGGACGCTGTTCGACCCGACCGACGCGGATATCGAGTGGACACTCGACGAGTGCGATGCCGCCCTGGGCGAGGATGCGCTGGACCCGGCCAAGACGACGGCAACGGGGGCCACCATCGACGTGAAGGCCGAGGGAAGATTGGCCGTCGAACTGTTGACGCGCCTGGCCGAGCAGATGCAACTCCGCGACCTGCGCGGCCCCAAGACGCCCGAGGCGTTCATCGACTGGCTGGACGCGGAGGTGAAAGTCCCCGAAGCGACGCAGCCGCAGAAGCGGGCCTTTCTGGACCGCATCTTCGCGCACCTGAACGCCAAGCGCGGGCTGACGTTTGAGACGCTGCTGCCGCTCCGCTGGCGACTGGTCGCGGCCATCGACCACCGCATCGACGCGCACCGAATCAAGGCGCAGCACGCGACGTACCAAGCCGTGCTGTTTGAGAACAAGGGGCCGAAGGTTGAATGCCGGCCCGAAGTCGTGTTCGAGTTTCCCAAGAAGATCGGCGTGTATCCCGCGCCGAGCAACTACGACGGCGACTTGGTGCTGCGAAACCACTACTACGCGAACATCGGGGCGATGGAGCCGGAAGAGGCCCGGTGCGCGGCGATCATCGCGGACCACCCGAACGTCGCGTACTGGGTACGCAATCTCACGAGTGGGCTCTACGCATTCCGGCTTCCGCTGGCCGACCGCGGGTTCTATCCGGACTTCGTCGCGATGCTGAAAGACGGGCGCATCGCGGTCGTCGAGTACAAGGGCGCGGTTTACCGGACCAACGACGACTCCAAGGAAAAGGACTTGATCGGAAAGTTGTGGGCGAAGCGGAGCGGCGGGAAGTGCGTCTTTGCGATGGTTGGCAAGGACGACATGCAGGCAACACTCGAAGCTGTGTTGAAGGCGTGAGCCGGGGCTGACACTTGGGGGGGGGGGGGGGGGGGCGCCGGCTTCGCAAGAAGCGGCGCGTCCCCGCCCGCCGAAGCGCACTACCCCGCCACATACGGCACGTA
>CAZVZG010000001.1:153962-304252 GCA_964630785.1 uncultured Phycisphaeraceae bacterium | reverse complement strand
CCCACTCCCCCCACCCCCACCCCCACCACCCCCGCCCCCCCCACCCACCGGCGGGTCGGCCTTGATGTCGGCCCGCATGAACAGGATGTCGCCCTTGGCGATCTGCTGGCCGGGCTTGAGGGCGTGATCGCCGCCGAAGACGGTCAGGGCGGCGAGGGTCGCGCCGGCGGCGGGGGCGCAGTTCCATGCTTTGTGGAGCTCGGCGGCCTTGGCGGGGATCGCGGGTGAGACGAGCAGCGAGGCGACGCGGACGGTCTCGGCGCAGAGATAGAGGATCTGGCCCAGGTCGCGGCGCAGATCGTCGGCACGCTCGGTTTCGCCGGCCTCGCGGGCCTTGTCCATCTCCTTGGCGATGGAGAACGGGCGCGTGTGGTTGATGAACAGGTCGGTCTGGCCGACGAGGGCGATGCCCTCGAGCAGCGCGGCGTCGAGGCGAAACTGAGCCAGCGCCCGCTCGGCGTTGTGGAACGCGCCCGAGCAGAGCGCGGCGAAGTCGAACGTGGAGTGGCCCGCGGGGGTGTAGGTCATCCACGAGGCGTCGTTCTGCTGGTTGACGCTCTGGCCGATCTCGAATCGCCCGCTGCCGTGGTCGGGGACCCGGCCGCCGAAGTACTTCTCGATCATGTTGGCGACGCGGCTGGCGCAGTTGCCCAGTCCGTTGGCCAGGTCGGCGTTGTAGACCTCGACGAACTTGGCGTGGGAGAAGTCGGCGTCGGAGCCGCTGAGCGGGCCTTGGGTCGCGAGGAACCACCGCAGCGCGTCGAGGCCGACGGGGATGCCCTCCTTGTTGGGCGCCCACGCGGCGTAGGCCTTGAGCCGCTCCAGGTCGATGAAGTTACCCAGCGACTTGCTCATCTTCTGGCCCTCGCTGATCCACCAGCCGTGGCCGAAGACCATGCGGGGCAGGCCCTCGCCCAGGGCCTTGAGCAGCGCAGGCCAGATCACGGCGTGGAACCAGAGGATGTCCTTGCCGATGAGGTTGACGCTGGGGGGCCAGAAGCGGCGGTGCTCGGGCGTGTCCACGACGCTGAGGTAGTTGAACAGCGCGTCGATCCACACGTAGACGCGGTGTGCCGGGTCGCCGGGGATGCGGATGCCCCACTGCGTCGCGGGGTCGTCGGTCACGGGGCGCGAGACGGGCACATCGTTGAGCGCGGCCGGCGGTTTGAGCCTGCCGAGCACCTCCTGGCGACGGGCGTCGGGGAGGACCTTGAACGCCTCATCGGTCTGTATGGCGTCGAGCAGGTACGGCTGGTACTTGCTGAGGCGGAAGAAGTAGCAGGGCTCGGTGCGCTTGACCAGCGGCTTGCCGTTGATGGGGCTCTTGAAGTCGTGCTCGCGCGCGGTGTTCTCGGTGACGTACTCCTCCTGGCCGGCGTCGTACCAGCCGGTGTACTGGTCGCGGTAGATGTCGCCGGAGGCCATCAGCCGCTGGATGTATCCGGCGACCTTGTCCTTGTGTCGGGGCTCGGTGGTGCGGATGAAATCGTTGTTGGAGGCGCCGATCCAGGCGAAGGCCGCCTTGAACTCGGCGGCGTTGCGGTCGGCCCACTGCTGGGCGGTCGCTCCGTGCTCGGCGGCGGAGGTGACGACCTTGTCGGCGTGCTCGTCGGTGCCGGTGAGGAAGTACACGTCGGCGGACCCGCCGCGGAGGAGGCGCTGGAAGCGGGCCATGACGTCGGCGAGCAGGGTGGTGTAGCAGTGGCCGATGTGCGGCCGGTCGTTGACGTAATAGATCGGCGTGGTGATGTAGTAGGGCTGCGTGTGCGACATGTCGGGGATGGTACGCGAACGGGGCGCGAGCGCCGTGGGCGGAACCCGCGACCCATCCCCCCACCGCTCACTTCGTTCGCGGCTCGTCGGCCTACTTCAGGGGCTTTCCGCCGATGGTCAATTTCACCGACCGGGACTTCTTCGCTGCGCGGTGACGGCGCGAAAGGAAAGGGATCGGCAGGACACCCCGCAGGAGCCACGCGGCCGCGAACAGGAAGATCGCGGTGGCGACGTAGAACTGCCAATCGGTGAAAGAGGAGGCACCGAGGCCCCTGGGCATCAAGGCATCAAGGAACGCCGCCTCGTGCGTGGGCGGGCTCACGAGGCGACCCTGAAGACGATCATGGCCAGGACGTACGCCAGGCCGCACATCCACACGAGTTGGAGCAGGGCCCACTTTGTGCCGCCGGCCTCGCGTGCGGTGACGACGAGCGTCGGCAGGCACTGCATGGCCAGCACGTAATAAACCAGCAGCGACCAGCTGGTGGCGGGGGTGAAGATCGGCGTCGCGCCGTCGTCGCGTCGCGCGCCGGCGAGCGTCTGGAAGAGCGACTGGTCTTCCTGCTCCTGACCGCTGACGACGATGGACATGGTGGAGACGAACACCTCGCGCGCGGCGAAGCTCGCCAGCACGCCGATGGTCAGCTGGCGGTCGTACCCGAGCGGGGCGAACACGGGCTGGAGGAACGAGCCGATGCGCCCGAGGTAGGAGTGCTGGGCCTGGTTGCGGGCTTCGAGGCGGTCGGCTTCGGCAAGCAGTTCTTCTGTCGAAAAGCCAAGGATCAACGTTCCACCAGGGACCTCTGGCTCCTCCGCTCTTTCAAGCAGGCGCTGCCGAGTCGGCTCGGGTACATCACCGCTAAACACGAGGTTCACAAATGGAGATTGATCTCTCGGACTAATCGCACGGAGTGCCACCGCTTCCGCCGGCGGCGCCACCTTGGGGTAACTCCCCAGCCACCACAGCACGATGCAGATCATGAGGATGTTGGTGCCCGCGCTCCGCAGGAACACCTTGCCGCGGTCCACCGTGGTCATCGCGGCGGTGCGCAGGCTGGGCCACTTGTAGCAGGGCAGCTCCAGGGCCATGGGGCGGCTCTTGCCGCGGAGGATGGTGCGTCGGGCGACCAGCGCGCTGAGCACGCCCGCGAGGATGCCCAGCGCGTAGCACCCGACAAACGCGAGCGCGGCCCGCAGCGGGCTGGTGGGGAACAGCAGCGTCGTGAGCAGCACGTACACCGGCAGTCGCGCCGAGCAGGTCATGAACGGCGCGACGAGGATCGTCGCCAGGCGCTCCTTGGGGTCGGGGATGCCGCGGGTGGCCATGATCCCCGGCAGCGCGCAGGCGTGCGAGGAGAGCAGCGGCACGAACGAGTGGCCCGGGAGGCCGAACGGGCGGAGCAGGCGGTCCATGAGGAACGCGCCGCGCGCCAGGTAGCCCGTGTCCTCGAGCAGCGAGATGAGGAAGAAGAGCAGGCAGATCTGCGGCAGGAACACGAGCGTCGCGCCCACGCCCCCGACGATGCCGTTGGCCAGGAGGTCGCGCAGCACCCCATCGGGCAGGTGGTTCTCGACGAGATGGCCCGTCCAAGAGAAGATCGCGTCGATCGCGGTCATCGGGAACTGGGCGAGGGTGAAGATCGAGTAGAAGAGGCCGGTCATCACGGCCGCGAAGACGAGAAGGCCCAGCACGGGGTTGAGCAGCACGCGATCGGCCCGGTCGCTGCGCGTCTCGGCGATGTCGAGGTCGAGGTCGTGCCCGCACTCGGGGCAAACAATGCCCCCCCTCCCAGAGGGAGGGGGCTGGGGGGAGGGCTGGGGGCTCGCGGGCGGTTCGGCTCGCGCTATTCCGCCGGTCTGCGCGGCGGGGTTTGCGGACAGGGCGTGCCGGTCTTGGATCGGAACCTGCGCGCCGTTGGCCCTCCCCCCGGCCCCCTCCCTCTGGGAGGGGGAGGTTGGGCCCACGTCATAGCCGCAGCGGGGACAGATATTGCTCGCGCGGTGCACGGCTCGGGCCGCGGCATCGATCGCCCATTGACGCAGGCCGGGCTCGTTGCCGGGCACGGGCGCGGCCGGGGCGGGGATGCGCGCCTCGCGGATGCCGACACGGATGTCGTCGATGCCCTCGCCGGCGCGGGCGTTGGCCGCGACCACGCCGCAACCGATCGCCTGGGCGAGGGCGGGCGCGTCGATCGCCAGCCCGCGGGCGCGGGCGATGTCGATCATGTTGAGCACGACGAGCGTGGGCAGGCGCCGGCGGATGACCTCGCCGACGAGTTTGAGGTTGCGGGCGAGGTTGGCGGCGTCGGCGACGACGACCACAACCTCGGGGGCGCCGAGCGGCTCGCCGCGTGGCGCGGCGGTTCCGGCGAGCACCTCTCGGCAGGCCCGCGCCTCCAGTTGGTCGAGCTCGAGCGAGTAGGTGCCCGGCAGATCGATCAGGTCGCCGTCGCGCCCGCCCTCGATGCCGGCCTTCACGCGGGTGGTCCGGGCTTCGAGCGTGGTGCCGGGGAAGTTGCTGGTCTTGGCGCGCAGGCCGCTGAGCCGGTTGAAGAGCGTCGTCTTGCCGGTGTTGGGATTGCCCAGGAGCGCGATGCGTCGCGCGTCGGACTGGGGCGATCGCGGCGTGTGGACACCGACGGGCGCGGCACGCTCGGTCGTCGCGAGATCGGCGGGCGGCGCGGGCGGGATCGCGGGTTCACCGGCGGGGAGTGTCGCGGCCATCGCGTGGCTCCTCGTGCGGCGGTCTAGGCCAGAACGGTGACGAAGATGCGCTCGGCCATCGTCCGGGCCAGCCCGATGCGGCAATGGCCGTTGCAGTGGCAATGCCGGCTATCAGCACCCCCACTCTCACCCCCGAGCGCCACCACGCAGGGCTCGCCGAGACGGCAGAGCTTGATCCGCGTGTGGTCGGCCAGACCCATGGCGCTGAGCAGGGCGGCGTCGTCGGCATCGAGCCGGGCCTCGGCGATCACGGCGGTCTGGCCCGGGCGCAGGGTGGTCAGGGGAACCGGGGGGGCGATGGCTGCGGACTGCATCACGGGGGAAGGATAGGCTTATTGAGACTGAGTCGCAATACGGCCCGGTGGTACTCGATCGTGGCGATGGCCAACGCCGGGCTCGGTCGATAGGCTGATCTCTCGGCACTGAAAGTGGGTATTCGAACACTCAGAGTTTCAGTGTGCTTCGCCTTCAACGAGGAGCCTCTCATGGTGCGGACCGTTGCTTGCGTCGTCGGCGGCTTCACGCTTTTCTGCGGGATCGCCGAGGCCGATACGCCACGACGCCCAAAGCCGGTGTCCCCGATTGAGCTCCAGGCCTCCGTACAAGGTCTCTGGCGCGCCGCCGCCGGTGACGTGGTGCTGGTTTCAGATGAACCCACCCAACTGAGCTACTCGAGAGGTTCAATCGACACTTCGGTGGAGTTGAACACGCCGTTGCTCGGGGGCCTCAGGCGTCTCGATGCATGGGCCGCCATGGGCGGCGTTTTCCTGATCTGGGCCCAGTCGGAAACACAGACCATGCTGTTCCGGACCGACGGTACAGCCGCGGGGACGTTTCCGCTCTGGACCGGCTCCTACCAAGGAGAGCAGTTCGCCGGGTCGATCGTTGGGTGCGGCTCGCGCTGCTACTTCAGCGTAAACAACGAGCTCTGGTGCAGCGACGGCACGGCCGAAGGAACCCATCCAGTCGGCATCCAAGCACCCTTGGCGATTCACGAGATGGGCGGACAAGCGATGATCATCGGCGGTCCCGCGCCCACGCGCGTCTGGACTACGGATGGTTCGATGGGCGGAACAACTCCCATTCCCGGCTCGCAGATCGACCTTCCGGAACAGTCCTTCTTTCGCTCGGTTGTCTCGGGAGGGATGCTCTTCTACGGCGACGGTCCGACCCAGATGCAGCAGCAGCTCCGGACTTTGACCGCGGATGGGCCCCGGATCGTTGGCGGACCGGTGGGGCGTCCCCAGTGGCTCTTCGCGTCTCCGGATCAGCGGTCCGTGTTCTTTGTTTCGTTCATGAGCGACGAGCTCGGTTACAACTGGTACGAGATTTGGTGGACCGATGGTGACCCGATCGACACGAGGATGGTGGGAAGTTTTTTACCGGTTCATTATTGCGGCATATCCGGACAAGTCTGCGGCGACCGCCTGTTTGTAGCGCTGGCTCGGAGCTTTGCGACGAGCCCGCCGGCCGACCAAGTCCTTGTGCTCAGTCCGAGCCATCCCCCAGAGTGGGTCGGCCCAAGGATGGCGAATGGCTTGAGAAATGCCTCGTGTCCTGTCGTCAGCGGCGGTCGGGCGTACTTTATCGCGACCGACGCTGAACATGGACGGGAGCTCTGGTCGACCGATGGAACGCCCGGGGGCACATCGATCGCGGTGGACCTCGCCCCCGGCGTCACGACCGGAGTTCCCGGACTGACAAGCCCGATGGCTGTGGGCTGCCGAATCTACTTTCAGGGGCGGACCGACCACGGGTCGCCGAAGCTCTGGATGCTCGATCTCAACCCCGCGGACTTCAATAACAACGGTTCGACCACTGTCGAGGATGTCTTTGGGTTCATTCGGAGCTTTGTACGGGGCGAGGACCTTGCCGACGCCAACGACGACGGTGTGGTAGCGACTGATGACATCTACGCGTGGCTTGAGATGTACTTCGCCGAGCAATCGATCACGCGATGAACGATCCCAAGTCGCGGAGCACGGGGTGGCTGTTCGACAAGGCGGCTCTGGACGGGGCGGTGGACTATGTGTTGAATCGGCAGTAGGCGTTGGGCGTGCGACAGAGGCTTGGGCGCTCCCGCTTGCTTACGAGGCGCGGCTCCACCCCTGGCGTTCAGGACGCTCTTTCCGCTCGCTACCCAATGAACTCCGCGTGCAGGGCCTTGACCGCTTCGCCCGCCTGATCCTCCCGCACCACCAGCGAGATCGACAGTTCGCTCGAACCCTGGGCGATCGCGATGATGCTGATGCCTTTGGCCGCGATCGCGCTGAAGGCCCGGGCCGCGACGCCGGGGTGGCCGGCCATGCCGCTGCCCACGGCGGCGATGGCGCACACGCTGTCGAGCAGCGTGACGGCCCGCGCGACTCCGGAGCGCATGAGCGTCCGCTCGAGCACGGCACGGGCCCGCTCGGCCTGGTCCTTGTTCACCACCAGCGAGATGCCGGCCTCCGACACGCTCTGGCTGATCATCATGATGTTGATTCGGGCGTCGGCCAGCGCGGCGAAGACGCGCGAGGCGGTGCCGGGCCGGCCGATCATCACCGCGCCGCTCACGGTGATCACGGCGGCGTTTCGCAGCAGCGGGATCGACTTGACCGGATGTCCGTCGTCGGCCCGGGGCGGCGCGGGCACGATGCGCGTGCCGCGGCTCTGCGGGTTGAAGGTGTTGCGGAAGCGCACGGGGACGCCGTGCTCGGCCGCGGGCTCGAGGGCGAGGGGGTGCATGCTCTTGGCGCCGAACTGGCCCATCTCGATCGCCTCGGCGAAGGTGATCTGGTCGAGCAGGCGTGCTTGGGGCACGATGCGTGGGTCGGCGCTCATCAGGCCGTCCACGTCGGACCAGACCCAGACCTCCTCGGCCCCGAGGGCGGCGCCGACGATGCAGGCGGTGTAGTCGCTCCCGCCGCGCCCGAGCGTGGTGGTCACGCCGTGCTGCGTCTGGGCGATGAAGCCGCTGACGACCGCCCGCCCGTCGCTCGCCAGCAGCGGTTGCAGGTTCTGTCGCAGTTGAAAGAGCGACAGGTCCATGAGCGGGGCGGCGCGGGAGAACTGCTCGTCGGTGACGATGCCCGCCTCGCCGCCGGTCAGACCCCTGCACGGCACGGCCGCGGCCATGAGGTGGGTGCTGAGCATTTCGCCGAAAGCGACGACGGCGTCCTTGCTGCGCGGGGTGAGCTCGCCGACGGCGGCGATGCCCGCAACGAGTTGGTCGAGCCTGTCGAGCATCGCCGCGATCGCTGCGGGCGCGGAGCCGCCCAGTTCGCGTGCGGCGGTCTCGTGCATGGCACGGACCTGCGCGAGGAGTTGGACCGACGCGGCGCGGTTGTCGGCCGCGGCGGCGGCGCCGAGTTCGAGCAGCATCTCCGTCACTTTGTCCATCGCGCTCACGACGGCGACCACAGGCCGGCCCGGTGCACTGGTGGTCGCCAGCGCGGCCGACTTGCGGATCGTGGCGGCGTCCTTCATCGAGGTGCCGCCGAACTTCATGACGATGGGCGTGGGTGTCGGGGTCATGGCTTGAAGTTTTTCCCGTGCGGTCCGCGGCGGGCTGTTCGGCGCGCGTCGCGTCAATCGTGCCCCGCTCCCCCCGGCGTGCTCCAGATGTCCACCAGGTCGCGGATGATCGCCGTGGCGGTCTCCGGCCCGCCGGCGCCGCGCCCGACCAGCGTGACCTCGCCCGCGCTCTGGAGCGCGAACTGCACGGCGTTGAGGTTGCGTGGCACGTCCAGCGGACCGTGCACGGGCACCCGCCCGGACCCGACCGCGAGCACGGGGCGCGCGGGGTCGGCGAGGTCCACCTCGCCGAGGAGCTTGACCCGCTCGCCCGCGCCCGCGGCCTCTTCGATCTTCGCGCGGGGGATGTCGCGGATGCCCCGGATGGTCACGTCGCTCATCGTCGCCCGCGCCGTCGCGCGCCCGCGCGGGGCCGGCGCGACGGAGTTGGCGAGGATCACCACCTTGGTCGCGGTGTCGATACCGTCCACGTCGGCCGACGGGTCGGACTCGGCATAGCCGAGCGACTGTGCCTCCGCCAACGCGGCCGCGTATTCGGCCCGCTGTTCGGCCATCTTCCAGAGGATGAAGTTGGTGGTGCCGTTGAGGATGGCGCGGATGCGGGTGATGCGGTCGCCCTGGGCCAGCCGGCGCGCCATGTCGAGCACCGGCGTGCCGGCGCCCACCGTGCCCGAGTAGCGCAGTTGCACACGGTTGAACCGGGCCAACTCCAGCAGCGCGGGCATGGCCAGCGCCAAGGGCGCCTTGTTGACGCTCACAACGTGCTTGCCGGTGCTCATCGCGGCCTTGATGTTGTTGAGCGCGGGGCCGGGGTCGCTCAGCGTGCTGGGCGAGGCCTCGATCAGCACGTCGGCGTGCAGGTCGCGGATGAGCGCGGGCGCGTCGCCGGGGCCGCCGAGCATCCGCCCGTGCAGAGGGGTTGCGCCGACGCTGCTCCCGGACTGCTTGACGTCGAGCAGGGCCCGCGGGTCGAGCCCGCGCTCGGATACGGCCGCGCCGCGAGAGTCGATCACGGCGACCAGGCGCGGCGAGAGGCCCATCGCGGCGTACAGGGCGTCGGCGCGAGCGGGCAGCATGGCGGCCAACGCCCTGCCCACCGAGCCAAAGCCCACGATCGCGATGCGCATGGTGAAGGCGTCCCGTTCGGCTTCCGGCGGCCCTCAGTACCCCCCTTTCCCCCGCGTTTGGGGCAGGAATCGGCGGTAAGGGCTGCGAAGCGAGTATTTCGGTCCGAGAAGTCCGCCGGTTGAGCGGTCTCCGGGCGGGCGCGGGCCAAAAAAACCCGGAGCCCTCCCGCGCGTCGGAAAGGGATACGCGCGCGGGAGAGCCCGGGGGAAGGAGAGACTCGGTTTGTCGTGCGGCGGTCAGATCGGTTCGCCGCCGGGCCTTCGCGGCACGCGCACAGACACACGAAATCGCGGGTTCGCGAACGGCCGTAGAACTTCAACGGAGTAGCCCGGGAAAGTGAGGGAACAACGCCCCGGGGGAGCCGCGCGATCACCGTCGTGGTGTCACGTAGGGCCGGACGTTCCCCGCCTCTTGGGTCCGTCCGGTCGATTCGCGCTCAACTGCTCTCCAGTTATAAGCACGTTCCAGGGGCAAGGTTCCGAGAATTTGCACGAAATCGGGTAGCCGGGTTCGGTGTGACCAAACTAAGGGGGATCGCGGGGCGACCCACGCGGTCAAAGGCCCAAGAAGCGGGGAGCGGCCGATCGAGGGACCATCTGGAGGGGCAGAGGGAAGAGAGAGAATCGCGGATCAGGGCTCTTTCGGACGCTGGCGTCTGGCGGGGCGCTTCACGGCCGCGTTCATGCACACCATCGCGTGCAGGATGGGGTATTCGACGCGGCAGCGGTACAGGTCGAACCGCTCGCCGTGCCACCCATGCTCGCTCAGCACCTGTCGAACGATCTGCGGGAGCCGGGGGATGTCCGGGCAGGGCGGGACATCAACGATGCCGCCCACGCAGACGGCGTGCTCGGAGGTGGGCAGGATGTCGATCGCCCGGCGCTCCCAGACGCGGTCCACGCCCTGACGGCGTCCGTAGGTGGAGACCGTGGGCTCGAAGCGCTCCGGCGGGGGCCGGGCGGGCACCAGCAGGTCGAGCACGAGGGCTTCCGAGGGGACGCGCACCTGGCTCGTGAGTGAGTGGCCGACGCGGCGCGAGCGGTCCACGGCGTCGGGCGTGTGCGCGTAAGCCTGTTCGAGGAAGAAACTGACGGCGGCGTGACGGCCGATGCCCGGGAAGCGGATCATGCTCACGGCCTCGCCGTCCTCCTGTCCGGAGGTGGCCAGTCGCAGGCGTCGGTCTGACGCCGCTCCGGCGATGAGCCGAGTCTGACCCCGGAGCGGCAGCGGCTGGGCTCCCGTGCGTTGATCTCCGTCGGAAGCCTCGCCTGCGGGCGAACGCACCCCGGTGCGTACGGCGCAGCTCATGGGCACGTCGGCGCGCAACACGTGCAGGCCGACGTACCCGCCGATCATGACGGTTTCGCCCTGGGCGGGGGACGTCTCGTGGACGATCATCGCCGCGTACCCGGCCCGGGCCTGGATGCCCCACACGTGGGCGTTGGAACGGAACAACGTGCGCCGGTGGCGCATGTCAATCTGCGGCCCGACCTGGGGCGAGAGCGAGGCGATGAGCGACTCGAACTCACGCCGATCGCGGGCGTGCGCGGCGGTGAACTCGTCGAGCCGGCGCGCGGCCCGGCTCGCGGCGTCCACGGCGGCGCGCGGGGCGCCCGCGTCCGCGGCGGCCTGGACCACCCGCCCGAGCTGGTTGCTGGTGGGGAGGAAGCCCACGGCCGCGAGCGGCTCGGCGGCCCCAGCGATGCGGAAGACCTGCCAAGCCAGCGGCGCGTGGAGTTTGAGCACTCGGGCCACGTCCACCGCGCGCGCGGGGGGATGGGGCAGAGACTCGAGCAGTCCGGCCAGCGAGCGGCCGACCTCGCCCAGGATGCGGCTGGCGTCGGCGGCGAGGGCGGCGGCGGCCTTGTCGGGGGTCGCCCCTTTGCGATCGGCGGTGAGTGCGGGCTCGGTTCGGGGTTTTTGAGGGTGGGCGGGGCGGTCCATGGACAGGGGAGCCTACACCACAACCGGGAACTTGTCACGCGGGAATATTCTGTAGAATTTTCGAGCCAAGAGCTGGTCCGGGGTGCGCGGCCGGTGTCTAATCACCCCGTCCAAAGCACCGCGCACCACCTCAAAGGAGTTCCCGCATGAACCTTGGTCCCCTCGCCCGCCGGCTCGCCTTCGGCGCCGGCACGCTGGCGGCGTCGTACGGCGCGGCCGCCGACGTGTACACCGCCGACTTCTTCCCAGATGAGCCGCAGACGCAGGCGCTGCACCAGCTGCGGTTTGTTCCGGGTCTGGCCCAGCCCGACTTCGTCGAGTCGCTCATTACGCAGGCGCGCCTGGTGGTGACCTTCACCACGGGCACGGGCGCCGACGGGCAGCCTTTCGACGCGGCGGGGCTCACGCTGCTCATCGCAGGCAATGTGCCCGACGCGCCCGAGGGCTTCTGGCTGGTGACCGGCGCGGAACTGGGCTGGTCGGGCCAAGGAACGTTCACGGCGGACCTGACCACCAGCGCGTTCAATGGCACAGTCGGGCCGGGGGCGTGGCAGTGGGACCTCTCGGGCCCCTACGGCGAAGAGGAGATCGCGCCCTATTCCGGCTCGTTCTCGGCCGACAGCCGCGTGGAGTTCACGTACCTGCCGCTGCCCCAGACCTGTCTCGCGGACGTCAACCAGTCGGGTGGGCTAAGCGTACAGGACATCTTTGACTTCCTGGGCGCGTACTTCGCCGGTCAGATGGCGGCCGACTTCAACCAGTCGGGCGACGTTTCCGTGCAGGACATCTTCGACTTCCTCACGGCTTACTTCGAGGGGTGCGACTGAGCGCGACGGCCCGCTGAAACCGAACGTCTTTGCTCCAGGGAGCGTTCCGGCGCGTTGCCGGATCGCTCCCTTATTTCAATCCGCGGCGGCTACTTCCCCCGCTCGGCGACCCGCATGACGACGATGGTCATGTCGTCGCCGCGGACGCTGAGGCCGGTGAACTGGCGGATCGAGGCGAGCAGGCCGTCGACAATCCGCGAGGGCGTGGCCTCGGGCTCTTCGCGCAGGAGATCGAGCACGGCGGTGCGCAGGCGCGTGCCGCCGAAGCGCTTGCCCTCGAAGTTGGTCGCGTCGTGCACGCCGTCTGTGAACGCGACGACCACGTCGCGCTCTTTGAGTTGGTACATGCCCTTGGGGTATTCCTGGGTGGCGTCGATGCCCAGGGCCATGCCGTCGGCGGTGAGCCGCTCCAGGTCGCGCTCCTCGACCTTGCGACCTTTGGGCACGTGCACGAGCAAGGGCCAATCGTGGCCGGCCGAGCAGTAGGTCAGTCGCAGCGTCTGCGGGTCGGCCACGCCGTACCAGACGGTCGCGAACTCGTTGTCGAGCGTGTCGCGCGCCAGCGCCTTGTTGACGCGGCTGAGCACCTCGTCGATGTGGTAAGTGCCCTGGGCGTGGGCCCGCACGCTGGCCCGCACCGCGCTCATGAGCAGCGCGGCGGGCACGCCCTTGCCCACCACGTCGCCGATGAGGATGCCCAGGTGCCCGCCGAGCTCGAGGAAGTCGTAGAAGTCGCCGCCCAGGTCGAAACTCGGGGCGTAGTGGGCCGCGACCTCGAAGGGGGGAATACGCGGGAGCGTGCGGGGCAACATGCGTCGCTGCACGCTGGCGGCGAGACGGACCTGGCGCTTCATGGCCTCGTCCTGCGCCCGAAGCGAACGCAGTCGTGCCGACGTGAGCGCGCTGGCAACGTGCTCGGCGATGGCCCGCAGGAGTTCGCCCTCGTTGGGCGTGAAGGCCCGGGGCGAGCGGGTGTAAAGGCGGATGAGCCCGATCGGACGCCCACCCCCCACCCCCCCCACACCCCCCACACCCCCCGCCGTTCCCGCCCCGGTCCCTCCCGCTGCTCCCCCTCCGGCCGCACCCATGTCGAGCAGGCCGGTGGTGAGCAGGCTCCGCAGGCCCTCGGCGCGTGTGCGCTCGTGGTCGGCGATGCGCGTGTCGGTGCAGAGGTCCTCGACGGCGATGACCTCGCCGGCGAGCGCGGCCTGGCGCAGCAGCCCGCCGCGGGAAAGGGGCATGGTGGACCGCACCCACTCGTCGCTCAGGCCACGGTGAGCCTTGATGATGGGGCCGGCGCCGTCTGGGGAGTTGCCCCCGCCTCCCGGCCCGTCCTCGAGAACGGCGATGGAGCCCGCATCCACGTGCAGCACCTCGATCGCCAGATCGAGTGCGACGGCGAGCAGGCCGTCGGGGTCGGCGGTGCCGGCGAGCATGCTCGAGAGCCTGAACAGGGCGTCGAGTTCTCGCACGCGGCGCGAGAGCGACACCTGCGCTTCGCACACGTCGCACACCGAGGAGGCGAGCAGTTCGAGCGAGCGCTTGACGCGGGCGGTGCGCCGCGCGTCCGCTCCCGCCCCCCCCCCCTCTCCCCCTGCGGTTCCATCCACGGGCAGGCAGGCCACCAGCTCGCCCAGCATCCCCGTCGAGATCCGCATCGGCGCGGCGAAACACTCGGTGCGCGACGGGGCGTTGCCGTCGGGCTCGAACCAGCCGACGCGCTGCTGGGCGCGGGTGCGCCCGACCGCCTCGCTGACGATCGACCACGGGTTGCGGTCGGCGCTGGGCCCGCCCGGCACGGGGCTGGTCTCGGGGATGATCACCTCGCCGTTCTGGTCGCGGACCCAGATCGGCGTCGCCAGCAGCAGGGCCAGCTCGTCGCACAGCGCCGCGACCGAGCCGTCGGTAACGAAGTCGCGCAGACGCGTGCCCCAGACGGGAGGGGTTGGGGGGGCGAGAGGGGCGGGGTGAGCGGTTGGAGCGCCCGTGCCTGCATCGGGGATGTCGAGCGTCCGCTGGTTCATGGGGAGCGAGGGCGGCGGAGAAACCGCCGAGCAGAATAGTCGTGGTCTGTTGGGTGTCAACCCGCGCGGCCGGCCAAACGCCGCCTGCCACGGCTTGGCCGGGGCTCTGACCGGTCAAGCCATGCCATCGCACGGGAGTTCGACATGCCTCGATCACACCGTTTGGCCGCCCCAGGCGGCGTCCAAACGGTGGCACCCCGAGGCGCGAGCGGTTTCATCACCAACCGATTCCGGGTTCTTACGGTTGCGGCTTGGGCGTCGGCTTCTCAGCGCTCGAGCCCCACACACCGTTGAGTAGTTGGTAGAACGCGGCCTCGGCCTGGTCGCCCTTGGGCAGGCGGGTGCTCATGTCGTTGAGCCCCTCGTTGGTCATGGCCTGGTCGCCGGAGATGCGCCCGAGGTAGGTGAGCAGGAGCGAGGACTCCAGGCCCATGCCGGTCGAGCCCTGATCGATCATGCCGCGGAGCTCGGTGGCGATGGTCTTGGTTCGTTCAGGATCGGGCGCGAGCTTGGGGTCGAACTTCAGGCCCACGAACTCGGGGTGATCGCGCACGAGCCGGCGCAGGTTCGACGAGGCGGAGAGGTACATGCCCGCGCCGAGCTGGGCGTGGATGCGTCCGGCCTTGGCCAGCGGGTCGTTGGGCATGGCGGCGATGGCGCGGGTGAACTGATCTTCTGCGTCGAAGAACCGCTCGGCCTTGAGGTCGCGCTGGGCCGACTCCATGTGCCGCTGGTACGCGGCGGGGTCCGCCACGGGCGAGGGCGTGAAGGTTTCGAGGTTCTTCTCGCCGAGGCTCTTGAGCGCGCTGAGCAGCCCGGGGGGGACTTGCTTGTCCTTGTCTGTGTCCTTCGCGTTGTCGTCTTGTGGCTGGGAAGGAGAGTCGGGGGACGCGGCGGGCTGACCGGGACGGTTGGTATCACCGGGCGCGGGCACCTCGCCGGGCTTCATGGGCGAGATGTCGCCCACGTCGCGGACCTTCGGCGGCTCGATCGGCGACTGGCCGGCGAGCACGCGCTTCAACTGATCCATCTGGCTCTCGAACGAGCTCTTCGGGCGGGTGGGGTCGGGCGTCGTTCCGGTTGCTTCCGGCGCTTCGCCGGTGTACGCGTTCCGCAGCGCGTCGAGCATCTGCGTGTGGGCCACGGAGCGGGTCGCCACGGACGAGGCGGCCATGCCGGTGTCGAGCCCGCGTCGGATGGAGTTCGCGGCCGTGGCCCGCTCGGCCTCTCGCGCCGCGTCCCACACCGGGCGATAGCCCAGGCCGCGGGCCTCCAGGCCGCTGGTGTTCAGGGCGGTCGACGGCTCGGGCGGCAGGGGCGCGCCGGGCGCACCGGGTGTGACCGGCGGGGTAATCTCCGGCAGCGAGCCGAGGAGGCCCGTGCCGGTTCCGGTCCCTGTCGCGGCCGCACCGCTGGGCAGAGCGGCCGGCGACGGCGGACTGGACTGGTAGTCGCGGACCCACGAGATACCCAGCAGGTTGGACGCCGTCGCCGTCCACTGGTTGCCCTCCTGATCCTGGCGCGAGCCGACGAACGACGGGCGCAGAGGGCGCGAGGCGAGGTAATCGGCGGTGCTCCGCAGCGCGGCCTGCGCCGACGTGGTGGCGCCGAGGGCCGTGGCCGCGTTGCTCGCCCGCGGCGTGAAGTAGGCGTTGGCGAGGTACGTGGGCGCGGATTGCCCGGTGGTGAGGGCGAACTGGTAGCGAAGCGCGTCGCTGGCCCGCACGCCGGTGGAGACAGCCGCGCTCGACGCGCTGTCGCGCTGGAAGTCGTAGTACTGATCGGTGCCGGTGAAGCCGCGGAACTGAGAGGGCGCGGTGTAGCCGACGTACCCGCGGAACGAGCGTCCGGCGGGCGCGTTGCCGGTGATGATCTGGTTGTTGAACCAGATCTGGTCGCGGATGTCGCGCGTGCGGACGTTCTTCCCGCCCGAGCCGACCATCGAGTTGCGGTCGAGCAGGGTGCCGCCCTCGCCGCGGTACTGCTGGGCGTCGGCGGCGGCGGCCAGGCCCGCGGCGGCCGCGAGGGCCGCGACGACGTGACGTGAACGCAAGGTCATGGGCGGGCTCCGTTTGGGCGTTGATCGTCGGTGAACTATACGAAGGGCGGGTGGCCGACCGTTCCGTGGCATTGGCTTCCAGCCCACACCCACACCATGCATGGTCGGCCAACCCGCGGCGTCGCTGTGGTGTAGGCCGGGATCAGGGCCCATTATCGGGCGCGGGGTCGGACTGGAAAGCGTCCGGAAGCGGCCCGAGCAGCGGTCCCGGCACACTTGCGGGCGAACTTGACCCATCCCCCCCACCGGCCAAGCATTGCCTCCCTGTCGCGAAGGTTCGCGGCAGCCTCCACAAACCTGTCGGCCTCGGGGACCCCGATCCTCGGAACCGACCCGCCCCGCCCGGTAGGCGGCGTACCCCTTCCCCCGCCTTCACAGCGGCCGCGCTCGGTTGTCCCTGCACGTGCCGCCCGAGATTGGAGCCTGACCATGACCATGCGCCGCGACAGTTACCTCGCCACGCCTCAGACCGTGCCGACCAAAGCCTGGCGGCTGGTGGACGCGACCGACGTGCCCCTGGGCCGCTTGGCGGTCGATGTGGCCACCGTGCTCATGGGCAAGCACCGACCGGAGTACACCCCGCACGTCGATTGCGGCGACTTCGTCGTCGTCGTCAACGCGGGCAAGGTCGCCATGACCGGGCGCAAGGCCGAGCACCAGACCAAGCAGCGCTACACGCGGCACACCGGCGGGTTGAAAGAAGAGACGTACGCCTCGCTGCGTGACCGTCGCCCGGACCAGCTCATTGAGGACGCGGTGCGCCGGATGATGCCTAAGAACCGGCTGAGCCGGCACATGCTCAAGAAGCTCAAGATCTACGCCGGGCCGGAGCACCCCCACGCCAGCCAGCAGCCGGTGAAGATGGAGGTGTGAGGTGGGGTGGGGGTGATGAGTGGAACATATTGGATGCCGGCCCGGTGAACCGGGCCCGCGGAATCCCGGAACGAACCTGACCGGAACACATTGAGAAACCCATGTCGCAGATGAACATTCCCAACGCAGCCCCGATGAACCTTCCAGGACTCTCGACGGTGAACCCCGCCGCGGAGGCCAAGCCCGCGCAGATGACCCGGCAGGTGCGCACGCCGGCGGAGCCCAAGCACGGGTGGTGGTGGGGCACGGGTCGTCGCAAGCGGGCCATCGCCCGCGTGCGCATCCGCCCGGTCAAGGACGGCGCCGAGGCGACGATCCGCGTGCAGATCGGCGCGGACAAGTTCAAGACCGCCGAGCAGTATTTCGCCGAGGAGCGGGACCGCAACGACTGCGCCGCGCCGCTCAAGGTGACCAACACGCTGGGCAAGATCGAGGTCGTCAGCCGCGTCAGCGGCGGCGGGTTCATGGGCCAGGCCCAGGCGATCCGGCTCGGCATCGCCCGCGCCCTGCGCGATTACGACCCGACGCTCGAGGACGCCCTCCGCGACAACGGCTTCCTCACCCGCGACGCCCGCGAGGTCGAGCGTAAGAAGTACGGCCAGGCCGGCGCCCGCCGCCGGTTCCAGTTCAGCAAGCGATAAGTTTGCTGCAACGCCAACTCCGATGCGACAAGCCCACCCTTCCGGGGTGGGCTTTTTCGTTCCGGGGTTGGACGCGGAGCCCCGGAAGAATGTTCTTGCAGTTACTTTGCACATTCTTCCGATTCGGCCTTGCGGGCCGCCCGCCGTTCGGTATGGTTAGTTGACACTCTGCGGCGGTGACGGGTGACTCGATGGCGTACTCCGGAGCCATCATCATGACCTTCAAGACGCTGTTTTCGATCGCGGCGGCGTTCGCCATCGGGGCGTGCGCGGGTGCGCCGCGGGCCGGCGCGGCCCAGCCCTACGTCATCCGTGACCTCGGCCGCCCGCCGCCCGCCGTCCGCCGTGTACGCAACCATCCCGTGGCGGGTCACCGAGTCGGGCTTCGTCGGGGGCGTGGGCGTCCGCGCCGACCAGAGCACGTTCGGGTTTGTGTGGATGCCCGAGGCCCACCAGGGCTTTGAGGCCGGGATGAACGAGACCGGCTCGCGCCCGCGGATCACGCGGGTGGCGATGGAACGACATCCGGTCCCAATGCTTCGCCCACCGGCCACGCCGGGATAACGGCGGTGATGGAGGCTCGGGCGGAATCCATGGTGGCAGCGGAGGAAATGGGGGGCACCGCGGAAACGGCGGTTCGGGCGGGAAACCGGGCAATCCCGGCACCCCCGGCGACGGGGGGCACGGAGGGAACGCCGGGGGCGATGCGAAAGTCGGGGGCCACGGGGGAGCACCCGGCGGACCGGGGGGAAGGCCCGGGAAACCCGGCAACCCGCCGCCCCCGTGAACGACCACCGGGGACGCACGTCAGACGCCGAAGTTCTCGGGCCGCGTGGATCCAATCCACGCAGCCCGCTTCATTTTCGCGTTTGGCTTGGAAATCGCGCTCGTCGCGGGTGTTCGTGCCGCCGTTTTCGCTGTACTTTCTGTGCCGGCGTAGTTGCAACCGGGGGGCGATTACCGCCCATACACATACAGAGGATGCCCCATGTCGAGGTCTTGTCTGTTTGGTTTTCGACCGGTCCGCGTCGGTGCGATTCTGCGCGACTCGCTGATCGCGTCGCTGTTTCTCTCCTCGGGCTTGGCATGGGGTCAGACGGCACCTACGCGCGCGCAGCCGGTCGCGCCCGCGGCCGGTCAGAACTGCCCGACGTATCCGTGCAAGGCCACCCGCGTGAAAGCGAGGGCGTGGCACGCGCACGACCACATCAACGTGCGGTTCAACGCGGGCGTGACGGCCCGTGAACGGAACGGCCAACTGAGCGACCTGGGCACGGGCGATCTGGCGGACCCGGCGGTTCAGGCGTTGTTCAAGAAGTACGCCGCGATGGGGTGCACGTGGATGCGCGTGCACAACGGCGTCACCGAGGAGTTTCTCGACCACCTGCACGCCAACGCCGAGAAGAACCTGGCCCACCCGGTGCCCAACCTCAACCAGGACTTCTTCCTGTACTTCCCCGAGCCGCTGGACATCCCGGGGCTCGACGCGGCCATCGACGACTTCAACACACTCGGCATCGTCGAGATGGCCGAGCCCGCGCTGGCGCCGGCGCCCCTGCCGACGCCGCCGGACTACAAGCCGAACCAGCACTATCTCTATCCCAGCTTCGAGGGCGGGACCGACGCGTTCGGGGTGCGGCTGTTCCCCGGCGGCTACGGCGAGGCGGTGCGTGTGTGCGACCTGGAGTATTCGTGGAACCTCTCGCACCAGGACCTGCCGGCGGTGACGACGCTCGGCGGCGCCGGCGCCGTCGACCCGTTCAACAACAACAACCACGGCACGGCGGTGCTTGGCGAGTTGTTCGGGCGTGAGAACGGCTTTGGCGTGACCGGCGCCGTGCCTAACGCGGGCGCGTACGTCGCGCCCGTGAACTTCACTTCGGGCTACAACCTCGCCGGCGCGATCTCCACCACCCTGGGCACGCTCGGCGACGGGGACGTGATCATCATCGAGCAGCAGACCACGGGCCCGAACTACACGGGCGTGCCCGCCGGGACGCAGTTCGGGCTCGTGCCGGTGGAATGGAACGTCGGCGTCTACAACGCGATCGTGACGGCGATCGGCAATCGGGTGCACGTGGTGATGGCCGCGGGCAACGGGTCGCAGAACCTGGACGACGCCGTGTACACGACCGGCAACGGCGGGCACTACCCGTTCATGGCGGGGAACGATTCGGGAGCGATCATCGTGGGCGCAGGCGCTTCTCCCGACGGGAGCGACGCCGAGCGGTCGCGGCTTGGATTCAGCGATTACGGGGCACGCCTCAACATGCAGGGTTGGGGCGAGAACGTGTACACGTTGGGCTATGGGAGCGCGTACGGCGCGGAAGGTGCGAACCTGCTCTACGCGAGCGGTTTCAACGGCACCTCCAGCGCGACGCCGATCGTGACCGGCGCCGTCGCGGTGTACAACTCGATCATGGAGATGTACTCCGGCTTCCCGTTGATCCCCTCGTTCACGCGCTCGCTCCTGACCGGCTACGGCCTGGCCCAGACCGGCGGCGCCAACCCCTCAAGCCAGCACATCGGCCCGCGCCCCGACGTGCTGGCAACGATCAACGGCACGATGCTCAACGCACCCGTCAACAACAACTGCGCCGACGCCGCGACGCTGACCGCGCCCGGCTATGGATGGGCCCCGGGGCGCGTGGTCAGCGCCTCGCTCGACGGCGCCGCGAGTTGCGTGGGTTCGACCAGCAGCGTTGACGTGTGGTACCGGTTCGTCGCGCCGTCCTACCCCGGCACGCTCTGGGCCAGCACCTGCGGTACGCACGACTTCGGCCAGCTCGACACGGGGATGGACACGATCCTGTCCGCGTACACCGCCTGCGGCGGCGCCGAGCTCGGCTGCAACGACGACGACATCGCTAACCCCACCGGCTGCGGCTACAACAACGGGATCATCCGCGACTCGGCCCTGGCCATCCCCATGACCCCCGGTCAGCAGGTGGTCCTGCGGGTGGCCAACTACCCCGGGACCGTTCGCGGCGCCTTCGCCATGAACTGGCTCTACCTCCCGGCCAACGACCTGTGCCAGAACGCCGTCGATGTCTCGGCGGGTGGCGTATACGCCGGCACGCTCGTCAACGCCCGGAACGACGGGATTTCCACCTGCGGCTCGGCGACCACCAACCCGGACATCTGGTACCGCTACACCGCCTGCGCCGACGGCACGCTCACGGTCAGCACCTGCGGCACGCACGACGCCCCCGGCCTGGACTTGGGCGTGGACACCGTGCTCACGCTCTTCGACACCTGCGGCGGCACGGAGCTGGCCTGCAACGACGACGCCGGGTTCAACGCTTGCCTCATGGACGGCGGCCTGCTGCGCGATTCCCTGATCACCCACGACCTCACCGCGGGGCAGTCGGTGCTCATCCGCGTGAGCAAGTACGGCTCCAGCGCCGTGGGTGCGATCCGGCTCAACGTGAGCTTTGTCCAGCAGAACGACTGCTTCCTCTACGGGCCTTACGAGGCCGTTTCCGGCGCCAACCCGTTCTGCAACATCGGCGCCAACACGGCCTACAACAGCGGGTTCACCCAGAGCCAGTGCGGCATCAGCGACAACATCTACAACAGCATCTTCTTCCACTACGTTGCGCCCGTGGCCGGCCAGGTCACGTTCAGCGTCTGCGACGCGAACTTCGACACCAAGCTGGCCGTCTACAGCGTGTGCCCGAGCGGCGCCAATCAGGCCATCGCGTGCAACGACGACACCCCCGGCTGCGGTGCGGTGCAGTGGCTCGGTCTGGGCTCGAGCGCCTCCGTCAACGCGACCGCGGGCCAGAGCTTCGTCGTCCGCGTCGGCGCCTACTCCACCTTCGGATACGGCTCCGGCACGCTCACCATCAACCAGGCGGGCTCCTCCGGCGCCTGCTGCGCCGGCGCCACTTGCTCGGTGACAACCTCGGGCGCGTGCACAGGCGCCGCCGTCTATGTCGGAGACAACACCGCCTGCAACGCCCCCGGGAACAACACCAGCCCCTGCTGCAAGGCGGACTACAACCAGACCGGCTCGGTCACCGTTCAGGACATTTTCGACTTCCTTTCCGGCTACTTCAGCAATAGCCCGGCCGCGGACTTCAACGCTTCCGGAACCGTGAGCGTGCAGGACATCTTCGACTTCCTCGCGGGATACTTCGCGGGTTGCTAGACCCGCGACTGTCGATACGACAACGCCATTTTAGCTCAAGAGTTTGGGCCCCGAGCGCCGAGAGAAGGGTCCGGCACGGGGTGAGAAGGAGCGGCGGCATGGAGGCCGAATCGCTGGCGATGCTGTTGCCTGAGCTGGAGGCGTTCCTGACCAAGTTCGACGACTGCTTCGTGCGGCGGGAGCAGCACGCGCACCTGCGGCTGTACGTCCGTGGTCAACTCTCGGACCTGCCGCGCAAGAGCATCGAGCCGATGGCGTTGGCGGGGGAAGTGCCGCCGCGGAACCTGCAGCAGTTCCTGTCGCTTCACGCTTGGGACGACGGGATGCTGCGGGACCGGGTGCAGCAGGTGATCGGACGCGAGCACGACGACCCGGACGCGATCACACTCCTGGACGAGACCTACCACGCCAAGAAAGGGGACAAGACCCCCGGCGTGCAGCGGCAGTGGTGCGGCACCAAGGGGACCACCGACAACTGCGCGGTGACGGTGCATCTGGCCAGGGCCGGGAGCATCGGCGGCGGCAAAGCCTTCCGCTGCCTGCTCGACAGCGAGCTGTTTCTGCCCGAGGGTTGGTCGGCCGACCGGGAGCGGTGCCGAGAGGCGGGCATCCCCGATGACATGGTGTACCGGCCCAAGAAGCAGATCGCGCTGGAGATGCTGGACCGGGCCAGACGCAACGGCGTGCGCATCGGCTGGCTGACCTTCGACGCGGGGTACGGGATGCACACCGACTTCATGCTGGAACTGGACGACCGCCAGATCCTGTACGTGGGCGAGGCGCCGTGCCACCTGACCGGCTGGATCAAGCCGCCGCCGGTGTTGCACCGGGAGCACCACACCTTCCGGCCCATCACTCCCAACGGAGCGGTGATCGGGCGGCCGCGGGTGTTCCCACGCCCCAAGGTGCTCCCCGGCGACATGCACAAGGCCAAGAGCGTGGAGAACCTGGTGCGGCACTCGCCGGCGTTCACCTCGCAGGAGTGGACCGGGTTCCACGTCAAGGACGACGGCGGCGGGCCGGTGGTGTGGGAGATCAAGGCGGCGCCGTTCCACCTCAAGAAGGACCGCGTGCCGACCTGGGCGCACTGGCTGATCGCGGCCCGGCACACGCTCAGCGGAGAGGTGAAGTACTTCGTCTCCAACGCCCCCGGCGGCACGCCGCTGGAGCAGCTGCTGCGGGTCGCGTTCAACCGCTGGCCGGTGGAGCGGTGCTTCCAGGACGCCAAGAGCGAGCTGGGCATGAGCCACTTCGAGGTCCGCAACTACCGCTCGCTGCTGCGGCACATGATCCTCACGGGTGTGAGCCTGTTGTTCCTGTCGCGGGCGACGGCCCAGCGGCGGGAAAAAAAAACCGCTCGTGACGGTCTGCCAGGTGCGGCTGGCCCTGACGGTGCTGATCCGCGCATCGTGGGACGGCGAGCCCATCAGCCCCAGGAAGCTTGAGCGGCTGGCCGCGCACATCCGCTACCACCAGGCCAACATCGAGGCCGCCAACGCATCCCACACCAAGCGACGAAAAAGGCGGCTCCGCGAACGCGGAGTCGCCCTCGATCAAATCAGGTCTTGCCTGCGGGAGTGAAATGGCGTTGTAAAGTCGATGCGATGACGTTCGCCGAGGGCGGCGCCGCGGGGCGCCGCCCTATTTCTTTCGCCCGCGGCGTATTTCACTCAGCGGGGGCGCGACCCAACGGCGAAAGCGATCGGTCGTGCACCCGATCGCGGAGTGGGTGCGTACAAGAGGGTCGCGGCCCGCTGATTCCAGCCAACCTTCCGCCGCGAGGAGGCCCTGAATGACGGTGCGTTCAAATCGGATTACCCAACTTCTCATCGCCGGTTGCACCGGCACGGTTATCGGCGCGAGCGCGCTGGCCGAGCCCGCGGAGATCGTGTACGGCATCGCCGCACAGGCCCCGACCTCGGTGAAGAGCCTGGTTCCGGGCGGATTGCCCGGCTTCCCGGAAGCACGATTCACGAACTTCAACAACAAGATCTATCGCAGCCCTACGACTAACCAATGGCTCGTGGTCGCCACCACGAACGCGACGCCCGCGACGGCGGACCAGGTCTTCATCGTGGGTTCGGGCACGGTGGCCACGGTTCAGGCGCAAGAGGGCGTGACGGAGTTCGCCACGGGCGAGTTCCTGAACTTCAGCCGCCTGGACGTGCCGCGGATCAACGACGCGGGGCACTGGGCGATGGGCTTCCGCCTGGGCATCGCCGGCGCGACGGCGATGGACGAGAAGCTCGTTCGCTGGAACGGGGCGTCGTTCGACCTGCTGGGGACGGCCAACGGGCCGGTGGGCGCCCAGCCGGGCGTGACCTGGTTCGGCGCGTTCAACAGCGCGAACATCACCAACTCGGACAAGGTCTCGTTCCTGGGCGTGGTCAACCCCGGTATCTCCTCGACCGACTCGGCCTTCACCAACAACGGCGACACGCTCGTGGCCGAAGTCGCCGTGACGGTGCCCTCCAACCAGGCGCCCGACTCGGGCAACGGCCAGTGGGCCGACCTGGACGCCAACGAGTTCTTCGTGAGCGCCGACGGGCTGCACTGGATCGCCCAAGGCGAGGTCGGTGTGAACACCGCCGCGGACAAGGTCGCCGTGCTCGACGGTGCGGTGGTGCTGCAGAAAAGCGTCGTCATTGCCGGCTCGGCTTTCACCTCGCCGGTGTCGGGCATCAGCGACGTGTGGATGGAGTCCAACGGCGATTGGTTCGCCCGCGGTTCCAACGCGGACGGCATCGACTGGGTGGTCCGCAACGGCGCGGTGATCGCGGCTGAGGGCCAGCCGGTGGTCCCCGGATCGACCATGACCTGGGAGAGTTTCCGTTCCATGCGCGGCAACAACCGCGGCGACTACATCGTCAACGGCAACGCGAGCGGCGACACACTCTCGGACGACGTGATCGTCTTCAACGGCCAGCGCATCATCGCCCGAGAGTCCGACCCGGTCGACCTCGACGGCAACGGCGCGTTCGACGACGGCCTGTTCCTGCACCTCATCCAGGAGCACAGCACGCTCAACAACGACGGGTACGTGCTCTTCGCCTCGCGACTCAAGAGCGACCCCACCGCGACCGCCGGGGCTAACGGCAGCAACAACGCTTCGCTCATCCGCGTCCGGGCTTGCCGCGCCGATTTCAACGGCTCCGGGGCGGCGACCGTGCAGGACATCTTCGACTTCCTCGCGGCGTACTTCGGCAACGCCCCTACGGCCGACGTGAACCTGAGCGGCGCCATCTCGGTGCAGGACATCTTCGACTTCCTCGCCGCCTATTTCGCGGGTTGTTGAACCCGGCGGACGGCCACCACCCACCCTCTGGGGGTGGGTGGCCGGTGCAAAATCCCCTGTCTGGCTGATTGCGGAATCGGCGAAATCGCTTACTTTGGCGTGCGCGTCCCGGACAGCCCGCCGAAGCCAGACTCGGCGGCATCTCCACCCGCACCTCCTCCCCGCTGTCGGGATGCATCGCGGGGGTTCGGGCCCGAGCCCGACCGGCCGGGTCCGTCCTCCCGCGGATTTCGGTCCCGACTCTCATCCGCGGTCGTCCGTGCCGACTGATCGAAGCACCGCCGTCTCCCGCTCCCGGGGACGGCGGTTGCGTTTCGGGCCGGGGGGTGCGCCGGCGTGTACAGTCCCGTCTCGATGGACGCCGCGGCGACCCAGGCACACGAATCGAGCGGGCTCGCCGCCAACGGGACGGTGGCGGTGTCGCCTCAATCATCGCCGGGCGCGGCCCCCGAAACGACGATCCGCAACAGCCCGGCCCGCCGGCGGCGCACCCGCCGGATCGCGCTGGCCGCGGGGTTTATCGTGGTGGCGCTGGTGTCGGCGGGCGCGCTCATCGCCCTGGCCCTGGCCCAGGAGAACCCGCGCTGGTGGACGAGCGTCAACCCCGACGATCCACACACCGTCGAGCTTGCCGAGGCGGTCGAGAACGGCCTGACCAGCGCCCTCACGCGGGTGCGGCCGGCCCCGGCTTCTCGCGCGGGCACGGCCGGGGCGAACGACGCGGCGTGGAGCGTGTTCATCACCAACGAGCAGGCCAACGCCTGGCTCAATGTGCGGCTCAAGCGATGGCTGGCCGACCAGACCGAGCAGGGGGCGATCGACTTCAATTGGCCGCGGGAGGTCGGGCAGGTGCAGGTGTGCTTCGAGGATGGGCGGATCCACGTGGGGGCGCGGGTTGAACGGCCCGGAGCCGGCTCTGAAGCCCGCCCGCGCCCGCAGACGCTGGGCGCGTCGTTGCGGGTCGGGTTCGGGAGCGACGGCTCTCTGTGGCTGACGGCCGAGCGCATCGAGATCGGGCGGTTGCCGGTGCCCGCGAGCTGGGTGCTCGGTTCGGCGCGCTCGGGCGGGGCGAGCGCGGGGGAAAGGAAAGTGGGCGAGGTGAGCGAGGACCTGGCGCGCCTGCCGCAGACGCAGAAGGTGATCGAGGCCTTCCGGGGCGAGCGCCCGGTGATCGCCCGCCCGGTGATCAAGCTCGCCGACGGCCGGCGCGTGCGGCTGCTGGCCATTGAGCCGAAGGACGGGCGGCTGGTGATCACGGCGCAGACCGAGGTGCGCGACGAGAACGGGCGACGCTGAGCGGCGGCACGATCAGAGCCAGAGAGACACCGCGAACGCGGCCGCCCCGGCGAACAGGATCATGCACGCCAGGGCGATCATGCGTCGGGCCAGCCAGCGCATTCGGTCGCGATGCAGCCGCCACGAGCCGGAGTCGGCGATGCGCAGGAGTTCGCTGATAACCAGGCCGCACTCGGGGCAGCGCGGGCCCGGCACGCCGCGGAGGTGGTAGCGGCAGCGCGGGCAATGGATGTCGCGATCCAAGTAGACCGTCCGCAGGCGCAACTGGAACTCGCGGTCGAGCTCGCGTTTGGGGGCGGAAGGGGGAGCCGGCACGGGTGCGCCCTCGGTGGTCTGTACGAGGGTTCGCCGCCGCCGCCTCAGCGGTTGCGGCCGGGTCTACTCGATCACGTGCGCCGGCGGCGGCGTGGAGGCGGTGATCTTTTCCTTCTTGATGCTTTCGCCCGAGGGCTCCTCGCAGGTGAACAGGTACTGGTCGTCGTCGAGGCGCATCTGCAGGTGCACGGGTCGGCCCCAGATGGTGCGCAGGTTGTGCAGCACCTCGCGGGCCTTGGCCATGTCGACCTCCAGGCCGTTGAATCGGTGCGCGAGGTACAGCTCCCCGCGGTTGAGGTAGTTGGCGTCGACGGCGTAGATGAACGGCTGGCCCATGTTGGTGAGGCGGTAGAGGAGGGTCTGCTTGATGCGGTCGAAGTCTCGCGAGACGATCTTGAGCTCGCCGGTGCCGGGGTCGCGCCGGTACTGGTACATGTCGAGGCGATCGACGAACTCGGGGGTGAGGAACTCGTCGATGAACTGAACGTCGTTGTAGATCCGTCGCACCTCGAAGATCTTGTCACGCCCCTTCATCGACTTGTCGTCGAAGCCCTCCTTGGCGCCCAGGCCCTCGAGGGCCTCCCACGCGGGCCCGTGCCGGCCCGAGTCCCATCGTCGCTCGATGTCGCGGAAGAGCTCGTAGCCGATCTTGTAGGGGTTGAACCCGCCGGGTGCCATCGCGAGCACGCCCGAGTGCTGGTCGGCGTACTGGATGATCTCCTTGGCCTCGACGAAGTGCTGGGTCATGAGCTTGCTGTGCCAGTAGACGGCCCAGCCCTCGTTCATCACCTTGGTCATGGCCTGGGGGGCGAAGTAGTACGCCTCGTCGCGGACGATCGAGAGGACGTCCTGCTGCCAGTCTTCCAGCGGCGCGTGGCGGAGCAGGAAGAGCAGCACGTCGCGGGTCGGGTGCGCGGGGACCTTGCGCTTGGCCTCGTCGCGCTTCTTGGCGTGCTCCTCGCGCTGCTTGCGCAGGACGCCCGCAGGGTTCACGAACGGGTCCATGTATTCCTTGGCGGGCAGGCGGTCGGGCTCCCACTCCTCGGCACCGGGCACGGGCGCGCCGATGCGTGCGCGATCGCCGTCGCGCTGCATGTAGGCCGAGTGCGGGTCGATCAGGTGCTCGATCGAGAGGCAGGCGTCGAGGAACCGCTCCACGGCCTCCTGCCCGTGCCGCTCGACGTGACGGCGGATGCGCGTGGCGTGGTTGGCCATCTCGTCCATCATCTTCTTGTTGGTCTTGGCGAACCAGAAGTTGTTGCGGAAGAAGTCGGCGTGCCCGTAGACGTGGGCCATGACGAGCTTCTGGTCGGTGACGGAGTTGGACTCCTGGAGGTAGGCGTAGCAGGGCTCGGTGTTGACCACCATCTCGTAGATGCGTCCGAGCCCGTAGGCGTCGCGCTTGGAGAGCGACTCGTACTCCATGCCCCACTTCCAGTGCGGGTAGCGAACCGGGAACCCGCTGTAGGCGGCGAGCTGGTTCATCATGTCGAACGGCATGACCTCGTAGATCACCTCGGGGAAGGTGAGCCCGTACTCCAGGGCCTTGGCCCGGATCGCCTGCATGTGGCCGAGCAGTTCGGGCGAGAGGTCGGTGTGCGGGATCGACGACATCGCGGGTCACCCCCTGATTGGGTCCACGCCGAGCCGCGGCCGCGGGAACGCGCCGCGGCCGAACGGGGGGTTATCGGCAGATTGGGCCCGGGGGTTCATACGCACTCTGGAGCCGTTTGGATCGGAGGGCGTCGCGCGGGCGGGGTGGATTGCCCGCGACTTGGGTTGGCTGTGCCGCCCTACAGGTTTCCACCGATCCAACCAACCGCCATCGCCATGGTCTCGGCGATTCCCCACGCCAAGAACACCAAGACCGCCCACCACCATGTTCTCTCCGGGTGAGCCCGCGACCGAAAACTCTGAACCAAGCCAAGAACGCCAACCACCGCCGGAGTGATTTGCAGGCCGAGAAACACCGTGGCGGCAATCACGAAGTTTCCCGAACCGCTTTGCCACCATGTGACAATCTCCCCAATGTTGATCCCTTGAAGCACGACAAAGCTCATCATGGTCAAGTAAGGGACGAGCGCCCGCCGAAACAGCCGCGGAGGCCCGAGCAATCCCAGTCGTGCTTTCGCCCCGCACTCGGGGCACGCCAACTCCCGAGACCCCCGCAGGTTGTACCCGCACCATGGGCACTCCACGTCGTGATCCGACAGGAACGCACGGAGACCCGCGGCGTCGCGGTCGATGGGTGGGTCGGGGTCGGGCATTCGGGAGAGTGTAACGAAGGGGCCACCCTTCGGCCGCTCCGCTCCCGATCGCGCGCTACATCCACATCCACGCCACCCACCCCGCCATTGCCGCGCCCGCGCCGAGCATCGCCACGCACCAGATGTTCACCGCCACGCCAAACGAGGGGACCGTCCGGGCCCGATCGTCGCGGATGCGGTCGTCGAAGATCGAGCGGTCGATCACCAGCACGCCCGCCCCGGCGACGGTCGCGCCCACCACAAGCACAAAGAGCTCGACCCCCCCGAACCCGAGACCGACGCCCGGCGGCCTCAGGCCGGCGAGGGCGCCGAAGCCCAGCCACAACACCCCCACCGACCAAACCACCCGGCGCGGGCGCTTGCGGAACGTAGCGTCGGCGGCCATCAGCACCGGGAGCGAGAGTTCCGCGCCGCACTCGGGGCACCGCGCCGCGTCGATGCCGCGAAGGTCGTAGCCGCAACTCACGCACCTGGCGCCTGTGCGCTCGATGAACCGCCGCAGGGGCTCGTGCGGGGTGGTCGGTGGTTCGGGCGGGCCCACGGGCGGAGTCTAACGAAAGTTCACACGGGGTTTGTGTGGTCAGTTGATCGACCGCTTGCGCGGTCGGCTCCCTTTGGTCTCAGCCGCGCCGGCGTCTCATCGCCACCAGCCCGCCCAGCCCGAGCAAGGCCAACGCACCCGGGCCGGGAACCGCCCGCAGTTCGATGTTGTCGATGTACGCCGCGATCGGGCCGCCGGAGATCGACGTGTTGCCGGCGAAGTCCTGGTAGTTGTCGCTGCGGACCACGAGCTGCTCGTTGGCGGTGCCGCCGAAACGCTCGCCGGTGTAGAACAACTCGCCGTTGCGCCGGTACTCGATGGCCTGATCGCCGACGTCGATCTGGAAGTGGTCCCAGGTGAAGCGTCCCCACGAGAGGCCGGTGTCCACGTAGGCGAGCTGGCCGGTCTGATCGCGGTCGACCACGAAGACGTGGCCGCCGAAGTCGAACTCGACGCGCCAGGTGAGCAGGCTCTGCGAGGGGGCTTGGCCGATGACGGAGTAGTTGGCGCCGGCCGCGTCGTCCATTTTGAAGTCGAAGCACACCTGCGTACGCAAGTTGTCCAAGTTCAGCGGACTAAACGCGAGCTGGCTGCTGCCCTGGGCGGCGCCGGTGTTCTTATGGACCTGCAGCGAGTTGACGCTGCCGTTCTTGTTGGTGGCGACCACGTCGAACGCCGGGCTCGCGGCCCAGGCCTGTTGGCCGTTGAGCGGGCCGGTGAGCCAACCCTGATCGGCCTCGAAGCCGGTCCCGATGAAACCGACGCCGCCGCGGAGCACGGGCGGCGCGATCGCGCCCGCGTGGATGTCGGTCAGGGCCCCGATGCCCGCGAACGCGCCCGATGGCGCGGTTGCGGCGAGCGCCGCCAACGCGGCGCAGATCGCCAATCTGTTCAACGCGAGTTTCATCTCTCCTCCTCCCAATCGCGCACATACAAACCCGGGTATGCGTCCGCGCCGCTTGATCGGCGCGAGGAGCGCACGGATGGCGCCACCCGGCCTCTCTCTCGCGGTCCGGGCGGCGCGCTGAAACTCGTGACGAAGGGTCTCTCTCCAGAACCTCCGCGTCCCCCCCCCAACCCACCCCCTACCCGAAGACCGGGGACTCGTTCAATAAAAAACCTAACACGGCGGACGCCGCGGGCAACCCGTCCGGGGCCCGAATCGCTCAGGTTTTCCGGGGTCGCTCGCCGGGCTCGGCCTGGGCGTCGAGCCCGATCCGGACGCGACGGATCGCCGTCGGCAGGCGGGCCAGCAGCCGTGCCTCGCCCCCGGTCCGCAGGAAGCGGTCGAGTTGGAATCGCACCGCGGCGTCGGCCGCCCGGACGCCCAGCACGCCCCCGTTCACGCCCTCCAGTCGGGTCTGTTCGGCGATCTCGGGCGGCACCACCTCGGCCCAGGCGCGGGCGATCCCGGCGAGTTGGCGGCGCATGCGCCGGGCCTCGGGCACCTGAGCCAGAAACAAGCGGGAGAGCGTGGGACCGGGGGTGGGCACGGGGCGCGCGCGATCGGCTCTGGCCGCGGCCAGCCGCGCGGCCTGCGCGGCGGCGGGGTCGGGCTCCGGTATTGCTCGCGGCTGGGACACGGCCACAGGTTACCTCTCCCGCGGACGGCGTGGGCGTGTGCCGCGCCGGGGCGGCGTCGGACCTGCTACCTTGTCGGCCCGCATGTCCACCACGATCCGGCTCGCCAATCTCAGCAAACGGTTCGCCGCGCTCGGCTCCGGAGGAGGGGGAGAAGGGGGGGGGGCGGGCAAGAGCGGTGCCGGCGGCCAGACCGTCGCCGTGGACGACGTGACGCTCACCATCGAGGCGGGCGAGTTGTTCTTTCTGCTGGGGCCGTCAGGGTGTGGCAAGACGACGCTGCTCCGCATGATCGCGGGGTTCCTGGAGCCCAGCGCGGGCACGATCACGTTCGAGCGGCACGACCCGGCGACGGGCGGCGTGGCGTGGACACGCGACATGACCCGCGTGCCGCCGAACAAGCGGAACACGGGCATGGTGTTCCAGAGTTACGCGCTCTGGCCGCACATGACGGTGGCGCAGAACGTGGCGTTCGGCCTGAGCGTGCGCAAAGTTCCGGCGGGGGAGCGGGACCGGCGCGTCGAGGAGGCCCTGCGGGCGGTGCAGATGGAGCCGTACGCCCAGCGCAAGCCCAACCAGCTCTCCGGCGGCCAGCAGCAGCGCGTGGCGCTGGCCCGCGCGCTGGTGATCCGGCCGGACGTGCTTCTGCTGGACGAACCGCTCTCGAACCTGGACGCGAAACTGCGGATCGAGCTGCGATCGGAGATCCGGCGGGTGTGCAAGGAGTCGGGGATCACGGGCGTGTACGTGACGCACGATCAGAAGGAAGCGCTGTCGATGGCCGATCGCATCGCGATCGTGAACAAGGGGCGCATCGTGCAGGTGGGCGGGCCGACGGAGCTGTACCGGCGGCCGCGGACGCGGTTTGTCGCGGAGTTCCTGGGCGAGACCAACTTCCTGCCGGCGAGCGTGGAGCGACGCGACAACGGGACGATCAGCGTGCGGACCGGGGCGGGCCCGCTGGAATCCACGCAGGTGTCGCCGGCTGTGCCGGCGGACGCGTCGCGCGTGGTCGTGTCGATCCGGCCCGAGGCGTTCCGCATTCTCGGGCCCGATGCCCGCGAGCGCAACACGCTGGCGGGGCGGGTCGGTTCGTCGGTCTACCTCGGCGAGACGGCGCAGCTCGCGGCCGAACTCGCCGGCGGATCGAACGTGCGCGTCTCGCGGCTCAACCCCGGATTCGGCGAGCCCGAGGGGCGGACGATCACGCTCGGCGTCGAGCCCGACGACGTCGTGGTCCTTCCGCAGGATTGATGCGGGTCGCCCGAGTTCGCCGGCGCAAATCCACGAACCCGGTGGAGACAGGTCCGTGGATACTCTCATGACAGGTGTGTCACGGGCGTCGTAACCGAAACGACGCAAGGGCGAAGATACTCGCGGGCGCGCGAATGTGCTAGGCGAAAGGCCCAAAAAGCGATCAAGTTTGAGACTTCAAGGTCCGCAGATACTCGCGGCGGGGTCCGACAAAAATAAAACCCGCCGGGGGGCTTTCGCCACCCCGGCGAGAGAGAGTCCATCCACCCGCAAACCGGGCCGTGCCTCCAGGTCCCGGAGGCGGATGGGCTTCGATCAAGTTTGGCCTTCCCGATTCCGTTCCGTACGGCAGCCACCGAGCGGGCTGTTCAGGACACCTTTCCCCCGCCAAAGTCTTCGACAGGCCGACCGACGACCGAAGGTCCGGGGCCGCGCGCATACACAACGCGCCCACTCCGCCCGAGGCCGGGGTGCCGATCGCATGCCAACACTGGTTTCAGGGGTTCTTCTCTCTCCCCAGAATCAGTGCAGGCTGAAATTAGCACCGGGTGGGGCGGGATGCAAGAAGAATTCGCGGCGTGGGGCTCGAATTGACGGGACGCAGTGCGCGTGTCGGGGCTTGTGCGGTGTGGATCGGTGGGGGTCAGAGCGTTGGCGCAGGGGTGGTGTGACGGCGTTTTCGGACGGGAGTTGCAGATGCGTGGGTGCGGGGTGGAACATCGGCTGGGCGCCGATGCCACGGAGGGGATGGGGATCCCCTGCGGGGGTTTGAGCGAACAGGTCTTCGGATTGGGGCGGTGGCGGTTTGGGTAAGGGGTCGGGCCGGCGCGGGCCACATAACGTTGGCGGCCCAAAAACCCGCCGGTGTGTGTGGCCCCGGTGGTGAAGCGGTGGTCTGGTGAAGGGCCAAAGCGGATGCGGCGCGCCGGGAACGGTCCCGGGCGTTCGTATCGGCCTTTGGGCGCGGACCATCCGACACGCGGCAGGGACGACGCCGACAGCGACGGGAGTGACCGGAAACCATGGCGAGCATGGCGAAGAGATCGGCTCGGGCGGCTGCGGCCGCGGGATGTGCGGCTGCGGCGCTCCTCGCGGGCTCGGTCGCGCACGGCGCGTTCGCGCCCGATGGGGTCGGTGCGCGCTTGAGAGATTCGGCCGCGCCGGCGGCCGACGGCACGTTGCAGACGCTGCTCGACCTGGCGACGCGCGATGCCGAGCGCGCCGGCGAAGCGCCGGGCGCGCGGCGCACGAGGCTGCTGGAACGAATCCGCAACGCGGAGGGCTGCTTCATCGGCAACCCGACGCCGGCGCAGCTCGAAGCGATCGCGGCGTACTACGGCGGGCGCAACCCCGCCGAGCGGATCACCCGCCTCAACAACCGGTTCTTCCTGGACGTGAGCGCGTGGGACGGGAGCGGCGCGGCGTTCACAACGCAGATCGGCCAGGCCAAGCCGATTTCGCTGCTGACGTACTCGTTCCCGAATGACGGCGTGGTGTGGGGGCCGGAGGGCCAGCTCAACCGCCTGAGCGCCGACCTCATCGGTCGGACCATGCCGGACACGTCGGTCGATCCGCCGCTGCCGGCGCTGCCGGGGCCGGGCGTCGCGTACGGTCGCGAGCTGTTCCGCCAGGTGCTTGCCGGCTGGGAACGCGCGTGCTCGGTGCGGTACATGGAGGTGTGCGACGACGACGCGCCGTGGGACCCGTTCCCACCGGCCGGTCCGGGCACGCACGGCGACATCCGCTTCGGCTCCTACGCCCAGGGCGAGGGGTTCGGCGTGCTGGCGTTCAACTATTTCCCCGAGTTCGGCGGCGACATGGTGCTCAACTCGAGCTACTTCGTCGAGCCGGGTGACACGGCGCCGCCCCCGTACTTCTCGGCCAGCAACGGGTACCGCTACCTGCGCAACGTGATCGCGCACGAGCACGGACACGGCCTGGGCTTTCGGCACGTGATCCCGTGCAGCCAGACCAAGCTGATGGAGCCGTTCTCGTCGACCGTGTACGACATGGTGCAGATCGACGAGAAGCGGGGCGCGCAGCACAACTACGGCGATCGCTTCGCGGGCAACCAGACGCGCGAGGCGGCGCGGGACCTGGGGCGTCAATGGATCATCACGCCCGGCAACCCGCCGACCGACTCGGCCCGGTACCCGAGCCTGGGCAACGCCAACGACCCGGTGTCGGTCGCGCTCGACCACAACGAGCCGGCGCTGGGCCTGCACCCGCACTCGGTGCTGGAGCGAGACCTCTCGACCAACGGGCCGGTCATCAACCCGGGCACGATGTTGCCCAACCCCTCCGGGGAGGACTGGTTCAGGTTCACGATCGAGAACCCGCAGCGGATCGTGATCAAGGTGACGCCGACGGGCGACGCTTACGTCAACGGCCAGCAGGTCGATGGCAGCCCCGCGCCGTGCTCCGGCCCGGCAACCTCGGTCAACGCCGTCGCCATCGGCAACCTCGACATCCAGTTCTTCCGCGACGGCGAGGGCACGCCGTTCCGCGAGGCCAACACCAACGCGGCCGGCGCGGTCGAGACGATCGACGCCGGCGTGCAGCCCGCGGGCACCTACTACATCCGCGTGTTCGATTCGGGCGGGAGCGCGAGCTACCTGGCCGACCAGCCCACGCAGCTCTACGACCTGTCCGTCCGCCTCGGCCCCGACGAGAACCCGGTGAAGTACTCGCCCTACGCCGTCGCCGGCGTGGACAAGTACGCCCCGCTGGGGCAGTACGTGCAGTTCATCGGCGACCTGCTGTCCCGCTCGCAGGACCCCAACAGCGAACCGCTGAGCTCGCGCACGGCCAACTTCGAGTGGGACCTCGACGGCGACGGCACGTTCGAGATCAACATCGACAGCCTCGACAACCCGCCCGAGGGTCAGTTTCCCAACAACCCGCGATTTCCCTTCGCCCTTTACACCGATCAGAACCGGATCATTCCCGTCACGCTGCGCGTGACCGACCCGGCCGCGGGGCTTCAGGCCACGGACACGATCTTCGTTACGGTAACCGGCGCGCCGATCTCCGTGACATCGGTCACGCCCGCGTTTGCGTACCGCGGCACGACGATCCCGATCACGATCACCGGCACCGGCCTGGGCGCGGTCATGGCGCTCAACCAGATCACGGTGTCGGGCACAGGCGTGACGCTCGGCGGCGTGCCCGTGGTCGGCGGAGCCGGGACTTCCATCACCGGGCTGACGATTACCGTGGCCGCCGATGCGGAGCTGAGCGCTCGCGACGTGCGCATCACCGACGGGTGCACCGCCGGGTTCCTTGACAGCGCGATCACGGTGCTGGACGCCGTTCCCGCTCCCCCGAACGACGGGTGCTCCGCGCCCGACATCTGGACGGCCGGGCCGGGGTGCAAGCCCTTTGACAGCCGCGGCGCGACCACCGGCGAAGAGCAAGACTACACCGGCTCGGGTTGCGAGGGCTCGACGCTGCACAACGACGTGTGGTACGTCTGGACCGCCTCGCAGACGGGGATGTTGAGCGTTCATTCGCGGAGCAACGAGGCCGGCGCGACGCCCGCGCCGTTCCCGAGCGTCGTGGCCGCGTACCGACTGCCCGCGGGCCCGATCGCGTGCCCGCCCGCGTCGGTCAACCTGCTGGCCTGCGGCGAGATGTTCACGCTGAACGTGCAGATCGGCGACCGCCTGCTGTTCCGCGTCGGGGGCGTGAACGAGGGCCACGTCGGGTCGGCCTGCGTGGACCTGGCCTTTGCCGACCTGGTCGGCTCGTGCTGCAACGCGAACACTGGCGCGTGCACGATGAACGTCGCGCCGGTGTCGTGCGATGGGCTGTTCAACGCGGCCAACGTTTGCTCGCCCAACCCCTGCCCGCAGCCGCTGCGACGCTGCTGCTATCCCAGCGGTCAGTGCTCGATCATCACCCAGGCCGACTGTATCGGCGGCGACTGGAACCCGCTCGGGCTGACCTGCGCGGGCAACCCGTGCCCGCAGCCCGTCGGTTCGTGCTGCCACGCCGACGGCTCGTGCACGCTCAGCCCGCAGACCGGTTGCTCGGGCTCATGGGCCCCCGGCGGCGCGTGCGCCCCGAACCCCTGCCCGCCGCCGCCGCCCGGGGCGTGCTGCCTGCCCGACGGGCAGTGCGTGAACGCCACGCTCGCCGAGTGCTCCAACGGCGTGTTCTCGCCCGGCGCGGCGTGCACGCCCGCGAGCTGCCAGACCTCGACCGGGAGTTGCTGCGTGCCCGACCTGGCGTGCGAGATCACGCTCCAGGCCGACTGCCCCGGCGCGTGGACGGCCGACGGCGTGTGCGACCCGGACCCCTGCGCGCAGATGACCGGCGCCTGCTGCACCGTATCCGGCTGCGCCGTGACTACCCACTCCGCGTGCGCCGGCGGGTGGACGGTCGGGGCGGTCTGCACGCCCGACCCGTGCGCCCAGCCGACGCCGGGCGTCTGCTGCTCGCCGACCGGCGATTGCTCGGTTGTCAATACGCCGGGCGAGTGCACCGGCACGTTCAGTTCGTCGGTCACCGTATGCGACCCGGGCGTTTGCCCCCCGCCGCGCGGGGCGTGCTGCGACACGGCGAGCGGCCTGTGCAGCGCGTTCGTGCTTCAGGCCGACTGCACCTCGGGCGCGTGGCACGCCAGCGCGGCCTGCTCGCCGACGCTGTGCCCGCCACCCAGCGGGGTGTGCTGCATCGTCTCCACGGGGGCGTGCGTCTCCGGGCTCACCCCGGCTGCGTGCAACGGTCAGGGCGGCGCGTTCGTGCCGGGCCAGACCTGCTCGCCCAGCCCGTGCGCTCAGCCCGGCGCGTGCTGCGGCGCGGGCGGCGCGTGCTCGGTCGTGCTGCAGTCCGCGTGCCTGGGCGGGACGTTCCTGCCGGCCCAGACCTGCACGCCCGACCCGTGCGCGCAGCCCACCGGCGCCTGCTGCGACGGGACGACGTGCACCCTCCTGGCCGCGGCCGGCTGCGTCGCGCCGGCGGTGTTCAAGGGCGCGGGCACCGTGTGCGGCACGCCGGGCAACCCGACGACCTGCTGCCCGGCCAACTTCAACGGCATGGACGGCGTGAGTGTGCAGGACATCTTCGATTTCCTGGGCGCGTACTTCGCGGTGGACCCCAGCGCTGATTTCAACGGTTCGGGCGCCGTGAGCGTGCAGGACATCTTCGACTTCCTCGCGGCGTACTTCGCTGGCTGCCCGAGTTCGGGCGGTGCGTGCTGCGCCGGGACCACCTGCACCGTGGTGACCGATGCGGGCTCGTGCAGCGGCGGCGCGTACCAGGGCGATGGGGTCGCGTGCGGCCCGACCGGCAACCCGACCACCTGCTGCCCGGCCAACTTCAACGGCGTGAACGGCGTGGGTGTTCAGGACCTGTTCGACTACCTTGCCGCGTGGCAGTTGCAGTCGCTAGCCGCGGATTTCAACGGAGACAGTGCCGTAACGCTCGAAGACCTGTTCGCCTACCTGCGGGCGTACTTCCAGGGCTGCCCCGGCTGACGTTCTGGGGGTGAAGGGCTCGGTTCGGGGCCCCCCGGCAATGGCGTGGAAAGGCCGCAAGATCACCGAATCCAGCCGGTGGCTTGCCCTCGCTCGGTGGCGTGGTCCTGCTCTATCGTGCGCGCGTTTCCGAGATATGGCGTGTTGTGGACTGACTTGCGGGTAGGATGGAGCCGATGACTGGCCCTCGGCGTATGGGATCGTGCTCGACGGGCCGGCGCCGGTTGGACTGCGGAGCCGTGTCCGCGATTCTCGGGCCGTTCGCCCGGGGCTTTTCAGCCCTCGATCGGAAATAGCGGAGGTAGCGATGAAGTCGAATGGGTTTTGTACGGGCCACGTGGCCACGGTGTTTCTCGTCACCCTGATGGCGGCGGGCACGTGCCTCGGCCGGGCGGCCGCGGAGACCACGGCGGCGACCGCCAAGCCCCACGACGGCCTGGGCGAGCGTCTGGACGCCCTGGTGGAGCGCAGCGATGCGGCCGCGCCCATGGGAGAGACGGCCTCGCAGGCCCGAGAACGACGGACGCTGCTCCTGGACATGGTGGCGCAGGCCCCCCGCTGCTTCGTGGCCAACCCGACGCCCGAGCAGATGGAGTACATCATGCAGCATTTCAACGCCCTGCCCGTGGGCGGTGTGTTGCAAGATGGGCTGAACAACCGGTTCTTCACGAGCAACCTGGTGTGGACCGGTAACGGCGGTCAGGGCGCCTCGGGCCGGGCCACGCCGGCGAGCCTGCGGTTCTCGTTCCCCAACGACGGCGTGTCGTGGGACGGCGGGTCGAACAACCTCAACTCGAAGTTCAACGCGCAGTTCGGGACGGCCAACATCGACCGGGGGCGCGAGTACGTCCGACAGGCGCTGGCGTCGTGGCGACGCTACAGCGGTCTGAGCTACACCGAGGTCGCCGACAACAACTCGCCGTTCACCGGCTCGGCCGGGGCGGCCGGCGGGGGTGAAGTGCGCATCGGCTCGCGTCCGCAGGGCAACACGGGCGTGCTGGCGTACAACTACTTCCCCAACGGCGGCTCGGACATGGTGATCAACTCCGACGAGTTGAACACCGGCAGCATGTTCGGGGGGTCGAGCAACTTCCGGTACTTCCGCAACGTGGTGGCCCACGAGCACGGGCACGGGCTGGGGTTCATCCACACCACGCCCTGCAACGGCACCAAGCTCATGGAGCCGTTCGCCAACACCAACTTCGAGATGACGCAGGTCGACGAGCTGCGCGGCGCTCAGCGCAACTACGGCGACCGGTTCGCCGGCAACAACTCCGCCGGTTCGGCCAAGGACTTCGGCGACCTGACCTCGCCCGTGCTCAAGTCGATCATCGAGCGGAGCCTCTCGACCAACGGCGCCGCGGGCATCAACAACACCAACCAGGACTGGTTCAAGTTCACGCTCTCGTCGGCCCAGAACGTCACCATCACGGTGGTACCAACGGGCGGCAGTTACGCCAACGGTCAGCAGTCGGGCGGGTGCAACCCGACCAGCCCGCCCGCCGTCAACGCCTCGGCGGCGGGGAACCTGGACGTCGAGCTGCGGGACTCGAACGGGAGCACCGTCCTGCTCCAGGCCAACAGCGCCGCGGCGGGCGCCACCGAGAGCATCCCGGCCGGCAGCCTGAGCGCGGGGACGTACACGGTGCGTGTCATCGACTCGGGGCCCGACGGTCCGAACGACCAGATCGTGCAGCTCTACGACCTGACCATCCGCGTGGGCAACTCCAAGGCCCCGCCGACGGCGATCGCCGGCGTGAACAAGCGCGTTGCGGCCGGGCAGGTCTGCTACTTCATGGGCAACCTCAACTCGCGCACCAACGAGAGCGGCGCGATCCTGAACAACGCCAGCTACGACTGGGACTTGGACGGCAACGGCGTTTTCGAGACGCTCGATAACCCCCAGCCCACGTTCACGTACAACTCCAACGGCCTGTTCAACGTCACGCTGCGCGTCACCGACTCCAACGGCATGTCCGCGACGGACACGATAAGCGTGGCGGTGGTGGGCGCGGTGAGCAGCATCTCGTCAGTCACCCCCAACACGGGCCAGTCCGGCGCGACGATCCCGGTCACCATCACCGGCGTCAATCTCGCGGGCGTGAGCAGCGCTTCGCAGGTCACGGTCTCCGGCGGCGGGGTCACGGTCACCGGAACGCCCGTGATCTCCGGCGGCGGCTCGACCGTCAACGGCCTGTCGTTCGTCATCGGCGCCGGCGCCGCGGTCGGCTCGCGAAACGTCACGATCAGCAACGCCGACGGCACCGGCCAGGTGGCCACGGCCAACGGTGTCTTCAGCGTCACCAACACCCCGCCCGCCAACGACGATTGCGCGGCGCCGATCTCGTGGGGCAGCGTCGCCGGGCCGCGCCCGTTCACCAACACCAACGCCACGACCGGCTTGATTCAGAGCTTTCCCGGCACGGGCTGCCCCGCGGCCGGACCGATCAACCAGGACGTCTGGTACACGTGGGTCGCGCCCGCCAACGGCAACCTCAACGTGACGACCGACAGCGCCACCGCCGGGTCGCCCACGCCGTTCAGCAGCCGCGTCGCGGTCTACCACGGCGGCAACTGCCCGCCCGGCGCAGCCGTCGGCTGCGACGACTTCGGCTCGTCCTTCAACGTCTTTGTGCAGGACGGGCACACCTACCTCTTCCAGATCGGCAGCATCATCGTGGGGCAGACGGGCACCGCCGACGTCATCCTGACGTTCACGCCGGTCGTGGGCGCCTGCTGCGACTCCTCGGGCGGGTGCACGATCACCGCCTCCAGCGAGTGCCTGGGCACGAGCACGTTCAGCGGCAACGGCACCACGTGCGAGGTGCCCGGTTGCGAGCAGCCGCTGGGCACCTGCTGCGCCGCCGACGGCGGCTGCACGGTGTCCGACCAGTCGGGCTGCTCCACCGGCACGTTCGCGCCCGGCGACGCCGTGTGCAACCCCAACCCATGCCCGCAGCCCACCGGCGCCTGCTGCTCGGCCTTGGGCGGGTGCGTCATGAGCGAGCAAGCCGACTGCGACGCGGGACGTGCCTGGACGAGCGGCGGGGTCTGCGATCCCAACCCCTGCCCCGAGCCCACCGGCGCCTGCTGCGCCACAGACGGCACGTGCATCGCCACGACCGCGGCCGGATGCTCCGACAACTTCCTGGGTGCGGGCTCAACGTGCAGCCCCAACCAATGCCCGCAACCCACGGGCGCCTGCTGCGCGACCGATGGCGCCTGCAACATCGCCACCACGGCCGGGTGTTCCGACAGCTTCATGGGGGTCGGCTCGGCGTGCAGCCCCAACCCCTGCCCGCAGCCCACGGGGGCCTGCTGCAACGGGACGACTTGCACCGTCGCGACCGCCGCCGACTGCTCGGGCGCGTTCGTGGGCGCAGGCTCGGCCTGCGGCGGCGCCGGCAACCCGGTCGCATGCTGCCCGGCCAACTTCAACCAGCAGGGCGGCGTGACCGTGCAGGACATCTTTGATTTCCTCGCGGCTTACTTTGGCGGGCAGCCCGGCGCGGACTTCAACAGTTCAGGCGGCATCACCGTGCAGGACATCTTCGACTTCCTGGGCGCATACTTCACCGGCTGCCCGGGCTGATCCGATTCCGGCATCACGCGCAACGACACGGGGCGGCTCATGCGGGCCGCCCCGTTTCTCTTTCACGGATTGTGGGCACGCCGCTCGGCCGCTCGGTTCAATCGTTCGCGTCGGTCGGGTGAGGCAGCTCGAAGTACATCCGGTACTCGCTCTGCCAGATCGGGTAGGTGGTTTCGCACCGATACCCGACGTACTCGGCGGGATCGATCGCCGCTTCGCCCAGGGCATGACGCACGAGCTCTTCCTGTCGCGGCAGGAGCGATCGCGGGCGCAGGCCGCCGCCCACCGCTGCCCGCCCGAGTTGCACGAGTTCCAGGCTCTCTGGGAATCGCTCGTACCAGCACTGGTCGGGCGCACCCTCGGGCAGATCGCCCGGCGGGGCCGCGAGCGAGTAGCACGCGACCGATGGCACCACGCTCGCGGCGATGCTGTGGTGCAGGAACACGTCCAGCACCATGGCCCGCGAAGGGCTGGCGATCCGCATCGCGACGTTGAGACGCGATCCGCCCTCCCACAGCGGGTTGGGCATCGCGACCGACGAGAACTTCACGCACGCGTCGGCGGGGCCCATGCCCTCGCCGTCGCCGGGCACGCTGTCAAAGTCCACAACGGCAAGCGTGCGCGCGTCGCGCGCATCGATCTTGACGGTCTTGAGGCCCGCGGTGCTGAACTCCTCCACCAGCGTGCAAGGCAGCCGCTCTTCCGGGATGTTCGGCGGGCGTGCCTCGTCGCCGTGCGACCAGTAGCCGCTGTAGATGAAACTCACGATCGGACGGGAGAAACTGTGACGACGAGCGCCGACCAGGTGCGTGTAGAACGTCCCGTCGAGCCGCGTGAGCTGGTCGGCACGCGGGCGGATGATCGCGACCAGGCCCTTGCCCCGCATCTCCTCGCCGGTGACGCGGCGGGCCCCGTCGAAAAGGTGCTTCCGCTGATCCTCGGCCAGCTCGCGGTCGGGCTGGCCCCCGGGCCCCGCGGCCTCGATCCTCAGCCGCTCGATAAGCCGCACCAGCCCGCGCTGCGTGTGCCCGAGAGCGCCCAGCAGCGATTCGTACTCGGCGACGGCCGCGCTGGCGGCCTCGACACGGTCGGCGGAAACGCCCTTCTCGCGGGCCGCGGCGATGTGCGTGCGCATGCCCTCGGTGCCCGGCAGGCGGGCGAACGCGGCCAGGCCGTCACGCCCTGGGTCGAGCCCCTCGACGATCCGCTGGCAGGTCGCCTTGTGCACGCCCAGCCAACGCGACATGCCGGAGATGTTCCGGGCGTTGGGCGGGAACCCGTCCACCAGGGTGCGCAGGCCCGCCCGAAGCCGGTCCCCCAGTCGCTGAATTCGCATCAGGTCGTGTTCGGACATGCTGTACTTGGTATAGCCGAAGACCGGCGCAGGGCAACGTCACTTGACGCACAGATGGGCAGTTTCTGACGCTTGGCGCGTCACATCCGCCCTGAACGGTGTGTTCGGAACGTCCTCACACCCACCGACCGTGTTATCCGACTCGGCGGGGGTAAGCGTCCCCACGCGCCGCTCAACTGATCGAGAGTGAGGGCGCGCTCTGCCCCGTGCGGAACGACGCGAGCGCCACCTGGTTCTCCACGTTGGTGACCATCTGCTCCAGGGCCTGCACCAGCGGGCGGTTGCGGGGCGAGGTGTCGGTGAAGTTGGCCACGGGGTCGCCCTGGTCGCTGTTTTCACGCAGGGCGGTGTTGATCGGCACCGCGCCCAGGAAGGGCACGCCCAGCCGCTGCGCCATCATCTGCGCGCCGCCGCGGCCGAACAGGTCGTACTCCTTTCCGTCGTCGCCCACGAAAAAGCTCATGTTCTCGACGACGCCCAGCACCTCGATCTGCAACTGCTGGAACATCCTGGCGGCGCGCACGGCGTCGTCCTGCGCCACCTTCTGCGGCGTACACACCACGACCGCGCCCGCGAGCTTGAGCATCTGCGCCATCGTCAACGCCACGTCGCCGGTGCCCGGCGGCAGATCGATGATGAGGTAGTCGAGCTCCCCCCAGGCGGTCTGCTCGACGAGCTGTTTGAACGCGCCGTGCGCCATGGGCCCGCGCCAGATCAGCGGCTTCTCCGGCTCGGTCAGCTTGCCGATCGTCATGGTCTTGATGCCGTGTACGAGGAACGGCTGGATCCACTTCTCCTCGCGCACCACCACTTCGAGCGAGCCCAGCCCCAGCATCGTCGGCATCGACGGGCCGTAAATGTCGCCGTCCATCAGCCCGACGCTGTGCCCCCGTCGCGCCAATCCCACGGCCAGGTTGACGGCCACGGTGGACTTGCCCACGCCGCCCTTGCCGGCGCCCACGGCGATGCAGTGCTTCACCCCCGGGATGGGGTTGCTCGCCTCCCCCCCACCTCCACCCCCACCGCCCCGCGGCTTGATCGGGATGGGTCGGTGGCCGCCGCCGGCGTCGGCCCGCTGCACCGGGGCGACGGGCGCACCGGAGTTTGTGGGTTTCTCGTCGGTGACCTCGATGTGAACATCGGCGAGCTCGACGCCGGCCTGCTGCGCGTGCAGGCGGATCGCGGCCGACGCCTGCTGCATCAGCCCGCGGCGCTGGTCGTCGTGCAGGTTGGCCCCCGCCAGACGCACCGAAACATACCCGTCGCAGTAGGCGATCTTCCCGACCGCCCCCGCCGACACGATGTCCGTCTTGACGCTCGGGTGCGGCACCCGCGTCAAGGCGACACGGATCGATTCCTTGTCCACCTTCATGTCTGATTCTAGGAGAGCGCCACTCGCTCTCCCAGAGGGAGGGGGCCGGAGGGGCCAGATCGATCGCGGCAAAGTCAACGAGTTCTCACCCCGGCCCGGCACCGCCGCTCGCCGGGCGGTCACCGTTTTGGGCGTCGTCCCGGGCCCGCCGGATCCGCTCGGCGGTTGCCGGCCCGCCCATCGCCGGGTCGAGCAGTTCGAGGCGGCGTGCCTGGGCGCGGACGGCTACGTCGTTCTTACCGTCCGCGCCGTCGGCCCGAAGATATTCAAGCACGGTGGCCCACGCGCGCCAGTAGTACGCGGGTCGCTTGGCCGACGAGGGCGCGCCGTCGAGCGGCGCGACCAGTTCACGCAGAAGCGTGATCGCCTCGGCCCGGCCCGCGGGCGTGTCACCGAGCGCTTCGGCCAGCGCCAGTCGCACGCGCACCCGCGTCGGCTGGTCCGGCGCGTCGAGCGCGCCGCCGATGAGCGGGCGCAACTCCGCGGATGCGTCGTCGCGTCCGGCCGCGAGCTTGGCCTCGCCAGCCAGCAGGGCCACGCGATCGCCGCCGACGAAGCCCGACATCGATCGGACGGTCTGGATCAACGCGACGCGCTCCTTCGCCGGGCGGGCGGACCACGAGGAGTCATCGAACACGCGTCGGGCCAGGCCGTCGATCGCCGACGCGGCACTTGCCGCGGCCGCGCCGCCGATCGTCGTCGCCTGCATCACCAAGGGCTCCAACTTCGCGGCGGTGACCGTGGCGGGGTCCAACCGCCCTGTGCGGATCGTGATCGCCCCGGCTTTCCACGCGTCGATCTCGTCCGGGTGGTCCTTGGGGTGTGCGATGAGCAGGTCCAGGGCGCGCAGTTGGGTGTCTTCCAGCGCGGCCCGGCTCGAATCACTCAGGCCCGGCGCGAGCAGGGCGCGGGCCGCGAGCGCTTCGAGCGTCCTGGCCGCGGCCGGCGCCCGCTCGTCCGTCGCGAACTCACTGATGAAACGGTCCAAGCACTCGACGGCGAGCTCTTGCGCGCTCCCCCCGTGGTCGCGTGAGAACGCCGCGCCGGCCTCCCACAACGTCGCGGCCCTCACGTCGGAAGGAATGTCAGATCGGGCCGCTAGGCGAGAGAGAAGGGCCCGTGCCTCCTGCGATTGCCCGTCGTGCCGGAGCAGCGTGACCGCCCGCGCCAGGATCGCCTCCGGCGGGAGCGACGCGGTGTCGGCGTCCGCGCCGATCACTTCGGAGACGCGCGCGTACACCCGCAAGCGATCGGCGTCCGCACCGCCCGCGTGCAGCGGCCCCAGGCCGGCGCTCTCGAGCAGCACGCGGCAGGCCTCCGCCGTGAGCGAGGTCCGCGACGCGGGATCGAGACGGGCACGCTCCATCAGCCTGCGCGCCCCGGCCTCTCGCTCCTGCGCGGTGGCGGTTTCGCCCAGACCCGCGCCCCGGTCGTCACTCAACAGCACCCGCGCCATCGCGAGCCGCTGGCGAGTCGTGGCGTCCAGAGCGTCGCCCGCGGCGGCGATCTCGTCGAGCGTGGTCCGTGCGGCCCGTCGCGCCTCATCACCGATGACCGTCCCGTTCACGATCGCGCCCACGAGCATCATCCGACGCGCCGCCTCAGCCTCCGGCGTCGCCAGTCGCAGACGGGCCAGTGTCGCGGCGCCGTTCTTTGCGGCTTGCACCCGCGAGGCGCCGCTCGACGAAGCCGCGAGCAGCGTCTGCGCCACCGCCCGGAAGTACGGGACCCGCTGCGCCTGCTCCACGTCCACCAACCGCGCGAGCGCGGCCTCGGATGCCGCGGCCCGCTGCGCGGCGCCGGGTTCGCTCCCCGCCTGGCCCATCATCCCGTCCTCCAGCCGGCGCACGGAGGCGGCCGCGCTCACGCCGGCGGCTTCGAGCAAGGCCATGGCCCGGCGCGAGGCCTCGGCCCCGCGCTGCCGCTGCTCGGCCGTCGGCACACCGAAGAGCAGCGACGTGTCCGCGCCGTCGGCCGAGAGCGACGCGAGGGCCGCGGCGGCCTGATCGACCTGCCACGTCGCGACGCGGTCGTCATTGGGGTGCTGCTTGATGAGCTCGGCGAGCGACGGACCATCCGACCCGTGAGCGGGCGGCGAGGCCGACTGCGTCCAAGCGGTACAGGCCAGCGCGCCGCTCGCGCCCGCGAGCCACACGATGCGACGAGCGGTCATCGGCCCTCTCCCAAGTCTTCGCCGCGCCGGATGACGCGGTAGCCGGCGATCACGTGTCCGCTCGCGTCGGTCCGCGAGCCGTGCACGCGCCCGATCTCCTGCATGATCCCCGTCGGATCGTCGTCGAGGAACTGGATGGTCTGGATGACGACGGGGCGCCGGCCGTTGACCTCGGGGTTGAGCGCGTCGATCCTGGCGAGCGTGCCGGCGACGCCGCGCCCGCCGCCGGTGTCCCACGCGTCGCCGCCGGAGCGCTCGATCGCCCGCGAGAGCAGGAACACCGCGTCGGGCCGGTACGCGATCGCCCGCTCCAGCCCGCTCAGCGGCACCGAGCGGCCGATCGGCTCGACCGACGAGAGCCAGTCGCGCAGGCGCTCCTGGGCGCTGGCCGTGGCCCGCACCAGCACCGGCGAGAACACTTCCAGCCCGCTGCGCCCGTCCGGCAAGCGCCGGAACAACACCACGCCGAACTTCTGCGTGGCCGCCAGGCGCGACACGGAACGCTCCACCTCCGCGATCACGAACGGGAGGCTGGTGACCATCGAGCCGGAGGCGTCCATCACATACACGACCGAGCGCGCGTTGGACGCGCCAAGGCCGGCGAAACTCACGCCGCTCTCGCCGGCCGCGGCTCGGTCGGCCGCGGCGGCGCCCGAGAACGTCGAGCCCGCGCCGAAGGCCGCGTCGCTCATGCCGCCCAACGCCGGCGGGCCTTCGCCTTGGGGCGTCACACTCGGCGCCGGGGCCGTCGCCATGCTCGCCATCGGCGGAACAGTTTCCGGCAACGACGCGTCGGCGTTCACCGCGCGATCCAATTCAACGATCAGCCCCACCTCATGCGGGCGAGACGGCGAGTCGGGTGCCGCTGAACCCGCGAGCGGGGCCGACGCGTCGCCCAGCGCGGGCATGTCGAAGGCGATCTTGACCTCGGGCCCGCGCGACGCGTGCCCCGACGCGCTCCGCCACACCACCGCGCCCAGCACGATCAGCAGCAGCCCGTGCACCACCAGCGAGCCGGTCGCCGAAAGTACGCCCGTCGCGCCCCGGCGCGGACGACGCGCACCCGGACTCTCGTCCGGCCCGGCCGGGCCGGCCAACTCGGCCGCGAGTTGCTTGCGATCGGTGGGCATGGGGTGTGGGCATTATTCGGGGCAGGAAGGGCCGAGGGATCAGGGGATCAGGGGATCTGGGGATCGAGGCAAGAGGGATCGAGCGAGTCGAAGTGGAGCGATTCGGTGAGGGCGACCGGGTTCGCATCATCAAACCCCCCATCCCTTGTTCCCGTGATCCCTCTTCCCTTGATCCCTCACCAGTTATCGCCCCTTCCCCCACCCCGTTTTTGAATATCGCGCTTGGGATTCCCCGGTTCGTGGGTTAGAGTTGGGTCTGGCTCTCTCGACCGGTATCTGACAGATCGGTGATCAACCATGCGTTCCCACGGTTCGCAATCGTCCCTCAGGAGGGGGAAGAGGGGTTCGGCCGGGCTGTCGCACGCGCTGACCGCCAGCGCGGGCGAGGCCGTCGAGGCGCTCGAATCGCGCCAGTTCCTCTCCAGCGTCTTCGCCGTCACCGACAACAACACGCTGCTCGAGTTCGATTCGGCCAACCCCGCGGCCATCGTTCGCTCGCTGCCGATCACGGGCCTGGGTGCGGGCGAGGTCATGAGCGCGCTCGACTTCGACACCGTCGGCGAGCGGCTCTACGGCATCCCCAGCGGCACGCGCACGCCGGTGTACACCATCGACCGGCTCACCGGCGTCGCCACGCGCGTCGGGCCCGGCGTGCCCTTCGGCTTCCCCACCAGCCAGGCGACCGGGCTCGCGTACGACGAGCTGCACGGCTATCTCCGGTACATCGACGAGACCTTCGGCAACTACCGCCTCGACCCCGCGACCGGCCTCCAGCTCCGTAACGACGCCGGCCAGGAGGGGTTGGCCGAGATCGCGTACCGGCCGCTCAACGGCGACCCGGACAACTTCGGCTTCAGTGGGGTCAACTACATCACCGACGAGTTCATGGACCTCGACCCCGAGCGCATGACCGTCCTCGGCGGCGGGTCGCTGGGCGTCGACACCGACCGCTTCGTCGGCCTGGACTACGCCGCCGACGGCACGCCGTACCTCTCCCTGCGGGTCGCGGGCGTGCAGAAGTTCGGCACGATCGGCGAAGACGGCCACAGCTTTGTCGAGATCGGCACGATCGGCGATGGCTCGCAGTACACCATCCGCGGCATGGCGATGGAGCCGGCCCGGCGCGCTCCGGCAATCGCTCCCGGTCCCACGCCCGCGCTCGGCGCGATCAACGAGGACGACGCGAACAACGCCGGCTCGCTCGTGAGCAGCCTCACCGCGGGCCTCGTCACCGACCCCAGCCCGGGCGCCCTCAGCGGGATCGCGATCACCGGTCTGGACGCGGCCGCCGGCGTGTGGCAATACTCGCTCAACGGTTCCACGTGGAACGCCGTCGGGGCGGTCTCCGACGGGTCGGCCCTGCTGCTCGCGGCCGACGCCACGACCCGAGTCCGCTTCGTCCCCGGCGCGAACTTCAACGGCTCGATCGGCCAGGCGCTCCGCTTCCGCGCCTGGGACCGGATCGCCGGCGATGCCGGCACGCACGCCGATATCGGCTCACCGCTCTTGCAGGGCACGGTGAGCGACCAGAGCGTGTGGTCGGCGCTGTCGGTGCTGCCGGTGCGCGATGCGCCGACCGTCTCCAGCCCCCAGCCCACCGGCGGCTCGTTCACCCTCAACGACAATCAGACCGTCACGCCCTTCCAGGCGGTGACGATCGGCTACATCGACAGCGCGTCGCGGGCGCTGACCATCGACCTGACCATCAACGACGCTTCCCGCGGCGTGCTCACCAGCGCCAGTCTCAACGCGGCCGGGTTCACGGCCGTGAACGCGGCGACCGGCGCGTACCGCTTCACGGGCGCCGCGGCGAGCGCGACGGCCGCGATCCGCCAGCTCGTGTTCAAGCCCGCCGAGAACATCGCCCCCGTCGGCCAGTCCTCGGTTACGCTCTTTACGATCACCGCAAACGACGGGCTGGGCGTTGGCGCCCAGGCGTTCAGCCCCTTCATCGCGTCGCGGTCCGTGCGCAACGAGCCCGTGCTCGCCGTCGCGGGCGGGCCGTTCCACATCTCCGACAAAGACACGCTCGCCCCCTTCACGCAGACCACGATCACCACCGTCGACTTCGGGCCGCCAACGCTGACGGTCGACGTCGTGCTCGGTGCCGGTGTGGGCGTGCTCACGCCCGAGAGCCTCGCGGCCAGCGGCTTTGCGCTGGTCATGGGCGCAACGGGCACGTACCGCTTCACCGGCAACGCCGGCGCGGCCACGGCCGCCATCCGCCAACTGGTCTTCCGCCCGAGCGAGAACATCGCGCCGGTCGGGAACGCCGCGAACCTTTCTTTTGGCGTGTACGTGAGCGACGGACTGGGCCCGGCCGTCGCGGCCCAGACCGCGGACATCACCATCGACTCGGTGAACGACGCCCCCGTGTTCACGCGCCTGACCAACAGCACGATGAGATTCAACAGGAACGTCAAGCCGTTCCGGCGCGTGCTGATCACGGACGTTGACCCGGCCCAGCCCGTGACGGTGACGGTGACGATCAATCTGCCGCGGAAGGGCGACTTCATCACCAGCTCGATCAACTCCAGCGGCTTTGAGCGCCTGCGTCGCGGCCGGTACCAGTTCATCGGCCTGCCGTCGGAGGCGACGGCCGCGGTGCATCGGCTGAAGTTCGGTTGGTCGAGTCGGCTGAACTGGACGATCGATCAGCAGATCAAGATCCGGTTGACCGTCACCGACGCGAGCGACGCGTGGATGAGCAACAACACCACGAAGGTGACGCTCAGGCACTGAGCCTCCCCCTCCCAGAGGGAGGAGGGCGAGGGAGGGGGGGGCGAGTCAGCGCCGAGAAGCTGCCGACGATTTCCGGGCGCGCGGTTTGTTTTCCTGTAGCGACCAAGACTGGAGCGACCCGGCGCTAGAGCCTTCGGCCGCGCTTAGGATTTGGCCGTTATCGCCGCGGGCGTGGCGGAACTGGCAGACGCGCAAGACTTAGGATCTTGTGGCCGCAAGGCCGTGCAGGTTCGATTCCTGTCGCCCGCAGTCCCTGCCCGATCGAGGCTCCGCATCCCATCGAGCACACTTCCGCAAGCGCCGCGAGCAAGTTCCCGTCTGGAATCGGTGGATCACCGGGGTAGATTGGCTCCTGTAGCCGCGGGCATCCGACGCGGGTGCGCGGCCTGCACCGGGAGCCCTGTATGCGCCTCCACCTCATAGCCGTGCTCGCGCTGGGCGCGCTGGCGTTGCCCGCGATGGCTGACGACCTGATCTTCGCCGACGTGCTCAACGCCGCGGACCCGGACGGCAACTCGATCCGGCGCGTCCGCACGGACGGGGTCGGGCTGCACACGGTTGTCCCGACCGGCGGCGGCGTTCGCGGTCTCGACGTCGACGCCGCCGGTGGTTACATCTACTGGACCGACGTGGACAACTTCGTCATCCGGCGGGCCCACCTCGACGGCACGGGCCAGCAGGACGTCGTCAACTCCGGCCTGGCGTTCCCCTCGGCGCTTCGCCTCGACCTCGCCGCGGGGGCGCTCTTCTGGGGCGATCAGACCAACGAGGTCGTCGGGTCCGCGCCGCTCGCGGGCGGCGGGCTTCCCCTGTTTTCGACGTCGTTCTTCCGCGGCCTGGCGATCGACCACGCCGGCAACCGCCTCTATTGGACCGTCTCTCTCACCGCCGCCACCGGGCGCATCAACCGTTCCAACCTCGACGGGTCCGACCCGCAGGTCGCGGTGCCCACGGTCGGGTCGAGTTTCAAGCCGGGCAACCTTGCGCTCGACGCCGCGGCCGGAAAGATCTACTGGACCGACGCCGTGACCCGCACGATCCGTCGATCGAATCTCGACGGCTCCAACATGGAGCCGCTCTTCACCGGCACGTTCGTCGGCCCGCCGAAGGGCATCGTGCTCGACCTGCCCAACGGCAAGCTCTATTGGGGGCAAGACGTCAACGACTTCGACAGCGACGGGTTCATCTACGGCGAGATCCGACGGATGGACCTCGACGGGAACAACCAGGAGACCGTCATTTCCTCGCTCGGCTCGGTCAACGACATCGCCCTGGTCCCCGATCAATCCTGCCCTGCCGATTTCAACCAGAGCGGCGACGTCTCCGTGCAGGACATCTTCGATTTTCTGGCGGCGTACTTCGGCAACAGCCCGACGGCGGACTTCAACCACAGCGGGGGCATCTCGGTGCAGGACATCTTCGATTTCCTGGCCGCGTACTTCGCCGGATGTCCGTGATTGAAACACGGTTCATTCAGCGACTCGGGGATGCCACCACGGAGAAACAGAGATCACGGAGGAACGCCGGGAGGCGGCCGCAATCGATGCGCGCCCGCAGTCACGCCTGCGCCGTTCCTCGTGCTCTGCGTGACTCTGTGGTGACGATGCTGAGCCTGAGTAGGCGGCGCTGTTTGTGCGCGCACAAGTCAGCGGGCCTGCGCCGGCTATTCGACCGTCTCCACGACAATCGGCAGCGTGACCCTGTGCGTCCAGCCGTCCGATCCGGCGGTCCACCACAGCACGCTCTCGGGGTCGAGCGAGGGGCGGTCCTCGATCGGCGTGGGCAGCACGCGGAACCTCGCGACCGCGTCTTTGGATACGTTGAGGTCGCTCAGCAGGTCTTCGAGCTCCTGCACGTCCGCGCTCATCTGCACCGTGCGGATCGCCCGCACGCGCACCTGCGGCGGGGCGAACCCGATCGCCGCGGGCTGCGGGCGCGGGGCCTGCACGCCCGGGGCCGGGGCCGCGTGCGCATCCGACGCCATGATCGGCGGCTGGACCGGCCCGACCAACGCGGGGTCCATCGGCGGGCGCGGGTCCAGCGTCGGGTCGGGCAGCGGCACGGCCAGCATCGCCATCTCGATGGGGAGGTTGGCCAGGTCCTGCGAGCGCCAGCGCATGTCCGTGGAGGCGGACGCACGCGACATGCTCTCGAGCTGCTTAAGCGTGCCTTCGAGTTTCGAGGTGCGCACCGTGATGACGAGCCGACCCTCCTGGGCCAGCGCGACCGCCTCGGCCGCGGTGAGCGGGCGTTCGGTCGCCTGCTCCGGCTGCGCCTGTGTGTTCGGCGCGGGGCCTGCGGCAATCTCGGTCGGCGACTGTGATTCGGCCGGTGGAGCAGGCTCGTCGCCCGCGCCGGCGATTTTCACGTCCGGCACGTCTCCCGGCGCGGCCTGAGTTCCGCTCGCGGTCGAAGCCACCGGAACAGTCCCCGGCAGACGCGGCCACTTGCGCAGCAACTCGCGGACGCCCAGCACGCCCAGGCCGCCGACGATCGCGATGGAGGCGGCGGTCGCCATTCGCCGCGCCCACACACTCTCGGCGATGACCCGGATCAGGCCGCGACCGGCGCCCGAACCGATCGGCTGAACACGGCTGATGGGGATCGGGGCGGATGCCTCTTCCGCCTCGTGCACCAGCTCGTTCAGGGCTTGGCGATCCAGCCGAGCCTCGATCGATTCCCTCATGTTCGCGGGCGCCGTTTCCACGTCGTCGGCGAGCATCGTCATGCCCAGGCGGTCCATCCGAAGCTGTTTCACCAACAGCCCCAGTTGCGGGTTGGCCTGAAGCGCGTCGATCACCACCCACTCCCGCTCGGCCGGCACCGTCCCGTCGACCATGTCGACCAGGTCGGTCTCGGTGAGGCCGGCCGGCAGGTCGCGGATGATGTCGTCGTAGCGGAACACTTGCGGAAGGGAATGGGGAATGGGGACTAGGGACGAGGGACTTGGGGGGGAGGGGGGGACGGTGGGGGAGGGCGGGATTCCAGTTTTTCGAGTGCCTCTCTCAGGGCCATCCGGGCTCTGAAGAGCCGACTCTTGACCGTGCCCCCGGCGATCTCAAGGACGACGGCGATCTGCTCGTACTCCAGGCCCTGCACGTCCCTTAGAATGAGGATCGCCCGCTGATCGGGCTCAAGGCCGGCGAGTGCCGCGGCCACACGCCGCCGCTGCTCATGCAGTTCGACGCTCTGACCGGGCGTTTGTTCCCGCCCCGCCCCTTGCGCTCGACCGCCCGATCCCAATCCCCCTTCCGAAGCCCGAACACCAATCCCCCGAATAAGTGATGGCGGCAGACCGGCGTCGAGGCTGGCGTGCTTGCGCAGTTTCTGGGCCCGCAGGTAGCTCAGGCAGGCGTTCATGGCCACGCGGATGAGCCAGGTGCTGAGCTTGGACCGTCCGTCGTACGTCTCCAGCCCCTGGATGAGCCGGACGAAGGTCTCCTGGGTGAGGTCGGCCGCGGCCTCGCGGTCGCGCAGCATCTTCATGCAGACCGAGAAGATGCGGTCTTGGTAGAGGCGGACCATCTCACCCCAGGCCGCACGATCGGCGGGACCGCCGGCGCGGATGCGCTCGATGAGCGCGAGGTCCCGGGCATCGTCGGGCGAAAGCGGCCGGGGTTGGGCTGGTCGAGGAGACAAGGCCGGGGGATCGTAAACGAACCCGAGCGCGAGGGTCGCGAGGGTGACGCGGAGCTGCTCGCCGCTCGGGACGGTGGCGGCGCAAGCGGCGGGGTGTGAGACGTGCAGCAAATGGATCTGAAGCAGAAGTGTGCGCGCTCAGCGGCGCGGAACGGTCGACCTTCTCGCGCAGGCCGCACTCTCCTGCGCGCCCGCGGCGCTCATCCCGGCCCCATGCTCTTGGCGGCCGCGCCGCCTCCCCCGCTTCCACCGCCCGCGGGGCCGCCTTCGAGGACGATGCCCTCGGTCGCGGCAAAGTCGGCCAGGGCCTGGTCGGCCAGGGCCTTCTGCTCGGCTTCCTTGACGATGACGCCGGACATGTCGAGCGCATCGCGGGCGACTCGGGCTTTGCCCGCGGCCTTGGTGCGTTCCTCCTCAACCATGCGCGAGAGGCGGTCGAGCGTGTCGCCGCTGCCGCCGATGCTGGTGACCATGCCCGCGGCCATCTCGTTGAGCTCGGCCATGGCCTTCTTCATCTTCATGTCGTTGATGCCGGCCTTGAGCGACTCGATCTTCTGGCGTGCGGCGTTGATGGCGACGTCGCGGGCGGTGAGCAGGTCCTTGTAGGTTTTCTCGGCCTGGTCGAGCTGGGTGCGATTCTCAGAAAGGTCGCGCTGGAGTTGCTGGAGTCGGAGTGCGAGCTGGCCGGCGGCGTCGCGGTTGCCGACCTTGATGTTGGCCGCGGTGCGGGCGCGGAGGTCCTGCTCTTCCTTCTCTTGGGAGCGGATCTGGCCCATGAGCCGCTCGCAGAGGCCGGCGTGGCCGGCGAGGCCCTGGTTGTACTTGCCGATCTGCTTGCGGAGGTTCTCCTGCTCGACCTCGAGCAGGGCCTCGGGGTTGGCCTTTTCGAGGCCGGAGACGAAGAGGCTGAAGAATCCGCGGATGAGGTTGGAGAGGCGTCGGAACACTGGGGGCTCCCAAATGGGGCAAAGGGGGCAAAGGGGGCAAAGGCGGCAAAGCGGCAAAGCGGCAAATGGGCGCGGGCGGCATCTTACCAGAAGGGTGTTGGGATTTGGTGGGGGGGGCGTGCGAGGACACACCCCCTCCGGTTCTCGCTGCGCTCGAACGTCCTCCCCCGCGGGGCGCGGGGGAGGGGGGGGCTTGGGTTGTGGTTAGTGGCCCGCGGGGGCTCCGCCTTTGCGGGGGTCTGACGCGGCGTCGAGGGTGTCCGCTTTTCTCAGGATCAGTTGGACGCAGGCGGTCTCCTCGGGCTGGGCGGTGACGACGTGGTGGTGGAGCTTGCGCATCCATGTCTCCACGCCGAGCCCGGCCTGGCGCTCGTCGAAGCCGGGCTCGAACTCCAGTTGGTTGGGCTTCCACTGGTGATGGAACCGTTTGCGCGCGACGGCGTGCGCGGCGTCGTCGCCGCGAACGAGCGCGTTGAGCAGGACCTGCGTGGTCGCGGTGATGATGCGCGGGCCGCCGCTGCCGCCCGCGACGGCGCGGATGCGCCCGTCGGCGTCGATCACGATGGTCGGGCTCATGCTGCTGAGCGGGCGCTTGCCGGGCTGGGGGCGGTTGCGCTCGCTCTGCACGAGGTGAAAGGCGTTGGCGGGTTGAGAAGGCTCCGGCTTGCCGGGCTTGGCCGCGTCGTTCCAGCGCGTGGTGAAGTCGTCCATCTCGTCGTTGAGGCAGAAGCCGAGCTTGTCGCTGGAGACGAGCGAGCCGAAATGGAGGTTGATCGTCTCGGTGCAGGCGACGGCCATGGGCGCTCGCCCGCCGTCGGTGCGCAGGTCGATGATGCTGAAGTGGCTGGTGCCGCCGTCTTCGGGCGGCGGGCCGGGATCGATCATGGGGTCGCCGGGTCGCGAGCCGTAGAGCTCGGGCGGGTTGGTGCGCCCGATCTCGATGTACGACGCGAGCCGATCGAGGTACGGCCCGCTGAGTAGACGCCGCACGGGCACGTCGGCGAACGCGGGGTCGGCCAGCCATGTTGCGCGGTCGGCGAAGGCGTGCTTGAAGCTCTCGACGATGATCTGCGTGTACGCGGCCCACGCTTGGTTCTTCACCTGCTCGGCGAGGTGCTTGCGATCGAGAAGGCCGAAGACCTCCGCCATGGCCACGCCGCCGCTGGAGGGCGGGGGCATGGTGATGAGCGTGCGCCCGTCGAAACCGGCGCGGAGGGGCTCGGTCTCGACGACCTTGTAGCCCGCGAGGTCGGCGAGCGTGAGCCCACCGCCGGCGGCGCGGTCGGCGTCGATGATGTCTTGGGCGACTTGGCCGGTGTAGAAGCCGTCGCGCCCGCGGGCGGCGACGGCTTCGAGCACGCGGGCCTGCTCGGGGAGTCGGATCATGTCGCCGACCTTCACCTGGCCCGCGCCGAGGAAGCGCTCCCACGTGAAGGCGAAGCGGGTCTTCCAATCGGGGTGCTTTTCGAACTGGGCGATGAGGCCGCCGGCGGCCGCGGCGTAAGCGGCGTCGGCGGGAAATCCCTCGTTGGCTAGACGGATGGCGGGCGCGAGCACGCGGGCGCGATCGAGCGTGCCGTAGCGATCAAGGGCGTGGAGCAGGCCGGCGACGCTGCCGGGGACGGCGCAGGCCTTCCCGCCGCGGGTGCTGGCGAGGGGGTCATCGAGTTTCTGGAAATAGTCGGGGACGGCGCAGGCCGGGGCGGTCTCGCGGTAGTTGATGGCGATGGCGCGGGGCCCGCTCGCCTTCACGGAGTCGTCGCTCTTCTCGGAGTAGATCACCATGAACCCGCCGCCGCCGAGGCCGCAGGAGAAGGGGCGGACGACACTGAGGGCGAACGAGGTGGCGACAGCCGCGTCGACGGCGTTGCCGCCGCGTTCGAGGATCTCGGCGCCGGCTCGCGAAGCGAGCGGATGATCGGCCGCGACGGCGTAGTGGTGGAAGGCGTGGGTATCGTCGGCACGCGCGGCGGCGGGCGCGAGGAGGAGGATGGTCGCGAGGGCGACGGTGGTCCTGAGCGAGGGCATGACGGGAGCGTAACGCGCCGGGGGGAGGGGGTGGGTGGGCATCGGCCACGGCTGCTGTCCGAGCCCGCCTTGCCGCTTGCCTCTTCCCTCTCACCGCTCATCTCTTACCTCTTACCTCTTACCTTCTACCTCACCCCCTCCGGTTCTCTCTTCGCTCGAACGTCCTCCCCCGCGGGGCGCGGGGGAGGAGGCACTTTGGGGTTGGGCATGGGGGCGATACCGAGGGGGTGGGGTTCAGATGCGGAGAGACACACCCCCGCCGGTTCTCGCAGCCGCCTCCCCCGCCACCGGCGGGGGAGGACAGACTTGAAGCGCCGCTTCAAGTCAGGAGGGGGTGTGGGGAGGAGACACACCCCCTCCGATTCTCGCTGCGCTTGAATCTGCCTCCCCCGCGGGGCGCGGGGGAGGCGGGCTTGGGGTTGTGGTATGTTGAGAAGATGCCACGGGCTTATCAGCGTGGGACTCGTCCTACGGATGCGGCCGATGAACTTGCGGGGGCGCTGCGCGAGAGGATGACCACGGTCGAGCGGATTCTGTGGTCCGAGCTTCGTGGCAACCGGCTGGATGGGTTCAGGTTTCGGCGGCAGCACCCGCTCGGGCCGTACGTGGCTGATTTCTATGGTCACGAGGCCGCGTTGGTGGTGGAGATCGACAGCGACTGGCACGACGGCCGGCGCGACGCGGATCGGCGGCGCGACGAGTGGATGCGGGCCCGGAACATCGAGACGTTGCGGGTGTCGGCGCGGGGTGTGACCTTCCGCCGGGCCGCGGTTGTGCGGCTGATTCGGGAGACGCTGCACGCGCGGGCGGGGGCGAGCCGGAGTGTGAGAGCCCCCTCCCCCGCCACCGGCGGGGGAGGACAGACTTGAAGCGCGATTTCAAGGCGGATGGAGGTGTGGGTGAGCTGACGGAGACGCACCCCCTCCGGTTCTCGCTGCGCTCGAACGTCCTCCCCCGCGGGGCGCGGGGGAGGAGGGCTCGGATGCGGGGAGGGACACACACCCCCTCCTGACTTGAGGCTGCGCCTCAAGTCTGTCCTCCCCCGCCGGTGGCGGGGGAGGCGGGCACCTGTGCGCCTAAGGTCCGGTCGTGAGCAAGCCGCAGGCGGAGGAGCATGATGGATCGGCAAAGCCTTCCGCGGCGTCGATCTGGCGCACGCTCGGGCCCGCGGGGCCGCTGGCGGTGGCGGCGGCGGTGCTGCCGGCGGTGGGCGGGTTGCTGCTCATCGGGTATATGAAGACGGCCGCGGACTTTCTGCGCACGCACGGCGGCGCGGGGGTGGCGGTGTACGTCGCGGGGTTCGCGGCGTTGAGCGGGATGGCGTTGTTGCCGACGTATGCGCAGTCGGCGCTCGGGGGGTTTGCGTTCGGGATGATGATCGGGGCGCCGGCCGCGCTCGCGGGGTTTGCGGGCGGGGCGGTGATCGGGTACGAGATCGCGCGACGGGCCTCGGGCGATCGGGTGGTCAAGGCGATCGAGGGCAAGCCGCAGTGGAAGGCGGTGCGCGAGGCGTTCATCTCGGGACGTGCGGGGGGCGGGTTCTTCAAGACGCTGGGGACGGTCGCGCTGCTGAGGCTGCCGCCGAACTCGCCGTTTGCGCTCACCAACCTGGTGATGGCGTCGGTGCGCGTGCCGCGGGGGCCGTATGTGCTGGGGACGCTGATCGGGATGGCGCCGCGCACGGTCGCGGCGGTGTGGGTGGGCACGCGGGTGCACGAGCTCACCAGCGCACAGGACATCGCCAGCGCGACGCCGAAGTGGATGTTCGCGGCCGGGGTGGTGCTGATGCTGGTGGTGCTGGGCGTGATCGGGATCGTGGCGAATCACGCGATCCGGCGGGTGACGGGGGTGAACATGGCCGGAGCGCGCCGGGCGCAGGTAACGCAGACCGATAACGGTTGAGGGGGATGGGAGCTCGGCACACGGCCGCAGCCGCGGCGAGGGATGGCGGTTTGTAACCGGAACGCTTGGGCGTTTTTGAGGTGCGCCGCTCTACGCGGTGCGAATGTGTACGCTTGGGGCCTGTTCAAGGGCTGGTTCACCGCGGAGGCGCGGAGCACGCGGAGGAGTCGTGAACGTTCATGGAGTTCCTCCGCGCCCTCCGCGCCTCCGCGGTGAACCCAAGCTCAAAATCTCGGGGTGGGCCCAGAATCAACAGGAAACAACGAGTCATGAAGGTTCAAGTGCGAATCGTGTCGCTGCTGATCGCGGCGCTGGGCGTGTCGGTGTCGGCTTCGGCGCTGGCGCAGGCCGGGGGGGAGGGGGGAGCCGGACTGATCCCGCGGTCGGTGATCTTCGGCAACCCGGAGAAGGCGGGGGCTCAGGTCTCGCCGGACGGTGCGCGCCTGTCGTTCCTGGCCCCGGTGGACGGCGTGCTCAACGTGTGGGTGGGCCCGAGCGGGCGGATGCAGGACGCCAAGCCCGTGACGCACGACACCAAGCGCGGCATCCGGCAGTACTTCTGGGCGTACACCAGCCAGCACGTGATCTATCTGCAGGACAGCAACGGCGACGAGAACTGGCGGGCGTTCAGCGTCGACCTGGCCACGGGCAAGACCATCCCGCTCACGCCGTTCGACAAGGTGGCGGTGCAGGTGGAGCAGGTGAGCGACAAGTTCCCCGAGGAGGTGGTGCTGGGGATCAACGACCGGGACCCGTCGCTGCACGACCTGTACCGCGTGAACATCCGCACGGGTGAGCGGACGCTGATGCTGCAGAACGACGGGTTCATGAGCTACAGCGTGGACGACGACTTCCGCGTCCGGTTCGGCCAGAAGATGGTCGAGAGCGGGGACGTGGTCGAGTACAAGGCGTTGGACAAGGACGGCAAGGTCGAGTTCGAGGAGTACCAACGGATCCCCCGCGAGGACTTCGACGGGTGGGGCGAGGTCGGGTACGACGCGACGGGGAACGTGCGCTACGTGCGCGACACGCGGGGGCGTGACACGTCGGCGATCTTTGCCGTGGACCTCAAGACCGGCGAGAAGAAGACCGTCTTCCAGTTCGACAAGTGCGATGCGGGCTCGGTGCTGATCCACCCGACGAAGAAGACGATCCAGGCGGTCGAGTATGAGTACGAGAAGCCCACGTGGGGGATCATCGACCGCGACCTGGAGCTGGACTGGCAGTTCCTCCGCAAGAACACGGGCCCCGGAAACCTGATCGTGGCCAGCCGCAGCCACGACGATCGGGTCTGGATCGTGGGCGTGGCCCCGGACGACGCGTCCTCCAAGACCTACCTCTACGACCGCGGCGCGCACGCGGGCGGCGGGGCCACCGGCGAGCCGAAGGTGACGCTGCTGTACGCCATGCGCCCCGGGCTCAAGGGCTACACGCTGGCCTCGATGACGCCGGAACTTGTCAAGACGCGGGACGGGCTGACGATGGTGTGTTACCTCTCGCTGCCGCCGGGGAGCGACGCGGACAACGACCGCGTGCCCGATCGCCCGTTGCCGATGGTCCTGGATGTTCACGGCGGGCCGTGGGCGCGGGATTCGTGGGGGTATAACCCCGAGCACCAGTGGCTGGCCAACCGCGGCTACGCCGTGCTGAGCGTGAACTACCGCGGCTCGACCGGGTTCGGCAAGCGGTTCCTCAACGCCAGCGAGCGCCAGTGGGGCGGAACGATGCAGGACGACCTGATCGACGCCGTGGATTGGGCGATCAAGGAAAAGGTGGCCGACCCGGCGAAGGTGGCGATCTACGGCGGCAGCTACGGCGGGTACGCCGCGCTGGCGGGGATGACTTTCACGCCGGAGAAGTTCGCTTGCGGCGTGGACATCGTGGGCGTGTCGAACCTGACGACGTTCATGAAGACGATCCCGCCGTACTGGAAGCCGTTCCTGGAGTACATGTACAAGATGGTGGGCGACCCGAGGACGGATGAGGGCCGCAAGTTCCTGCTAGAGCGCTCGCCGGCGACGCACGCGGACAAGATCGTGCGCCCGCTGCTGATCGCGCAGGGCGCGCACGACCCGCGTGTGAACAAGGCCGAGAGCGACCAGATCGTCAAGGCGATGACCGACAAGAAGATCCCGGTGACGTACGTCGTGTACCCGGACGAGGGCCACGGCTTTGCACGCCCGGAGAACCGGCAGTCGTTCTACGCCGTGGCCGAGGCGTTCCTGGCGGCGCACCTGGGCGGGCGCGTCGAGCCCGTGGGCAGCGACTTCAAGGGTTCGAGCATCGAGATCGAGCGGGGCGCGGACCAGGTGCCGGGGATCGCTGAAGCGCTCAAAGAGAAGAAGTAGCAGAGGAGTTGGAAGCCAAGCTTCAGGTCACTTGCCCCGCCGGGGACGGGGCAAGTGTGGGGGCGGGGCGGGAGGGGACGACGGGGTCCAGAGGCTTGAGATGGGGACAGCGGAGAAGCGGTCGCCGAACGGGATCGTCTGTGAGCCGGGGTAGAGCACTAGGCCGCGGACGAATCGGTCGCCGGCCGCTTCGGCCAGCGCGCTAAGGCCGGCGAGGTCCGCGCCCGATGGCGAGGCGGTGGCCTTGACCTCGACGCCGACGACCTTGCCCGCGGCCGTTTCGAGGACGATGTCCACCTCCCGCCCCGAAACGGTGCGGAAGTGCAGGATGCGAGGGCGAGCGGCCGCGCACGCTGCCTGCTTCACAATCTCCATGAAGACGAAGTTCTCGATCATTGCGCCACGCAGGCGGTCGTCCGCGGCGAAGCGGTCGCGATCGGCCCCGAGTAGCTCGCACGCCAGACCGGTGTCGATGAGGTGCACTTTGGGGGATTTGGTGAGGCGCAGTCCGAGGTTGGTCGTCCACGCGGGCATGGTCTGAACGAGGAACGTGGCTTCGAGCAGCGCGAAGTAGCGCTTGAGCGTGGAAACCGGCATCGAGAGGCCGCGGGAGAGGTCGCTGTAGTTGAGCAGGCCGCCGGCGCGCGAGGCGACGAGCGCGAGCAGGCGGGGCAGGTCGGCGAGGTCGGCGATGTTCGCCATGTCGCGCACGTCACGTTCGAGGATCGTGGTGAGGTAGGACCGGAACCAGGCGGCGCGTCGATCGGCCGAGGGGCGGGCGACGGGCTCCGGGAATCCGCCGCGGAGAACGCGATCAAGCAGGTCGTCCAGCATCGATGGCTCGCGCCCGTGCGCGGCGGTGGTCGGGGCGGGCGGGGCGGGCGCGGGAGCACCGTTGAAAATCGCGTCCACGAAGCCCGCGGGCGCGTCGGCGATCTCACCCTGCGAGAGCGGCCAGAGCGTGATGATCTCGATCCGCCCGGCGAGCGACTCGGCCAGCCGCGGCAGGAGCAGCACGTTCGCCGAACCGGTGAGCAGGAACCGTCCGGGCGTGCGATCGCGATCGACGGACGCCTTGATCGCCCGCAGGAGCGACGGGACGCGCTGCACCTCGTCGATGACCACCGGGCCGCGAAGGCCGGCGATGAACCCGTCGGGGTCGTGCTTGGCGGCGGCCAGGACGACGGCGTCGTCGAGCGTGAGGTAGGCCCGCCCGGGCGGTTCGTCGGCGAAGGCCTTGGCGAGGGTGGACTTGCCGGTCTGACGGGCGCCGTGGATGAGTACCACCGGCGTGTCGGCCAGCGCGGCACGGAGCTCGGATTGAGCGACGCGGCGGTGCATAGTGGTGCATTTTCGATCAGTGGCTGGTTGAAAATCAACCATTTGTTGCTTGAATTTCGACCATTTGTTGGTTTATTTGTTTGGGTTTGTTCTGGTGTTTCCGACCTGGCGCGGTCACACACGGGGTGGAGGGCACGGACGCGAGTCACTCGCTCGCGCCGAGCATCTCCAGCAGCGTCTTGCGGATGGTCTGAGCGTCGCCCTGGCCGGCGGAGTTCTTCATGGCCGCGCCCACAAGGCGGCCGAGGGCCTGGAGCTTGCCGGCCCGGACGTCGTCGGCGGACTTGACGTTTTCGGCGATGGCCTGTTCACACCACTTGGCGATGGCGCCCGCGTCGCGCACGGTGATCATGCCGCGGCGGGCGGCGACCTCGGCGGGGTCGGCGCCGGCGGGCTCGTGCCGCACGCCGTCGTCCACCTCGACGGCGGCCGGGCCGGTGTGGACCTCGAAGGGTGAGCAGAGGATGCCGAAGAGCTCGTCGGCGGCGTTGGAGCCGATCGCGCCGTCCTCGCGCAGCTTGATGATGCCGGCGATCTGGCTCGCGGTGATGCCCAGATCGCTCACGAGCACGGGCTCGGGGGGCGACGGCGTGCGCCCGGATTCACGCGCGGCGCGGGCGGCGGCCGCGCCGCGTTCGTTGGCGCGCTTGGCCCCGCTCTGGAGGATGGCGTTGGCGGCCTTGCGTGCGGCGTTGGTGGTTTCGAGCCCGGCGTCGGTGGCGAGGCGGACGGTCTCCTCATACAGACGACACACGTCGCGCTCGTCGGTGATGGCCGCGGCCTCCTTGGGCGAGAGGCCGTAGTCGCGGATGTAGCGGCGCGTGCGTGCGAGGGGGAGCTCGGTGACGCGTGCGCGGACGCGCTCGCGCCAGGGCTCATCGACGGCGACGGGCACGAGGTCGGGGTCGGGGAAATAGCGGTAGTCGTGGGCGTCTTCCTTGCCGCGCTGAGGGAAGGTGGCCTGTCGTGCGTCGTCCCAGCCGCGGGTGGACTTGGCGCCGGGGCCGTGGACGAGGCCGTCGCGCTTCCATCGCCCGGGCTGCTCGCGGAGCTCGTGCTCGATCGCGCCGCGGAGGGACTTGAAGCTGTTGAGGTTCTTGACCTCAACGATGGGCGTGGCGAGCGTGCGCCCGTCGTCGAGCGTGAGGATGCAGTTGATGTTGGGCTCGAAGCGCATGTGGCCGCGTTGCATGACGCCCTCGCTGGCGCCGAGGAATCGGCAGATGTTGCGGAGCATCCGGGCGAAGACGACGGTCTGATCGGCCGAGGTGAAGTCGGGCAGGGTGACGATCTCGAGCAGGGGCGTGCCGGCGCGGTTCCAATCGACGAGCGAGCGTTCCTCCGCACCCGCGCCCTCGTGGATGAGCTTGCCGGCGTCCTCTTCGAGGTGGGCGCGAACGATGCCGATGCGCTTGCCGACGGTCTCCTCGGCGATCGTCCGGTCCCAGTCGATCTGACCGTCGTCTCCGATCACGGGCAGCTCGACGCTGCCGTCGAAGCAGAGCGGGAGCTGGAACTGGCTGATCTGGTAGTTCTTGGGCAGGTCGGGGTAGAAGTAGCTCTTGCGGTCCCATTTGCTCAGCGGCGCGACCGAGCAGCCCAGGGCCATGCCGACCATCATGCTCAGTTCGACCGCGGCCTTGTTCATCACCGGCAGCGCGCCGGGCAGGCCGAGGACGACCGGATCGATGAGCGTGTTGGGCGCGGGCGCGCCGGCGGAGCGGTCCTGCTCGGGCGCAGCGGGGTTGGGCGCACGGCTGAACATCTTGGTGCGCGTCGCGAGCTCCACATGGACCTCGAGGCCGACTTTGAGCTCAACGGAGGCGATCTCGGGCATGTGGGATCGTAACGGGGAGAGGCGGTGTTGATTGGCCTGCGAAGAGGCCCCGCGCGCAGCCAAAGGGGCGCCCGCGCCGGCCGTGGTCGGCCGGACGCGGACGCCCCTGACGCGAGCGAGGACTCATCCCGTGCGGGAACGATCAGCCCCCTGACTCTCCCCTTGACGGGGAGTCGGGCCCATCCTCGCGGGCGATCAGCGAGCGCAACTGCTGGAGCAGGTCGCCCGATTCCTTGCCCTGACCGCTCGCGAACACAAAGGTCGCCTTCGTGCCCGCGAGCACGCTCTGAAGGAGCTCCAGCTCCTTCATGCGGGCCAGCGTGGGGTTCTCGGCCAGCAGCCGGGCGGTGTTGGCCTGGCTGCGGGCCGCGGCGGTCTCCTCTCGACGGCGGATCAGGTCGGCCTGAGCCTGCTTCTCCGCCTCGATGACCCGGTTGAGGATGGTCTTCATCTCGCCCGGGAGGATGATGTCGCGCAGGCCGACGCTGCGGACGCTGACGCCGAACTCGTCGGCGCGAGCCATCAGCGAGCTGCGCACCTCGCCGCCGATCGACTCCTTGTCGGCCAGGAGCTGGTCGAGCGTGCGGGTGCCGACCGCGGCGCGCAGCGCGAGCTGCGCCTCGCGGTAGAGCGACTGGGCCGCGTCGGCCACGACGGTCGCCGACTTGACCGCGTCGATCACCTGCCAGGTGACGACGAGATTCACGCGGAGCGTGACCTTGTCCGCCGTCATGATCTCCTGGCCGGCGACGTCGGCGGTCTGCTCGCGCCGGTCGATCGCCTTGACGAGCAGGCGGCCCGCGCCCTTCCAGAACACGTGCTTGCCGGGCGTCATCTTGCCCACAAGCACGCCGTTGCGGAACAGCAGCACGTCGTGGTCGGCCGCCACCTCGATCTCCTGGAGGTGCTTGGGCGCGTCCGGGTGAGCCATGACCGCCTCGATGAACGGGTGCTCGAAGCGCAGCGTGCTCACGTCGAACACCTCGACCTCGAGCCGACGCGGCTGCTTCCAGAACGCGTACTTGCCGGGGCCGAACAGGCCGAACAAACGGCCGTCGACCCAGACCAGGGCGCGCTGCGACTCGGTGAGGTCCACGACCTCGACGGCCTCGGCCATCGAGGGGTGGCGCACGATCACGTCGAGCATGGGCACTTCCAGTTGCGGCACGAGCGTGTTGACGACGGCGATGCTGTCGCGCCGCTGCGTGAACAGCCGGCTCCACAGCCAGCGCCGGCCGGGCATGACCAGACCGGCGAAGTCGCCGTGGCGGAACCGCAGGCCGCGCTCGAACTTACGGATTCGGACACTCAGAGCCATGAAACACCTGCCTTTCACTCCCCCTCCCGGAGGGAGGGGGCCGGGGGAAGGGCGCGCCGAGCGGGCGTTACGCGGCCCGATCCGACGCGACCTTTCCGGAGCCCGCTTCGCGTTGAAGCGGGCGATCGACAAGCCGCCTCGACCGAGGCGGCGGAAACCATCAATGCGGGCCGACAACCAGCCCGACCGCGCTTGAGCCCGCGCCCGCGGCGGGCCCGCGCCTTTCGCGGGCGCGCCCGGCGTGCCCGTCGCCGCGTCGGGGCGGACGAGGCCGGCTCCACACCGGTGCTTGCCCGACCATCGGCGGCGCGGGATGCGCCATCGGCGCCCGCGTGGTGCGCGGGCTCAGGCCGCGGCCGCGTCGCCGCGATCGGCTCGCCTTGCGCCCGGGCGGTTGCCCGCCGTGGCGCTCGGTTTGCCTCACGCGACCGGCCGCGCGGCCGGACAGGGCCATCGACCCACTTCACGCCCTATATCCGGGCCAGAGGGGAGTCGAACCCCGAGCCTTTCGGCTCTGCCAGTGGTGACGAAGCGGGAGTCGAACCCGCGACAGCCGAATTATCAGTTCGGTGCTCTACCAGTTGAGCTATTCGCCGACCCATTCACCACCGCTCGATGCTGTCGTCGGAACGGGCGAAGAGGACCCGGTATGGGCTCCAGCCGCGCCGGCAGCCAAGCGGTGAACAGGAAGCAAGAAACACTAAGAACATGGAGACATCGCGGCACTCCTTGCGGTGCATGGAAAGAATCGAGTGGAAACGAGAGCAGCCCCGGAGGTTCGGACCTCCGGGGCTGCGATGGTTCCGTGATGGAACGAACGCTTACCTCAGAGGTATGGTTCGGTTGTCGGTACGGCCGAACTCGCCGGACTCTTGGCCGGTTTTCAGGGCCGAGAGGGCCGCGGTGCCGTCCAGATCGCACGGCATCGCGCACCCAGCGGCCGCGAGAGCGGCGGGCTGCTGCGAGGATGTCGAGTGAGCGTACGGCAAAGGGAGAACCTCGATAAACAGACACAGGTCGGACGGGTTGCGCGGGCACGGGCCCGCGCGTGGTGGAGACATTACAGCGCCGAACGAGCCAGTCAAGTGGAAGATTGCAGATTTTTGTTATTTATGTTCTTGGGCGCCATCGGGTGGGGTGAGCAGGTTGTTGAGACTCAGTCGCACCATCTCGGCATTGATCCAGGTCATGGGGCACGCCGACGCGGGTGCGAGCACTCGCACGCGCGGGCCAATGGGGGCCCACAGGCGCGGATCGGTCGGGCCGAAGAGGGTGAGCGTGGGCAGGCCGAGCTGGGCCGCGAGGTGGGTCGGGCCGGTGTCGGCGCCGATGAACGCTCCGCAGGGTTCGAGCACGTCGGCGAGTTCGGTGAGGGTGTCGAGCGTGCGCCCGCCGGCTTGCTCGAATGAAGCCCGCTCGCCCGCGCTCATCCGCTCGCGTTCGACCTCTCCGGCGAGGAGGCCAACGTCGCGTCCGTCACCTCGCAGCGCGTGGGCGACCGCAACCCAACGCTCCAGCGGCCAGCGCTTCTCCTCGGAGCCGGCGCCGACGTGCAGGACGACAGGGCCACCGGCGTTGACACGAGCCACGGCCGCGCCGGCACGGGCGGCATCGAAGCGGCTCCACGCGCCGGCACGCGCGGGCGTTCCCGGCGGGCCGAGCGCGAGCACCTCGGCGTTCGGAAACGCGTGCCGCGCCGCGGCGAGCCAGCAGCGCCCGGCGGCGGTGCGATCGTCGGCGGTGAACGTGACCACCAGGGCCACGCTTCGCGTTGTGATGCTGCCCGCGGGCGGCTGTACGAGCAGCAGGCGATCCCACGCGCCGGCCAGTTCCGCGGCGTCGGTTTGCTCGCGCCACAGCGCGGTGACCTCGCGGCGTTCGGCCGAGATGGCGCGGATGCCGAGACATCGGCGGGCAAGGGCCGCCTGCCCGTCGGCCGCGACGACGATCGGCGCCGGCCCCGGCGCCCGGAGCGCACGGAGGAGCGGCCACGTGAGCACGAAATCGCCGAGCGCGCCGGCGTGGAAAACCATCGCGATGGGCGCGGCATCGCTACCCACGTGCACGCCCCGAACGCTTGGGCGGGCGTCCCGCCGAAACTGCGGCCCCGATGATGCGGCGCTCTCGGGCGGCGACGCCCTGCGCGGTCAGGCCGAGGATCGTGGCGGCCTCTTGCAGCGTGCGGGGTGGGTCGCCCTCGGGCATGAACCCGGCGCGCACGCGGATGAGCCGAAGGTCGTCGTGCTCGCGACGAGCGGCCTTTGCCTTCGCCGGGCCAGACTCAGCAGCGACAGCGCGCGCGACGCGGGCCAGGCTCTCCGGCAGTTCGAGCCAGGCCTGCCAGGGATCGACGCGGAGTGTCCAGTCGCCGATCGGAACGGTGTCGCTCTTGTGCGCGGCCAGTCCCCCGCCCTTCCCATCGCCCGTGCCGGCGCCCACAAGCCCCCGACCGGACGACTCCGCCGCTTGGAGCCAGCGCGTGAGCGCTCGGTTGACGGCGATGGCCGCCGGCGCGGCCAGCCGACCGCCGCCGGCGATCGCCTTGAACGGGTCGAAACGATCGACGGCCTCCACGAGCGCGTCGATGCAGGCGTCGATCAGCGCGGGGCCGCCGGCCGGGCCGCGGGGTGAGATCGCGTCTGGCCCGCGCCCCCCGAGCCTGGCGCGGATGGATCGCAGGGCCGTGGGCAGTTGCGATCGCACCAGTTCGACCTTCACGCGGCTGGCCCAGCGCAGGTCGGTTTCGATGGCGTCGATCACGGCGACGGAGACGCCGTGTCGCGGCAGCGCGCGGATCGCCGCGAGGGCGCGGTAACGGAGGAAGGCGTACGCGACGGCCCGGGCGCTCTCGACGGCGAGCGCGGGCGGGCTCATGCTCTCGCCGATGGCGACGAAATCGCCGATGGTCGCGGGGGCCGCCGAGCCGAGCCCGCGGCGCACCGACGCGGGCGCGAGCAACACGTCGGCCGCGTCGGTCCGGTGGAACAGCGGCCCGGCCGGCCCGTCGAGCGCAAGCACGCGCAGGCGCTCGGCGCGCCGGTCGGCCGCGACGCGGTGCATCGAGCCTCGCGACCGCGACAGGCGCTCGGCGAGTTCTGCGGGCGACCCGCCGGCGCGACGGTGGCGCTCGACGAGGGCGCGCTCGTGGTCCGAAAGCGGCGGCCGCTCGTCGAAGATCGGCGTGGCCGACGCGGCGTCGTGCCTGCGGAGGGCCCGGCGCACCGATTCGTGCGAGCGGTCGATGGAGCGGGCGATGCGCAGGGCGCAGCGGTTGAGCGACCAGCCGAAGTGACGGCGGTATCGGGCCGCGCGGTTGACGATGCGCTCGCGCTCGCGGGCGGAGAGGCGCGGGGCCCGGGCGGCGGCGACCCGCGGGGTGTGGTCGCCGGCGGCCGTCATGCGTTTCCAACCTCCGGCGGCCTCGAATGCGAGAACGGCGGACTCGGCGAAGACGATCTTCTCGCGTGCGGCCGCGCCCCGCCCCGCGCCGCCGGTGCGCACGCGCCGTGACAGCAGCCCCCGCCGGCGCGATCGCTCGATGGTCTTGGTGCCGATGGACCATCGGCGGGCAAGGTCGTTCAGGTCGAGCCACGGGCCGCGAAGGGCGGGCGCGATCGGCTTTGTGTTCGATCGCGTCGCCCGCTCGCGCGCGGTTCTGGCCCGCCGGCCGCTCGTGCCCACGCCGGGCGGTTCGAGGTCGCTCAGTTGAAGTCTGGCCGCGGCGCTGAGACGCTCGATCAGCGCGGGCAGATCGGCGAGCAGGGCCTCACCGATGAGGACGGTCGGTGTGTGGCTCTCGCCGGCGCGGGTGTCGGGACGGAGGCCGGTGACACGGAAGACGATGTAGTCGAGCGGGTAGGTTCGGGCGGCGGGCTTGTCGCCGGCTCCGTGGCGAGCGCATTCGGCGAGGATTTCGAGCGTGAGCGCCTCGGCCCGCTCCAACTGACGCCGGGCCGCCTCGGGTGACTCGAACCGCAGTTGCCTCGCCAGCTCGGCCAGCGCGTCGATCTTGAGCTTGGGGAGGGGGGGCATGAGGCCGGGGCGGTCAGGCGGTGGCGTGCGCGTGATGCGCTGCGTCAAGGTCGGTGTGCGCGAACTCGGCCCAGTGCGCGTCGGGCCCGGGGCTGAGGCCGAGCCCGTACGCCCACGGGAGGAATCGGGCCACGGCCTCGCGCTCGCGCTCGTCGATGGCGTACTTGAGGTAGCTGCCGACGTAGCGGGCCGCGGTGTCCTCGGGCCAGTGACGCTCGGCGGCGCGGGCCTGCACGATCCAGCCGAGCCGTGTGGCGTTGTGGCGGCGCTGACGGTCGAGCATGGCCGCGGCGGTGCCGACCGCGAGCGAGTCCTCCTCGCCCGCGCGGCACATCCACACGGCGTAGACGAAGGGGAGGCCGGTGAGGTCCTTCCACGCTTGGCCGAGGTCGAGCTCGTGGGGATACTCGCCGTGCTCGGGCGGATCGGTCACGACCTTGTCGCCGATGAGGAGGACGGCGTCGGCCCGGGCGGGCGCGGGCGATGACGGAGCGCCGGCGAGCAGCATGTGCTCGCGGGCGTCGAAGTCGAACACGTCGGGGCGGATGCCGAACCGTCGCGAGAGGATCACCCGCAGCAGAGCGACGGAGGTGTGGCTGTCGGTGTCGGCGCCGACGGTGCGGATGCGATCGAACGGCACGCGGCTGAAAAGCCGCACCGTGAGCGTGGGTCCGTCGCAGCCGATCATGCCGACGGGGAGCAGGCGCACGCGATCGGCGTGGCGGGCGCCGTCAATGACGCTCGCGAGGGCGACGTCCACGCGCCCGCCGAGAAGCATGTCGATCAGGCGGCTGGGCACCGCGGCCACCAGTTCGGCGTCCTTCCAGACCTGCAAGCCCTCGATCAGGGGCAGGGTGTTGAGGTACTTGACGCAGCCGAGACGGATGAGGGTCATGGCGAATCAAGGATAGGGCCGCACGTGCCGCCGCCCTTCCGGGCGGTATGCGGTCTACGACACCGGGCAAAGACCCGGGGCCGCCCAACGGCTTGCTCGATCTAGCATTCCGACCCGTACTGGAGCCTCATGTGTCGCCGAACCCCACCGACGACTTCGCCGCTCGCACGACCGTGCCGCCCCCTCAACCCCCGGCTGGCCATCAGTCTCGCGGTAAGGAGGATGCCGGAGCGGTCGGGGAGGTCGCGCCCGGGGTGCACCGCGTGGGGAGTTACACGCTGCGCCGGCTCATCGGCACCGGCGGCATGGGCGCTGTGTACGAGGCCGAGCAGGACAACCCGCGGCGCATCGTGGCGCTCAAGGTGCTGCGCACGGGCATCGCTTCCGCCGGCGCGCAGAGGCGGTTCGAGTACGAGTCGCAACTGCTTGCTCGCCTTCGCCACCCCGGCATCGCGCAGGTCTACGAGGCGGGCACGCACACGCCCCCCTCTCCACCCCCCGGCGCCGAGCTCCCGCCGGGGCTCCGGCCGGAGGTGATCCCGTACTACGCGATGGAGTACATCCCCGGTGCTCGCTCCATCACGGCGCACGCCCAGGCGCACAACCTGTCTCTCGCCGACAGGCTCACGCTCTTCGCCCGGGTGTGCGATGCCGTGCACCACGGGCACACCAAGGGCGTCATCCACCGCGACCTCAAGCCCGCGAACATTCTCGTCGACTCATCCGGCGAGCCGAAGGTCATCGACTTCGGCGTGGCCCGCGCCATCGAGCACGAGGCCACCGACCACACCATGCACACGCAGCCGGGCGCGCTGGTCGGCACGCCGCACTACATGAGCCCGGAGCAGGTCGACGCCTCGGGCGACATCGACACGCGATCGGACGTGTACGCGTTGGGGGTGGTGCTCTACGAACTGCTCTCGGGCCAGTTGCCCTACGACCTGGGTGAGTCGGGCCTCGGCGACATCACGCGGATCATCCGCCAGGAACCCCCCAGACGACTCTCCGGGCTGACGGGCTCGCGACGAGGGGGAGGCGGGAGCGGCGGGGGAAGCGGCAGCCGCGCCGGCGACGTCGAGACCATCGTTTTCAAGGCCCTGGAGAAGGACCGTGCTCGTCGCTACCAGTCGGCCGCGGACTTCGCCGCCGACATCCGGCGGTATCTGAACAACGAGCCGATCGCGGCGCGCCCGCCGAGCGTGGGCTATCAACTGCGCGTGATGGCCCGGCGGAACCGGGCCCTGGCCGCGGGCATCGCCGTCGCCGCGCTGGCGCTGGTCGCGGCGGCCGTCGTGAGCGCGAACTTCGCGTACCGCGAAGCGGTCCAGCGCCGCGAGGCGGTGGCGGCCCGCGATCAGGCCCAGTCCGAGACGGCGCGGGCGCGCCGGGTCACCGAGTTTCTCGGGGACATGCTCTCGACCGCCGATCCGCACAGCGGGCAGAGCCGCGACCGGACGGTGCGCGAACTGCTCGACGTCGCCGCGGGCCGGCTGGGCGAGGCGTTCAAGGACGATCCGGACGTGGACGGCGAGCTGCGGGTCAAACTCGGCAAGGCGTATTTTCACCTGGGCGATAACGTGAAGGCGCTGGCGATGTTCCGTTCGGCGCACGATCGGTGGGCCGCCAGCCGCGGCGAGAACGACCCCGAGACGATCAACGCGCTGGCGCTCTCGGGCGTACCCGTGATGATGGACGGCAAGGCGGCCGAGGCGGAGGCGATCTTCCGCGACGCGCTCGCCCGGCAGACGGCGGCCGTCGGCGAGGCGCACGAGGACACGCTCGCGACGATGGCCAACCTCGCGTTGGCCGTGCAGGACCAGGGGCGGCTCGAAGAGTCGGAGAGCCTGCAGCGCAAGGCCCTGGAGATCAAGACCCGTGTGCTCGGCCCGGCCCACCAGGAGACGCTGGTGAGCCTGATGCAGCTCTCGGACCTCCTTCAAAGCCAGGGCAAAGTCGACGAGGCGATCAAGGTCGCCCGCGACAGCGCGGCCGGTTGCGAGCGGGCGCTCGGCCCGCGTCACCCGACCACGCTGACCGCCCGCTCCATCCTCGCCTCGGCGCTGCACGACGCCGGGCGGTTCGCCGAGGCCGCGCCCATGCTCAAGGACGTGTACGACACGCGCGTCGCGGTGCTGGGCGCCGACCACCCCGACACGCTCACGACGCTCAACACGCTCGCGCTCAACGAGGAGTCGCTGGGGCACATGGACGAGGCGGAAGCAGCGTATCGCCTGCTGCTCGCGGGCGGACGGGGCACGCGCGGGACCGTCCACCCTTCGGCGCTCACCTACGCGAACAACCTGGCGAACTTCCTCAACCGCCGAGCCCAGGGCGACAAACCCGACGATCCCCGGCGCGCGTCCCGGCTCGACGAGGCGGAATCACTCTTCCGCGAGACGATGGCCCAGCGCGAGCGGATCGACGGCCCCAACTCGGTCGACACGCTCACGCTTGTGAACAACCTGGCCCTGCTGTTAGAGAACCGAGGACGCTTCGCCGAGGCCGAACCGATGTTCCGACGCGTGGTCGAAGGCGTGGACATCGCCCTGCCGCCGGACCACTGGATGCGCTTCGCGGGAAGGATGAACCTGGCCAACTGCCTGGTCGAACTGGGCAAGACGGGCGAGGCCGAGCCCATGCTCACCGACGCGTACGACAACCTCAAGCGTGTGCTCGGGACCGACCACCAGCGCACGCGCTCGTGCGCCAAATCGCTGGCGCTGCTCTACGACAAGTCCGGCAAGAAGGATGACGCGGACCGCTGGCGGGTCCTGAGCGGAGCCGCCAAGTGACGCCCCTCACGCCCGTGATCGCGGGCCCCACCGCCGGCGGCAAGTCGGACCTCGCCATCGCGCTCGCCAAGTTCGCCCGAGCGCGCCACGGCGTCGAGGCCGAGGTCATCACCGCCGATGCGTTCCAGGTTTACCGCGGCATGGACATCGGCACGGCCAAGCCGTCCGTGGCGGAACGTCGGGGCGTGCCGCACCACCTGATCGACCTTGTGCCCGCACACGACGACGGCGGAGGCGGGCTCGCCGCCCGGTCGTTCACGGTCGAGGACTGGCTGGGGCTGGCGACGGCGAAGATCGCGGACGCGCGCAACGCGGGGCGTTTGCCGATCGTGGTCGGGGGGACGCACCTCTACATCAAAGCCCTGCTCGACGGGCTCTTTCAGGGGCCCGAGCCCGACCCGGCCCTGCGGGCCGAACTCAACGCGATGGACCCGGACGCACGGCGCGAGGAACTGGAGCGGTTCGACCCCGCCGCGGCCGCTCGAATCCACCCCAACGACACCCGGCGGACGGTGCGGGCGCTGGAGGTGTTCCGCCAGACCGGCCGGCCGATCTCCGCCCACCAGCGTCAGTGGGACCGCACACATCCGGCATCCGACATCCGACATCTGACACTCCGCCTGGTGATCCTCGATTGGCCGACGGAGGCGCTCAACCAGCGGATCAACGCCCGCGTGAAACAGATGATGGACCGGGGGGGGGGGACGGGGGAGGGGGAGGGGCTGCTCGCCGAGGTCCGGGCCCTGGTCGAGCGCGGGCCGTTGCGCCCCCAGGCGGCCGAGGCACTCGGATATAAGCAGTTGCTACCGCTGCTCGCGCCCGAAGCAGGGGGAGCGGCGCGGGCGTGGCCGCCACCGGACGCGGAGTTGGCCGCGGCGGTCGAGAAGATCAAGGTCGAGACCCGCCGATTCGGAAAGAACCAGCGGACGTGGTTGCGCCGGCTCCGATCCACGCCGGGAGCCTTGACGATCGCGTGCCCACCTGTTCCGGGCCCCGAAGCAGCAGCCAGAATCTGGGCTAACATTTGCCCTGTTTAGGGGTATCAACGCCTGCAATCGTGCATCACCGGACAGATGATCGGATTGTGTTTGGCACAATCGCGGAACTTTCGCTTGACATTCCGCGTTGGACGTTCGTAACAACCGGGTCGGTTTCCGGCACGGACCTTCTCAGAGCCCCCGGTCCGAGTGCCGATCAGGGGTGATTGAGGACTGGTTCCGATAGATATCGGTACCCCCCCACCCCTGATCTTCCGCTTCCCCTCACTTCCGTCCTCACGAACACCATGGCCAAGACCCGCACGCCCGCCCCGCCCCGCCCACGCCGCAAGACCGGCCCGTCCAAGACGGAGGCGGCACCCTTTGACGATGGCGTGGAAGCGGGCGCAAAGGCCCCGGCGGCCGCCCGCAGCGGCAAGGCCAAGACATCCGGCGGCAAGCGTGCCGGGCGGTTCGTGCGCGAGGACCGCGGGATCGGCATCTCGCCCACGGCGGTGAGCGGCAAGCAACTGGTGATCGTCGAGTCGCCCAGCAAGGCCAAGACGATCAACAAGTACCTCGGGCCGGAGTACGTCGTGCTCGCGAGCGTGGGGCATGTGCGCGACTTGCCGAGCAAGGCGCCCAAGGGCGACAAGTCGCCCGTGCCGGGCGTGGACCTCAACCACGACTTCCGCCCGCACTACGAGGTGCTGCCCGGCAAGACGCGGACCGTGAGCGAACTCCGCAAGGCCGCCAAGCACGCCGCCCAGGTCTGGTTCGCAACCGACTTGGATCGCGAGGGCGAGGCCATCGCGTGGCACCTGGCCGAGGAGCTGGGGATCAACCCGCGCGAGGCCAAGCGAGTGATGTTCGCGGCCATCACCAAGGACGAGATCAAGCGCGCGTTCGGCAACCCGCACCCGATCGATATGGACCGCGTGAACGCGCAGCAGGCCCGGCGCATCCTCGACCGCGTGGTGGGGTACCAGGTCTCGCCGCTCTTGTGGAAGAAGGTGGCGCGCGGCCTGAGCGCGGGGCGCGTGCAGAGCGTGGCCGTGCGACTGGTCGTCGAGCGCGAGCGGGAGATCCGCAACTTCGTCCCCGACGAGCACTGGCAGATCGAGGGCCTCTTTGCGCTCAGCCAGACTGAGGCCCGCCAACTCCGCGGCACGTGGGCCGGTCTGATGGCGACCCGGGACGAGAAGGGCAACCCGCCGACGCAGAAGGCCCAGACCGCCTGGCTGGGCGAGCACGGCGCGATCCGCGCCGAGCTCATCGAGATCGACGGCGAGCGGCTTGAGATCCGCGGTCAGAACGGCGAGGCGAGCGACCGCTTCGCCAAGCGTGCGGCCGAGTTGGCCCGCCTCGCGGGCCTGAGCGCCGTCAAAGTGGACGTGCGCGAGAACACCGACGGCCGCGGCCCGGCGCGCTTCGTTCGCACGATCACGGGCACGGTCGAGCCGGACGTGGACTACGCGATCAAGTCGATCGAGACCAAGCGCTCGGGCGTGCGCCCGGCCGCGCCGTTCATCACGAGCACGATGCAGCAGGCGGCGAGCAGCAGGCTGGGCTTCGGCGCCCAGCGGACGATGCGGGCCGCGCAGCAGTTGTACGAGGGCGTGGACGTCCCCGGCGAAGGCCCGGTGGGTCTGATCACGTACATGCGAACCGACTCGACGCACCTCTCCGGCCAGGCGCTGGAGATGGCGCGGGGTTTCATCCTCAAGCACTACGGCGAGAAGTACCTGCCCGAGAAGCCCAACTTCTTCGCCAGCTCGAACAAGGCCGCGCAGGAGGCGCACGAGGCAATTCGCCCCACGAGCCTGGAGCACACGCCGAACAAACTGCGGAACGTGCTCAAGCCGGACCAGTTCCGGCTCTACCAGCTCATCTGGGAGCGGTTTGTCGCGTGCCAGATGGCGCACGCGCAGTGGGACGTGGCGACGGTGCTGATCGAAGGGCCGTTGGGTACCCCGGCGCTCCGCGGCGGGTCCGCCGAGGACCGGCGGAATGCCCGGTGCACCTTCAAGGCCACGGGACGGACGCTCGTGTTCGACGGGTTCTACAAGGTCACGGGCGTGCCCCCCGCGGCCGATACCGCGACGCTGCCCAAGCTCGCCGAGCAACAGCGCGTGCACCCCTTCGCGATCGACGCGGAGCAGAAGTTCACCAGCCCGCCGGCGCGGTACAGCGAAGCTTCGCTCATCAAGACGCTCGAATCCGAGGGCATCGGCCGCCCGTCGACGTACGCGTCGATCATCCAGGTCATCCAGGACCGCAAGTACGCCGAGCAGATCGAGCGCCGGTTCTACGCGACCGACCTGGGCGAGGTGGTGACGGACAAGCTCGTCGAGGGCTTCCCCAAGATCATGGACGTGGGCTACACGCGCGACATGGAGGGCGAGCTGGACAAGGTCGAGGACGACCACCTCGACTGGATCGACATGCTACGCCGGTTCTACGGGCCGTTCAGCCGCGCTCTCGACGAGGCCCACGAGGGCATGACGCACGCCAAGGCCGAGGTGACGCCCGCGCCGAAGGAATACCGCTGCGCCGTGTGCGGGAGCGACCTGGTGTACCGCTTCGGCAAGAACGGGCGGTTCCTTTCGTGCAGCAACTACCCCGAGTGCACGTACGCCTGCCCGGTCGATCGCGAGGGACGCCCGCGTCCGGCCGAGCACGTGAACGTCGCGTGCGTGAAGTGCGGCGGGCCGATGATCAAGCGAAACGGCCGGTTCGGACCGTTCCTGGGGTGCGCGAAGTACAACGACGACAAGGACCCGTGCGACGGGATCCTCAACATCGACAAGAACGGGCACGTGGTGGCGCCGAGCCAGCCCCCGCTGCTCACCGACCTGCCGTGCCCCAAGTGTCAGAGCCCGATGAACCTGCGCAACGGCATCCGCGGCCCGTGGTTGGGCTGCTCGCGCTTCCCCAAGTGCCGCGGACGCGGCAAGTGGACCGACGTGCCCGAGACCCAGCGTCGCGAGCTCGAGGCCGCGCTCGCCGCTCACGACAAGGCCAACCCGGTCCCGATCGTGCGGACGCTCGACGGCAAGCCGCTGACCGACGCCAAGGGCAAGCCGCTGCCGGAGGCGCCCCGCGTGGACGGCCTGACCGAGGGCGAGGCGATCAACGGTCGCTCGCGCGAGGAAGACCTCGACCGCGACGACCAGCCGCTGGAAGGGGCCGCGTAGCAGGCCGGAACCGGCCACGGATTGCACCGATGGGCACGGATCTTTGGATCAGATGCCGCCGCAGATCTCGCAGATATGCGCAGATTTGATTCCTGATCTGCGCTCATCTGCGCAATCTGCGGCCGGCCTTTGCTCTCCACTCCGAAGGCCGAGACTCGGCCACGGATGAACACCGATGAACACGGATTTGAACGGTGCGGAGAACAGCCGCAGATCGCGCAGATTGACGCAGATTCGATCCCTGATCTGCGCCCATCTGCGCAATCTGCGGCCTGTCTTGGTCGGTGCCACCACTGTATCCATTCCTGATCCGCGTCAATCCGCGTTCATCCGCGGCCAAAGTCACAATCCGTGCCAATCCGTGCAATCCGTGGCCCGCCTTGGCTGCCGCGGCGCGCGGTACGATGAGCACGAGTGATCCGCATCGCGATCCAGATGCTCTTTGGTGACGCGGCCAAGCTCCTGGGCGTGGTGCTTGGGGTGATGTTCTGCACCTTCCTCACCACGCACTTGCTGGCGATGTTCGCGGGGATGATGGAGCGCTCCTTCGCGCTGGTCGCCGACATCCCCGAGGCCGACATCTGGGTGATGGACCCCGCCGTCGAATACTGCGACGAGCCGGCCGGGCTGCCCTCGACGGCCCTTCGCCGGGTGCAGAGCGTTCGCGGCGTGCGCTGGGCCGTGCCCCTCTACACCGGCACGCTGCGGGCCCGCCTGCCCAGCGGGCAGGTGCGGGCCGTGCTTCTCATCGGCGTGGACGACGCGACGCTGGTGGGCGCGCCGGCGACGATGGTGAAGGGAAGCGTTGAATCGCTCCGGGCCGCGGACACCGTGATCGTGGACACCGAGGGAGCCCGCACTCTGCTGCGCATGCCCGTGGAGCCTCGCCTCAAGAACCCGGGCTGGAACATCCCCGATTTCACCGTGCCCACGCGCCCGCTGGAGGTCGGCGACGAGTTGCTGGTCAACGACCACCGCCTCAAGGTCGTAGGCGAGGCGGAGCTGGGCACCCGGCTCATTTCCAAGCCGGTGCTGTACACCACCTACACGCGGGCACTTTCGATCGCCCCCTCGGAACGCAACCTGCTCTCGTTCGTGCTGGTGAAGGCCGCGCCGGGAGACGACCACCACGCGCTGGCCCTGAGGATCCAGGAGCGGACGGGGCTCCGCGCCCGCACCAGACTCGAGTTCGAGACCGACACGTTCTGGTACTTCGTGCGGACCACGGGCGTGGTCGGCCGGATCGCGTTCATGGTCACCCTCGCCGTGGTCGTCGGCGGGCTGGTGAGCGGGCTGCTGCTGTACCTCTTCACTTCCGACAACCTGCGGTACTACGCGACGCTCAAGGCTCTGGGCGCCACCGACCGGACGATCGTCCGAATGGTGAGCGTGCAGGCCGCCGTGTGCGGAGCCCTCGGCTACGGGCTGGGCCTGGGTCTCTCGACCACGCTCTCGCACATGATGAGCACCAAGGTGATGCCTTACCTGCTCATGTGGCCGACGCTGGGCCTGAGCGCGATCACCGTGCTGTTCGTGTGCGCGGCCGCGGCCTTGCTCAGCACCCGGGCCGTGTTGCGCCTGGAGCCGGGGCTGGTGTTCCGGGCGTGAACGTCGCCCGCGTCGAGATCGTGGATCAAATCTTCGCACTGAAAATGAATCGAGGGTGTGCACGGGGTGCAACACGGGTGCGACGGCTGGGTAGACTCCGTGACCAGCGAGGATCGGTCGAGCGCGCCGCCCCGGCGCGCCCCGAGCCCGCGACCGGAGACCTCGTTGATGCGCCGTCCCGCCCTCGGTCTCGCCATCGCCGGCCTCTGCGTGTCGGCGGCGTCCTGCTCTCACACACAGACCGCCAAATCAGTCTCTACTCCCCCCCAGGCCACGGCGCCCGCCGCGGCAGCCGCCTCGGGCGTGGCCGTGCCCGTGCCGCACGACGACGCGCTCGCCAACGTCTACCGCATGGAAGGGTCGGACGGCCGGATCATCAGCGGGGGCGTCCCCGAGGGCGACGCGGGATTTGAAGAGCTCCGGCGAATGGGGATCAGGACGATCATCTCGGTCGATGGCGCCAGCCCGGACGTCGCACGGGCCGCGGCCCACGGCATGAGGTACATCCACATCCCCGTGACCTACGCCGACGTCCCCGACCCGCAGCGGATGGAGATCGCCAAGGCGATCGAGGAACTGCCCGGGCCGATCTACATCCATTGCCACCACGGCAAGCACCGGGCGGCCGCGGCCGCCGCGGCGGTGGGCGTCACCCTCGGCTTCATCACGCCGGATCAGGGTGTTTCATACATGAAGACGGCGGGGACTTCGCCGAACTACACGGGGCTGTACCACTGCGTGGCGACGGCCCAGCGGGCGACCCCCGAGGAACTCGCGGCGACGCCCGACGACTTCAAGCCCGTGCAGAAGGCCCGGGGGATCACCGGCGCGATGGTGGAGACCGATGAGGTCTTCGAGCACCTGAGTGCGGTCCGCGGCGCGGGATGGACGGTGCCGAAGAACCACCCCGACCTGGTTCCCGCGGCCGAGGCGGGAAGGCTGGTGGACCTGTTCCGGATCGCCGGTGAGGACCCCCGTGCGCAGGCGTTGGGACCCGACTTCATGTCCAAGCTCAAGCACGCGATCGACGTGTCGAGCCAACTGGAAACCTCGATCGTTGAGCACGCGCCGGCGGATCGGATCGAGGCGAACCACAAGCTCGTGGCCGCGTCGTGCGAGGACTGTCACGCGAAATACCGGAACAAGCGGGTGCGCTGAGGTCGGGCCGCGCGGCTACGGCTTTGACGCCGCCCCGTGCCCCGGTGCCGCGCCGATGGCGTCCTGCATGAGCGTCTCGAAGGTACCCATGAGCGCGGGTGAATCGGGGGAGGAAGCGGCGCCGGGCTCGGGCGTGCGCTGGGCGTACGAGCCGTCGGGCATCAGCTCCCACGCGCCGCGCCTGTCCGAGGCCATCACGCGCACGATGTTCAGCAGTTTGGCCCGCGAGGCCCGCCCGCGCACCGGGCAGGCCGCCTCAACGCGGTTGTTCAGGTTGCGGTACATCCAATCGGCGCTGGCGATGAACCACTCTCCGTCGAGCGGGTCGGCCTTGCCCGCGCCGAAGTAGAAAATGCGCGAGTGCTCGAGGAACCGCCCGAGCACGCTGATCACACGGATGTTCTCGCTCAGCCCCGGCGCACCGGGGCGCAGGCAGCAGAATCCACGGATGAACAGCGTGACCTCCACGCCCGCGCGGCTGGCGGCGTAGAGCTCCTCGGCCACCTCGCTGTCGGCCATCGCGTTCATCTTGGCGACGATGCGCCCGCCCACGGGCGATTCGCCCCGCGCGTGCGCCCGCGCGATCTCGGCCTCGCGCCGGATCATCTCGACGAACCGCCGCTTCATGTTCACCGGCGCGACCAGGATCGTCTCGTAGGTATCCAGGCGCGAGCGACCCGTGAGGAAGTTGAAGAGTTCCGTGACGTCGTCGGCGACGCCCGGCTCGCACGTAAAGAACCCCAGGTCGGTGTACATCATGGCCGTGCGGGTGTTGTAGTTGCCCGTGCCCATGTGCACGTACGTGCGCAGCCCGTCGCTCTCGCGCCGCACCACCATCGACGCCTTGCAGTGCGTCTTGTATCCCACGACGCCGTACGCCACGTGGGCGCCGGCCTTCTCCAGCAGCCGTGCCCAGCGCACGTTCGACTGTTCGTCGAAGCGGGCCCGCAGCTCGACCAGCACCGCGACCTGCTTGCCCTGCTCGGCCGCGCGGATGAGCGCGTGCACGAATGGCGAGTCCTTGCTCGTGCGGTAGATCGTCTGCTTGATGCACAGCACGTCCGGGTCGCGCGACGCCTCGGTGATGAACCGCTCGGCGCTCTCCTGGAAGCTCTCGAACGGGTGGTGCACCAGCAGGTCGTCCTGTCGGATCACGCTGAAGATGTCTTCACGACGGTCGGACAGGCGCGGGGGCGTCACGGGGCGCCACGGGCTCCACTTCAGGTCGGGCCGGTCCAGCTCCGCGATCTCGTGCATCGTGGTGTAGTCGAGCGGGCCGTTCCGCTCGTCCACTTCGGCCGTGGTCAGGCCCAACTCCTGGACCAGGTGACCGACGATCTTGGGCGAGGCGCTCGGCCCGATCTCCACCCGCACCGGGTGCGCAAAGCGGCGTTGCTTGAGCTGCTGCTCAACCAGCTCCAGCAGGTTGTCCGCGTCGTCGTCAGCCTCGGCCTCCGACACCTGCTCGCTGTCGCGCGTCACTCGGAACGGCGTGATCTCGACCAGGTTCATCCCGGGGAACAGGTCGTCGAGGTTGTTCTGGATGATGTCGCGGATCGAGACGAAACGTCCCTGCGTCACGCCGACCACCCGCCCGTGCGCGCCGGCCGATCCGGCTGCCGCCGGCGCGGGCGACGCCACGCGGCTCGACCCGTCGGGATGGTCCGGCAGCCGCACCCACTGCGGGAGCACGCTCGGCACCTTCACCCGCGCAAAGAGCGGTTCATCGTCGCGCCTGCCCGGCTCGCTCAGCAGCACGCCCAGGTTCCGCGACAGGTTCGAGATGAACGGGAACCGGTGTCCCGGGTCCACAGCCAGCGGAGTAAGCACCGGGAACACGTTTTTGCGGTACCACGTGCGCAGCCAGCGCCGCTCCTCGGGCACGAGCGACGTGTAGTCGAGCAGTTCGATCCCCTCCTGCGCCAGAGCAGGCCGGATCGAGTCCTCGTAGCACACGAACTGCCGCTGCTGCAAGTCGCGGATGGTCCCCCGCATGGCCGCGAGCAGCGCGGACGCGGGCACGCCGTCCTGGTCCGGGCCGATCTGCCCGCTGGTCACCCGGCGGTGCAGCAGGCCCAGCCGCTTCATCACAAACTCGTCGAGGTTGGAGTTGAAGATCCCCAGGAAGCGCACCCGCTCCAGCAGCGGTGTCCGCTCGTCGATCGCCAGCGCGAGCACGCGCCGGTTGAACTCCAGCCACGAAAGGTCGCGATTGAATGTCGTCGCGCCCTCGGTCACGTCCGGCCGCAGCACATCTCCCGGCGTGCTCACCAGCGCCGGCGGGGCTTCGCCGGCCAACCTGAGCGTGGGGCCGCTGGACGCGGGCGTGCTCGGGCGAGCACTCCCCGCCGGCGCACTCGCGGCGGCGTCGGTTGTGGGTGAGTGGTGCGGGTCTGTCGTGTTCATGCTGCCACCGCGCGCGGCCGATCCGTCGCGGGCGCGGCCGACGCCCTCGTTCCTGAACCCCTCATAATCGACCCAAAGCCCCCGCCGGTTCGCCCGATCGCGCTGGCTCGGGCGGTCAGGGACGATAGACCACCGCGCATCCCGGAGCCTCCGTCACACGGACGGAATCTACCCTCAATCGGGGGTGTTCTGCCCCAGTTCGCAAAGCCCCCAGTCCGCCCGAAACACCTTCCGCGATGTGACGGGCGACATGTTCGGCTGTTGGGTTCACCCGGTCGAACGGCGGCGTGGTGTTCAGATCACGGTTCTCGAAAGGTCCGATAATCTCACCGACCAATCGCTCCAGAGCGTGGAAATCGAGCAGCAGGCCGTCGGAGTCCAGCTCTTCGCCCGCCACCGTCACGGTCACGCGCCAGTTGTGACCGTGCACGGGCTCGCGCTCGCCGCCCAGCACGATCGCGTGTGCGGCGCAGAACTCGGTCTCGACGCTGACCTGGTACATCGGGGCACTGTAGGGCTGGGAGGAATGTGCGCCGATCCTAACCCCTCACCACCGCGGGGCTGATTGCCGATAACCAAGGCGAGCCATGCGAACCGCGGCCCGCAAAGTCCGGCCCGACGAACTGAACGTGGGCGCGCCCCTGCCGCACACGCTGCGCACGCGCGCCGGTCGGTTGCTGGCACACGGGGGCACAGTGCTGACCGAAGCGATGGCGGGCGCGCTGGCCTCCGGCGACCCCGACAGCCCTCCGGAGTTGATCTTTGACACACGGGTGGACGTTTGGACGGGGGACGCCAGGGAGGGCGTAGTCGGCGCGGTGCTCCCGGTCGTGGGCGTGCGGATCGAAGAACTGGACGCCCGGGCAAACGAGCGCCGGCTGGCGCACTTGCGTGCCGACCTGCGCCGTGCCGGGGCGGCAATCGTGCAGGGCTCTCGCCAGCGCTGGGAGAACCTGCCGCGGGGCGTGACCGTCGGGCTCGACCCGATCCCGATCGACGACTCCGAACCCGGCCCGGGCGCGGTCCCCAGCCCGATCGAGCGACTGCTGCGTGTCCGGCGCGACGCGGGCGTGCTCGCCCTGCGATCACTGCTGGCCCGGCTGCTCGACGGCGAGCGGATCGGGGTCGAGGCGCTGGCCGAGATCGCCGACGACCTCGCCGATGCCGTCTCTCGCCACCCGACGATGTACGCGATCATCGCGATGGGCTTGCCGCGGCCGGCCGACTCACTGCCAGACCACGCCTTCACGGTGGGCGCGCTGGCTCTGGGCATGGCGGCCCGGCTGGGCTGGGCGCGGAGCGATGCCCGCGCCGTCGCGGTCACCGGCTTCCTCTGCGACGTGGGTATGGGCCTTGTGCCGCACCCCGTGCGCCAGGCCGGACGGCCGCTGACCGAGATCGAGCTCAACGCGGTGCGCCGGCACCCCGAGCACGCCGTTGCGCTCCTGCGGAACGTTCGCGGCCTGCCCGAGAGCGTCGTGCTGAGCGTCTATCAGCACCACGAGCGGTGCGACGGGTCGGGCTATCCGACCGGGCTGCACGCCGAACAGATGCACGACTACGCGCGGCTGGTGGCCGCGGCCGGCGCCTTCGCCGGGATGACCGCCCCGCGCGCCCACCGGCCCGCGCTCACGGCCCAAGCGGCCATAAGCGAACTGGCCCATCTCGCCGCGGCCGGCGCGTTCGACGCTTCCGCCGTGCGCGCCCTGCTCGATGCGCTGGGGCTTTACCCCGCGGGATCGTTCGTGAAACTCAGCAGCGGGCACGTCGCCGTCGTGAGCGCGGGTGCCAAGCCGGGCACGCCCGACCGGCCCACCGTCCACGTCGTTCAGCCCGAGGGCTCAGCGAGCCCTTACGGATGCGCCATCGACCTCTCGCGGATCGAACCGGAACAACTGCGCGTGGTCGAGGCCGTGCGGGCGCCCTAGGCCGGGCGCGAACGCCGGCGCCGCCCCGCCCACCAGCCCAACCCCGCGAGCCCCGCCGCGCCCATGCAGCCGGGCGAGGGCACGATCGTCAGCGTGAGGCGGTGGATGTCCGCGCCGGTGACGCCGACCTGCCCGCCCGGCGAGTCAAACACGCCGCTCAGCCGGTTGGGCAGCACGTCGCCGAAGCGCGGGTCGAGCAGCAACGGCTCGTACGTGCCGGGCAGGAGCACCGTGTTCAGCGGGGCCTCGAACGACGGGTCTGTGAACGGACCGTCGGTCCAGTTCCGCCAGAAGGTGGCGTGCAGACCGAACACATCGGCGACGAGGTAGTCGAAGCCCTCGTCCTCGGTGAGGAACAGCCGCCCGAGCCCCTGCCGCTCGTACCGATCGCCGCCGATATCCAGCCAGGCCGACGTGGCCACGTCCTCGTAGATCGTGCTGCCCCCGCCGCCGCCGAACTCCGCCGTACCCGTCTGAGTGTTCATCAGGAAGGTGAAGCGGACGGGCTCGTTGGAAAACGCCGCCCCACCAGCCTGGCCGGAGGCGTGCTCGGCGTCGATCGTGAACTGCGCGAACTGGGCAGAGGCCCCCGTCGCCGCGAAGGCCAGCGCGACCACGCCCGCTCCCCATCGAACCGTCCGCGACATGACAGCCTCCCTGCGCGTCCCGCGTGCGCCCGCAGACATAACTTACATTCCACGCACGGCGGGCACCACCGCTTTCCGGACCCGCCGGCGGCTCGGTGGATGAAATGTGCCGGAAGAGTTCGTGGGCGCGACCGCTTCTCGCACGCCGACGCGATCACTCCCCGCCGGAATAGCCTTCGTTCCCCACCACTCCCTCATCCCTCGTTCCCAGCCGCAACATCCCTTTCACCCTCCCAATCCACCTACCCCGTACCCCATCCGACGAGGACCGCCGCCCATGACACCGACTGACCCGCACGTCCCCTTTATGCTCAGCGTCAGCGGTTGTCGCGGCATCTTCGGGCGCACCATGACCCCCGAGGTCGCGGCCCGGTTCGGCGCGGTGTACGGAACTTACCTCCGCCGGCGCGCGACCGGCCAACCCGCCGCCCGACCGCTCGTTGTTCTGGGGCGTGACGGGCGGCTCGCCGGCGACGTGCTCGCCCGCGCGGCCGCGGCCGGGCTCGCGGGTGCAGGGTGCGACGTGCTTGACGCCGGCGTCGCCATGACGCCGACCATCGGCGTGATGGTGGACGCCTGCGCCGCGGCCGGCGGGCTGGTCGTCACCGCCAGCCACAACCCGCAGGAATGGAACGGGCTCAAGCCGATGCTGCGCGACAGCGCGGCCAAGCCGGGCCACGCCGCCGCGTCGGCCCCCAACAGGGCCTTCGCCGACGCGATCATCGCGGACTATCACGCCGCGGTCGCGCGCAGCGGGCGCGCCGAGCCGGCCGACCTCCCCGGACCCGCCGAAGTCGGCGCGATCACCAGCACCGCCCGCGGCGGCCTGGGGCTGCCCGACGAGGCCGCGCAGACGCACCTGACCGTGGTCAGAGAGGCCCTCGTCGGCATCGGCGCGCACGACGACCGCCGCTCGATGGGCATCCGGTGCGTGCTCGACTCGGTGAACGCCTCGGGGCGGGTCGCGGGCAAGGAACTGCTCGGCCGCCGGCTGGTGCACCACCTGGGCGCGGGCGAGAGCGGCGTCTTCCCGCACACGCCCGAGCCGACCCGCGAGAACCTCGGGGCCCTGTGCCGCTTCGTCAAGGAGAAGCGGGCCGACGTCGGTTTCGCCCAGGACCCAGACGCCGACCGCCTCGCCATCGTCGATGAACGCGGCGAGTACATCGGCGAGGAGTACACGCTCGCGCTCTGCGCCGAGGCCGTGCTCGGGGCCCAGCCCGACAGGTTCCGCGGCGGCGCGGTGTGCGTGAACCTCTCCACCAGCCGCATGATCGACGACGTGTGCGCCCGCCACGGCGTGCGCGTCGTCCGCACCGCCGTCGGCGAGGCCAACGTCGTCGAGGCGATGAAACAACACAACGCGGCCTTCGGCGGCGAGGGCAACGGCGGCGTGATCTGGCCCGGGGTCACCTACATCCGCGACAGCTTGAGCGGCATGGGCCTGATCCTCGCGCTCATGGCGCGGACGCAGAAGCCCGTCAGCGTGCTCGTCGCCGACATCCCGGCGTACGCGATCGTCAAGCGCAAGGTCGATCTCGCGGGCGGTGACGCCTCACGCGCCGGCGTGGCGGTCGAGGCCGTGCGCCGGGCCTACGCGGGCGAAAAGCTCGACACGCAGGACGGCGTGCGCGTGGACTTCGAGACCCGGCGGGCGTGGCTGCACGTGCGGGCCAGCAACACCGAGCCGATCATGCGCCTCATCGCCGAGGCGCCCACGGGGGCGATCGCCAACGAGATCCTCGACGATGCGGCGGGCGTGATCGCGAAGGGGTGAAGTGTGCCACGGGTACGCCGGCTCTGCGGCGTGCCTTTGCCGACGTGCAGGACGTGCACCATCCACCACGGGCACGTGCAGTCCCTACTTCATCCACGCCAGCGCGGCCAGTTCTTCAACGATCTTCTTCGCGTCGTCCGCGCCCGGCCCGGGCGTCGGGGCCGCCTCGATCGCCAGCATCCGACGGGTCCCGCCCGCGCTGAACTCGACGATGTAGAGCGTCCGATCGCCGAGCGTGCCGAGCCCGGGCGGCGCGCCGACCAGACCGGGCTGGTCGTCGCTCACCAGCGGCGAGGAGCGCAGCGTCTCCCACAGCCGATCGAACTCGGCTTCGGAGAGCTGGCGGGTCTGGTCGGGAAAGGTCTCAACCGTCGCGCCCGAACCGACGGCCGCACGAAGCACGCGGTCCGCCTCGATGACGTACCGCGCCGGACGGATCGGGATGGGCAGCTTGAGGTACGCCGCGGCACGCGAGGCCGTGTCGGCGGGCGCCTTGAACACGGTCACGCCGAGCCAGAAGTCCTCAGGCGGGCGCGAGGAAGCGAGCGCCGCCTGATAGTCGGCGCGGCGCTGCGACGCGCAGCCGGCGACAAGCGGCAGCGTTAGCCCGAGCGCCAGCAGAGCGATGAAAGTGAAGGGCGTTCGCACGAGGGCAGTGTACACGCCGCTGAGCCACGTGCGGGCGAAACCCCACGGCCGCTGTTTGGACAGTCTGTCCGTGCCTGAGGCATCCGCATCGCACCCGAGATCCCATCCACCCACGAAGCCCGTCAGTGCCCGTGCCCCGACGCCCCGGCCGCCTCATCGATGGCCTGTTCCATCCGTTCCGGCGTGAGGTTCTCGTGCAAGGTCTCGTCGATCAGCGCGGCCGGCGCGCTGCCGCACGAGCCCAGGCACTCGAGCTCGATGAGCGTGAACTTCCCGTCGTCGGTGGTCTCGCCCACGTCGATCCCGAGCTTCCGCTTGCAGGCCTCGGTGATGGCCTTCTGGCCGCAGAACTCGCACGCGATCGAGCGGCAGACCTGGATCAGCCGCTGGCCCTTGGGCTTGAGCCAGTACTCCTCGTAGAAACTGGCCGTGTCGAGCACGACCGCGGGCGCGAGCCCGAGCAGGTCGCCGATCTCCTTCATGGCCTGCGCGGGGACCCAGCCGTACTGGTGCTGCACCATGTGCAGCGCGGGCAGCACCGCGGCCTGCTTGTTCGCGTACCGCGGCAGGACCCGCTCGTTGAGGTCCTTCTTCATCGCGTCGGTCAGGTAGGGCTCCGCCCGCTTTTCGGTTTGGGCGCCCTCGTAGTTCTTCGTGATCCAGGCCATGCCGGACTGTAGGAGCCGATCGCGCAAGCGATCGAGACCTGATCCCGCATCACTCCATTGTCACGCCACCCCCGATCCCCTCTCCCCTCCCCAAACCCCGCCCAAATCCACCCCCTGCCGAAAAAGCACATAATCGATGGAGTCAAACACGGAATCTTCGTCGAACAGGTACCGCGTGCTCCCTTCCCGTGTCCACAGGCGCGAGTCGGTCGGGGCCAACCCCGCCGCGCGCAGCCGGCGCGTCGCCCAAGACTTGAGCTCACCCAGGAGTCTTTCAGGCGGTCGATCGGTCTTGCTCACGACCATGTGCACATGGTCCGTCCGCACGTTGATCGCGCGCGCCCGCCACGCCCGGTGCGTGCAATGGTCCAGGATCGCCCGCATGACGACCGGCCGCGAGCGCTCGCCCAGCCGATACGCCGAGCCGCCCATGACTCCTTCGCAGGTTTCGAGCAACACGGAGTCGGGTCGTCCGGTCGGCGTGCCGTATTCGTTCATCGCGGGGTGGACCCAGCCGCGATCGTCGCCGGGGAGGTGCGTGCCGAAAGTTGTCCAGGTGAGCAGGTAGCCGAGCGGTTGGGAGTACACGGCGCCAGGATAACGAACCCGCGTGTCGCTCGCACGCGAGATTGATTGCAAGCGGGCTCGATCGCTTGCGCGATCGGCTCCTAAAACGGCTTCCTGATCGGGTTCGGCACCATGTTGTCCCGCCCGGGGATCAGGAAGTCCGCGATCTCGACCGCCTCCGCGAGGCTCTCACGGGCTCGGCCCACGTCCGCGGCGTTCTGCAGCACCATGCCGCGTTCAAGGTGCTCGATCGTCGGCACCGCGTCGCCGCAGATGAGCGTGGTGCTCACGCGCCCCGGCAGCAGCAGACCCGTCAGCCCCGGCGTCACGCCGACGAGCGGGAAGAGGTCCACGCCGTCGGCCACGCGTTCGGGCGCGGGCTCGCACCGGCGGAGCACGGCGACGTCGAGCTCCAGCCGGCTCTTGAGTTCCTCATCGCCCGCGGCGGCGGCGGCCTGAAGCTCGCCCACCAGCGGCACGCCGACGCCCTCGCGCTCCGGCCCGCTCACCCACCATGTGGCCCGCTCGAAGGCGAGGATGCCGCGGGTGGTCTCGGGCTTGAAACTCGTGAGGAACACGTGCGTGATCGCCTCCGGGCCCATGCCGGCGCGCTCGTTCAGCCTCGCGACGAGCGCCTGCGCCGGCAGGCCGGGGTCGACGATGATCGTCCGCTTGCCCGAGCGGATGAGCGTCGTGGTCGAGTGGCCCGTGCGCACGGGCGAGCGCTCCTCCCACAGGGGGTGGGCCGCGAGTGTCCCGATGCTGATGACGCGGAAGTCCATGGTTGGTTTCCGATCGACGCGGCCGGCGTGGACAGACTCTACTGCTCGCCGTCCTTGTCGATCAATCTCGCGAGCGCGGGGTGGCCCTGGTTCTTCTTGCGGCGCAGCAGGCCGACCACCAGCGGCGGCACCATCGACTTGAGCGCCGAGAGGTCCTCGCCCATCGCCGTGACCTGCTTGATCAGGCTCGACGAGGTGTACGCGAAGTCCTGGCCCGCGACGACGAACGCCGTCTCCAGCCCCGCCACCTGCCGGTTGGTGAGCGCCTGCTGGACCTCGCTCTGCAGGTCGGAGAGGTTGCGGATGCCGCGGAGCAGCACCGTCGCGCCGATGGCCTTGGCAAAATCGACCGTCAGCCCTGAGAACGATTCGACGCTGACCTCGGCCTCGCCCGGCTCTTCGCGCACGATCTGGTCGATCAGCCGGCGCAGCATGTCGACGCGCTCGTCGGGGCTGAAGAGCGGGTCCTTGCCGGGGTTGCGCCCGACCGCCACCACGACGCGATCGAACAGCCGCCGCCCGCGCCGGATGACGTCGAGGTGCCCATAACTTACCGGGTCGAACGAGCCGGGGAACATCGCGACGTGGCGCGGGCCAACCGTGCGGCGGGCTGGACCTCGGGCGGTTCGTGGCTCACGGTCGGCGGGCATGGGCGGGAGTTTACGCCGCCGGGCCGCACAACCGGCACAACCCTCACACCGAGCGCTCAACCAACGCCCCCGGCCGCCCCGCGCTGGCCCCGACCGTCCGTGAATGGCACCTTTTCCGTATGCGGCCTTCGGACCAGGCCGCGGGACCGGCGGCCCAACCCACCGCCGGTCCACACGTTTGTCGAAAGCACCGCGCCGGCTTGCCTCCCCGGCGCGGTCTTTCGTTTTTGCGTCGCGCAAGTCACGAACGGGGTGCCACGGCTTGGACGGAGCCCTGTCCGGCCAAGCCGTGCGGGCGAGGCGGTGCGCAACTCGTACCGCAAGTGGTCCCGAGCGGCGTCATACGGTGGCACCCGTTTTCCCCGGTGTTGCAACGCCGTAAACTTCGCCCTTGCCGCTCGTCTCTCCGCCGCGCTCATGACCCGCGTCTGCCTTTTCACCGACACGCTCGCCGACGTCAACGGCGTATCGCGGTTCATCCGCAGCGTCGCGGAGCAGGCGCTGGCGCGGGACATCGATCTGCACGCCATCACGTCCACGCGACTGGATTGTCCGAGCCGCCCCAACATCCACAACCCGCGCCCGGCGCTGTCGCGACCGATGCCCGGCTACCCGCAACTCGAGATCGTCGCTCCGCCCACCCGTCGCCTGCACGATTTGGCCGACCGGCTCCGGCCCGACGTCGTGCACGTCTCTACGCCGGGGCCGGTGGGTCTCGCCGGTCGGCGCTGGGCCCGCAAACGCGGAGTACCGCTCGTGGGCACCTACCACACCGACTTCCCCGCGTACATCGACCACCTGTTCGACGACCCCACGCTCACCTGGGCCTGCTCGCTCGCCATGCGCTGGTTCTACCGGCCGTTCTCTCGCATTTTCACGCGATCGGCCGAGTACGGCCGGGCCCTGGGGCGCATGGGCATCGGCGAGGACCGCGTCGTCCGCCTGCTCCCCGGGATCGATACCGGCGCGTTCCATGCCCGATTCCGCGATGAAACGGGCGCGGTGTGGGCGCAGTGCCCCGGCGTGCGCCCGTCGAGCGTCAAGGTGCTCTACGTCGGGCGCGTGAGCGTCGAGAAGAACCTGCCGATGCTCACCCGCGTCTGGCCTCGCGCCCAAGATGAGGCGCGCGGGCGCGGGCTCGACACCCAACTGCTCGTCGTTGGGGACGGCCCGTACCGCGAGCAGATGCAGTGTGCTCTCGCGGCCGCCGGCGCCGACGCCCGCTTCCTCGGCTTCCGGCACGGGCGGGAACTCTCGACGATCTACGCCTCCTGCGACCTGTTCGTCTTCCCATCAACTACCGACACGCTCGGCCAGGTCGTGATGGAGGCCCAGTCCGCCGGCCTGCCCGTGCTCGTCACCGATCGGGGCGGGCCGGCCGAGGTCGTGGACGACGGGCGCACGGGCTTCGTGCTCCCGGCCGATCCCGCAGCGACCGACCGATGGACCCAGGCGCTGGTCCGGCTGATCGAGAATCCGGAACTTCGGCGCGAGATGGGACGGGCCGCGCACGAGAAGGTCCAGCCCATGTCCATCGCGCACTCGTTCACGCACTTCTGGGGCGTGCACGAGCAGGTGGCCGGTCGCGGCCAGTAAACGCCCGCTTCTCAACACGTGCGGTTTGTGACTCTGCGGCTACCGGGGCGGCGCGTTCATCTCGTCCGGCTGGGGCGGGGACGGAGGAGCAGCCGGGGGCGGCGGCGGGGGGACGGGCATGTGCTCGACGTCAGGAACCGGGGGTGGCTCGCTCGGCCCGGGCCGGCCCGCCCGCCTGCGCAGGGAGGACGGCGGGGGCGGCGGGACGCCCGCTCCCCCGTCCCCCCCACCCCCCCCTCGCAGGCGAGCTTCCAGCCTCGAGAGCAGTTGATCCTGCTGTTCGGGCGTCATCCGCCCGAAGATTCGCATGAGCCGTTCGCGACGCTCGGGGCTGATGTTCGCGTTGGGGGCCGGAGGAGGAGGTGGCCCGCCGGGTCCGATGCGGGCGCCGTCGGCCGGGCGACGGCGGGGCGGCGGCGGTCCGTCCGGCTTCCCATCCGCCGGCCCGCCACCCTTGGTCTTCACGCGACGCTGCACGTACTCGTCCTCACGCTCGCGGGCCTGCTTCTGGCGGAACTCGTCGAGCCGGCCGTCGACGGCCTTCCGCTGCTCGGGCGTGAGCTCGGCCCAGATCTTCGTGTAGACGTCGTCGGCCTTGGGCATCTGCTCGGCCAGGGCTCGCAACTGCTCGCGCACCTCGACGGGCACGCCCTCGCCGCGACGGCGGGGCTGATCGTCGCGCGGCGCGGGCTGATCCTTTTTGGCTTCGGCGAGAGGGGCCGCGGAGTCGGCGGGTTGAGCCAGGGGCGCGCGATCGCTCCGGGGTTCATCACCCCCGCGGCGCCGATCGCCCGGTCGGTCGAGCATCCGGAACAACTCGCCCGCGGGCCCACCCCCCGCGCCCCATCCACCCGCTCCACCGCGCGGCATCTTCGCACGCAAGTCTTCGAGCTCTTCGCGGTGGTCGCGAACAAAGTCGCGCAGGCTCTTCTGGAACTCCTCGTAGCAGGCGCGGATCTTCTCGCGCTGCTCTGGCGTGGCGCGGATGTTCTCAGGCGCGTTTTCGCTCATGACCACGCCGATGGCCTCGCGCATCGCCCGAGCCGGGACCCGGTCGGCGAACTTTCGCCGCTGACCCTCTGCATCATTCCCAAACGAGCCGGCCACGCCGGGCACGTCACGGTCCTTCACCTCCGGTCCGCCCAGGGGCGAGCCCATCGGATCGGCGGGCGGCGTGGCGTCGGACCGGGCCCACGCCGTCGCGGGGCCGAGCGTACCGGCCGCCAGGACGATCGCCAGCACGCGGGTCACGGACTTGCGGCTCATGCGAGCAGACTCCTTGCCCCCCCCCACCCCCCACCCCCCAACCCCGACCGACATCGGCCGGGTGAGTTCCGGGGCTGAACGCCGCGGGGGCGGGCGTATTGCCGTCCGATGCGGGTCGGCCCGCGGCGGCCCAGAGGCGGAGTTATTTGCCGCCGGTGGTCGGCGCGGGCCCCGAGCCGTCCTGGCCGCGGAGATGGCGGGTCATGTCGCGCATGAGCTGGGCGGCGCGGGTCTGGGTCTGCGGCGCGGCGAACTGGCCCATGCCGTTGCGCATGAAGTCGGCCATCTGGCCGAGCTCGCCGCTGGACATCTGGCCCGAGCGGATCGCGCCTTTGTCGCGCTGGGCCTGCTTGCGGGCCTCGGCGAGGCGCTGCTCGTCGGAAATGTCGCGCGGGCCGTTGGGGTTGAAGCTCTCCATGGTCTTGAGGAAGTTGACCACGGTGTCGTCGAGGAACTTGCCGCGATCTTCCGGCGGCACGGTGGTGTACTTGGCCGCGTAGCCGTCCCACATGTCGATCGCCAGCAGCGAGGCGTTCTTCATCATCTGCCTTCGCAGGTCGCCCTCGATCATGGCGGCGAACTGGGCCATGGCGACCGATTCGGAGCTCTCCATGTTGCTGAAGCGTCGCACCAGCTCGCGGATGAGCTCCAGGCGTCGCTCGATGGGCAGCTTGTTGAAGTCGTCGGTGATGAAGGTGTAGTCGAGCAGGTCCTCCATGTCGGCCGTGGCGTAGTCGGGCGGCTCGTGGAAGCGGAAGCGGTCCCACGTCCACAGCCCCGCGCCCAGCACGATCAGGGCGAGCAACGCGATCGAGATCCGCATGTGCCGCTTCACCCAGCGGTTGACGCGGTTGTCCCGGAGGATGGGCGGGAGGAACGGTCGATCGGCCCGCGCGGCCTTCGTCCCGCGCGACCCGCCGCCCGATGAGGTCGGGGGCGGCGGAACCTCGATGCCTTCGAGCAGCGAACCGGCGTGGAGTGGGTTGGAAGAGGCGCTCATGCTCGGCCCATCGTCAGAGGAAAGGGGTACGGATCAGTTGCACCCCGGCAGGTGCAGGCCGCCGAACCGCCCGATGTCGCACACCAGCTCGGCCCACAACTGGTCGGCCCGGAGGGCCTGGTTCTGATACTTGGTGAGGTCGGTGGCCCAATCGGCCCGCCAGTCGCCGAAGTACACGCAGTTCCGCGGCGGCTGGTTCTTGCCCTTGCGCAGCTTGTGCCAATCGTCGAAGTCGAAGATGACCGGCAGGTCCTTCCAGCGCATCTGCTCGTACGTCTTGGTCACGGCGGGCGCGAGCACGGCGGGCGGGATGGTCAGGAAGTCGCCCGCGAGCATGAGTTCGCCGGCGAAGTAGGAGTAGCTCCAGCCGTTGCCCCGCCAAACGGGCTGGTAGCCGGTCTCGGCGTCCTTGCTGGAGCGGTCGGACGGGCAGATCAGCACGTCGGAGACGTTGGTGTAGAGCGGGGGCGTTCGCGAGGGGTCCTCCGGCGTGGGGAGGGCGAGGTTCATGTACTTGGCGAGGACGTGGATGATGTGGGCGGTCTGGGTCGTGTTCTGCGGCGGGTGGTCGATGTCGTAGTTGGGGTCGTAGAGCGGCTGTGTCGCCGGCAGCACGCCCTTGGAATCGTCCATGTAGAGTTGCAGGGCCAGGCCCTGGCTGCGCAGGTTGGCCGCGCACTTGACGCGCCGGGCCGTCTCGCGGGCGTTGCCGAGGGCGGGCATCGTGATGCCCACGAGAATGGCGATGATGGCCACGACCACGAGCAGTTCGATGAGCGTGAACGCGGGCCGGATGAACCGCCGCGTGCGCACGCCGCCTGATTGCCCCGCAATGCCCGTCATGCCTGCTCCCGAGCCACGCCCCATCCCCGAGAGGGTTGGCGGCCGTTCCGCTCGCCGCTCCCCACTCCGACAACATTGATCGGACGAAGTTCGGGTGTCGGGTGAGTTCCGCGGCCGCCAACGGTTGTAGTCGGGCCATCAGCCGTGGTTGCAGCCGGGTTGCGGCAGAGCCGGCCGCGGGCACGCGGGGGAGGGGGTGGGGGGGGACGGAGGGAGGCCGCCCAAGTTCACAGCGCCATCAGCCGCCGCGCCAACTCGTGGTTCTGGGCGTGGCCGGTGCGCGTCGCGACGATGCGCCCGATGACGGGCCGGCCCGCGAGCGAGAGGTCGCCGATGAGGTCGAGCAGTTTGTGGCGAGCGGGCTCGTCCGACCCTCCGTCGGGGCCGACGAAGCGGTAGGCGTTGTCGATCGGCCCGCCGTCGCCGATCACAAGCATGTCGCGCGCCGTCAGGTGCGCGAAGAGCCCGGTGCGTCGCATCGCCTCGGCCTCCTCGACCAGGCAGAACGTGCGAGCAGGCGCGACGAGCCGCGCGTACTCGTCGCGGCTCGCGCCCGTGCCGATCAGAGGCAGAGCGATCGACGCCACTTGCGCAGGCACGCGACGGCACGCCGCGGGCGCGAGCGCCGCGATCGGGAAGTTCGAGAAATCCAGGTGGTAGGAGAACAATGTCGCCGGACCCGCGCCCGACTCAGCCGCGCCCCGCTCGCTCGGGCTCAGCGGCAACGCTTCGATCACGCACCCGTCGCCCACGAGCCTGATCGGCGCGGCCACGGTGATGGGGACCACGGGTGCGCTCGCCGCCGCCGGCACCTTGTCCGAAATCACCGGCATCAACGCCTCGACGAACAGGTTCGCCGAACCGTCACCGATGGGGATCTCCGGCCCATCCACGTCGATGAGCGCGTGACGGATGCTCAACCCTGCCAGAGCCGAAAGCAGGTGCTCGACGGTCTGCACCGTGGCCATCGTCGCCGCGGCCCCGGGCCCGGATGCGTTGATCGCGCCCCGGACCGCGTCCGGATCGGCCGCGAGCACCGTCCGCCGCGACTCGGGCACGACGTGCGTCGCCAGGGCAGGGATGAGCCGTTCGCGTTCGGGAGTGGGCAGGTCGGTGCGCCGGAAGGCGATCCCCCCCCCCTCCCCCCCTGCCCCCGGCGCGCTGGGCCGGATGGTCACGCGCACGGAGGCGCCGGTGAAGAGCCCGACCCCGGAAACGGTGACGGGGGCGGCGAGGATGGAGGACCGGATGACGGGCACAGGGAGGCAACGTTAGTACGTGCCAACCACGGAGTCACCCCCGTGCTTCGCCCTTGAACTCGCGCTTGCGGATGGGCTTGGCCGGGCTCCCCGCGCACAGGTGCCACGCGGGCAGGTCGCTGGTGAAGACGCTGGAGCGGGCGCCGACGACCACGCCGTCGGGGATGGCGACGCCGGGGGCGACGAAGACGTCGGCGGCGAGCCAGACGTTTTGACCCAGCGTGATGGGCGCGACCGTGAGCGGCTGGGCCGGGTCCTCGAAGTCGTGGCTCGCGGCGCACAGGAACGAGTAGTGGCTGACGGTCGAGCGGGCGCCGAGGGTGATGGGGGCCACGTCGTAGATGTCGGTGAGGTCGCCGACGCAGGCGTGCTCGTGCATGGTGAGGTTGGCGGGGAGCCAGACGCGGGCGCTGGGGTAGATGCGGGCCGTGGGATGGAGCCTGGCCCCGAACGCTCGGTACACGAGGTTGCGCCATCGGTGCGCGAACCGCGGCGACGGCCGCACCAGCAGGGTGTAGCCCACGCACCACAACACCCGCGCCACTCTGTTCATGGCCGTGTGCGGCGAAGATTGTTCGGGCGTGGCCGGATGCACCTGCCGACCGAGTCTACCAACAGCGCCCCACCGTGGCATGGGCTTCCAGCCCATGTTGGCCCAAAGGGCCAAGCGGATCGTCGCCACATTTCATTCCGCTTCCCCCGCCCCCTCACCCCTCACCCCGCGCACCCGCCGAGCAAGACCCCAAAGTCGCGCCGCCGCGGCCGGGACGGCGGCCGCGGCGACACGGAACAGCCCTGTTCGGTTCGGATTGCGCGGAAAGCGAGCGGTCAGCGGCGATTGAATCGCGGGCACAAGCCGGCGAGCAGCACACCGCCGGCGACGGCCAGCGCGATCGTCGTGAACGGACGCTCGGCGGCGAAACCGCCGACCGACCGGCGGGCTCGCTCGGCCCGGTCGCGGGCGCGATCCGCCAGGTCGGCCGCACGGTGCGTGATCTGATCGCGCCCGTGCCGGGCGAGTTGGGTCACGTCGTGGCGGAGCAGCGAGAGGTCCTCGCGCAGGGCGTCGAGCGAATCGTCGCCGTGCATGTCGGTGCGCCCGTGCGGATCAGCGGTACGCTCGGGAACGGACGATGCGGTTGCAGATCCATTCTGTCTCATGGCTGTTCTCCTGAGAGGGCCTTGGACCCCTTGTCCCCCGAGGGGAAAACTCGGTCCTCAATCAAGAGAAGTTTGGATCGCGGTCGTAACCGCCCGGTGAACCGGCGGTGAAACACGGCTCATGTTGAGCGCGTTGGTCGTCGGCGGGTGCGGACGGCTTCACGGTGATCGCGGACCGTCACGGACAACCGGCGAAGTACGCCGCGAGGAAGTCGAAGATGTCCTGGACGGAGACGCCGCCGGCGCCGTTGAAGTCGGCCCTCGGGTCGTCGGAGAAGTAAGCCGCGAGGAAGTCGAAAATGTCCTGCACCGTCACAGTGCCGGAGCAGTTGAAATCGGCGGCGCAGGGCGCAAAGCCGGTGTCCGGATCGCTGGAGGATTGCCCGCAGGGATTGATCGCGCGCACAACGTAGGTGTAGATCACCCCGCCCACGGCGGTGGTGTCGGTGTATGTGAAGTCGGTGATGCCCTGAGCCAGGCGCACGATGCCGGAGCCCGGGGGTGGAGGCTCGCGCCAGACCTCGTAGGTGTCCTCGTCCGTCGCTCGCGACCATGCGACCAACACGGACCCGCAGCGGTTGCCATCGCTGGCAATCATGTTGAGGATTGGACCAGGGGCTTCTGCGTGAGCCACCAACCAGTCGGTCGTGGCCGGGTTGCTGGTCGATCCGCAGAGGTTGGACGCGCGGATCCAGTAACGCACCGGAGTGTCCGGACGGGGATGGTCATCGGTGAAGTCCGTGCTGGGGGTACTGCCGAGTATTTCGCTGGTCTCTACGCCATCGATTGGAAACCAAGTCCGCTGGACGAGGTAGGTGACCACTCCGCCGACGGGCGACCAGGAGAGATCGACTTGGCCGCATCCGGGCGTGGCGGAGAAGTTGGACGGCGTAGGGAGCGTCCCGCCCCCGCCCGCGGTGCCTTGGTTGCGTCCGCTTGGGCCGCTGCGGCTGCTGCCCGGAGCGCACGGCACCCGCCACGCCGTAACCCAGTAGTAGTAGTGCGTCCCGGGGATCACCGCCGAGTCATTGAAGGTGGTGGTCACCGGGGTCCCGATCAGACTGGCCTGGTTGTAATCGGTCCCCAAACTCCGCCAGACCTCATACCAGCTTGCCCCGCCGACCGTGTTCCAACTCAGCGCGACATGATCGCAGAAATCGCCGTCGGTGGCGTCGAGCTCGGACGGCGCGGCGGGCGGGCATTGCCGGGCAAGAGCGGGTGGCCCGATGACGACAACGGCCGCGATGAGGGTGATGAGGGCGCGGGCGGGTATGGTCATGTATCGGTCTCCGAGAATGTGCGTGGGGTCTGAAACACCCGCTTTTCATGTTCCCATCACCCCATCACTCCCACACCCTGAGCGTCGCTCACGAGGGCCACGGAGCGGCGCGGCGACCCGACCCCGGCATTACGGGCAACCGGCGAAGTAGGCCGCGAGGAAGTCGAAGATGTCTTGGACGCTCACCGAGCCCGAGTTGTTGAAGTCGGCCGGGCAGGCGGGCGGGGGCGGGCCGGGCTGGAACTCGTAGGCGCCCATGTCGATGTTGAGCGCCCACGCGGGCACGCCGGTGTTGGGCGTGGCGGGGTCGTCGGTGTTGCGGTCGTCGCCGGCGAGGTCGACCGAGAGGCCGCGTGTGAGGGCGAGGGGCGAATCGCCGGCATCGATCCCGGGCGAACCCGCGAGCAGGCGCAGGTCGCCGTAGTTGTCGTCGGCGGTGCCCCACGCGGCGTCGGTTCCGGGGCTGGGGGCGTTGGCGAACAGGGGCGCGGCGTTGATGTTGCCCGTGCCGGGCCGCACGCCGGTGGTCTGCTCGACGTCGGAGTATGTGAACGAGTACACGGTGTTGATGGCGAACGGGGCGTTGCCGAAGACGACGCAGTTGTCCAGACGGACGGAAAGGCCGCCGCCGATAGCCGGTTCGGCGCCCTGATTGGCGACGAACGAGGTGTTGGTGACGATGAGGACGGCGGCGCCCTTGTAGATCCCCCCGCCGAATCCCCCGGTCAGGGCCTGGTTTCCGACAAACACGCAGTTGCTCACGTCCGCGGGAGAGTCGCTGCGCACGCCCCCGCCGCGCTTGGCGGCGTTGCCCAGGAAACTCGAACGCTCGATGCTGATGGAGCCGTCGCCGAACTTGTAGAGCCCGCCGCCGTTGTCGAATGATGAGTTCCGCACGAAGGTGCATTCGCGGATGGTGGTCGGCACGCCGTCGCCGGCGTACACGGCCCCGGCGTCGCCGGTGACGGTCGGGAGGACGAGGTTCTCCGTGAAGCCGCAGCGCTCGATGGTCAGTGTGCCCGCCGACGCGGCGTCGGCGGTCGCGATCGCGCCGCCCAGGGTTGCGGCGGTGTTCCCCGTGAAACTCGAATCGCTCACGTTCACGTCGCCGGTGGTGGCGAGGTACACGGCTCCGCCCTTGCCGGCGGTTTGGGGATCGTTGTTGGCGCGGTTCTGGCTGAATGTCGAGTTGTCGATCGTGCCGCTCGCGTCGGGGCCGAAGTAGATCGCGCCGCCGGAGAGGGCTTCGTTCAGCGTGAACACGCACCTTTCGACGGTGAGCGGGCCGCGGGCGAGCACTCCCCCGCCCCCACCCCCTGCCGGGCCGGCGGTGTTGGTCTCGAAGGCGGTGTCGGTGATGGTCGTCGGCGCGCCGCCCAGGCTGTAGATCGCGCCGCCGTCGTCGCCAGCCCCGTTGGCGATGAAGCGGCAGTGATCGATGATGAGCGCCGAGGCGTTCGCGGAGACCCCGGCGCCGTCGTTGGGATAGCCATCGGGCGTCGAGGCCGTGCCGGGTGTCTGACCGTCGCGGATGGTGAGGCCGCGGATGGTCACGCCGGGGTCGGGCGCGTTGTCGATCCGGAGCACGGTGTCGAGGAGCGCGGCCGCGGTGAGGATGGTGGTTTCCGCGCCGCCGATCCCTTCGATGGTGATGGATTTGCCGTTGATGATCGCGACCTGGTTGTAGGTGCCGGGCATGAGGTGGATGGTGTCGCCGCCGGAGGCGGTGTTGATCGCGGCCTGGAGGTTGTCGGTGGGAGAGATGGTGATGTCACCCGCCAACGCCGGCCCGGCGAGCAACGCGGCCAGGAACGGGGTCCAGCAGAGCACGGTGCGGTTCGCGCGTGTGGTGTGTGCCATCGCGCCATTGTCCGCGGAATCCTCCGAACCACAAGCCGAATTCCGGGCTCCCCCGGCCACAAGTTCATATTTTGTAGTACAAAGTACAACCAACGTGCGAACATCGGCTCCGCACGCGCCGTCGATCGCACACTCAGGTCATCACGGACATCCAGAGAAATAACTCTCCAGAAACACGAAGATATCCTCGACCGTGACGCCCCCGACGCCGTTCACGTCCGCGCCCGCGTCGCCCGAGAAGTACGCGACGAGGAAGTCCAACACGTCCTGCACGCTGATGGTGCCCGAGCCGTTGAAGTCGCCAATGCAACGCGGCGGCTGCTCGCACGAGAGCCGCTCGACGCTGAAGTCGTCGATCGCGGCCTCGACGGCCGAGCCCGCGCCCGCGTCCTCGGCGATGAAACGCACGCGCACGGCGCTCGTGGGCGTCAGGCCCAGGCCCGCCAGCGACCATGTCGCGAACCGCCAACCGGGGTTGGTGTTGAGGTCGCTCGGGGCGCCGGGCCCGATGGTCTCGGCGGCCGTCCAGGTCGAACCGTTGTCGGTCGAGACCTCGACGCGGAAGATGTCCTGGTACGAGATGCCCGCGCCGGCGTTGGCGTACCAACGGTAATAGCTGATCGCGGCGTCGGCGGCGCCCGCGAGGTCGTATGCGGGGCTGGTCAGAACCGTGCGGCCGCCGTCCACGTCTGCGGCGCCGATCGCACCGCCGGGAGTGCCCTGGCCGGTGACGAAGCAGCGCGTGCCGGGGTCGAGCGTGTGGTCGTCCTCGGGCTGGATCGCGGTGCCGTTGGGATCGACGCGGACCCAGGCGCCGCTGGTCGCGGTGTCCGGGCCGACCGTCCAACCGGTGTCGGCCTCGAAATCGTCGAACGCCGCGGTGGTCCTGCTCGAATACACCTGGGCGGAGTAGACGCCGCCGGCGGGCGGGTCGGCGCGATCGCCGAAGTTCGTGCCTGTGCGGAGCGAGAAGCGGACCCATCGGAAGCACGGGCGAGCCGGGATCGTTGCGGTGAAGACCTCCGGGTCGGCCGTGGGCGCGAGCGGGACGGCTATCGGAGCGGCACTGTCGGCGTCGAGGATCAGCATCTGCGTGCCCGGTGTGAGCGTGAGGTCGCCCGGCGCGATGCGCACGCGGAACGCCGTGGGCGTGCCGGGGTTGAGGCGGGGGGGCAGGCCGTCGGGGTACGAGAAGTCGGCCGTGAACGGCACGGCGAAACTCTCGACCATGCCCACCGTCGTGTACGCGGCAGGGGCGACGGCGTCCGCGCCCAGGCCTCGCTTGGCGAACGCGGTCCAGAGCGGCACGCGATCGGCCGCCGCGTTGTTCACCATGTCGGCTTGGAGGATCGCGTCGCGGGCCTGCACAAAGGTGGGTGAGGCGGGGGAGAGTTTCAACCCGTCCACGACCAGTTGCATGATGCCCTGGTTGGCCGCGAAGCCGTCGCGATGCCACAACTGCGCCCGCGCTTCCAGCAACATGTTGCACCAGACCTCGCCGACGCTGTGCTCCTCGGAGGGCGAGCCCGCCGCGATGGGGCTGGTGGTCACGCCGACGGGCACGGCGTATTGCGCCGCGTCTGTGTCGGCGAGCGTGAGCGGGTTGATCGCGGGGTTGGTGGAGTAGGGGAACCGCCGGATCCCGAAGTAGTAGTTGGTGTGAAACGCCGCGCTCTGCAGCTCGTACACGAGGTACGGCGACATGGGGTAGTTCGCGTCGGGGTCGTCCGAGGGCTCCGCGAGCAGGCACAAACCGAAGAAGTCGCTCCACCCCTCGCCCATGCCGCGGGTCTGGCCCGCGTTGAACGGGATGCCGCCGAGCAGGCGGGTGGAAAGCCCGTGGGCAAGCTCGTGATACACGATGTCGGCCGCGAAGGCGCAATCGCGGTCGGGTGTGGGACCGTTGAAGAGGTAGATCTGGATACGGGCGTTGGTCCCGTCGACGCCGGTTCCGTTGAAGTTGGCGTTGTTGAACGATGGGTTCAGCCCGGCGGAGTTGTCCTGCACGTCGATCTGAAGCCGGTCGTTCCCGGCGCCGGCGCCCGAGAAGTTCACGGCCTGGAAGTTGCCCGCGGCCTCGTTGAAGCCCAGCGCGAACAGGCGGTCGTGAAACAGGTTGGCCAGGTAGAACACCTGCGTCACCGCGGCGTCGCGGTAGGTCGAGGGCGGCTGGGCGGGGTCCATCGGGAAGTCGAACACGCGGGCCGCGCCGCCGTCGGTCGTCGGCAGGTCGGCGATGTCGTTGCCGTCGATGTCGAGGTGGACGTGGGCGTTGTTGCCCACGGTCTGCGTGTCGTTGTCGTTGATCCAGCCGTTGGGACTGAACGCGATCACGTCCTGGGGCCGGATGGTTACCAGCTCGCGCGTGGCCAAGGGCGCCTGGAACGCCGACGGTGCGGCCAGCCCGGGCGAGAGCGGGGCGACGCCGTCGGAGGTGTACACGCGCATCGTCACCGGCTGGGTGGTGTCGGCCATGAGCCGGTCGCCGCGTTGGAGCAGCGAACCGTCCGCGGCGTCGATGACGACCTCGTAGGTGTGGCCGATGCCCGGCGCGGGCACGACCACCCGGTACGCGGCCCGCAGGTCGTCGCGCGACAAGGGGAAGTAAAGCCGCTCGGTGGTGAACGGCTCGCCGGCGCGAACCTTGCCCGGCACGAGCCACTCGATGCGCTGCGCGAGCCCATCGGGCCCGGCGGCGGGCGTCGGCGGGATCGTGAGCGAAACACCCGCGGCTTTCGCGCCCGCGATCGCCGCGTCGGCATCGGATATTTCGTGCGCGGGCGCGGCCTTTCCCGCGCCCGGATCACGCGGCAGCATCGTGCTGGAGATGTTGATGAGCCGCCCGTCGGGCATCACGTTGGCGCGGATGAGGCACCCGGCGATGTCCAGGCCGTTGAGCTGCTGCTGAAGTGTGAGGTGCGTGACGCCGTTGTGGTCGGTGCGGAAGTCGCGGACGACCTTGGCCGCGGGGATTTCCAGCGCGTCGATCCCGAAGAGCGGGCCGTGGTCGTGGATGAACCCGGCCACGACGAGCGCGGGGTCGGCAGCCGGCGCGGGCGGCGTGAGGAACGCCCGCGTGGAGCGCACGAACACGGGCGTGCCCAGCAGCGGATCGTCGTCGATGCGGAGTTCCGGGATGACGGCCGCGAGTTTGCGGACCTCCTCGCGCCGGGCCGCGCCCGAGGGCGAGGCGGCGAACTTGGCGAGCGACGCGGCCACGGCGTCGGTCCGCCGTCCGTTCGGCGAGAGCCGGGCGTCAAAGTCGGGCAGTCCCGCCGCGGGATCGGCGGGCGCGACCGCGACGGAGGCCGTAAGCGGCCCCTCGACCGGCAGGCCGGCCGCGAGAGCCGACACGGCGCCCAGAGTAAAGATGGGCAATGCTCGAACGATCGTGGGGATGGGCATGTGGGTTTCGGGAGATGCGCAGGGCCGCGGCGCACGGTTGCGGCAAAGCGGGCGTGGCAGGGGAGTGGGGGAGGGGGGATGGAGGCCGCCGCAAAGCCGCGGTTCTGGGCGGCCGTGGGGTGCGATCGACACAGGCTTGCATCAAGCCGCACCCCGCCGCTTGAATCAATGCTATTCCCCCAGCCACCATCGCTTGGGAGGGTGCAGGGCTTTGCCCTTACGCCACTCGAAGCCGAATGTTCGCTGAGCGACGTCGGCGATGCGATCGACGGCCGCCTCGGGCGAATCGGTCGCGAACAGCAGATCAACGTCGCGCGGGCTGATGGTCTTCTCGGTGAGCATCCGCTGGCGGATGAAATCGAGCATGGGCCCCCAATAGTCGGTGCCCATGAGGATGACAGGGAAGTCCTGCATCTTGTCGGTCTGGATGAGCGTGACGGCCTCGAAGAGCTCGTCGAGCGTGCCGAACCCGCCGGGCAGCACGATGAAGGCGTAGCTGTACTTGACGAGCATCACCTTGCGCACGAAGAAGTAGCGGAACTCGATGAAGCGGTCGAGGTAGGGGTTGGGCTTCTGTTCCATCGGCAGCATGATGTTGCAGCCGATGGACGGGCCGCCGGCGTCCCGGGCCCCGCGGTTGGCGGCCTCCATGATGCCGGGCCCGCCGCCCGTCATGATCGTGAAGCCGAGCTTGCTGACCCGGGCCGAAACGTCGCGCGCGAGCTGGTAGTAGCGGTGGTCCTCCTTGAACCTCGCCGACCCGAACACCGTGACGCACGGGCCGACGAAGTGCAGGTTGCGGAACCCCTTGATGAACTCGTGGCCGATGCGCAGCACGCGCAGCAGCTCGCCGCCGCGCGGGCGCGGACCCTCGAGGAACTTGCCCTCCTCGACGTTGCGCGTCGCCTTGCCCCAGCGCGAGCCGTTGCCATTGCCGTTCCCGGGCTCGTCGGGCGGGCCCTCGTCGAGGATCATCCGGGCCGGCGGCGCGTTCACCCCGGCCGGCGTGTGATGCTTGTGCGTGTGATCAGCGTGCACCGAACCGTTGGCCGCGGGGTCGGGGCGGACGGGCGGCCTGGGCGCGTCGGTCGTCTGTGGGTCTTGCGGGGCGTCTGCGGGCACGGGTGCGGTCTTCTGCTCTGTGGCGCCCGCTGCGAGCGGACGAATAGGGCCGGATTGTTGGCGCGACCGCGGGATGCCACCGCGTCATGCAACCAACACACGAACACCCTGTATCGGCCGTTCGGGCGCGTTCGAGCGGCGAACGTGCGTAAGTTGGTATGTTCAACAACGGGGAACCGCTGGTTCAGGGGGCGGCGGTTCGGTCCCGCACGAGGGCGAACGCCATGAGCATGATCAGGACACGGTCCGGGCGAGGGTTCACGTCGGTTGAGGCGCTGGCGATAACGGCGGTCGCGGCCGCGGGTGTCGCGTGCGCCGCGGCCATGAGCCAGGGCCCGCCCGCGAGGTCGAGTGCCGACGGGGGCGGATTGCTTATGTCGCTGTCACGTGCGAGGGCCTCGGCGCGTCAGTTGAAGGATTCGGTGATGATCCGCGGCATCGTGCAGGGCTGCATCATCCACGCGCAGAACAACGCGGGCTCCTACCCGTTGCCCTCGAAGATCGACGCCGCAGACGCGACCGTCGAGGCCAAAGGCCGCGCCAAGGACACCACCGCCAACATCCTCTCGATCATGGTCTGGAACGGCAACATTTCGACCGAGATGTGTGTCAGCGCGGTCGAGGTGAACAAGAAGATCCAGATCTTCGACAAATACGAGTTCACCGTTCCACACACGGCCGTAAAGCCCGCGAACGCCGCGTGGGATCCGGCATTCAGTTGCGATTTTCTGCACCCGCCGGGCTACGTGTCGTTCGCCCTGATGCAGACCAGCGACTCGCGCCTGCCGATGTGGAAGGACACCTTCGCCGGTAACGAGGCGGTGCTCGGCAACCGCGGGCCCGCGATCGCGAGCATCGGCGTCGATGCCGAAGGCAAGCCCACGGCGACGCTGCGCGTGCGGCAGTGGAGCAAGACCTTCCTCATCCACGGGCCGCGCGACTCGTGGGAGGGCAACATCGCCTACAACGACGGGCACGTGAGTTACGAAACCACCTACACACCCGACGGCGTAACCTATGCATTCGGGAAAGCGGACGCCGCCGGTAAGCCCGCGGCCAAGCCGGACAACATCTTCTTCGACGAGAAGGACGCCGCGGACGGCAAGAACATCTACCTAGGCATCTGGCGCCGGGCCGGGGCGACCCCCAAGGACTTTGGCGGCGTGTGGGACTGAGTCGCACCCACGGCGCCAGGCTTCGGGCCGGTGTCCTTGAATGCTCGCCGCCCGGAAGGGCGGCGCCACGTACACTCCCGGCATGAGCCCGAATCAGGCCCACGACGGCGCGGTTGTTCTGCTCGAAACCAACACCGATTTCGAGGCCGAGACCATCGCGGCGGCGCTCAACGGACGCGGCATCCCCGCCCGCACCGGCGACACCGCCAGCACCGTCATGCTCGCCAGCTCGGTCGTCAAGGCCAAGGTGCTCGTGCCGGGCTCGCAGGAGACGCTCGCCCGCCAGGTGCTCGACGAGATCCGGGCCGAGATGTCCAACATCGACTGGGACGCGATCGACCTCGGGCCCGAGGACAACACGCCGCAGATGCAGACCGCCCGTCGCGGCCGTCGCGTCCTCGCCACCGTGTGCGTCGTGCTGGTGCCCGTGGGGCTCGGCGTCCTGGCCATCGGCACGGATCGCCACGACGTGAAGATCCAGGCCATCGGCGGCGCGGTCACGCTGTGTTCGCTGGCCATCGCGATGGGGCTCATGCTCCTCACCGGGCGGCGGGTCGATCCCGACGACTGAGCCCCGCGTCGGATCACCACAGCACCGAAACAATGCCGACCGTGCGCCCCGGCGAAGCAGGTTCCCGGTGGCGGGCCGCTTGACTCCGTGCGTCCTCCCCTTGTCGCTGAAACCGCTCAGCGGCCGTCCCCATCAATGCGGACGAAGAGGGCTGCACCATGAACGGCTGGGACTGGTTCATCTGGACGGGCGTGTGCATCGCGGCCGCGAGCGCCGCGGTGGGCGGCGCGCTGCTGCTGGCGGTGGCCTGGTCGGGCAGGCGGGCCCGGGCCGCCATCGGCGCCCACGACGAGCCGCACGGCCCGTGCGACTGCTGCGGGTACGAGCTCCGCGGGCTTGAGAAGGGCTACTGCCCCGAGTGCGGATGGTTTTATGCGGACAACTGCCGCCTGCCGCCGAACCGTCGCCGTCGCCGCGCCGCCGCGGGCATCGGCCTGTTGCTCATCGCTGCGGCCGCGGCCGTCTCGCCGCGCGTGGTGAACAACGGCGCGCTCTCACTCCTGCCCGATTGGGCCCTCATCACGGCCCTGCCGCTGGCGCCGGGGAGCGAACCCACCGGCGGCGTGCCCGGCGGCCCGAGCGCGGCGGCGAAGAACGCCGGGAGCGGGTCCGAGCTTCACCGCGTGCTTCGGGCCCGTCTGGACCGCGAGTCGCTGAGCCCTTCGGCGCGTTCATGGCTGGCCGATCGGTGTGCGTACGTTATCGCCCGCTCGCGCGACGAACCGGCCCGGCTCGCGGCCGCGTCGCTGCTGAAAGACGTGGGCGAGCAGGGCGTGAGTGACGAGATTCCCGCGACCGTGACTGCGGGCCTGGACGACCCGTCCATCCGCGTGCGGGAGCGCGTGGTGGCGGCGATCGGCCGGCTGGCGGCCTCGGCGAGCGGCGAGCGTGCCCGCCGTCCGCTCGTTCGCGGCCTGCTTTGCGCCGCGGTGTGCGATCGGGACGCTCGCGTGCGCCGCGAGGCCGTCGCCGCGCTGGGGCGGATGGCTCCGTCGCCGGATCATGGGCGCGAAGAGCGGCCGCTCCTGGGTGTGCTGGCCCGGACCGCGGAGGACCCATGCTCGGACGTGCGGGTGCGGACGCTGTACACGCTCTCGGCCCGGCTTGAGGCGTTCCAAGACTCAAGCGCGGCCACCACGCGGGGACTGGACCTGTGCACACACGCCGCGCACGACCCCCACCCCGGCGTGCGTGAAGCCGCGGTGTTCGCCATGTCGCGCACCGGCCACAGCCGCTTCGCGGTGGTTGCATTGCTGAGCGAGGCCCTGGGCGACAGCTCCCGCGACGTGCGCGAGATGGCCGAGAACGAGCTTGCACGCCTGCGCGCGATCGGCGCGTGAGCGGTGTCGGATCGGGCGGCCCGCCGCCCGCGGGCACTACCCGACCAACTCGCGGATCTCTTTCAGCACCGCCAAGTGCCGCGGCCCGAGCACGAGCCCGCCCGTACAGGGTGAGGAAGAGGAGAGGCCGTGCGGGCCGTGGTGTTCGTCGCCGAGCCCGGCCGAGCGCGACCGCTCGACCCTGGCCGCGAGACGGTCGCGGAGTTCGTGCGCGTCGGTGATGCCCTCGATGAGGCCGATGTGCGCGCCGGCCGCGCCCGCGTCGCTGCGCTTGCCGCCCGGGCCGCCGCCGCCGGACCCGCCGCCCGCGGTGTGGACGGTGAGCGTGGCGATCCCGAAGTGCCTCTGCACCGGCCCCTGGCGGACGCTGATGTTCTGGATGTTTTCGTAGGTGATCGTGGTCTCGTGGATGATCCAGATGCCCCGGCGCAGGCGCATGCTGCGGTCCGAGAGCACGTACCACGTCGAGTCGTACCGCAGGTGGATCGCGATGTACGCGAAGATATCCGGGATAACGGCGATCGCCAGGTACACCGGGAAGAGGATGACGCCCGCGATCGGCGAGGCGAAGAGGATCGCGAGCCACCCGATGGTGAACGCCCCGTCGGTGAGCGTGAGCACGATCCAGAAGTAGAACTTCCGGTACGCGATGAAGCGGGGCGAGGGCTTGAACGCGCGGACATTGTCACCGGAGGCCCCGACGGGCAACTCCGGCGCTCCGGTCGGCACCTTGAACCACGAGGCGAGAACGCCCCACAGGCCGCGGTAGACCCATTCGGCGGCGCGCTCGGCGCTAGGCGGGGTCATGCGGGTGGGCCCTTCGTCTCGCCGCGTTCGCGCCGATCGCGCAGGGCATCGCGGATGTCGCGGAGAATGGCCAGGGCCTCATCGGACGCGGGCGTGGAGGCCGCCCCCGCATCGACGCCACCCGGCGCCGACGCGGGCGGAGCGTCCGCCGCATGGTCCAGCCCCCGGGCCCCTCGCATCCGGGCGTACAGAAAATCGCGGAGCTGCTCGGCCTCCATCACGCCCTCGATGCTCATCTCGGCGGAAGCGCTCCCGGAGGCGGTCTGGATCGAGACGGTGGCCAGGCCGAACCAGCGTTGGACCAGGCCGCGGGTCACGTGGATGTCCTGGATGCGCCGGTACGCGACGTTGGTCTCGCGCTTGAAGAGCAGGCCGACGCCCATCCACACGCCCTCGTCGTCGAAGCGGTAGCGCAGCGTGAGGTAGCGGAACCACATCGCGGTAAGCACGAACGGGAAGGCCAGGAACGTGAAGAGCGACGCGACGACGTAGTACCGCATTAGCGCCGGGTCGGGCCGGGTGATGCCGCGGGGGTGAAACGAACCGATCGGAGGGCTGGGCGGCTCCGTGGTCACGCCGTCAGCATACTCGGAAATGCCGCGCCGTGGTCGCCCTTTACCCCCATTGTCCCATTTGACCCGCTTGCCTGCTTTCACTTGCGGCTTTGCCGCTCTGCGGATGTGCTGCTTTGATACTCCGTGCCCGACGAACCTGACAGGCCGATCCTCGATGCCGAGGGCTTTCTGCCCGCCGACACGCCGCCGGCGTGGGGCGTCGAGACCCGCGACCAGCGCCTGGCCCGCCTCCTGCGCAAGGCCCGCGAACTGCCCAGCTCGCCCGGCGTGTACCTGATGAAGGACGCCAAGGGCGTGGTGGTCTACGTCGGCAAGGCCCTCCGCCTGCCCGACCGGGTGTCGAGCTATTTCGTGCCCAGCGCCGACCTGGGGCCCAAGAAGCAGCCGATGCTCGACGTGGTGCACGACTTCGACACGCTCGTGTGCGAGGGCGAGTGGGAGGCGTTGCTCACGGAGAACCGGCTGATCAAGGACATCGGCCCGCGGTTCAACGTCCGTCTGACCGACGACAAAACCTACCCGTACCTCGCCGTGACGCTGCGCGAGGACTTCCCGCGCGTGTACGTCACGAGGAACCTCAGCGATCCGCTGTTGCTCAAGGGGGCCAAGATCTTCGGGCCGTTCGTGGCCGCGGGGGCGCTGCGGCAGGCCGTGCAACTGCTCCAGCGGGTGTTCAAGTTCCGCACGTGCTCGCTGGACATCGTCGCGGGCGACCCGAAGAACCGCTTCTTCCGGCCTTGCATCCTTTACAGCATCAACCAGTGCACCGCGCCCTGCGCCGACAAGGTCACGCCGGAGGCGTACCGGGCCGACATCGACCGCTTTGTGCGGTTCCTCGACTCCAAGCGCGGCGACATGCTCCGCGAGATGCGTCGCGAGATGGAGGAGGCGAGCAGGGCGCTGGAGTTCGAGAAGGCCGCGGTGCTGAGGGACCAGATCAAGGCGATCGAACGGCTCGACGAGCGGGCCAAGGGCAAGGGCGGCGGGCGCAAGAGCGGCTGGCAGCCCGAGACCGAGATCGCCCACGTCGATCCGAAGAAGGCTCTGCGCAGTTTGCAGAAGACGCTCGGCATGGACCGGCCGATCAGGTGCCTGGAGGCGATCGACATCGCGCACCTGCAAGGGGGCGAGACGGTGGGGAGCAAGGTGTGTTTCATCGACGGGCGGCCGTTCAAGGCCGAATACAGGAGGTATCGAATCAAGGGAGGAAGGGACCCAGGGGTCGAGGGATCAAGGGATCGAGGCTCGATTCCCCGTTCCCCCGTTCCCTTGATCCCTCGATCCCTCGATCCCTCGATTCCTTCCCCCATCAACGACGACTACGCCAGCATCCGCGAGGTCGTCAGCCGCCGCTACCGCGACGCCGGCAGCGGCCACGAGCTGTACCCCGACGTGATCCTCATCGACGGCGGGCTCGGGCAGTTGCACGCGGCCCTGGAGGCGTTCGAGACGCTGGACATCCGCCCGCCGATGGTGATCTCGCTGGCGAAGAAGGAGGAACTCATCTACGTGCAGGACCGGGGCGAGCCGATCCGGCTGGGGCGCGAGAACCTGGGGTTGCGTTTGTGTCAGGCGATCCGCGACGAGGCGCACCGCTTCGCCCAGCACTACCACCACGTGCTGCGTCGGAAGAAGACGATGGGGGAGGGGTGAGGGGGGCGCGGCCCGACATCGCACGGCGGTGGGCGGAACTGCGCCGCCGGTCGGTATCCGCTCACCGGCCTGCTCGGCCACCTCTGCCCTGAGTGCGGCAACCGGAACGGCTGGACACTCCGTATCTCTTTGTGGAATGCGACAAGCCCCTGACACCCCCGATGTTGACGAGGAGCGACTCGGGCACATCGCGGCGGCCCATCACGAGCTGATGCGGTGTTGGCTGGGCAATCTCGTGTGCGTGCTTTTGATCATGGGCCCGGTGCCCGTGATGCTCCCGTTGGCAATCGCCGCGTATGCACTCTCGCTTGTGTCGGTGTGGCGGCTGGGCGTGGCCATGGGCGAGCGTTGGCCGGGGAAGCTCGCCTGCACCGCCGTGTGCGTGATTCCTGTTTTCAACTTATTGCTGCTGTTTGGCGCTGCACAGGAAGCCTCCGAACACCTGCGCCCCTTCTGCGGCCAGGTCCCCTTTCTCGGCTTCACCCGCGCCCGGTTCGCCATCGGCCGCGGCGGCTGCCCCGCGTGCGGGTATCCGCTCACCGGCCTGCGCGGCCAAGTCTGCCCCGAGTGCGGCGGGCCCATTTCGACCAGCCCAACCCCACCTTCGCAGGCCGCGTGACCATCATGGACCCGATCGTGGCCGTGCCACAGGTTCGCCGGCTCTGCGGCGTACCTGTGGCGGCCTTCGCCTTCGTGCGCGGTTCGTCACAGGCATGACCTCAAAGCAGATCGAGCCTGTTGCACGGCTGACTCCCGACCGGCGGGCCCCGCGATCAACGATCAACCGAACCGGAGGACGCACTGTGTGATCGGGGCGGCGCAACGGGTCGGACAAGCCGGACTGGAGGGCGGGCCGCGGTGTTCCGCACGCGCGCGGGCCTTTTCATCTTGGGTACGGATTCGTGGCGGTGCTCGCAGCACTGCGGGGGCAGCGAGCAGGCCAGCACCATCGCAACGAGCATCATTCGAGTCAGGAATCGGACCACGTCGGACCTCCTGTTGGGATTCGTGGGTCTGAAAGAGGGTGCGCCCGTGGGCTTGCGGCCGCACGGTAAGTCATGCGACAATGCCCTTCATCGTGCGACACCGCGCCGCAGAGTCTCCAACTCCACATCCGCACGGCCGGGCCGCGCCCGCGAGCGTGCATCCCTCGAACTCGGGCGACGTCACCCGCCTGCTCGCGGCGGCCGCGGCGGGCAACCCCGACGCGGCGGGCCGTCTCGTCGAGGCGGTGTACGACGAACTCAAGGTCCTGGCTGCGGGTCGGCTGGCTGGCGAGGCACGCGGGCGGTCCGTCCAGGCGACGGACCTCGTGCATGAGGCCTACCAACGGCTGTTCGGGACGCCGGCCGTGCCACAGTTTGAGAACCGCGCCCACTTCTTCGCCGCGGCGTCGGAGGCGATGCGGAGGGTGTTGGTGGACCGGGCCCGCGCGCGCCGGCGGCTCAAGCGGGGTGGCGGACGCGTGCGGGTGTCGCTGGAGGACGCCGAGGCCGCGATCGATTCGGAACCCGAATCCCTGCTGGCCCTGGACGAGGCGCTCGCCCGGTTTGAGGCGCAAGACCCGCGTGCGGCAGAGATCGTGAAACTCCGCTGCTTCGTCGGTCTGACCATCTCCGAGGTGGCTGCGGCGCTTGGTGTCGCCACTCGAACGGTGAACCGGGACTGGCTCGTGGCCCGGGCCTGGCTGAAGAGCGCCATGACCGACACCACCGCGATCCCCGGGGGACGGTCGGAGGCGCACCCGTCGAACCCGCGCACCAGGCCGGCGCGCGCGGCGTCGCGCTCACGGCGCGCCCCCGGCGATCACGGCGATTGACAAGTGATCACGCCGGGCGGGCCGGCCCGCCGCCGCGACGAGGTCCCGACAGCCGCGCCTGCGCCCGGCTCAGGACGCGCCGGACGTGCTCGGAGGCCAGGCGGTCCGGCAGCCACCACGCGGCGGCCATCACGCTCAGCCCGACCGCGATCCCTCCGATCGCGATCACCACCTGCAGCGTCCGGCTGTCGCGCACGGCGTGGTCGTCGAAGGCTCGGAAATAGGCGGCCGCCAGGTACACAAGCCCGTTGATCACGAACGGCTTCCACTGCTTGATGACACTCACGTAGCACACCACCACCGAAGCCGCCGCAGCGACGATCAACCAGGTCCGGCCCAGCCCCCAGGCGTCCTCCACACTCAGCCACAGCAGCGACGCCAGAAAGTGCGAGGGGAGAATCCACCGCAGCGCGACGGCCATCCGCGTTCGTGCCTCGCCCGGGTGCCTCGACAGGTACCACGACAACCCGAGCAGCGCCACCCCCGAGCACATGAACGCCAGCGCGATGCGGCTCACGGGTCCGTCGTCCTCGGGGATGAACCGCGGAAGGAGCATCCACTGCGGGTGCGTGTAGGCGATCGTCGAGAGCGCGCCCACCGCGAGCCCCACGCCGATGCTCAATAGCGGCCACGAATCGTTCCGCCGCGTCCGGCTGTGTCCCACGCGCCGACCGATCACCAGTTCGGCGCTGCTCAGGCGCGCCCCCGCCACGATCAACGCCGCCGAAAGCGGCAACGACCACGCGCCCAGCAACGCCACCGTTCGCTCGTCGCGCGGCGGGCCGTAACCACCGCCCAAAAGCCACAGCCAGCCCCACGAGCCCACCAGCGCCACCATCGCCAGCAGAGAGAAGGCGCTGGAGCGCGTCACGATCCGCAAGACGGACGACGCGACCAGCCACGCCACGGCCGCGGCGAACAACTGCGCGTTGAACAACCCCTCGAGCGGCGGCACGACCGCTTCCCAACCGACCTCGACCGCCGCGACCGCTCGGTCGGGCGGCCCGGGCACGGTGATCACGGGCTCCGTGCGCCACTCCGTGCCGCCGAAGAGCTCGGCCGGGCCCATGCCCGCGCCCCCGTTCGAGAGAGCGCCGCTCTGCCGCATACCCAGGTCCAGCGCCAGCGGCGTCGCCAGCGAAACGGTCACCAGGTACACCAGCGCGACGCGCAGGTGGCCGCTCAGGTGCAGCGCCGCCCCTGCGCCGAGCAGCAGCAGCGCGACCAGCGGCGGGGTCACCATCCGCAGGCCCTGCGGGAGCACGTCCCACGACCTCAACATCCCCACGCTCAGCCCGACCAGGGCGATCCAGGAGCCCAGGTGCAGGCTGACCTGCGAGTGACTCAGCCGCCGGCTGTCCACGATCCACGGGCTCTCTGGGCGAAGCATACGCGTCAGACGCCGGCGCAGGTCCGTCGCCTCCGCGTCCGTGATCATCCCTAGCCGCGCCCACCTCTTGGTGTGGTCGAGCTGGCTCTCGATCTGTTCGGTGAACTGCGCGGCGAGCTGCGACGGGTGCGCCAGCACCGACTCACCGCGGAAATAGCGCCGAAGATCGTCGGCCATCTGGCGCGCAGTGGGATAGCGGCGCGAAGGGTCGCGCTCCATCGCCGCAAGGCAGACCCGCTGCAGCGCCGCGGGGCACTCCGGCGCCAGCACCTCGGGCAGCGGCGGGTCCTCCGTCCGGGCCCGTTCCACGCGGCGCAACGGCGATGCGTCCGGATACGGGGCGTGATCGGTGAGCAACTCGTACATCACCACGCCCAGCGCATACACGTCCGCGGTCGGCCCGAAGCCCCCGCCGCCCTCCGCCGGCATGAACTGTTCGGGCGCCGCATAGCCGGGCGTGCCGCCGCGGAGGCGGGCCACGCCGTCACCCCCCACGACAACGTTGCCCACGGCCAGACCGAAGTCCACGATCATCGGTTCCCCGCGGGCAGTGACCAGGATGTTTGCGGGCTTCAGGTCGCGGTGGACCAGGCCGGCCGCGTGCATGGCCGCCACGGCGTCCACGATCTTGAGGAGCATCGACAGCCGCTCTTCGCGCCCCAGCGGACGCGAGGCCACCGTGAGGTCCACGCCCTCGATCCACTCCATGACGATGAACGCCGGGCCCGGCTCGGTCACCACGTCCAGCACGCGGCACACGCACGGGTGCGCGAACGCGGCCATCGCGCGGGCCTCCCGCAGAATACCGTCGCCGGCCGCGTCGCGACCGACCCTCCCGCCGGTGGACGTGAGTGGGCCTGATGCGCTGCCGGTGTGCGCGATGGGCGCGGTGAGCACCTTGATCGCCACGGGCCGCTTGAGAACCACATCATGCGCGCGAAACACCTCGCCCATGCCCCCCACCCCGGCCAGGTTCTCGACCCGATACCGCCCTCCCCCAAACTCATCGCGCGCCCGCATCGGCGGCGGTTCGGGCGACGGTCGCTCTCCGGGAAGGATGGTCGATCGGTCGTGCTGCTCGAGCAGCCGGCTCACCGCCGCATGAAGCGCCTCATCGCTCCCGCATCGGTGACGCAAAAACGCGGTGCGTTCCGCGGGCTCGATGTCGAGCGCCGCCTGGAAGAGTCCCTTGATCTGCGGCCACCGTTCCGGTGACATGAGGAGTGTTCCTGCGGGCAGCATACCGCACAGCGATCCGGCGCCGATACGCGCTTCCAGGCCCGGCAAGCCCGAGCCCAAAGACTTTGTCGCGCGAGAACGTTCTCGTGGGTTCGTGCCATCTGTTTAGGGGATGGAAGCGGCGCGCCGTTCGCACCCAAGGCGCGGGAGATAGATGCTTGAAGCAGATCTTTCAGCGCTCGCGTTCCGGTCATTCAGCAAGGGCAGGCGGCGACGCCGTGGCGTAGGCGGATGCGGGTGCCTGTCGTACACCACCGCCGCCCGTCGCATGTCCGGGTGCGGGGCGGTGACCGCCCAACGGGGCCGAACATGCCACGAATCCGGTTCAGCCAGGAGCAGCACCCGGGCTTCTACGCCGCCGTCAAATCCCGCGCCGTCGAGTACTTGATCGGCTCCGGGCGTTCCCGCTTCGGCGGCAGAGCCGTTGCCTTCAAGGGGCTCGTCTACTCCTCGATCGCCGCCGGCACGTATGTGCTCGCCGTGCGCGGCGACGCGGGCGCGCCGTGGTCGTTGGCGCTGGCCGTGGTCTGCGGCGTCTCGACGCTGCTGCTGGCCATCAACGCCGCACACGACGCGGCCCACAACTGCCTCTCTTCGCACCCGTGGGTCAACCGTGCCGTGCTCACCGCCTGCTTCACGCTGCTCGGGGCCAGCGGGTTCTTGTGGCGGCAACGCCATGTGCGCTCGCACCATGTGTTCCCCAACGTCAACGGGTGCGACATCGACATCGACGAGACCCCGCTGCTCCGGCTCTCGCCCAACCACCGTCGCCGCTGGTTCCACCGCTTCCAGCACGTCTACGCCCCCGCGGCCTACGCGCTGGTGTTCATCCACACCGTGTTCGTGCAGGACTTTGTCTACCTGTTCCGCAGGGAACTGGCCAACATGCACGACATCCACCGCCGGGGCCGCGATTACGCGGCGTTCGCCCTGTGCAAGGGCGCGTACCTGTCGATCGCGTTGGCGGCCCCGATGGCGCTCTCGCCCTTCGCCTGGTGGCGGGTGCTCGTCGCCTACCTCGTGGCAACGGTGGTCGCGTCGGCGGTGTTCGTCTACGCCCTCATCGGCACGCACTTCTGCGAAGCGACCGAGTTCCCCGAGCGCGGCCCGGGCGACACCCTCCCGTGGGATTGGGCCACCCACGCTCTGGTCACCAGCGCCGACTGGAGCCCCCGGTCGCGCGTGGTCAACTTCATTTTCGGCGGGGCCAACGCTCACGCGGCCCATCACCTGTTCCCCAATGTCTGCCACACACACTACCCCGCGCTCTCCCGGATCATCGCCGAAGAGGCGGCACGATTCGGTGTTCGATACAACGTGATGACCCTGCCGGAGATGATCGCGTCGCACTTCAGGCTTCTGCGCCGGTTGGGGACGGCGGATACCGCCTCCGAAGCGGAGGCCCCGGCGCTTGGCGCGATCGGCCCGGGCAGCGTGCGGCAACCGCGGCGGGGGAACCTCCCGTATCTTCCTGCGGAATGCCGTGGCCCTCGGACAACCCCGCCGCCCACGAGCAGCGGCTCGAACATCGCGCCCTGATGCGGTGCTGGATAATCAACGTCCTGTGCGCTCCGCTCGTGTTGGCGATGGTGGGCCTTGCGGTCCTCTCCGATTTCAGCGGGTGGGCCTTCTCGGCGTTGCTGGCGGTCCCCGCGGTCCTCGTGGACGGGCTGGCGCTCGTCGCGGTGTGGCGCCTGAGCGCGGCCATGGGCGAACGCTGGCCGGGGACGCTCGTCTGCACCGCTGTGTGCGCGATCCCTGTTTTCAACTTATTGCTGCTGTTTAGCGCCGCCCAGGAAGCCTCCGAATACCTGCGCCCCTTTTGCGGGCCCATCCCCTTCCTCGGCGTCACCCGCACCCAGTTCGCCATCGCCCGCGGCGGCTGCCCCGGGTGCGGGTATCCGCTCATCCGCCTGCGCGGCCAAGTCTGCCCCGGGTGCGGCGGGCCCATTTCGCCCAGCCCCGTCCAACCTTCGCCCGCCGGCTGACCATCATGGACCCGACTTCATCCACCGCACACCCTCTTCCACGCGCCCACCGCCTGGGCCAAGTCGCCGTCGGTTACGGCGACGGCATCCGCGCGGCGATGTTCATGGCGGCGTGGTCGGTGCTGTGCGTTGTCGTCCTGAACTGCGACCTGCTCCCCTCGCGCTGGCGCGATGCCGTGTTTCCGGCGTGGGCGGTGGTCATGCTCGCCTGTTGGTGCGTGTCGATACGGGCCGCCGTGCGCATCGGGCGGGCGCTCGGCGGCGACGCGGCCGAACGGCGCGCCTTCGTCTTCGGCTCGCTCCTCCCCCTCACCTCGCCCTTCTTCGCGGGCGTCCTGCTGCTCGAAGCCCGAGACACCTTCCGGGTGGCGGGCGTGACGGTGCCGCTGTGGGGCGTGTCGCGTCGCCACGCTGCGGGCCTGATGCCGTGTCGGCGTTGCCCCGCGTGTTGGTACGATCTGACGGGTCTGGGGAGCAACACATGTCCGGAATGCGGAGTGACCATCTCTCGCCACCCGACGCCGACGGCGGCGGACCCGACGCGGCCGACCCACTACCCGCCGTGCGCACCGGCATCGGTCACGCCGGCCGCCGGATAAACCTCGTCAGGCTCGCCGAGGCCCAGCGGGGACTGATCTGGTGCATCCTGGCGCGGCTGGCGTTCGAGCTGGGCTCGTTCGTGTTCTCGGCGCGCGGGGCGCCCGCGGCCGCGGCCTGGTCGTCGTTGCCGCCGATAATCCTGACGATCTACCTGATCGCGATCTCCGGCGTATTGATCGCCACGCTCGTGTACGTGGTGAAGATGGCGATGGCCTACGGCTACCACGCGATCTTAGCCGTGCTCGGAGCGATCGCGGTGGTCGTCCCGTGCATCGGCCTGCTGACGCTGGTCGCGCTCAATCAGCGCGTGATCGCGTCGCTCCGCGGGGCGAACGTCCGGGTCGGCTTCATGGGCGTGAGCAAGACGGAGATGCTGAAACTGCGCCTGGGCGTGTGCCACGGCTGCGGTTACGATCTCCGCGGCCTGCGCGCCGCTCGCTGCCCGGAGTGCGGCCAGCCCGTGACACCCGTTCCGGTTCCTTGACCGAAGACCGATGGAGCACGCCGCGGCCGACATCCTCAACGACTACACCGACGACGAGCTGATGCGGATGGCGCGCCGGCACCACCGAACGATGCTGGTCTGGTTGGTCATGGCCGTCTTCTGGACGGTGGTGCTCTTCGGTGCCTTGAAGCTCAACCCGGTCGGGTCCGGACATGGGCCGGTCATCGTCGGGGTGTGTCTGCTCGTCGCGCTCCAGTTGACGGCGGTTTCTTGTGTTTTTGGGGTACGACTGAGCGTGGGGGACGGGGTGTTCATGGGCGCGTTCAACTCGCTCTGGTGCGCCGTGCCGCTGTTCAATCTCGCCGTGGTGCCGTTGTGCTGCGCCGAAGCCGTCGCGATCCTGCGGCTGAAGTTTGGATGGGTCCCCTTCCTGGGGCTCTCCGCCGACGCGGCCAAACACGCGCTGACTCGCTGTCTCCGCTGCGGCTACGACCTCAGCGGCCTGCGCGACGCCCGCTGCCCGGAGTGCGGCCTCGAATGCCGCGATCAGCACCCTTCAAACCACGCCCCCAGGAATGCGAACAGGTCCTCGAGCATCGTCGCGCCGTCGCCGTCGAAGTCGGCCGCGGGCGAGAGCGTGAAGTAGCCGTTGAGGTACACGAAGACGTCCTCGATGCTGCACGAGCGGTCGTGGTTGAGGTCGGCCGGGCACGCGGCCCGCTGCAACGCCTCGACCGTGGTCACACCCCACGCGCGGTAGCCTGCTACGGACAGATGGGCGAAGTCCGTCGCCGTTCGCATCCACCCGTTGTCGATGAACTCCTGCTCGGTCGAGAGCTCGGTGCCGCGGACGGCGATCGTGTTGGGCAAGTCCAGCGCAATGGCGGTCCACTGCGCCTCGTAACCCTTCTCCAGATCGAGCCGGTCGCCGCGTGGGTGATAGGGCCCGAGGATGAAGAACAGATTCTCCGGCGGGTAGCCCGCGATCTGCCACGCGCTCCGCAGGTCGGCGATGATGCCGCGCAGGTTGTCGGCGTGACCATCGGGCGTGGCCGAGTCCAGCCCGCCGATCGGGCCGACGCTCGGGGCGTGGTCCAGCGTGTCGTTGCCGCCGTGGATGATCTGGATGCACAGCACCGGATCGGCGTTCTGCAGCCGCGTGACCTGCCTTAGCCACTCACCCAGCGCGGGCGACGCGGGCGTGATCCCGTTGAGCTCGACGCACGCCGCGCGGGCCGAACGCCCGCCCTGATAAAGCAGCGGCGAGTACGCGATGCCCGTCGCCTGCGCGGGCGATTCCACGCGCTGCCAAAGCCCGAAGAACGGACCGCGCGTGGCGTGCCCGGCGGCGGCGTTGCCCGGCACGAACCACAGCCCGCTCGCCGCATCGCGCGCCCCCGCGGGCACGTCCAGCGAAACGTCGGCCAGCCCCGGCGTCGCGCTCGCGGTCGGGAACGTCGAGGCGGCGAAGTTCGTGTACGCGGGCCCACGGGCCGTCAGCACCAGCTCGCCGTTGGTCGGCGTCCGCCAGCGGTACTGCGTCGCGTGGTACCGAAGCGCGAGCGTGATGTCGATGATCGACGTGGACGAGAGCTTCAGACCCGCGTTGTAGTCGTACGGCAGCGATACTCCCGCCGGCAGGTACCCAAAGCTCGCCGGAAACCACGTGTCCGGAAACCCGTACTGCGCGGCCGCCGCCGGCACCTCGGGCGAGCCCAGCAGCCGGAACGGCGGGTACCCGAACGTGCTCTGATCGCTGACGGAGGCGCCCCACGACTGCATCCCGATAAACGGGTCCACCCGCGTCGCGTAACACCCGAACCTCGCCGCCAGCGCGCGGGCCATGCCGTCCTCGTGGCCCGAGACGACGCTGTTTCGCACGTTGCTGTCGCCGATAATCGCGAAGTCAACCCGGCGCGAGTCGGCCAGGTGGAACAGCCGGCGCGCGACCCCGCCGCCCGTCACGGCGAATCGGTTGGGATCGGCCGCGGTGTGCGGAGCGGACGGCGGCGGATCACCCGCGAGGGCGGTTCCAACGCACAGCCACGCCCCCGCGACGGCGGCGAGCACGCCGGCGGCGCGCGGAACAGTTCTGGGACGAGGTTCGGGCAAGAGAGTTCCCGCACAAATCTACATCATGGGATACAACGTGCCACAGGCACGCCGGCTCTGCGGCGTGCCTGGCCGGTCCGCAAAGCGTGCACGATTCACCACGGGCACATCACGCCACCGTCACGCTCTTGTCCAAGTACACGTCCTGCACCGCGTGCAGCAGCGCGGCCCCTTCCTTCATCGGGCGCTGGAACGCCTTGCGCCCCGAGATCAGGCCCATGCCGCCGGCCCGCTTGTTGATGACCGCGGTGGTCACCGCCTCGGCCAGGTCGCCCGCGCCCTTACTCTCACCGCCCGAGTTGATCAGCGGCGCGCGCCCCATGTAGTTGTTGATGAGCTGGTAGCGGCACAGGTCGATCGGGTGCCCGCCGCGACCGCTCTCGTCGCTCCCGCACAGCTCGGTGTACACGCGCTTGTCCCACTTGCCGTAGGCCGAGCCGCCGGTGTTGAGCGCGGCGTACCCGCCGTTGTTGGTCGGCAGTTTCTGCTTGATGATGTCGGCCTTGATCGTCACGCCCAGGTGGTTGGCCTGGCCGGTCAGGTCGGCGCTGGTGTGATAGTCGGTGCTCTTGCCGTCGGGGCCCTTGACCTTGAACGCGCTGTTGCGGATGTAGCACCACAGCACCGTCACCATGCCGTAGTGGTGCGCCTCCTCGAACATGTCGCTCACGTACGCGATCTCGTCACGCGAGGTGTCGCTGCCGAAGTAGATCGTCGCCCCCACCGCCACCGCGCCCATCTCGTAGCACTGGCGCACCGAGCCGAAGTAGCTCTGCTTGTAGATGTTCGGGTACGTCAGCATCTCGTTGTGGTTGAACTTGACCAGGAACGGGACCTTGTGCGCGTACTTCCGCGACACCGCCGCCAGCACCCCGATCGTGCTCGCGACCGCGTTGCACCCGCCCTCGATCGCCAGCCTCACGATGTTCTCGGGGTCGAAGTACTGCGGGTTGGGCGCAAAGCTCGCCCCCGCCGAGTGCTCGATCCCCTGGTCCACCGGCAGGATGCTGACAAACCCCGTGCCGCTCAGACGGCCGTGGTTGAGCATCGTCTGGAAGTTCCGCAGCACCGCGACCGGCCGGTCGTTGTCCCGCATCACCCGCTCCACAAAGTCCGGGCCCGGCAGGTGCAGGGCCGAACGGGGGATCGTCCTGGACTCGTACGAGAGCAGCCGGTCGGCGTCGGGGCCCAGCAGCGAACGGATATCGGTGGCCATCTTCTCACCCTCATTGAGGAACTCGGAGCACCTATCTTCCGACGGACCGCCCTCCCCCCCCTCCCCCCCTGCGCGGCAACCGTCACGATCCGCCGTCGTTCACCATAATACGCTTGGCTGTTCGGGCGCAATCGGCTATTCACGCCGGTCCGGCCGCGTTCGCCGGAGGAGACTCGTGACCGCACTCCCGCCTTCACACCCCGCCGACGATCGATCCCGCCGGGCCGCGCCCGCGGGGCTCTGGCTCGTCGCGCGGGCGCTGGCGGCCGCGCTGTCGCTGCTGGTGACGGTCCGTCCCCCCGCGGCCGCCGCCCAGGCGCCCACGCCGCAACCCGTCGCCCAGCCGCCGACTCCGTCGAACTCGGTCGAGCTTCAGGCGCCCAAACCCGACGCGCCCAGGGGCGACAAATCGCTTTTTCTTCCGCTGCACCCGCCCCGGCGGCACAACATCCTCATCATCGGCTCGTACGACAAGCCGGCCACCTCCAGCCAGTTGCAGATGAACGAGATCCAGGATGCCATTGTCCTGGCCTATCCCCAATCCAAGGTCCACGCCGACTTCATCGTTCCCTCCGAGCTCGCGGGCCGGCCCATTTCCGATGCTCTTCTTCAGAAGTTCGCCGACTCGTTCCGATCCCGCTTCGCGTCAAGCCGGCCCGAACTGCTCATCGTCGTCGATACGCTCGCCTTCCGCGTCCTGACCGAGAACGCGCCCGACCTGTTCCCCGAAACGCGCACGGTCTTTTCGGGCGTTGTCCACGCCCGGATCAAGCCCGGGGCGCTCTCGGTCCGCCCGACCACCGGCGTGTTCGAGGAGATCGACACCGCCGGCACGCTCGACCTCATGCTCCACCTCCAGCCCGAGCTCAAGCGCGTGCTGGTCGTCGCGCAGGGCACCGAGAACGCCGACCGCCTGCGGCACGTGGCCGAGCGTCAGCTCGCTTCCCACGAGGGCTTCGCACGGATCGACTGGGCCCGCAGCACCAGGCTCGATGCCCTTCGACGTGAAATCAGCTCACTGGGGCCCGATTCCGCCGCGATCGTGATCGCGTTCCTCGATCCGGAGGTTCCGCCGAACCAAGACGGTGTGTTCAACAAACCCTGGGATTTGCCCGTCTACACGGTCTACAGCAGCAACATCAACCAGGACCCGCAGCCATTCAGCACAGAGGACTTGGGGGCCGTTGGCGGGCACGTGGTCAGCTATCCCCTGCTCGGGCGCGTCGCCGGAGGCTTGGCCGTCCGTGTCCTCCGCGGCGAAGACCCGCGGTCCATCCCGCCCATCGACCGGGCCGGGCTCACCACGGTGGTCGATTACCGGCAGCTCAGGCGTCTGGGCATCCCCGTACGCCACATCCCCAGCGGCGCCACCGTGATCAACGGACCATCGACCTACCTCGGGCGCATGTGGCCGTACTTCCTGGTCGGCGCTCTGGTCATCCTGGCCGAGGGCGCCATCATCGGCGCGCTCATCCGCGGCCAACTCCGACTGCGCCGCGTGCAGGCCTCGCTCGATCGCGAGCGCGAGCGGTACAAGCTCGCCGTCAGCAGCGCAACCGAGAGCGTGTGGGATTGGGACGTCGTCAAGGATTTCACGGTCTGGGCCGGACCACTGGCCGACTCGCTGGGTTTCGGCGGCTCGCGTTCGCCCGAGCGGCCCGAGAGCCCGACCTGGTCGGAGCGTCTCCACCCTGACGATCAGGAGCGCGTCCGGCTCGCCCTGGACCGCCACCTCAAGAGCGACGAGCCCTACGAGATCGAGTATCGCCTGCGCATGCCCACGGGCGAGCACCGCTGGTTCGCCTCGCGCGGCCGTTGCCGGCGCGACCGGGACGGCCGCCCTGTCCGCATGACCGGCACGCTCACCGACGTGACCGACCGCGTCGAGGCCGAGCGACAACTCGCCCAGAGCGAGGAGCGCTTCCGCGCCGTCTTTGAGAAGCACCCCTTCCCCATGTGGATCTACGACCGCGCGACGCTCCGGTTCCTCGCGGTCAACGACGCGGCCGTCCGCAAGTACGGCTTCTCGCGGGCCGAGTTCGCCGAGATGACGCTCCACGACCTTCGCGCGCCCTCCGAGCGTCCGCGGCTCACCGAGTTCTTCACCGAGTCCGACCCCTCCGCCGATTACACCGGGAACTGGAAGCACCGCACCGCGGACGGGCGCGAGATCGACGTGCTCGTCTCCACCTGCCGCGTCCCCTGGCTGCCCGACAGGACCACGCGCCTGGGCGCGTTCGTGGACATCACCGAGAAGGTCTGGGCCGAGAAACTCCGCGAGCACCAGAACCACGCCCTGCGCCTCATCGCCTCCGACGCGCCGATCGACGAGGTCCTGCGCGAGATCGTGCGCAGTGTTCAACGGCACGATCCCAGCACGATCGGCTCGGTGATCCTTCTCGACGCCGATGGTCGTTCGATGCGCGCCGCCGCCGCCCCCGACCTGCCGGAAGAACTCGCCCAGTCCGTCAACGGCATGGTCATCGGACCGAGCGTCGGCTCGTGCGGCACGGCGATGTTCCGCAAGTCGCGCGTGATCGTCTCGGACATCGCCGTCGATCCGCTCTGGGAGGGCGGACGCGACTTGGCCCTGCGCAACGGTGTGCGGGCCTGCTGGTCGGAACCGATCCTCGACGGGCACGGCCAAGTGCTTGGCTCGTTCGCGATGTACTACCGCGAGGCCCGCTCGCCGCAGGAGTGGGAGCTGTCTCTGATCGCGACCTCGGCACGCCTGGCGGGCCTGGCCATCGAGCGCCGGCGGCTGGAGAGCGACCTGCGGGACACCGAGGCGCGGTTCCGCGCCCTCTTCGAGCAGTCGGCCGTGGGCATCGTGCAGGTGAGCCCCGACGGCCGCTTCATGATGGTCAACCGGCGGGCCTGCGAGATCTTCGGACGCGACGCCGACGACCTGATCGGGCGGACGTTCTCCGAAGTCACCCACCCCGACGACATCCAGCGCAACCTCGACCTGCTCCATGAGTCCAGGGACTCCGCCGAGGGCTATGAACTCGACAAGCGGTACGTGCGCCCCGACGGGACGGTTGTTTGGGCGAGCGTCAAGGTGCGCATCGTCCGAAAGCCCGGCGGAGAGATCGACTACATCATCTCCGCGATCCTCGACGTCACCGAACGCCGCGAGGCCGACCAGGCCCTCCGCCAGAGCGAATCGACCAACCGCGCCCTGCTCGCCGCCATGCCCGACCTGCTCTTCGGCGTCGATGCCTCCGGGCGGTATCTCTATTACAAGGGCCCACCCAACGCGTCACTGATCGTCGAGCCCAAGGACTTCCTCGGACGCACCATGACCGAGGTGTTGCCCCGCGACATGGCCGAGACCGCCATGCGGGCGCTCACCGACGCGATCGCTTCGGGCGGCGTGCAGGTGTACGAGTACCAGACCCAGCGAGACGGTCGCCTCCGCTGGTGGGAGGGCCGCGTCGTCCCCGCGTCGCCCGGCGAGGCCCTCATCCTCGTGCGCGACATCACCTCCCGGCGCGAGGCCGAGGAGGCCCTCCGCGACAGCCAGCGCCGCCTCTCCTTGCTCATCAATCAGGCCCCGATCGGCGTCATCGTCTGGAACACGCGCTTCGAGATCCTGCAGTGGAACCCCACCGCCCAACGCATGTTCGGCTTCTCGGCTCAGGAAGCCGTCGGCCGCCACGGCGACCTCATCGTCCCGCCCGAGTCCCGCGCCGCCGTCGCGGGGGTCTGGCGCGATCTCATGGCCCAGCGCGGCGGGATGTACTCCGTCAACGACAACATCACCCGCTCCGGCGGGCGCATCATCTGCGAGTGGAACAACACGCCCCTGGTCGGCGCCGACGGCGCCGTGATCGGCGTGTCCAGCTTCGTCCAGGACGTCACCGAGCGGGTCCTCTCCGAGCGCCGGCAGGCCCTCATGATGCAGGAGCTCGACCACCGCGTGAAGAACAACATGGCCGCCGTGCTCTCGCTGGCCGAGCAGACCGGGCGCGCCACCCAAGACTTTCAGGAGTTCCAGGCCACCTTCATGGGCCGCGTGCGCGCCCTGGCCCGCATGCACCACATCCTCGCAGCGGGACGCTGGCACGGCGCCGACCTGCGCACGCTCGTCGGTCGCGTCGTCGAGCCCTACGCCGGGTCCGAATCCGACCGCCTCAACGCCGACGGGCCCGAGGTCTCTCTCCACCCCCGCGCCGCTCAATCGATGGCCATGACGCTCAACGAACTGGCCACCAACGCCGCCAAGCACGGCGCCCTCTCCTGCCCCGGCGGGCGCGTCGTCATTCGCTGGGCCACCGAGCTCCACGACGGCCGGCCCGTTGTCTTGCTGCGATGGTCCGAGCGCGACGGGCCCCCCACCTCCCCCCCTACGCGTCGCGGCCTGGGCATCGACCTCATCGAGGGCGCGATCATCTATCAACTTGGCGGCAAGGTGGAGTTCCAGTTCCCCCCAGAGGGCTTGGAGTGTTCGCTCTCGGCCCCGATCGGAGCCGACGAGGACCAGTCCCACCACCACCCCGCCCGCGGTCCAGTGTCCGATAACAAAACGCCGATGTGAGTCCACCCCCTGGGACAGGCTCTCGACCCCGGCCACGACGCGCGATAACAAGAATTTGCTCGCTCACCCACCCGCAGCGCAAAAATCGCCTTGCATTTGGAACGCGATGTGGTCTAATGTTCTCGCGACTGCCCCGATTGGGGGTAGTCGGGACCGATGAGGTCCGCCGTCGAACCCTGGGAGGGGGTCGACCCGGCAGGCTGAGAGAGATGCGTTGGCGCCCAGCGCGGAAACGTGCAGGCGTGGCATTCTCTCTCGCGGCCACTTTCACCCTTTGACCGCGAAGATCGGAACCCCGGCCGTGCTCGGCGTTTGCGTCGAGGCGCGTCCGTTCCGGCCCCATCTGCCCTAAACCGGCGGGTGTGTGGGTCTTCTCTCTCGCGGCCCGGTCAACAGCCGCGACAACTCAGCCGCGTTCGGGCTCGTGCCCAAGCGCGGAGCACTCGCGAAGGGATTCGCGTGCGTCGTGCGGGCCCGCGGCCGCACGGCAAGAGCCGGAGCTCCCGCTCCGGGCGCGGTCAAAACGCGCTCGCTCCGAGGATTCGGGGCGTGCGCCCAGATCAGAAGGGTACGGGGAACCTCGGTCATGAAACTCTCTCTCAAGACCTCGATCGTGCCGACCGGCGTGCTGGCCCTTGCCCTTGTGGCCGGGAGCGCGACGCCCGCTCTGGCGGACTTTGACTATCCCGACTTCACGTCGATCGCCGGCCTCACGCTCAACGGCGCCGCCGTGCAGTCTTCACCGACGCTCTCCATCACGCCGCCCGTGCGGGCCTCCGCCGGGTCGTTCTGGAAGAGCGAGGCCCAGACCGTCGCCAACGGTTTCGACTCGACCTTCACCTTCCGCATCCGCAACATCGCCGGCAGCGGGTCGGACGGCTTCGCCTTCCTGATCCAGAACTCCGCGGCCGGCACCGGCGCCATCGGCGGAACCGGCGGCGCGCTCGGCTACGCCACCAACGAGGTCTTCTCCTCGCTCCCCGGCAACACCGGCATCGAGAACAGCCTGGCCATCGAGTTCGACGGCTGGGACAACACCGGCGACTGGGGCGACTTCAACAGCGGGCAGCACATCAGCGTCCAGACCAACGGTCACCTGGACAACCGGCCCTCCTCAGGCTTCAGCCTCGGCCACTACCTCGCGCCCACCGATTGGGCCGACGGGACCGTCCACACCGGGCGCATCACCTACGCCCCCGGCACCATGGACATCTACCTCGACAACCTGACCACCCCGGTCCTGACCGTCAGCGTCAACCTCGCCACCCTTCTGAACCTCAGCGGCGGCGATTCGGCGTTCGTCGGGTTCACGGCCGGCACCGGCGCCCTGCAGGACGTCGAGCGCCACGAGATCAACTCCTGGCAGTTCGGCAGCACGATCATCCCGACCCCGGGCACCATGTCGCTCATGGTCGCCGGCGGTCTGCTCATCGGCCGTCGTCGCCGCCGCCACTGAACAAGCGATTGCCCCGCTGGGGGGTGCAACGTCCGGTCGCGGTCGCCGCCCCCGTGGCGACCGGCCCCGGCGCCAGAGGCACATCACGGCCGAGTCGCCTCAAGGGCGATTCGGCCGTATGTGTTTGACCCTGTCGGTTGATGGGTCCTCCCTGTTATCAGGAAGTAGGGCCGAGGGCTTTGGGCCGAAGGCCGAGGGACCGGAGATTTGACTCTCACTCGGCACTCGGCACTAACCCTTTCTTTCCCCCCCCATTTCTCTCGCCCCCCGCGCCCGCCGGCCGATCCCATCTCCGGGGTGCGCCATGCGTGACCGTTCCTATCTCGTGATGGTCGTGGTCCTGGCCGTCGCGATGTTCGCGGGGCTGCGGATGTACCTGGGGATCGAAACCGCGAGCGCCCTGGCCGCGGCCAGCGACGGCGCTCGCCCGGGAGACGCGGGCTCGGCCGCCGGGCACGCTCCCCGCACCATTCCCCGGGTCGCCGAACTGCTCCGCCAACTCAAACTGGTGACCGTCGAGGTCCGCGCGGACGTCGAGTCGTCGCGCTTAGACGAATCCTGGCGCGGCGACGTGCACGCCAGCGTCACCGCGCCGGTCCGCCTCTATTACGGCTGCGACCTCTCCGGCGTCTTGGGCGACGGCCGCGCCGCGCTCGGCGCATCGCTCAGCCGGAACATCCTCAACGACGGCTACACGCTGCGCGTGCCGCGACCGGTGCGGCTCGCGGCCGAGGTCGTCGGCGATGACCAGCAGACCAGCGTTCAGGTGGGCTGGGGGCGCTTCCGCGACCTGGCCGGCGAGTACCAGCTCGGCCTGGCCCGCACCGGCCTCTACCAGGAGGCCCGCGCCCTCCGCCTGAGCCCCGAGCAACGGCGCACGGTCGAGCAGACCACGCGCGACCAGTTGGTCGCGCTCGTTCGCGCCTTCGCCGCCGGCGGAGACCCCGTGCCGGTCGATGTCGTGTTCGTCGATGCACCCGTAAGGGACAGCCCGTACGCCAGCGCGCCGACAGATGCGGAATCGCCGGGCGTAGGGGGGACGGGCCAGTGAGCACGCTGCGCACGCTTTGGCAATCGCGCTGGGGCGTGCTCCGCCTCGGCGCGGCGTGCTTCCTGCTCTGGGTCCTCGCCGCCGGCACACCCGCGCGGCTGGCCCGGCTGCAGCTCGCCTCGCTCCCCGACGCCGACTTCGCCGCCGAGGTCGCGGCCCTGCGCGAGCGAGGGCGCTACGCCGAGGCGATGGTCGTCGCCGACGCCGCGCTCGCGAGCACCACCGGCGCGGCCCGTGACGCCGTCGCCCTCGAGCGCAAGAAGGCGAGCGCCGAGCAACAGAGCGCACTGCGCCGACTCAAGGACCTGACCCGCGGCGCGATCACGGGCGGCAACACCGGGGCATCACAGGACCCCGACGCCCCCGATCCGTCCCTCGAACTCCTTGCCGGCGCCGTCGCCACCGACCTGTTCGTTGTCGGTGACGTGCGCGACCTCATCATCCAGTCCGGGCGATGGGTCCGCGGCGAGAAGACCGACCCCGTCATCGCCGCGCTGGCGGGCGTCGGCGTGCTGACCACGCTCGCACCCGAGATCGATTGGGCGCCCTCGCTGCTCAAGGCCGCACGCAAGGCCGGGGCCATGACCGACCGTTTCGCCGATTTCCTCCTCGCGGCCGTCAAGGGCCGGCGCACACGGGAGCTCCGCACGCTGGCCGCCGACACCGCGGAAATCGCCCGGCGCGCCTCGCCCGCGGGCGCGGTGCGCCTGATGAAGTACATCGACAACGCCGACGACGCCGCACGCCTGGCCCGGTTCCTCGAACGATCCGGCGCCCGCGGCGCGGTAGCCCTTCGCGTCACCGGGCGCGAGGGCATCGAGATGGTCCGTGCCGCCGACGCGATGCGGGCCGCGGGCCGGATCGACGACGCCGCGGCCGTCGAGCGCGTCCTCATCGCCGCCTCGACCAAGGGCCCCGCGGGCGTCCACTGGCTCGCCCGCGGCCTCTACCGCCCGCTGCTCCGCCCGCACCCGCTGGTCGGCATCGCCAAGAGCCTGTGGAAGGGCAATGCCCAGGCCCTCGTGGCCCGAGCGATCGAGCGCCTCGACCCCTCCGCCGGCTGGGCCCTGCCCGGCGCGGCCGCGTGGGCGTTCTTCGAGGCCGCCCTGCTCCTCCGGCGGCTTGGGCCCGGGCGGGCGAAGCCGGCCTCCCCGGCGCGCCCTCGCCTCGCGACGGCCTAGGTTCCGGGTCCGAGTAACCTCCGCTCGCGGGATTCTGCACGCCGGTGTCGCTTCGGCGCGCACGCCGGCGCTTCCGGTAACCGATAGTCAGTTCGGACTCGGCGCGCGATCGGGCGTGTTCCGAGCCCACCCCGGCGAACCGACATGAACAACCTCCGCCTGACGATCGTCATGTTCATCCTCGGGGCCGCGATCGCGCTGGCAATGCTGGCCGGTTGGGGCGGGTCCGACGCGCCGACGCCCGGGCCCGCTGATACGGCCGCACCGCGAATCGATCCTCAGGTCTTCGCGCCCGCCGGACTCAAGCAGGCCCCGTGGCTCGGCAGTCAGCAAAGCGCCAAACCGCGCCCGAGCTCCGCGGCCGAACCCCCGACCAAGGCCGAAAAGGAACCCGCTCCGAACCCGGTCGTGGTCGAACTGTTCACCTCCGAAGGCTGCTCCAGTTGCCCGCCCGCCGACCGCCTGCTCGCCGACCTGATCGGCGAGCACGCCGGCGACGCGGGCTTCTTCCCGCTGGCCTTCCATGTTGACTACTGGAACAACCTCGGCTGGATCGACGCGTTCTCAAGCGCGGCGTTCTCCGAGCACCAGCGCGACTACGCCCGGCGCAAGGGCGACCAGCGCGTTTTCACGCCGCAGATCATCGTCAACGGCGTCACGTCCCTCGTCGGCGGCGACCGCGACAAGGCCGTCGCGGCCGTCGCCGAGGCCCGCAAGCAGCCGGCGCGGGCTCGGGTCCGGGCGACCCGCGCCCAGATCAAGCCCGGCGAACCGCTGGCGGTCGATTGCTCGGTGGCCGCGCCCGAGGGTCAAACCCTGCCCGGCAACGTCCGCGTGCTCGCGCTGCTGGTGGAGAACGGGCTGAGCAGCCGCGTGAGCGCCGGCGAGAACAAGGGCCTGGAACTCAGGCACGAGCGCGTGGTGCGCGCGATGGCCGAGTCCGATCGCGGCCCGGACTCGCGGTTGACGCTGCGGCTCACCGTGCCCAAAGACGTCCGACCGGAACACTGCTCGGTGGTCGTGGTCGCACAGGACGGGGGCGACATGCGGGTCCTGGGCGCGAACGAGGCGGCCGCCCCGGGCGGGTCGGACTGACTTCGCCGATCGCGGAACGGCATCGCGAGTCCGCACCGCCCGCCACAAACCCTTCGGCCCCGGCTCGGGCTGTACACCCCGCCTGTAGTGGTGCCACCGACGTCCGGTAACGAGGAATCGTGGATTGGTCCAGCGAAGCCGGGCGATGGTCGCGGCGACTTTTTTTTGGACGTCGCTGTCTCACCCGCTGTCGGGACCCAATTCCGAACAAACGCCGCGCATTCGCCGGGCCTTCCCCGATCGGGCCACGATGGCCGCGAAGTTATCTTGACCCGCCATTCAAGGGATGTACCGATTGTGCCGCCGGGCGGGGAACATCCGGCGGGCAAATGCGTATAAGCGCGTGTCAGAGCGGTGTTTCTGGGCTAATATCGATGTGTTCAACTTGGGCAAGCTTCGCACCCACCGTGGTGTGCCGGTTGCCCGAGTGCGATCGCGACACGGGCGGGTTCTTTCAAGGCGATCGACCCGAGCCATCCGATAGCGATCGTTTCCTCCCCCTGATCTCTCTCTCCTCCAGCGGGGCGCAGTCTCACGATTGCGCCCTGCTTTTTTTCGCTCCGTGCCCGCGGCCAACAATCCGCCATGCCCGACCGCCCCGTGCTCATCACCGGCTCCGCCGGGTTCATCGGCTCGCACGCGGCCGAAGCGCTCCTGGCTCGCGGCCGGCGCGTGGTCGGCGTCGACAACCTTGATCCCTTCTACGACCCCGCCCTCAAGCAGCGCAACATCTCGCTCGCCATGCGCCGCGCCCCGCAGGACGCCTACCACCTCGTCGAGGCCGACATCTGCGACGCCGACGCCATGCGCCGCGTGTTCGAGTCGCACCGGCCCCAGGGCGTGATCCACCTCGCGGCCAAAGCCGGCGTGCGCCCGAGCATCGCCGACCCCGTCGGCTACGCGCGTGTCAACGTGACGGGCACCTCGGTGCTGCTCGAAGAGTCCCGGCGCGCCGGGTGCGAGCGGTTCGTGATGGCGTCGAGCTCCAGCGTCTACGGCAATCTCGCGTCTGTGCCGTTCTCGGAGGATGCGGACGTGAGCGCGCCCATCTCGCCCTACGCCGCGACCAAGCGCGCCTGCGAGCTCATCGGCCACACACACCACCACCTCACGCGGATGCCCACCGCGTGCCTGCGGTTCTTCACGGTCTACGGCCCGCGCCAGCGCCCCGACCTGGCCATCAACCTTTTCCTGCACAGGGCCCTCAGGAACGAACCGATCACCATGTTCGGCGACGGGTCGAGCAGCCGCGACTACACCTACATCGACGATATCGTCGGCGGCGTGCTCGCGGCGTACGACCGGATCGACCACTTCGGGTTCCGCGTGTGGAACCTGGGCAACTCGGCCCCGGTGAGCCTGCGCGACATGATCGCGACCATCCAGCGCGTGAGCGGGCGCGAGCTGCGGATTCGCTCCGAGCCCATGCAGCCCGGCGACGTCGAGCGGACCTACGCCGACCTGACCCGCGCCACCGCGGAACTCGGCTTCAAGCCGACCACCGTCTTTGCCGACGGCGTAGGCCGCCAATGGGCGTGGATTCGCGAGAACGGATGACAGGCCGACCACGCCAAACCCGGCTAGGTCGCGCGTTCTCGCTGCTCTCGTGGCCCGCGGCCGCGGGCCTGCTGCTGCTCAGCCTCGCGTGGATCTTCTCAGGCTCGGCCTGGGTACTCGACCTGATCGCCAACCTGAACGCCCAGTGGCTGACGGCGGCCATGGTCTTTCTTGTGCTCTGGTTGCTGACGCGCCGCCGGCGGCACGCCGCGATCGCGGGGCTCGCGTGCGCCCTGCTGGGCGCATCGCTGCTCATCGGGCGTGCGGCCGTGCTTCCCCGGCCGATCGATGCGAACGCCCCGCCCGCGAGCGGAGCCGTCCGTTTCTTCCACTACAACGCCAGCACGCTCGGCGAGGGCGACGCGATCGAATCGCTCATGGACCGCTCGCACGCCGATGTCTTCTCGATCCTGTGCCCGCCGGTGCGGTACCAGCGGGACGTGATCTACGGAGATCGGCTGGCGGATCGCTTCCCCGGCAAACTCGTGCGTGAGTGGCGTCCGGACGCGAACGGCTCGGACACCGACGTCACGGCCGCGGCCCTCGTCTCGCGCTGGCCCATGCACCCGGTGGACACGTCGAGGGTCGGCCAGGCCGCGGCCTACCTGATCGCCGCGCGGGTCGAGCGCCCGGCACCCGAAGGCCCGTTCGCGGTGATCGCCGTCCACCCGCGCTCGCCGCGCAACGCCGACCGCTGGGCCACCGGCAACCTCGTGGTCGAGGCGGTCGGTCACGTCGCCCGCCGGCTGCAAGACGAGGGCCTGGCGGTCGTCGTGATCGCCGACCTGAACAGCACCCCCAGCGGTTACCGCTCGCGCCTGCTGAACCGGCTGGCCGGCCTGCGCCGGGCCAAACCGCTGCTGAGCCTCGCCACGACTTATCCCCTGCCTCTGGGGCCGCGGGACGACTCGCAGAGCGGCCCGCGCCGACGGTCATGGGGCCCGCTGGGGATCGCGATTGACGACGCCCTGATTTCCCCGGGCGTGGCCGTGGTCGGCTGGTCCACGCTGCCCAAGCTGGAATCCGAACATTCACCGATAGTCGTCGACCTGCGGATTCCCGGCGGAGGGGCTCCGGTCGGGTCCGCCCCGGGCCGATAAACCGGAAGGACCGCTCCGGCGTACGGAGAGTCTCCGCCAACCCTCTCGCCCCCCCACCTCCCGCTCTGCCCCGCCCCGAGCCACGCCCCACGAATCGCGCCCGCTTTCCCCATGCACGCCGTCACACTCGCTCAGCTCTACGGATTTGAGGGCACCGCGGCCGCGAAGCTGTTCATGGTCGGCTTCGCGGGCCTGGCGCTGGTGGCGGCGGTGTTGATCCGGCTCTCGCTGTTGCAGTGGTTGCTGGTGGGGGTGCTCTTTGTCAACGCGCTCACGGCCCCGACCAACTACGAGCGGACCCAATACATCATCACGTGGATCAGCCCGCTGCAGATCCACCGCGCCGAGGCGCACCTGGCCCTGGGCATCCTGCTCTCCATCCTCGTCGTGGTGACGGGCAAACTCCGGTCGCAGGACGTGCCCATCCAGGGCCTGCTGATGCTGGCGATCGCGCTCTACGCGGGCATGTTGCAGTTCTTCCACGACTCGCCGGTGGAGGCCTCCAAGTCGATCGGGTTCGCGCTGGCGACCATCCCCTGCATGCTCTTCGCAACGCCCGCTGCGGCGCGGACGCACGAGGACTGCGTGCGCCTGCTGCGCTCGCTGATGTGGGTGTCGGTGCTCTGGACGGTGTGCTGCTCGGTCCAGTTCGTCATCAACCCGAAGAACCTCGTCAACCTTCAGGGACGTTTCTGGGGCATGCTCGGCAACGCCCAGCAGGCGGGCATGCTCACCGCGCCGTTCGTGGTGATCGCCCTCTGGTTGCTGCTCAACGACAAGGTCCGCCGGCTGCGCCTGCTCTGGATCGCGCTCATCGCGATCAACCTGCTGTTCCTGGGGTGGACCGGCTCGCGCACCGGCGCGCTCATGCTCGTCATGGGTCTGATGTTCGTGCTCTATAACCGCATCGGCAAGATGGTCCTGCTCCTGCCGTTCGCGGTGGTCATGTTCTTCGGCCTGTCGTACCTGGCCAAGGAACTGCAGATCGGCGCCAACCTCGAGCGGCTGGTCTCCACCGAGAACACCCGGTCCGCCGTCTGGGCGCGCCAGCTCGCGAACATCGGCGCCAGCCCGCTCGTCGGCGTGGGCTGGAAGGACAGCGGCGGCAGCGAGAGCTCGTGGCTGGGCGGGTTCGCCGGATACGGCGTCGGCATGTTCCTGCTCATGGTCGCGCTCCTGGCGTACAGCGTGTGGTTGTGCCTGCGGTTCCAGCTCCGACGGCGGCAGTTCCCCGCCGAGTCGCGCCCGCTCATCGACCTGTTCTGTTCGTGGAACGCGATGTACTTCACCGTCGCGACCTTCGAGGGCATCATGCTCGGGCGATCGTCCGCCCCGCAGACCACCATGCTCATCTTTGCGGGCATCGGCGTACACCTGACCAACGTGCTCGCGACCCAGCGCATGGAGGCCGGTCAGGAAGTCTTCGCGGACGATCTGTCGTACCACGAGGAGTATTGGGCCGCGGACGAGGGCTACGGTGATCTTCCAGATGGGGCTCATCCCCACGCATACTGACAGCACGCGGCGCCGACCCCTCGACTCCCACCGGCGACCCCGAGGCGATGGGCCCCGGCCATGACCACCGATCCACCTTCCGAGCGCGAATCCGCAAAGGCGTTCTACGACCATGAGTACGCCGGGAGCGCGTACGCGCCGTCCGAGGCGCACGCCGCCGGGTATCCGGCGCTGCGCCGGTTCGTGGCCGACCACCAGCTCATCGACGGCGCCGAGTGCGTGGAGATCGGCTGCGGGCGCGGCGCATACCAAGACCTGGTCACGCGGTACACCGGCGTTGACCTCTCTGACACCGTCGCCCGATACCTTCACAAACCCTTCGTTCAGGCCTCGGCGACCGAACTCCCGTTCCCCGACGCCAGCTTCGACGGCGCGTGGACGATCTGGGTCCTTGAGCACGTGCCAAACCCTGAAAAGGCGATGGCCGAGATCCGGCGCGTGCTCAAACCCGGTGGCGTGCTGTTCTTCGCACCCGCGTGGCAGTGCCGGCCCTGGGCAGCCGACGGTTACCCCGTGCGCCCGTACGGCGACTTCAACCTCCGCGGCAAGCTCTACAAGGCGACGATCCCTCTTCGCGACTCGGTCGCGTGGCGGTTGCTGTTCATCTTCCCCCGCAGGGTCTGGAGGCTGATCGCCTGGCTCCTGAACCGCGCCCCGATGCCCTTCCGATACCGTCGGATCCGCGGCAACTTCGAGAAGTTCTGGATGTCCGACTCCGACGCCATCAACTCGATGGACCCTTACGAGGCCGTGCTCTGGTTCCAATCGCGCGGCGACGAGGTGCTCCACCCGCCCTCGCCCCTCCGCCGATTCTGCATCCGCAACGGTCACGTCATCGTGCGCATCCGCAAGTAGCCCGGCGGATCACGGCTCCGTCACGTCCCGCAGCGCCGCCGCCCAGCGCACCGCCCACATCTCGGCGCTGTACGACGCGGCGAACTCCATGCTCGCTCGCCCCATCGCCGGCAGCTCGCGCTCGCGTTCGTGCATCTGCCGCATGGCGCGGGCCAGGTCGGCCGGATCTTCGTCGGCGGCGTACACGCCGTTGACCAGCGGGCGGACCAGCTCCACCGCCGAACCGCACGCGTTGGTGCAGATGATCGGCAGGCCCGCGGCGCACGATTCGACGATCACCAGCGGCCATGGGTCGAAGCGGCTGGGCATCACGAACACGCCCTGCCGGCGGAACAGGTCGGGCTGATCGCGGGGCTGCACGAAACCGAGATCGGTCACCCCATCGATCCCCTTCAAGACGCCCGCCAGCGACCCGCGACCGCACGTCGCGAGAGGCCAGGGCTCCGCCACGAGCGCGCGGTACCGCCGGTACGCCTCGGCGAGAACGTCGACGCCCTTTTCCCGCTCGTACCGCCCCATGAAGAGGAACGATCGCGGCCACCCATCCGGCCGCGACCGGCGCTCTTCCCACAGCGGCGACAGCGCCGGGTAGTCCACGCCGTAGGTCCCCCTACGGATTCGCGTCGGCTCGATTCCCAGGAACCTCGCGTACTGGAACGATCGCTCCCCGGTCACGAACACCAGGTCGAACGACCTCATGTACCGACCCTTCGAGAAGCGGTGATACCAGTCCCGCCAGTTGTTCTGCCGCGGCCGGTCGATCGCGTTGATCTTCCGCACCGACGCGAGCGAGCGGTCTCGCACCAGCGCATTGCACGCCGGGATGAACCAACCGCCCACGACCAGCACGTCGGGCTTGAACTCGACCACGGGCCGGCGCATGCCGTCGTCTCGGACGAGCGCGTCCGGAGGGACCAGCACGGTGTTGACGCCCGCCAGAACGCCCTTGTCGAACGGCATCTGCCCGCCGGTGCCGGGTTCCTGCGTCACCACCAGCAGATCGATTCCCGGTGTCGTGGCGAGCGCCCGCCAGCACGCGGCCATGTAGCCCGAGACCGAGTGCCAGCAGACCGCCACGCGGGTCCGCCGATGAGGTTGGCCGGGGATTAATCTGGGAGAGATCGACATCTCGGTCACACGCGCCTCCCCGTCCGGGCCGATCGCGCGGCCCGATCCGGCGACGCACGGAGCCAAGCGTAGAGATCGGCCAGTTGTGCCGCCACAGCCTCGAAGCTCAGCCGGCCCGCGACCCACGCGCGGCCGGCTCGTTGCACCCGCTCATCGTTCTGGGACGCCGCTCGCTCCCACGCATCCGCGAGACTCGTCGCTGTCGATTCGGCAACCTCGGCCAGGCCGTCGGCCTGCAACCGCGCGGCAAGCGCCAGGTTGCTCGTGAGCACGGGCCGCGTGCCCACGCACAGCGCCTCCACCGCCACGTACCCGAAGTTCTCGTGCACCGAGTTGAGCGTGAGCACGTCGCCCGCGGCCAGCGCGCTCCACTTGTCCTCCCCCTGCACCCACCCTGCGAACGAGACCCTGTCGGTCAGTCCGAGGGCTGCGACGCGGCTCCGCAGCGACCGCACACACGGCTCCTCACCGCCGCCGAAGAGCAGCACCCGCAGCCCGGGCCGGCGCGCGCCCAGTGCCGCCGCCGCGTCCAGGATCATCTCCACGCGCTTGACCGGGTGCAGCCGCCCCATGAACACTACGCACAGTGCGTCCGCGGGCACGCCGAAGCGGGCACGCGCCGCCGCACGGAACGCCTCATCGGCCGGAACGCTCGGCATCGCCACCGGCAGAGGCACGACTCGCACTCGATCCGCCGCAATCTCTCGCGGAATAAGGCTGTGCTCGCGCTCCTCGGCGGTCACGAACACCAACGCCGCCGCGCCGCGCAGTGCCCGGCGCATACCCAGCGCCATGAACACTTCCTTCTTGAGCCGCTTCTGCGCATACGCCTCGCGCACCAGCATCCCGTGCGGCTGCCAGACATACGGCACGCCGCGCCGGCGGCATGCCAGCCCCACCGCCAGCAGGTCGGGCGACCACAGGCCGTGGATGTGCAGCAGATCGACCTTCGCGGCCTCGACGTCGGCGATCACAGCTCGCCCCAGCGGGCCGGGCTTCAGGCCGCGCCCGTAGCCGGCCACGCACGTCCATTCGCCGGGAGTGGCCGCAACCACCGCCGCCGCGGGATCGCCCGCCGGCGGTGGCGCGGCGTAGGCGTGCACCTCGACGCCGCCGCTGGCCCGCAGAGCCTCCACGGTGTTCAAGAACGCCGTGGCCGTCCCGCCCGAGGCCACGTCGATCGACTGGATGAACTGGCCCACCCGCGTCACGCGCTCAGGACCCTCCCTCGCCCCAGTTCCCCGGCGCGACGCGATCGCCCAACGCGGCCTCTTCCTCCTCGCTCAGGAACACCCGCGCCTTCACCGCCCGCGCCGGTGAGCCCACCGCGATCACGTCCGGCGGGAGGTCCTTGAACACGTTGGACCGGGCCCCCACGACGGTTCGGGCCCCGATCGTCACGCCGGGCGCCACGTAAACGTCGGCCGCGATCCACGCGGCGTCGCCGATGGTGATCGGCGGGCGCAGCAGCAGCATCCGCCGGGTGTTGGTCTCGTGCGTGCCGGCGCAGAGGTGGACGTACTGGCTGACCGTCACCCGCCGACCGATCCGCACCGGCCCCAGGCAGTAGAGAATCGCGTAGTCCCCGACCGACGAGTTCTCGCCGATGGTCAGGTTCCAGGGGATCTCGACCCGCACGCTGGGGCGGATGCGCACGTCGCGGGCCAGGTTCGCCCCGAACAGACCGAGCAGCCACCGCCGCCACCGGAACGCGTTGTAGAGCGAATACCGGAAGACCGTGCCCTGTACGAGCGACCACAACTGCCGCCGGATGCGCTCTCCGACCGTCCACGGGCTGGTGAACACCGGTTCGGCGCGTGCGGCCTGGTCCCCGGTTATGGGGTCAACTCGGTCCGCCATTCTGCCGGTCGTTGCCGTCATGTCCGAGCCGCCCGAAGCCCCCCTCCCCACCCCGCGATTCAACCCTCAACATCGGCCCCGGGACCCCCGGAGCCGAGCCAAACGGCGTTTGTACCCGAACTCCGTCCGCCCCGGACCGATACAAATGTCCCTCCCATCAACGCCCGGCACGGGCCGCCCGTTCGCCCGTGCTCCACACAGCCAGCCGATCCGCCGCCATGGCCACCATCGAACAGTACTACGAGAACTACTGGGAGAACCCCGAGTCGTACTCCGACCCGACGACGCCCCAGCGCCAGGCCCTGCTCCGCAAGGTGCTGCCCGGCCTGCCCGCGGGCGGGCGGATCCTCGACGTCGGCTGCGGCCGCGGCGAGTTCTCCGACTTCTTCGTGAAGCAGGGCTTCGCCGCCGAAGGGACTGACATCTCCCAGGCGGCCATCCGCCACGCCCAGCAGCATTTCCCCGGTGCGACCTTTCACGCCTGCGCCGTCGAGGACCTGCTCCCCGCCCGCGCCGGCGCGTTCGACGCGGTGTACTCCAGCGAGGTGATCGAGCATCTTTTCGACGTCGGCGCGTACCTGCTGGCCATCAACCACCTGCTCAAGCCGGGCGGCCTGTTCATCCTCACCACGCCGTACCACGGCCTTATTAAAAACATCTCGATCGATCTGTTGCACTACGCCGGTCACTACGACCCCATGGGTCAGCACATCCGATTCTTCGATACCAAGGGCATGAAACGCTGCCTGAGCGCGTTCGCGTTCGAGCCGGTGCACTGGTGGGGTTACGGCCGCCCGTGGCCGTTCTGGAAGTCGTTCTTTGTGGTCGCGCGTAAGGCGGGCGAGGCCAGGGCTCTTCAGGTCGGCACGCAGGGTCGGCTGCAATAACCAGCAGGACCGGGCCGCGAAGGCCGATGACAACCATCGACCTCTCCCCGCCCCCTCATCCCCACCGATGCCCGATCTCGCCACCAACTTTCCCCCCGCCCCCGACGCCCCGTCCATCGCGCACGCGCCCTCCATCGAGGCCAGCCTCGAGCTCAAGCGCCAGCCGCTGGTCCAGGCCCCGGGCGGGCGTGTGCCGCCGGTGTCGGTAGTGATCCTGACCTTCAACGAGCAGGTCAACATCAAGGACTGCATCCGCTCGTGCGCGTGGTGCGACGACGTGCACGTGCTCGACTCGGGCTCAACCGACCGCACCGTCGAGCTCGCGCGCTCGCTCGGCGCCACCGTCCACGTCAACAAGTTCAAGAGTTTCGGCGACCAGCGCAACTGGGCCATCGACAACATTCCCTGCAAGCACCCCTGGCACTTCCACCTCGACGCCGACGAGCGCTTTACGCCCGAGCTCGTCGCCGAGATGTTCGACGAGCTCGGCGCCGACGGGAGCAAAAGCAACAAGGCGGCCTACCTCTGCCCGAGCAAGATGATGCTGCTGGGCCGCTGGCTCAAGTATTCCGGCGGTTATCCCAGCTACCAGGTCCGCCTGTTCCGCTACGGCCGGTGCCGCTACATCGACTTCGGACACGGCCAGCGCGAGGACCCCCAGGGCGAGGTCGGCACGCTGGTCGAGCCGTACACCCACTTCAACTTCTCCAAGGGCGTGCTGGAGTGGTTCTACAAGCACAACGACTACTCCAACCGCGAGGCCGGCGAGGCGATGACCATCCGCTCGGCCGGCAAGCCCACGCTCGGGCACCTGCGCTCGGGCGACTCCACCTCGCGCCGGCGCGCGTGGAAGAACATGTCCTACTTCCTCCGCGGCCGGGCCGTCTGGCGTTTCCTTTACAACTACTTCGGTCGCGGCGGCATCCTCGACGGCATGGCCGGCTTCCACTACTGCGCCATGATCAGCGTGTACGAGTATTGGACCGAACTCAAGATCGTCGAACGCGCCAAGCCCTGGGGCGGGAAGACCCAGGGGTTGGTCGAGAGGATGCTCGAAGAATGAACACCAGAGCCCTCCAGCAACTCCCCGAAGGAACCCAGAGAACTGGGAGGCATGGGAGAAACTCGGAGCCCAATCCAAAGTGTCTTTCTCTGAGTCCCTCCGCGCTCTCCCCTCTCTCTGAGTTCCTTCTTCGTCTTTGGTAGCGACGACGCCATCATGACCACCCACCCTCACCCCGCCTACGGCCAGATCGAGATCCTGATCCCCACGCTCAACGAGGCGTCGGTGATCGGCGAGACCGTCGCCAACGCGCTCAAGGTCGGCCCGGTCTTCGTGCTCGATTCGTGCAGCCGCGACGGCACGCAGGAGATCGCCCGGGCCGCGGGCGCCCACGTCGTCGAGCAGCGTTTCCTCGGCTACGCACGCCAGAAGAACTGGGGCCTGGACAACCTTCCGTGGAAGGGCCAGTGGGTCTTCATCCTCGACGCCGACGAGCGCATCACCCCCGCACTCCGCGACGAGGTCTTCGCCGCCGTCAGCTCGCCCGGCGCCGCCGATGGTTACTTCGTCAACCGCGTCGTGCTCTTCATGGGCCGCGCGATCCGGCACGGCGGGCTCTACCCCTCCTGGAACCTCCGCTTCTTCCGTCGCGGGCGCTGCCGCTATGAAGACCGCTCCGTCCACGAGCACATGGTCTGCGACGGGCCCACCCGCTACCTCCGCGAAGAGATGCTGCACATCCGCGGCGAGAGCGTCCACGAGTGGATCCGCAAGCACATCCGCTACGCCGACCTCGAGAGCGACGAGTGGGTCAAACTGAAGTACGGCCAGGAGGCCGGCGCGAGCGCCGGGCGGCTGTTCACCAAGACCATGCGCTACCGCCAGTATCTGCGGCGTGAGGTCTGGCCCCGAACGCCCCTCAAGCCCGTGCTGCGGTTCGTCTACATGTACTTCCTGCGTCTGGGCGTCCTCGACGGCGCGGCCGGCCTGCACATGGCCATGATGATGACCGCGTACGAGTACATGATCGAGTTGCTCTACCGCGACAAGCTCTCCCGCGTCGAGGCCGGTCTGCTGCCGCGCCCGGGCACGCCGGCGATCCCCGATTGAGCGACGCGCGCCGCCGCGCCCGCGATCACGCCGAGTCTGGACCGTGCGAATCGCCGGGACCGGCCTTCGCCGGGTGCTTCGAGCTTCGCCTGAGTTCGCGAAGGTGATCGGAGAGCTTCCGCAGCGCCACGAACGATCGCATCTGGTCCTTGTGCGGACCGGCGGGCGTGCCGAACCAAACCTCGCCCGCGGGCACGTCGTCCATCACGCCACTCTGGGCGCTGATCGTCGCCCGCGCGCCGATCCGCTTGCCGTCCTGAATCCCCACCTGCCCGGCGAGCACCACCCCGTCCTCCAGCACCGCGCTCCCCCCGATCGCGCACGCGCCGCAGATGATGCACGCCCGACCGATCCGCGCGTTGTGCCCCACCTGCACCAGGTTGTCGATCTTGGTCATGTCGCCGACCGTCGTCGCGCCGAACTTCCCGCGATCCACGCACGTGCACGCGCCGATCTCGACCAGGCTGCCGATCTCCACCGTCCCGATGTGCGGCACCTTCAGCAGCCCGCGCCCCTGCGGGTCGGGCACATAGCCGAACCCGTCCGCCCCGATCACCACGTTCCCGTGCAAGATGCTCCTCGCCCCGATCGTGCACCGCTCGTACACCACCACTCCGGGGTGCAGGGTCGTTTGCGGCCCGACCGCCACGTCGGCCCCGAGCGTCACCCGCGGATGCAGCACGCACCCGTCGCCGATCCGTGTTCGCGGTCCAACCACGCACATCGCGCCGATGCTCACGCCCTGGCCGATCACGGCCGTAGGGTCCACGGCCGCCGAAGGATGGATGCCGAGCGACGGACCGTGCACGGGCGGTGCAAAGAGCGACAGGACCTGCACCACCGCGACGTCCGCGTTGTCCACCGTGATCAAGGCCCGGCGCGACGGGTCATGCCCCGGCACCTCGACGCCCTTGCTCACCAGGGCCGCGACCGCCTTGCTCGTCGGCCACTGCGCGGCGAACTTGCCCCGGCGGATGAACGACAGCGAGCCCGAACCGTCGGCCCCGCGAACCGTCGCCTGATCGAGGGCCGCCAACCCGGTCACGATGATGTCCGCCGGCCCGCTCAGCACGCCGTTCACCGTCCGCGCGATCAACCCCGTTGTCACCACCGGCGCGGCGGCCGCCACTGGGGCGTGGTTCGGGGCCAAGCCCGGTGAACCTATGGGGTTGGGCACGGGAGCGGTGCGCGTGGACATGCCGGGGTGATTCTACCGGCAATCCTCCCCGGCACCGTGTCAGACGACCTCACCGCCATCTATTCGGCTTTTGGTCGATATCCCACCGTTTGGGGGATTGTGCGGCGGCCACTCCTGCACAGTTTCCGCCCGTCATGGCCAGTCCTGGCCAATGCTATCGAGCGAGGGGCTCTCGACGGCCATCCTGAGCCCGGAAACCTTTGGCACCGACGTTGCAACGAGGGAGGTGTTCGCGTTCCTGCTCGGTCCGACGCGGCCGGCCCAGTGAAGCACTCCTCTTGCAGCGCCGCAATGCCTCCGCGACGCCATAGGGGGCTGGCCGCGTCGGGCCATTTTCTCTTGTCAAGACTCCCGCATCGTGCGGGTTGTTGACCGCTCGATCCGTCACGGACCGGATCGGGCGGTTTTCCTTTGATACGCTGTGACGGGCCTCTCAAACAGGAACATTCCATGAGACTCTCCACAGCGTTCGCCGCCTGCGCTTCCGTGTGGCTCACCGTCCCGACGGGCGCATCCGCGGCCTCGACCGTGCAACCGACGCCACCAGCCCAGCCCGCCGCCACGCCTCCCGCCGGCGCGGCCGCGAGCGCCGACGATGCGCCGGCCTTCACGCCCGAGCAGTTGGAGCAGTTGATGGCGCCGCTGGCGCTCTACCCCGACGCGCTGCTCAGCCAGGTGTTCATGGCCTCGACCTACCCGCTCGAAGTCGTCGAGGCCGACCGGTGGGTGAAGGCCAACCCGAACGTCAAGGGCGACGCGCTCACCGCCGCTCTCGAAAAGGAGGACTGGGACCCCAGCGTCAAATCGCTGGTGAACTTCCCCGACGTGCTCTCGACGATGAGCCAGAACCTCGACACCACCAAGAAGATCGGCGACGCCTTCATCGCCCAGGAGAAGGACTGCATGGACGCCGTGCAGCGCCTGCGGGCCAAGGCCAAGAAGGAAGGCAATCTCGAATCCAACCAGCAGCAGACCGTCACTATCGAGCCCGCCGCGAGCGGCTCGCAGTCTCAGACCATCATCATCGAGTCCGCCGACCCGGAGGTGGTCTACGTCCCGTCGTACAACCCCACCGTCGTCTACGGAACGTGGCCCTACCCCGCCTACCCGCCCTACCCGTATTACCCGCCGGGTTACGTGGCGAGCAACGTGCTCTCGTTCGGACTGGGCGTCGCCGTTGGCGCGGCCTGGGGTTACGCGTGGGGCGGGTGCAACTGGGGCCACGGCGACGTCGACATCGACGTCAACCGCAACACCAACTTCAACCGCAACATCGACCGGAGCAAGTACAAGAACAACATCGGCAACGGCTCCGGGCGAGGCAACTTCCGGCACGACCCCGCCCACCGAAAGGGCGTGGGCTACCGAGATTCCCGCACGGCGTCTCAGTACGGCGGCGCGTCCGCCCGGCAGACCGCCCAGGCCCGCGACGCCTACCGCGGGCGCGCCGAGGCCGGACGCCAGGAGATCTCGCGCGGCGCAGCCGACCAGTTCCGGGGCTCGGGCAACCGGCCCTCTCCTTCGTCCGGCAACCGCGCCGGCTCGGGCACATCGCGACCCTCCACCACCGGCAGCCGCCAGAGCGGGTTCAGCGGCAGTGATCGCAGCGGCGCTTCCGCCCGAAACGCGAGCAACCGCGGCTCGTCCAGCCGCGGTTCGGCGGGGTCCAGCCGCAGCAGCGGATCGCGCTCAAGCGGGTCCCGTGGCGGTGGCGGCGGTGGTCGCGGCGGCGGCGGTCGCGGCGGCGGTGGTCGCCGCTGAGCCCCCGCTTCGCGCCTCGCCCGCCGACCACAGCGGTCCTCCTTCCACCCTCTCCTGTTGCAGTTGATCGACCACTCAGTCCAAAGGATGCTGGCATGAACGGTCTCCTTCGTCTCGTCGTTCACGTCGCCGCCGCCGGCGCTCTGGCCACCTGCGGCGTCGGGTGCAGCAAGCAGATCAAGCCCGGCCTGGCGTTCGCCACACCCGAGGCCGCGGCCGACTCGGTCGTCGCCGCGCTCCGGACCAACGACCGTCCGCAACTCGAAAAGATCTTCGGCTCGGGCGCCGACGATCTGCTCTCTTCGGGCGACGCCGTCGCCGACGCCAACGGCGCCGAGGGCTTCCTCGAAAGCTACGACCGAAAGCACCAGCTCACCACCGTCGCCGACGGCGTGGTCAACCTCGAGGTCGGCCCGCAAGACTGGCCCATGCCCATCCCGATCGTCAAGGATCCCGATGGCTGGCGGTTCGACACCGCGGCCGGACTCGACGAGATGCTCAACCGGCGCATCGGGCGCAATGAACTGGCGACCATCGAGACCTGCCGAGCGCTCGCCGACGCCGAGCAGGACTACTACGCCCTCAACCCGATGGGCCTGAACCCGCCGGCCTACGCCTCGCGACTGTTCAGCACTGAAGGCAAGCGCGACGGTCTGTACTGGGCCGTCGCCGAGGGCGAACCGCCCAGCCCGATCGGCCCGCTGCTGGCCGACGCCGCGGCCGAGGGCTACCGCCGCTCAACCACCGGCGCTCCCACCCCCTACCACGGTTACTACTTCAGGCTGCTCGATTCGCAAGGGCGCTTCGCGCCGGGCGGGCAGATGAACTACCTCGCCGATGGCCACCTGACCAAGGGCTTCGGCGTCGTCGCCTACCCCACCGACTACGGCAACTCCGGGATCATGACCTTCATCATCAACCAGCAGGGCGTCGTCTACCAACGCGACCTGGGCAAGGACACGGCGTCAAAGGCCAAGGCGATGACGGAGTTCAACCCCGATCCGGATTGGAAAGTCGTGGAGGACGTAACGGTCGAAGTTATCCAATAGGCCCGACCAACGCGGCACCTCCGCGATCGCCCCAAGAAGAGCGGACCGCGCTCACTCCCCGCACGGACCGAAATACGCCGCAAGAAAATCAAAGATGTCTTGCACGCTGACCGCGCCGCTGCGGTTGAAATCGGCCGCGGGGTCCGCGCCGAAGTACGCCGCCAGAAAGTCGAAGATGTCCTGCACCGACCGCTGACCCGATGCGTTGAAGTCGGCCGGGCAACGGGCGATGAACGGCGCCAGCAGCGGCAGCGAGGCGTCGAACCGCCCATAGATAAAGTTCCACTGGTCGCGGTTGGTGCAGTCGGCCATTGCGCACGAGACCGGGCAGCACTTGCCGAAGAGCTGGCCGACCACGCGCCATTGCGGATCGAACAGCGGCGAGCCGCTCGACCCGCCCTCGGTGATGCCCACCAACCAGTTCCCGTAGTAGAAGTTCGCCGGCGTGAAGGTGCCGCAACTCAGCGGCGTGTTATCGCGCTCGCCGCGGCTGTATTCCTTGAGCCCGCCGCCGGGGTGGTGGATGCCGACGCATACATCGCCCAGCGCCAGCGGCTCGGACGTCCACGCGGCGAAGCCCTGCCCATCGGCCACCGGCTGGGCCAGCAGCAGCAGCGTCACGTCGCTGACGGGCGAGGTGACCAGCAGCGCCGCGCCCGAGGTTCGCGGCAGGTCCGAGAGCGCCGGCGCCTCGCCGCCGCACACGTCGCGCTGGTAGAACCAGTACACATTCACGCTGTCGGCGACCGCCTGCGTCGAGATGCAGTGCGCCGCGGTCAGGAAAAACGGCGTCGGGTCGCGCGGGTCGACGTCCGCCAGCAACGCGCCGGTGCAGACATACTGCGTCTGGTTGCGAGAGAACGACAACCGCCCCACGGCGTCGCGCGCGATCGCGTCGGGCGTCTCGCACGCGACATCGCGGCTGCATGTGTCGCGCAGCGAGATCGGCGGGCGATCGTCGCGGAACGAATCGTGATAGATGTGCGAGGTGCCGCCCACGCGCAGCAGCGGGGCGCCGCCCACCGCCGCGACGGGCACCGTCACCTCGATCAACGCCGTGTCGCCCGGCAGCGCGGAAGTCCACAACGACCGACCCGGCGCGCCCTCGCCCACGTCCACCCGCTCCGCGTACCGCCCCAGCCCATCGCCCACCGACACCACCTCACCCGCCACCGCGCGCACGTCCTCGAACCACACGCGCACCGCCACTGCGCCCGGGTCTCTCAGCCGCAGCCGCCACGTCCATGAACCGTCGCCGTTGTCCTGCCACGCCCCCGCATTCCGCGGCGTCGTCACATCCAAGAGCGGCCGATCAACACCCACGCGCAGCGGACCGTTCCCCGCCTCCTGCCGATCCGCGTCGATCAGCGGCGCGGCGTCGAGCGCTTCACGCACAATCTCCGGCGCGGCCAACCATCCCGCGCCGCCATCGATCCGGGGGTCGAGCGTCAGGTGCGCCGGCTCGGTGCGGAGAGTCGGCGCGCGGTGGCCCGCGGCCCCGGTCGGGCCCGCCGCCGCCACCCCGACCGCGCCGCACGCACCGAGCGCCCACGCCGCGGACATGACCAACCGCCTGCCCATCCGATCCTCTCTTGCGAACCCCGCGGCGTCATGCCGCGGGCCCGCCCATGTTTTCGGCATCGCCGCGCGCCCACGCCCAAACCGCGGCCGCCAAGCATGACGCGCGGGAGGGTTTTTCGCAAGCAGATTTCAGATACACGGCCCCGCAGGGGCCTGTTTCGGACCCGTGCGCGGCTCCGAGAACATCGCGCCCGCAGCCTCCAAATCGCCCAGTTTCACCCCCCCTCCCAGAGGGAGGGGGTCGGGGAGAGGGCGTCGGCGCATCGCCATCGCCGCGGCCAACACCCATATGCGGCCACCTCGATTCCGCGGCCATGCGCGCCCGCCTGCCTGACGACCAACCCTGCCGGCCCCGCCGCGAAGCGCCACGGTCTGTTGCCGGGGGCAAGCGAGTCTTCGAGCGCAGCCCCCGGAAAGCGCCCGCCTCTCAACCATGCCCCGGAGGGGCACAGGCAGCGCCAGAGCCACGTTGAGTGTTCAACGACGCCTCTCCTGACCACACCGGATGTTCAACCACCAGCCAGCCGCTCTGTGTATGGCCCTCTGACTTTATTTGCCGCCTTTGCCGCTTTGCCCCATTTGCCGCTTTGGCCGCTTTGGCCGCCGCGCGGCCATCACGAACACCCCGCAAAGTACGCCCCCAAAAAGTCCAAAACATCCTGCAAAGACACCGCCCCATCGCCGTTGAAGTCCGCCCGCGCATCCACCGCGAAGTACGCTCCAAGAAAATCAAAGATGTCCTGCACGCTCACCGAGCCCGAGTTGTTGAAGTCGCCGCGGCACACGGGCTCGAGCGGGCTTCGCGTGGACCATGTGGCGAGGTAGCCGGCGGGGAGGCCTCCGGCGGTAGAGAAGGCGCCGCCCGCTATAAGCTGTTCCGGCAGTGGTCCGGACCCGTCCGGGTCCCAGGCCTTTAGCGCGTACACAAGGCTGTTCATACCGCTGCCGAAAGGCCGCCACGCGCTGCCGTCCCAGCGCGCGATGCGGTTGTTCATCACGCCCCCGGCGGTGGTGAAGTAGCCCGCCGCGGCCAGTTGAACAGGCTGGGGCCCGGGCCCGTCCGCATCCCAGGTCGTGAGCGCGAGCACACGTCCGTTCATGCCGCTCCCGAAGGGCTGCCACGCGGCACCATCCCACCTCGCGATGCTGTTGACCGTCACGCCCCCGGCGGTTGGGAAGTGGCCTCCCGCCACCAATTGCGCGGTCAGGGGCCCGGACCCGTCCGGGTCCCACTCTGCGAACGCATTCACGCTGCCACTAACACCACTACCGAAGGGCTGCCACGCGGCACCATCCCACCGCGCGATGTTGTTGACCGTCACGCCCCCGGCGGTTGGGAAGGCGCCTCCCGCCACCAATTGCGCGGTCAGGGGCCCGGACCCGTCCGGGTCCCACGTCGTGAGCGCGAGCACGTACGGGGATGAATTGCTGTTCATACCGCTGCCGAACGGCTGCCATGCAGCGCCGTCCCAGTGCGCGATGCGATTGACTGCCACGTCACCGGCGTTGGTGAACTCTCCCGCAGCCACCACTTGCTCAGGCATGGGCCCGGTCCCGTCCGGATCCCAGGTCGTCAGCGCGAAAACGGTGTTGTTCATACCGCTGCCGAGGGGCTGCCACGCGGCACCATCCCACCGCGCGATCAAGTTGACCCGCTCGCTTCCGGCAAAAAAAAAGTCGCCCCCCGCGACCGGTTGCGCCGGCAGGGGCCCGGGCCCGTCCGGGTCCCAGATCGTGAGCGCGAGCCGGTCTGGAGACGCAGAACCGCTCAAACCGCTGCCGAAAGGCCGCCAAGCGCTGCCATCCCAATGCAGGATGTTGTTCTCGCTTCCAAACCCGGCGGTGATAGAGGAATCCCCCACCACCAGTTGCGCCGGCACGGGCCCGGACGCGTCCGGGTCCCAGGTCGTTACCGCGTGTATGAATCCATTCAGGCCGCTGCCGAAGGCCCGCCACGAGGCACCGTCCCAACGCGCGATGTGGTAAACGGCCGCGCCCCCGATCCGGTTGAAGGCACCCCCCGCCACCAGTTGCACGGGCATGGGCCCGGACCCGTCCGGGTCCCAAGTCGAGAGCGAGTACACGTACGGGAACGTGGAGTCATCAACACCGCTCCCGAAGGGCTGCCACGCGGCACCGTCCCAGCGCGCGACGCCGTTGACCGTCACACCCCCGGCAGTATTGAATATACCCCCCGCTACAAGTTGCGCCGGCAGGGGCCCGGACCCGTCCGCATCCCAGGTCGTCAGCGAGAGCACATGCGTTCCCCCCGAGTCGCCGCCACTCATACCGTCGCCGAAGGGCTGCCACGCGGCGCCATCCCAGCGTGTGATGTGGCTGACCGTCTCGCCCCCAACCCTGTAGAAGGAACCTCCCGCCACCAGTTGTGCGGCCAGAGGTCCGGCCCCGTCCGGGTCCCAAGTCATCAGCGAGTAAACGCTGCCATCTAAGCCGTTTTCGAAAGACTGCCACGCGGCACCGTCCCAGCGCGCGATG
>CAZVZG010000001.1:0-153862 GCA_964630785.1 uncultured Phycisphaeraceae bacterium | reverse complement strand
CTGCCACGCGGCACCGTCCCAGCGCGCGATGCCGTTGACCGTTACACCCCCAGCGGTGGTGAAGGAGCCTCCCGCCACCAGTTGCGCGGGCAGGAGTCCGGACCCGTCCGGATCCCACGTCGCGAGCGAGAACACATGCGGAGCGGAGGGGTCGCTCATTCCGCTCCCCAAGGGCTGCCACGCGGCCCCGTCCCAGCGCGCAACGCGGTTCACCATCACGCCCCCGGCATCGACAAAGCTTCCCCCCGCCACCAGTTGCTCAGGCAGAGGCCCGGACCCGTCCGGGTCCCACGTCGTGAGCGAGCGCACAAAGCCATTCACTCCGCTGCCAAAGGGCTGCCACGCCGCGCCGTCCCAGCGCGCGATGCCGTTCACAGTCACGCCCCCGGCGGTGGTGAACTCGCCCCCCACCACCAGTTGCGCGGCCAGAGGCCCGGACCCGTCCGGGTCCCACGTCGTTGTGGCGTTCGTGGTTCCATCGACACCCGGCGCCGGTCCCCACGATTGCCACGACGGCTCCGCGGGCGGCTGTGCGAATGTTGAGGTCGGAAGCAGACCGGCCGCGAGCACAAGGACAAGGGCAATCGCCCGTCCGTTCCCGACCAAGACGCGCTGGTCCATTTTGACCTCTTCTTCGGTCGCTGCGCCGGCTTGCCGCGCAACTGTTCCACGTTTTTCAATCCGCGAGCGATCCCGGCCGTGCCCACTTCCCCCCACCGAAGACCCGCTGCGCAACTACACCCTACCATGCAAGCGCCAACCAGTCAACCCGATTCTTACCTGAGCCCGATCAGAGACCAACGGCGAAAAAGCCCCGCAAACATTGCGGAACCCTTGCATAGATTGATTTTGTGCGCCAACCCGCCCCGCGCCGCCCCGCTCGCTCCGGGCCGCCGTCGAGGACCCGAGATAGACCGCCATCATTCGGCGTCGGCCGCGAAGCGCCACGGTCCGTTGCCGGGAGGGGGAGGCGGGCAAGCGAGTCTTCGAGCGCAGCCTCCGGAAAACGCCCGCCCCTCAGCCGTGCCCCAAAGTGGCACAGGCAGCGCCAGAACCGCGCCGGGTGTTCACCGATACCCCTCCCGACCATGCCGGACGTTCAACCGCCAGATGGTGGTCGCTCGCTCGCCAGTCCCCGCTCGACCTCAGACAAACCACCCCGCCCGCTCGGTGTACAGCCCTGTGCTCCGCTATTCCCGCATGGCCGCTCTGCTTCACTTGCCGCGTTGGCCCCGTCAATCACACCCCGAGAAGTACGCCCCCAGAAAGTCCAGAATGTCCTGCAAAGACACCGCCCCATCGGCGTTGAAGTCCGCGCTCGGGCTGGCCGCGAAGTAGGCCCCGAGAAAATCGAAGATGTCCTGCACGCTCACCGAGCCGGAGTTGTTGAAGTCGGCGGGACACGCAGGCGGCAGCGGGCTGCGCGTGGGCGATCCCGATGCCGGCGCCGTTTCAGACGTGACCATCGCCGCCGCGCACGCGGATGCCCGACTCATCGACAACCCACAGCCTTCCCGCCAGCGGCTCTTTGTCGAGCAGCTGGATCACACCAGCAAGCACCCGCACCACTCGCGGGGTCTCCTGGTGTCGCAATCGGAGCACAACCGCTCCGGGTCGGTGTTCCGGAGGGTGGCGGCGGATATCAGCAAACCCAAGGTCGCAGGTCACGATGACCCGGCCCTCCGCGCGGCACACGTTCTCGATGTCATCGTCGCTTCGGCCCGACAGGCCCTGCTGCTCTACCGTCAAAGCGTCGTACCCCGCCGCGGCCAGGGCCTCGGCCACCTCTCGCGGGAGGTTCTCATCGACCTTGAACTTTAGCGCGCCGGGGCTCATGTTCGTTCGGCGATCACGCCGCGGCGCCCGGCAGCGGAACAATCCGCTCGCGGGCGAGTTCAGCCGCGTAGGCAACGGCCGCGGTGATGTCCTCCCGCGTGATCGCGGGGTAACTCCGGAGGATCTCGTCCTCGCCCACACGGGCCGCGATGTTGTCGAGGATGACCGAGACCATGACCCGGGTGCCCTTGATGCACGCCGCGCCGTGGCAAACGGCGGGGTTGGTGGTAATCCGGTCTCGCCAGTCCATGTTGAGCTCCCGGCGTGAGGCCGGCCGACTTCCTCACACCACCTGCAGCATCTTCATCGTCACGTTCACGACGTCCTGCGCCGTGATGCCGCACATCTTGAGCATCTCCTGCGGCGTCTTGGCGCTCTTGGGGATGCGCCGAACGTACATCTGCTCGAGCGTGAAGGCGTCGCCCGATTGCGTCAGCGCGTCGGCCATCGCGCTGCCCAGGCCGCCGCCGTAGTTGTCTTCGATCGTCACCACGTAGCCGCCGTTGGCGTTGGCCAGGTCGAGCATCTTGTCGGTGTCGAAGGGGATCGAGTACGCATCGACCAGCGTCGCGCTGATGCCGGCCTGGTCGAGCAGGTTGAGCGCCTTGTTGGCCTCATGCACCATGTAGCCCGTGGCCACAAGCAGCACGTCGCGACCCTCGTTGAGCGTCTCGAACCCGCCGAGGTTGAACACCGTCTCGTCGTTATAAAGAAACTCGGTGTCGGGGCGCAGCGTCCGCATGTAGCACGCGCCCTCGTACTCGGCCATCACCCCCGTGAGCGCGTAGGCCGCGAACGCGTCGCTGGGCTGGAGGATGTAGCACCCGGGGTTGCCCCGGTGGTCGCGCATCGTGCTCAATGCGCGGAACCACGCCACGTCAGGCAGGCTCATCTGGCTCGGGCCGTCGCTCGCGAGGCTGATGCCCGCGTGGCTGCCCACGATCTTGAGGTTGGCCCCGCCGTTGATCGCCATCTCGATCTGGTCGTAAGCGCGGCTGACAAACCGGGCGAACGTCGAGCAGAACGGGACTTTGCCGGCCGCGCTCAGGCCCGCGCCCACGCTGAACATGTTCTGCTCGGCGATCTTGCACTCGAAGAACCGCGGCGCCAGCGAGGCTTCCTTGCGGAACATGTCGGCGAAGGTCGAGTTGCTCACGTCGGCGTCGAGCACGACGACCCGCGGGTTGGCCAGGCCCAGGGCCCGCAGCGCGACGCCGTAGGCGCGGCGCGTGGCCATCTTGCCCGTGTGCAGCACGTTCTCCATGTCGAGCTTGCGCATCATGTCGCTGAAGCTCGGCATCTCACCCACGGTGATGTCGCGCTCCGGCATCTCCGCCGGCGGTTGGATCATGAACGAATCGCTGCTGACCAGGCTGCTGGTGAGCTCGACCCGCCGTTCGTCCATCTCCGACAGGGCCCGCTTGAGCGCGTCGCCCTCGGCCGGCTTGCCGTGCCAGCCCCCGCCCTGCATGCTCGGGCAGCCCCAGCCCTTGACCGTCTTGGCGACGACCACCATCGGCCGCCCGCCCGCGTCCGACGATCGCTTGGCGAACTCGTCCATCACGTCCTTGATCTGCTTGGGCGAGTGACCGTCGATCACCTTCACGTCAAACCCGTACGCCTCCAGCTTGGCCTTGGTCCGGTCGGCCCCCTGCTGCGCGCTCACGCGGTCGGTCTGGCCGAACTCGTTGCAGTTGAAGATCGGCAGCACGTTGGTCAGCTTCCGATCGATCACAAAGTCGAGCGCCTCGGCGATCTGCCCCTCCCGGCTCTCGCCGTCGCCGATGATGCAATAAATCCGCCGGTCCAGCTCGTCCAGCCGCGCCGCCTCGCCCAGCCCCGCGGCCACGCTCAGGCCCTGGCCCAGGCTGCCGGTCGCCGCATCGAAGAACGGGAAGCCCTCCATCGGGTTGGGGTGGCCGTCGAGCTCGCTGTGCCACTCGCGCAGCGTCTTGGCGTCCTCGGGCTTGAGCGCCCGCATGTTCTCCGGGTCCTTGCCCACGCGGATGCCCAGCTTGCACGCCGCGGCGTACACGATCGGCACCGCGTGCCCCTCGCTGAGCACCAGCCGGTCGCTGGTCGGATAGTCGGGGTACTCCGGGCTGTACCGCATCGCGCTGAACATGAGCACGGTCACGATGTGCCCCAGGCTCATGCACGTAGTCGGGTGGCCCGCCCCCGCCGCGGCCGTCATCTCCAGACACATCTTGTCGAGCTCGATCGCCTGAGCGTGAACGGCGGCTTCGTATGACATGCTGTCGATCCTTCCTTTTGTCTACCTGCCCACGGGGCGCGGCGTTCGCGCCCGAGAGGAACCCCGGATGTGCCCGATCGCGCCCGATCGCCGGACGGACCCCGCCCCCCCTCTCCAACCATCCCGGAACGCGACGATAGGCACGAGATAGTATCAAATGGCCTCGAACGCCGAACTTTGCACACATGGCACGCCGATTGCTTGCGGCCCGGGCGGGATTCCGGCCCGGACCAGCCCCCGGCGCGTGGCATCACCCCGGGGCCCGCGTGCGTACTTCTTTTTGTTTTTGCGAAACTGACGGAGACGACATGATCGACCGACGCCGCGGAACCGGGTGTTTGTGGGTGGCAGCCTCGGGCGGGCTCGTGCTGGCCATCGCGCCTGCGGGCGCCCAAGAGCCGTTCGCGCTTCGGCGTGTGGGCGCCGACAACTCTTCGTTCACCGCCATCGCCGCGCGTCCGGGCGATCCCGACCACGCCTTCGCGCTCACGCGGACCGGGCGCGTGCTCGTGATCGAGAACGGCACGTCGCTGCGGGCCGAACCGCTGCTGGACATCTCCTCGCTGGTGAACGTGACTTTCGAGTCGGGCGCCCTGGGCCTGGCCTTCGACCCCGACTACGCCAGCAACGGCTACCTCTACATCACCCATACATCCCTGGTGCCCAACACACAGCCTCCGTATGTGCTCGCGCGGTACACGGTCTCGCCGCCTCCTTCGCTCACCGCCGACCCCAACTCCCGCACGGTCATCATGCCCCTCACGCCCGCGGGCGAGCCCCAGACCAACCACCAGGCCGGTTGGATCGGCTTCGGGCCCGACGGCTTCCTCTATATCACCCGCGGCGAGAACCCCGGCTCGGGCACCAACGCCCAGAACCCGGGCACGATCCGCGGCAAGGTCCTGCGCATCGACGTTCGATCGGACGCCTTCCCCGAAGACCCGCTCCGCAACTACGCGATCCCGCCCGGCAACCCCTTCGCCGGAGACACACCGGGCGCCGACGAGGTCTTCGCGATGGGCCTGCGCAACCCCTGGCGGGCCTCGTTCGACCGCCAGACCGGCGACCTGTGGATCGGCGATGTCGGGAACGGGCACGAAGAGGTCAACGTCGTTCCCAGCGGCGCCGCGCCGCCCATGAACTTCGGCTGGCCCTGTTACGACGGGCAGGATCGTTTCCAGACCGCCGGCCTGTGCTCGGGCCCGACGGGCCTGCGCAGCGCGCTCGTCACGTTCACCCGCTCCGGCAACGACGTGTCCGCCTTCAACAGCACGTGCCTGGCGGGCGGCGTGGTGTATCGCGGGTGCGAGGTCCCGTCCATGCGCAGGCGCTACCTGTACGGCAGTTGCGCCGGCGGCTCGCTCGCCTCGTTCGATATCGCCGATCCAGCCGGCACCGCGGTGACCTACCCGGGCCTCGGGCTGGGCCCGGTTTTCACCTTCGGCGAGGACGCCCACGGCGAAGTCTACATCGGCACCGAGCGCGGCCTCTACCGCATGGTCCCCCCCGCTGGCGCCTCCACCGACTGCAACGCCAACGGCCGCGCCGACGCCTGCGAGATCGCCGACGGCTCCGCCCCCGACGTCAACGGCGACGGCGTGCCCGACTCCTGCACGCGCCTCTGCCCAGCGGACCTCGACGCCAGCGGCCAACTCAACGTCGGCGACCTGTTCTTCTTCCTCAACCAGTTTTTCCAGGGCCTGCCCCCGGCCGACACCAACAGCGACGGCCCGGTCACGTTGCAGGACCTCTTCGACTACCTGGCCTTGTATTTCCAGGGCTGCGACTGAGCGCGTGAGCCGGGCGGAGCAATCCCCGAGCCGGCGTCACTTCTTCGAGCCGGTGTCGTACTCGTTGTTCATGTATTGCACGAGCTCGTCGGTGATGTCCATGCCGCTGTCGACATAAAGGAACCGCTTGAGCGAGATGGTGCGGGTGGCCTCGTCGGTGTTGCCGCGCACCGGCACCTCCTCGTCGTTGGAGATGACCAGGTTGTAACCCCGGGCCTTGGCCAGAGCGGCGCACGCGCTGCTGACCTTGGCGTAGAGGTCCTTGAGGCCCTCGGCCTGCTGCTCGGCGAGCAACTGCTTCTCGAAGTCCAGGTCGAAGTTGGTGCGCAGCACCTTCTCGCGGTAGGCCTTGGCCGCGACGAGCTTGGCGTCGTTGTCGGGCATGAGCTTGAGCTGCTGCAGGTCGCCGTCGAGCGACTTCTTGGCGTCGTCGGCCTTCTTCTGCAGCGCTTGCTTGCCGGTGTCGAGGTCCTTGTCCTTGACCTCGCGCTCCTTGAGCCCTTCGAGGACCTTGGGCAGATTGACCATCGCGATGACGGGCGAGGCCGGCGGGCCGAGCCGCTCCGCGGCCGGCGTGCCGACGGCGTTCACGGCAAGCCCGGCGACCACAGCCGCGGACACGATCGCAACGACGAGAACCAACGGACGGGCCTGACTGAACATGGACAGTCTCCGGGAGATCGGGTTGAGGTGCGGAGCTTAGTTAGTCAACGCTAATAATAGGCGGATGGGGGGTGGGGGACAAATCGGGTGTCCTTGGCGGCGATCGCACTGCTCGCTTGCGCAAAGCGGCGATCGAGCCGCGGCACCCGAGGTGGTGGCGTCTCTCAGAACGGCAGGTCCACGGAAAAGCTGAACACGCGTTCCTCGTCGCCGAAACGCTTGACGATCGGAAAGCCGAAGTCGAACGCGAGCGGCACGGGCCCGAGGGCCTCGACGTACAGCCGCACGCCCACGCCCGCGCTGAGGCGGAAGTTGTCGAAGGTGACGTCGGTGTCCACGGTGCCGACATCCATGAAGGCGACGCCGGCGAGGACGTCCTTCCACAGGGGCTTCTCGATCTCGGGAGAGAAAACGAAGGCGAACGTGCCGCCGACGGGGTCGTCGGTGAGTTGGCCCGAGGGAGTGAAACCCTTGGGCGAAACGGTGCGGTACGAGAAGCCGCGGAAGGTGCGCCCGCCAAGGTAGAAGCGCTCGAAGACGGGCACGTCGTCCTTGTCCTGGGGGATGTAGCTCAGCAGGGTCTTGAAACTGAGGACCGTCTTGTTGCCCAGGAAGTCCTTATCGACGGTGAGGAAAACCTGGTGCTCGGCGGTGAAACGGGTAAAGTCGTAATCGCCGCCGAGCACGCCGACGCCCTCGACCTCGAAGGAGATGCGCGTGCCGCGGGTCGGGCGGAAGCGCGTGTCGACGGTGGTCCGGGCGATCTTGAACCCCACGCCCGTGAGCCACGACTCGCCCTCGACGTCGTAGTAATCCTGCGGCGAGCCGTCCTGGATGTCGCTGATATCGACGTTGTTGTAACGGAGGTTGATGTTGCCGGCCCAGCGTTCACCGAACCGCCGGCCGACGGAGAGGGTGGACACGATCCGGCGCTCGTCGTACTCGTCGTACTCGCGTGTGCGGTACGCGGCCCCGATGCTCCCGGTGTAATCGGTGTCGAATGCGTAGGGGTCGGTGAGGCTGATGCTGTAGTTCTGGGTCTCGGTGCCGGGCTGAAGCTGGAGGCTGAAGTTCTGCCCGCCGCCGCGGAAGGCCCGGCCGGAGATGAACTCGCCCCACGAGTCGGGGACGTCCTGCCAGTCGAAGTTCCGCTGGGTGAGGCTGATGGTGCCGATGACGCCGGAGTCGCTGGAGAGGCCGGCGCCGAAGCCGACGGACCCGGTGTTGGTCTCCTTGACCTCCACGAGCACGTCGCGATAGCCGGGGTACTCGGGGCTCTCGGGCTGCACGGTGATCTTGACGCCGGCGGGGTCGAACAGCCGCGTGGAGCGGAGCTTGTCCTCGGCCTCGAGCACGGCGCGTTCGCCGACGCGCTTGCGGGACGTATCCAGCGGGCGGCCGGGGCGCATGTCGTCGAGCTCGCGCAGGACCACGTCCTTCCGCGTCAGCTCGTTGCCGCTGATGACGATGAGCCCGGTAAGAAAGGGCGCGTCGGAACCCTCACGCACGAGCACGAGCAGGTCGACCTCGGGCTTGGTCTCGTCGCGCAGCTCGGCCCGCCCGATGCGGGAGTCCACGTACCCCAGGCCGGCGTAGGCGTTCTGCAGCGCGTCGATCGAGTCGCGGACTTTGTCCGCGCTGTACACGTCGCCAGCCTTGATGCGCAGCAGCCCGGCGACCTGGGCCCGGCTGAAGACCTTCGGCTCCGGCGGCTGCTCGGGCGGGTTGACGCGCACCGGCCGGCCGGCGTTGTCCATCAGCTCGACCTTCACGCTGCGGAGGGTGTAGACGCGCCCCTCGTCGATAATGAACGTGACGATCGCCTCCTTGCCGTTGGGGGCGAAGGTGATCTGCCGGTCGGCGCGGACGTCGAGGTAGCCGCGGTCCTTGTAGAAGTTGACCAGGTCGGCCACGTCGCGATCGAGCGTCTCGTTGTCCAGCGGGCCCGACTCGAAGAGCCCCGCCACCTTGGTGTTGATCGTGGGGCTGAGCTCGCGCGCCGTGAAGCTCTTGTTCCCCTCAAAGCGGATGTCGGTCACCTTGACCCGCTCCCCCTCGTTGACGCGGAAGAGCAGGATGCCGTGCTCGTCGAGCTCCTTCTGATCGATCGTGACGGTGGCCTGGTAGTAGCCCTTGTCGCGGTACAGACGCTCGATGTTGTTCTTGGCCGCGCCGATCTGGAAGTCGTCGACCGGCGTGTCCTTGAGCAGGTTGATCACCGAGCCGAGCTCGGCGTCGCTGATCTGGCGGTTGCCGACGGCCTGCACGTCCTGGATGACCGGGGTCTCGACCAGGTCGTAGATCAGCGTGACCGAGCCGTCGGAGAACGGCTGGACGCGCGCGTTGATCTCCTTGAACCGCCCGAGACGGTTGAGCCGCTGTACGTCCTGTCGCACCAGGTCGGCCCGCAGCGGCTCGTTGGCGCGAGAGCGGATCTGGTTGTCCACCAGTTGCTCGGGCGTCTTCTTGAGGCCCAGGACTTTCACCTCGCGCACCGGGCGAGATTCGTACGGATCGAGGGCCGCATCGCTGGCGAGCTGACCCGAGGGCGGCTCGCGCGACCCGGCGGTCGGGTCTCGCGCCGGGCCCGAGTCGGGCGCCAGCGGCTGGGCCGACGCGCCCGCAACGGCGCAGCCGACCACGCTCCCCGCCGCCAAGCGCAGAAAACAAGCCCGGAACCTGCCTCCGTGAGCAATCACTAGCCGCGGAAGATAGCCGCCCGCGCCCGGAACCTCAACCCGCCCATGCCTTTGGGCGCAATGGGCGCGCCCAAGCGACCGGGAACACGACGCATCGATCATCGGCATCGGGACAACCGGTGCACAAATTCTCCACGCGGGAACGCACAAACCCCTTGAATCGCCGGGCAGAAACCCGTACCGTGGCGTTCCTCCGCCGTGGGGGGATCCGGGACGATCCCCTGCGGTGGACTGCTTCCCTCTCAACATCCTCGCGCAACACTGCGGAGCGCACGGAGGTTTCGCCGGATGGTCGCATCGTCGCGTCGGCGGGTTCGTTCGCTCGGGGTCTTGGGCGCGTGCGCGGTCTCGCTCGCGGCCGGTGTGGGGCTGGTGTTCAGACTCGTCACGCCGCAATCGATCACGAGCCTGGGAACGCCCGAACTGCTCGGCATGCTCGCGCTGCTGGTTCTGCCCGTGTGCGTATTCGCGGCCATGCGCGTGCACAGACGCGAATCGCCGGTCGCGGACTCGGGGATGATCACGAGCGCCGGCGAACGCGCCGCGCCGTCGGCGCACACCGACGCGCGCCGGATCGTCGTCATCGGGCCGGATGTTCGCGACCGATCCGCCGAGCGGCACCGCCGCAGAGTGGCCGTGAGTAAGCGGTAAGACGGTGAGGCCGCGTGGCCGGTGATCGAACCTCCCCCTCCCAGAGGGAGGGGGCCGGGGGGAGGGCAGAAGCGCGCCGACCGGCTCGACTCGCTCCCGTGCACACGAGTCGCGCCCCGCATCCCGTCTTCACGCTCCCCGCTTACCCCACCTCTCTCTCCCCCCTACTGCGGCAGGTTCACCGGCATCACCACATACAGAAAGTCGTTGGTGCTCGAGCGGATCAGGCCGGGCTTGTTCTGGGCCTTGAGCTCGATGATGACCTCGGGCTCGTTGACGACCTTGAGCACATCGGTGATGAACGTCGGGTTGAAACTGATCTCGATGTCGTCGCCCTCGTAGCTGGAGAGCGCAACGTTGATCTCGCTCTCTCCCATCTCCGGCGCGCGGCTGGAGAGCTTGAGCCGCTTGTCGCCCGCGCTGAAGGCCATGCGCACGCCGCGGCTCTCCTCGTTGGTGAGCACGCTCGCCTTGCGCACCGCGCTGCCCAGCTCGTCGCGCCCGGCGGTGATCTTCTTGTCCTGCTCCTTGGGGATGACGTCCTCGTAGGGCGGGAACGCGCCCTCGACCAGCGTGCTGCTGAGCACGGCGCGGGGCGGGGGGAGCGTCGCACCCTCGGCCGCGCCGGCCGCGTCGCCCTCCGCCTTGCCCTTCTTGCCCTTCGCGGGCGCCTCGAGCGCGGGCTCGAACGCGAAGAACACCCGCGTGTCGGTGATCGCCACGCGCACCGTCTCGTCGGGATCGCGGGCGAGCTTGGCCAGCACGCCCAGGGCCCGCGTCGGAATGATGCAGGCCACGTTGTCCTTGTCCTTGCCGCCGCCGACGCCGGTCACCTGGGCGCGACTGACGGCCAGCCGCCGACCGTCGGTCGCGACCATCTCCAGTTTCTTGCCGTCGCGCTTGAGCAGCACGCCGTTGATCGCGTACCGGCTGGTCTCGCGCGCCGTGGCGAACGACGTGCGGTTGACCAGGTCCAGCAGCGAGCCCGCGGGCTGGGTGAACACCGTCTTGGGCGCCGGGCCCGACTCGCCGCTGAGCGTCTGCTGAAGGTCCGGCAGCGGCGGGAAGTCCGCCGGCGGGAACCCGAACACCCGGAAGTGTGCGTTCTGACCCTTGATGTGCACCTGGTCGCCATCGGTCTCGATCGTCAGCGTCGGCTCGCCGTCCTCGGCCGAGACGATCGCGCGGAGCTTGTCCCCCGGCACCGCGGCCATGCCCGCTTGCTGCACGTCCACGTGTGTGATCGCGATGCTCAGGCTGCTCTCCGAGTCGGTGCCGGCCAGGAGCAGCTCGCCCCCGCCGCCGGCGAGCTTGCGGGCGGTGAGCTTGATGCACGCCAGCGCGGGCGTGGGCGTGCGGGTGGGCGCGACGGACGCGACGAGGTTCACGGCGTCGAGCAACGCCCCGCGATCACAGATCACCTTCATGGGAGCAAATCCTCCGGTACACAAAGCCGATCGCGGCATCGGGCTCGAACCCGCCCATGCACCCACCGATCGGGGGTGAAGTGTACGCGGGGGGGTAGGGGTGGGGGATGGACGAGCGGCACGGCACGAGGGCACGGGCACAAACGTCAGGTCGTGCACGGGATATTCACAGGCAGCCCACGTACCACGCGCTGAGGAAGGCGAACAGATCGCCCAGGTCGATGCCGGGGGAGTTGTTGAACTCGGCCGCGGCGTCGCGGGCGAACCAGGCCTGGAGGTAGGAGAGGAGGTCTTGGATGCCGATCGCGCCGGAATGGTCGAAGTCGGGGGGGCAGGGGGCGCAAGAGGTGAGGTAGGCGACGCCGACGTGGCCGTCGAGATTCATGAGCCTCGATCCGCCGATCAGAAGCATGGGACGGGCCGCCGCCGGTGGCTGGTAACGCTTCAACGCTCGCACCTCGCCGCTGATCACACCGGGGATGTTCGGCAGACCGAAGTGCACGGGGCTGATGGTCTCCCACGACGCGCCGTCCCAGGCGTGCAGGCCCCAGCCGCCCGCGTACAGGCGCGGGCGCATCCGCGTGCCGTCGTTGAAGGGGCTGAGCGCGAATAGGTACGAGCCGAGCGAACTGCCGGTCACGCGCTCCCAGGCACCGCCCGAGACCCGCCATACGCCGCCGCCCACGCCGCCCTGCGATCCGCACACGTACAACGCGCTGCCGATCTGAGACCCGTCGTCAAACGACAGAACGTCGCACTTGTGGTTCACAAACCCCGGGTACACGCCCGTCTCGTCGGCAATGGGAGACCAGTTGAGCCCATCCCACCCGACGATGGACTCGCCCGGCGAGGACGCGCCACCGGGATTGATGATGATCGCGCCAACCGCGACCAGCTCCGGTTGACCCGCGGCGACGGACCCGGCCGCGATGCAGGAGACTGTCCCGATGACTTTGCTGTCTTCGCTTCCCACTGGCGATCATTCGGCGCCGTTCCACGCGCGAACCGAGCTGTCCAACGCCGAACGCCCCGTGGCAACGACGAGCCGCGGCACACCGCCCAGTGAAACGACGGCGATGTCATTGCACCCCCGGTTCACCACGCCGAACCGAGCCCACGCCGCGCCGTTCCATTTCCACACGCCCACGTTCGAGGCCGCAAAGAGGGTCTCGCCCGAACCATCGTCGAAGCGACACACCGCGTAGAAGCCCTGCAAGCAACAACCCGAGTCCGGCGCGAGCGCGCCCATCGGCCCCCACTCACCCGTCCCCGGCCGCCACCACGCCGCTCCCCGCGCCTCGACGCCGTCGATGTGCGTGAAGGCGCCCACGACGCACACCGCCAATCCGCCCTGCCGCTCAAAGGTCGCCATATCCCAGACGTCGCCGTCGATGCTGGTCCACGGGCCGGGAACGAGCCGCGGATTGCACTGCGCCCGTGCGACCGGCACGGCCAACGCGGCAAGACCGAGCCCCAAACCGACCGAGAACGCAATGGTCTTCATCTTCATGAGCAGGCCTCCGAGTCTGATCCGGCAATGTCGCGGGCAGGGAGCGGAGAAGAACGCTCCGCCCTACATAATGATGCGCGCCTCGATGCTCCATCCGCTGGATGAAAAGAGCGGTTCCCCGTTCGCGAAGGTATTCGAGAGAAGTTGCGCCCGGCCACCCGCGACCTTCACCCCCCGCGCGGGGGGTGCGGACGTCCCCCCACCCCCGTCGCCCGCGGCAACTCCTTCCCATCCACGATCCACAGGAACGCGAACGCCGCGAGGAGGCGGGCGGGGAGAACCAGGCGGAGGAAGGCGCGGGCGAGGATGCGCCCGGCGAGCGCGGCCGCGAAAAGGAAGGCGGTGCAGGCCACCACCGCAAGGCCCATGGGCAGCCAGCCGATCTGGCGCTGGGCGAGGTACTGCGCGCCGAGAAACCACATGCCGTTGATGCTGAAAAAATCGTCGAACGCGAAGAAGAGGGTGAAGACCAGCGGGAGGAGCAGGACGGCCAGCAGGCGCAGGCCGCGGAGGCGGGCCAGGGCCACGCTCCAGACCATGCCGACGAGGGTGAAGATCAACGCCGCGGACACGAAGTAGCAGAGGCCCCACCAGTTGAGCCCGCCCCATCCACCGAATTCGGCAAAAAACTTCGATGGCGGGAGCCCGGCCCACCACGTGTCGATGCCCTGGGTGTTCCACCATTGGGCCTGTTGGGCGGGCGTGAGGTTCTTGGTGGAATGGTCGGTCCAGGCAGCTTGAATGGCGGCCTGGTAGCGCGAAATGACCGACTGCATGACCGCGCGCCCATAAATGTAGATCAGCCCCCCGGTGGCCAGAAAGCCGGCGAAGAGGGCCGCGAGCCACGCCGCGCCCAGCAACATGCGGAAGCGCCAGGCCATGCGCGTCACGGTCGGGTATTCCTGCAACGCGGCCGCGACGCCGCACTCGGGACAGCGCACGATCAACATGCGGTAGTGCGGCTCGCGGACGATGTACTGACCGTGCAGGTTGAAGCCGCACCCGGCGCAACAGCGGTCGCCCTTGAGCACGTCGATGCGCGTCTCGGCGGGCGAACTGGGCGCGGCGGGTGCTTGAGTATTCGTCGGCGCGGTGGTCACGTGCCTTGTCTCCTTCGTCGAACACGGTTGCGCAGACGGCGGCGGGCCCGGGCTCGCGTGCTCGCGGCCGAGCGCGACAGGCGCCGGCCCAGCGGGATACCCGCCAGCGCAACGATCGCGCCCGCCGGGAACATCCCCAACCCGGAGAGCGCATCGCGGAAGCGGATCGCCAGCGACCCGGCGTCAAAGAACCCGACCTGACCCTCAGCAACCTGAACCAGCAGATCAACGGCGTCCGGAACAAAGGGCCCGACAATCACCATCGCCGCGAACAACGGCACAAACACGCGTCGGCGCAGATGCGGCAGGGCCGCGGTCAGGAACGCACCGATCAGCACATTCACACCCGCCCACGTGAGCAGGCTCATCGTCCCGCTGTCGTCTATCCACCCCGTGAACGCGTCGTCGCGGGGCGCGAGGCCGACGAGCATCGCCAGGAATGGCCAGATTTTCAGCCCGGAACCCCGGAGGTCGGAGCCCATGCCCACGTTGACGGCCGCGCACACGGCCGCGGCGATGAGTGTCCAGAGCGTGTTGGCGACAGCGGTGAAGATCGCGAGTCGGACGCGAGCGATCGCGCGGGGCACGGCCCGATGACCGTCGGCATACCGCACACACGCCCCGCGGCACCCCGGGCAGACGACGATCGGCAACTGATAGATGGGATCCCGCGGCGCGGGGATGAGCGTCAGGCACTGGCCGCAGGATGGGCAGGTGTGGGCGAGGGGCATGGGGAGGCGAGGAGGATACCGGCGGGGGAGGGCGGGGTGGCTGTGGCCGCGGAGCGGTCGATGGATGTAGCCGCGGGCGGCCGCTTGGGGCCGCCCGTGGTCGCTCGTCCCGGAGGGACGATTGACGAGCGCCGCACAAGACAAGCGTCTCTCCGGGACGCTTCCACAATGCGCCGCGCTTTCCACGGGCCTCGCAAGGCCTCGGTCCGTGGCTACATCCAGTCGCCGCTCCGCGGCGAGAGGCCTTGGCCCCGAAGGGGCCGGTGGATGTAGCCACGGGCGGCCGCCTGGGGCCGCCCGTGGAAGGCAGGGCGTGCGCGAGATCGTCCCGAAGGGACGATTGAAGCGAGTCCCTGCAAGACAAGCGTCCCTCCTGGACGCGATCGCGTTGGCTGCGCTTTCCACGGGCCTCGCAAAGCCTCGGCCCGTGGCTACATCCAGTCGCCGCTCCGCGGCGAGAGGCCTTGGCCCCGAAGGGGCCGGTGGATGTAGCCACGGGCGGCCGCTCCGGGCCGCCCGTGGAAGGCCGTTAGACTGTCGGCATGGTCTATCTATGGCTCGCGCTGGCGGTCGTGTTCGAGGTGGGGTGGGCGGTGTCGATGAAGCTCTCCAATGGCTTTACCAAAGTGCCCGCGAGCGTGGCCACGGTCGTCATGTACCTGCTCAGCGTCGTGTTCCTCGCGCGTGCGGCCAAGTCCATGGACATCGGCGTCGCGTACGCGATCTGGGCCGGTTGCGGCGTGTCGCTCATCGCCGTCGTCGGCATGGCCCACTTCAAGGAGCCCGTGACCGCGCTCAAGATCGTTTCGTTGGCACTGATCGTGCTCGGGATCGTGGGGCTGAACGTCGCGGGCGCGGGAGGGCACGGAGCGAGCAGCAAGGGGGCAGAGCAGCAGAGCAGCAAAGCCGCCATGAGGTAGGGTGGTTGTGCGGCGGACGGGAGGTTGAAATGACGACGTGCGCGTTGGGGTTGGTCGGGTTGTGCGCGTTGATTGGGGTTGCGGGTTGTCAGAGTGTCAGCGATCACGGCGTGGGTGGACGAGCAACAACCATGAACAGCGCTGACCGGCCGGCGGTCGAACGGACGCTGGATGCCCTTCACGACGCCGCGTCGAGGGCGGATGAGTCTCGTTATTTCTCGCTCTTTGCGCCCGACGCCATCTTCCTCGGCACCGACGCAACCGAGCGATGGACCTTGACCGAGTTCCGTGCGTACGCGCACCCGTACTTCTCGCAAGGCCGAGGCTGGACCTACCACGCGCAGGATCGCCACGTCGCGTTCGGCCCCGACGGTCGGACCGCGTGGTTCGACGAGTCGCTCACCAACGCGAAACTGGGGCTCTGCCGCGGGAGCGGCGTACTGGTCAAGAACCCCGACGGCGATTGGCGGATCGCCCAGTACAACCTCTCGATCCCAATCCCCAACACCTTGGCCGAGGGCGTGGTCGGGCTCATCCGAGCCGAGGGGGGTCCCGAAGCCAGATAGACGCCGGCGGCGGATGTACGCTCGCCCCAATGTCCTCGGCGCGTTGGTTATGAGACGTTCTGGTGCGGAAACTGCGACGCGGTCGAGACCCCCAGTCGTCCAAAGTCGTGCGGAATTTCGTTGCGTTGGAGTCTGGAATCCCCTATCTTGGGGTCTGTCCGGCCGCGACCTTGATGTCGAGCGAATCGCGACGGCCGCGACGAGGCATACCGCGCGAAGACCACGGTGACCGGTGCCCAGAGAATGGGGGACGCCGTTCGCGGCTCGCGCGAACAGGAAGATTGTTCAGGAGTCCGTATGTTGAGCAAGCAACTGGCGTGTGTGATCGGCGGATGGGCCGCGATGGCCTGCGCGGGGGCCGCGATGGCGAGCGGGCCCGTGAACTCCACGTGCGACGGGGCCCTGCCCGCCCTCCTGGGCGCGACCAACGGGAACAACTGCGACGCGAGCTTCGACGGCGACGATTGCGACGAAGTCGAAGTGGGCCGCGTGCTCTGGTACACCTTCACCGCTCCAAGCGCGAACAAGTACGTGATCGACACGGTCGGCTCCGACTTCGACACCGTGCTGCTCGTGTACGACTCCTGCGGCGGCACACAGATCGCGTGCAACGACGACTCGCAGGATCTGCAGTCTCGGGTTCAAGTGAGCCTGAGCGCGGGCCAGAGCGTGAAGATCGCGGTCGGCTCGTACGAGGAGCCGTTCGGGCTGGGCGGGGGAAACTGCGGCAACTTCCTGCTCAACATCTCCGTGGGCGTGTCGGACTGCTGCCGGCCCTGGGACAACGGGCCGTACGACAACCTCAACGCCCAGACCAGCCAGGTCGGCTTTGATCGCAACTGGGAGCACTTCGCCCGCGTGACGGCCGACGACTTCTGGCTCTGCGAGGGCAACGTGTACCGCATCCGCACGCTCAAGGCGGTGATGCTGACCGACGCCATCGTGCCCAAGGCCCAGGTGGCGATCCTCTCGGACTGCGACGGCACGCCGAACCGGCCGGTCGCCATCGCTGACTCCCAGCCGATCGACTTTGATAACTACCCGCTGTACCTGCCCAGCGAGTGCGTGATCGGCAGCGTGGACATCCGCGAGCTCGGCACGACCACTCCCGATGGATTCCGCCTCATCGAAGTGACGGCCACTTTCCCCCGGGTTTGGCTCAAGGGCGGCTCGTATTGGGTCGCGTTTGCGGGCTACAGCGGCACGTCCGACGCCGAGGACCAGTTCTTCTGGGGCACCAGCGGCAACAACGTGGTCAAGGGTCGGCCCGGCAAGTTCTACAACTCCGACGACGGCTCCTGGACCGACATCGACCTGCTCTGCTGCGGCTGCACCGACTTCAACTTCTGCGTCGAGGGCGAGCAGTGCAAGGTCCTGCTCGACAACGGCGTGCCCGACCTGTTCAGCCAGGGCCCGCCCATAGCGCTCGACCCCGGCAACGGCCCCGGCGTGCAGGTGCCCGGCTCGCCGAGCCTCCAGAACGGCTCTCGCACCAGCGACAAGTCCCGCACGGCCGACGACTTCGTCGCGCCGCCGTGCTCGAACCTCGCCCTGTGCTACATCGAGGGTTACATCCTGACCAACTGCGAGAACGTGCGCCTGGACATCTATGACGGCTCGTGCCACTGCCCCAGCGAGTCCGAGCCCCTGCTCACCCTCGAGCCGCGGTGCCTGACGCGCATCGGCCTGCCGGCCCTGGGAGTTGGCCCGAACCTGTCGCTGTACCGCGCCGAGTTCTACGACTTCAAGGCCATGCCCCTGCAAGCCGGACGCAACTACTGGGTGAGCCTGTACGCCCTGGGCGACAACAGCCAGAACGCCCGCGGCTACTTCCTGTGGAACTACACGTGTGGCGCCAAGTGCCCGATCAACTTCAACCCCGGCTGCATCAAGGGCCCGCCCTACGACACCTCGCACTGGCAGACCGTTGACCCCGCCCACGACTTCGCCTTCCTCGTCGCTGTTTCCGACGCGGAGCACGAGCTGCTGGTCGCCCCGCCCGCGCCCTCGTGCGCGGCCGACGTCAACGGCGTCGACGGCGTGACCGTGCAGGACCTGTTCGACTTCCTCGCGGTGTGGTTCAACGGCTGCCCGTAAACGCCACGGCCGCAACACTCGAAGACCTTTCCTTTCGCCCCCGGACCGTGACGGCCCGGGGGCGTTTTCTTGACGCTCTTGCTGACGTGTTGGATTTGCAGCTCACCGCGGGACCGCGGAGTCCGCGGAGGAGAAGCGCGGTCTTGAGGCCTGATTCCGCCCGCCGCATGGCTTCGCGATCAACCCCCCGTTGCCAATGCACAACGCCCGCGGGGTTGGCGCCCACGGGCGTTGCTGTTCGGCGACCGTTGCGACCCGACCGGCGCTCAAGCGCAGCCGGTGAAGTAACCGCCCAGGAAATCGAAGATGTCCTGCACCGTTACGCCCCCGCTGGCGTTGATGTCGGCCGCGGGGTTGGCGGTGAAGTAGCCGCCGAGGAAGTCGAAGATGTCCTGCACCGTCACGCTGCCCGAGTGGTTGTAGTCGGCCTTGCAGCAAGGCGAGGTGTTGTTGCCGGGCGCGTTGCAGGCGGCGCCGGCGATGAACTGCGTGTTCGGACCCGAGCACGCGCCCGCGTCCACCACCGAGCAGGTCGCGCCCGCACAGCACGCGCCGTTCCCGCCGCCGGGGCACAGGCCGGGCGTGCACGCCGAGCCCGCGCCCTGCGTCGCGCCGTCGGCGCTCAGACAGCCGCCGATGGTCGCGATCTGGCAGACCCCGCCGGGCAGGCAGCACGCCCGCGGCAGGACGATACCCGCCGACGCGTCGTCGAAGTGCGGCCCGTAGTTGCCCGCCCAGACGTTCACGTCCTGTCCGCCGTCGGTGATCCGCAGGTAGCGGAGGCCGGGTCCGTAACCGGTGAACGTGTGCGCGACCTGGAAGTACGCCGTGCCGGGAGAGAGCTGCGTCAGCGTGGTCTGGTCGCCGTCGGTGAACGTCGCGATCACGGCGCGCCCGGCGTCCAGCAGGTCGAACGTGACGAAGTACCGCGCGCCGTTGTCGAACCGCGACGCCACCCACTCGCTGAACGCGACGCTCGGGGCGCTGTCGAGCAGCGACTCGGAGAAGCCCGCGCCCAGCAGATCGACCTCCTGGTGGCGCACACAAAGGGTGTACGAGGTCGAGAACGAGTGCGACCCCGAGTGGATCAGGTCGTCGAAGTCGGTGGCCCAGCCGTTCCCGCCGTTGAGGTCCACCGTCCATCCCGTCATGTCGTTGGTCTCGGCGCCGGGGTTGACCAGCAAGTTCTCGCCGGCGCAATACGCTTGGCCGCAGGTCTGGCCCACGTTCCACGTGCCGCTGTTGGCGGTGCAGTCTGTGCCGGTGAGCGCCAGGCACGAGCCGTCGGCAAAGCAGCACGCCCACGGCAAGGGCGGGCAGTTGTTGGGCGTGCAGGTTGTGCCCGCGCCCATGAAGAACCCGTTGCTCGCCGTGCAATCGGGCCCCTGGGCGATGGAGCATGCGCTGTCGGGCGCGCAGCACGCGCCGGGCTGCGGGCAGTCGTTCGGCGTACACGCGGCCGACGCGCCGGTCTGGCCACCGGCGGCCGCACAGTCGGCGGCCTGCATCACCGAACAACTCCCGTCATCGAAGCAGCACGATGAGGGTTGCGGGCACTGCGCGACACCGCAATCGGCCCACTCGGTGTGGAACGCGCCCACGCACCCGCCGGGGTTGGTCAGGGTGCAAGTTCCATCGGAGGCACAGCAGACGCCGGTCGCCGAGGCGTTGACCTCGCCGCTGATCGCCATGACCACGCTGGTCGCGGCGGCGGCGGGCTTGGTGAAGGTGAGGCTGAGGACCGATTGCAGGTTCTGGCCCGCGATGGCCAGGTCGATGGTGGTCTGGTAGATGCGCGGGTTGTCCTGCGAACCGTCGTCGACCCCGCCGGTGAGCCCGATGCGCCCCAGGTTGTTGAGCGCGTTGTTCGCGGTGACGAAGAACCAGTCCTGCGCGTTGTAGCTCATCGGGACGGAAGACGAACCGTCGGCGAAGTTGAGCACGACCGTGCCGGTGCCGCCGCCGTTGGCCGAGACGGCAAAGACGGTCAGCCGGTTGTACGGTCGCTGCGCCGCGGGCAACAACGTGAGTGTGCCACTCGCGCCCGTCGCGCTCATGAACAGCGCATTCGGGCCCGTGTAGGGCTGGAACTGGCCGGCGGTCCCGTCGAGCAGGCTGGAGAACGAGCCGCCGAAAGGAAGGCCCTTGAGCGAGCCGGGGAGCGCATTCTCGTAGAACGCGAAGTTGTTGGGTACGTCGAAAGACTGGGCCGCGCTGCTGTACGGTTGGGCCGCGCTGGCCTCCACCACGATGTCGCGGTTCCAACCCGTCGCGGACACGGGCCCGGTCTGGGCGATCGCGGACGCGGCGAACGCCATCATCGCACCCGCGGCCAGCCCCGCGGATCGAGCGCCCGAGCGGTGACACGAACAACGCATGGTGTTCTCCTGAAAAATATGAGCAACCGGCCACGCCGTGGGCCGAACGGTGGTCCGGATCGCCCCCCGCCCCCCCCACCATCCGGATGGAGTGCGGGTCAGGGGCTCTCCGGCCGCGACAACGAGACTCGCACAGAATCGGCGGGGAGTCAAGCGCAAAGCAGTCGTATAGAACCGGATTCCCGCGCGGCCCCGGCCCTGACGCGCGGATACCCGCCCGCCCCCGGCCTCACTCCGGACGCATCAGCGGGAACAGCACCACGTCTCGGATCGTCCGCTGGTTGGTCAGCAGCATCGCCAGGCGGTCGATCCCCAGCCCCAGCCCGCCCGCGGGCGGCATGCCCACCTTGAGCGCGTGGATGAAGTCGGCGTCGAACGTGCGGAAGGTGGACTCCTCGTCGTCCAGACCTCGGAGCTGCTCGCGGAACTTCGCCGCCTGGACGTCCGGGTCGTTGAGCTCGGTGTAGTGCGGCGCGATCTCCATGTGCGCGATGAACAGGTCGGCCCGCTCGGCCACCGCCGGCTCGCCCGGCTTGGGGCGCGTCAGCGGGCTCAGCGCCGCGGGGTATTCGGTGATGAACGTCGGGCGCGACGGGTCGATCGACTTCTCCGCCGCTTCCTCGAACAGCCCGTTGACGATGAAGATCGGGTCGAGCTTGTCGATCTCTTCCGCTTTGAAGAGGTGCCGCTTCATCGCCTCGTCGCGGCAGCGCGCCGCGTCGTCCATCGAGAACCCCAGCGCCCGCTCGAAGAGCCCGCGGTAGGTCACCCGCGCAAACGGCGAGCCGTAGTCGATCAGCAGATCGCCGAAGGGCAGCCTCGCCCCCCCTCCTTCGCCCGCGCCCGTCTCCGCCGCGACCATCGCCGCCGCCCCGCGGATGACGCCCTCGGTCAGCTCCATCACGCTCTCGCAGTTCCCGAAGGCCTGGTACACCTCCAGCATCGTGAACTCTGGGTTGTGCTGCTTGTCGAGGCCCTCGTTGCGGAAGTTGCGGTTGATCTCGTACACCCGCGGCAGGCCGCCCACCAGCAGCCGCTTGAGGTACAGCTCGGGCGCGATCCGCAGGTAGAGGTCGATGTCCAGCGCGTTCATGTGCGTGGCGAACGGGCGCGCGGCCGCGCCGCCCGCGAGTGTCTGGAGCATGGGCGTTTCGACCTCCAGAAACCCGCGCTCGTCAAGGTATCGCCGGATCGACGCCACGATCTTCGATCGCATCTGAAACACCCGCAGCGTCTCGGGCGTCGCCCACAGGTCCACGTACCGCTGCCGGTAGCGCAGCTCGACGTCCGTCAGCCCCGCGTGCTTCTCCGGCGGCGGCACCAGGCACTTGCTCCCCGGACGCACGCCGTCGCCGCCCGAGGCCCACACCGTCACCTCGCCCGTCTTGGTCTTCATCACCGCGCCGGTGACGATCACGATATCGCCCAGGTCGGTCTTCTTGGCGACGGCGAAGCCCGTCTCGTCCACGTCGCGCTGGCTGATCGCCGTCTGCAAGTCGCCCGTGTCGTCGCGCAGCGTCATCCAGATCAGTTTGCCGTTGTCGCGGAAGAGCACGACGCGTCCCGCCACCGATACCCGCGGACGCGGATCGACAAACCCCGGCGGCGGCGTCTTCCCCGCCGCGGCAAACGCCGCATCCGCCGCGCCGTCGTACGTCCGCCGCGCCTCGTACAGCGATTTCAGCCCGTCCGTACGCACGCCGTAAGGCTCGCGCCCCAGCGCGCCCACCGCTGCGCGGTTCTCGCGACGCTGCTGCTCGAGCGGATGGATCGGCTGTTCGGGGGTCGAATGGGGCATGGGCGAAGATAATAGGAACAGCACCTCCCCCTCCCAGAGGGAGGGGGCCGGGGGGAGGGCCCGTGAGCGTGCATCCAGCTCCCGTCACTTGTCGTCAACCGCCGCACCCCACCGCCGCGATGTGCTCGATAACCCGTGCGGTTTCTCCGCCCTCCCCCCAACCCCCTCCCTCTGGGAGGGGGAGTTTGGAGACTCCCCGTCCCCATCGGCCATCACCCTGCGGCCGCACGGAGTCTCCACCCATGCCCACCGCCGCCCCATCCATCCACCTCGACATCCTCAAGAGCGTCTCGATCGCCTCGCCCTGCGAGGCCCGCTGGGACGACATGCTCGGCGACGACAAGACCCGCCACTGTTCTCTCTGCGCGATGAACGTCCACAACCTCTCCGCCATGTCGCGCGAGGAGGCCGAGGAGTTTGTCGCCCGCGCGCGAGCGGGCGACGGCTCACGCCGCACATGCATCCGCTTTTATCAGCGCGCCGACGGCACGATCCTCACCCGCGATTGCCCGCGCGGCCTCGCCGCGGCCCGGGCCCGCCTCGCCCGCGCCGCCGGACGAATCGCCGCGGTGCTCGGGCTCACCGGCCTCACTGCGGCCGCGGCCGACATCGCGGGCGCACGGAGCGCCGGCCCATCGCCCGCCCGCAGCTCCTTCGCCGTGCGATGGATCACCGACCGCCTCAACCCGTCGCCCGTCACTTCGCCCGTCATGGGCAAAATGTGCGTGGGCCAGATGGCCGCGCCGGCCCCCGCGCCCGCGAACACCAACCCATAGCCCGCATTGTCGATCGCACCGGAGCCCCCCATGCCCGCCTTCATCGCCGGTCTGGCCCTCATCTACACGCTCGCCTGCGCCGGCGCGATCGTCGTCGAGCCCGCCGTGCGGCCGGACAACCCGTGGGTGCTCGCGCTCGTGCTGGTTTCGTGGGTGCTGCCCATCGGCGCCGGCTGGGCCGCCGCCGAGATCGTGCGACTCGCCCGCGGGCCGCGCCTGCGAGCGCTCAACGCCGCGCACTCGTGGTGGCTCGCCCGCTTCGCTCGCGGCCTGATCGCCGGCGTGCTCGGCCTCGGCGTGTCGCTCGCCGCGCTCGTGTATGTCACCGAGCCCCCGAACGACGCCGCGATCATGGGCCTCGGCGGCGCGATCGGAACCCTCGCCGTGCTCATCTTCGCCAGACGCACCCCCCGCGGCGCGTGCCCCGGCTGCGGCTACAACCTGAGCGGCCTCACCCCCGCCGCCCGCGGCCGCTGCCCCGAGTGCGGGCTGAGCATCACCGCTTCCTCACACCCGCGCGCCGGTCGGCGCCCCACAAGCGTCGTCGAATCCTGACGCCCGCACGAACCCGCCCGCAACAACCCGGCGGCAAAGCACCCGGCCGCGGCGAACCCGGCCGCGGAGCGGCCAGGGTATTTTGCCGGGGGCCAAGCGAGTCTTCGAGCGCGGCCCCCGGAACCCCCTCCCCCATCGGCAGTGCCCCAGCGGGGCACAGGTCGCGCCGCGGCCGACCGAGTAACCTCCCCCACACCCCGACCGCTCAACGCCTCTCCTCAACGCATCACCGCGTCCATCTGCCGCTTCTCCGCCGCGCTCGCGCCCTCGACGGCGATGTCGCTCAGCAGCCCGTCGATGATCGCGTCGGTCGTCACCTGGTCGGCCTCGGCGTTGAAGTTGGTCAGGATGCGGTGCCGCAGCACCGGCTTGGCGATGCTCTGCACGTGCTCGGGCGTCACGTGGAACGACCCGTTGAGGATCGCCCGCGCCTTGGCCGCGAGGATCAGGTACTCGCTCGCCCTCGGGCCCGCGCCCCAGCCGACATAGTCCTTCACCAGCCGCGGCCGCTCGCCCAGGTCCATCGGCTCGCCCACACGCGTCGCCCGCACCAGCCGCAGCGCATAGCGGATCACGTAGTCCGCCACCGGCATCGCCCGCACCAGCCCCTGCACATGCGCGATCTCGGCGCTGGTCAACACCGCCTCGGGCGTGCCGCGTTGCCCGCTGGTCGTGCGTCGAACGATCTCGACCTCCTCATCCGCCGTCGGATAGCCGATGCGGATGTTGAACATGAACCGGTCCAGCTGCGCCTCGGGCAGCGGGTACGTGCCCTCCTGCTCGATCGGGTTCTGCGTCGCCAGCACAAAGAACGGGTCCGGCAGCTTGTGCTGCACGCCGCCCACCGTCACCTGCCGCTCCTGCATCGCCTCCAAGAGCGCGGCCTGCGTCTTGGGCGGCGTGCGGTTGATCTCGTCGGCGAGGATCACGTTCGCGAACACCGGGCCCTTGACAAACCGCAGCTCGCGCACGCCGGTCGCCTTGTCCTCCTCGATCACCTCCGTGCCGGTGATGTCGCTGGGCATCAGGTCGGGCGTGAACTGCACCCGCGAAAAACCCAGGCTCAGCGTCCGCGCGATCGTCGAGATCAGCAGCGTCTTGGCCAGGCCCGGCACGCCCTCCACCAGCGCGTGCCCGCGGCAGAACATCGCCATCAAAATCTGGTCCACCACCGCGTCCTGACCCACGATCACCTTGTGGATCTGCTCGCGCAGCCGGTCGTACGCCTCGCGGACCTTGGCGACGTCCTGCTGAGGGTCGGCGGAAACAGGCGGCACGGCGTGCGAAGAGAGAGGGTCGGGCATCATGGCGATGGTAGGGGCTCGACGTCTCCCCCCGTGAGACACGCCATCACGGCCGATCCGGCCAACGCCACGCCCCCCCGGGGTGATTCAACAGCGCCATGAAGCACGTGTACCGCGGTGTGGAGGCCGATCCAACGGCCTCCGTACGGGCCGATCCATCGGCAAATACAAACTGCCCCTTCTCGGCCCCATGCCAGAATCCGGTGAACACGTCTTGTCTGCCGCGCTCGGCGCGGCCCATCCGCCCGCCGGCCATGGCCCCGATCTCTCCGATAACGATGAACCGCCAGGGCTCCGCGGACATGTTGTCGAAGGTCTGGTTCCCGCGGAATCTCGGCGGGAGCGTGCCGGGGGGCGAGTAACCGAATCCCGTGGTGCTTCCCGGGATGCAATACATCCAGGTGTTGGCCTCGTAGCTTGTGCCCGCGAGGCCGAAACACGAAATCGCGCCTTCCCCGGAAGCGTTGCCCGCGCCGTGCGCCGCCCAGGACCGCTCGCCGCTCACCGAGTTTGCGCACCCGGTGTCCGATGGGCACTTGAAAAGCTCCATTCGAGTCTCGATGCGCGGCCCGGTGGACACGTACGCGTTCAGCGGCCGATCCGGGGGCGTGTGGATGCCCGGCACGGGGTTATCGCCGTACCAGGAAACACCGCCCCAGCCGAACCGCAGATGGTTGCGGTAACTCGGCAGATCACCGCAGGGAAACGCCCTGTAGTCCTCCGTGTATTGCGTCCAAACGATCCCGAGAGTCCGGAGGTTCGACAGGCAGCCCGCCCGGCGCGCGCTCGCCCGCGCAAGAGACGCCGCGGGAAGAACCGTCGCGATCAGGACGGACACCACCGCCGCCACGACGAGCAACTCAAGCAGCGAGAACGCCTCACGCCGATTTGTGTCTGCACCGCATCGCACGGGATCGCCGCAATCAAGAGCACCCGATGAAATACAGGTCTAAAAACACGAACAGGTCGTTCACGGTCACTTCTCCATTGAGATCGAAGTCCGCCGACGGGTCTAGTGCGAAGTAGGCGTTCAGAAATGCGAATAGGTCTTCGACCGAGACCTCGCCGTTATTGTTGAAATCCGCGCGACACACCACATAAAACCCAAAGGGCGGCGGCGGCGCGAGGTGCGTGTCCGGGGACCACCAGTACTCGCTGGACATCTGCTGAACGGAAGATTCCTCCGGGGGCGCGGCGACGTATGAGAATATGTTGACAACCAGGTGCTGGAGTTCCACGGCGTAATAGCCCGGATAGTTGTACGCCGGGAACTCGCCGGAGGCGACGATCCGCGGCGCCGACTGCGCAAGCCTGGGCTCACACGATGCCTCGGTCCCCATCGTTTCGCCGGAAACGCCGAACGGATTCTGCATCCCGCCGATCTCCAGCAGGGCGTACGCCGGGTAGGGCGTCCCGTACGTGTTCAGCGTGACCACCCCCGGCGTTCCTCCATAGCCGGTGTCCAGTCCGGAGCCGGGCGGGGGCGGGTTGCTGATCCCGAGCGGTCGGCTGAACCGCTCCATTCCGGCGGGCACTCCCGAGGGCGTCAATCGATTCTCCGCCGGGGTTTGCCCGGGATAGTCGGAGATCACAAGATCGGTCACAAACCCCATCAGGCCAAGATCACGCCCCGCCGAAAGAACCTGAATGGACACGGACCAGGCCACCGGCGTTCCCGGATCGATGTTCAGGCCGTTCACGTTCGTATCCAGCGTCACCACCACAAACGTCTCCTGTTGCGCGGCGGCATCGCCGGTATGGCTCAACAGTCCGAGACCCGCCAACGCCAGGGCAACGCCGTGCCTTGTCACCGATCTCGATGGGTAGCGCATGATGGTCACCTATCGTGGTGCGCTTGCTCCGGGCTTCGGCGCGTCCGGCGTCGGAGGCGTCGCGGGGGAGCTTGGAGGATTGGGCTGAGTGGGGGACGGGCCGTTCGGGGCGGAAGAACCGGGCGGTGCGCCGACCCCCGGCGGTTTCATCGCCGGGGTTCGGACCGCGGGGTCGGGCGGGTCCGGCTGAGGCACGGACGTGGCCATGAGCCACTTGTTGGTCGTCGCATCGACGATGTGTCGGATGTGGTTGCGGGCCTCGATGGGCCACTCGGGACGGTCGGGCGGCGGAGGCGTCGTCCCGCGGAGGTCGATGGACCAGACGGAGCGGGGCGCCCGGAACGGGCTCTTCTCGCGCGCACACGCCCACCAGATCGGGCGAATGATGATCCGCGCCGCCTCCGCAGTGCCGCCCATGTCCCGCGCCACGGTCAACAGGGCCGCACGCAGGTCTCGGTCGAGCGGATCATTTGTGATTCCGAGCCATCGTTCACCACTACCCGCCAGCTGGCGTCGAAACGACTCCAAGCTTGGCTCCGGCGTTGGCGACACCACCGCTTTCGGATCATCAAAGACGGCCTCCAAGACTTCACCCGACGCGGGACGTACAACCACAAGCAGATTTCTGACGCACACCTTGTCTTCTTGGGGATACAACCCACTTATTTGAGAACTCTTGGCCTGCGCATACCACATGGTGTCGCCCGACTTGGCCACATTCGTGGGCAACACGTTCAAGTCAAGCGGCCGCAACGCCGCACTCCAGTCGCCTTCGAATGCCAACGTACTGCCCAAGAATTCCTTTGCGGTTTTGATCGCCTGCTCTGCGTTGGCAACGACTGGCGGCGCACGCTGCTCAGGACGAAGCACCTTCGGGTCTATTTGTGCAAAGCTTGAGCAGGCCACCCACAATACGCACAGCAATGAAATGCCGCTGCTCATTAGCGTGGTTTTCGCGCCATGATATATATAAAGTGTTTGCATGTGCTTACCGATCCGTTCGCCTGTCCCAAATCTCGAACGCCGAGTTCGGCACGAACCCGAGTGATTGGATCCCGACGTCTCGCGGGTTGTGATCATTCAGCCGCTCCACGAGCGGATGATCAAAGTCAAACTGACGTGGCCCAAAGAATCGATCGAACAACACGCAATCGTAGAACGCACACGACCTGAACACCGTTCCGGCGACGTGGTCCCCGGTGTTACCGGTCTCGGAAGTAAAAGTCACCGAGTTCGGCCGGTTGACAAGCCCGTGATTCGCGATCGTCGGGTAGTAGGTCTGGAAGAGCAGTGGGTCTTCCGGGAAGCCCTCGATGAAGGCCCCGAAGAAAATCCCCTGGCCATCACCCAGGAAGTTGGTCTCTCGCCAGACCTCGAACTGGAACGTCACCGGCGGCGACGCCGCCACCGTCCACAACCGGGTGATGAACTGCGGGTCCTGCGGCTGGTTCAAGTTCTCGCCGGTGTCCCAGATGATCTCGAAATAGAGCTTGTGGAACCGCTCGGGGTTGGGCGTCGGCGGCGCGCCGGCCTGATCTATGGGGAACGCGCGTCCCGAGATGAAACCCAGTTGTGCCGTCGCGTACGGCATGGTGTTCGTCTGGGCGATCCCGACCCACGTCGCCGACAGGGCGAACGGGCCGTATCCCGCGTTCTCGCCGCAGAGGGGCGCGTCGGACGCGTTGACCGTCACTCCCGCGCCCTCAAAGTCCGCGTCCTGAGGAGCATCCGCGCGATACCCCAGGTAGAACCGTGTGCCCATCCAGTGCATGTCGCAGTCCGCGGTGGGCCGGGTCGGCAGCTTCCGGATGATCCGCATGAGGTCGCGCAACGTAAACTTGCCGTCGTCGTCATCGTCCGCGTCGTCGCAACCGGGCTGAAGTGGATCGGCCGGGCCGGCCATGCACGCGGCGATGAGCGGAAAATCCGCTCTGTCAAACTGTCCGTCACCGTTGAGATCGCCGGTGCCCTGGGCGTTCGCGTGCAACACCGCGATGCCAAACATGACCATTGCCGCCACGATCGTTCCAGAACGCCGCACGGACGGCCTCTTTCGGATCACTCGGACAACCGATCAAGGTCCACCTCTTGGCGGAAACCTTGTCAAGGGCTGGTGGAATAGACCGAAATCGCCCGCACGAAAGAATGCATTCTGCCCGCAAGAATGAGCCGCCACAATCCCCTACGCGGGTGGTACGGGTTGCTGAACCGGCGTAAATAGATGGGGGCCGCCCCCCTGGTCGGTTGAGGACGGCCCCCTTCGTGGAGGGTGTGCTTGTTGGTGGTGATCGCCGGTCAGCTCTGCGTGGCCGGGTCCTTGGCCGGGGCTTCCGGCGCTTCCGGCGCCTGCGGCTGAGTCTGCGGCTGCGATTGCTGGAGCCTCTCGTTCATGAGCCGCTCGAGCATCTGCTCCATCCGTTCCATTCGCTGGCGCATCTCGCCGGGATCGGGCACGGCGAACCCCTGCCCGGCCATCAGCCGCGCCAGTTCACGCGACCGCTGCGCCGCCGCGGTCTGCTGCCGCTCGATCTGCTCAAGCAACCGCTGCTGGTCCGCGTCCGCGAGCGGCGCCCGCGTTCCGAACCGGTTGATCGTGAACGACTTCGACAGGTTGTTGTCCTTGAGGTACTGCTCGATCTGCTTTCGGTACTCCTGCGGGATCGACGCGGGCAGCGGCGGAAGCGGCGCCGAGGGCGCCGTCGCCAGCGCGAACACGTCGTTGCCGTCGGTCGCGATGCGGTCGGCCTTGGCGCTGCTGAGCTTCTGCCAGTCGTACGCCTGAAGCTTCACGCTCACGTCCTCGTGCACGCCCTTGTGAATCACGCCCAGCTTCAGCGTGTCGCCCGGCTTCTTGTCCTTGAGCGCCTCGCGGATCATCATCGGGCTCGCGCCGTCCTTGCCGTCGATGCTCACGATCACGTCGTACGGGGCCAGCCCCGCCGCGGCCGCAGGGAGCGTCTCGTGCACCGCCGTGAGCAGTGTGCTCTTGTCCCGATCGATGCCCAGGTGCCCGCAGAGCGTCGAATCAGGCACGCCCATCTGCACGCCCATCATCACGCTCGGCGCCTCGCCGGGCTCGGGGGCGACCATGGCCGACTGCGGCCCGCCCAGCCCCATCGCGCCCAGACCGTTGAGCCCCATTGCGCCGGGAACTCCAGCCCCGCCTACCCCCACCCCCCCCAGAGACGGCCAGAAAGGCGTGCCCGGCCCGATCGCGCCCACGCCCTGACCCATCATGCCCAGATCGCCGGGGACGCGGTACTCGTAGACGACCGCGCCCTTGTCGTCTTTCAGACGGACCACGTCGCCGTCGTTCTCGATCCGATCGTCGGGGACGTTCTGCCCGTCGATCTGGGCGAGCGTGACGACGCCGTTCTTCATCTCGATCTTGTACTGGTGCCCGTTCTCGTTGACGGAGATGCTGGTGCTCGACTGCACGTCGGACCCGGGCTCGCCGCCGAGCGTGCCGGCGTGCGCGCTCGACGCGCCGCCCCCGCCACCAGTCTGCGCCACGGCCGCGCCCGAGAGCAGAAGCCCGACGCTCATCCCGCCGGCGATGGCCCAGCGTGCGCCGCGACCGCAACGAGAATGCAGGTTGTTCGTGTTCATGGGTTCAACTCCTTTGCCACACACGAGACGCTCGAACGACGCCGCTCCGTCGCGCGGAGCAACTCCGCGCATCACGCCCGTCATTGCGGCCCGGGCACCGGCGGCGGGACCGACGGCGCCGCGGGCAGCGCGATCACGCGCCCCGCCTCGTCGGTGCTCACCCGGGCCAGGTCGGTGACCACGGCCTGCTCGACAAACTGCCGGATGTAGATCACGCGCACGCCGCGTTGCCCGCCGTTGAGCGTCGTGGGCTCGCTGTCCACCACCACGCGCCGCGGCAGCTCGCCGATCACGCTCCCGTTCCGCCCGCCCATGTTCAGGTACGCCTTCACGGCATCGTCGGGTGAGTTGACGGTGAACCCGGCGGGCACGATGGAGGCCACGTTGCCGTCGCCCGCCGAACCCGGCCCCGCCTCGCCCGCCCCGCCCCCGCGGAACGCGCCGTTCCACGCCACCAGCGCGACCGCCGCCGCCGCGGCCCAGCCCGAGTACGCGCCCAGCCGGCTCAACGTGCGGATGTGCGTCGGCGCGTGCCGCCGCGCCGTGAACAGCTCGGCCGCCTCCGCCGTGGGCAGCTCGACGCGCTCCGCTCCGTGCAGCGCGACGCCCACGGCCATGCTCAGCGCCGAATGCTCGCGCTGCGCCCGGGCCAGGTGCTTCCAGGCGTCGGGCATCTTCTCGGCCAGCGCGTTGAACGCGCCCCAATCGTGCTCGTCCGCCTCGCCGTCGGCGATGCGCGACACCAGCAGGTCCAACTGCTCACGGGGGTCGATGACGGGTTCAAGGTTGCTCATGGCTTCACCAACTCAAAAAGACCCAACTCTCCACCACACAAAACTCCCGCTTTCATCGGTGCTTATCCGTGCCTGTCCGTGGCTCCCAACCCGCCCCCTCGCCCGCCTCAGATCCCTCAGTGGCAAACACCTTCTCAGCACGTTCCCGCAGCATCCGCCTCGCGCGGGCGATGCGGGTCTCGATCGTCGTGTCGGGCAGGTTCATCACCTCGCCGATCTGCTTGTAGCTCATCCCCTGCACGCACTTGAGCAGCAGCGGTTCGCGGTATCCGTCGGGCAGTTCGGCCGCCAGGTCCATCAGGCGACGTCCCTCCGCCAGCGTCTGCGCCCGCGCCGAGCTCGGCCCGCCCGCCTCGTCGTCCTCTTCGCCCGCGGCCGCGCCGCCCCGGAAACTCACCAGCTTGAGCCAGCCCTCCTTGCGGACCTTGGTGCGCCGGCCGCTGGTCTTGGCCACACTCAGGGCCACCGCACGCAGCCACGGCTTGAACGCCGCCTCGTCACGCAGGCCCGACACTTTGGACACCACCGTCACGGCGACTTCCTGCAACAGGTCGTCCAACTCCGGCCCGCCCCCGCCGCCCCAGCCCGAGCGGGGCATGTGGGCCAGCAGGATCGCGGCCACCCAGCGCCGGTGCTCGTTCCACAACCGGCGCAACGCCTCGTGGTCGCCACGGATCGCCTGCGCGATCAGCGCGCGCCCCACCGGCGACAGGTCGAACGACGTGAGATCGTCCGCCCCTTCACCGACCTCGGGCCCGCCGCGGGCGGCCCCTCCCCCAACCTCCCCGGCGGGCGCTTCTGTAGGGTCCCGAAGAGTCACACCTTGCTCCCGAAGTACTCCACCATGACGCTCGGATCGTGAGGACCCGTCACGCGGGCCCCATCGGTTTGTTCCCGATCGGACCGCGCCGGGTTCGCGCCCGCCGAATAACCTCTGCGGTTCGTTTGTAGTGCGAACCAACCCCGTACTTCGCGGCCTTCATCGCCCGATGACCGATCCAGGCCCGAGAAACCGCCGCCTCCCGCACCCTCTACGCCCAACCGAACGCCCCGAGCCACGCCTTGAAGAAGCGGAACGCCACCATCGACAAAGTTATGTCCTTCGGCGAACACCTGGAGGAACTCCGCAGGCGGCTGGGCATCGCGCTCCTGGGCCTGCTCCCGATCCTCATCGCGTCGATGTTCTTCGGCAAGAGCGTGATGGCGTTCCTGCTGCTGCCCGCCGAGCGGGCCCTGCACGCCGCCAACCAGCCGGCCCGGATGCTCGTCACCGGCGTGCTCGAAGGATTCAACTCGTACTTCTACCTCGCGCTCATCATGGCGCTGCTGGTCGGGGCGCCCTGGCTGCTCTACCAACTGTGGCTCTTCGTCGCGCCTGGCCTGTACGCGGGCGAACGCCGTTTCGTCTACCTCGCCGCACCGCTGAGCCTCGTGCTCACCATCCTCAGCGCGTTCTTCACCTACTACGTGATGCTGCCGGCGATCCTCACGTTCTTCGTCCACTTCAACCTCTCGCTGCCCAACCCCGCCGTGCCCACCGCGCCCCTCCCGCCGGGCGTGACGCTGCCCATGATCCCCATCCTCACCGCCGACCCGCCATCACCCGCGCTCGGCGAGATGTGGATCAACACCTCCGTCGACGAACTGCGAGTGTGCACGCACGCCGCCGCCGACACCGTCGCGGCCGTGGTCGTCGGCACGCCCGTGAGTGGCTCGGGCCTGCTCAGCCAGCAGTACAAACTCTCCCAGTACATCGACTTGCTCTTCAACTTCTCCCTCGCCTTCGCCGCGGGGTTCCAGATGCCCGTGGTCGTGCTGCTCCTGGGCTGGGTCGGCATCATCACGCCCGAACTGCTCAAGAAGTACCGCAAACACGCGCTGTTCACGTGCGCGATCCTCGGCGCGGCCCTCACCCCGGGCGATCCGCTCTCGGCGACCCTGCTCACCGTGCCCCTCTACATCCTCTTCGAGCTCGGGCTGCTGCTGCTCAAGTGGTTCCCCGCTTCCAAGGTCGCGGGCGATCGAGAGGCCCAGCGCGAGGCGCACCGAACATCCATCGCCAGCGACGGCGAGGGCGGCGGGCCGTGACTGGAACCGACCATGGCCGACCACCCAGCGCCCACCCCGACCGATGAACAGATGATGCGCCGCGCGCTCGACCTCGCCCGCCAAGCCGCGGCCATGGGCGAGACCCCCGTCGGCGCCGTGGTCTACCGCACCGCCACGGGCGAGCTGCTCGGCGAGGGCGCCAACCTGCGCCACACACGCAAAGACCCCACCCTGCACGCCGAGCTCATCGCCATCCGTGGAGCCGCAGCGAAGATCGGCGACTGGCGGCTCAACGACTGCACGCTCGTCGTGACACTCGAACCCTGCCCCATGTGCGCAGGCCTGATCGTCAACGCCCGCCTCGGCCGCGTGGTCTACGGATGCGCAGACCCCAAGGCCGGCGCATGCGGTACGCTCATGAGCCTCACCACCGACCCGCGCCTCAACCACCGCGTAACCCCCATCCCCGGTGTGCTCGCCGATGAATGCGCCGAACTGCTGCGAACATTCTTCCGCCAGCGACGCAACCTCCCCCTCCCAGAGGGAGGGGGCCGGGGGGAGGGCGGATGAAGCGGTAAGCGGTGAAAGGCAAGCGGTACGACGGGAAAGCGCGTAGCCGACGGCCTCACCATCTACCAAAGAGTGCCCCACGCGCAAGCTCGGGAAAACCGTCCCGAACCCCGAAACCAACCATCATTCACCTCAATCCCCCGCTCGTGCGGAGAGTGCCTCAGCCGTACCCTCCCGCGTGCCCGAACTGCCCGAGGTCGAGTCCATCCGCCGCTCGCTGGAACCCCGGGTCGTCGGCCGACGCGTGCTCGCCGTCGCGCTACACCGGCGCGACGTGGTCATCGCCCCCGGCGATCCCTTCGGCGGCCTCTCGCGCCAGCGCACCCCGAACCGCCCACGCCCAAGCCCCGTTCGGCGTACCGACCTCCTTCTCGACGCCACGATCACCGCCGTGCAACGCCGCGGCAAGCAGCTCGCCATCCTCGCGCAGCGCGACAACACCGCCGAGCCCCTGGCCCTGGTTGTCCAACTCGGCATGAGCGGGCAGCTCTTTCACATCGCGAGCGACCTCCAACCGCCTAAGCGTCCACATATTCACATCGTGTGGACACTCGACAACGGCCGGATGCTCTTCCGCGACCCGCGACGCTTCGGCGCCGTCCGCGTGTTCCGTTCGCTGCGAGCCCTCACCGAACACTGGGCCGCACTCGGGCCCGACGGCCTGACCCTCACCGGCGATCAACTCGCGGACGTGCTCCGCGCCTCGCCCCGCGCAATCAAGGCCGCGCTGCTCGATCAACAGACCGTCGCCGGCATCGGCAACATCTACGCCGACGAGGCCCTCTTCGCCGCCGGCATCCGGCCCGCCCGTCCCTGCCGCTCGCTCCGGCCCGCGGAGACCTGCGCTCTCGCCGACCAAATCCGCGAGGTCCTCGCCGCAGCCGTCCGGGCCGGCGGCTCCACACTCCGCGACTACCTCGACGCACAGGGCCGCCCCGGAGGCTTTCAGAACGCCCACGCCGTCTACGGCCGCTCGGGCCTTCCCTGCACCCGTTGCGGCCTGCCCCTCCGCTCCGCCCAGATCGCCCAGCGAACGAGCGTCTGGTGCCCCCGCTGCCAGCGATAGCCGGGCACGCGGCCAGCCCGGCATCAACAAGTTATTCACACGGCCCGCCCTTCCCCGGTTCTTCCCACAAGCCGACCTTTGCGAGCGCTCTCGCGGGTAAGCCAGTTTTTCAAGTAGTAGGCGCAATTCAGTCGTAGTAGTAGTAAGCCCTGTCGCCATGTGGACACACCGCATCGTCCACATCGATAACACTGTTGGCATCAAGCACTTACGCGTAGATTGCCGCGGGGGAACAACCTGTCGGATCGCTGGCGCGAGCGCCCCGCTGAATGGGGCTGGCTGTCGGTGTCGGCGGCTGTCGGTTGTTTCTGACCCCTAACCGCCATCCTCAGCCGAGCGCACCTGCTCGGTTGTGCGCCGTTTGTCCACATCAGGATGGACAGGTCACTTTACCGCGATCGCGCAAACTGCGACGACTTCACCCCGGTTTCGGCGGGACAAAGCCCGCGGGTGTGGTGAAGACTCCGGCTTTGGCGGACGAACTCACGCGGGGAGGGCCGCACGCAGTTGCAGTTCGAGGCTCGAGACGACTTTTCCGAACTCGGGATCGACCTCGCACCGCCCGTCGATCGTCTTCACCGCGTGCATCACGGTGGTGTGGTCACGCCCGCCGAAGTATCCGCCGATTTCTTCCAGCGAATACCGCGTGTGCTTGCGGGCCAGGTACATGCACACCTGACGCGGCAGGGCGATCGACCGCTGCCGACGCTTGCTCTGCAGGTCGGTGATCTTTACCGAATAGAAATCCGTCACCACCGAGATGATCGACTGGATCTGGAGCTGGCGGTCGCTCTTGCCCGGCGGCTCGCCCAGGGCCTGGGCTGCCAGGGCCGCGTCGATCGGACGCTGCTCGCACTGGGCCAGCGCCTGGAGCTTGATGACCGCGCCCTCGAGCTCGCGGATGTTGCTGTCGATCCGCGTGGCGATGAACGCGGCGACCTCGGGCGCCAGTTCCATCCCGCGCAGGCGTGCCTTGTTCTTGAGGATCTCGATCCGGGTCTCGTAGTCCGGCGGCGAGACCATCGTCACCAGTCCGCACTTGAACCGCGACACCAGCCGATCCTCCAGGTCCGGGATCTCGCCCGGCGGGGCGTCGGAGGAGAGCACGATCTGCTTGTGCGTCTGGTACAGGCTGTTGAAGGTGTGAAAGAACTCTTCCTGAGTGCGGTCGCGCTTGGCCAGGAAGTGCACGTCGTCGATCACCAGCATGTCCACGTCGCGGAAGCGGTGGCGGAACGCCGCCATCTCGCCCGCTTGCACCGCGTCGAAGAACTGGGTCATGAACCCTTCGCACGAGGTGTAGTAGATCCGGGCCCCTGGGTCGGCCTCCAGCACGCGCAGGCTGATCGCCTGCAGCAGGTGCGTCTTGCCCAGGCCCACGTCGCCGTGAACGAAGTACGGGTTGTACGCGCGCCCGGGGTTGCTCGCGACCGCGACGGCCGCGGCGTGCGCCAGGCGGTTGTTCGGGCCCAGCACGAAGTTCTCGAACGCGTAGTCGGGATTGATGACCAGCTCGTCGGTCCGCTTCTTGCGCGGGTCCTCGGTCACGAGCGAATAGCTCACTCCCCCGCCCCCGCCGGTCGGCCCGACCCCCGCACCACCCCCGCCAAATCCCCCACCGGCGGCGCCGTGGGTTCCAACCCGGGCCGAAGGCTCGACATACGCCGCGGGACGCGACGGGCCGGGCTCGTCCTGGACGCGCTCGACTTCGTCCTCGGGCCCGTAGAACTGGACCGAGAGCAGCACCTGCGAGGCGCTGCAGGCGGCGTCCTTGAACGGCTCGATGCACTGGCGTTGCAAGTAGTCGCGGTGCACCGTCGAGTGTGCCCGCAGTCGCAGCACGCCCCCGGCGATCCCCAGGGGTTCGATCTCCTCGAACCACTGGCGGCACAGCGCGGCGTGATGGGTCTTGAGATGCGAGAGCATCCCCGACCAGAGCTGTTGATCGCTGGCGATCATGGTGTCCGGCATCTCTCCGACCGCTCCCTCTCGAAGACACGCGGCCCGGACGGAATGGGCCAAGTCCGGCGACCCGCCGCGCGTGTCTCGCGGGCGACAACGCTAATCAATCTTCGCGAGATGTCAACCTCGCGACAAAGAAAACCGCCCGCTTGCCGCGGCGCGCCGATGTTGCTAGAGCCATCCGCGCCCGCGCCGGCACGCACACGCACGCCGAACAGACCATCACTAACTACCGCTAGCGGTGCACGCCGACAAACCACAAGCGCGCTCGCGAGCCGCACCACCTGCGCGGGGGGTGAGTGTCGTGCCGGCGAAACCGGTTTTATTCATCCTCTGTGCCGGCCTTGGCCATCGCTTCGCCCGCCTCGGCCACCTGGCGGTCGTAGCGCTCGCGGTTCACGCGGTAGTCCATCAGGAAGTGGACCTTCTGCATCAACTGTGGGCCGGCCAGTTCCGTCATCCGCTTGCGGGCGAACCCGAGATTCGTCCGCCGGCTCACGTGCGTGAGCACGAGGTACTGGCACTCCAGCACGCGCAGCCATTCCGCGATCGCCTCCGCGTACATGTGCATGCCCACCTTGGCGCGCTCGCGGTGCTCCGGCTCGGTGAACGTGCACTCGCAGATCACGATCTGCGACTTGCGCACGTCGTCACGCACGAGCTGCGGGCCCGGCTGAGTATCCCCCAAATAGGCCACCAGCGGCACCTGCAACTGGCGCGTGATTTCCATGCCGCGGTCCTTGAGCTCGCGCAGTTTCTCCTGCGGCAGGCCCGCGTACTCCTCCTTGAGCTTGCTCCGCTTCTCAACGATCGTGTAGCCGAACGCGGGCACGGTGTGCTCGACCTCGAAGGCGCGGAGCACAATGTTGTTCTTGATCTGGTGCTCACCGCCGGGTTCGAGCGGGATGAGCTTGTAGGGCGTGTTCTGGCGTTCCAGCTCCACATACCCGGCCATCATCCGATCGATCGCGGGCGCGATCCGCGTATCGCACACGATCGTCCCCTCGCCCATGCCCTGGAAGTGCCGCTGCGAGCAGTAGTACGCCAGACCCCCGACGTGGTCCATGTGCCCGTGGCTGATCGCCACGTACTTGCTCGGCAAGGCCATGCGCGGGCACATGCCCATGTCGAAGCACACGTCCAGCTCGGGCACCTGGATGCACGTGGCCTCGCCCGCGATGCTCGTGCCCTGCACCCGGTACGGCGGAAGAAACAAGAAACCCATGCTCCCCTCACGGGGCGGCGGCTTGGCGATCATGCCGGGAATCCTTCTTGGCCGGGCTCTCACCCGGGACGAGGAATGAATCTCAACGCTGGGACCCGCCGATCGTACGCCGCCACCCGCGCCCGCGAGCCCGCGCCGGATCGTTCTCGGCTCGTCCGGCGACGATCAGGCCACGCCGCCCGCCGCACGAACCGCAACTCTCCCGGGCGAGGTCCCGAAACCACCACACAACCCACCGACAGTTCAGAAGTTCTCCACGGCGGAGCCGACAAGACCGAACATCCGCCGATTCTCCGGCGGCGTCCGCGGAGACCGCTCGGCCGCAATCCGCAGATTTTTCGTGTCTGGATCGTGGCGATGAAGTAGGCTCAATGGCCGTCCATGCACGGGGCGGAGCGCGTACTTTCCGCACCGCCGGGCGAGGCCCGCCGCTCCGGTTGTGCCGCCCGAGTTCGTTCATTCGGAGCAACGACGTGAAAAAGCACCTGTTCAGCCGGGGGACGAATCATCCGGCCCGGCGGCTCATCGGCGTCGGGCTTGTCGCGGTAACGACCGCCACCGCTGGCGCGTGGGCCGACTCGGTGGCCAGGGCGTGGGACGAGCAGTTGCTCGACGGCATCCGGCTCGACAAACCCCGCCCGCCGGTGCACGCCCGCAACCTCTATCACGTCTCGGCGGCGATGTACGACGCGTGGGCCGCGTACGACCCGACCGCGGACCAGGTGTTTCATCACGAGCGGGCCACGCCGCCGCCGGGCATGACGGTGTCGCAGGCCAGGAACGAGGCGATCAGTTACGCGGCGTACCGGCTGATCACCGAGCGCTACCAGTTCGCCTTCGGCGGGGCCACGACGCTGTCGCGGCTGGATGCGCAGATGGCACAACTCGGCTACGACGCGGCCTTCACCGACACGACCGGCGACAGCCCCGCCGCGCTGGGCAACCGCATCTTCCAAACCATCCGCAACGCGTGCCTCGCCGACGGCGCCAACGAAGAGGAGAACTACGCCGCGACCAACGGCTACCGGCCGGTGAACCCGCCACTGATCCTCGCCTTTGCCGGCACGACGATGAACGACCCCAACCGCTGGCAGCCGCTGGCGTTCAGCTACTTCATCAACCAGAACGGCATCCCCGAGGGCGCGATCACGCAGGTGTTCATCTGCCCGCACTGGGATGACGTCACGCCCTTTGCGCTCCGTCGGCCCGCCCCGGGCCAGCTCTTCATCGATCCGGGCCCGCCGCCGCAACTCTCGGGCGCCACCGACGCGATGTACAAGTCCGACTTCGAGCAGGTCGTGGAGTTCAGCTCGAAGCTCGACCCGACCGAGGGCGTGATGATCGACATCTCGCCCGGCGCCATCCATAACAACACCCTGGGCCTCAACGACGGCACGGGCTACCCGGTGAACCCGTACACCGGGCAGCCGTACGCGCCGAACGTCGTCAACCGCGCCGATTACGGGCGCGTGCTGGCCGAGTTCTGGGCCGACGGCCCCGATTCCGAGACCCCGCCCGGCCACTGGAACGTCCTCGCCAACGACGTTTCCGACGATCCACGCACGGTCAAGCGCATCGGCGGGCGCGGCCCGATCGTCGACGACCTGGAGTGGGACGTCAAGCTCTACCTCGCTCTCAACGGCGCCGAGCACGACGCGGCCATCGCGGCCTGGGGCATCAAAGACCGCTACGACAGCGTGCGTCCCATCTCCGCCATCCGATACATGGCCCAGAGGGGCCAATCCAGCGATGCGGGCCAGCCCGCCTACGACCCGCAGGGTCTGCCGCTCATCCCCGGACTGGTGGAACTGGTCACCAACGAGTCGATCCAGCCCGGGCAGCGTCACGCCAACATCCCCGAGCGCGACGAACAGGGCAACATCACCAACAGCCACGTCGGCGAGGTCGCCGTGCGGGCCTGGCTCGGTCAGCCCACCGATCCCGACACGCAGATCGGCGGCGTCGGCTGGCAGTTGGGCAAGGCCTGGGGAACGTACCAGAAGACGACCTTCGTCACCCCGCCCTTCTCCGGCTACATCTCCGGCCACAGCACGTTCAGCCGCGCGGGCGCGGAAGTGCTCGCCGGGTTCACCGGCAGCAAGTTCTTCCCCGGCGGGCTGGCAACTTACACCATCCCGCAGGGCTGGCTCTCGTTCGAGTACGGGCCCACCCAGAACATCACGCTGGACTGGGCGACGTACTACGACGCGGCCGACGAGGCGGGCATCTCTCGCCTCTGGGGCGGCATCCACATCGCCTCAGACGACCGCACCGGACGAATCGCCGGCTCGCAGGTGGGCAAGACCTCCTGGGCGCTGGCGCAGCGCTACTACCGCGGCAACGTCGCCTGCCCCGGCGACTGGAACGGCGTCGGAGGCGTCACGCTGCAGGACCTGTTCGATTTCCTGACCGACTATTTCTCAGGCAACGCCGACACGAACCTGGACGGCCAGACGGGCACTCCGGACATCTTCGAGTTTCTCACGGCCTGGTTTGGCGGTTGCGGCTGAGCCCCGGGCACGCCCGGCGCACCCGCGGCCCGTTCGGGCCGCGGCGCCGGGGGGTCACAACGACGCGAAGAACTTGTTGAGGTAATCGAAGATGTCCTGCACGCTCAGCACGCCGTCGTGGTTGGCGTCGGCGAGCGGGTTCATGGCGAAAAAAAGTTGGAGAAAGTCGTACAGGTCCTGCACGCTCACCGCGCCGTCGCCGCTGAGGTCGGCCGCCAGTGAGAGCGTTCGCTCGAACACGCCGGCGCTGTTGTCGGTGAACTCGGCCCGGAACACCACCACGCCGTCCTGGGCCAGGCAGGTACCCAGTCCGTCGCCCGAGCCTCCGCCGCCGGAGCTCGTGCTCGGGCCGAACTGGTTGTAGAAGAAGCCGACCCTGCGGAGGTCGGGCGCACCCGCAGTGCCGACATCAAGCGTGCGATCGGCCGCGACGATCAGCCCGATCATGCCCGGTTCGCCCGCGAAGAGTGCCCAGGTCTGGTTTCCGATCTGATTGGTGAACGCGATCTGGTTGCGCCCGTTGAGCCAGACGAGACCGAACACGCCGTATCGGTCGGTGCCGGGCGTGAGTCCCGGGGCGTCCTGGCCCTCACGCGCAAGGAGCGAGAGCGTCCACTCCCCGGACGCGTCCCGCCGCGCCGCGTAGAGCACCGAATCGTTTTGGTTGTTGATCCCCGGACCGAGGAGCCCGCTGACGAAGGCGATGCGCTCGGTCGAGTCGATCACCGTTTCCCGGAAGCACGCGGTGGCCGCAGTCCGCTCGTGAAGCAGGACGCCCTGCCCAGCGCCGGTCGGCATGATCCCCTCCCGGACAACCAGCGAGAGCGTCGTCGAGGGGTAGCGCACGATCCACACACCTTCGTCATCGTTCGGCCCCACCCCGCCCCCGATCACCCGCGCGCTGAAAACCACGTCGTTCTGGATGTTGATCCCCGGCGGCCCCAACGAGGCAAACACGGCGCCCTCGGGCATGCCTGCGGCGGGCCATCCCGTGCGGGCCACCGTGCGCTCACCCGATGGCGGACCGACGACGATGGCGCGGTTGGTCGCCGACGTCACGTTGCCGCGCAGCGGCGCGAGGAACGCCACCACGCCGCCGGGATTGACCACGGGGTTGTTTGAGAGCGAACCCAGATCGTCGTACTCGACGCCCGCAGGCACGTCGGGCGGCAGGTCGCCCTCGAACTGATAGGGCGCGACGCCCGAACCGGCCGCCACCCAGAGCCCGGTGTCCGCGTTTGCGCCGGTCGCGGCCGACGCACGAAGGACCAACTCGCCGCCGGCGGCCAGACCCACGGCGTGGAACGTGCTGAACCGCCCTGTCATCCCCGGCGCGTTCACACCCGCCGCCGTCGTCGCCCTGAGCAGGAACGGCAGGCCAGACTCGTGCCACAGGCCGGATCCCGCCATCGGGCCGGTGAACTCGCCGATGAACGCGACCTCCGTGCCGCCCGCGGCCGGGAGGCTGAACGCGCCGGTCCATGCCGCCGGCAGACCGCCGAGTTCGGCGACGGGGTCCGCCTCGCGCCGCAGGACGGAGGTTCCGTTCACGGCCGATCCGCCCTGCATGAGCGCGCGCCGGAACCCGCCCGGGGCGTTGTATTCCGCCGTGAACAAAGCCTTGCCGACCGCGTTGACCGCGGGGTGGCCGAGCGAGGTGTAACTGCTGGACGCCACGGAGGGCACGGGCCTCCCGGTGAGTGCAACGACTTCCGGCTCCGGCGCCTGGGCCCACGATCCCGACGCAAGGACGATCATGCCGAGGATCGCGCCCGCAACCGAGAGCGAACCGCGCAAGGGCACACTTACCGCGCGTGGCGTTCGGGCCATGAGCAACCTCCCGATCTTTCCGGGGGCTCGTAGGGACGCGCGGCCGACGTGGCCGGCGATTCATTCCCTCGGCACGGCGGGAACGACGCCCGATCGCGAGCCCGGCCTCCATCCCCCCACCCATCGCCGCCCAAGCATAACCCTTCGCGTGGCGCGGTTCAATCCAAAGCTCCGCGTCGCATGAAGTGCGATCGTCGCGGAGCTGCCGCCCGTCCTGAAAGGCTGTGGCGCAAACAACCGATCGCGGCCCGCGACTACGCGTGCCCGTGCGTCTTCAACGCCCCCGCTTTCTCGAACACAAAGCTCTTGCCCTTGTGGTCCACAAGGACTTTGTCCCCCGCGCCGAACTCGCCCGCGAGGATGCGCGACGCTAGCGGGTTTTCTATGCGCTGCTGGATCGCCCGCTTGAGCGGGCGGGCGCCGAAGGCCGGGTCCCAGCCCTCGGCGGCGAGGTGGTCCTCGGCTTCTTTGGTGAGCTCGATCGACATGTCGCGCTCGGCCAGCCGCTTGCGCAGGCGCCCGAGCTGGATCTCGACGATCCGGCCGAGGCTCTCGCGCTTGAGCTGATGGAAGACCACGACCTCATCGATGCGGTTGAGCAGCTCGGGGCGCAGGAACGAGCCCGCCCCGCCCATCACCTGCTGGGCCTTGATGATCGCCTCGACGACCTGCGGCTTCATGCCCGCGGCCTTGCCCAGGTCGGCCATGGCCGCGCCCGCGGGCCCGCGGCGCAGCAGGTCGCGCACCGCGGCCTCGATCTCCCAGTCCTCGGCACCGCCGCCGGCGAGCTCTTGGATCATCTGGCTGCCAAAGTTGCTCGTCATGACGACGATCGTGTTCTTGAAATCGACCGTGCGGCCCTGGCCGTCGGTCAGCCGCCCATCGTCGAGGACCTGCAGCAGCACGTTGAAAACGTCGGGGTGGGCCTTCTCGATCTCGTCGAGCAGGATGACGGCGTAGGGCCGGCGGCGCACGGCCTCGGTGAGCGCGCCGCCCTCCTCGTAACCAACGTAGCCCGGCGGTGCGCCGATGAGCCGGCTCACCGCGTGCTTCTCCATGTACTCGCTCATGTCCACGCGGACCATCGCCTCCTCGGTGTCGAAAAGGAACTCGGCCAGCGCCTTGCACGTCTCGGTCTTGCCCACGCCCGTGGGCCCCAGGAACAGGAACGAGCCGATCGGCCGGTGCGGGTCGCCCAGCCCGCTGCGCGCACGACGAACCGCGTTGGCCACGGCCTTGAGCGCCTCGTCCTGTCCGACAACGCGCCGGGTCAGTTCCTCCTCCATGCGGATGAGCTTCTCGCGCTCGCCCTCGACCAGGCGCGAGACAGGGATGCCCGTCCACTTGCCCACGATCTCGGCGACGGCCTCGGCGTCGACCTCCTCCTTCACCAGCGCATCGCCCCGCGCGTTGCGCTGCGAGAGGTCATGCTCGGCATCGGCCAGCCGCTTCTCCAGCTCGCGGATCTCGCCGTACTGGATCCTCGCGGCCGTCTCCAGGTCGCCGCGGCGCTGGGCCTGTTCCAACTGCGTCTTCTTGGTGTCGATCTGCCCCTTGACGGTCTTGACGGCGTCGAGGTCCTTCTTCTCGGCCTCCCAGCGGGCGGTCAGGGCGCGGTTCTTCTCTTGCAACTCCGACAGCTCGCGCTCGATCCGGTCGAGTTCCTTGCGGCTGCCCTCCTTCGCGGTCGCGTCGGCGCGACGCTCGGTCGTTTCCAGCTTCACCGCTTCGCGCTCGATCTCCAACTGCATGATCCGCCTGCGGAGTTCGTCGAGCTCGGTCGGCATGGAATCGTTCTCCATGCGCAGGCGCGACGCCGCCTCGTCGATCAGGTCGATCGCCTTGTCCGGCAGGAAGCGGTCGGTGATGTAGCGGTTGGAGAGGCTCGCCGCGGCCAGGATCGCCCCGTCGAGGATCCGCACGCCGTGGTGGGCCTCGTACCGCGGCTTGAGCCCGCGCAGGATCGCGACCGTCTCCTCGACGCTCGGCTGGTCGACGAACACGGTCTGGAACCGGCGCTCAAAGGCCGGGTCCTTCTCGATGTGCTTGCGGTATTCGTCGAGCGTGGTGGCGCCGATGCAGCGCAGCTCGCCGCGCGCCAGCGCCGGCTTGAGCAGGTTGCCCGCGCTTACCGCGCCCTCGGCCGCGCCGGCGCCCACGATCGTGTGCAACTCGTCGATGAAGAGGATGATCTGGCCCTTGGCGGCCTGCACCTCGCGCAGCACGGCCTTGAGCCGCTCCTCGAACTCTCCGCGGTACTTCGCCCCCGCGAGCAACTGGCCCACGTCCAGCGCGACGATCTTCTGCTCGCGCATGCTCTCGGGGCAGTCGCCGTTGACGATCCGCAGCGCGATGCCCTCGGCGATGGCGGTCTTGCCCACGCCCGGCTCGCCGATGAGCACCGGGTTGTTCTTGGTCCGTCGGCTCAGCACCTGCATGCACCGGCGGATCTCCTCGTCGCGCCCGATCACCGGGTCGAGCTTGCCCTGCTGGGCCTTCTCGGTCAGGTCGATCGAGTATTTCTTGAGCGCCTCGTACTGGCTCTCGGCGTTGGCGTCGTTGACGTTCTGCACGCCGCTGCTCTCACGCACCTGCTTGATCGCCTTCTCGATCGACTTGCGATCGGCGCCGCCCACCGTGCTCAGCACGTCTTTGGCGGAGCCCACCCCCCCCACGTCCGCCAGCGCGAGCAGCAGGTGCTCGCTGCTCACGTACGCATCGCTCATGCGGCGCGCCTCGGCCTCCGCCTTCTGCAGGATCTCCATCAGCGTGCGGCCGGGGTTCCCACCTCCCCCAGCCCCTCCGGAAACCGTCGGCAGGCGCTTGAGTTCGGTCTCCAGCACGCCCGCCACGCGCGCGGCCGAGCCGCCGACTTTGTCCAGAATCGACCAGGCCGCGCCGCCGCGTTCCTTGAGAAGGGCGTGCAGCACATGCAAACCGCCGACCTCTGGGTTGCCCCGGGTCGCGGCATCGCTCTGAGCATCGGCCAAGGCCTGCTGGGCCGTGGTGGTGAATCGGTCCATTCGCATGGCGTAAGCCTTGCAACCCGCGCGCCAGCCCGACGGCGGGCGCACGGCGACGGCTCCGAGCGAATTGCGGTCGGTTTGCGTGCTCGGGCGGGTCGGGCTGCCAAAGCGGCAGGCGGACGCGATCGCCGGACACGGCCGGAAACTCCCGCACGCCCCGATGAGCGATCTCGTCCGTCAGCCCGCCGCCGCAAGCACCTTCGCCACGGCATCGACCACCCGGGCCACCGCCGTGATCGCCCCGACCACGCGAGAGAGGTCCGCGATCGCGTCCTCGGCGCGGTCGATCGCAACTCGCACCTCCGCCGCGGCCGCGCGATACTCGTTCGTGTCTTCGAGAATCACCGCGGCCATGACTTCATCGAACTGAACGCCGATGGCGTCCCTCCGCTCGCGGAGGCGTCGGCGATCGCCCTTGTCCTCCGCCGCACGCCCGAGCCGGCCGAGTTCGCCGTAGAGCCTCAACAGGTCGCGAGCCAGCGGCGACGGCTCTGACGGCGGCCCCCCCACCACCGGCGGACGAGCCCCTCCCGCCCCCCCTGCCCCGCGCGCCGGCTTCCGTACGCGCGCCTTTTTGCGAGCCGACAACGCCCGCCCCGACGCTCCACGCTTCACGGCCTTTTTGCTGATCTTCTTTTTCTTGGCCATAGCACCGCTCCCCTGGGTATAGATCGCCTCACTCGGCGACGAGCCGATACGTCGTGACCAGGTCCGCCACACGATCGGTGAAGGCGTCGAGGTCGTCGAGCCCCGCCTGCGGCGAGACCAGCGCCATCCGCAGGTCCTTCTCCGCGAGCAGCATCGCGTCGGCCGCGATCACGATCCGGCCTCCCACTTCCCGCAGCCTCTCCGAGCCCCGCGCGGTCATCGCCTCGACCTCGGCCATGAGTGCCTGCATCGCGGCCCGCGCCCCCGCGCGCCCAGGTTGCGCACTACCGAGGTCCGCGCGGACGTCCTTCACACGCTCTTCGAGCTTCACCATCGCGCCCCGGTAGCCGAGCGACCAGTGCTCGCCGTCGGGGTCGAAGTCGCGCTGGATGAGCCCGGCAAGCTGGCGCACCGCAGGCCCGGATGCTTGCGTCACCTCGCGAAGCGCCCCGGCCCGCATCGATTCGACCGCCAGCCCGCCCACCCCCTCGACCGCGCGCCGGATCGCGCCCAGTTTCTCATCGCTGATCTCGATCCGGCCCGCGGCCTTCAGGCGTGAAAGACTCGCCACCAGCCTCGCGCCCGCGGCCTGCACCCGTTCTTGCTCCCCGTCGCCCGCAAGCTGCACCAGCAGCGCGCCGTAGCGTTGCAGGGTCGCCGCCGCTTCCACGCGAACCGATACCGCCTCGATCGTGAAGTTCGCGTCGAGTTTTCCGGGATCGACCGTCTCGTCGCCCAGCGCACGCCGTCGCGTGTTGAACTCGATCACGTCGAAGCGCGACTGGCGGAACTCCTCGCCCGCGATGGCGCCCAGGCTCGCGGCCGCGTCGCCGAAGCGCACCGCCGCCGCCCGCTGCGACGTGCTCAGGCCGCACGAGGGGAGCACCACGCACGCGATCAGGAGCGGGACGAATCGAACGACCGTTCGCATGGCGGACCCCCGGAGGGAAAGCGACGGCGGAGTATACCAAACAAACACCATTCACGCTTCACGAACATCCAAGCCGCCATAAATTATTGTGTGTCAAATACTTAGGCCAACAGTCCCGAACAATGGGCACTCCCAATGCGACCGCCGCCACGTCCTCGCCCGGGTGGTCCGGGTGTTCGAGGGCTCGTGGCGGCGGCGTGCCTCCGCGATCTGTCCGGGCGTCAACTGCACCCGCTGAAGTACGCGCTCAGGAAGCAGAACAGGTCGTTCACCGTGATCACGTTGTTCCCGTCGCAGTCGCACGCGGGGCTGTTGGCGAAGAACGCGGCCAGGAAGTCGAAGATGTCCTGCACGCTCACGCCGCCCACGCCGTTGAAGTTGGCGTAGCAGCATGTTGTGAAGTTGCTGGAGAAGGCGGGCACCGCGCACGGCGTGCCGAAGCCCTTCCACTGCCCGCCGATCTGTGCGCACCCGGCGGGGGTGGTCTGCACGCACATGTTGCCCATGCCGCCGAAGATCGGGCCCTTGCAGCAGGCGCCCACGCAGGGGTTGGGGTTGCACACGGTGCCATTGCCCAGGTAGGCCTGGCCGCCGAAGCTGGGGCAGCCGAACGGGCTCGTGACGGAGCAGTTGCCGTTGGGATCGCAGCAAGCGCCGGTCGGGCAAAGGCCCGGCGAGCAGACGGTGGCCGGCCCGACAAATGTGCCGCTGCAACCGGCGTTGGTGGTGATCGCGCACCCGCCGTTGAACAAGCAGCACGCGCCCGGACAGGGCGTGATCGGCGTGCACAGCACGTTGTTACCCTGGTAAGAGCCGCCCTGTGTGGCGCACGCCGTCGGTGAGAGTGCCGCGCACCCGCCGCTGGGGAAGCAGCACGCGCCCGTGGGCACGGGGCAGATGATGGGCGTGCAGCCCAACCCCGGCGTCCACGCGAACGTGCAGCTGGCCTGCGAGGTCACCACGCAGAAGCCGGTCGTCGTGTCGCAGCACGCGCCGGGGCACGCGCTGGGATTGCACGACGTGCCCTGGCCCATCCATGTGCCGTTGACCCCCGCGCACGCGGCCTGGGTCATCACGGCGCAGGTGCCGATCACGAGGTTCGGATCGCAGCACGCCCCCACCGGCGAGCACACGATCGTCCCGCAGGTGGCCCACGGCGTGTAGATCGAGCCCGTCGGGCAGTTCGCCGCCGTCACGTTGGTGCAAATGCCGGTGATCGGGTTGCAGAACGCGCCCGGGCACGGGTTCGGGTTGCACGTCGAGCCCGCGCCCAGCCACAGGAAGCCGATGAACGGCGGGCAGGCCGATTGCGGGATCACGAAGCACGTCTGCTGCGTGTAGTCGCAGCACGCGCCCACGGGCGTGCACGGGTTGGGGCTGCACGTCGAGCCGCTGTTCCACGAGATGTTCGGCGGCAGCGGGCAGTTGGCCTGCGTCGTCTGCGTGCAGTTGCCCAGCGCGTCGCAGCACGCGCCTGTCAGCGGCACGCACGGGTTGCTCGGCAGGCACGAGACCGACGGCGTCCAGCTCAGGTTCGGCGGCACCGGGCAGAGCGCAAACGTCGTCGGCGTGCAGTTGCCGTTGACGTCGCAGCACGCGCCCGTCGGCACGCACGGGTTCGGGTTGCACGTCCCGCCCTGCGTCCACGAGGCGTTCGGCGGCACGGGGCACGCCGACTGCGCCGTGTAGGTGCAGTTGCCGAACTGGTCGCAGCACGCGCCCAGGTTCAGGCACGGCGAGGCCGGTATACAGGTAATGCCCGGTTGCGGCGTGCCGCCCAGCAGCAGGCACAGCGCGGGGTCGGTCGGGTAGCAGTGGTTGCAGCAGCAGCAGGCCTGGCTCGCCTGGATGCAGAGGTTGACGCTGCACGGCGCGCCCGGCGAGAACTGCCCGTTGAGCTGAGCGCAGGTCGCGGCATCCACGTCCACGCACGCGCCGCTCGACGGCACGCAGCAACCACCGAAGACGATGCTCGGGCAGTTGACATTCGCGCACGCCACGCCCGAGCCGGCGAAGCTCCCGCCGCTGAGCACGCAGTTGCACTGGTCGGTCATCACGCACGGCATCCCGCCGGGCAGGCAGCACGCGCCCAGCGCGCACGGCACGCACGGGCTCGGGTTGCACGCCGCGTTGGGGATCCACGAGATGTTGGGCGGCACCGGGCACGCAGCCTGCGTCGTCTGCGTACACACGCCGTTCTGATCGCAGCACGCGCCCACGATCGGCCCGCCGCAGGGGTTGGGTTGGCACGTCGAGCCCACCGGCAGAGACGTCCCGCCCAGCAGGGCGCAGGTGTTGGAGTCCACGAAGTAGCACTGCCCGCAGCAGCAGCACGCGTCGATGCTCGACGGGCACGTCGCGGCGATGTTGCACACCGCGAACGCCAGGTGCGTGCCGCCGAGGGCCGCGCACTCAAGGCTCGAGATCTGTAGGCACGACGTGAAGTTGTTGAGGCAGCACGCGCCCGGAGTCGAACCGGGGCAGGGCAACACGCCGCAGACCGTGCCCGCACCCAGGAAGTCGCCCCCGCCGAAAATGCACGAGCACCGGTCGGTCTGCACGCACACACCGCTAGGGTCGCAGCACGCGCCCGAGGACTGCGGCGTGCACGGCGGCGGGCACGGATTCGGCGTGCAGGCGACGTTGGGCGTCCACGACACGTTCGGCGGCACGGGGCAGTTGGCCTGCGTCGTCTGCGTGCAGTTGCCCTGCGCATCGCAGCACGCGCCCGTGGAGCCGCCGATGCACGGCCCGCCCGGCACGCATACCACCCCGGGCGTCGGGACGCCGCCCGCGTAGGTGCAGAACACCGGATCGGTGAGGTAGCACACGTTGCAGCAGCAGCACGCCGCCGTCGTCAACGGGCACACGCCGGGCGCGCCGCACGGCGTGCCGAGTTGGAACTGCACCCCGCCCGCGGCCGTGCAGTGGGCCTGCGTGGTCTGGAAGCAGCCGCCGTTGACCGAGCAGCACGCGCCCGTCGTCTGCGACGTGGGCGTGCACATCGGCGCCGAGCAGGTCGAGCCGACGCCCTGGAAATCACCGCCGTTGAGCAGGCAGTTGCACGAATCGGTCTGGATGCAGTTGCCCTGCATGTCGCAGCACGCGCCGGGCTGGCACGGGTTGGGCGGCTGGCACGGGTTGGGGTTGCACACGCCGTTCGGGAAGAACACGCTGGGCGGCTGGCACGCCAGCGCGTAGACATTGGTCTGACACTGCAGCGTGAAGATGTTGCAGCACGCACCGGTCGGCACCGGCGGGCAGGGGAACGGCGAGCACGTCTGCCCCACCGGCAAGACGGTGCCGCCGGCGTAGGTGCAGACCACCGGATCCTCGAACACGCACTTGTCGCAGCAACAGCAGGCCTGCAGCGCGCTGTTGCCGCACTGCACGGGCAGTTGGCCGCACTGGCCACCCGGGAAGAACTGGCCGCCGAAGATGTTGCACTGGTTCTGCGTCGTCTGCAGGCACGACTGGCCGTTGATGCAGCAGGCGCCGAAGACCTCCAGCGCGCAGTTCACGCCCACGCACGTGCTGCCCACGCCGAAGAACGCGCCGCCCTTGGGCACACACTCACACGCGTAGGTGACGATGCAGTTCACCTGGTTGAAACAGCACGCGCCGAACCCGCACGGCTGGGTCGCTGGCGGGCAGGGGTTCGGTGTGCACGTCGACGAGGCAACCGGCGTCCATCCGGTCGGACACGCCGGGCCCGTGAGCGGCTGGCAGTTGCCCGTGGCCGGATCACAGCACACCGACGACGGGCCGCCGCACGGGTTCGTCGGCGTGCAGGTCGTGCCGGCAGGCTGCACGGCGCCGCCGCTGTGCGAGCAGAAGTTCGGTTCGGAGATGAAACACCGGCCGCAGCAGCAGCACGCCTGCGTGGCCGGGTTGCACACCGGGTTGGGATTGCACGGGGTCTGCGCCAGGAAGAAGCCGCCGACGGTGTTGCAGAACGTCGCGGTGGTCGAGTTGCATCCGCCGGGCAGGCAGCACGCGCCGAACACGATCGCCGAGTTGCAGATCGTCGGGCTGCAGACCGTGCCCGGGCCCTGCGGATCGCCGCCGAGTTGCGCGCACGTGCACGAGTCCTCCTGCGTGCAGATGCCGTTGGGCTGACAGCACGCGCCCGCCTGGCAGGGCGACGGACACGGGTTGGGCGAGCACGTCGTGGAGGCCACCTGGGTCCAGCCGGCCGGGCACGGCACGATCGCCTGGCAGTTGCCCGTTACCGGGTCGCAGCAAACGCCCGTCGTCACGCCGCACGAGGTCGGCGCGCAGGTCGTCCCCGCGACGGGCATCCCGCCGCTGAGCGCGCACAGGCGCACCACCGCCATCACGCAGTTGCCGTTGCAGCAGCAAGGTGTGAGCGTGAAGTTGGTCCCGCACGCCGCCTGGGGGCAGGTGAGGTTGGGCAGGAACGTGCCGCCGGTCTGCAAGCACGAGTTCTGCGAGGCCGTGTAGCAGAAGCCCGAGTCGCAGCACGCGCCGAAAACGACCGAACCACAGTTCGCGTTGGCGCACGTCACGCCGAAACCGACGAACTCGCCGTTCTGCGAGGCGCACGTGCATCCGTCTCCGACGATGCACCCGCCGCCGGGAAGGCAGCACGCGCCCGTGGTCTGCGCACGGGCTTCCCCCGCGCCGACAATCGTCACCACCGCGCACAGCAGACGACAGCACCAGGCAAGCACGCCGCGGTTTCCACGCTGCATCGAGCACCTCCGGACCTTGGGCCCATCAGAGTGCGTACAGCGCAGCCCGACCTTGCAGGCGCGGCCTGGATTTTGGCTTTTGTCTGGTGATCAAGGGCCGATGCCGCGAGCGCCTTGGGGTTGGCGCGTTGGCCCGCAGGCGGTGTGCCATCGACGCGGTTCGCCGCCTAACCCTGGCAATCCACACATTCGCCCAGCCCCGGCACGCCGCTGGTCCCCGGACCGCTGGGCCCGCCGGCCTGCACGCGTCCGGCCGCGCGGATCATCTCGACCGCCGCGTCGCCCGAGTTCCGCTGGGTGTCGAGCATCTTGCGCGCCACGGCGTAGTCCACGCGCGTCTGGAGGTCGGCCTGGTTGACAGGGATGAACTGAGACGCGAGGTCGTTCATGGTTTGGAGACTATCGGTCCACGCCCGCTTCAACTTTCGCGGAATAACCGCGGTTGCCCGCGCGACTCTCGACTGGTGTCAGTCCGGAGACTCATCGCCCTCGGCCGCGTCGTCGCCACTCGGGGTGTTCCCGGCGTTCCGCGCCGGCAACACCCGCGCGAGCACCCAGAGGCTGGCCGTGACGAAACCCGCCACCGAGAGCAGAAACACCGCGTCCACCGCCGGCCCAATCGACGGACCGGCGAACGTCAACCACCCTGTTCCGATGGCGGTTGCCAAACTCAACAACCACAGCACCATCAATGCCCTCGTTCGCATCACAGGCTCAAAGGCGGCCCCCTTGCCGGTCATACGGAATTAGCGCTTCGCGGACCGAACGGAGGATGAATCGCGGATGAAAATCAACTCATCCGTTGTGCGCTCTGGTCCGAATGGTGGTCGAGAGCCTCTTCCCTCTGCCCATCCGAGCCGTGATCGGTCGTCGCGTCCGAGCGCGGCAGGCGGACCGTGAACTCGCACCCGTCCACCTTCCCGTGGTGGTCCTCGCCCGACGCGGCCGCGCAGTTGCGCACGGTGATCTCACCGCCGTGTAGCTCCGCGATGCCCTGGGCGATCTCCAGGCCCAGCCCGTGCCCGCGCCCCCTCCGGAGCTCCTCCGGCCCCTGCACGAAGCGGTCAAAGATCCGGCCGATGATCGCCTCCGGTATCCCCGGCCCGTGGTCGCGAACTCGAAAGACCACCGCCCCCCCACCCCCCCCACCCCCCCCATCCCCCCCACCCCCCGCACCCCCGTCCTCGACGTCGGCACAGACGTGGATCGCCGACCCCTGCGGCGAGAACCGGACCGCGTTCCGGACCAGGTTGTCGAGCATCGTCCGCAGCAGCGACGGGTCGCCGCGCACGCAGGCGTCCGTGTTTTCGCACAACCTCGGGTCCAGGCGCACGCCGTACCGGGTCGCTATCGCCAGGCAGTGGCCGACCGATTCCATGACCAGGTCGTTCACCGGGCACGGGCGGCTCTGGTGCAGGGCCCGGCCCTCGCGCACGCGCGTGAGCAGCAGGAAACTGTCGATCATCGTTCCAAGCCGGCGCATCTCCTCGCGAGCGCTGCGGACGAACGCGACCGTCTCCGCGTCGGCGTGGCGCAGGTCGAGCGTCTGCGCCTCGGCCATGACGACCGCGATCGGCGTCTTGAGCTCGTGCGAGACGTTGGACATGAACCGCTCCTGGGCCGCGAACGCCCTCGCGATGCGCTCCCGCGCCTGGTTGAGTTCGTCCTCCAGCAAGGATGTTTCCGGCGAACTGGTCCGCACGCTCAGCCGCCGATCGATCGACTCGGGCGACAGACCCGCCGCCGTCTGGCGAACCTCCTCAAGCGGACGCACCGCCAGCCCCGCGACAAACCACCCCGACACGCCGCTCACCACCACCCCCGCCGGCAGCGCCACCAGCAGCACGAGTTTGAGCAGCCCGAGCATGTGGTCGGCGAACGAGTCCGCCGTGGCCGCCACCAGCACGTACTCTTTCCCATCCGTGCCCCGGAACCCGCGGTAGATCACCCGCGCCCACTTCACCGTCGGGTCGAACTTTTTCACCAGGTCCGCCGGCGCGCGCTTGATGACGATCCCGAGGTCCGCCGCCACGCGAGCGATCGTCTCCGGATCGGCCGGGTGCCGGGACGGGCGATCGCGTGTGGTGACCACCGCGTTCCCCCGGGCGTCGAAGACGCACAGGACAAACCCGGAGAACATCGCGTACTCCGACCGCCTGACCCCGAGCGCATCCAGTTGAGCCGAGTCGATGCCGGGAGTGCCCGCTTTTACGCTCGACATCATGCCGTCGGTGCACCGCTCCAGGTTCTCGTCGAAAAACAAGTCGATCGCGCGCGACTGGTAGAGGTAGAACACCACCCCGATGCACACGTTGATGAGCGTCGCGAAACCCACCACCCACGCCGTGAGGCGTGTACGCAGCGAGAGGCCGTCTATGAACCGTCTGCGCGACACACGGCTCCATTTCCCTCCCCCGTCAGTCCGCCGCGACCGTCCGCCCGCGCGTCCCCCCCACCCCACCGGCCACTGTCCCCCCGCTCAATCCATCGGCCCGAACCGGTACCCCGCGTTCTTGATCGTGTGGATCAGCCCGCGCTGCTCGCCGTGGTCGATCTTCTTCCGCAGCGCCGAGATGTACACGTCGATCACGTTGCTCGAGGGCTCGAAGTTCATGTCCCACACCTTCTCGCCGATCTGCGTCCGGCTCAGCACGCGGTTGGGGTTCCGCATCAGGTATTCCAGCAGCGCGAACTCCTTGTTCGAGAGCTCGAACTTCCGGTCGCCCCGCGTCGCCGTGCGCGTGTACAGGTCCAGCTCCATGTCATCGCAGCGCAGCGTCCGCCCCTCGCTCGCCTCGCCCCGGCGCAGCAGCGCCCGCAGACGCGCCAGCAGTTCCTCAAACTCGAACGGCTTGACCAGGTAGTCGTCCGCGCCCGCGTCCAGCCCAGAGACTTTGTCCTCGGTGCTCGAGAGCGCCGTGAGCATCAGGATCGGCGTCTTCACGCTCCGGCGGCGGAGGTTCCGGCACACCTCTACCCCGTCCCGATCCGGCAACATCAGGTCCAGCACCACCGCGTCGTACGCGCCGCGGGCGCACACCTCCTCGCCCTCAAAGCCCGCGTGCACCACGTCCGCCGCGAACCCGTGGTCGCGAAGCCCCTTGGCCACCGCCGCGGCCATCTTCGGGTTGTCCTCGATCACCAGCACTTTCATGCGTACCGCTCCCAATGTTCCCCGCGGTATCCATTTTATCTCGCGAAATCCCGATTTGTTCGTGAACGCAGAATGAAATCCGATTTATCGGGAGTTCAGCGCGGCCAAAGCACCGCCCGCAATCCTATGGGTGCCTCGACCGACGCACGTCACCGTGCCGGTCGGTGAGCCCCGACCAACCGCCACGGGTGCATCAATGGACACCGCGACCATGCCGCCGATCCGATGCACGAACGTACGCCGTGGTTTCCCGCTCTCGCCGACGCCGCGGCCGCCGCGACACCAAGCGACGAGCACGCATCCGTCGCAAGGAGCGCCACTCATGCTGTTCTGGGTCGCCGCCTTCTTCGTCATCGCTCTCGTCGCCGCCGTGTTCGGCTTCGGCGGCATCGCCTCGGGCGCGGCCTCGGTCGCGCAGGTCCTGTTCTTTGTCTTCGTTGTGCTCTTCCTCATCTCGCTGGTGGTCAGCCTGTTCCGCCACGGCTCGCCTACGCCCCGCGCCTAGGCACACCGGCCTCCCGGAGCGCCCACGTCGGCGCACCGGCTCTTGCTTCGGCACTCACTCCCGCACAAGGCACGACCACACCATGAGCGCATCCCCAAAGCCCGAACGTTCACGCCCGTCCGCGCAGCCCGCGCCGAAGCTCCGCATGGTCAACGACCGCGACATCCGTGAGATCAGGCGCGACGTCGCCGACGAGGCCGCAAACGCCGACCCGGTCACCCGCTCTCCCGGGGCCCACCCCGCCGGCGTGGCGGCCGGCGCGGCCGTCGGTGTCGCCGCCGGGACCGCTGCGGGCGCGTTCGCCGGGCCCATCGGCGTGGTGATCGGGGCCGCGGCCGGGGGCATCGCGGGGGGGCTCATCGGCAAGAGCGTCGCCGAATCGATCCACCCCACGCGCGAACTCGACTACTGGCGCGTCGCCTACCGCACGCGCCCCTATGCCGTCGCGAATGAGGCGTTCGAGGACTACGAGCCCGTGTACCGCGCGACCGTGATGGCGTTCATGGCCGCGCCATCGAAGGCGGCTTTCGAGGCCGAGGAGCCCCGTCTGCGCGAGGCTTACGAGGGCACGCCCGGAGCACGCCCCTGGGCCGACGTGCGAGAAGCCTCCAGGGATGCCTGGGAGCGCGTCGTCCGCAACACCAGCCAGACCGCCACCGAAGCCCAGCACATCGCCGCCGACCGCGTCAACGACGTGCTGCGCATGCTCAACGACAGCATCGAGGGCTTCGGCGTCGCCGCCGAGCGCCTCGAAGACCCCAGGCTCGCCGGCGCCTGCCGCCACTACGCCGCCCAGCGGGTCAATCTAGCGATCGAACTCCGCGAGGTCATCGCGGCCGGAGGCGTCCTGCCCACGTCGTCCACCGAGATCCGCGGCGCTCTCGCCCGCGCGTGGGCGACCGTTCGCTCCGCCCTCGGCGGCGGCGATCGCGTCATCATCGAGAACATCGAGAGCGCCGAGGGTCACTCCGTCGCCGCCTATCGCGTGGCCCTGGCCTCCGACGACCTCACCAACGAGACCCGCACCGTCCTTTCCCGGCAGTTCCCCATCGTGAAGTCGTCGCACGACCAGTTCACCGCGTGGAAGCACGAGCTGCAATCGCGCTGAACGCGCGAAACATCCTCCCCCTACCGCCTCTGCCCACTGACGGGGCCGGTCCTGCGTATCGGGCCGGCCCCGCAGTCTTTTGGCCCCCCACACCCTGCCCCCTCCCAGTCCCAAGTCCCCAATCCCAAGGCCCTTCCCTGTTCAAATCCCCGCCCCGTCCGCCAGCCAGCCCACGCTCGCGCGAGTATCGCCCGCCGGGCGCTGGCCTTCTCCGTTGCGAGCGCCGGGAGCCGGCTTGAGCACCAGCTCCGGGCGCGTCTGCTGCACCACGTGACCCGGCGGCACGCTCGAGGTCACGAACACGCCGCCCGCGATCACGCAGTCGTCGCCGATCACCGTGTCGCCGCCCAGGATCACCGCGCCGGCGTAGATCGTCACGCGATCGCCGATCGTCGGGTGACGCTTGATCCCGCGGATCACGCGCCCGCGCTCGTCCTTGGGGAAGCTTCGTGCCCCCAGCGTCACGCCCTGGTACACCTTCACCTGTCGTCCGATCACGCTCGTCTCGCCGATCACCGTCGCCGAGCCGTGGTCGATGAAGAAACTCTCCCCGATCTTCGCGCCCGGGTGCACGTCGATCCCCGTCCGCGAGTGCGCCTGCTCGCTGACCACCCGCGGCAGCACCGGCGCTCCCAGGCCGTACAGCTCGTGCGCCACCCGGTGCGTGAAGATCGCGTCAAGCCCCGGGTAGCACAGCACGACCTCGTCGGTGTGCTCCGCGGCCGGGTCGCCGTCGAACGCCGCCTGCACGTCCAGAGCCAGCATCGCACGCACCCGCGGCAGCGATCCGAGAAACCCGCACACCACCCCGTCGATGAACGCCTCGTCGTCCGCGAGGCCGTCGCCCCGGCGAGCGCGCCCGTACCGCAACACCGCCCGCACCTCCTCGCGCAGGGTCCGGGCTACGCGCTCGCACAAGCGCGTGACGTGCGCGCCGAGTTCGCCGTCCCACAGCGGATCGGGGTCGAAGAAGCCGGGGAACATGATCCGCCGGAGGTTCTCCACCATCTCGCGCACGCCGATCAGGTTGGCCGCACGAAAGCTGCCCTCGCACGCCGCACCGAGATCGAGTGCCGAACCGCCTTCCCCTTGTTCCCCCCCACCCTTGCCGGCGGCCTGCTTCCCGCGTCCCCCCGCTTCCCTCGCCCCCCGACCGGACGCCTCGACCGGCGACGCCACGCGCAAGCGCGTGATCCGGTCGGTGCGGATCGACTCCACCAACGCCGCCGCGGCGTCCGCGACCGCCCGCCCCGTCTTCGCCGCGTTCAAGCCCCGCGATGCATCCATCTGTGAACTCCCGTCGTAACGCACCGGCTCGGTCGAGGCCCCCCCACCCCCTGCCCCCTGCTTCCCATGCGAAACGTTGCTGGATGAACTTTCCGGACCGCGCCCCGCCATCCCGCCCGCCCGAGGTGCGTAGAGGAAGATACGGGAACGCTGGCGACGGCCCTTCCACCCGCCCTCCCACTATCGGCCAGATCGACCAAACACTTCCCGCACACCAGCGATCTTACCTCTCGCCCGCCTTGACCCGCCGCACCAACCGAGGTACAACCTCGCTCCTCGAAGGAGTCCGCAGTCATGAAGTTCCGCGCCGCCACCCCGACCGCGCTCACCGCCTTGGCCCTTGTGCTCACGATGGCGGGCTGCGAGACCAGCCGCTACGAGCAGGTGAAGGCCGACCCGACCCCCAACCTCGACACGCTGTACCAGCGGCCCGAGGACATCGACAACTCCGTCGTGACGACGTTCGACGAGAACGGGCGCATGTTCTGGCAGGACCTCGGGCGCGCGTTTTATTGGGATCGGCCCAGCCACCTGACCCGCGAGCCGGTTCCCAGCCACTGATCCTCATTTTCGCAGCCCCGCCCGCCCGTTCTCTCTAGCCGAGCGCGGACGGTTGCCAACCAAACGCGTCAAACAAACAAACCGCGTGAAACCCAAGGCGGCTCACACGGTTCTTTGTGTCAAGTTATCCAGCGATGACCTCAGCCGTCAGGGTGAACGCCGCGCACCAACGGCACTCTGGATGAACACGGGGCGTAAGCACCGCGCTCGCCGCACCGCGACGGTTTCCTTGTGCTGGGTGTCGCTCGGAACGCACCAAGAACCCAAACAGGCGTTCAACCAAGCGCGCGGAGCGCAGCCGTACGCGCCGTGCCCGCTCCGCGCACTCCGCGCCGCTGCGGTGCACGAAGCGCGCGCCTCACTTGGCCGTGTACTGCCCGCGGCTGATGCGCTTGAACTTGCCGCTGTTGATCAGCGTCTGGTTCACGATCGTGCGGAAACTCGGCGACGTGGTCACGTAGCCGCGGCGCTGCACGTCCTCGGCGACGTCGGTCACCGACATCGTCTTGCCGGACAGCGCCTCGGTGAGCGCCTCGATGAGGTTCTTGTCGTTCCGCGGACGCCGACGCACGCCGTCCGGGCCCGCGCCGATCACCCCGCCCAGGCCCGCGATTTCCACGTCCAGGGCCTTGATCTTGTCCATCATCGACGAGCGACGGCGGTGCAGCGCCGTGAGGTTCCGCTGCCGCCGGGACAGCTCTCGCTTGAGTTCATGAACACTCAGTCCGCTGAGCGAACCGCCCGACTGAGATTCGCTCGCGACTCGCCTACCTCGCTTAGCCATTGCATTGCTCCATGTTTGCTGTCCGACGCGAACGGCTTCCAGTTCGCTCGCGTCGGTGTTGCTGTGAAGGCATGCGGGCGCACGGACGCCGCATGACCGGAGATCATGTTAGATCATCCATACCCCCCTTGCAACTGGCGAACAATACACGAACACGATATGCACAGTTTTACGCCGGCGCTGGCCGTGCGATCCCGCCGCGATTCGCGATTTCGCCTCAATCTTGCATCAACCATCCAACACCGTTGGCACTCGTCAGGCTTGAACATCAACTGCCAGCGTAACTCCCCCTCCCAGAGGGAGGGGGCCGGGGGGAGGGCCAACCAGGGCAAACGCATTGTCCGATTCCCGAGCCGTTCCAGACCGATTTCTGACTCACCTGGTGAGTCAGCGGAGAGGAAAATCGCGGCGTGATCGGATCATGCGATTGCCCTGGAGGGCCAACACCCATCCCGGCTTGAGCGTCAACAGTCGGGGGTCGAAGCCAGCCTCCGAGCGACACCCCTCGGACCGCAGTCCACGACCCCGCTTTCACAACCCGAAGGGCAGGTTCTCTCATCAAGCCGAAGGCTTGAACGCGAATAGCCGGGGCGTGGAGCGAGTCATCGAACGACGCCCCCGGACCGCGGGCCGCTTGTTCTCTCTTGTCGTACCCCGAAGGGATCGCTCGAAGAGTCGGACCCGAAGGTCCTTCGCGGCTCATTCATTGACCCGGCCCGCCCCGCGACCTCCACGCTGGGTCGCGCCTCGGCCACGCCTCGCCTGTCCCCCCCTCCTTTCCCCCCTTCCCCCACCCGTCTCGCGGCCAAACTCACTGCATCACAAACCCCATCTTCGCCATCAGCCCATCGAAGTGGTCCAGGTCGTAGAAGTCGATCCTGAGCGTGCCGCGCTTGCCCCCGCCGCGGACCCTGATCTGCACCTTGGTGCCCAGGTGTTCGCCGAGCTGCTTCTCCAGTTCGCGCATGCCCGCGTGCGCGAGCGTACCGCGCCCCGCGCCCTGCTGGATGCCGGCCTGCGAGGCCTCATCCTCGCCCGCCCCCTTCATCATCATCGACACGGCGCCACCGAGCCGGCGCACGCTCCACCCCGCCGCGGCGGCCCGCGCCGCGAGGGCCGCACGCCGGGCCCCGGGCGCCATGCCCAGCAGCACCTTGCCGTGCCCCGCGCTCAGGGTGCCCGCCTCGAGCAGCTCGCGCACTCCCGGCTCCAGATCGGTCAGACGCACCAGGTTGGTGATGCTCGTGCGGTCCAGGCCGAGCTTCTCGCCCGCCTGCGCGTGCGTGAGCCCGAACCGCTCGCACAGCTCGCGGACGGCGTACGCCGTCTCCATCGCGCTCAGGTCGGCGCGCTGCACGTTCTCGATCAGCGCCCACTCCGCCGCCTGCTCGTCGGCCAGGTCGGCGACCACGGCGGGGACGCGCGAGAGCCCCGCGAGCCCCGCGGCCCGCCACCTCCGCTCGCCGGCGATCAACTCGTAGCGCACGTTACTGGATGAAGCCGCCGACACATTCAGCGGGCGAACCAGCACCGGCTGCACCACTCCCGCACTGCGGATCGATGCTGCCAGCTCCGCCAGCGCGCCCTCCTCAAACTTCCGACGCGGCTGAAACCGGCTCGGCAGGATCGTGTCGATCGCGAGCATCTCCACGCCGGGCCGGGACCCCGCTCCATCCCCCACCCCCCCACCGCTCGCCGCCCCGGCCCCGGCCGCGGTCCCGTCCGTCTGGGCCGAACGCGCCGGCGAGGTCTGCGACTCCGCGCCGTCGCGCGCGGGCGCACGCGAGTGTTGAACTTGGCGAACACTTCCCGTGTTATTGCCCGAACGATCCGCGGAGCGGTGTTCCTCGCTCGGTGGGGAGTGAGGTTGGACCGCTGTTGCTGCAGCCTCAACTTCAACCTTGACCGGGGTGCCGAGCAAGCTGCTCAGCCCGCGCCCGAGCCGCCTCGGGGGCTTGCCGCTGCTCATGGCCGGAGCGCCGACGCCGGAATCACGATCGGCCTTATTGGTTTGCATGTTGTTCGCCTGTACACCTAACAAAACACGGATATACGAGCTTTGGGGCCATTCCTAGAATGACTCCAACACGAGCATCCAATATATTGGGGTTGATCCACGATGGCAAAGCGCAAGGCTCCAGCGACGGTCGGTCGAAAGTCCAAAGGCCGTGCCCGCTCGGCGGCACGAAAACCCAAGTCGGTCCCCGCCCGATCCAAAGCCATCTCGCGCTCGCCACGTGCGGCCGCCAGCCACGGCATCGAGTTCATCGCCCGCGGCCTGTGGCTGCACGGGTCCCGCGTGCTTTTGTGCCGCAATCTCGACAAGGGGTACCTCTATCTCCCGGGCGGGCACGTGGAGTTCGGTGAATCGGCCGCCGGGGCGCTCGAACGCGAGTTTCTCGAAGAATGCGGCGTGCGCGTGACGGCCGGGCCGCTGGCCCTGGTCACCGAAGCCGTGTTCGACACCCGAAAACGCCGCCACCACGAACTCAATCTGGTGTTCCACGTGGAACCTCCGGCGGCGGGGCGCAAGCGAGAAGGAGCTTCGGACGAGCCGCCTGCGGTGCGCAGTCTGGAGGCGGGGATCGGGTTCGAGTGGGTCGACCTGGCCGCCGCGGTGGACCTGGATATCCGGCCGCTCGCGGTGAAGGCTTGGCTGGCGGCTGGGCTGGGGGGGGCTGGGGGGATGATGTCCGGTCCGGCCTCGGCGGGCGTGGAGTGGGTGTCGGAAATGCCGCGGTAGGGCGAATGTTCCACGTGGAACGTGGGGCTGGAGTTCAGCCGCGGGGTCAACTCGGGATTGCGGGTTGGGGACCGAAGCGGGGGCCGGAATCGGCCGATGGAACCGTGTCCGGCGCGGCGTGATGCACGCCCCGCCGCCTTCTATCCCTTGGGTTCCATCCGCAGATGCAGAACTTCCGGCCCGATGGCCACCTCAACTCCCCTCCCCCTCCGGGCGATGATTCCATGCCCGCGCCGGCGGGCGAAGCAGGCGGTGAATCGACACGGCCGGACGGTTCGCCGGCGCACAACCCGTACGACCTGCTCGGTCAGGCCGACGACCTGGGCGCCCGGGTCACGGGGTTGCAGGCCGCGTTGGACCATCACGAGCGGCTGGCGACGCTCGGCACGCTGGCCGGGCTGATCGCGCACGAGTTCAACAACATCCTGACGCCGGTGATGTCGTACGCCCAGATGGCCCTGGCCAAGCCGGAGGACCGGGACCTCGCGGCCAAAGCGTTGCACCGGGCGCTGGAGGGGTCGGAGCGTGCCGCGTCGATCGCGGCCGCGATTCTGGGCTTCTGCCGTGACGAATCGCTGGAGCCGAGGACCGGACGCGGGAGGAGGGGGGGAGCCGAGTGTTCGTCCGGCGACGCGGTCGACGTTCCACGTGGAACGTCGGAGCAGGTGGATGCCGATCCGGGCTTGGCCGCGGCGGTCCGTCCGTCCCCCGCGGCTCCTCCGCCCCCCCGCTGCGATGTGCAATCGGTGATCGAGGAAACGTTCGCGTGCATGGCGCGCGACCCGGCCAGGGACGGGATCAAAGTGGATGTGGACGTGGAGCCGGGGCTGGAGGCCGCGGCCAAGGCGGTGACGCTTCAGCACGTCGTGCTGAACCTGGTCCTCAACGCCCGCAACGCGATGTTGCCTCGGGGCGGCCGGCTCACCCTGCGTGCGCATCGGACCGCCGAGCGTCCACGGATACCTGTGGGGGCCGTGACGAGTCTGGACCGCTCGCGGCCGGAAGGTTCCACGTGGAACCTTGATCCCGCTCGCGTCGATGGGGGGGGTGGGCCTTCACTTCGGTCAGTTTCCGGCGGGGAAGGTTGGGTGGTGGTGGAGATTGCCGACAACGGAAACGGCATGACGCCGGGTCAGCTCGCCAACCTGTTCCGGCCGTTCTTCACCACCGGCCGTCGTGTGCGGGACCACTCCGGGTGCTGCGGTCTGGCTAACTGCGAGGGTGATTGCGGACACCTACCCGGAACCGGGAGTAAGAACAACTCGTCGGAGAGCCGAGGAGATTCAGAAAGACCCTATTCAGGGGAGCGTCGGCAGGGAACCGGGCTTGGGATGACGATCTGTAAACGGTTGCTGACCGAGTGCGGCGGCTGGATGTTTGTGGAGTCGGGCCCCGGGCGAGGGACGGTCGCGACGGTGGTGGTGGGGGCGGCGCCGATGCAGGAACACCGCGAGGTCGCGTGACGGCGACGGATGTAGGTACTCATACATTGAGTAAATATTGTTACAACCGTCAAGGCGGTGTTTTGAGCGCGCCGTGTGATCGTGGTTGAAGCCGCACGGGGGCGATCGCTTCGGGAGAAGAGTGGGGGGCGGGGGCGATGTGCTCAACAGGTCGGATTCTGTCTCCGCGGGTCTTCAATCCGAACGTCCGCCTGACGATGGTCGCTCGGAGTGGCGTGCGATCGAGTATCAGCGAATCGGCGGTGATTTGAGCGGTGCGCCGGCGATCACGCGGCGCGGGTGTCCTCGCGCGGCGAACAGGCGGGGGCGCTTTGACAAGCGTGCGGATCGAGTATGCTTCCGTCGGTGATCGCAAGAGCAACTGATCCGGAGGTGAGCCGTGATACGGAGTCGGCGTGTCGCCCATGGTGCGCGGTTGGGTGTGCTCGCCGCGGTGGTGCTCTGCGGCGTCGGCGGGGCGCATGGTCAGCCGAGCGAACCGCCCGCCTCTCCTCCCTCGACTGCGGAGTCGCCCACGGGTCAAGGCGCGGCGGTCGGGCCCGGCGCGGACTCACCGGAAGCCGCGGAAGCGGCTGATGCAGCGCCGGCGCTGCCGCCGCGCGATCCGTTGCCGCCTACGGGTGTTGAAGAAGAGCTCGACCTGATCCGTCCGGGGCTGGCGCTCAAGCGGAAGTTCGACGAGCTCGCGGCCAAGACCAATCTGCGCATCGGGTTGGCGAACACGCTGATGTTTCAGCAGGCGTCCGGCGGGCCCGGGGATCGCTCCGGCGCGGGCGGCGACTTCGACCTGCTCGCCAAGTGGACGGCCATCGGCGCCGGGACCAAGGACACGGGCGTGCTGGCGCTGGCGACCGAGTACCGCTATCAGATCGGCGGCCAGACGCCATCGGAGCTCGGACCCGAGATCGGCACGCTGCTGGGCACGACCAACGGGTTCGGCGAACGGCCCATGAGCGTGAAGGAGTTCTATTGGGACCAGCGGTTGTTCGAGGACCGCTTCAGGTTCGCCGTGGGCAGGATCGATCCGGAGAATCTCTTCGGCGGGCACCGGCTGCAGAGCGCCAACCTGTATTTCATGAACAAGGCCTTCTCCACGAATCCGACGGTGGCCTATCCGGGGTCGGGCGCGGCCGCCGCGGCGCAGATTAAACCGGTTCCTTGGTTCTACACCACCGCGGGCATCACGGACGCGAACGGCAAGGCGACCGTGGGCAACTTCAAGGGCTTCTTCGAGGACCACGAGTACCTGCTCTTCGGCGAGGCGGGGTTGACGCCGAACATCGGGGGCGTGGGCGTCGGCCGCTACCGCCTGGCGGTGTGGCACGTCGACTCCCGCGCGGAGGCGAACAAGCCGTCCGACCGGGGCGTCACGCTGTCGATGGACCAGGACATCGGCGAACAACTGACCGCCTTCCTGCGGTACGGGCACGCCGACGGCGACGTGACCGGGGTGGTCAACTCGGTCCAGGGCGGGGTGGGGATCAAGAACGTGCTGGGCAAGGACAACCTGCTCGGGCTCGCCGCGGCCTGGTCGGAGCCGAAGGCCGACGGCAAGCGCGATGAGAAGGTCGCGGAAGTGTTCCAGCGGTTCCAGATCACCGAGACGATCCAGTTCACGATCGGCGCGCAGGCCATATTCGACCCGAGCAACGCCCCCGACGACGACGTACTCGGTGTTTTTTCCGCGAGGCTGCGGTTCTCGTTCTGAACCCGCACGCCCGCGTCGCGCACACCTCTCACGGAATCAACAGATGCCCACCCGAACTCGACGGGCCAGAAGACGATCCGCCGCCAACCGCATCGAGCACGACCTGCTCGGGAAGAAGTCGATCCCCGCTTCGGCGTACTACGGGGTGCAGTCGGCCCGCGCGATGGAGAACTTCGCGATCTCGGGGGTGAAGCTGCACGCGTACCCGGACGTGATCCGCGGATTCGCGATGGTGAAGTGGGCTGCGGCGTTGGCCAACCACGAGTGCGACCGGCGGGCCATGCCCCGGCGGGTGCTCAGGGGAATCGAGGCGGCGTGCAAGGACCTGATCGACGGGGGGCTGCACGGGCAGTTCGACATCGACGTGTTTCAGGGCGGGGCGGGCACGTCGACCAACATGGCGGCGAACGAGGTGATCGCCAACCGGGCCCTGGAGCACATGGGGCGGCGACGCGGCGAGTACCGGTACTGCGATCCGCACGACCACGTCAACCTGGCCCAATCGACCAACGACGCGTACCCCAGCGCGCTGCACGTGGCGATGATGCTCGGGAACGAGCGCCTGATCGCGGAGCTCAAGCGGCTGGTCGCGTCGTTCCGCGCCAAGGGGCGCGAGTTCTCGCGAGTGCTCAAGATGGGGCGCACGCAGTTGCAGGACGCGGTGCCGATGACGCTCGGGCAGGAGTTCGCGGCGTGGGCCCAGAGCCTGGCCGACGAGGTGGAGGCCCTGGGGAGGGTGGAGCGCGTCCTCTGCGAGGTCAACATGGGCGGGACCGCGATCGGCACGGGGCTCAACGCGCCGCGCGGGTATGCGCAGAAGTGCGCCCGCCACCTCGCCCGCATCACGCGCAAGCCGATCCGCCTGGCCGCCGACCTGGTCGAGGCGACCCAGGACACGCAGTCGTACGTGTTGTACTCGTCGGTGCTCAAGAGCGTGGCGATCAAGCTCTCGAAGATCTGCAACGACCTGCGTCTGCTGTCGTCGGGCCCGCGTGCCGGGCTGCACGAGATCAACCTGCCCGCGATGCAGCCGGGCTCGTCGATCATGCCGGGCAAGGTGAATCCGGTGATCCCGGAGGTGGTGAACCAGGTGTGCTTCCGCGTGATCGGGAGTGATCTCACGGTCTCGATGGCCGCGGAGGCGGGGCAGCTCCAGCTCAACGTGATGGAGCCGGTGATCGCGGCGTGCATATTCGAGTCGCAGAAGCTGTTCATCAACGCGTCGGCGTCGCTGCGCACCAACTGCGTGGACGGGATCACGGCGAACAAGGACGTCTGCCGTCGGCTGGTGGAACAGAGCATCGGCATCGTCACCGCGCTCAACCCGGTGCTTGGGTACGACACGGCGACTTCGCTCGCGGCCGAGGCCCTGCGTACCGGCAAGGGTGTGGTGGACCTGGTGCGGGAGAAGAAGCTGCTGACCGATGCGCAGATCGCGCGGGTCCTCGACCCGCGGAAGATGACCGGCGGACGCTGACACAACAGTCCGTGCTCACCCGAGGGACGAACGATGCTCTGGTTTGAGTTCATCACCGTGATCGCCGCGATCGTGGTCGGCGCCCGGATCGGCGGCGTGGGGCTCGGCACGGTCGCGGCCGTCGGGCTGGCCGTGCTGATCTTCGGATTCGGGCTTCCGCCGTCGTCTCCGCCCGCGACGGTGCTCGCGATCATCGCGGCGGTCGTGACGGCGGCCGCGTGCATGCAGGCGGCGGGCGGGATGGACGTTCTGGTGGGCGTCGCGGAGCGGGCCCTGCGAGCCAAGCCGAAGTACATCACGTTTGTGGCGCCCGCGGTGGCGTACCTCTTCACGTTCTGCTCGGGCACGGGGCACGTCGCGTACGCGATCCTTCCCGTCATCGCCGAGGTCGCTCGCAAGGCGGGCATCCGCCCGGAGCGGCCCATGTCGATCAGCGTCATCGCCTCGCAGCAGGCGATCACGGCGAGTCCGCTGGCCGCGGCGACCGCCGCTCTGCTGGCGCTGCTCGACAAAGAGAGCAGCGTCGGGCTGGGCCAGATCCTGATGATCTGCATCCCGTCCACGTTCATCGGGTGCATGCTCGGGGCGATCTCGGTGTACTGGAAGGGTGTTGAGCTCGCGGACGACCCGGTCTACAAGCAGCGGCTGGCCGCCGGGCTCGTCGAGGCGCCCAAGGAGACCCCCAGGGCGCGGGGCGTCGAGCGTCGGCGCGCCGTGGGCTCAGTGATCACGTTCATGGTCGCGGCCGGGCTCATCGTCGCGTTCGGGCTCTTCTCCGGTCTGCGTCCAACGTTCACGGTAACCCCGTCGGCGGAGGTCGGCATCCCCGCGTCGGTCGTGAGCACGGCGCTCACGAACCTCGGCGATCCGGAGCGAGTCGACGAGTCGTTCACGCGCGGCCAACTCAAGGATCGGCTGGAAGAGATCCGCGCGGTTGAGTCCAAACCCCGGACGGTCAGGGTCGAGATGGCCACCATCATCCAGGTCGTCATGCTGACCGCGGCCGGCGTCATGATGCTGTTCTTCGGCGCGCTCCCCGCGGCGACGGTGAGGACACCGGTGGCCATCGCGGGCGTGATCGCCGTGATTTCGATCGTCGGTCTGGGATGGATGGGCAACTGCTTCTTCGACGGGAACAAGGCGGAGATTGTCGGTGGGCTCTCGGACATCATCAAGGCGCACCCGTGGGTGTTCGCGCTTGGGCTCTTCGGGCTCTCGGTCGTGCTCTTCAGCCAGGCATCGACGGTGGCGGCGCTCATGCCGGTCGGCATCGCGCTGGGTCTGCCCGCGGGTACGCTCATCGCGATGTTCCCGGCCGTCAATGGGTACTTTTTCCTGCCCACCTATGGCACGATCGTTGCGGCGATCGCGTTCGACCAGACCGGGACGACCCGCATCGGCAAGTTCGTGCTCAGCCACAGTTTCATGAGGCCGGGGTTGGTGGCGACGCTGTCGGCGGTCGTCATCGGGCTGGTCTTGTCCCGGGTTGTGCTTTGAGGGGCGAGGGCGTGGCGGCGCGGATGGTTACGTGGGGAAACGGTCCTTTGGTGGCGCGATCCTCCAATCCATTCAGTCACCGCTCACTTCGTTCGCGGCTCGTTTGATCCTGCGCGGCGTTCGTGGTTGAGGAGCCATTGCTTGCGCCAGAGTTGACCGCCGTAGCCGGTGAGCGAACCGTCGGCGCCGATGACGCGGTGGCAGGGGATGACGATGGCGATGCGGTTGTCGCCGTTGGCGCGGGCGACGGCGCGGGTGGCGGTTGGGCGGCCGATGGCCGCGGCCTGCTGGGCGTATGAGCGGACCTGGCCGCAGGGGATGCGGCGGAGTTCCTGCCAGACCCGGCGTTGAAAATCGGTGCCGGGTGTGTGGAGCGGGACGGTGAAGTCGGTGCGCTTGCCGGCGAAGTATTCGGCGAGTTGGGCGCCGAGGGTGGTGAGGTGGGAGGAGGGGGTTGGGGAGGAGGGATCAAGGGAAGAGGGATCGGGGGAGGCGGGGTCGGGGATGATGGCGATGGGGCGGTGGGTGGCTTGTGCGAGCCTTCGTCTGAGGGTGATGACCTGGGCCTCGATGGCGCGCCGGTCGATGAACTCGAGGAGGCAGACGCCTTCGTCGCTCGCGCCGGCGAGCATGGGGCCGATGGGGGTGGTGAGCCAGCGGATGAGGACGAGGGTGGGGTGGGGGGGAGAGGGTGGAGATTCGCCCGCAGAGCCGGGCGAACATCGGCTGGGAGCCGATGCCACGCGGGGGGCGGGCCCGAAGAGACGCGCGAAGGCCTCGCGGAAACCGCTTTCGGAGTCGAAGCCGGATGCGCTGGCGGCGCGGGCGACGGGCGAGCCTTGGTGGAGCGGGGCGAGGGCGCGCCCGAGGCGGCGGGCGCGGTGGTAGGCCTGGAAGGTCAGGCCGTAGTGCGCCTTGAAGTAGCGAGCGACGCGGTGCGGGTCGAGGCCGCGGGCGCGGAGGTCGGCGGCGGAGAGGCGCTGGTCGGGGTGGTCCTCGACGAGTTCGAGCGCGAGGCGGACGAAATCCGGGGGCGTGCGCCCGCGATCGAGCGGGCGGCAGCGGAGGCATGGGCGGTAGCCGGCGCGCAGGGCCGCGGCGTGGTCGGGGAAGAACTCGACGTTCTCGCGGAGCGGCTTCTTAGCGCCGCAGCCGGGCCGACAGAAGATGCCGGTGGTGCGGATGGCGGCGACGAAGGCCCCGTCGAGGGATGAGTCGCGCTCGATGAGGGCGCGGTACATCTCGTTGGGGGAGGGGAGGGCGGGGGTGGGGGGGGTGCGGCGCGTGTTGTGGAAAAGGGTGGGCGCGGCGGTCATGGTGTGATTGTGACGGCGCGCGGGGGGTTGGCCACCGGGGATTGGACGGTGAAATCGGAATGGGCCAGGTCACGAACCGTGCCACAGGCTTCGCTGCTCTGAGCGATGCCTGTGGTGACTTTGGGTGACGTGGTCGATTCGCGACAGGCACGGCCTGAGAGCAGGCCGAGCCTGTGGCACGGGGTTGCGTCGGGCGAGATGATGGGAGATACTCATGGAGGGATTGAGGCAAGTTGGTAGAATGTGAGACAGGACTGCGGAACGTGCCGAGCTCAACAATCGGAGGTTCGATCATGAGCATGAGTGCTGTGCATCGTGGTGTTGCGGCGGCGGCGTTGCTGGGCGTGTGCGTGCTCGCGCACGCGACGGGCACGATGGAGTCGCCCCGGCCCGTGTTCCCGATCGACGCGGACCCGACCTATGGGCAGCTCTGGATGAAGGCCGCGGGCTCGGCGGTGGTCGTCTCGGACTCGCCGGATCACGTCTATTACTCGCGTGGAACACCGGGCTCGACCGCCGAGGTTCCGCTGCCCCTGCCGCCGGGGAGCGTGCAGTGGCTGGGGCGCGCGGTGGCGCTGGGCGACGTGCTCATCTTTCAGGCGCACGGCGCGACGGATCGTGTGATCGCCACCGATGGCACGGCGGGGGGAACGTTTGTTCTGAACGAAGGTGAACAGTCCGAGTGCTGTAACAGCGCACTGTTTGTAAGCGGCGGGTTCGTGTATTTCGCGTCGCGGGTCGGGGGTGAGAAGGTCTTCTTTCGCACCGACGGCACGCCCGGCGGGACGACCCAGCTTCCCGGGATCGACGGGCTGTGGCCCGTTGTCGGTGGAGTGGCGGCTCTCCGCGAGCAGGGGCCGGTGCGATATTGGTTCATGGCCGACACGGCCAACGTGTTCGAGCCAATGGTCCCGGCGCTTCCGATGACGCACCGCTTGTCGATCGGGCCCGTGATCTGCGGCGGCGGCATGGCGTACTTCGAGCAATCTGAGATGACCGAGAACACGCTCTGGTGGCAGGAGGGGGGCGTCTTCAGGCAAGACGCCACGATATTCAGCATCGAACCGAAACTCCTGCTCAGCGATTCGGGATCGCGGCGGGTCTTCTACCTGTCGTCGTCGAGCGATGTGCCGCGGGGGCCCGCGGTTTGGGCCTATGTCCCCGACTCCGCGACGGTGGTGGAGTTGGGACGGTTGCCGAGCGGGTCGGAGTGCGGGCTCTCAAAGGTCCTGGTGAAGGACCAACTGGTTTTTTCGATGGAGGTGTGGCAGAGCGGCCAGTGGCGGCGTCGGATGTGGAGTATGGGCACTCTCGGCGGCTACTCGGGGTATCTCACCGACGATCCGGCAGGCGCCGAGTGGTCGGGCATCGTTGTGGCGTGCCGGGATCGGGCCTACTTCAGCGCGGTGGACGCCGAGCACGGGCGCGAGCTCTGGACGAGCGACGGCACGCCGGAGGGGACGCGCATGGTGGCCGACGTGCGTCCGGGCACGCGGTCGGGCGTGCAGGGGTACGGGGCGATCGCGGTCGTGCGCAGCCGCGTGTACTTCAGCGCGACCGATGGTCAGGATGGGCACGGGTTCTGGGTGCTCGACGCGGAGCCCGCCGACTTTGACAACAGCGCGAGCGTGAGCGTGGGGGACGTGCTCGATTTCGTCGGCACGTATCTGTCGGGCGGCGATCGGGCCGACGCGAACCGCGACGGGACGCTCGGGGTGGACGATATCTACGTGTGGCTCGGAGAATACTTCGCGGCGGGGGAGTAGCGGCGCCTCGCCAAAGGCACGGTCTCAGAGCAGACCGAGGCTGAGGCACTTGGCCGAGCCTTTGGCGCGGGGGTCACTTCAGGCCGCGTTCCAGAACGTCGCAGAACGCGCCGCAGAGGGTGGGCTTACTGAGCTGCTTTTCGATGACGTGGCGTGCGCGGCGGCCCATGGATTCGAGGCGGTCCGCGGGGGCGTCGAGGATCTCGCGGATGACGCGCTCGGCGGCGGCGGTGTCTCCGTGGGGGATGTGCCAGCCGATGGGGATGCGCTGGGCGGGGGGGAAGTCTTCCTGGCCGCGTTCGCCGCTGATGAGGTCGCTGACGTGGCAGGGGTTGGGGGCGAGGAGGATGATGGGGCGGGCGACGGCCATCGCGCCGTAGATCTTGCAGGGGTGGATGGTGCCCACGCTCTCGTTGCCGACGCTGACGAGGTGGGCGTCGGCGGCGGAGAGGGAGAAGCGGAGCACGCTCAGCGGCTGGTAGGGCAGGCTAAGCATGTTGTGCATGGGCGTGTCGCGGATCGTCGCTTCGACTTCCTTCTTGCGGGCGCCGTCGCCGATGAACATGAACACGGCGCGGGGGTCGTCCTTGAACTTCGCGGCGGCGTTGAGGAAGGTTTCCAGCGGCAGGGCGATGCCGTGGTTGCCCGAGTACATAAACACTCGGATAGCGGATGGCGGATGGCGGATATCGGATATCGGATATCGGATAGCGGATTGGGGATCGGGGGAGTGCGCGGCGAGGTGTTCTTGGCGGAACGGGTTGTCGGCGTGGGGGATGGGCTCGATGGTGTCTTCGTGGGGCCAGGGGGGGAGGACGGCCATTTTTTCGGAGGCGTCGAGCTTGGTGTTCATGGTCTGGGCCATGAACTTGTCGAGGACGACGACGTCGGCCGAGCGCTTGAGGATCATGCGGTTGAACAGGTTCATCACGCGCGCGGGGAGCGAGTCGGGCTTGATCTTGCCGAGGCTGATGAGCTGATCCGGGTTGATGTCCATGACCCAGAACTTGATGGGCACGCGGCCGAGGCGGAGGAAGCGGATGACCATGGCCGCGACGATGCACATGGGCGGCGAGGTGCTCACCAGGATCGCGCCCGAGCGCCCGCGGGGCCCGGAGAGGCCGCGGACAAAGACGCCGTGGGCGATGGTCTGGAGCATGAAGAGGACGGCCGCGAGGATGCGGAGGGCGAAGTGCTTTTTGCCGAAACTCGAGAGCGGCAGTCGGACGATCTCGACACCGTCGATGGTCTCGCGGGGCTTGTATTTGATGGAGGGGTCGTTGTAGCCGCTGGCGGAGGTGAGGACGACGACGCGCCAGCCGCGGCGGGCCATCTCGGCCGCGGCGTCGGCCATGTGCTGGCCGACGCTGGCGGGGTCGGGGATGTAGACCTGGGAGAGGAGGAGGAGGGTTTGGGGGCGTTTCGCGGCGGGCAAGTGGGGGGGTCCGGGGGTGGGAGTGGGGAGTCAGGAGTGGGGGGAAGGGTACGGGGTTGGGGGGTTGGGGGAGTGATACGACGGCTGTGGCCGCGCGGCGAGAGCCCTCGGATTTTGGGACGGATTGAACGGTGAGCGAGCGCGGCCGCGGGTTCTGCTCGGAGGGAGACATCAGGCGTGTGCGTCGCGAACATGCAAGTTGTGGAACGCCCGCCGCCCCGCCGCCCTCCCCCCGGCCCCCTCCCTCTGGGAGGGGGAGTTTGGGTTCACCGCATCCGACATGAACAGCCCGCGGTTCAACCCTGTGCGTGCGGCACGGCCGACGCTGGAGCAGTTGGGGCTGATCTCGGCCCAGGCGTGCGACGGGATGGCGGAGTTGACGCCCGGGCTCGGCGACGCGTCGATCAGCAAGGCGTTCCGCGACGCGATGACGGAGTGGAAGCTGGTGACCAACGCGTCGTCCAACCCCAACGGCACGGCGGTGCACACGGGCAAGATCGCGTCGGCGCCGCCGGGGGCGACGTGGTGGATGGACGGGCCGCTGCTGATCTCGACCGGCCTGCCGTGGGCGAGCGTTTCGGGCGCCAATCCCGCGGCGACGCCGGCGGGGAGCCTCTCGCCCGAGACGCAGGCGGCGATCGAGAAGCTGATGGGCGTGGGCCCGATCATCGCCGCGGCGAGCGCGGGCGTGAGCGAGGCCCAGAAGATGCTCACGGGCGAGGCGAGCCAAGCGGACCGGTTCCAGACCGGCGTGGTGACGCTGCTCGCGGATGGCGGGTGGACGGGCGACGTGTGGCGTGTGGATGCGGAGTTTGGGGTGTTCGGGTCGCTGCCGCTGGTGGGGGTGACGTTCTCGGATGCCTACGTCCTGCTGGACAGCGTGAACGGGAATGTGGATGGGCCGTTTTCGCTGTCAAGCGATTTGGACGGCCGGCAGCTTCTGCTTCTCCACGGAACGGAGTTCGCGGCAGGATCGTTGGTGCGGTACTCGGGCGTGTTGGGATGTCCCAAGATCGTCCGGTCGCAGTGGTTTCCGACCCCACCGCCGGGTGGACCTTGGTTGCCCAAGGTCGCCTGTCCAACTTGTCCGGCACCACCGTGGGCACTGCCCGGTGCCATCCAATGCTCCTTGCCTTTCAATCCAGCCAATGCCGGATGGCTCACAGACTGGCACTGCACATCAACGACAGTGAACGCGACAGTTGCGTTCTGCGATTGCTGGCGGTACGGTCGCAGCGAGAATGCCGCGGGTAACGGGATCTTCACGCGTGAGCACTGTCAGTTAAACTATGCGTGCAGTGTTGGCCCGCCCGGCACCGCGCCCCCTGGGAGCCCATGCCCAATCCAGCATCCCGGAAGTGGGATGCCACCGTTCGCTACGCCCGGCCCCGCCATCGCCCCTGGTGCCGCATGGGTCTGCACGGTCGTCGAGTACTGGTATTGATCATGTGCGGGCTCCGTTGCCGCGGAGCCCGCGCTTCAACCAATGCGTGTTCGCGTGTTTACACTCGGCGTTCTGCTCTCGATGATCCCGCCCGTGGTCGGCGGTTTCGGCGTCGCGTTGCTGTGGGAGCGGGGCCTGCAACGGAACGCTGATCTTGCGTATCAGGAGGCCATGACGGGCACCACGGACGAGCACCTGGCCTGGGGGTATCAGTGGCTGCGGCGGTCGCTCGACGAGACGTCGAAGGAATGGTACGGGGCGTGGCCGGCCGGAGCGGCCTGGCGGCGCGCGATGGGCATAACTCGGCGCCCCGCGCCGCCGCCGCTGGTGCTCGGCGGGGCGGTCTGGCGGGGCGCGGTGGGCGCGACATGGGCGCCGTCCTCTCTCGCGGGCACGTCCTTCTGGGTTCGCGCTGATGCGCTGCTTCGCGCGGGCGAGCTGGGCCTAGCGATCGCGCTGCTTGCCGCCCTCATCCTCGCCGGTCCGGTCGTTGAGCGGGGCGCGTTCGCGCTGGTCCGGCGCGATGGTCGGTGCTTTGTCCCGTTGCCGGTCGGCGGTCGGCTCAGGGCGAGCTCGTATTTTGTCTCCCGATTGCGCGGGGCGTTGTTGGCCACGATCGTCTTGGGGGTGGTGTCCGCGGGCGCGCCGATCCTGATCGGCACGTCTTATTTGCACAACGTCGCCGGGGGTGTCGTCTGGCTGTCGGCGATGGTCGCGCTCGGCTTTGTGTGCATGATCGCGGGCGGGGCCTGGAGGTGCTTTCCAAGGATGTGGTCGCCGGGCGACCTGTGGACCTGCGCGCGGTGCCGGTATCAGGCGGGAGCGACGTTTCCGGCGCGGTGCCCGGAGTGCGGCCTGACGAGCGGCGACGTGCCGCGGTGCCGCAGGCTCCTGGTGTTCCCGGCGCGGTGGCGGCCGTACATGGTGATCTTTTTGTTGTCGGCGGTGGTGGTGATGGTCCACTGGGCGGCGGTGACGCCACCGGCGCGGCCGTATACGGTCGTCCGGCTTCCCCGTGACCTTCCGACCGAGCTGGTGTGGGGTAACGGCGTCCGTGCTCGGATCATCCCGCCCGAAGCGCCGTTGCCTTCTCCGGGCGAACTCCCGAAGTCGGGCTTGGTGTGGAAGTGCGTTTGGAGCGATGAGGCCGGTGTGCGAGGAACACAAGACGTTGCGGGCACGTTCCCCGCGTGGTTCGAGGGGCCGCGCGGGTGCGAGATCGAGTTCGGCGCGGGCATCCCAACGGATGGGGCCGTGGTGTACGGTCGGCTCGTGAAGATCGAACGGGCGCGGACGGTGCGAAAATAAGAGCAAGTTCACTGAGAGCGAGTTTTCGGGGCTCACGCCGCGGCGACAATCCGCCAAGCGCGTCGGCGAGGAAGCTCTCCTCAGTTCCCCTTGCCGTTGGCTTGGTGGCTTTGCGTGAGAGCTGGTTTGTGGAGCACGACTGGGGCCAAGACGAGGGGGTAGAGGTAGGGGAGTGGCACCACCCATCGCGGCCCTCTCGACTCGCGGGCCGCGTGGGTGCTTGGTGTGGGCGATGGGCCCTCCCCCCGGCCCCCTCTCTCTGGGAGGGGGAGCACTTCGGTGCTTCACGCGGCGCGGTGAGTGGCGGGTGAAGCGCCGGGGCTTTGAACGGGGCGGATATCGCCTTCGATCAGTTCGTACTCCGGCCAGTGCCGCACTTGGCTCAGCACTTCGGAGACGGTGGTGAACTTGAAGGCGCGGAGCGTTTGGCGCAGCTTGGATTCGCAGCCCTTGATGCCGACGTAATACTTGAACGACTTCTTCCACGGCAGTTTCAGACGCGGCTGCGCGGGGTCGATCTCGCGGGGGTGGATGTAGGCCATGCCGGGACGGCCCGCGGCGTGGTTCTGGCGGTAGCCCATCTTGACCAGCGGCATCGGGAAGAGGCGGAGGTAGCCGCCGCCGGAGAAGGGCATCGTGCGGCCGAGGAAGTCCATGACGCTCACGGGCCAGCAGCGCATGGTGGCGGGGGCGGAGAGGTCGGTGACCAAACAGGCCCTCCCCCCGGCCCCCTCCCTCTGGGAGGGGGAGAGATGCAACAAGAACGGATCGCGGGTGAAGCCTTCGACGCCGCCGTGGTCTCTTGCGGCGGGGACGATGCTCACGTCGGTGGTGATGCCGTGTTTGGCGAGGATGGGGTAGGCGTAGGCGAAGGCCTCGCGCTTCATGCTGAAGCCGGGGGCGCGGAAGGCGGTGACGCTCTGGCCGCTGATCTCGCGCAGCACCTTGAGGCAGCGGGCGATGTCGGCGTCGAACTCCTCGGGCGTCTGCTCATAAACGACGCGGTGGTAATAGGTGTGGCAGCCGATCTCGTGGCCGGCGTCGGCGAGGCGCTTGATGAGGCGCGGGTATTTCTCGGCGACCCAGCCGACGGTGAGGAACGTGCCGCGAGCGCCGCCGCCGGGGGCCCCGTCGAGCAGGCGCATGAGGACCTCGGTGTCCTTCTCAACAAACGGCGGGGCCGAGTCCCAGGTCGCGGGGTCGTTGTAGGGCGTGTCGGCGGCGCAGATGTGCCACCACTCTTCGAGGTCGACGCAGAAGGCGTTGAGATGGGGCGCGTCGGTGGTCATGCAAGAAATACCGGAACACAGAGTTCGCAGAGGAAATGCCGCAGAGGACACGGAGAAGATTCAGGTGTGGATGGGTTTGGTCCCGGCGGTACTCCTTGGGTTTGCGACGGCGTTCAGAAGGAACTCAGAGGACTGGGAGAGAGGGGAGGAACTCGGAGCCCAGTTCAAAGTGTCTTTCTCTGAGTCTCTCCGCGCTCTCCCCTTTCTCTGAGTTCCTTCTTCGGCTTTGGTCGCGGCTGCACCGCGCCATGTGAACACCGTGTCCTGCGTGTTCCGGAGCTCATTCCGGCTTCGGGAAGTGCTTGATCACGCGGGCCGGGTTGCCCTGCACCATCGTGTAGGGCGGCACGTTGGTGACGACGACCGAGCCGCTGGTCACGACGCTGGCTTTTCCAACGGTCACGCCGGGCATGACGACCGAGTTGACGCCGATGAAGCAGTGGTCTTCGAGGACGACGGGCTTGAGGACCACGGGCACCAGCCCGGTCTCGCGCAGGTAGTGCGGGGCCTTGATGTGCGTCATGATGACGCAGCCCGCGGTGATGCGCACGTCGTTGCCGATGGTGATGTTCTCGGGGAAGGCGGTCTCGACGATGGCGGTGGGGTCGATGAAGACGTCCTTGCCCATCTTGACGCCGCGGAGTTTGTGGAGGGGCAGGATCACGCCGCGGGGGGCCCAGCGGACGAGGTTGCCCAGCAGCCAGTTGCGGTAGAAGTAGTTCCACGCGAGCCAGACGATGCTGCGGTTGCCGCGGTCTTTGGCGCTGGCGGCGGCGTCGCCGAAGAGGCCGCGTTTGTGGCCGGGGTAGGCGCTGTTGACGGTGGCGGCGGCGGCGCGGGGCTCGATCGTCGGCGGTTGCGAGCCGGCGATGGTTGCGGGCGAGGGCGGCTCGGGGTGCGTTGCCTGCTCGCGCGCGACGCGCGATTCGAGATAGCGGATGACGTCGGCCTCGCGCACCAGGCCCAGGCCGGCGAAGATCGACTCGGCGTCGAGGTGGTGCTCGTTGATGAGGGCCTGGGCTTTTTTGGAGATGACCGGGGCGGGAGAGGCGGCGCGTTCGGGAAGGACGTGCGAGGAGGGGTCTGCGCTTGGAATGGGCTGGTCGTTGGTCGCGGTTGGTGCGGGCGTTGCCCTCCCCCCGGCCCCCTCCCTCTGGGAGGGGGAGTCTGATTCCGGCTTTTGCAGGCGGTCGCGGAGACGATTGGATGATCGGGATGGGGCGCCGTTGAGTCCCTGTGGTTTGTTGGCGGGATGCCCTTCGTTGGCCCTCCCCCCCCCAACCCCAGCCCCCTCCCTCTGGGAGGGGGAGGTGAGGATCCTTCCGATGAGCTCGCCGATGGGGACCTCGGCGCCCTGGGGGTGGATGATGTCGATATAGCCCGCGGCGTCGGCCTCGACCTCGAGCACGGCCTTGCTGGTCTCGATGCTCACCACGGTCTGGCCCGGCTTGACCTCTTCGCCGTGGGCGGCGTGCCACGACTGGATCGTGACGGTGTCGTCGTTGACCGTCTCACGCGGCACGCGGACCTCGGCGAGCACGCCGGCCTCAGCGGTGGAGTCGGGCGGATTCACGCACCACCTCCAGGGCCTTGGTGACGATGTGGTTGGCGTTGGGCAGGCAGTGCTGCTCCAGCGGGCGGGCCGCGGGGATCGGGTTGGGCGTGGCGCAGCATCGCCGGCAGCACAGGCCGATCTCGCCGAGGCGCTCGGCGGCTTGGGCGATGATCTCGCTGGACATGCTCACGAAGCCCTGGCCCTCCTCGACGACGAGCAGGCGGCGGGACCGGCGAAGGCTCGGCTCCAGCACGCCCACGTCAAAAGGATAGAGCCGCGTGGGCATGAAGACGTCGCAGATGAGGTCTTCGTCCTGGAACAGGCGCAGCGCGGCCTCCTCGGCATCGACGGCCACGCCGCCGAGGGCGACGATGGTGAGGTCGGGGTCGCCGTCGGTCTCGGGGCGCAGGCGCGCGGTGGGGAAGGTCTCGTTGGTGAAGATCAGGTCGAAGCCGGGCGGCGGCTCGGGGTTGATGCTCTGGCCGTAGAGCACCTTGTTCTCAATGACGAGCGTGGGGCGGTCGATGCTCGCGAAGAGGTCCTTGTAGAGCAGCGCGGGCGAGTAGCGGTGGTTGAGGCAGAGCACCTGAGTGTCGGGCAGGCCGAGGAAGTGCTTCTCGATGGATTGGCTGTGGGTGGCGGCGTAGCCGCGTTTACCGCCCATGGGCGTGCGGATGATCAGCGGCACGCGCACCTTGTCGTTGTACATGAATCGGAACTTGGCGGCGTGGTTGATCCACTGGTCGGCGCAGAGGGTCATGAAATCGCCGAACATGATCTCGACGACGGGGATCATGCCACTGAGGGCCAGGCCGTTGCCGATGCCGCTGATGGCGTGCTCGGAGATGGGCGTGTTGCGGACGCGCTCGGGCCATCGGGCGGAGAGGCCCATCGTGGCCTTGAACGCGCCGCCGTAGGGCGACTCGATGTCCTCGCCGAAGACGACGAGGTTGGGGTAGGTCTCCAGCCCGTGCTCAAGGCCCCTGCGCACCGCGGCGACGCCCTTGTCCTTGTCGAAGGCGACGTGCCGCCAGTGGTACTCGCGGGCTGCGCCGGGCTTGTGCTCGTCCATGCGGACGTCGCCCCACGGCGCGGCGTCGGCCTCCTGCACGGCGGCCTCGATCTCGGCGGCGGTCTCGGCCTCCCACGCCTTCCAGCGCTCGTCGTGCTCGAACTGTTTCATGAGCACGTTGATCGGGTCCTTATCGCGGAAGGGCTGGACGTAATCGTCGGGGCGGTTGTCGTCGCCCTTGGAGTGGGCCATGAGGCGGAAGGTGTCGACGCGGTGCCACGCGGGGCGGCCGGTGCGCCGGGCCTCTTCGATGCACGCGCGCATGTTCTCGAAGAGCGTGGGCCAGTCCCAGGTGTCGCTGTGCCAGGTCTTGATGCCGAACGCCGCGGCGCGGGCGTTGATGTCGCCGGCGAGCGTCTGGGTCTGGCTGGTGGACTGGGCGAAGAGGTTGTTCTCGTTGACGAAGACGACGGGCAGGTCCCACTTGGAGGCGATGTTGAGCGATTCGTAGAGCGCGCCCTGGCCGAGCGTGCCGTCGCCGATGTAGCAGACGGCGACGCCGCCGGTGTTCTTGAGGCGGTGGGCGAAGCCCTGTCCGGTGGTAACGGGGGCGATGCCGCCCTGGATGCCGTTGGAGTAGAAGCCGTCCTGCTGGATGTGCTGGGACCCGCCGCGGCCGCCGCAGACGCCGACGGACTTGCCCATGATCTCGCCGATGAGCCCGACGATGTTTCGTCGGTAGGCGAGGAAGTGGCCGTGCCCGCGGTGGTTGGAGAAGAGCGTGTCGGCGTCGGTGAGCGAGCGAGCCACCGAGACGCCGACGAACTCCTGGCCGATGCAGGTGTGGACGGTGCCGAAGAGCTTGCCCTCGGAGAAGAGCCGGAGCAGGCGCTGCTCGACCATGCGGATGGTGAGCGCGGCCTTGAGCTCGCGGGGGTATTGGTCGAGCAGGTCAGGCATGGAATGGACCGGAAGGAACTCAGAGAAAGCAGAGAGAGCGGAGGAGAAGGGGAGTGGAGAGTTGAGATGGCGGATGAGCGATTTGAAGTCTGAAACTGCGGATTTGAGACTTCAGATTTGAGATTTGAGAGCCCGGGCGTTTTCTGCGTCCTCCGTGCCTCGGCGCTCTCCGCGTTCGGCCTTTGGGACACATTCAACAAGGAAATCCCTCTGCTGACCTCCGCGCTCTCCCCTCTCTCTGCGTTCCTTCTTCAAGAATCTACCGAGACCGGGACTTGGCCTTGGCGCGTGATGTGGATTTCTTCTTGTGCTGGCCGTTGCGCGAGGGCTTGGCCTTGCTCTTGGGCTTGACGGAGCGCGGGGCGGAAACGGTGCGGGCGCCGGGGCCGTACTTGGCGAGCCATTCCTGCTCGATCCAGTCGTAGGTCAGTTTCATGCCGTCGCGCAGGCGGGTGTCGGGCTCCCAGCCGAAGACCTGCTTGATGAGGGTGTTGTCGCTGTTGCGCCCGCGGACGCCCTTGGGGGCGTCGAGCTTGTAGCGGCGGTCGAGGCGGATGCCGGCGATGTCCTCGGCGATGCTCACCAGCTCGTTGATGCTCACCAGCTCGGCCGAGCCGAGGTTGATCGGCTCGACGTAGTCGCTGTTGGTGAGCGTCTGCACGCCCTTGAGGCAGTCGGTGATGTACATGAACGAGCGGGTCTGCTCGCCGTCGCCCCAGATCTCGATGTCGTGCCTGCCGGTGTGCTTGGCGGTGATGACCTTGCGGCAGATCGCGGCCGGGGCCTTCTCGCGCCCGCCCTCCCACGTGCCGAAGGGGCCGTACACGTTGTGGAACCGGGCCACGCGCGTCTTGAGGCCGAAGTCCTCGCGGAAGTGCCGGCACATGCGCTCGCTGAAGAGCTTCTCCCAGCCGTAGCCGTCCTCGGGCATGGCGGGGTAGGCGTCCTCCTCCCTGAGTGCGGTCACATGGGCGTCGCGCTGCTTGTCGCCGTTGTAGACGCACGCCGACGAGCTGTAGAAGAACCGGCCCACGCCCTCGTCGTTGGCGGCCTGGATCATGTGCGTGTTGGTCAGCACGCTCAGCATGCACAGGGCCTTGTTGTTCTCGATGAAACCCATGCCGCCCATATCGGCGGCGAGCTGGAAGACGTAGCCGCCCTCGCACCCCTTGACCGCGCGTCGGCAGTTGGCCAGGTCCTTGAGGTCGCCCTTCTCGGGCCCGGCGGTGTTCTTCACGCCCCGATGCACTTGGTACCATTCGTCGAGCGGCTTGATGTCCACCGAGCGGATGTTGGTGTAACCCTGGCGGAGCAGGTCGGCCACGAGGTGGCCGCCGATGAAGCCGCCGCCGCCGGCGACGACGATGGGCGTGGACTTGGACAGTCGGGCGTTACCGATCATGGTGCTTTCTACCTCTCTCTGGCGGGCCAAACGGACGGGTTGGGGCGTGTCAGCGCCGGGTCTTGCTCGGGCGTGACGCTCCCCCCCCTCCCCCTCCCGCCTGCGGGGTAGCACTCGGCGGGCGATGCCCGCCGCCCGCGTGCTGGTGGGAGGGTGATACGGACTCTAGCGCCGGGCTGTTCGCGGCCGCATCGTGCTCGGCGGCTCCGCCCGTGGCCGCGCTTTGCGAGCAGCACCCCTCGCGCCCGCAGCAGCCGGACTTGGCCGGAGCTCCGGGCGCGCCGGGCGATGGGGGAGTTGCGGCGGTCGCGCCGGGGATCTGGTCCTTCTTCAAGTGAGCGAGCGGAGGACGGAACGGCGGTCGGAGCATGGCGACACCCTTGGTTACCGGACCCGAACCCCTCCCCATGACGCCCCCCCTCCTCCCCCCTCCTCTCGCGGAACAGAGCCCGCGTGGAACGCGGCCGGGGCCGGTCAAGCAACATCGGCGTCTGCAAAGGGCGACTGAATGGACAATCGATCGAAGGGGTGGGGGCGGGCGTGTTTGGGAGGCGATTGGGTCAGATACACTGGGACCCAATGGCCGCGGTGTCGAGCGTGTCCATCCTGATGGCGGCGCACAACCGGTGCGAAATGCTCGCGCGGACGCTGGAATCGCTGCGCGCCGTCGAGGTTCCGCCCGAGTTGCAGGGTTCGGTGGATTGCCTGGTGGTAGCCAACGACTGCACCGACGACACCGAGGGCGTGGTGGGGCGGGCCGCGCCGTCGATGCCGTTCCCGACGCGTGTGGTTGCCGAGCCGCGCCGGGGCGTGTCGTTCGCGCGAAACCGCGCGGTCGAGGAGTCGGCGGGCGAGCTCTGTCTGTTCATCGACAGCGATTGCCTGGCCGATCCGCGCTGGCTGAGGGAGCACGTGGGCATGTACCGCGAACACGCGGCCGACCTGGTGACGGGCCGGATCGACCTGTGGTGGGCCGAATGCGAGCCGCCGCCCGCGGGCACGCTGAGCGTGTCGATGCTCGAAGCGCTCGGCGAGCACCACTTCGCGGAGCGGCCCGTGCGACTGACCGAGCCCCGCGCCTACGCGGCCAACTTCAGTTTCCGGCGAACGCTGTTCGCAGGGGCGGGGCCGTTCCGCACCGACATCGGCCGCTCGGGCCTCACGGGTCGGTTGGCGAACGAGGAGACGGTGTTTGCCCGGCGCGCGATGGGCGCGGGCGCGGCGTTCTGGTTTGCGCCCGATGCGGTGGTGAAGCACTACGTGCCGGCGTCGAGCCTGAGCGACGGGTTCTTCACGCGGAGCGCCTATTGGGGGAGTGTCTCGACCATGCTGACGATGGAGCCGCTGGGCGCGGGCGCTGTGGCGCGGACGCTCGTGAAGTCGCCGACGCGGTACATCCTCTCGAAGGCGCGCGTCGCGGCGGCGAGGATCGCGCGAGACCCGCGTGCGGTGAGCCGCGCGCGGATGGACGCGGCGGGGGCGCTCGGGCGTTTGGCGGGGTTGGTCCGGCGGATGTCGAAGACGGCGTGAAGCACGGTGATTGCGGCTGTCCCGTTCGCCCATGATGCGTCAGTACCGCGGGGGGCCGCGAATGAAGCATGGTGATCGCGGCGGGTCAGTTCGCCCTCCCCCCGGCCCCCTCCCTCTGGGAGGGGGAGTTGGGCCCATGCGTGCCGTACCCTCACGGGTCCATGACCGATGAATCGACTTCATCGCCGGCGTCCGTCCCGTCCACCGAGCGGTGGCGCGTGCTGTTGCTGATCGCCTTTGTCGCGCTGGCGTTGTTCAAGCTGGCGCTCGTCTCGCACCACGAGATCCTCGTGTGGGGCTTTGACGATGCCGGATACGCCCGCGCGGGCGAGGTCGGGTATTGGGGCGAGCCGTACGGGCAGTACACGCACACGCGCCAGCCGGTGTACCCGCTGTTCCTGACGTACTCGCGAGACTTGGGCGTGCCGGCGCGGTTGGCGATCGAGCTCGTCTGGATCGGCGCGTGCTGGGTGCTGGTGCGGGCGGTGCGTGTGTGCGGGGCCAACCCGCTCGTTGCGCTGGGCGCTGGCGCGCTGGCGCTGTTCCATCCGTGGACGATTATCTGGTTCGACCGCCTTTCGCAGGACAACCTGTATGCGCCGTTGGTGATCGCGTTCCTCGCCTCCATCGCGGCGTGCATCGTCGAGCCGGTGAAGAAACGGGCGTGGCGGTGGGGGGCGCTCGTGGCGGCCTCGGGCGCTCTGGCCGCGAACACGCGACCGGAGGCGATCCTCCTCTACGGCACGCTCGCGCTGAGTGTGGTGATCTCGCTGTCGCTCTGGGCCTGCCGGCTCTCCGACCGGCGCACGGTGCGCCGCGACCTGCTCGCGGCGTTCCTCGTGCCGCTGCTGGCCATGCAGGGCCTGACGCTCTATCTCGCGCACGAGAACAAGCGGCACATCGGCGTGGCCGTCACCACCGACTTCATGCTTCCCGGCATCAAGCGGCTGTACTCGGCCCTGCTGGCCATCCCACCCGAACCCGACGCGCCGGGCTCGCTCCCCGGCGGCGGCCACGACCCGCGCCTGCCGATCACGCGCGACGTGCGCGAGAAGGCGTACGCCGTGAGCCCCACGCTCGCGACGCTGCGCCCGTGGCTGGACGGCGAGAAGCGCATGAAGGAGTTCGCCCGCGGCTGCTTCAAGCAGACCGGCGTCAGCGACGAGTTCGGCGCGTGGACGGTCTGGGCCCTCCGCAAGGCCGCGTGGAAGAGCCGGCGGGCGCAGGTGCGCGGCGGCTGGCACTCGGCGCGCGAACTGAGCGATTTCTACGGGCGGGCGGCCGACGAGGTCCGCGCGGCCATGGCCGACGGGCGCCTGCGGCGCCGCGCCGTGCCCGTGCCGTTCATGCCGCCGGAGTGGGGGACGATCCTGACCCGCTGGCCGCGATCGCTGCGGGCGACGTGGGCGCTCATGGCGGACCTGCCATACCAGCGCATGTATTCGCAGAAGGGGGCGGTGCGAATGACGCGCATGTTCAACGCCGTCGCCCTGCGGCGGACCGTGCCGGCGACGCTCGCCGAAGGCCCCGACGCCGTGGTTCGTGGATCGGCCTGGTTCTCCCCCGAGCGTGTCGAGGCTTCGGACCGCTTCGGCACCGAACTGGCCGGGGTCTATCGGCCGATCGTGAGGACCTCGCTGTGGACGGCGCTCGCGGGTGTGCTGGTCGGGTGGGGAGGTCTGTTCATCAGGAGCGGTAGGTTGGCACGGGGCGTGCTTCGGGCGCGCTGGTATGTGCTCACAGCCATTCTCGGCACGGCGCTGCTCGCACGAGTGCTTTTGATCAGCCTGCTCGACGTGACGGGGTTACCTGTGCTGGAGCGGTACCTGATCGTGTGCGGGCCGCTGCTGACGGCGCTGGGGCTGATGGGGTTGCAGGGGCTCATCGCGTACGGCGCGGTCATGGCGTTCGGTCGACGGGGACCGAAGGCCGAGAGAGCATTCGCGGATCACGCGGATTGAGGCGGATGAGCGGTGCACCGCGCTCGAACGGAACGAGGGTGATTGTGCAGGGAACGGAGGGACCGCACTTTCTCGTCTTTCGCGGCTTTGCGGATCTGGTGCTTTGCCGCTTTGGTCCTCAGGCCCGCCCGGCGTCATCCGGCGGGAATAAACTACCGCCCGAACCCATGCCCCCGTCACCCGGACCAACCCCGACCATGCATCCGACGGCCGCGCCCGCTCTGGCGGCGCCGGTCGAGGTGCGCGTGCCGCCGGAGATGCTCGACGGGGTCGAAGTCTCGTTCGTCATGCCGTGCCTGAACGAGGCGCAGACGATCGAGGGGTGCGTGAAGGCGGCGATGGCGTGCATCCGGGAGCACGGGCTTCGGGGCGAGGTGGTGGTCGGCGACAACGGCTCGACCGACGGCTCGCAGGAGATCGCCACGCGTGCGGGGGCTCGGGTCGTGGCCGTGAGCAAAAAAGGCTACGGCAACGCGCTCATGGGCGGCATCGAGGCCGCCCGCGGGCGCTACATCATCATGGGCGACAGCGACCTGTCCTACGACTTCGGCGAGGGCATGAAGTTTGTCGAGCGCCTCCGGCAGGGCGACGACCTGGTGATGGGCAACCGCTTCGACCGTCGCGGCGGCGGGGGCGTGCAGCCGGGGGCCATGCCCTTCAAGAACCGCTACCTGGGCAACCCGACGCTGAGCTGGGTCGGGCGCGTGCTTTTCAACGTGCCGGCGCGGGACTTTCACTGCGGGCTGCGCGCCTTCAGCAAGGAAGCGTTCAATCGCATGAACGTGCGTACGCCGGGCATGGAGTTCGCCAGCGAGATCGTCATCAAGGCGACGCTCCAGGACATGAAGATCGGCCAGGTGCCGATCAAGCTTTGGCCCGACGGGCGAGGGCGCCCGCCGCACCTGCGCCCGTGGCGCGACGGGTGGAGGCACCTGCGGTTCATGATGTGCCTCTCGCCGCGCTGGACGCTGTTCATACCCGGCGTGATGCTGCTGGCGTTCGGGCTGGCGGTGGGGGCGATCGTCGCGCTCAACCCGGTCGTCGTCGGCGGCGTCGCGTTCGACGTGCACACGCTGGTGGCGGCGAGCCTGGCGACGATCATCGGTTATCAGTGGTGCGTCGCGGCCGTGCTGATGCGGGTGTACGGGTTGCACCGCGAGATCGGTCCGCCCTCGGCCGGGCTCAACCGGCTGACGGGCTCGTTCAACCTGGAACGCGGCCTGATCTCGGGCGTGGCGATGTGCGTTGCCGGGCTGGTCCCGATGCTGTGGGTGGTGTGGCACTGGTACCAGAGCGGCTTTGGCCCGCTGGACGTGCAGGTCACGCTGCGCCCGATGGTCATCGGCACCACGGTGATCGCCGTGGGGGTGCAGACGGTCTTGGCCGCGCTGGTCTTCGGCATGCTCCAGATCCGCCGGCAGTTGCGCTAACTCCCCCTCCCAGAGGGAGGGGGCCGGGGGGAGGGCTGAAGAGCGTCCCAGAGTCCCCGATTACTCCCCGTTGTCGGCGTCACCCCTCACCCCCCTCTTCCCTCAGCCCTCACCCTTCGGCCCGTCCCTCATGAAATGGCTCGATCGCTACATCCGGGACTTGCGCATCCGGCAGGCACTGCCGTTCGTTCGCGACGGCGACCGGCTGCTGGATGTCGGGTGCTTCGACCTCACGCTGCTGCGGCTCGTCCGGCGGCGTGTGAAGTCCGCCGTCGGCATCGATCCGCTCGCGACGCCCTTGACCGACGGCAACCTGCGCGTGATCCGCGGGCTGGTGGGCGGGCGGCACGTCAACGGGCTGGAGCCGGGGTCGTTCGATTGCATCACCATGCTCGCCGTGCTGGAGCATGTGCCCGATGCCTCCGGCTTTGCCCGCGAGGTCGCCAGGCTGCTGGCCCCGGGCGGGCGCGTGGTCGTCACCGTGCCCGACGCGAAGGTGGACCGGGTCCTCGCCGTGCTCAGCCGGTTGCGGCTGATCGACGGGATGTCGCTGGAGGAGCACCACGGCTACGACGCGGGGCGAACGGGCCCGATCTTCGAGGCCGCGGGGCTGACGATGGTCGCGAGGAAGAGCTTTGAGTTGGGGCTCAACAACCTCTACGTCTTTCAATCAGCGGCGGCCCGGCCCCAAGGAGAGCGGGTGGTCACCCGGCCGCAACCACTCACCAGCGCCGCACCGGGGTGGGTTCCCCAATAGCCCGGAGCAACGATGGCGGACTCTCGACACCCTTCGCCGGCCGGCTCGCCCAGACCGCTAGGCGGCTGGTTCTGGGCGGTGTTCACCGCGATCGCTGTCGCACACCTGGCGCTAGTCGCCCGGCAGGAGATCCTGCTCTACTCGGCCGACGATCAGGGCTTCGCGTATTCCGCCGCGGGGTGGTATTGGGGCCGACCGTACGCTGCGTACAGCCACGTCCGCCAGCCCGTTTACCCGCTGTTTGTGGCGACTTCGGCCGCGCTGGGGCTGCCCCTGCGAATATCGATACAACTTGTCTGGATCGCGGCCTGCGGCTGGTCGATGGGCGCGCTGCGGCGGTGCGGGGTCCATCCGGCCTTGTTGGTGGTCGGTTCGCTGGTGATCTTGTTTCACCCGTGGTTGTTGAGCCTGAACAACCGGATATTGGCCGACACGCTGTACGCCCCGCTATTGCTGGTGTTTCTGACCGGCAGCGCGGCCGCGTTGCTCGAACACTCGTGGCGCTATGTGTGGCGTTGGGCGGCACCCGCGGCGGCGGCGGGCGCTCTCGCGGCCAACACGCGCCAGGAGTCGATCCTCATCTTCGGTTCGATCTTTGTGGTCGCGCTTGTGGCTGTCGGCCTTCGGCTGTGCAAACTCGCGGACGGCGTCACCACGGCGCGCCGTGTGGCCGTTGCGGCGGGCGCGCCGTTGCTGGCCACGCTCGCGCTCACCAATACGTTCCGGCTGGCCAACGCCGTCGTTGTCGGCGTCTACAGCAGTTATGACCTTGAAGCGCCCGGGTACCGAGCGCTGTACCGGGCGTTGTTGATGATCCCGCCCGAGACGCACGACCTGCGCCTCCCGGTGACGCGGGACGTGCGCGAAAAGGCGTACATGGTGAGCCCGACCTTCGCGACCCTGCGCTCAGCGCTCGAAGGAGACCCGCGGTTGTCCGGCTATGCGCAGGCGTGCGAACGGCAGACGGGCGTGGAGGGCGAGTATGGCGCCTGGACATGCTGGGCGATCAGGCAGGCCGTGTGGGTGTCGCTCGGGTACAAGATCAACTCGGCCAGGGAAGTGGACGCGCTGCTCTCAAAGGCAGCGTCGGAGATCCGCGCGGCCATGCGGGACGGGCGCATCGGCCATCGACTGGTGGTTCTGGACTTTCTGCCGCCCGAATGGGGCGCGCTCGTGCGCCAAGCGCCGCGCTCCGCGGGCGCTGCGTGGCGAGTATGGGTGTCGCCATCGCCCGGAGAGGGTCAATCCGAGCGACTCCCACAGAAGCAGGCCGCGCTGTTCGAGGACTGCGCCCTGAGGCGAACCGCGCTCGCAAAGATCGTGGACGCGCCGCGCCCCGAGACCGGGGGGGGGGGCGGGACCTTGGGTCACCCGGGCGGATGGAGAGCCCGGACGATCGACGCAATCCAAGACACCGCGCCGATCCTCGGGCTCTTGACCGCGGCCTTGACGGGGATCGGAATGGTGTTTGCGGGGCTTGTGCTGGTGCGCCGTTGGCTGAGCTCGCGATGGGTCGTGCTCATGAGTATGCTCGGCACGGCCTTGGTCGCGCGCGTGGCGCTCGTGGTCGTGCTCGACGCGACGGGCATCGATGCGCAGCGGCGATACCTGTTGCCTGCGAGCGTGCTTGCGATTGTGGTCTCGCTGATGACCGTCCAAGGGATCATTGCGGTGCTGCTGTCTTGGCGGAAAAGTCGCGACGACATGCGCCGTCAGCAGGACGCCGCCGATCCGCGGTACCAATCCACCGTCCGAGCCAACCCCTGACGAACGTCCACTCGCGCTTGCCACCCCAGCAAGTTTTTCGCCCGCGACACATCCAGACATCGCCGGGCCTGACCGTCCGGCTTGCTCGCGTCCCAGACGATGCGCCCGCGGTAGCCGGCGAGGTCGGCGATCATCTCAGCCAGGGCCTTGATGCTCGTCTCGGTGCCTGTGCCGAGGTTGATGGGCGCGGGCTCGCGGATGCGCTCGGCGGCGAGCACCACCGCCTCGGCCGCGTCATCGACATACAGAAACTCGCGCGTCGGCGCGCCAGTGCCCCAGCAAACGGCCTCGGCCGCGCCGGCCCGTTGCGCGTCCACGAACCGCTTGACCAGCGATCCCGCCACGTGAGCGTTACGCACGTCGTCGATGTTGTCGCCGGGTCCGTACAGGTTGACGGGGATGAGGTAGGCCGAGGGCAGGCCGTATTGCCGGTGATAGGCCGCGAGCATGACCTGGGCCGCGAGCTTGGCCAGGCCGTAGGGCGCGATGTCGGGGTCGGGGTAGCCGGTCCAGAGCGAGTCTTCGCGAAAGGGCACGGGCGCGCCGGCGGGGTAGCTGGTCATGGAGCCGATCTGCACGACGACCTCGGGGCCACCTCCCCCGGCCCTGCCCGTGCCGCGCTCGCGGGCGCGTCGGGCCTCGTCGATCACGTTGAGCGCCATCGCCATGTTGTCGTGGAAAAAGCGCCCGGGCTGATCGCGGTTGGCCTGGATGCCGCCGACCCTCGCGGCCGCGTGGATCACGACGTCCGGCCGGGCCGCGTCGAACATCGCGCGGGTCGAGGTCCGGTCGGTGAGGTCGAAGTCCCGCGAACGCGGCACAAACAGGTTCGTATCGGCCACACCCCGCGCCCGCAGCACGCGGCACACGGCCGCGCCGAGAAACCCCGCGCCGCCGGTGACGATGACGCGCTTGGCGGGCCAGTCGAAAGGGATAGGCGGGGCCGGGTCGGGCGGGTTCACGGGTGGAGGGTACGTACACTGGGCCCGTGACCCCTCAGCCCGACAACCTCTTCTGGTCACGCCCCGCGCTCACGCGCGAGGAGCGGTGGTCGCTGCTGGGTGTTGGGGGGGGGGGTTGCACGGTGTGGTTCACGGGGCTTTCCGGCTCGGGCAAGAGCACGATCTCGGCCGCGTTGGAGGCCGAGCTGCTCCGACGCGGCCGGATGGCGTACCGGCTCGACGGAGACAACATTCGCCACGGCCTGAACGCGAACCTGGGCTTCAGCGCCGAGGACCGGCACGAGAACATCCGTCGCATCGGCGAGGTGGCGCGCCTGTTCGCCGACGCGGGAGCGATCGCGCTCGTGAGTTTTATCAGCCCCTACCGCGCCGACCGCGATCGGGTGCGGGCGATCCACACCCCCTCCCAGAGGGAGGGGGCAGGGGGGAGGGCGGAGAGCACAGCGGATATCCTCGGGAGCGCTGCACGCATCGGGAGTCTTCGTTCGGCCTCCGAATCACCCGCCGAAACAAGCGGCGATCCCGTGCGCTCCGGTCTGCCGTTCTTCGAGGTGTTCGTCGACACACCGCTGGAAGTCTGCGAGCAGCGCGACCCCAAGGGCCTGTACAAGAAGGCGCGGGCGGGAGAGATCAAGGGCTTCACCGGTATCGACGACCCGTACGAGCCGCCGCTCAGCCCCGACCTGACGCTGCGCACGGCCGAGCGCGGCGTGGCCGAGTGCGTGGCGCAGTGCTTGCAAACGATGGAGGCGCGGGCCGTGCTGGTATAGACGAGCCCTCACTTCACGTTCAGGAACACGTCGCCGGTCCAGGTGGAAATCGGTATCCGCTTGTTGACCTGCTCACAGCGCAGCAGGGCGAAGTTCCAGCGTTGGCCCGTTCCGCTCGCGGATGCGGCGTCGCGGATCGGTGCCTCTTCAAGCAGCGCGCGGACGCCCTTGGGCAGGCGATCGGGCCCGAGCGGCGTCGAAACGATCAGGCGGCCGTTGAGCCGATCGAAGAGTTCGGTGTTGCTTGATTGTTTGAGCAAGGCCTCTCCGCCGTGGGTCATGACCCAAATGTTCACGTCGAACACCCCCTGGCGGCTGGAGAACTTGAGCGGGTAGTACGGGCGTTCGCTGGCGAAGCTCAGGTGCAACGGCGGGATCGCGCCGCCGGGTCGCACACCGCTCTCGCCTTCGGCGGGCTTCACCTTCACGCACAGGAACGTGAACTTACGGTCCACGAAGTAGGCCATGTGCCCGGGGTCCTCGGTCGGGAATCCGTTGGCCGCGAGGTAGGTGTTCAGCCCTTCCAACGCTTCGCGGCCGCGGGCCCGCACGGGTTGGATGTCGTAGGGGCCGACCCGCACGCGCTTGCCCAGGTCGATGCCCTTTGGTGCGGAGGCGATCGCGCCCGGGCCGCTCGGTTCGCTTCGCGGCGGAGGCGGGAGCAACTCGGCCGTGAGTCGGGAGAGCTCGTCGAACAGGTCCGGGTCGGCGAGCGCGTAGCGGTCCGGCTCGCTGGGCACGGTGATGACCCAGACGAAGTTGGGAGGCATGGCCGGCGGTGCGACGGCGGCCGGGGCGCCGCCTTCGTCGGCCGTCGCGCTCGTGGGCGTGATTCTGTAGTCGATGCCGAGGATCAACTCTTCGCGGCCGTGGTCGTGGATGAGCAGGGCCTTCTGCCCGTTCTGGCCGATCCGCCCGGCGTAATCCTTGGGGACCATGCAGCACGCGGCCGCGGAACCGGCCACGGCGAGAACCGCGGCCAAGAAATGGATCGAGCGCATGTGGACCTCCGGGAGTTCCCGATCCCCCCGGAACACTCGACACCTCATGGCCGGTGAAGTTGGTTCGTCTCCGCTCGGCGTCCAAGGAATCGAACCCGCTCCAAAGAACAACCGAGCCGGGGCGCATCGCACACAGTCCCCGGCTCGGGCACGAATCTGGAGGTTGGGGGCCGGCCACCGCCCAGGCGGCGCGGCTCAGGCCGCGGGCGGGAGGTCGTCGTCGGACGGCGGTGAGGGGAAGCGGAACGCCAGGTCCAACTGCTCGCGGAAGTCGCTGAGACGGTTCTGCATCCGATCGAGCGTCTGCTCGATCTCGCGGACGAGGTCGCCGGAATGGACGATGCGCCCGATGCAGTCGGGGTCGTCACCGCCGTTGAGCACGCCGCACGCGCTGCCCTGGAACGACTCCTCGATCGGCGCGGAGTTCACGGACGCGGCGATCAGGCTCCGGCGGGTCGGGGGGAGGCCCTTGCCAGCGGCACCGCGCGCGCTGCGGAATCCCGCGGCCGGGAACTTATAGGTCACGGCGTCCGGGCCCACGGGCTCGCCGTCTTCGCGGTGGAGCCGCAGTCGGGGCGGATGGCCGGGATTACGGGGCTTGTCGGTGGGCATGGTCATGGTCCTCCCGAGAACGCAAGGAAGAGCCGGCCCGGGTTGCCAAGCGGGGGCGGGCGGCGGGTCGGTGGTCAACCATCGACAACGCCGCGACCGGGGATGCGTGGCCCGTGCATCTGAGAACGAGCGACCGAAGATTCGGACCCGACCAGGCGGAACGAACGACGCAGCCTGACCGGCTTATCTCCGAGAACCGGGGGGCGAGGTCCGCAAAGTGGAAGTGGGCAGGCGGTGATCGGACCGCGCCCGGCGGCGGCTGTCCCTCACGTCACCGGCGTATTGGACCTGAACAGCGTGCCCAGGCGGAGCGGTCGGAGGCCGATTTTCGGCTCGGTGCCCCTGAGACTGCGAAGGATGTTGGCCCGGTGCCGGACGATCACCACGCCCGCCAGCACGGCGGTGAGCACCACGTACGGCCACACCAGCACGCCGTCGCCGACGCCCGCGGCATTCCTGCCCGGGCGCACGGTGCTGGGCGGGAAGAGGTCCAGGTACATGGCGATGGCGGGCGCGACGACGACCATCAAGGGCGTCATGGCGGCGGCGATTACCGACGACGGGCCGACCATGCGGGTGATCCGGGCGGCGACAAGCCAGATGACCAGCGCGCCGACCATGGCGATGGTGACGACGGGCCAGACGCCCAGGAGCGAGCCGAAGCCGGTGGCGACGCCCTTGCCGCCGCGGAAGCCGAGCCAGATGGGGAAGATGTGCCCCGCCATGGCCGCACCGCTGACGATCAGCGGCCCGAGGTTGAGCAGGGCGGAGTCGAGGTCCGCGAGCGTGGGCGGTGGCAGAACGGAGAACCCCCGCGTGGCGAACGCGCTGGCGATGAACGCGGGCACGAAGCCCTTGAGCATGTCCAGGGCAAAGCACGTGATGCCCACGCGCCACCCCAGCACCCGCCATGCGTTGGTCGCGCCGATGTTGCCCGAGCCGTGCTTGCGGATGTCCACGCCGCGTGCGCGCCCGATGACATAGCCCACCGGGATCGACCCGATGAGGTAAGCCAGCGCGATCATGGCGAGCAGCCAGCGGGCGTCCTGTTGCACCGGGCAAGCGTATAGGGCGGTGGGCAACCGTGCCACCGGCGCGTGCCACAGGCTCGGCCGGCTCCGCGGTCGTGCCTGTGGCGAGAGGTAAGACGCCACGGTTCCGCGGCCCAGAGCGCCCGCGAACCCGTGGCACGCGCCGCGGACTAAGCTCCAGTCCCAGACTCCGGAGCACCTCCCAATGAACCGTCCGCGCTTCGTGCATGTTCTGGCCGCCGCGACGGCCCTGAGCGCCGTTCCGGCGTGGGGTCAGTTGATCGGCAAGGTCCCGCCCGCGCCCCCTCCGACGCCCGAGTACACACCGCCGGCGCCCCGTCCGCCCGCGCTGCCACCCAAACCGGCCGAGCCCGAGAAACCGCTGCCGTCGCTGGTGGTCAAGGGTGACGACAGCAAGCTCAAGCGATACCCCGAGGGCGCCGAGCGGGCCGCGATCGCGGCGATGGATTTCGACGAGGCCACGCGGACCAAGATCGCCGCCAGCGAGGAGCGCCGCATGGCGGACATCCGGCGGATGGTCGTCGAGAAACTGCCCGAGGCCGTCGAGGCCCGCAAGACGCTGAACATGCTCGACCAGATCAAGGACATCAACGCCTTCGGCCGGGTCAAGGACATCGCCGCCCCGCTGGCGACCGAGCGGCTCACCGACCGCCTGATGCGCGACGGGGCCATCACGCCCGTGCAGCGCTCGCGGATCGACCGGGTCGTGAAGGAGTACGAGGAGAAGCTCAAGGAGCAGTGGCAGCAGGAGACCGGGTCGGACGTGCTCAAGATCGTCACGCTCATCGGGCACGAGAAGTTCATCGACGTCACGCGCGACGCGATGCGTGCGATGGACGGTCTGCTCCTCGCGGCGGCGCCCGGGCTCGCCGGTGATGCGGACAAGCTCCACATCCGCCCCGGGCAGAAGGCCGAGTTCGACGCCGCCGTGAGCGCGATCGGCGCGGCCGCGCGCGACGACGCGGCGGCCAAAGCCCGGCGTCTGGACGCCGTCTCCGGATTCTTCATGAACGATCTGGACGCCGATCAGCGCAAGGCGCTGCTCCAGGGCGTGCTCCCGGCGGAGTGATCACCTACCTGCGCGCGCCGGATGCGGAGACCGTCAGCCGGGCGGTGGCCTCGCGATCGCACAGAGGCTTGATGCCCGAGGACTCGCCGACCAGGTCGGCGAGGCTGACGCTCCCGTACAGGTCGATGATGGTCTTGGCGGCCGCGTCCATCCGGCTGTGCAGCGGGCACAGGCTGCCGCTGTGGTTCTCAAGGCCCAGCGGGCACGCGGTGATGCGCTTGATCTCCGACACGGAGCGAACGACGTCGAGCAGCGTGATCTGTCCGGCGGGGCGGGTGAGCCTGTACCCGCCGCGAACGCCGCGCCGGCCCTTGACCAGGTCCGCCGTGGCCAACTGCTGGAGCACCTTCGCCAGGTAGTGGGGGGGGACCTTGGTCTTGGCGGCCAGTTCCGCCGTGGGCACAAGCGCGTCGGGGCTCAGGGCCAGCCACGACATCGCCCGCAGCGCGTACTCGGTGGTCTGTGAAAACAAGCGACGCCTTTCCTGATTCGAGGACCAGGGCCACTCCGGGGTGACCGTTGCTCAACCGTCGCGGCGGCGGCGCGGCCGCTGCGAAAGTTGGATACTCGATCACAATAGCCGGAAACCGCCCTCCCGCCCAACAGTTTGGGGTTTTTTTGGTGAGATTCGCCAATCTCAGCCGTTTTTGGCCTCACCGTTGACGGCGAGCGGGCGCACGTCGGTCGCGGCCTTGAACATCAGCAGCAGCAGGGAGTTGGCCACAACCAGCAACGTGCCGCCCTCGTGCCCGAGCACACCCAACCACAGCGGCACGTCGTGGCCGATTCGGGAGCCGACCAGCGTGGCGATCGCCATGATGGCGATGGCCGCGAGCGCGAAGGACAGGTTGAACAGGATCGTTCGGCGGGTCCTTTGGGCCAGGCGGACGGCCCATGGGATCACCCCCAGGTCGTCGGCCAGCAGCACGATGTCAGCGGTTTCCAGCGCGGCGTCGGAGCCGATGGATCCGATCGCGATGGCCACGTCGGCCGCGGCCAGGGCGGGGGCGTCGTTTACGCCGTCGCCGATCACACCCACCGACCGGCGTGCGGCCTGACGTCCCGGGCCCGACTTGAGCCCCTGCACCGCGTCGACCTTGTCCTGCGGGAGCAGCTCGGCGCGGAACTCGTCCAGCCCGAGCGACTCGGCAACCGCCGCGGCCGTCGCCCGATTGTCGCCCGTGAGCATCACTACCGGGCGGACGCCGATCTGGTGGAGCTCGCTCACCAGTCGTTCGGCGCCGGGGCGGGCCACGTCGGAGAGGATGATGACCCCCGCCTGCTCGTTCCACGCGATGACGGTGCCGATCCGCCCGTGCTTCTGCACCCCAGCGAGCACCTCGCCCACGCGGGCCCGCAGGCAGACGGGGATGAGTTCCTGGGTGAACACCAGCGAGCCGACGCGGGCGGGCTTGCCCTCGATCTCGCCGCTCACGCCGCGACCGACGGTGAAGCCGGGGTTGCGCACGGTCATCGGTTCGATCCCCTGCGCCGCGGCGGCCTCGCGGATCGCGGTCGCGATGGGGTGCGTCGATTCCTGCTCCAGTGCGGCGGCCGCAGCCAACAGCGAGGCCTGGTTCGACCAACCCACGGGGTGGACCTCGTGCACGCGCGGCTCGCCGATGGTGAGGGTGCCGGTCTTGTCGAACGCGACCGCGCCCAGGCGCGAGAGCCGCTCCATCGACTGCCCACCCTTGAAGAGCACGCCCGCGCGGGCCGCGCGGGCGATGCCCGCCAGCGTGGCCGTGGGCGTGGCGATGATCACGGCGCAGGGCGAGGCGACGATCAGCAGCGTGATCGCCGTGAACGCGGCCTGAGAGAGGTGGTCACCCATCGCGAGCCACCACACCAGGAACACCGCGATGCTCACCACCATCACGCCGATGGCGTATGGCTGGCTGATGCGGTCGATGAGCCGCTGCACGGGCTCGCGCTGTTGCTGGGCGGAGGTGACAAGGTCGAGGATGCGCTGCAGGCTTGATTCTTTGGCCGCGCGGGTGATGGTGGCGCGGATCGGGTCGCCGACGTTGATCGTGCCCGCGAAGACGGCGTCGCCGGGCTTGACCGTGCGGGGCATGCTCTCGCCGGTGAGGTTGGCCTGGTTGATCGAGCCGATGCCCTCGGTGACGATCGCGTCGGCGGGGATGATCTCGCCGGGAGGGACCTTGACCAGGTCGCCGGGCACGAGCGTCTCGGGGGCGACGTCCTGCCAGGAGTCGGGCGACGACGCCGGCCCGACCTCCTCACCCATCCATTTGATCGCGTGGGTGGGCATGAGCTTGTGCAGGGCCTCGACGGCGCGGGTGGTCCGTGCCATGGCCAGGGCTTCGAGCGCGCCCGCGAGCACGAAGAGGAACAGCAGCAGCGCGCCCTCGGCCGGGTGGCCCATCCACCCCGAGAGCACCGCGCCGACGACCATCAGCACGTCGATGTCGAAGGTTCGGCGCGAGAGCGCCGCCCACGCCGCCCGCCCGCCGTGGAAGAGCCCCAGGCCCAGGCTGACCCACACCAGCGCTCCGCCGACGTCGGCGGGCCCTGTGCGGGCGAGGACGACGCCGACCAGAAGCAGTGCGCCGGCGGTGAGGGCGGCGTACAGCTCGCCCTTGGCGGAGGTCAGCCAGCCCCAAAGTCCCGGGCGCGGATTGGATGCGCACGGGGTCCCGTGGCCGCCGCAGCAGCCCACCTGCGCCGGGGTGGGAGGGGGAACAGGGGCCGACTGGCGAACTTCCTGGACGGGGATCGTGGTCATGTGGAGAACGCTACCCCGGCGGGGCGCGAGGCGTTGGTTGCGATCCATATATCATCGGCGCGCGATTCGGCGGGTATTTCGGTCGGTTTCCGGTGTCGGATCTCCCCGGACGGCGATATCCGCAAAGGCCCGGGCATCTCAGGACATGGATTCAGCAATGTCCCCGAACTTCGGCACGTCACCGGGCCCCCGGCCCGAGCAGGGCGCGGCGGCGGTCCGGCTGTCCGCGGGTGGCGGCGCGTCCGCGGGAGCGGGCGGGCGGGGTCCGCGATTGACACCCGAGCAGTTCGGGGGCATGTACCGGGAGGCGTGGCGGGTGCTCTGGTGCGCCGCGGTGTCGGTGGTGAGGGACCGCACGCTGGCGCAGGACGTGGTGCAGCAGGCGGCGGTGGTGGGGTTGGAGCGGTTGGACGACTTCGAGCCCGATACCAGTTTCGTTTCCTGGATGGTCCGCATCGTGAAGAACATCGGCCTCAACGAAGCGAGGAAGCACCGACGACGGCGGACCTCGCCGACGGATTCGGGCGTGCTCGACGCGGCGGCGAACCTGCGCGAGCGCGGCGGGGGCGCGCCGGTGCTCACCGGCCGGGGTCTGGTGGCGGCCGACCTCGGCGTGTTCGACGACGACGTGCTGCACGCGCTGGACGGCCTTGACGACACGGCCCGCGGGTGCCTGCTGCTGCGGGCCGTGCTCGACATGGCCTACCGCGACATCGCCCTGGCGCTGGACATCCCCGAGGGCACCGCGGCGAGCCACGTGCACCGGGCGCGAAAGGCGATGAGGGATTGCTTGCGAACCCGTTATGCCGCGGGCGCGACGCCGCAAGGAGGACAGCCATGACGCGCGCTCCGGGCCAGACCGATCATGGGGCAGGGCCGCCGGACCCGGCGATCGACGCGCTGATCGATTCGTATCTTGACGGTGCGATGTCGGGCGCGGAGCGCTCGGCGTTCGAGACCCGGGCCCAGTCCGACGAGACGCTTGCACGCGAGCTGTCCCTGCAGCGTGCGGCGGACGACTCGCTGCGAAGGCAGTTCAAGCCGCCCGCTGCGCCGATCGGCCTGCCGGGGCGAGCGGAGGGGCCGGCGGGACGGATCGACGGGACGAGCGGAGGCGCGTTGGAAAGCGCTGGTCGGCCGCGGCGGCGGAAAGTCTCCACGCCGCTCGCGGCCGCGGCGCTCATCCTGCTCGCCGTGATTGTCGGGTATTTCACGCTCAACGGCTCTCCGTTCGGCCCTTCGCACTCGAGCGCGGCGGAGGTGTATAAGAGGGTTGTGGACGGGGGCTTCAAGCCCGAGTGGGTGTGCGAAGGGCCGGAGCAGTTCGCGCAGTACACCAAGGACCGTTTCGGCCGGCCGTGGCACATCGATCAGGAGCAGGGCACGACGCTGGTCGGCTGGCGCTACAGCGCCGACCTCCTGAGCCCCGACGAGAGCCTGCTGCTGGCAACCAGGGACGGGCAGAAGATCGTGGTCGTGGCCGACAGCGCCGCCAACGCCCGACGCGTGCGTGCGGGCGACGGGCTCAGGGTGCACGAGCGAGAAACGGGCGGGCTGGTGATGTACGAGATCTCGCCGCTGGATCAACCGGTGATCATCAACCACATCACGGTCGGCCCGACGCCGTGAGCGTGGGGCCGGCGCGGGGCGGGGTCGGAACACCATGCCGGTCTCTTCCTCGGCGTTCTCCGCGCCTCGGCGTCAAAGCGCTCCTTAGCGCGGTCGACCGCCCTGTCTTATGCCCGGGCTTGGTCGCGCCCGACGCCCAGCTCGCGGATCGCCTCGATGAGCCTCGCGTGCAGCTCGGGCGGCGCGGCCACGACGCCCAGGTTGGCCTCCAGCCCACGGCCGCGCCCGAAGTCGAGCGCTCGCCCGCGGACGTCGGAGACCGTGCAGCCGGACTGCTCGGCGATGATGCAGCCCGCGGCGTGGTCCCAGATGCGCTCGACGTAGCCCTTCCGCGTGGGCAGGCGCAGGTAGACGTCCGCCTGGCCGCGGGCGACCACGGCGTACTTGGCCTGACTGTCGAGGCGGACGACGCGGAACTCGCCGCCGAGGTCTCGCACGGCGCGGCTCATGATCTGCACGCTGAGGGATTGGTCGGAGTGGCCCGACTCGACACTCTCGGCGAGCACGGGCACGGCGTCGCGGGCGGGTTTGCCGGGGACGCCGCGGGGGCGCAGCCTGCGGCCGTCCGGGCGCGCCAGCGACCACTCCACCACGCCCAGGTCGGGCGAGGCCACGTACAGCGTGCCGTGGGGATCGACGGCCTCGGTGCCTTCGTCGTGGTGGATCGAGAGGTTGGGACAGGCCATCATGCCCAGGGCGACGCGCCCGCGCCGGATGCACGCGAGCGCCACGGCGTATTGCTGGCCGCGGACAAAGCCCTTGGTGCCGTCGATCGGGTCGAGCGTCCACCACGGGCGGTCGTCGCCGGGCCCGAGCGGCTCGCCCGCGCCGGTCTGGATCGCGTCGAGGACGGAACCGGGCTCGGCGTCGGGCCACGCGCCCGAGTCGCGCAACGCGGCGACGGTCGCGGCCAGGTGCGCCGCGTGCTCGGGTGCGTTGAGGAAGTCGGCGGACTCTTCAGCGACGAGGATGCACTCGCCCGCACCGTGCAGGGCTCGGGCCACCACGGCCTGGGCCGCGAAGTCGGCAATGGTGACGGGCGAGCGGTCGTCCTTGACCATCGCGCGGATGCGTTCGAGGCCGCGCTGCACGTGGCGGCACACGCGGGCGGCGTCGCGGATGGCCGCGAGCGGGAGGGTCTGATCTGAGGTATCGGGCATGGGGGCCAACGATACGCGCCGGTGCTCGCGGGGCGGGAAGGGCTATGGGACCGCCCCGCCCCAGTCGGCACCGCTTCACACCCGGCACGGATTGATCGCGCCGGGGCGCAAGCCGCTCGCGCCGCGGGGTCGATGCACACCCCGACCCGCACGGCCCGTGGCCAGCGCGGGCGGCGGCGAGGGAGAGTCTCAAGTGTCCCGCGCTTTCCGATCCGGGCGACCGGCGGGAGCGCCCGGAGCAACGGCATGAAGTTCGGAGTCCTTGCGTGGAGTGCCGCAGCCATGTTGACCGTGACCGGAATGGCCATCGGTGCCGACGAGCCCGCCGCGAACGCGAACGCGGCAAACGCGCTGAAGAGCAGCAGCCACAGCACCACCGCCGACTGCCAGACCCTCTTCAAGGGCATGGCCGGCGAGTGGGAGGGCACGATCCAGACCCGCAACGGCGAGGGCATGGGCTCGGCCAGCGTGACCAGCGCGACGTGCCGTCTTGAAGACGGCGGCAAGCGCCTCGCCCTCTACTACGAGGGCTTTGCGTTCGGCAAGGCGGTCGACGGCGGGATGGTCTTCTCCGCCGGCGAACAGCCCGGCGCGGCCGTGAACCGCGACAACTCGACCATGAAGTCGCGCGGCCTACTCGAGGGCGCGGCGATGGCGTTCACCTACTCGTCGTCTTCCTCCAAGGTCGCGTCGTACCAGCACACGGTTTCGCTCCTGGACCCCAACCACATGGTCACGGAGATCTACGCGATCAACAGCAAGGGCGAGCGGTCGTTGGCCTTCCGCCTCGATCTCAACCGGCTCGACAGCGGGCAAAAGGCCGGCGCCTCCGGTGCGTTCGCCTCGGCCAAGAGCCTCGCCAGCGCCCGCTCGGCCGTGAGCAGCGTCACGCAGCAGGCCGGCGTGGACACCGACCACTGAGGCGGCGAGCGCCGACTTCCATCGCTCTCAACCTTCGACGGGCGGCCGCCACGCGCGGCCGCCCGTTGTTTGCGCCTGGTGTGGTGCTCGTTCTGCGTGCTCCACCGCGGAGGGCGCGGAGTGAAGACGGAGAGGGGTGTTCCAACTCCGCGGGTTCCGCGCTTCCGCGGTGAATCGGATCGGAGATGGGTACGGGCGGCCTGCATCGCTCAGCAGGGCCGCAAGAGCGTGAACGGAGCGGTATCTCCGGACGTAACAGGGCCGTTTCGCCGATGAACTGCCACCGCCATGGCTGACACCGGTCCAGACCCGAACGCCCGACCTCCATGTCCCGCGTCTGCGGGGGCTTCGGGCGGCGTGCGCCGGCGGTTCTTTCCCTGGGTCGCGCTCGTGTTCGTGCTCGCGGCCGTGCCGCTCATCCTCACCGACCTGTCGCGTGGGCGAGGGCAGTTCGACCAGCAGTTCTTCCACGAGCCCACCATCCGCCAGTTCGCGGCTCAGTGGCCGCAACCGGACCTGAGCAACTACCTGAGCGCCACGACGCCCGGCTATCACCTGGCGATGGCCGCGGTGGCGCACTACGTCTCCGGCTCGCTCACGGCGCTCAAACTCGTGAGCATGATGTTCACGGTCGCGCTGCTGTGGGTGCTGGAGCGGGCGGTATGGGAGCGTTGCGGCCGTCGGGCCCTCGTCGCCTCGCTGCTTAGCCTGCCCGTGGCGTGCTCGATGTACGTGTTCCTGCCCGGCGTGTGGCTTCAGCCCGACAACCTGGGGTGGCTGGGCGTGCTGGTGATGCTGCTCATCGCGGTGCGTCCCAGGTGGGACGAACTCTCGTTGATCGCCGGCGCGCTGACGCTTCTGCTGCTGGTGTGGGTGCGTCAGTCGCACGCGTGGACCGCGGGGCTGCTGTGGTTGGCGGCATGGCTGGGGAGTGCGGACGAACCGTGGCGCGCGATCACGAGCCCGAGTGTGCGCCGCGTCGGCCGTGTGCTGGGCGCGATGGCCGCAAGCGCGCCGGCCCTGGCGTGCCTGGCGTGGTTCGCCGCGATCTGGGGCGGCCTCACGCCCCCGGGGCCGGGCGACTGGTTCCACAAGCAGCACGATGCGGGCCCCAACGCGGCCGCGCCCGCGTTCGTGCTCTCGCTCGTCGCGGTGTTCTCTGTATTCTTCGTTGCGTGGCTGTGGCCGGGGCTGGTCGAGTTGTGGCGGACGCGCAGGGCGACGCTCGCGCTGTCGATGCTCGCGGCGATCGCGCTCGCGAGCGCGCCGATCACGACGTACAAATATGAAGAGCGGGCCACGGGGCTGTGGAACATCGTGCGAGCCCTCGACCCGCACCGCCTCAACGGCGGGCGGCCGTTCGATGCGCCGTGGCTGGAGATGGTCGCCGCGCACACAAGCCCGCTGATCGTGGCGCTGGCGGCGCTGGGCGCGCTCGCGCTGGCGTGCTGGCTTGTCCGCCTGCCGCGGCGAGACGCGTGGGTGTACGGGCTGGGCCTGGCCGGATTCACGCTGGCGCAGACGGCCAACTCGAACGCGTGGCAGCGCTACTTCGAGCCCATGCTGCTCATGTTTATGGCATTGATAGCGGCGACGATCGGCCTGCCGTCCGTGCGGGCGCGCCGGTTTGGGTGGTTGGGCCCGGCGGCGCTAGCCCTGCTCGGCGCGGCCGTCACGGCGGTCACGCTGTGGCGCGAGCCGGTGGTGGTGAAGACGTGGTGATTTGTTCGTGGCCAAGGCACGTCGGCTCTGCGGCGTGCCTGTGTGAGACGCGGGCGACACTTCGGCCACCGCCCAGAGCGGCGGTGACTGTGGCGTCCGACTCGTGGGGATACTCGGCAAAGAATGGGTGCACAACTGCCGATAATCTGGTCCGAACGCCCGCACGCCGGGCGGCGTAGGTCCCGGACGCCGCCGCGAACGTCCCGATGACCGCCACCCCTTCTTCCTCTCACTCCCCCCTCTCTCCGAGCAACCCCGCGCGTCCTCCCCGCGCCCTCATCACGGGCATCACCGGGCAGGACGGCTCGTACCTGACCGAGCTGCTGCTGGGCAAGGGCTACGACGTTCACGGCATCGTGCGTCGGGCCTCGGGCTTCAACACGCAGCGGATCGACCACCTGTACGCCGATCCGCACGAGCCTCCACAACCAGGGCGCGGGCGGATGACTCTGCACCACGGCGACGTCACCGACGCGAACATCCTCGAGCGGCTGGTGCGGGCCATCGACCCCGACGAGGTCTACAACCTCGCGGCCCAGAGCCATGTGCGCGTCAGTTTCGAGATGCCCATCCACACCGTCGAGAGCGTGGCGATGGGCACATACAAACTGCTGGAGGCCGTGCGCGACCACCAGCAGGTGACCGGGCGGCCGGTCAGGTATTACCAGGCCAGTTCGAGCGAGATGTTCGGCGATACGCCGCCGCCGCAGAGCGAGGCGACGTCGTTCCGCCCGCGCTCGCCGTACGCGATCGGCAAACTGGCGGCCCACTGGGCCGCGGTGAACTACCGCGAGGCGTACGGCCTGCACTGCTCGTGCGGGGTGCTGTTCAACCACGAATCGCCGCGCCGGGGCGAGACGTTCGTCACGCGCAAGATCACGCGGGCCGCGGGGCGCATCAAGCTCGGCCTGCAGGACGCGGTCTACCTCGGCAACCTCGACGCCAGGCGTGACTGGGGCTTCGCGGGCGACTACGTCGAGGCGATGTGGATGATGCTCCGGCAGGATCGGGCCGACGACTACGTGATCGCCACGGGGCGTCAACTGAGCGTGCGAGAGTTCGCGACGATGGCCTTCGCGAAGGTCGGGCTCGACGCGGCCGACTTCGTGCGCACCGATCCCCGCTACCTGCGCCCGGCCGAGGTGCACGACCTGTGCGGCGACGCGGGCAAGGCCCGGCGCGTGCTCGGGTGGAGGGCGCGGACCACGCTCGAAGAACTGGTTGGGATGATGGTCGAGAGCGACCTGGACCTGGCCCGGCGCGAGAAGACCCTGCGCGACGCCGGGCACAAGTTGACGCCGCGGCGATCGGGAGGCGGCTAGATGCCCGGCCCCGCGACGCCACCGCCCCATCGCCCCTCATCAATCCAGCCGCCCCAGCCCGGCGCGCCCATGCCGCCCGTGGAGATCGAGCCGGAGTCGAGTGAAGTTGGAGTTGGCGAGGGAGGGGCTGGGCAGGGTGCACCCGCGCTGGGGTCGCACGCCGCGCGGGGTTTCACGCTGATGCTGGCGCAGGGGATGGGCACGCGGGTGCTCTCGCTGGCGTGCCAGATCGCCCTGGCCCGCATCCTTTTGCCCGAGGACTGGGGCGTGGTGGCGGTGGCGATGGCGTTCGCGACCTTTGCCAACCTGTTCCAGTTGATCGGCGTGCGCGAGGTGCTTGTGGCCCGCCAGCGCAAGTTCGCCGTCTGGGCCAACGCCGGTTTCTGGATGATGACCATCATCGGGTGGGCGACGGCCGCGTTGGTAGCCATGATCGCGCCGCTGGTGGCGCGGGCCTATCACAACCCCGACATCATGGGCGTGATGATGGTGATCGGCCTGTCGATCCCCATCGGCTCGATGGGCGTGGTGGCCGAGGCGCGCCTGCAGGCGCAGCTCCGCTTCAAGGCCCTGGCGGGGATCATCGCCGTCTGGGCCACGCTCAACCCGATCCTCACCGTGGCCTTTGCGCTCATGGGCATGGGCGCGTACTCGTTCGTGCTGCCGAGCGTGATCGTGAACGCCGTGCGCGCGTTCATGGCCCACCGCGCCGCGGGCCTGCCCATCCGGCTCGACCCGCAGTTCCGGCGCTGGCGGTACCTCGTCGGCACGAGCGTGATCTTCTTCTTCACCGGCCTGACGCTGCTCATCACGCAGATCGGCGATCGTCCCCTGCTCAGCCTGTTCGTCGATGAGCATTACCTGGGCTTCTACACCTTTGCCTACGCGTTCAGCCTGCAGGCGATCATCATCATCTCCGTGAACCTTCAGCAGATCCTCTTCGCCACGCTGGCCAAGCTCAACGACGAGCCCGAGCGGCAACTGCGGGCCTTCGTCCGCGCCTCGCGCACGCTGGCCATGCTCGTGGTGCCGGTCTGCTTCATCCAGTCCGCGGCCAGTCCGTCGCTGGTGCACACGATCTTCTCGTTCGACAAGTGGGGCGACGCCGTGCCCGCGATGCAGATCCTCGGGCTGGGCATGGCCTTCCACGGGGCCTACTGCCCGGCCCCTGCGCTGCTCGACTCGCACCGCCGGTTCGGCCTCAAACTCAAGCTCGCCATCGCCAACGCCGCCGTGCTGGTCGCGCTCGCGACGTCCGGCGCGTGGATCGGCCTGGCGCGCTCCGGGCCGGCGGGAGCCATCACCGGCGTCGCGATCGGCGTCGCCGTCAGCCTCGCCGTCATGAACCCGATCTGGTCGTACCTGACCACCCGTACCCTCGGTGGCCGCGCCGGCCAGACGGTCGGCATCATCGCGCGCCCGCTCATCGTCGCGGCGATCAGCGTGCTCATCGGCATCACGGCCGGGTTTGGCGTGCAGCACGCGCTCGCCGGACATTCGGCCCGGGCCATCCCGCTGGAGCACTGGGGCCGGCTGCTGGCCGTCTGCTCCGTGAGCGTGCTGGCGTACGTCCCGCTGGCCCGCGTCGTCATGCCCGCTGAGTTCCGCGAGGTCGCGGGCAAGGCCCTGGGCGCTCTGCGGCGGTTCGCGCCGCGGGCGGCCGCGATGGGCGGGCGGGTGCTGCGGGTGTGAGCCCGTGATACCTTCTCCTCCGCTCCGCACGGCCCTTCACCCCCCTCACCGCCCACGCCATGCCCAGCCTCCGCAAACTCATCGCCCGCCGACGCACCTGGCGCGACTGGCCGAGTTTTTGGCGGGGCGAGTATCACCGGATGCTCCGCAAGCGCCGGTCGTGGCCTTTGCCCGGGCGCGGACGGCTCACCATCGTTCGCCCGGCCCGGCTGGGTGTGCCCCTCGCGGCCCGGCTGGGAACGAGCGACTTCCTGGTCATCGACGACCTGCTCGTGCGCGGGGCCGGAACCGGCGACCGGCCCGAGGGCGAGTACGACGCGGCCATGGCGGCAGCAGAGCGGGCCGCGGGCGGGGCCGAGCGCGTGCGCCTGGTGCTCGACCTGGGCGCGAACATCGGCGTCGCGGCCGCGCTGCTGGCCGAGCGATTTCCCGCGGCCGTGGTCCTGGCCGTCGAGCCCGACCCGGGCAACTTTGACCTGTTGAAGAAGAACGCCGCGCCGTTCGGCGGGCGCATCCGCTGCGTTCGGGCGTGTGTCGCCGCGACCCGGCGCACGGTGACGCTCGATCGCACCGCGTTCGAGGGCGAGCCGTGGGCGTTCGCGATGGCCGACGCCCACGAAGGTTCACCCGCGGAGGCCATCGACGCGATCACCATCGACGGCTTGCTCGCCGACGCGGGCATCGACGCGTCGGCACCGATCGACCTCGTCAAGTGCGACATCGAGGGCGCGGAGCACGAGGTATTCGAGCACGGTGCGAGGTGGCTCGCCCGTGCCCGTGTGCTCGTGGTCGAACTGCACGCGCCATACCGAGCGGATGCGTTCCTCGATCACCTCCGTCTGTCCGGTGCGCCGGCGACGGCGCACACCATTCTCAAGGAGGACACCGCGATCCAGGTCGTCCTCATCGAGCCAGCCAGCGAAGCGGGAGCCCCTCGACCGTGAGCAAAGCCGTCAGCATCCTTATCCCCACGCACAACCGCTGCGAGATCCTCGGGCGCACACTGGATTCGCTGCAGGTGCTTGAGGTGCCCCCCGGCGTGGAGGTCGAGGCGATCGTGGTGAACAACCTCAGCACCGATCGCACCGACGAAGTGGTGAACGGTTGGTTGCCGCGCTCGAAGGTTCCCTTGCGGCTCGTCCACGAGCAGAACATCGGCCTCAACAATGCCCGCAACCGCGCCATCCGCGAGGCCCGGTTCGACCTTCTGGCCTTCCTCGACGACGACGTGCTGGTCGATCCCGGCTGGCTCGTCGGCCTGCTGCGGAGCTTCGATGAGTCTGGCGCGGGCATGATCGGCGGTCGCGTGCGCCTGTGGTGGGAGGAGGTGCAACGCCCCGGGTGGATGATCCCCGAGCTCGAGGACCACCTCTCCGCGCTCGATCTTGGCGAAGAGCTGAAGCCGATGGCCGAGGCCCGCGTCGTGGGCGCCAACTTCGCCCTCACCCGGGCCGCGTTCAACGACGCCGGCGAGTTCCGACCCGACCTGGACCGCAAGGGCAAGAGCCTGCTCTCCGGCGGCGAAACCGACTTCATCCTCCGCGCCATGGCCCGCGGCCATCGCCTCTTCTACTCGCCGTGGCCGTCGCTTCGGCACTGGGTGCCGGCCCACCGCGCCCAACTGCCGCACCTGCTCAAGATCATCGAGGGCAAGAGCGTGACCAATATCCTCATGCGCGAGCCCTACGGCCCGGCGGGCGCGGCACGCTCGCTTGCCGGCGGCCTGGGCAAAGTCGCCCGCCACGCCCCGGCGTCGCTCGGGCTGCTGAGCGGGGGCCGCCTCTCCCCCGCGGCCATTCGCGCTCGCATGCGCTGCGCCGTGGGGCGTGGGCAGGTGCTGGGGGTGATGTGGCGGTGGGGGTTGGGAGGTAAGGCGTGAGCCGGGGTCGCTCGACCGCGGGGTGCGGCCGATATCGGCTGGAAGCGCATGCCACGGGAGTCGGGTTTGGCTTTGCGCCGGGTCGGGCCGATGATTGGTGACTATGGCTCAGATTGATCCGGCCACAGGCCACGTGCTCGAAACTCCCGCCGCGCTTACACCCGCATACGGGGGTGAGAGGAGTTCGGGAGGCTCGGCCTCCCGGCGTCGAACGCTGCTGGTGATCGTTACGTTCGCCCTGCTCGCGGCCGTGGTCTATCTACAGCGTCCCGCTCCGCCCGACCCGTCCGAGGCCGTCGAGGCCGCGCGGGCCGCGACGGTGAGCCCGCCGGAAGCCGGGGTCTACATCCTGCTGGGCAAGGTGCTGCTGGGCCTGAAGGACGATGTGCCGGGGATGGGCGAGATGGTGCGGGCCCAGGTCGATTCGCCGACGTTCGGCGAGCCGTCGGCCGCGGACCGGGTGCGAGCGGTGATGCTGCTCATCGGCGCGGACGCGACGCGCAGCGATGCGAGCGAGGGTGGGGCGTTCGCGTTCCCGGGGTTCGCGCCCGAGCCGCCGCGGCCGCTGCCGGAGGTGCTCGACGGCGTGGAGAAGGGCCTCGCGCCCGACTCGCCGCTGCACGCGGACATCGACGCGCTGCGTCCGCTGCTGAAAGTATCGCTGCGCGACGGGGCGAGCGAGCAGGACATCAAGGCCGCGGTGGATGGGCTTTCCGACCAGGCCCGTGCGGGGCTGGAACAGCGGCACGGCTGGTTCGCCGATGTGCTTTTGAGCGCCGGGAACGACCAGGCGCCGGTGCGAGTGAAGGCCGCGTCGCAGGCGATGTTGCTTCTCGGGTTCACGCTGGTGCTGGGCGGCGGAATCTTGCTGGCGTTCCTGGCCGGGCTGGTGCTGCTCATCGTGGGCATCGTGTGGATGCACGACGGGCGGGTCCGGTCCACGTTCGCGGGGGCGCGGGCGTCGGGCCCCGAGCCCGCACGGAGTGCGTGGGCCCGCGGGCTGTGGCTCGAGACCGTCGCGGTGTTCCTACTCGGCTTCCTCGCGCTCAAGCTTGTCCTGGGCGCGATCGAGAGTTACTACCCGGGCGCGCCGTGGTCGATCTGGGTCGCGCTGCTGGGCCAGTGGGTGCTGGTCGCGTGCATCTTCTGGCCGGTGGTCCGGGGTCTGACCTGGCCGGAGTGGCGCGCGGGCATCGGCTGGCACGCGCCCCGCGGCGTCGTGCGCGAGGTCTGCGCCGGGCTTTGCACGTACCTCGCGGGCCTGCCTTTCTACTTGGCGATGGCGGTGGTGGTGATGCTGCTCATGGTCCTGGTCGAGGCCGCGAGGAAGGCGCTGGGGATGCCCGAGCAGCCGCCGCCGACCAACAAGATCAGCGAGATCGTCTCGGGCGGCGGTCCGCTGGTGCTCGCGACGGTCTTTCTGCTGGCGACGGTGTGGGCCCCGATCGTGGAGGAATCGATCTTCCGCGGCGCGCTGTACCGCCACCTGCGCGGGCGCTACGCCCTGATCGGCGCCGGGTTCTTCAGCGCCGCGGCGTTCTCGCTCATGCACGGATACATGGCCGTGCAGTTGCTGATGGTGTTCACGTTGGGGTTCCTCTTCGCGGTCATGCGCGAGTGGCGGAACTCGATCATCCCGTCCGCGACGGCGCACTGCCTGCACAACGGGTTCGCCCTGACCGTCATGCTCGTCTTCGGGCACTTCATGCGCGCGTGAGCGGGCCGGGTACCCCGCCTCCGGGTACCCCGCCGCTCCGCGGCGGGTCTTCTCCTTGCTTACTTCTCCGCTCCCTCCGACCATCCCCACGCGGTCAACCCCCCGTGTAGACTCCTTTCCCATGCGACCCATCGCCGACCCCGCCGGAATCGACAAGCTCCTCGACGGCCTTGTGGACCAGATCCGGCGCGGCTGTCGCGAGAGCGGCAAGGTCGCGTTCATCGGCATCCGCCGGCGCGGCGACGTGCTCGCGGCCCGCCTGGCGAAGAAGATGAACATCGCCGACGTCGGCTCGATCGACATCACGCTCTACCGCGACGATCTGTCCGAGACCGGGCCCATGGCCCGCGTGGGCAAGACCAACATCCCCTTCGCCATCGAGGGGCGTGAGATCATCCTCTGCGACGACGTCATCATGACCGGCCGCAGCGTTCTCGCGGCCATCCGCGAGATCCTCGACTTCGGCCGGCCCAGCCGCATCCACCTGTGCGTGCTGGTGGACCGCCCCGAGCGCGAGGTTCCGCTCCAGCCCGAGTTCGCCGGCGTCAAGCTCACGCCGGGCCCGACCGAAAAGGTCGATGTGCGCCTGATGCCGCAGGACGACACCGACGGGATCGGCATCAACACGCGAGCGTAAACAAAGCCGCCGTGCCTCACGATGGGCACGGCGGCGGTACGGGTTTCACCAACTTGATCGCGGTGCACGCGACGGGTCGCTCACTCCTTGCTCTGCGCGATCTTCTCGCCCTTGAGCAGAGCGTTGATCTGCTCGGCCAGCACCTTCTCTTCGCCCGGGCCGTAGCCGACGTGAACGGCGCGGACGACGCCGTCCTTGTCGATGATGATAAGGGCGGGGATGGCGGAGATCTTGTAGGTCTTGGCGATGTCGCCCTTGGCGTCCATCGCCTGATGGAAGGTGAGCTGCTTGCGCTCGATGGTGCGCTGGACCTTGCTCTCGTCGCCGGGCTTGTCGCGATTGACGCCGATGATGGCAACGGGCTGGTCCTTGAACTCCTCGCTGAGGCGCTGCACGGCGGGGATGGCCTGCATGCACGGGCCGCACCAGGTGGCCCAGAAGTCGAGCATGACCACCTTGCCCTTGTAATCGGCCAGGGAGATGTTCTTGCCGTCGGGCGTGGTGGTGGTCCAGGCGGGCGCGGGCTTGTCGAGCAGGATGGATTGCAGGGTCTCGCCGGCGGTGATGGTCTCGCCTGGCGCCTGGGCCGCGGGCTTCATCGCCGGGGCCATGCCGCCCGCGGGCGTCATGCCACCCATCCCTCCCATTCCGAAGGCCGGGATGGACTCCCACGCCAGGCGAGGGCCGCGGGGGGCGTCGGGCGAGTACACGAACACGCTGTCGTCGATCGGCTGATCGACGGCGACGTCGTCGATCGTGACGGTGATCGAGCTGTCGGACTGGGCCTGCGCGTGGTGGCGAGCGGCGAACGTCTGCGCGCCGCCCAGGGCCCACGAGGTCCGCGAGATGTCGTAGCTGATCTGGCGGAGCATCCCGGTCTTGGCGCTGAACCACGCGCGGATCGGCACGACGTCCTTGCCGCCGCCGCTGCCGCCCGGCGTGTAGGGGCACACGCCCTTGCCGCTCACCCACGTGCCCTCACGCTCGTCGAGCGTGCCCGGCTCGACCCGGTCGGCCTCGAGGAAGATGTCCATCTCGGCGCCGGGCCCGGTCATGAGCAGCGCGTGCACCGGGGTCGGGGGCATCATTTCGGCGATGTTGCCCATGCAGTCGGCCCAGTCGATCGGCGCGTCGGGCTTGAGCTTGATGACTTCCTTCTCTTCGGTCGGCTTGCCGTTCTCGTCGCGGCCGGTTCGGATCTGGTTGGTGAAGGCGTTGTCGTACCCGTACACCGCGTTGTTGTCGCCGCGCAGCGTGAAGCGTCGCGGCCCGGCGTACGCGAACCGCGTCGTCTTGTGCGAGATCATCCGCGTGCGTTCTCCGGACGGCACACTGTAGCCGAAGACGGTCTCGACCTCCGAGCGGTCCTGGTAGGTCTTCATCCCGTGGTACGCCGCGGCCGCCCGGTCGAGCACGGCCTTCACCTCCGGGCTCAGCTTGACCTCGCGTCCGCTGATGGTCTTGGGCTGAGAGGAAGCCGTCGCATCGGCGGCGGGGGCGGGTTTGGAGCCGATCGGCGTCGCGGGCGTCAGCCCCGCCTGCCCGAGAGCGGTTCCCGCGCAGACGAACAGGGCGGACGCGGCGAGAGCGACAGCAGTACTAGCGAGGCGGGGGTCACGCGACACGGGAATCTCCGGATTTGGGGGGTGGATAGGAGGGGAATCGGGAGGGACAAATGAGTCCTAGATCAATCCTGAATCTTACCGACCCGCCGGGCACAGGTCGCACGTAGAGACTCCAAATTGTGTTCACAAATCAGTGAAAGCGGAGGGGCGCGAGGGGAAGATGGGGACCAAGGCAGAGGGGTGGGGCAGCGGTCAACCCAGCTCCGCCAACTTCTCCGCGACTTCGTCCCTCCACTTCGCCTCGTCCAGCCGGTCCATCGCGGTCAGAGAGCGCCGGTAGAGGTTCCGCGCTTCGGCGCGCCGTCCGCGCTGCACGGCGATGTCGCCGAGGTTGGCCAGTTTGGTGGCCTGGATGTCGAACGCACCGATCCGCTCGGCGATGGCCAGCGACTCGCGGTACAGGGCTTCGGCAAGATCGAGCTCGCCGCGGCTCTCGGGGACGAGGGCCGAGTTGCCCAGGTCGCGGGCCAGACCGTGGTCGTCGCCGATCTTGCGGTCGATGCGGATCGCCTCGCGGAAGGCCGCCTCGGAAGCGTCGAAATCGTTACGGGCGTGCAGAACAAGGCCGAGATTCCCGTGCGCACGGGCCGCGCACGCGGAATCGGGGCTAGCCAGCTTGATCCGGCGACGGACCACGTGCTCCGCCAGGGCGAGGTCGTCGATGCGGAAGGCGAACTGGAAGATGAGGAAGAGCAGGCGCGGATCGGGGCTTGGGCCCGCGGCCTCCAGCGCTTCGGTTAGCCCATCGCGGGCCGGATCGATGTCGCCCGCGTTGGCGGCCACGGCGGCTTGCTCGGCCAGGGCGGCGGCCCGCAGCGCAACGGCATCGCCCTGATCCGCGGCCTCTCGTTTGGCCGCGGCGAGGTCGGTGAGGGTTGAGGCGTCGATGATCCGCGTGGGACCGGCCACGGCAAAAGTCTAACCGCCCGCCCCTCCCCGCATCGGACGCGGCCCGCATATGCTGCACCTTTGATGCCCAACGACACCGCCGCACCCGCGTGGACCCGCCGCTGTCTGCTCGGACTTCAGGAGCTCGGGGCCGACGAGATCCGGACGATCCTGAACACGGCCCGTTCGTTCGCCGAGGTCTCGGGGCGATCGGTGAAGAAGGTTCCGGCCCTGCGGGGCAAGGTCGTGGCCAACCTGTTCTTTGAGGATTCGACCCGGACGCGCCTGAGTTTCACGCTCGCGGCCCAGCGGCTGAGCGCCGACGTGATCGACCTGACCGAGTCCGGCTCGAGCGTGAAGAAGGGCGAGACCGTCGCCGACACCGCGCTCAACGTCGAGGCGATGGGCGTGGACGCGATGGTCGTGCGTCACCGGGCCGGTGGGGCGGCCGGGCTGGTGGCCGCGGCGGTGGACTGCGCCGTGATCAACGCGGGCGACGGCAAGCACGAGCACCCGACGCAGGGGCTTTTGGACATCTATACACTGGCGGAGGCACGCGGGGCAAAAGCCGCAGAGCAGCAGAGCAGCAGAGCAGCAAATGCAGGCAACGAGGGATGGGGCGCGTTTGATCTGAGGGGGGTGCGGGTGGCGATTGTGGGGGACATCGTTTCGTCGCGTGTGGCGCGCTCGAACATCGCGGGGCTGACCAAGCTGGGGGCGGAGGTGGTGTGCGTCGGGCCGCCGACGCTGGCACCGCGATCGCTGGAGTCGCTGGGCTGCCGCGTTGAGCACGATTTCGACTCGGTGCTGGAGCAGGTGGACGCGGTGAACATGCTGCGGATCCAGTTCGAGCGGCACGGCGAGGCGGGGGGAGCGAACGGTCAGGGATCGCCGCCCAACCCCGGCGCCCGCGGCGAGCCAGCCCGCGGCTCGCCCGCGTTCCCGTCGATCCGCGAGTATGTGCAGAGTTATGCGCTGACGCCGCAACGGGCCGAGCGGTTGCGCCCCGGGGCGATCGTCATGCACCCGGGCCCGATGAACCGCGGCATCGAGATCGCCGACGAGGTGGCCGACGGCCCGCGCAGCGTGATCCTGAGACAGGTCTCCAACGGCCTGGCCGTGCGCATGGCCGTGCTCTACCTCTGCACGGGCGCGGCCGAGGCGCAAGAGCACGCGGGCAAGTCCTGATTCCTTTTCCCCCCTCCCAGAGGGAGGGGGCCGGGGGGAGGGCGGGAAGATCGCCGATTCATCCAGGGGTCGTTCGATCCGCGCGAGGTCCGCCGCGACCGTGGCTCAACCGTTTCTACCATTCCCCCGACAAATGCCCCGCATCCACGACGACAACCCCAGCCCATCCGGGCGCGGCGACCGCCGGGCTCTGCGTCGCGCGCCGGCGTCCGGCGATGTCGTCGGTCGGCACTCGCGCCCGGGCCCGTATGACGACGATGACGACGACGGCCCGTCGGCCGCAGACCTCGAGCGCTTCGGAGGCGAGACCCGCACCTGCCCCGAGTGCGGCAAGGAGGTGTACGACGACACGGCGGTCTGCTACCACTGCGGGCACGCGTTCGAGGGGACCGCGGAGGGCTCGCCGAACAAGGCCAAGCCGTGGGTGGTCGTGGTGGTGGTGCTGATGGTGGCGGGGTTCTTGCTGGCCGTGGTGGCGGGGTGGTTTTAGGCCGCCGCGGTATGCCGACTACTCGTTGATCCCCAGGTCCCGCTTGGTGAACAGCGCCTCGAACGCGACGCCCGCGGCCTGCATGTTCTGGGCCGCGCCCTCTTGGCGGTCGATGGTGGCGATCACGCCGAGGACGTTGGCGCCGAGGTCTTTGAGCACCTTCACCGCTTCCAGCGCCTGGCCGGCGGTGGTGGCGACGTCTTCGAGCAGGACCACGCTCTCGCCCTTCTCCAGCCGGCCTTCGAGTTGCTTGGCGGTGCCGTAGTCCTTCTTGCTGTTGCGGATGAACAGGCAGGGCAGGCCGGTCTCCAGGCTCGCGGCCGTCACGAGCGGGATGCCGCCGAGCTCCGCCCCGGCCAGCCGCTGCACGCGCGTGCCCGTGCGGGACTGGATCGCGTCGATCCGCTCGGCGAAGAGCCGGGCCAGCTCGCGCAGCACCTCCGGGCGTGTCGAGAAGAGGTACTTGTCGAGGTAGTAGGAACTCGTTCGCCCCGAGCGGAGTGTGAACGAGCCGCGGAGGAGCGACGCGTCGGCGATGGCCTTGGCGAGTTCGGCGCGGGTCATGGTGGCGGTCATGAGGCGATGATATCGGGCCCTGCTGAAACTCGGGGCTGAAACCGCGGACCGGATCGGCCCAACAATCCGACGGGCGGGTCGGCACGCGGAGGTGCGACATGCTGAAGGCTTGGCTGGCGAGCGGCGCGGCGGGGGTCGTGGCGACGGGCATCGCGTGCGCCGCTCCACCGAGCGACGGAAGCAAGGGATCGCCGAAGCCGGACGCGCTCGCGGGCCCGAGCGTCGAAGCCCCGCACCGCGACCGCACGCTGGTCCGACGCGACTTCAGCGGCCGGCTCGTTCGGCTCGAGGGCCTGCCGGTCAACGCCGCGCTCGACCTGATGGACCTGAGTGCCGAAGAGAAGGCCGCCGCCATGAAGCCGCTCACGGAGCGTTCGCTCGCCCTCGAAACGATCATGCGCGAGAACACGCGCCTCGTGCTCGAGGCGCAGGCGGCGTTCAAGCCGGGCGACGATGGCCGCGGGCAGCGGGCTGTGGTGAAACTCTACAACCTGGCGGAGCCGATCTTCGCCAAGGGCAAGCCGCTCGACCTGGCCGCGGCGGGGTTGCCACCGGACAAGGCGCGCGAGCTTCGCCGGTTGGTGGACGAATACATGCAGGCGGCCATGGCCGATCGGATGGCGGGGAACGTGGACGGCAAGAAACAGGACCGACTGGGCGCGTTCATCGGCGAGCGGGTCGCGGTGTTCGGCAAGGAGGTTGAACTGGCCGCGAAGCGCACGTTCGAGGGCGGGGAGAAGGAGTTCCAGGAACTCTCGCGCAAGCTCGGCCTGACGCCGGAGCAGGAATCGAAGATCCAGGCGATGTTCGTGGGCATGATGACCGGGGACTACGCCAAGCCGAGCAAAGGCGAGCAGATGCGGGTGATGCTCAGCGCGTACAAACTGCTCACCGACGAGCAGCGGTCGCGCCTGCGCGAGATCATGGCCCAGGAGGCCAGGGACGCCGCGAGAGCGAACGCGGCCGAGCGTCACAATGCGCGTAACAACAAATAGGCGCGGCCGCCGGAGAACCCCGGCGAACACCGCGACCGCTCAGTTCGCGACGATGTTCACCATCTTGCCGGGCACGACGATCACCTTGACGACCTTCTTTCCGGCGAGCGCGGCCTTGATCGACTCGTCGGTCAGCGCGGCCGCTTCGAGGGCGGCCTTGTCGGCCGCGCTCGCGGCCGGAACGCTGATGCGTCCCTTCACCTTGCCGCCGATCTGCACGGGGACCTCAACCACGTCGTCCACGAGCAGCGCGGGGTCGGCGCTCGGAAAGGCGTGATCGGTCAGGCTCTCGCCGTGGCCGAGCTTGCTCCAGAGCTCCTCGGCGATGTGCGGGGCCAGCGGCGCCAGCGTGAGCGTGAACATCTCCAACTGCGGGCGAGTGACGCCGCCGGCGGCGGTCGCGGCGTTGGTGAACTCGATCAGCGCGGCGATCGCGGTGTTGAAGGCCAATTTCGGGATGTCGTGCTCGACCTTAGCCACGGCGCGGTGCAGTTGCCGCTCGATCTCGGGCTTGGGTTGCTCGACAAGCCGGAGGTCGCCGGTCTGCTCGTCCACCGCCAGCCGCCACACGCGCTGCAGGAAACGAAAGATGCCGACGGCGTCCTTGGTGTTCCACGGCTTGCTCGCGGCGAGCGGGCCCATGTACATCTCGTACACGCGGAAGGTGTCGGCGCCGAACTGGGCGATGATGTCGTCGGGGTTGACGACGTTCTTGAGACTCTTGGACATCTTGGCGACGATCTGGGTCAGGCGCGTCCCCGTGCCGCGCTCGACGTACTCGCCCTCGCGCGGCTCGTCCACCGTGTCGCACGGAGCCAAGGTCTTGTCCGGGCGCTGGTACGCGAAGCTCGTGATCATCCCCTGGTGGAACAGCCGCCCGAACGGCTCGGGCGTGCACACCTCGCCCAGGTCGAAGAGCACCTTCTGCCAGAACCGCGAGTACAGCAGGTGGCCGACGGCGTGCTCCGAGCCGCCGATGTAGAGATCGACGCCCGCGCTGCGTGGACCGGGTGCGGGAGGAGGTGTCGGGCGGTCGGTCCGGTCGGGCGCGTCGGCGCCGGAGGCCCCGCCGCGCAGTCGCACCGAGGCGAAGGCGTCCGCGGCCGACATCTCCGGCGCGGAGGGGTGGGTGGGGGGCACGCCGCCCATCCAATAGGCGTCGGCCTCGCGCGAGATGAACCGCTCGCGGTTCTTCGGATCGCAGTAGCGCAGAAAGTACCACGACGAGCCCGCCGAGCCCGGCATGGTGTTGGCCTCGCGCCGCACCGGCGTCTGCGGCGGCAGCACGTCCGAGGCCACGCCCGCCTGCTCGGCGGTGGTGTGGATCCACGAGGCGGCCTTGGCCAGCAGCGGCCGCGGATCGTCGCTCTCCACCGGCGAGTAATCGGCCAACTCGGGCAGTTCGACGGGCAGGGCGTTCTCGCTCACGGGGTAGTGGCGGCCCTGATCGTCGTAGACGATCGGGAACGGCTCGCCCCAGTACCTCTGCCGGCTGAAGGCCCAGTCGCGCAGGCGGAAGTTGACTTTGCGGTTGCCCTGGCCTGTCTTGACGAGCCAGTCGGTGATCGCGGCCTTGGCCTGCGCGGTGGGCATCCCGTTGAGGGAGACCTCGCTGTTGGCGCTGTTGACGGCGAAGCCGTTGCCCGCGAACGCGGCGTTCCATTTGCGGGCGAACAGGTTTGCGCCGGCGAATGCGTCGGCCATCTCCGCGAACGAGGAGAACTGCTCGTTGACGGCGGCGACCCAGCCGCCGGCGATCGAGCCGCGGGGAGTGCCGGGGGGCAACTCGTCCAAGTTGATGCCCGCGGCCGCCTCAGCGGGCGTGGCGCGGCGCTCGCGCACGGCTTCCAGAACTTCGGCGAAGAACGAGGGCTCGCCATTGGCGGTGGTGACCAGTCCGAGGAAGTCGGCCACGGTGCGGGCCCAGGTGCCATCCTGGCGCGACTCGGCCGGGGCGTGCTCGGCGAAGTACGCCATCGCGGCCATCGTGCGCGGGTACACCACGTCCACGATGGGCAGGCCGAACCTCGTGGCGAACGCAAAGTCGCGTTCGTCGTGGGCTGGCACGGCCATGATCGCGCCGTGCCCGTAGCCCATGAGCACGTAGTCGGCCGTCCAGACCGGGATGCGCTGGCCGTTGGCCGGGTTGATGCAGTACACCCCGGTGAAGACGCCGGTCTTCTCCTTGGTGTCGGCCATGCGGTCGACCTCGGCCTTGTTGCGGGCGTCGCGGACGTAGGCCGTGAGCGCGCCGAGATCGGTCTCCGACGCGGGGCGCTTGATCGCTTCTTCGACCAGCCAGTGCTCGGGCGCGACGACCATGTAGGTGGCGCCGAAGATCGTGTCCGGGCGCGTGGTGAAGACGCGGAGCGTCGGACTCTGCTCCCTGGGATCGACGATCGGGAAGTCGATCTCCGCGCCCTCGCTGCGGCCGATCCACTCGCTCTGCATGGTCTTGGTCGATTCGGGCCAGTCGATGAGCGCTAAATCATCGAGCAGGCGCTGGGCGTACGCGGTGATGCGGAACATCCACTGCCGGAGCGGCTTTCGCAGCACGGGGTGGCCGCCGCGCTCGCTCTTGCCGTCGATGACCTCGTCGTTGGCCAGCACGGTGCCCAGCGCGGGGCACCAGTTGACGGTGGTCTCGCCCAGGTAGGCCAGGCGCTGATCGTCGATGACGGCCCGCTGTTGCTCGGGCGTGAGCTCGTGCCAGCGCGACGTGCCCACGGGCTCGCCGCCGAGGATCGGGTTGGTCGACGCGATGCCGATGTGCACCAGCCCGCCGCCGGGCCCGACGCGCAGGTCGCCCGACTCCAGCTCGGCGATCAGTTCGCCGATGGGCCGGGCTCGTCCGCGCGTGCCCGCGCCGTTGGGCGCGTCGGGGTCGAACCACGCGTTGTACGCGCGAAGGAAGATCCACTGCGTCCACTTGTAATAGTCCGGGTCGATCGTGCCGACCTCGCGGGACCAGTCGTAGCTGAATCCGAACCGCTTGAGCTGGCGGCGGAAGTTCTCGATGGCCTTGCGCGTGGTGATCGCCGGGTGGATGCCGGTCTGGATCGCGTACTGCTCGGCCGGCAGGCCGAAAGCGTCCCAGCCCATCGGGTGCAGGACGTTGTACCCCTTCATCCGCATGAAGCGCGAGACGATGTCGCTGGCGGTATAGCCCTCGGGGTGGCCGACGTGCAGGCCCGCGCCCGATGGATAGGGGAACATGTCCAGGCAGTAGAACTTGGGCTTGGAGGCGTCGAACGCCGGGTCGCCGGGATTGGGCGTGATGAACGTGCCCCGCTGCTCCCAGCACGCCTGCCAACGTTGCTCGATCCGGTCCGCGAGGTCGGCGGTGTACCGGAACGGCGGCGCGTCGTCGGTCGGGCCGGGCTTGGCCGCGGCTGAGTGAGCGGGAGGGGCGGGAGCTGGGGTGGGTGTGGGGCGTTGAGGCGTGGTCATGGGTGACTCGGCGGACGTGCGCGGCACCGCGCCCATCAAAAACAAACTAGGCCCCTGTTCAGGTGGGGCCTGAGGAGCGAACAAACAAGTTCCCGGCCCGCGCGTGACTAAGGCAAGGCGAGAAGCAGCGGACAAGGGCGAACGTTCGCGGTTGCCGGACGCATACTCGGAGTGTATCGGACCACTCGACGACAGCCAATAAGGGGATGTTCGCGGCTCGCGGGGCCGCCAAACCAACCTGAATCCGAACAAACAGGCTTTTGCCTACCGGTTTAGCCTGTGCATCGATATACTTGATGGTGTCCGAGGGGTTCCGAGCGCGGGCAACGGGGAGGTTGAGAGGGACGGGGGGACGAGCGATGGATGACGATTGGCCAGCCAAGGTGTCCTGCTCGCGCACGAACCGTGTGGGCGTGGCGTCGGTGGCGGTGATCGATGTCGTCGATCCGCGGCAGTTGGTGCCTTCGCCGGTCCTGAACCGGGTTTCCGAGTGGGCGGCGGCCGCGGCGGCACGCTTGGGCCTTTCGGGCGAGGTTCGGGTTCGGCTGGAAGACGACACGGGGATGTCTGTGGCCCACCGTCGGTTCGCGGGTGTGGACGGAACGACCGACGTGCTGACCTTTGACTTGCGAGGTCCGGACGAGGCCCGGGAATCGCCCACGCGGATGGACGTGGACATCCACGCCTGCGTGGACGAAGCGCGCCGTCAGGCGGGCGAGCGCGGGCACTCGCTGGAGCAGGAACTGGTCCTGTACATCGTGCACGGCGTGATGCACTGCCTGGGCGAGGACGACCACGACGAGGCGGCGTACGCGCGCATGCACGCCCGCGAGGATGAGCTGCTCGGGTCGATCGGCGCGGGGCGCGTGTTCGGCGCGCCGGTGAGCGGTGAGTGCGGGGGTCGGGAGGGAGCGGCCTGATGGACCCGCTGGCCCTGTCCATGCTGGGCGCGTGCCTGGTGGTGGCGTCGTTGTTCAGCGCGCTGCACCTGTGCCTGGTGGACCTGTCGCGTTCGTCGCTGGAAGAGCTGGCGGAATCGCGGCGGGCCGGGCGCGGCGTGCGCCGACGTATCGAAGCGATCGTCAAGGACGTTCGCGGTCACGCCCGCGCCATGGCGATGGTACGGATCTTCTTCACGCTCGCCACGGTCGCGGCCGCGGTGTTGCTGGTCTCGTCGGTCCGGGGCGCGGTGGGCGTGCGCGTGCTGGACGCGGCGCTGGTCGTGTTCGGCTCGGCGGTGGCGGTGTGGGTGTTCAATGTCGCGATCGCCGAGAGCCTCTCGCGCGACCTGGGCGAGCGGCTGGTGTACCGCTTTTCGGGCATCGTGCGGGCTGCGTACCTGGCCCAGCGTCCGCTGGCGCCGGTGGGCCACGCGATGGACTTGCTGGTGCGACTCTTCACCGGCAGCCGGCCGCAGAACAAGGGCGAATCGCTGGAGCAGGAGCTGCTCGACGTGGTCGAGGAGGGCGAACGCGAGGGCCAGATCGACGAGGCGGAACGCCGGATGATCGAGGCGGTGGTGGACTTCAAGAGCCGCACCGTCGAGCAGATCATGACGCCGCGGAACGAGATCGAGGCGATGGAGCTGACCGACAACCTCGGCGAGGTGACGGCGTTTGTCCGCAAGGCGCGGCACTCGCGCGTGCCGGTGTTCCGGGGCAGCCTGGACGACATCGTCGGGTTTTTCTATGTGAAGGACCTGCTGCGCTGGCTGGCGGGCGAGGGGCGGGGAGCGGGTAGTGGGGGTGTTGGAGGAAGCAACGTGCGAGCGGGCGGGTTCGACCTCCGCGCGATTCTGCGCCCGGCGATGCTCGTGCCCGAGAGCAAGACCATCCGCGCGCTGGCCGAGGAGTTCGTCGAGAAGAAGGTGCACGTCGCGATCGTGGCCGACGAATACGGCGGTACCGCGGGCATCGTCTCGCTGGAGGACATCGTCGAGGAGGTCTTCGGCGAGATCCAGGACGAATACGAGAAGGCCGAGGACGAGCCGCCGCGGATCGAGGTCAACGTCGGCGAGTCGATGGCGGAGATCGACGCCCGTGCGTACATCGGCGACGTGAACAAGGCGATCGAGCCGCTGGGGGTGGAGCTGCCCGAGAGCGACGAGTACGACACGCTGGGCGGCTACGTGCTGAGCACGATGGGGCGCATCCCCGCGCAGAACGAGAGCTTCGAGCAGGCCGGTCCCGACGGCTCGCGGATCATCGTGACCGTGATGGAGGCCACGCCGACGCGCGTGGTGCTCGTGCGCGTCCTAGTGCGGCGAGATGAGCCCGCCGAGCACCGGTCCGACATCGCCATCGAGTCCAGGACCGACGAGCGCGTGGCGTCGAAATAGAGCGCGATCCGGGAAGGTCGCTAACGCACCTCGATGCCCAGGCTCGTCAGCCGGAGCGGCCGCGGGAGCATGACGCGGCTGGACCTCGGCGTCGCGGCGACCCGTTCGAGCGTGGGCCACGCCTCCTCTCCGGGGTCGGGCACCACCACCAGCGTGTCGCGGTCGGGCACGGCCGCCGCGACCACGCGACCGGGCGCGAGCCGTTCGAGGATCAGCAACAGCCGCGTGGCGTCGTAACTGTCGCCCTCGGAAATGATGGTCGCCTTGCCCGACCGGTCCATGATGTCGCGGAAGGCCTTCTCGGGCAGTCGCGGCCGGAAGTTGGTCATCGCCAACTCGTCGAGCCGCTCGACGTCGATGCCCAGTTCGCTCAGGTCGCTCTCGACGAGGAAGCGGACCGACGAGCCCTCGTCCAGCACGTACGCGACGTGCAGGGGCGTCTCTCCGAGCCGTTTGTGGATCGGGCCCGAGCCGGACATGCTCTCGATGTAATCGCGGTGCACCAGCCGCGGCATGATGCGCTCGGTCTGCGACGAGAGCGGCCGCACTTCGGCGACCCCGGCGTAGCGGGCCAGGGGGTTGATGAACTCCTGGTAGATGCGGGCGCGGTCGCCCGGCCGGCCGCGGCTGGCGCGGACGGCGGGGATCAGGTTGTCCATGTGCATCGTCGCCTCGGCGCCGGAGGCGTTGCGGAGCCTGATGACCCCGGGTGCGTTCTCGGCCACGCTCAGCGTGGGGAACGTGCGGGCGAGGTGCTCGACGACCTCTTGCTGGATCTGGCTGTCGGCGAGGCGGAGGGCTCGTCGCCGCCGGAGCAGATTGATCGTCAACAGCGCGACGCCGACGAGAACGAGCGTGACGCCGATGGAGATGCCGACGAGCATGATGAGTTGAGGGGCGCGAGGCGCGGCCGGTTCAGCCTTCGTCGAAGAGCGCCCGCAGGGCCCGCAGGTCGAGCGAGAAACCGGGGAACGCGCGCGAGGGAAGGGTGTCGGCGGTTGGGTCGAAGGGAAACTCGGCCATGGCCGCGCCGTCGCGGCGCCAGCAGCGGAAGATGAGCGTGTCGGGATCGACGACCCAGTACTCGCCGACGCCGGAACGCTCGTAATCGGCCCGCTTGGTGATGAGGTCGAGGGCCTTGCTGGAGGGGGAGGTGATCTCGACGACGAGGTCGGGGGCGGGGGGGAGGCGGTTGGCGCGGCCTCGCAAACGGCCCGCGCGGTAGGCGCACACGTCGGGTTGATAAACGGTGCTGGCGGAGATCGGCACGTCGGTCTCCCCAAACGGCCGCACGCCGAAGTTTCCGAGTTGTCGAATGATCTCGGCGGCGATGGTGCCGTGCTTGGCCCCGGGGCTTGGCGTCATGACGACGACCCCGTGGATCAGTTCGTACCGCTCGGGCGTCTCGCCCAGCGCAAGGTATTCGTCGGCGGTCATGGTCAGGCCGGCGTAGCCCAGTTCGACTGGAAATCGCGTTGCGGCGGACATCACGCCAAGTTTATCACCGATCCGCGCGGTTGCCCGGCCCTCCGTACCATCGTTCCCCATGCCCCTCCGCCTGTACAACACGCTCTCCCGTGCCGTCGAGCCCCTGGCCCCCCGCGACCCCGCGCACGTCACGTTCTACTCGTGCGGGCCGACCGTCTACGACTTCGCGCACATCGGCAACTTCCGGTCGTTTCTGGCCGCCGACGTGCTGCGCCGGTGGATCCAGAGCCCGCTGTGCGAGCTGACCGGCGCCGATGGCCGCGCCGTCGCGGCCGCGCCGGGCGGGCGCCGGATCACACACGTGATGAACATCACCGACGTCGGCCACATGACCGACGACGCCGAGGGCGGCGAGAACGGTGAGGACCGGATGGCCGTCGCCGGACGCCGGTTGCTCGAGGACAAGAAGAGCGGCAAGCTCCCCGCGGACGTGCGGATCGACCCGGGCAACCCGTACCAGATCGCCGAGTATTACGCGCACGCGTTCATCGACGACGCCAAGCGGCTGGGGCTGAAAGTCGCGATCGAGGCGGACAAGGACCCGAGCCTCATGCCCCGCGCCAGCGCGAACATCGAGGGGATGAAGAAGGTGATCGACGCGCTGATCGCCCGCGGGCACGCGTACGTCGCCGGTACGCCGGGGCGGCGCGCGGTGTACTTCTCGGTGCAGAGCTTCGCCAACTACGGCCGGCTCTCGGGCAACACGCTCGACGCGCTGCAGTCGGGCGCGGGCGGGCGCGTGAGCGAGGGCAACCAGCAGGAGAAGAAGCACCCGGCGGACTTCCTGCTCTGGAAGGAGGACGCCAGCCACATCATGAAATGGCCGAGCCCCGGCTGGGGCGGCGGGATGGAGGCCGCGGGGTACCCCGGGTGGCACATCGAGTGCACCGTGATGAGCGCGCGAAGGCTGCTGGGCGACGCGGAGTTCGACCGCCTGTTGCGCGACCACACCACCGCGCCGGCGATCATCGACGTGCACTCGGGCGGCGAGGACAACATCTTCCCGCACCACGAGTGCGAGATCGCGCAATCGAGCTGCGCGTTCTGCGCCGACGCCGGGCACGGGGCCTTCGCCCGCACGTGGTTCCACCCACGGTTCCTCCTGGTCGAGGGCGAGAAGATGTCCAAGAGCAAGGGCAACTTCTTCACCGCGCGCGACCTGTTCGCCAAGGGCTACGAGCCCGCGGCCATCCGGCTCGAACTCATCAAGACCCACTACCGATCCAACGCGAACTTCACCGAGCAGGGGCTCAAGGACTCGCAGCGGATGGTGGATCGGTGGCGGAGGGCGAGATTCGAGATTGCTCGTCGGTCAGAGGCACTCAAGGGTCAAAAGAGCCTCTTGTTGGCCAGGCAGTACCTCCATGATGACTTTGCCGTATGCATGAACGATGATCTCAATGTCGCCGGTGCTTTGGGGGTGTTGAACTCGAAGATCAACGACTTGTTGTCGATTGAGGTGGATCCAAGCCGGATGCCGGCATGGTCGGACGACGACATCACGCGGCTGTGGAGGTTGGGCGACCGACAAGCACTGGACATCTTCAAGGATGTCGACGCCGTGCTGGGTGTCCTGGAGCTCGGCAAGCCCGCGGCCGCGCAGACGAGCATCGGCGTGTTCATGGACGGCCTGTCCCCGGACCCGGCGATCGTCGCCAAGCTCGAAGACCGCGTGGCCGCGAAGAAGGCCCGGGACTTCGCCCGCTCGGACGCGATCCGCGATGAACTGGCGGGCATGGGCTACGCGATCAAGGACGTGGCGGGCGGCAAGGTCGAAGTGCGCCGGAAATAGCCCCACGCACCACCCCCTACCATCCCCCCTCGATGCCCCGTCGCCTCCCGTGGACAGTCTGGCTCTACCTCTCCTGGGACCTGTGGCGCCTGGTGCTGCTCACCGCGGCCGTGCTGGTCACGGTCATCGCCTTCGCCGCGGCCGTGAAGCCGCTGGCCGACGGCAAGCTTGGGCCGGTCGAGACGCTCAAGTTCATGTTCCTGGCGATGCCGCCGATGCTGCAATACGCCCTGCCGTTCGCGGCGTGCTTCGGCGCGACGCTGGCGTACCACCGCTGGGCGGCGGACAACGAGATCACGGCGTGCCACGCCGGGGGCATCAGCCACCGGGCGCTGCTGGCGCCCGCGTTGGCGTCGGGGCTCGTGCTCGCCGTCGTGCTGCTGGTGCTCTCGAACCTGGTCATCCCGCGGTTCCTTCGGAACATGGCCGAACTGGTCACGCAGGATGCGTCCAAGCTCATCGTGCACTCGATCCAGCGCGGCGACGCGATCAAGCTCGGCGACCGTTTGCTCTACGCCGACCAGGTGGTAGCGCAGGGGCCCGACCCGGGCGCGGGCGCGTTCGAGCGGCTGTGGCTGGGCGGTCTGCTCGTGGTCAAGCTCGACAAGGACGGCAACGTCGAGGAGCAGGCGTCGGCCCGCCAGGCGTCGATCTGGCTGAGGCGCGTGAGCGGCCCGAGCGCCGGATCGAGGTCCATGACCGAGGTCATTATCCAGCCCAAGGACGCGGTGTACGAGGGCAAGGGCAACCGCGCTCAGGTTGAAGAGACCACCAAGCCGTTCCTGATCGAGAACACGCTGACGGACGACCCGAAGTTCCTCACCTTCTCGGAACTGCGCCGGCTGCGATCGCGCCCGGAACAGCTGGACCCGGTGAACACGCGGCGGGGGAAACTGGCGATGTCGCTCGCCCAGGCGAAATCGCTGGACTCGATACGGGAGAGCCTCCGGAACCGGGGCTTTGTGGAGTTTGTTGATCCGCTCGGGCAGCGCATCACGCTGCACGCCGCGCAGGCGACCCCGGTGATGGTGGAGGCGTCCAGAGACGGCGATCGAAGGTTCGTCCTGCGGGCCATGGGCGATCGGCCCAAGCGGCGCTCGGCGCCCGAGGGTACCCGGTACTACCGCGACCCGAACGTTCTCGAGGCCTGGCCCGCGCCGCGCGAGTCGATTGTCGTCGAGCGCACGCTCAGCGATGGGCGCGTGCAAAGGCAGACTGCCGGCGGCGTGCTCATCCGCCCCGCCAAGCCCGCCGGCGGCGGAGGTTCGACCCTGCTGGGCGCGAACGCCCCGACCCAGGAGGGCGTGCTCATCTCGCTGCAACTGCTCAACGTGAGCGCCCAGGAGCTCGATGAGGCGGGCGAGCTGATCGTTCCCGACGACGAGGCGGGCGCTTCTTCCGGAGCGATGAGCGAGTGGGTGCTGACCGACCTCGGCCTCGCCGACGATTCCGCCGCACAGGTGCTGTCGATGAGTTCGCACGACCTCGTCGAGCAGGCCCGGGACCGCATGGAGCACAGGCCCATCGAGCGGGCCTCGCTGGCCCCGGCGTTCAACGACCTCGTCCAGCGCATCGCCGACCTGATGCGCGAGGTGGTCAGCAAGGAGCACGAGCGGCTGGCCATGGCCGCGGCGTGCCTGGTGATGGTGCTCATGGGCACGGTGATGGCCATGCGTCTGCGCGACTCGCTTCCGCTGACGATCTATCTGTGGGCGTTCTTCCCCGCGCTGGCGACGGTGATCACGATCAGCGCGGGCCAGCAGCTCACGCACGGGCACGGGCCGATCGGCCTGATCGTGCTCTGGGGCGGCGTGGCCGCGCTGGGGGCGTACGCGACCAGCGAGTTCGTGAGGCTCGTCAAGCACTGAGGGACAAGGTCACTGGCACGAACCAACCGCAACTCCGCCGGGGCGAAACGGTCCACGAGGAGACCGCCGTGCCGGTGAGCCGCTCGAACGACTCACTGCGCTCGGCGCTGCTGTTTGTCGCGCTCGTGCTGCTCGTGCGCATCGCCTATCTCGCGTGGCTCTGCCCCTACGATCTGGTCGAGGACGAGGCCCACTACTGGCTGTGGTCGCGCCACCTCGACTGGTCGTACTACAGCAAGGGCCCGGGTATCGCGTGGGTGATCTGGCTCAGCACGCGGCTCTTCGGTCACGCCGAGTGGGCCGTGCGACTGCCCGCGGCCGTCGCGGGGGCCGTGGGCGCACTCGCGTGCGCGGGGCTCGCGAGGGACCTCGCCCGGCGGGCCTTCATCGGCGACGGAAGCGTGGCGACGCCGGCGAGGGCCGCGCTCTTCGCCGCCGCGGCGTACACGCTCGCGCCCGCGTTCATGCTCACCGGCCTGCTCGTCACGATCGACGGGTGCTACCTCGCTTGCTGGGCTCTCTCTTGCTGGGCGGCGTGGCGGGCACTGGGCGAGGGGTCGGGCAGGGCGTGGATCGGCCTCGGCGCGGCCCTGGGGCTCGGGTTCCTCTTCAAGTACACGATCCTGCTGCTCATCCCCGGCGTCGTGCTCTTCGCGGTGCTCTCGGCAAAGCGGGCTTCGCGGGGGCGAGGGGCCCCGCTCCGGCCGGCGGCGGCCTGGGGGCGGTGGATGGTGGCGGGCCTGTGTGTTCTCGCCCTCGCCCTGGCGCCGGTGCTCATCTGGAACGCCCGCGAGGGCTGGCCGACCGTCAAGCACCTGCTCGGGCACCTGGGCCTCCGCGGGGGCGACATGCCCGTCCCCGCGGGTCCGGGCGGGGGATGGTCGTTCGACCCGCTGCCCGTGCTGGAGTATCTCGCCAGCCCGATCGGGATGTTCGGGCCGCTGCTCGTGCTCGCGACCGTCGCGGCGTGGCGCTTGCTCCGGCGCGATCGGCCCTCCGCAGACGACTCGCCCGCGCGCGAGCGGGCGCTCGGCGTGCGGTTCCTGCTTTGGGCGTTCGTCCCGATCTTCGTGTTCTATCTGGCGGTGTCGTTCATCACTGAGCCCGAGTTGAACTGGCCCATCGGCGGGTTTGTCTCGCTCATGGTGCTCGCGGGCTGGTACACGGCCGACGAACTGGCCCGCCGGCGCGCCGGGGCCGCACACCCGGAACTCACCGGCCCTGACCGACCGCGCACGCGCCCGATCAAGGTGCTTTGGCGGGTCGGCGTGATCTACGGCGTGGTGGCCGCGCTGCTCATTCACTTCGGCCCTATCGCGGCGGGCGGGCTCAACGCCCTGGCCCGCACGCCGATGGTGAGCCGGGCGATCGAGTCGGCGCGCGGCCGGCCCCCGGGGCCGATTGTGCTCGGGCGGCTCATCGGCTCGCGGGCCATGGCCGCCCACGCCGGGCGTGTGATCGACGAACTGCGGATCGCCCACCCCGGCTCGCGTCCGTTCCTCATGTGCGAGCACTACGGGCGCGCGAGCCAGATGGCCTACTACCTCTTCCGCGAACGACGCGGAGAGAAGGACGAGAGAGCGGATGTCGTGGTGCTCTCGCCGCAGAGCGTGATGGGCGGGCGCAAGAGCCAGTTCGACTTCTGGCCCGACACGTCGCTCTCGCGCAACGACCTTCTCGGGCAGCCGGCCCTGCTCATGTCCAACGACAAGCCCGAGACGGTCGCGCGCTGGAAGGAGATGTTCGAGCGGGTCGAGCCGCTGCCGACCGACGGTCACAGGCTCGACGGCGAGCACAAGAAGGACCGCGTCGCGTACATGGGGTACGGATATCGGGGTATTGATCGGGGCGCCCGACGCCCGCCCCGCCCAACCCGCACGCCCGCCGCGACGGGAACCGGGGTCCAACAATCCTCCCCGTGAGCACGACGCCCACGACATCACCGTCCGCCACGGCCGCCATGATGCGGGATCGCCCGGTGGAGGTGTCGATCGCGCACGCACCCCCGGCGCCATCGGCGGTCTCGGGCGAGAGTGCGGCGGCCCTGGGAGCAAGGGTCCCGTGGTGGCGTGCGGCCGTTCCGGCCCACCCCTGGCTCTGGCTCGGCGCGTTCGTGGTCGCCAATGGATGGGACCGGGCCGTCTGGCTGGCCCTGCAACCGTCGGTGCGGCCGAACGTGCGGGCGATCGAGGGCGTCGGCATCCGCGAGGCCATCGGCTCGCTGTTCGGATGGCACGCGCTGGACGCGATGGCCGCGATCCAGTATTTCGGATACCACGCGATCAAGCTCTGCGGCACGATGTACGTCGTCGGTGCGGTGGCCGCGTGGTTGGTGATCCGGCCGCTGTTCCAGCTCGACACCGCGCGGGTGCGGGCCGGCCTGCGCCGGGGCGTGCTGCTGTTCGTGGCACCGGCGGGCGCGGGGCTCGCGGCCGAGGCGCTCAAGCTCGTCTTCCGCCGGCAGCGCCCCGAGTTCGCCGATGGGTGGATGTCGTTCCGGTTCCACGATTTCTGGAACGGGTCGGGGCTGGGGCTTCCTTCGAGCCACGCGGCGGTGGCCGTGGCGGGCGCGCTGGTCGCGTCGCTGATCTGGCCGCGAAGGCGCGCGGTCTGGATCACGCTGGCGGCGTGCTGCGTGCTCAGCCGCGTCCTCGCCGGGGCGCACTTTGTCAGCGACGCGACGCTCGGCGTGCTGGTGGGCCTGTGTGTCGCCCGGGCCGTCGTGCGGGCCGACCTGAACAACAATCGCGGGGTGCCGGTGAACTCCTGAACCGCCGATGACGACGCTCGACCGCTACATCGCCCGGCAGTTCCTCTTCAACGTGATGGCGTTGATGGTCCTGCTGTTCTGCTTTGTGGTCACGGTGGACGTCACGCTGAACCTCGACCGGTTCATGGGCCGGGCGGAGGAGATCGAGAGGCAGTCCGCCGCGGCGAGTGCACGGCCGGTCGGGCCGGCCGTGAGCGCGAACCCCGCTGCCCAGGCCCATGCCCCTGCCCCACCGTTCCCCCCCGCACCCGTGAAGCCGTCCGCCGTGCGCAAGGGCGTGCTGACGGCCCTGCTGGTGTTTGATCTGTGGTGGCCGCGGCTGCTCCAGTTGTTCAACTACACGATCGGCCTGTGCCTCGTGGGGGCGATGGGCTTCACGTTCACGCAACTGGTGCGGCACCGCGAGATGGTGGCGGTGCTGGCGGGGGGCATCAGCCTGTACAGGCTGCTGGTGCCGGTGTTCGTGGTCGCGATAGCGATGATGGCGCTCAAGACGATCAACCAGGAGTTGGTCATCTCCAACCCGCGGGTCGCGCCGCTGCTGGCCCGCGACCCCGGCGACGCCGGCAACCGCGACCTCTCGACCTTCCGCGTGCAGCTCGTGGCCGACGGGCGGGGCCAGGTCTGGTTCGCCGGCGAGTTCGAGCCCAGGACCAACGTGCTCACGAACGTGGACATCTGGCGGCGCAACTCCAGCGGGGTGGTGACGTCGCGCGTTTCGGCCGACGAGGCCCGCTGGCGCGGCGGCGGCGTGTGGGACCTCGTCAACCCGCGCGTGTCGTCGATGGAGATGGGGCGCGCGGGGTCGGTGGGGCCTGGCGGTGTCGGCGGCGCCCGAGTGCGCACGGAGCCGCCCACACAGATCGAGACCGACCTGGAGCCCTCGACCCTCCTGTTCAAGGAGTTCGCCAGCTACCGCCAGTGCCTCTCATGGGGGCAGATCGGCGAGATGCTCGGCTCGCCGCAGCTCAAGGCCGACCTGCGCGAGGAGTTGCAGCGCATCCGCTGGGGGCGCATCTCGACCATGATCTCCAGCCTGCTGGCCCTGGCCATCACGATGCCCTTCTTCCTGCTGCGAGAGCCGCGGAACATGGTCGTGCAGTCGCTCAAGTGCGCGCCCGTCGGCATCGTCAGCCTCGTGGGCGGCACGCTGCTCGCGGCCATGCCGATCCCGGGCCTGCCCGCGGGCTTCGCGGTTTTCCTGCCCGTGCTCGTGCTGCTGCCGATCGCGGTGGCGGTGCTGAGCGGGGTGAGGACGTAGCGGGCCCGTGCCTTGATTCTCTTCGTGTTCACCGCGGTGGGACCTAATCGTGCGAAGAGCCCCGGCCGCGCTTGATGTCGCCGCGGCGCTTCTTCTCGTCCAAGCGGCGCTGTTTGCTCGCCTTGCTGGGTTTGGTCTTCCGCCGGACCTTGGGAATCGCCGCGGCCTGCACGAGCAGTTCGCGCAGTCTTGTGAGGCACTCGGCCTTGTTGCCTGATTGCGAGCGCTCGGACTCGCTGATGATGATGAGCTCGCCGCCGCGCTCGCGGGGTTGGCCCGTGAGGTCGTCGATGACGGTTTCCGCGCCCGCGATCCGTCGTCCGGCCAGCTCTCGCAAGCGTCGGCGCACGCGGGCGCTGATGGGCAGCGCGTCCACGGCGATGCGCAGCTCGGCCTTGGTCGAGACCTTGTTGACGTTCTGCCCCCCGGGCCCGCCGCTGCGCGAGTATTGCCAGCGGAGCACGCCCTCGGGCACGCTCACACCCGGCGCGACGGCCACGCCGCCCGCTGGGGCGGGATCGGTGGGGCCGGGCAGCGCATTCGGCGGAGTCATGGGCGGGCGATGGTATCGACGGGGCGTTGACGCGGGTGGTGGCGGGTGGGCGGGTGTTCGCGGGGCGGTTTTGTTATGCTCCCGCCGCCGCGTCGCCGGGCTTGTCCGGTGCGCCGCCGGGATGGTGTTTCATGCGGACCCGCTCTGAGTTGGCCCGACTGTTCGCGCTCGTGTCCGGCGCGGCGCTCGCGGTGAGCGCGGCCGCGCAGGGGCCCGCGGCGGGCGAGCCGAAGGACCACGCCGCCGCGGCCGATGCCGACAAGCTCGCGGACATCCTCTCGCCCGATCCGTCCTGGACGGTCCAGATCGAGCCGTCATTCTGGTATGTCTCGCCCAGCGGCAAGGTGAAACTGCCAGTGAGCTCGGGAACGGGGCCGGGGGGGTTCACCAGCGCCGGCGATGCCGTCGAGCTCGACCGGCTCAACATCGCCTCGCCCCGTTTCGAGCCCAGCGGCGAGATCCACTTCAGCAGCGAACGCTGGCGGGTGACGTTTTCCGGTGCCGACTATTCCATCAGCCGGGACGACACGGTCGCGGATTCGTCGTTCCGCCTCGGCTCGGTGGTGGTCGATCCCGGCGACACGCTCGACGCCAAGTTTCACCTCACCACTGTTGAGCTCACCGCCGGCTACCGCGTGTGGGGCCGCGTGTTCTCTTCGCCCGAGCACACGCAGCGCCCGGAGAACGCCATCGAGTCGCTGGCCCGCCTGTACGTGATCGGCGGGGTGCGGGTCTACGACGTGGGCTTCGACGTGGCCCGCACCAGCGGCGCCTACGCCTCGGCCGACGCCGACGAGTTCTTCGGCGAGCCGATCGTCGGTGTCCGCATCGAGGCGGACCTGGCCAAGGACTTCACCCTCGACGTCCAGGCGACGGCCGGCGGCCTGCCCACGGGCGACACTTCGTCATACTCGGTGGACATCCAGGCCGGCTTTCAGTGGCGGCTTCACCCAAACGTGGGCATCCAAATCGGCTATCGCCAACTGGCCTACTGGCTCACCGACGGTACCGACGAGGACGAGTTCAACTACGACGGGCGCCTGGCGGGCCTGTTCGCCGGTCTGGCGATCCGGTTCTGATTCGAGCCGGAAGGCAGAGGGAATCCGGCGGAGGGGGAATGGGAAGGTGGGGCGGTTCGCGGCTTATCGGTCCAAGCCGCGCCCGCGGGGCGGTTCTGTCCGGCATCGGTCTGGCTTGAAGAGGCCGCGGCGTGAAGTTTTTCTCTCCCACGATATGGGTGCTGTCGGAATGGCTATTGACCGCGGGTCCGAGATTCGGGATACTGGCCAAGTCGCGGTCGTAGGCACCCTTAGGTGCCGTGGCCGCGCCCATGGAATTACGTGACGGTCGATCCCGTCCGTTCCCGATCGACACGTGGGGAAGGGTTTGGTATGGGATTGGGACTTTCGTCCCCTCGGAGTGGCAGCAGGGAGCGGCCTGCTCGAACCAATCCGGATGTCCACGTTATGGCGACGATTACCAAAAAGGATCTGATCGACCGGATCGCATCATCGGCCGGGTGTAAGCGGGTCGACGTGAAGAAGGTCGTTCAGAATTTTCTCGACGAAATGATCGCGGAACTCGGCAAGGGCAACCGGCTCGAGTTCCGCGATTTCGGTGTCTTTGAGATCAAGGCTCGCGCCCCGCGCGTGGCCCAGAATCCCAAGACGCTGCAACGCGTGAACGTGCCGGCCAAAAAGACCGTCAAGTTCAAGGTCGGGCGACTGCTCAAGGAGCAGCTCGATCTGGAGCCCGCCGGCGGGTCGCCGCCGGGCAGGCCCGAGATCGTGGTGCGGCCGACCGAGCAGTCGGCCGATCAGCCCCGGTCGGCGGGCAAGCGGATCGACCGCTGACCCCGAGCCACGCCGCACCCCCCCGATTTGTTCGACCACGCCCCGCCTCACCCCTCCGGCGTGGTCGCGGTGTTTTTGAGAGTCGGGCACAGTGTTCAGAGGTGAGCAGTGTTGGCCACGGCTGGCCAACGGTCCGCCCACCTCGCTTCGTGAACCTACGAAAAACGCCGAGGAGGCCTTTCGGCCCTGCCCTCGGCGCTTGCGGGACGGGGTAGTTGTGGTCGAAGCGTCGCGGGATTCGCTCAGGGTGTTACGGCGAGCGGGGGTCGGAAGTTTCACGTCCCGATTTCGGAATCGTGACCGTGCCGGGTTCCGTTCGCCTTGACACGGCGGATACGGAGCGAACCGCCGGCCTCATTGAGGGATCACGGGGTTGGCCAGCGGCGCCGGCGGGCGGACACGCACTTGCCCGACGCGCACGTAGCGGGTTTCGTGCGGCGTCTCGACAATGACCGTTGCCTTCAGGCGCACGCCGGGGTGGAAGCTCGTGAGGTTGGCCGCGTAGCCCGCGTGCAGCGGGTCGGCGGCGAAGGTCAGTTCCGGGAACAGTTGGCTGCGATAAATGCGCATCGGGGGTCGGACGCGTTCCAGCCTCACGCGGATCGCGGTGATCTCCGGCAACGGCTGGCGGTCGCCGCTGTCGAGCTCGACGCGCACCGCCGTCGGGAGGGCACGCGACCCCCCGCCCTCCCCTGTCGCAACGAGCACGTTGCTCACCGAGACCGAGATGTCCACGGGGCGACCGTCGACGCTGATGCGGCGGGTGACGAGCCCGATCATGGAAGCGGGGATTTCGCCCGCGCCGGCGATCGGGTTATCCGGTTCGGAGCTCGGCGCGACCGCCGACGCGGGCCCGGCGAGCCCGAGCAGGGCGATGGTGAGCGTGAGCGGGAAGTACATTCTGGTCGTCATGGCGTGGCTCCTTCGTCGTGCGCACGGAACGCTCGCTCCGCCAACTCGTACGTGGGTGCTCACCGGGCGGTTGCCGCGCCCGCGGGCGGGCGCGTGGATTCGCAGGAGGTTGGATGCAAACCTCCGTTGGACGCGGGCTGCACACTCCACGCCGACTCGGCATGTCATTGCACAACAGTTTCGAGAGGGACCCGGCTCACGGCGACCGGGCTCAATCCACCAGCGCCGGCTCCTTGGCCTTCACCGCTTTCGGCGCGGCCCCCATCGGGGCGGACAACGCCAACATGCGCTCGATCGCCGCCAGCGCCATCGCGCGGGCCCCGGGGTGCACGCTCACGCGGTTCACCACCTTGTTCGCGGCCAGGTTGTCCAGCACCCAGCACAGGTGCTCCTGATCGATGCGGTACATCGTCGTGCACAGGCACTGGCACTCGCTGAGGATGCGCACCTGCACGCCGCGGGCGGCGGCCTCGCGGGCCAGCCGCGCGACCAGGTGCACCTCGGTGCCGACGGCCCAGCGCGAGCCGGGCCCGGCCTCGCGGATCGCGCGGCAGATGTACTCGGTGCTGCCGGCGAGGTCGGCGCGATCGACCACCTCCTTGCAGCACTCGGGGTGGACGATGATCGTCGTGCGTTCCGACCGGGGCAGGTCGCGCTCGGCCATCCGAATTTGATCGCAGTGCTCGGGCCGGAACAGTTTGTGTACCGAGCAGTGCCCGGCCCAGAGGATGACCTGTGAACGCTTGAGCTGCTCGGGCGTGACGCCGCCCAGCTCCTCGCCGCGCGCCAGGCGGCGCGGGTCGTAGAGGCACGTCTGCGTCTCCACGTCCATCCCGAAGCTCGCGGCCGTGTTCCGCCCGAGGTGCTGATCGGGCAGGAACAGCACCTTGATGTCTTCGGCGCGTTGCTTGGGCTCGGTCCCGCCGGCCAGGGCCCACTCGAACATGCGAGCGGCGTTGCTGCTTGTGCAGACCACGCCTCCGTGCTTGCCGACAAAGGCTTTGATCGCCGCGGATGAGTTGATGTACGTGATCGGGATGATCCGGCCCTTCCAACCCTCGGCCCTGAGCGCCTTGTGGATCAGGTCCCACGCGGCCGCGGCGTCGTCGTGGTCGGCCATGTCGGCCATCGAGCAGCCGGCGGACAGGTCGGGCAGGATGACGGAAACGCCGTCGGGCGTGAGCAGGTCGGCGGTCTCGGCCATGAAGTGCACGCCGCAGAAGATGACGTGGCGGGCGCCGGCCGCGGCGACTTTCTCGGCGGCGAGTTGGCTGAGCTTGAGCGAGTCGCCGGTAAAGTCTGCGTGGCGGATGACCTCGTCGGTCTGGTAGTGGTGGCCGAGGATGATGACCCTGGAGCCGAGCTCGCGCCGGCGCGCGGTGATCCGCTCGGCGAGCTGCTCGGGGGACGACTGGAGGTATTCCTGGGGTAAAGACGGTTGCCAGAGCACGCGACGACTCCCGCGGCGTCTCGGGCGAACAACCCGTCTCGCGTCGCCGGAGAACTCCACCGGCATTCTTGCGGTAGTGCCCGCACGGACGCTCTTATCGCATCGTAGCGGCGCGGCAATAGCCGGTCGAAGAAATTCAATCGGCGCGTTGCGGCTCAGGCCGCGGCGGCGTGGGGGAGGGGCATCGCCGATGGCGCGATGTAGCGCAACGCGACGCTCTGGCGTCCATCTTTGCTCGTCGAGACGCGCACGACGATGGCCCGAAGTAGCGAGGACGACGGCAGCACGGGCCCGTCGCCGAACGCGACCGCGAGATCGACCAGTTCGCCGCAGGCAAAGGGGCGCTCGGCGTCGGCCTCGATGAGCGCGCCGCCGAGAGAAAGGTTGCACGTTACGGCGGGCGCGTACTGCTGGGTCGAGCGCCGGAACACCTTGCCCGGGCGTGCGACGGCAAAGCGCTTGTCCCTGCGCCGGTCGGCGCTGCTGAGCGTGAAGTTCGACTGCGGCGGTGAGACGGTCATCGGTGGCTCCGGTTTGGGGCATGGGCGCGGATCGCGCGCGTTCCCGGACCATCGGGCCGCGCGGCCGGGGGCTTGAGTCGGCGAGGGCGCCGACCTTGCGGCCGTTGCGGGCACTTCGCCGATACAGGGGGAGTGGATATCAGCGTCATCATCCCGACCCGCGGCCGTGCCGAGAAACTCGCCCGCTGCGTCGAGCGCCTGGCCCGACAAAGCCTTCATCGCGACCGCTTCGAGGTGCTCGTCGGGGTCGACGGGCTGGAGCCGGGCGACGACGGGAGCGCGGTGCGCGGGCTGGTGTCGCGCGTGTCCGACTCGCTGCACGCCGCGGCCCACTTCTTCGACCACGCCGGGCCCGGGGCGACGCGCAACCGCCTGGCACGCCTGGCCCGCGGCCGACTGATCCTCATGCTCAACGACGACGTGCTGCCCGAGCCCGACCTGCTCGGCGAGCACGTGCGAGAGCAGGCGCGGATGGACTCGACCGGCGTGCGCGGGCTGGTGCTCGGGGCCGCGCCGTGGGTGCGCCCCGCGCCGGCGGAGGACACCCTCTTCGACCGGCTCATCCGCGAGACGTCGATGGTGTTCTTCTACGACCGCATGTCGGAAGACATCGCCGCGGGGCGTGTCGGGCGCGACCACGACTGGGGCTTCCGACACGGGTGGACGCTGAACCTGAGCGTGGCGCGGGCCGTGTTCGACGCGGCGGGCGGGTTCGACGAACGGCTGCGGTTTGCGTGCTACGAGGATCTGGAGTTCACGTTCCGCGCGTGCGGCGGGGGCGGAGGCGAAGGGCGCGGGGCCGTGGTGCGGTTCGCGCCCGAGGCGCTCGTGTTTCACGACCACCGCATCGGGCCGGAGGACTATCTGCGGCGCGAGGCCATGATGGGGCGTGCGGCGTGGGAGTTCGCGGCGGCCGCGCCGGCTTGCGCCCGCGAGGTGTTCGGGAGGGACGTCCGATCGCCGGAAGAGGGCGAGTACTCGCGCCGGTTCGTCGAGCGCGAGCGAGCGGGCGTGGAGCGGGTGAGGGAGACGTTCGAGGGGTGGGCGAAGATGCCCGCGGGATCGGTGTGCGGCCCGCACGAACGAGCCCTGCTCCGAGCGCTCTACGAGCACCACGTGCCGCTGAAGCGATGGACATGGCGGCGAGCGCTCGTGGAGGCGGCTGGGTGAGCGCGACGCGGGCTTTGCCGGATTGCTCTACTGAGAGCACTGAGGACACAGAGGTGGTGCAAGGTCTTTCAAAGGAAGCATCCCTCCCTCTCAGTGCTCTCTGGGCCCTCAGTGGTGAAATCAAGCCCCCGAGCGGTTGAGGTCAACGCTCACGAACCAACGTGCGCCGTCGCCGCGGGCTGTGTCACGCGGGCCGCGAAGGCACACAGGAACGCCGCACGCGCCGCGGGCTCCAGCCGCCGGGCGTAGGCGTCGAGGCTGGACGCCCACGTCGCTCCCGCGGCGTCGGGCGGCAGGTGGATGAGCGGCTGGTCCCACCGCACCACGCCGGGTGGGAGCGAGGCGTGGCCGCCCGCCGAGCGTGCGGCCTGGGCGCAGGCTTCGCGATAGAACGGGAACACCGTCTCGAACCCGAGCGTCGAGCGCACGGAGGCGGCGGCGGTCGCGCCCAGACGGGCGTGCAGTCCGTCGTCCGTGAGCAGAGCGTGCAGCGAAGCGGCGATCGCGCCGGGCTCAGGGTCGCTCACCAGGCCCGTCTGGTGATCGCGCACGTGGTCGGCCAGCCCCGGCGCGCGGGCGACCAGCACCGCGCACCCCGAGGCCATCGCCTCGAGCACGGTCTTGGGGTGGCCCTCGTACTCCGAGCATTGGGCGTAGGCCCAGCACGACCCCATCTGCGCCAGCAGTTCGCGGTGAGGGATGCGCGGGCGGAACTCGGCAGCGACGCGCAGCCGCGCGGCGAGCGCCCGCAGCGAACCCTCCTCGGGCCCCTCGCCGATGACCAGCAGCCGCGCACGCGAGCGCTCCGGCTCGGGCAGGCGAGCGCACGCCTCCACCAGCAGGTGCACGCGCTTCTCGCGCGAGAGCCGACCGGCGGTCAGGATCAGGCCCCGCGTGCGGGCCGAAGGCGGCGGAGCGGGCGCGTCGGTGAGCACGAAGTTCGGCACCACGCGCAGGCGATCGTGCGGCAGCCCGTGCTGAAACGCCAGCCGCTCGGCGATGGCCGGCGTGGTCGCGACGACCACGTCGGCCGCGTGGCAGAGCTCGCCCTCGAGGAACCGCGCCTGGGCGAACTGGGCCGAGCCGGGCCCGTGCTCGCGGGCCATGGTCCACGACCAGTGGTAGCCCGTGCGGGCGCAGAGCCCGGTGCTCAGGCCGTCGGCCCTGAGCGTGCGCACGATCGACACGGCCACGTCGCCGCCCCAGTGCTGCTCGGTGAGCACGAGCGCGCCGGTGTGGCCCTTGAGCAGGTGCGACACGCGCCCCGGCACGCCGGAGAGGAAGACCCCCGGCTCCTGACGCCGGTCGTTGCACACGCACCACACCCGCCCCAGCAGGTCGGGCGCGAGCCCCGCGGCCACGGCGTAGTCGCGCTCGTCGCCGTACGACACGAACACCACGGTGCGGAAGTGCGGCCACAGGCGACGGTACAGCGTCCGCTCGCGGTCGAGCAGGCCGAACCGCTCGCACGTCTCCAGCGGCGTGTAGGCGCACGACACCACCACCAGGGCGTCGGCGATGAGATCGGCCCGGTCCGGGCGCGGCGGGGTGAGCGGTGGGCTGGGATTCGCGGACATGGCGATCGGGGGCGTACGCGGGAGGATGGGCGAGGATGAGGGTCCGCGCGCACCGAGAGCGAGGGAGGGGAGGCGGAGTGAACGGACCCGCCGAACCCGCGTATTTCGGCCCGTGCCCAGGAGCGCGTGCAGTTTCTGCGCCGCTGTCGGCGCCCGTGCCGGTCGAGGCGACCGATCATCCCGGCCGATACACCATCCCGATGACCGCCGGCCCCCGTCGCGCTCCCGATCACCACGCCCAGGCCGCCGGTTCCGCACCGGGTCCCGCGGTGTCGGTCATCGTGCCCATGTACCAGTCGGGCGCGACCATCGCCGCGACGATCGAGTCGGCGCTCGCCGATCTGGACGCCTCGGGCATCGACGGCGAAGTGGTGATCGTGAACGACGGCTCCACGGACGACGGCCCGGCGATCGTCGAGGCCAGGGCCACCCGCGACGGTCGGGTGCGGCTCATCCACCGGGCCAACGGTGGGCCATCGGCCGCACGCAACACCGGCCTCTCGCACGCACGCGGCCGGTTCGTCCGTTTTCTCGACGCCGACGACCTCGCGGTGCCGGGGGGGGTTGCCGCGCTCATCGCGTGCGCCGGCGCGACGGGCGCGGCGTGCGGCGGGCAGGAGTTGATCGATGGGTCCGGGCGACCGATGGGGCGGGAGCTGCCGCCGCGGACCGGGCCCGACCGGCGCGTGGGTCCCGCCGAGCTTTCGACCGGCAACGCGATGGGCACGGGCGCGGTGCTGATCTCGCGCGGCCTGCTCGGTGATCGTCGGTTCGATGAATCGCTTCCGGTCTGCGAAGACTGGGACCTGTGGCTGCGCCTGGCCCACGACGGCGTCCGATTCGAGGCGCTCCCGGCGTGGCGCGGGCCGGTCGATCGCTACCGCGTGCGCCCCGGCAGCCTGAGCAAGCAGTTCGAGCTCATGCACCGCACCGGCGCCCTGACGCTGGAGCGGCTGGAAGGTCTGGATGCGCGGGCCGGGCTGGTGGGCCTGGCGATCGGGTATGGGACGATGCGGGCCCTGTCGGGAGACACCGAGGCCGGGCTGCACATGCTGCGCGGGTGCCGGGTGTGCCCGCTGTCCGCCGCGCAACTGGCCGCGGAAGCTTGCGGCGCGGTGTTGCTCGGGCTCGGGCTGCGTCCGGAAGCACGCGGGCCGTCGCGTGCGGCGTGGGTGGCCAACCTCGCGGCGTGGTGGGAGGGGCTGGCGAGCGCGAGCTGGGCGGACGAACCGACCATCGAGCGCGCGTGGGGCGAGCTGTCGCGCCTGATCGTGGCCCCCGACGAGGTGGCCGCGGCGTGCGTGCGGCGGGCTCGGGTCGCCTCGGCGCGATCGGTGGTGGTGGTGGGAATGGGCAAGAATGGCCGGCGCGTGGCCGACGCGCTCGCGGCGACCACCCTCGGGTGGGAGTTGCGGGACAGCGGGATGGCCGAAGCGGACGTGAGCGATCGGCCCGTCCGCTGGAGGCCGATGAACGGTCCGATCGCGCCCGACGCCGCGGTCATCGTGACCCCGGAGCGGGACGGTGCGATCGTCGCGGCGGTGCGAGCGCTGGGCGTTGACCCCGGCCGGATCGTCCGCTGGCCGGAAGTGCTCGAAGGGCTCGCGGCCGAAGAAGCGTCGGACGTGCGGTTGTTGCGCGACGCCCCCCCTCTCCCCCCGCAAGCGCTGGCAGGGGCAGCGGGCCGCAGGTGCGCGTGAGTGTTCGATGGGTGTGAGGGGGAACGGCGGCGGGGCGCGTGAGGAATCTCAGCCCGCCGCGGCCGACGGGCCGATGTACCAGCAAAGACGCGATCGATTCCCGGGACGCTCTGCGCGCCTCCCGCGGGTCACGGAGGCTCGGATGCCGGCCAGGCTCACGGTCATCATCACCATGTACAACTCCGCGCCGACCATCGCGGAGACCATCGACTCGCTGCGCGAGCAGTCCTTCGCCGACTGGGCGTGCGTGGTCGTCAACGACGGGTCGACCGACGCCGGCCCGGCGATCGTGGACTCGATCTCGCGGGTTGACCCGCGCGTTCGGATGGTCACGCAGGCCAACCGGGGGCTTGCGGGCGCGCGGAACCGCGGCATCGACGAGTGCCGCACCGAACTGGTCCACTTCCTGGATTCGGACGACTGGATGTCGCCGCGCGGGCTGGAGTGGCTCGTCGGCGCGGCCGCCGAGACGGGCGCGAGTTACGGCGGATACGAACTGTGCGACGAGCGCGGGCGCTCGCTCGGGCGTCAGTCGCCCGTGAGTGCGCCGATCGTCGGGCTCGACGAACAGATCGAGTGGAACCGCACCGCGACCCACGCCCACCTTTTCAGCCGCGACGCCATCGGCGACTGCCGGTTCGACGAGGGCCTGAAGGTGGTCGAGGACTACGACATGTGGCTGCGTCTGGCGGCCCGCGGCGAGCGGTGGAAGGGCGTGGAGAGGATCGTCGCCGGCTACCGGCTTCGCCCCAACAGCATGAGCAAGCAGTTCGGGGCCATGTGCTCGTGCTACGAGCGCGTGGTGCGCAAGGCGTTTGCCGACGCGCGTGAACTGGGCTGGGAAGGCCGCATCGACCTGAGCGAGCGGCGCTTCCGGCGCGTCGTGGGCAACATGGCCCTCACCTACGCGACGATGGACGCGCTGGTGGACCCATCGCCGAGCAAGGGGCGGGCCGCGAGGATGTACGATGATTCGGCGCGCCCGGACCGCATTTCGCCCTCGCTCGCGGCCAACACGGCCTCGGTCGCGCTGCTCTTCGGCGCGTGCACCGCGCCCGACATCGACGGTTGGTCGGAATCGCGCTGGCTCTCGCCGTTGCGCCAGTGGTGGGTGCGCTGCGCCGAAGAGGGCTGGGTGACCTTCGACGCCATCGACGCGGCCTTCGCCGAGTTCGCCCGCAAGGTCGTGCACCCCGACGAGATCGCGAGCGCCATGATCGACGCGGCAGACCATCCCGGGCACGGCGCGCCCGCGCGCGTGGTGATCGTCGGGCAGGAGAAGAACGGGCGTCGGCTGACGCGCCTGGCCGCGGCGCGTGGGATGCGGGCCGTGGCGTTCGACGATTTCTCCGATGCTCGTGAGCTCGCGCTCATCGCTCAGGATGAGCGTGCGGAGTGGGGCGATCGCGTCACGATCACCCGGGACCCGGCGGTGTTCGCCGAACTGCTGCACCGGGAGTTTGCGGGCGCGCCGTGGATGGTGACACCGATCGACGGGCTCGCCGCCGCGGCCGCCGAACGTCTGGTCGGTGGGGTCGGTCCGTCCCGTGTCGAGCGCTGGTCGGAGCACCGCGAGTCCATCGGTGCCGCGAACCACGCCCGTGTGCGGGCCGCGTTGGACCGTCGCGTGGCGAGGGCGGGGTGAGCGCATGACGAGCAACCGAAGCTCTGTCGGCGGACCCACGCCCCCGAGCGACGCTGTGCCCGTAACGGATATCACCTTCGTTGTGCGTGGCGCGGGAGAGCGCACGCACGCGCACGCGCTCGCGACGCTGCGCGAGCAGGTGGTGCGGGCGGGTGGTGAGCAGAGGCAGATCGAGGTGGTGAACGAGCGCCCGTTCGTCGCGGCCGTTCGCCGCACGCTGGAGATCGGCGCCGGCGCGGGTCGGCCGTGGGCGGTGGGGATGGACGCCGACGTGCTGCTCACCTCCCGGGGCGTGGGCCACCTGCGGGCCATGTGCGCGGGCGCGAAACCCGACACCTTCACAGTCACCGGACTGATGCTGTGCAAGTTCTACGGCGGGTTTGTGTTCCGGGGCGTGCACGTCTACCGCGCCTCGCTGCTTGAGCGAGCTCGCGGCCTGATCGGCAAGCGCACGCCCGGGGGGGAGGGGGGCGGGCCCGACCCGGAACTCAAGCCCGAGTCGGCCGTGGTGCACGCGATGGCCGCCGAGGGTCACGGCTACGAGGGCGTGCCCCGCGTGCTCGCGGCCCACGACTTTGAGCAGTCGTTCCGCCACATCTACCTGAAGATGAGACTCCGCGGGCGGCGCGAGACTGCCGACGGCGACGCCGCGGCCCTGTCCGCCTTCTGCCGTCGCGGCGCGGAGCGAGGCGACGACGACTTCCGCGTGGCCTTGTGGGGGATCGAGGACGGCGTGCGCGACGCCGCCGCGGGCCCGGCCCGTGGTTACGACTGGTTCGGCGAGTGGCCCGAGTTCGATCGGCGGATGCGTGAGCACGGGCTGCGCGAGAAGCCGGAGCTGACCGGAGAGCTGGACGGGAACGGTGGCGCGGCCTTTGCCGACCGCCTCATCCGGGCGCACGACTGGCCCGCCGACGATCGCACGCCGCGCTGGATCCGCGAGGCGTTGCAGGGCGGCAGGGAGGCGGCATGAGCACGATCGCAGCGGCCCCACGCACGTCGGTACCCGTTCGCCCGGCGGCCGATTCGGCGGATGCACGCAAGGCCGAGGCGGAGCGGTGGCTGGCCGCGCTGCCCGTGCGCACGGCCATCCGACGCTCGCGCCCGGGCCGCCCGTTCACGCGCCTGGTCATGTACCGCACCGGCGCGGCGACGCCGGAGTTCTGGGAGAAGACCTGGCTGGTCAGCCCGCCGTACCGCATGCGCGGCTACAAACTGCCCGCGTGGTACAAGGACGTTTTCACGCGACGACTCCCGCGCAAGGGCGTCATCGTCGAGGCCGGTTGCGGCAACGGGAACCTCATCCGGATGCTTGCCAACGAGGACCCGGGCGCGTGGGGCCGGTTCTCCGAAGCGGACCCCGCCGAATCGGCCCGGGTGGAGGGCCTCGATTTCGCCGAGAACGCGATCGCCGAGAACCGGCGCATCCACCCCGAGGGCGTGTACCGCGTGGGCGACGTCCGATCGCTGCCCTACGGCGATGGCGAGATCAGCGGGTACCTGTCGATGGGCGTGGTCGAGCATTTCAATGACGGGGAGCGGGCGGTGATCCTGCGCGAGGCGGCGCGAGCACTGCGGCCGGGCGGCGTGGCGGTCATCACCGTGCCCTCGCTTAGCCTCGCGCGCCGGGCCCGATCGGTGTTCGGCGGGTTCCCGGACGAGTCGATCGTCGAGCGCGAGCGTGCGCGGACCGACGCGGAGCACGGCGAGAGCCCGCGACTGGACTTCTACCAGTTCTTCTTCACCACGCGGGAGATCCGCCGGCAGATCGAGGACGCGGGGCTTCGCGTGGTCGAGATCGACGGCTACGACTGCCGGCGCGGCTGGGCCGATGCGTTCGGGGGTGGGGGGGGAGGGGGATTGATCGGCCGGCTCGGGCGGCTGAGCAAGCGGGCGGCGCGGCTCATCGAGCAGCCCCCCAAGGTGTTCCGCCGGTTCTGCCCGCACATGGTGATGCTGGTGGCCGTAAAGCCGTAGGTATCGCGTCACCGCTAGCCGGCCCGACGCTCGTACCACGCCGCGAGCACGGCCAATGTGAAGGACCGCACCTCGCGCGCGTCGTTGTCCTGAGGAAGGAACGCGGACCAGTCCCGGCGCACGATCCCGTCGCGTAGCAGCCGGCTTTCCGGCAAGCGTGCCTCGGCGAGGTTCTGGAACGTGCGCGGGTCGGCGGTCTTGAGGCTGAAGCCCTGCTTGGGTCGGGTGAGCACCTCGCGCGGCACGAGCCCGGCGGCCGCAGCGCGGGCCAGCATGTTGCGGAGCGCAGGCTTCGACGATCCGGCCTGGGTCTCGCGCGGATCGACCGCCCGCGACAGCGCGTGATCGAGCACGCGCCGATCGAGGAACGGCGCCCGCAGTTCCAGCGCGACGCTCATCGCCGCCCGATCGGTCTTGGGCAGGATCGAGCCGGCGCAGAACCCCAGCACGTCGAGCCGCTGGGCCCGGCGCGGGTGGGGGAGGTTCGGTGCATCCAGCGGCGCGAGCCAGCCGGCGAAGACCTCCTCGTCGTACTCGGGCTCGAGCGCGCCCAGCAGCGAGCGCGATTCGGCCGGGTGAAATCCCGGGAACACGCGGCAGAGGTAGCGATGGACGAACGATCGACCCGCCAGCGCGCGGGCCGCGGCAGCGCGTGCGCCCGGCTCGCAGACGGGCGCGGCGAGTGCTCGTGTGTCCTTCGCGGAGGAAGCCCCGAGGCCCTTGGGTTCGGCGAGCGCGAGTTGATCGAGCAGGCCCGCCGCGTGCCACGGATAGCCCGCGAGCGCCTCGTCGCCCCCATCGCCGGCGATGACCACCGACGGTCCGCGCGTCGCGCTTCCCCCTGCGGAGCACCCCGACCCCAGCCGCAACCCGCGCGCGATCCGTACCGCCGTGAGCAGGGCGGTGAAGCCCTGGGGCTCGTCGAATGCCCCCGCCGCGTGGTCGAGTGTCGCGCCCAGGTCTTCGGCGTCGAACCGCACGACACGGTGCCTCATCATCATCGAGCGGCACAGGGCCGCGGCGGTGGCCGACTCGTCGATCGCCGGGTCAACACCATCGGACCTGAGCGTGCACGCGGTGATGCCGTCCGCGTGCCCGCCCTGGGCCAGCGCCAGCGCCAGCGACGATGAGTCGAGCCCCGCGGAGAGGAACAGGCCCACGGGCACGTCCGAGAGCGTGTGCTCGTCGGTCACGCTCCGCAGCAGAGCCTCAAACTCCTCCTGCGCGTCGGGAGCGCCCGCGGCCTCAATCTCTTCCGGCGGGAGCCAGTGCCGCTCGACGAGCGGCGCACCCATTCCGCCCGGCCGCCACGTGAGCATCTCGCCGGGCCCGAGCTTGCGTACGCCCCGCCACGCGGTCCACGGCGCGGGGATGTACCCCACGCTCAGCACGTGCGCCAGCGCCGCTCCGTCGAGCCGCCGGTCGAAGCCCGGCTCCTCGCTCAGCGCGCCGAGCAGTGCGTCGCAGTCCGAGGCAATCGCGATGCTTCCACCCCCCCGTAGCCCCCGGCGTTCGCCGTGGTCGAACCAGAACACCAGCGGCTTCATCCCCGCGTGGTCCACCGCGGCATAAACAGTCGGGGCCGTCAGTTCTCGCTGGTCCAGCAGCACGAGCGCGTACATGCCCTGCACGCGCTCCAACAGGCCACGGAAACCCCAGCGCAGGTAGCCGCGCACCAGCACCTCGGTGTCGGCGGTCGAGCGGAACGCCTCGCCGGCGCGTTCGAGCTCACGCCGCAGCGAGGGCGCGTTGTAGACCTCGCCGTTGTAGGTCACCACGACCCGCGGGCGCTCGGGGTCGTCGGCCATCGGCTGACGCCCGGCGTCGCTGAGGTCCTGGATCGCAAGCCGCGTATGCGCCAGCAGCACGCGCCGATCGGGCGATTCGTACACGCCGCGCCCGTCCGGGCCGCGCCGCGCCAGCCGCTCCATCGCCCGCGTCAAGGGTCGCTCGAGCAGAACGGGCCCTTCGGTGGGCCGTGAGCGGGCGATGGCGAGGATGCCGCACATGGGGGGAGGAGTGAGGGGGGGAACCGTTGAACAATCTCAGGCCGGCGTCGCGTGCGCCCAGTATTCACCCCAGCGGATGATGAGCTCGTTGATCTTCAGGCCGCCCTCGGCCAGTTCCGCCCGCACCTGCTCTTCGGTGTATTCAGTCTCGTGCGTGGGGTCGCTGCGCGAGTCGATGCCCAGGTCCTTCTTGAGCGCGGTCTGCCAGTCGCGATCGAACGCGGGCACGCGGATGAGCACCCGTTGGGGCCGGTACCACTCCGTCCACATCCGCAGGCGCGCGGGCCGGTCGGTGATGTGCTCGAGCACGTTGGAGAGGATGATCGCGTCGAACCGGCCCGGCACGCGCGTGCGGCAGATGTCCGCGTGCTCGTAGTTCAGGCGGTCGGCCAGCTTTCGCCGGGCCGCGATCTGGCGGGCCATGCCCAGGTTATGCGACGACCAGTCCACGCCGGTCACACGCACCGAGCCCGACCCGGACCCCGCCCGCTCCGCCATCGACGCGGCGACCATCCCGATCCCGCATCCCAGATCGATCGCGTGCTCGCCCGCGTGGATGCGATCGACGAAGAAGTCGTGGTACTTCGTCAACCAGTGCTTGGGGTGCACGCCGCCGTACGCCTCCACGACCGTGGTGTCGATGGCCTCGTACAGCGGCGTGTCGGCGAGCATGCAGAAGCGGGCCTGTTGTTCGGGTGTCTTCAGCCGTCGGGCGTAGCCGCGCAGGGCGCGGGCGAACGCCTCGGCCGCGACCGCGGGGTCGGCGTCGAGCAGCTCGCGCGGGAACCGCACCTCCAGCTCGGGTGGCACCCGGGGCGGCTGAGGCAGGGGCGGTGGAGCGGGCTCGGTTGTGACCGCGGCGCGGGATGGCGTTTGGGTGTTGGGCATGGCCTCAATCCTTTTTCTCGCACGGGCTGCGGGGTCCGTGTCGATTCGCGTTCGGCATTCGGCACAGCAGGGTCTGGCATCGCCGCGGCGAATGCCGGGCGAGGCGAAGCCGCCACAGCACGTCCTGACCGACTCCGGCCCCCGCGGGCGCATCGTCCGCCGGCAACATGCGCGATCTCAACACGCTCAGCCCGCGCGAGCGCAGGTAGCGTGCGAACTCCGGCGCGGTCCACTCTCGCACATGCTCGGGCTTGTTCGACTCCATGCACCCGCGCCCGCGCAGCCGGGCCCGATCGGGGGTAGAGATCACCAGCAGCGTCCGCGGCGTCGCGAACCTCTCCATCATCTCGATCGCGGGGTCGGGGTCGATCAGGTGCTCCAGCACGTCGGCACAGATGATCAGGTCGAACGTCCGCCACGCGACCACCGAACACGGCCGTTCCAGATCGACCTCGGTGTATCTCCCCGCCGCGCGCGAGCGCCGGGCCGCGTCCACGCCCGAGGGCTGGTCAACGCCTTCGATTTCGGCGCACACCGGCGCGATGAGTCGGGTGAGCTTGGTGCCCGGGCCGCAACCGACGTCGAGCACGGACCGCAGCCCTTGCGAGCGGACCAGTTCCGCCGCCCAGCGGTAGACGTGGTATTGGTACCTGGCCGAGGCCGCGATGCGCTCGCTGTTCCAGTACTCCGGCTCGCCCTCACAGCGGACCGAGTCGTGTGTGTGCGCGAGCGTCTGTTGGCGATACCCCGCGGGCAGGCAGAACTCCTCGGGGGGGCGCAGGCGGGGCATCGACGGCGGGTTGTCTGCGACCGGTGATGCCGGGGGCGCGGGATGAGTCATCGTGGTCATGGCGCTGGCTCCGAATGATCGCCGCCCAGGCCGTCAGCGATGAAATCGACAAGCCGGCGGGCGAAGGACCCGTGCGTGCAGTGGTCCAGCACGCGCCGGCGCAGGGCGTCCGAAGAGTGCTCCCGCCACGCGGGGTCATCGACCGCCCGAACGAGGACCTGCTCCAACCCGTCACGGTCGATGAAGAGCGCGTCGGCCGGATCGGGCCACAGACCGGTGAGCATCCGCTCCCGCGGCGCTTCGACCAGCGGGGCGCCCTGCGGATCGATCCCCAGCAGGCGCTCGACATGTATGGAGTTGATCCACACAAACGCGTCGTGCTGATCCTCCTCCCTCGGTCGCGCACGCATTCCCAGCCGCTGGCGGAGGCACGCGAGCGACATCGCCTCCGGAGAATCCGCAATCGCGTAGCCCGTGTGTCGGTGGCGCGTGCCCGAGATCGGGCGGAGGCCGCAAACATCCGGCCCGCGCTCCGCGGCGTGGGCGCGGCGTGCACCCGCGACGGCCGCGGCAAACTCCAGCGTCGAGAGGTCCTCTTCAGTCACGCGCCCGATCGGCATCCCACCGGCGAGCGCGCACTCCATGATCCGCTGGTGGATGATCGAGTGGGCCGACACCTGCAAGTGGGCCGCGGCGCACCGGTAACTGGCGCGGAGCTCCTCGCCGTGCGTCAGCTCGCCGCGGGCGAAGCGGGCCAGCGTGGGGTGTGTTTCCCATCCGCGACCGTAGAGGTGCAGCCGCCAGCCGCGACTATCCGAGGTCTCCGCGGCCCACGCCAGCGTCTGGTGACGCAGCACGCGATCGGCCATCGGCATCGCGTAGAGCTGCATGAGCTGCTCGATCAGGCGCGGGTCGTCGGACGCGCCGCCGCGGGCGCGGAGCGCGTCCGTGACCGCGTTCCGCAGGCGCAGCGAGAGCGGGTCGCACGTGCTGACCGCGGCCTCGGCCTCGACCCGCGGCCGGAGCGCTTCGAGCAGTTCAGTCAGGCCGGGCGTGGACGCCGCCTCGGCGCACTTGCGAGCGTGCATCGCCCCGGGCGTCTCGGCGTGGTGGCTGACGTACGCGACCTCGCACGTGTGGCGGGCGCGGAGCGCGTCCGAAACCGGGCCGCAATGGAACTTGGCGCTGCTGGCGACGATCGGCACGTCCAGCGAGCGGGCCCGCGGATAGCCGAACCGCCAGAACAGCTCCTCGCGCAGGTTGCCGGCGACGAAGTCCAGTTCGCTCATCCCGCGACCCACGCGCTCGTCGAGCTGGTGCGGCATGGCGTCCTGAACCCACATCACGAACGGCACGTTCGCGGGGATCACGCCCGGCGCGCCGGGCTCGCCGTCGATCGAGCCGTTGATGTTCGCCCGCGCGTAGTTGATCAGCACGACCAGGTCGGGCTCAAACTCCGCGACCGCCCGCAGGTACGCGACGCCGGAGAGGTGCGAGTGGTCGTCGGGCTCCGTGAGCACCCGCGCCTCGCAGCCCATCGACCGGAGCGCCGCCGCGAGGTCCGCCGAGGCGTGCTTGATGTACGTCGAAAACCGGCACGTAGGCACCAGCACCCGCAAGCCCCGATCCCCGCGGGGAGCCCCGAGCGCAAGCTCGGGGTGATTCCCCCGTCCCCCCACCCCTCCGACCACCCCCGCCGTGCCGCCGATCGCACGATCATCCCGCAACGTTGGCCGACCGCCCGAGCTTGCGCTCGGGGCTCCCGGGCGTGCGGCGGCGTAGCGCCGGCTCCACCACGCCCGATCCCGATCCGCGTACAGCGCCCCGACCCGCGCGAGCAGTTGCTGCTGCTCGATGACCTGCGCACGGCCCGCCAGTTGCAGCGCCTGCTGCACCGATGGGTTCGCCGGCGTCCGCACGGTCGAGAGCGAAAGGCCCGGGCCGGCGATCTGCGTATCCAGCGACCCCAGCAAGCGGCGTGACAGCGCCCCGCCCGCGTCCGGGCCGACGATCACGCTCACCCGCGGCTCCGACAGCCACCGACGCAGATCCGTCTGCGCCAGGCCGTCAAGCAGCTCCAGCGGGTCTTCCTGCACGATCGTCACCCGCGCGTGGTACCCGTCGCTCGCGGCCGGAGTCTCGCGCAGCACGCGCTCCACCAGCCACGGCGGGTCCATCCCTTCCAGGATGTACGGCTTGATCTGCCCCTTGGCATCCGCCGCCGCGTGCGGCAGCGTGGCCGCGTCGATCTGCCCCTTGAGGTCGGCCAGCCCGAGCCAGCGATCGTTCACACTCGCGGGCGAGCCGCCCCGACGGCGCACCAGGTTCCCGTCATGGGCGCGGAACCATTCCCAATCGCCCGCTGTTCGCTCCCACGCGCCCAGATGGCCCCTCAGGTCGATCGGATCGACCCCGCGCCCGGCGAGCGCTTCGAGGTTGCCCCGGCATGTGGCCGCGAGCGTGGCGGGCGCGATCCGGTCATCCGGCAGCCGGACGATCGCCGCCGTCAGGGCCGACACGCCCGCGTCGGCCCGCAGCTCGCTCGGCAGCAACGCCAGGTGATCGCGGGCGGGCGTCACCAGCGCCAAGCGTGCAAACGCCGCGGCCGCCAGAAACCGCACCTCGTGGTCGTCGGGGTGGTTCCGCAGCGCGCCCAGCGCCACGGGCAAAAACGCCCACGGCCCGCCCGTCCGGGCCAGGCGCACAACGTCCGCCCGCGTCGCGACCGCTCCGGAGTTTCCGGGGTTGGGCGAGGTCCGGGCGCTCGGCGCAGGCACAGCGGCCGCGGGGGCGGTGGACATGCGGGGTGTATCGGTCGGAGCGGCGCGTCGGCGGGAGATTCCGGCGCCGCCTGCGTGGAACGAAAAAGACGCCGCGGTAGACCGCGGCGTCTTGAGTCGTTGATTGGATGTGCGACGGCCCGCTCGCTGGAACTTCGGGGGGAGGAGGGGGCGTCAATCTTCCATCAGCGCGGCCTGGGCCGCCGCGAGGCGGGCGATGGGCACGCGGAAGGGCGAACAACTGACGTAGTCCATGCCGACCCTGTGGCAGAAGTGGACGCTCGACGGGTCGCCGCCGTGCTCGCCGCAGATGCCGATCTTGAGCGTTGGGGTGGTCTTGCGGCCTTTCTCGACGCCCATGGCGACGAGCTGTCCCACGCCGGTCTGGTCGAGCGACTGGAACGGGTCTCCGGGCAGCAGCTCGTGCTTGAGGTAGTCGGGCAGGAAGCTGTTGATGTCGTCGCGCGAGAATCCGAAGGTCATCTGCGTGAGGTCGTTGGTGCCGAAGCTGAAGAAGTCGGCGCTGTGGGCGATCTCGTCGGCCGTGAGCGCGGCCCGCGGGATCTCGATCATCGTGCCGATCTTGATGTCCAGGCGCGGCTTGTAGTCCTGGTCGGCGCGGACCTGGGCGATGGTCTGCTCGGTCAGATCGCGCAGGTAGGCCAGCTCTTTCCGCGTGCCCACCAGCGGGATCATGATCTCGGGCGAGACCTTGATCTTGCTGCGCAGGCACTCGATGGTGGCCTCGGCGATCGCCGTGACCTGCATACGGAGCACCTCGGGGAAGGTCACGCACAGGCGGCAGCCGCGGTGCCCGAGCATGGGGTTGATCTCGTGCAGGGCGCTGACGCGCTGCTTGACCTTCTCCACGCTCACGCCCAGGGCGCGGGCCATCTCGGCCTGGCTCTTGTCGTCCTGCGGCAGGAACTCGTGCAGCGGCGGATCGATCAGCCGGATCGTGACCGGCAGGCCCTTCATCGCCGTGAAGATGCCGACAAAGTCGTCGCGCTGGTAGGGCAGCAGCTCGTCGAGCGCCTTGACGCGGGCCTCGACGGTCTCGGCGAGGATCATCTTCCTCATGCTGCGGATGCGGTCGCCCTCGAAGAACATGTGCTCGGTGCGGGTCAGGCCGATGCCCTGGGCGCCGAACTCGCGGGCCCGCTTGGCGTCGGCCGGGGTGTCGGCGTTGGTGCGGACGCCGAGGCGGCGGTGCTTGTCGGCCCAGCGCATCACCTTGGCGAAATCGCCCGAGAGCTTGGCCTCGACCGTGGGCAGCTCGCCCTCGATCACCTCGCCGGTCGAGCCGTCGATCGAGATCACGTCGTTGCGCCCGTAGGTCTTGCCCTTGACGGTGAACGTGCCCTTGGCGGCGTCGATCTGCACCTCGCCCGCGCCCGCGATGCAGCACTTGCCCCACCCGCGGGCCACGACGGCCGCGTGGCTGGTCATGCCGCCGGTGCTGGTCAGGATGCCCGCGGCCTTGTGCATGCCCTCGACGTCCTCGGGGCTGGTTTCCTTGCGGACGAGGATGATCCGTTCGCCCGAGAGGGCGCGGTTCACGGCCTCGTCGGCCGTGAACGCGGGCTTGCCCACGGCCGCTCCGGGCGAGGCGGGCAGGCCTTTGGCGATGATCGCGGCGTTCTTGCGCCCGGCGGGGTCGAAGCTGGGCAGCAGGAGCTGCGTCAGGTCGCCCGCGGGGATCCGCAGCAGCGCCCGCTTCTCGTCGATGAGCTTCTCGCTCACCATGTCGCAGGCGATCTTCACCGCGGCAAAGCCGGTCCGCTTGCCGGTGCGGGTCTGGAGCATGTACAGCGTGCCGCGCTCGATCGTGAACTCGATGTCCTGCATGTCGCGGTAGTGCTTCTCGAGCGTCTGCTTGATCTTGAGCAGCTGGTCGTGGACCTTCTTGTTCCACTTGGGCATCTCGGCCACGGGTCGCGGCGTGCGGATGCCCGCGACCACGTCCTCGCCCTGCGCGTTGACCAGGAACTCGCCGTAGAAGACGTTGTCGCCGGTGCTGGGGTTGCGGGTGAAGGCCACGCCCGTGCCCGAGTCGTCGCCCATGTTGCCGAAGACCATGCTCTGCACGTTGACGGCGGTGCCGTTGAGGCCCGAGATCGAGTTGATCCGGCGGTACACGGCCGCACGCTCGGAGTGCCAGCTCTTGAACACCGCCTCGATCGCCAGCTCGAGCTGCTTGAAGGGGTTCTGCGGGAAGTCCTCGCCGACGTAGCGCCGGTACACGGCCTTGTACGCCTCGCACAGCGCGACGATACCCTCGGTGGGCACGTCGGTGTCGAGCTTGGCGCCGAACTTCAGCTTGATCTTGTCGAACTCCTTCTCGAAGTGCTCGTGGTCGACGCCCATCACCACATCGCCGAACATGTTGATCAGGCGGCGGTACGCGTCGAACGCGAACCGGCGGCTGCCCGTCGCCACCGCCAGACCCTCGGCCGCCGCATCGGTCAGGCCGAGGTTCAGGATCGTGTCCATCATGCCCGGCATGCTCACCGCGGCGCCGGAGCGCACGCTCACCAGCAGCGGGTTGGTGGAGTCGCCGAACTTCTTGCCCGTGTCCTTCTCCAGCAGGGCGATGTTCTTCTGGGCCTCGTTCATCAGCCCGTGCGGCAGGCGCTTGCCGGCCTTGTAGTAGGCCGCGCACGTGTCGGTGGTGATCGTGAAGCCCGGCGGCACGGGCAGGCCGATGCTGGTCATGTCGGCGAGGTTGGCGCCCTTGCCGCCCAGGAGCAGCTTCATCTTGGCGTTGCCCTCGGTCCGGCTCTTGCCGAAGTAATAAACGCTCTTGCCGACCTTGGGCTTCATCGCGTTGGCGTAGCCGTTGAGCGTGCCGTTGGCGTGCGACGCGACCCCGTTGCTGGATTGCTTGCCGGCTTTCTTCTTGTTGCCCGACGAGACGCGCGCTGACTTCACTCCGCTGGCCATCGTTTGGATACCTCGATCTGCCCGGGCGAAGCCGCCTGAAAGAGGATTGTCAGGAGTTCGTCCGGTAAGGCTTCTGGAAAACGTCCCCGCTGGAAACCCCCTATTTGGGTAGTTTCCGATCGGCGCAGGGGACCCGAATGATAGATCGCTCAGTCCCACAAAACGACTCCGCATCGGGCGTTCTTGTGCGGCCGGTACCATCCCGCCTTGACCGCTCGCGCCGCTTCCATCCCGCAGTCTCCACCCGCGCTGTGCCGCCGGATCGGCGCGGGGATCGATCCGTTGGAGGCGCTGCGCGCCTGGCCGGCGGTCCGGGCGCTGGCCGCGCTGTGGTCGGCGGACCCCGGCGCCGACCCGCGGGCCGCTCGCTGGTCGCGCTGGACGGTGCTCGCCGAGCCGCGGGGATGCCTGCGGACTGTGCATGACGGGG